>JAZJZK010000007.1:191491-505025 GCA_040389905.1 Gemmatimonadota bacterium | reverse complement strand
ACGACCTCTCTGCGTCCTCTGCGGTGAAGCTTTTGTGTTTTGCTGCAGTTCCTAACTGAACAGCATTGCCCTTAGCCGTCCCCTTAGCCGCCCATAGCGCCGTCGAACACGGGATCGTACGAGAGCGCTGGTGCTCGCACCAGCGGTCCGGCTACCGCACGCCGGCCGCCGCAGTCCATGCGCTCGGAATCACCGGAGTTCGAGGACGATAATCGAATGTGCGGGAAGTGTGACCGTGAGCTGTCCGTTCGCGATGCGCGCACCAGTGAATGATTCCGGCTTCACAACCTCCGGCTTGTCGAAGCTGTTGAATGCTCCCATCGCCGGACCGGTGAGAATACGTCCGGTGGCACTGGTGGCTGTCGCGCCCTGGATGTCGACAGTCACGGTGCGCGCACCGTTCGGATCGAGGTTGCTCATCGTCACATGCATTTTGCCGCTCCGGTCACGCGACGCCGACGCACTGACCGCCGGCACGGAATCGGTGCCCATGCGATACCACCCGGCGCTCGTGACGGTGATCGGAAGCAGCACCGCGTCGTGGTGAACGGTGTAGAACTCGAACACGTGGTACGTGGGCGTGAGCACCATCTGGCTGCCCTGAGTGAGAATCATCGACTGGAGCACGTTCACCATCTGGGCGATGTTCGCGCCACGCACGCGATCGGCGTGCCTGTTGAAGATGTCGAGCGACGCCGACGCGACGAGTGCGTCGCGCATGGCGTTCTGCTGATACAGAAATCCGGGGCGACTGCCCGGCTCCGCGTCATGCCAGATGCCCCATTCGCCGACGATCAGCGCCACACGCTTTCGCGCATCGTACTTGTCCATGATGGCAGCGTGTCGCGTGATCATCTCGTCCACGGCGAGCGCACTCCGCATCGCGCGGAACCACTGCATCTCGGTGAAGCCGGTGGCGGGCCCCTTCACCGCCCACGTTCCCGCGATCGTGTAGTGATGCATGTCGATCCCATCGATCATCCGGCCGGCATCGCGCATCACGACTTCCATCCAGTTGTAATCGCCATCCGACGGGCCGACGGCGACGCGAAAGGGACGCGTTCCCGCGTACCCCGGCAGATACGTCCCGTAACGCTTCAATTCGTCGGCGTAATACTCCGGCCGCATGTTGCCACCGCAACCCCATGCTTCGTTCCCGATTCCCCACCAGCGAACCTTGAACGGTTCGTCCTGACCGTTCTTGCGGCGCAGGTCTGCCATTGGGCTCGATCCGGGGTGATTCACATACTCCCACCAGTCGTGCATTTCCTGAACGGTGCCGCTTCCGACATTTCCGACAATGAAGGGCTCCGCACCCAGCGCCTTGGTCAGCGCCAGAAACTCGTGTGTTCCAACGCCGTTGTCCTCGGTCACGCCGCCCCAGTTGGTGTTCACGATGCTCGGCCGTTGCTCGCGCGGCCCCACACCATCGCGCCAGTGATATGTGTCGGCGAAGCAACCACCCGGCCAGCGAATGTTCGGAACCTGGATCTTCTTCAGCGCCTGAAGCACGTCCTGGCGAATCTGCCATGGCGCTGACGCCGACGAGCGAGTCCAGACACCGTCATAGACCAGCCGACCAAGATGTTCGGCGAACTGCCCGTAAATGTGTTTGCTGATCGTGTCGCGACCTCGATCGGCGTGAAGCGCCAGTTGCGTGTCCATTTGCGCCGTTGCTACGGACGGGGTCGCCGCAGTTGCGGACAACGCGACGCCGGCAGCCGCCGCGACGCCGAGCGTGCGAGCCAGCCGACGGCCGACGGATTCAATTGACAGGGTCATGTCGGAGTCTGTGAAGGGTGGACCGGTCAGCGCTGATCACAGTACGCCGACGCGCGGGCGTTCGTCGATTGAGGCGCGCTGCCGTCAGCCCTCTCGCGCGCTCGACGTCTTCCTGACGCGACAATCCGAGATCGCGAATTCCATTGGCTTTGCCACCATCGAATCAATTCAGATGCGAGTCATCAGGAAATATGACCTTGCGCGAACTATTTCCGACGAGTTCGGGACTCTACGACCGTATTCAGTCGTCGTCAAGACACGGTGTGAGTCATTCTTCTCCAACGACGGGCCTCCTTAGACGCTCGGTGCAGACCGAGATTCTGCACTCTCGAGCAATGCCCACGTGCCGGCACGTTGGTGGACCGGTGCACGTGCGGGCACTTGGACGGGCTGTGCGCCACAGCACGGTAGGGGTGGGGTGAAGGAGTGACCGCCGCAACGCTGCGTTGGTCCGCAGGGTGTCGCGCGTTGCCCTCCGCTCTCACGAGGTACCATGACGCCTGCTGTACTCTGGCCGACCCTATTGGGCCTTTCCTTTCTTGCCGCGGGAATCCTCACCTACCGGCGGGACGTCCGCGCGGCTGCGGCGCGCGACGCGTTCGGACTCGTCGTACTCGGCCCCACCTTTGTCGCTGCGGCACTGGCTGCCTTTGCCGGCGAGCACTTTACGATCGCGGCAAACATCGCCTCGATCGTCCCGAAATGGCTGCCGGCGCGCCTGTTCATCGCCTACTTCGTCGGCGTCGCGCACCTCGCGGCCGCATCGAGCTTCGTCGCCCGGCGTTACATCCGGTGGGCGGCGATCAGTCTCGCAGTCATGTTCGCGTTGTTCGTTCTCTTGATGGATCTCCCCGCGGCGATTGCGCATCCCGCAGTTCTTCTCAACTGGACGCTCGCGGCGCGACAGGCCACCTTCGCGATGGGGGCGTTGGCGCTGTTCGCCACGGAGACGAGAGGCCGCTGGCCAGACACGTCGCGAACCATTGCCGCGATCGCGAGAATCTGGACCGCGGGTGTGCTCGTTCTGTATGGCGTTCAGCACATCATGCATCCGGAGTTTACGCCGGGCGTACCCAGCCCCGTGCTCACCGCGGCATGGGTTCCACTCCCGCAGCTTTTGGCCTATGCGACCGGGGTCCTGCTCGTTGTCTTCGGCATCGCAATGTTCATCGAGCGATTTGCAAGTGCCGGGGCCGCACTATGCGGGTTGCTCATGACGCTGCTGACGCTCGCGCTCTACGTGCCTGACTTCTTCCTTGCGGGAAGCGTTCAACAGCGCATCATGGCGATCAACTTTGTGTTTGATACGTTGCTCTTCGCCGGGACGGTGCTCGTGATAAGCAAGGCGATAGCAGCCGCGGACTCGAGTCGGCCCTGAGGTAGGGCTTTTCCTCGAACGAGCCGGTGTTGTCCTGGAGAAGCCGCCACTGCACCATCGTCAGCAGCGCGCGGAGTGCGGTCTCCTTCCGCAGCTGCACCGTCGTCACATCGCCGAAGGTGTGATACCGTCGGTCCTCCACGGTTGCACCTTACATGAACGCAACCAGGCGCCACGACTCGCGCGAGGTAGTGCTGTCATCCCGCGCGAGCGCAGCGAGTGTCGGGATCTACTACCCGTGGACCGTGGCCAGCTCCTCAGACACTGACAACGCTCAGCACGCCCGACGTGTCTATCGGTCACCCTCACCGAGTGATAGGCGTCGATGCGCGCTGTGTTGTTGGTCGCTCTCCTTGGCATACCATCCTGCCGATCAATTCAAACGAAGCCCGCTCCGGAAGCAGGCTGGGTGCGTGAAAACCCAACTGCGGTCACGATGGAGTTCGCGAATGGCCGATGGCTGACCAACGAGTCATTCGAGGACAGAACGTTCTACGCCGTTCGCGGAATCCTGACGAGTGCGCGGCCGGCACACGTCGACACCGTCGTTGACCTACAGGGCCGCTTCATCATTCCGCCCTTCGCCGACGCGCACAACCACATGCTCGGCTCCCTGAATACGCTGGATCCGTATCGTGCGAAGTATGTCGCCGAAGGCACGTTCTACGTACAGGTACTCGGCGAACGGAAATCGGCATCCGACAAGATCCGCTCGCAGTTCAACACGCCTTGTACACTCGATGTCGCGTGGGCACACGGGCCGCTCACGTCCACACTCGGTCACGGATTCGAGAACGCCGAGTCGAAGGCGATGGGCATCTTCGACCTGCAACAGGCACTCGGTCCACGGGTCGCGGAGTTGAAGGCAAGTCGCATCGCCGAGAATGACGCGTACTGGTTTATCGACTCCATCGCCGACCTGAACGCGAAATGGCCGGCGATCGTCGCGGGGCATCCGGATATCTTGAAGATCATCCTTGTCTACTCCGAAGACGGCGCAGAACGTGTGTCGTGGACGAAGGATGCGTGGTACGTGAAGGGCCTGCGTCCCGAGCTCGTGCCTGCCATCGTCGCACGTGCGCACGCGTCGGGACTTCGCGTCGCCGCACATGTCGATACGCGGCATGACTTCGAGGTCGCCGTGAACGCCGGGGTCGACGTCCTCGCGCATTCGATCGGATACGGAATACCCGAGGGTCGCGAAGCGGAGTTCTCGATTGGTGATGCCACGGCGCGGATGGTCGGCGAGCGAGGGATCGTCGTGATTCCAACGGCCGCGGTAGAGGCGGACTTCCAACCGAACGATCCGATCGGACGGGCGCGGGACCTCGCCGTCCAGCGTAAGAACCTTGCCCTCCTCGCCAAATATGGTGCGCGATTCGCGATCGGACCGGACATGTTCGGCTCCACTGGGCGGCGCGAAATAGACGCGCTCCGTGCACTTGGTGTGTGGAGCGATCGCGAACTGCTGCGGATGTGGTACGAGGGCACGCCGCAGTCGATGTATCCCGGTCGGCTGATCGGCAAGCTCGCCGATGGGTACGAGGCAAGTTTCCTGGCGTTCGACCAGAACCCTTTCAGACAAATGGCGACGTTGGATTCGGTTCGCATGCGAGTGAAGCAGGGATGCGTGCTTCCCCAGCGATAGCGGTTGCACCGCGGCGGCGCGGTGTGCGGGGAATACCGGTGTTCCTCATCGAGCCGGGCTATTCGGTCGCCGGAAAAGTGAAATGCGTGCCAGCACCATGCTCGAGCGCAGCTTGATAGACCTGCCACACTGCGGCGAGATCCTGACAGGGGAGTCCGACGCTTCCGAAGATCGTGATGTCGTCATCGCTCTGCCGCCCGAGCGAAGCGTCGCCCAAAACGTGGCCGAGGGATGCATGGATGGCGTCGCGGCCCAGTGAGACTCCGGCGAGTGCTCCCATGCTCAGTGCGAGATCGGGATCGTCGCAGACGAATCGCGACCCAAGGATGAGATCCGCGGAGAGCTCAGCCTTTCCCGGTTCGTCCGCGCCCACGGCAGTAATGTGCGCGCCGGCCTTGATCATGTCTCGCGTCAGGAACGGCGCCTTCGCCCACGTCGCCGTGATGATGACATCGGCATCTCGAACGGCGGCCTCTGGCGAGTCCACAATGCTGAAGGTCGCATCGATCACGGGCGAGACATCCTCGATGAGGCGCGCTGCGCGCTCGGCGTGCAGATCGAATACGCGCACCGCGCTGAACTCACGCACCATTCGCAACGTTCGGAGTTGCGCGCGTCCCTGCACGCCGGCTCCGATGATCGCAACGGTATCGATCGAGCGGCGGGCGAGCGCGTCGGCCGCAATGCCACCGACGAGTGCGGTGCGAACCTCCGTGATAATCCCGGAATCCATGATCGCGAGCGGCCTCCCAGTTGCGGAATCGTGCAGGTTCACGAGCCCCAACACGGACGGTGTGGCCCACGGAAGCTTCGCGTTCACCTTCACTGTATAGGCAGGGATTCCCGGAATGAGTCCGGGAAACACGATCATGACCGACTGCGCGACGTTGTCATTCACGGGGCTGTGTGCTCGCTGCCCGCGCGGAACATCGCTGTTCGCATACGCGCGCATGGCCTCACGGAGACCATGCAGGAGCGCTTTGTGGTCCAGCAACTCGGCGATCTGAGACGCGCTCAGAAGGAGTGTCGCGTTGTCTATGGCCGCGGTTCGCATGAGAACGGTTTCGAGAGTGTCGCTGAATGGAGTCGGTTTCGCCTTCGCGCGGAACATAGCCGGAGGTTAATCCGCGCGGAGTGTCTCGGCGGGATCGATGCGAAGCGCACGCCGCGGGCACATGCGACGCCAAAGCACGACGCTCGCGACGACGAACGCGACAACTTACGCACTGTCGCCGGGCGACGCGGACGTCGTCAGATCCTATCCGCTTCAATTCTATTCAACGCACTGTGCCGGTGGCTACCTGTTTCTGCGTTCAAAAGCTCTAACCGAGCAACAGGAAGCGCTATTTCCAGTAGCGATCGGCGAAGGCCAGGAACGTCGTCCAATTCGGCTGGTCGGTGTGGCCGCCTGCGTGTTGACGGAACGCGATGTCACCGTCCATCAGCCCCTTCTCGATCGGCGGAAAGACGTCGGTACCCATCGTCTTCCGGCCAAGCAGTGCGTACACGGGCTGCGCGCCGGCCGCCGCCATGAACATGCCCTTCGCATCCACCCACCCGTCTCCCTGCGTGGCGCCACCTGAGATAAACACCGGCCGAGGCGCGGCCATCGCGATCAGTTCATGCGCATCCACCGGCATGTCGTCCCACGTGAGCGGACCGGCGTACTTCATGTAATTGCCCGCCATCCAATGGTATTCGCTCGTGGCGGCAACGTTCTCGACGAGCTCGCCCCAGTTGCGTCGGTTGAGCTTCGCTCCACCGGCACCCGACGAACTGACATACGCGATCGAGAAGCGCGGATCGTATGCCATTGCAACGATGGTCGCTTTCCCCCAGCGCGAATGACCCTCGAGCCCGACGCGCTTCGCATCGACATTCGGATCCGTCTCGAAATAATCCAGCACTCGGCTCGCACCCCACGCCCATGCGCGGAGCACTCCCCAGCCGTCGACGGCGCGCGGTTGGCCTTTGTTCGCAAGCCCGATGATGCCGGCGGTCAGGCCGCATCCGTTGTCGCGCTGCACGCTGCCCGTGTTGAGCGACGCAAAGCCCCACCCACGCGAGAGTGCCTGCGCCTGCCACGACGGGCCTTGCTGGCCGCCGCGACCACCTCCAGGAGGACCACCAGCGCGCCCACCGGCGGCGCCGGCAGCCGGCGGGCCACCAGCACGTCCGCCGGCGCCGGCGGCTCCGGCTGGCGGAGCACCGGTACGACCTCCCACCGCCCCGCCAGCACGGCCGGCCGGTGCATTTGGATTCGGCGGTGGAGTGCACGCGGCCGGAGTCGTCGTACCGCCACTCGCCGCCGTTGGTGCGCCAAATCCGCCGCCACTGAAGATGAGCATGACCGGGACCTTCCCGCGCGCGTTCTTCGGCGTGGTCACGCTCGCAAGAATCTCAACGGTCAGTGCGGGATACGCGGAATTGTCGGCGCGACCAACCAGGTCCTTTCGAATGACGGGTACTTCACCAAACATCGTGTCGGTGGTGCTCTTCACTTGCCACGTCACCGCCGGAACATCCTTTGGAACGCGACCGTAGACTTCGCGATCCATGAGCTCGACGATCTCAGGACGGCGAACCGACCACCACTGCTCCGGTGTGGTGACGCGCTCACGCGCCTGCGTCAGCAGCGGATCGGGAAGGGTCGGATATGGGTTCGCTTTCTCCTCATGATAGTTGGCGTAGTAGGGCGACGCGGTGTCGCTCCCGGCCGCACCCCGCCGCATGCTTTCCATGCCAAGGAGTTTCATGAGTCGCGTGCGATCCTGATCCGCGGTGAGACCGCCGGACGGCGTCGCTGCGGCGGACGCTGCTGAGGGAGGATTCGCTTGCGAGGCCGTCGTGCACGCTGCGGCGAGCAGGGCACATGCAGCGAGTCGTACGCGAGAAGAACTAATGGCCACTGTGTTCACTCGGGTGTCGGGACAATCGGAAGTATTCGCCATGGCAAGGCGCGAAATCAAGATGCGGACAAGAGGTCATGTTCGCACACGACTTTTGCTCTGCTGCGCGCTGATACGCGCGACGCGCCTCTGATCGTGGTGAACCAAGTTGGTGCCGCACGCGTTGTGGTCGACGGACGGTCGAGGTGTATCTACCTTTCCGCCGACTTGAACGTGACGGCGTCGCCCACTCTTACTCACCACGATCGCACAGGACGATGAGATCTATCGAGCCACTCGCCACCACGCTCCTGCGCACGACAATCATCGCGATGGCGGCCGGCGCTGCCATTGGGCGCTGGACGCATGGAATTGTCGCATGGCCGCTGGGCACGCTCTGCGCGTTCTGGCCCTCACTCGGTGGACATTACGTGGAGCTTTGGTATCTCACATCGCTCCGTCCTCGACTCGAACGCACCCGATCCCGGCTCGTCATCGCGCGTCTCGCCACATGGTTTGCCGCCGGCGTCGCGTTTGTGCGTTGCATGGCGCTCACTGCTGATTTGCTGGCACCACAGCGGGCGCAATGGCCCGCCTGGTGGCTTGCAGGAATCGGCTTCGTCGTGATCGAGTTGGTGGTTCACGCGCTTCTCCAACTGCGCGGACGCCCCAGCTTCTACAACGGGCGCGGATGATCGCTCGATCCAACGTGCCCGTTGCGCCTTCTCACTCAGCGTCAGGGAAATGTTCGTGCAAGCCTGGCGAGCGTCGCCATGGCGATCTCTGATGTACCTGGCGTGAAGCTATTCGCCGTCACCATGTACGCCCGACTGCGACCGGGCGCGACCCAGGCCATGGCCATCGAGAGGTTGTTCGTACCGGTATGGCACAAGAGCGTCCCCTCGAATCCCCGCCGGGGACCACTGAACCAGCCCATCGCATAGTTGTTCGATGATGCTGGCGCCGTAATACGATCGAGGGCAGTCTGCGAAATCAGGTCACGCCGACCATCACGAAAGAAGAGCGCGAGAAACTTTCCCCAGTCGTTCAGTGTGCACACCACCGTCGACGACGGGCCGTATGTGCGAGTAATGTCCGACTGTGGCGCCACGTGAATTCCCGGCGAAATCGGGGTGGACCCAAGGTGGTCCCACGGTTCGGTTGGCATCCCATGCGAGGGCGGAAAACCAAACCCACAGCTCGTCATTCCGAGTGGCAGAAAGATCCGCGACGAGAGCAGTTCTTCCCACGGCTTGCCTGAGAGTCGCTCCACGATGGAGCTCGCAATGATGTAATTCCAACTGGAGTACTCGAAGCGCGAGCCGGGTGCGTAGTAGGGTGCGTGCGTGAGTGCGAGACTCGCTAGCGCTGCCCGAATCGCCTGCGGCGGTCGCATCGAGTCACTCAGCAACTCGCGCGCGCCTGGATAGTCATACTGATAGCTGGCGCTCGGAGGGAGAACGGGATCTTCACCGATGCCCGAACGATGCGCGAGCAACTGCGCGAGCGTCACTGCTTTGAAGCGCGGATCCATGTGTTCGATGGACGGAAACAGCGTTGGCAGCGTTGCGTCCCAGGATAGTTGTCCAGCGTCGACGTACATGCCGATCAGCACCGCCGTCATCGCCTTTGTATCGGACCACAATCGCCAGCGGTCAGATGGCAACACGCGAGTGGTGTCACCGAGCTTTCGCACGCCGGTGGCGCCGCTCGCGACCAGACCGCGAGGCCCAAACACGGCGCCCGCAAACGCCGGCATCCCCGTGCGACGGCGAATCGAGTCGAGGCCGGCACTGATGTCGGCTGCTCCATTGGGAAGCTGTTGGTGAGCGTCGAAGGTGCGCCGCTCCTGAGTCGCGCGCGCAGAGGATGCGCCGGCGATCGCGACGATGCCAGTTGCCGCAATCATGCCGATCCGCCGCCACGCGCGTGCGCTGCCGAGCAGGTACGCCGAGCACAGGCCAATTGGCAAATATGTGACGACGGCGAACAGTTGCTGCACGAGCCCTTCAGACGGGCCTCCGCGCACAACCCCCGTGACATTACTCCTGACGAGCGTGAGCGCGACCAGCAGAACGATGTTTCCGAGCAGGCACGCGCGCAGGATGCGATCGCCGCTCTTCCACATGGCGAGCGTCAACAGCACTGGCGTGAGCAGGAACGCGACCGCGACTACTCCCGGGCCGCCGAACGGGTCGGGGCCGCCATGTCGCTGGTCTGGCCACGGAAATAGGCCGACCATTGCGGTGGATCCGGCGACGACCGTCATCATCAGCAGGAGCAGGACGCGCAGGATCACATTGCGACCGTTTCGCCGAAGTGCCGCATCGATGCCGAAGGAGCCCACAAACAGCACCGTACCCGTCACGATGACGCCGTCGTTGAAGATCCAGGGATGGGCCTGGTCGATCGCAACGAGTGAACCGAGCTCACTCACCGGTTGACTGAAAAAGCCGAAGCCGGGATAGAAGCACGCGGCGATCGATGATCACGCCTGCACCTGCTGAAGCATAGAGGCGGCGACCGGAGCACAATAGAACAGACTTAACCGAAAGCGCGCCGGTAGTGTGATGGCGTCTGTCCGTGAGCGTCCCTGAAGCATCGCGCGAAATGGCTTTGATCGGCAAAGCCAGCCGCGAACGCGATGTCGGTGAGTGACAACGAGGGATCATGCATCAGCGTGAGCGCTTTCTCCACGCGTGCCAGTCGCAAGTACTCGCGAAAGCCGCAGCCGAACTGCCGCGCAAAGTAGCGACTCAGGTATACAGGGTGAACATTCAGCTCTGTGGCGACACCGGTCAGCGTCAGGGTGTCGGTCGAGTCGCGAAGCAGGTCCGCGAGACGTCTCGTCAAGCTGCTGCTCGCACGCGGGGAATTCGCACTCGCTGCGAGCGCGTCGACCACGCGAGCGAGCAGCCCGTCGACAACCAGTTCGGAGTGGGGAAGCCGCTCAACGCTTTCACGGTGGATCTGGTGAAAGAGCATTCTGACGCGCGGATCGCGGATCTCCTTGACGTTGCGGAGCACCTCTCCGAGATGGCGCACGGTCGCGAACCACGAATCCTTCACCTCGACAAACACGCTCCTGAGACGCGCGCTCGAGCCCGGGTTGCGATGGGGTTCCTCGGCGCATTGATACAACAGCGTGCCGCGAGGGCAGTCTATCGTGCCTCGGCGCGTGACTTCGGATGCGTGCCCATCGAGAATCAGCCAGAAGAACGCGTGCTCGTGGTAGTGCCAGCCGGCGCCGGGAGCACCGGATGGGTAGTCCACGTCAGTCACGATCACCTGCCCTGTGTGCGTCGTCGTCCGCGTTTCGCCGTAAAACGCGCCTGCCGGCAGGTATTCCATGTGGGCACTACGTGAGGATACGTGTACGGGTTCCGGGCGATTCGATGCCGAGCGGCCGGTCAGCTCTCCCGACGCAGCGCTAGTATCGGATCGATTGTCGTCGCTCGCAGAGCGGGAATAACACACGCAATCATCGCTGCGGCTACGAACACGCCGAGCGCGGTAGCGATGACTGCGGGATCGGCGAGCTGCGTGCCGAAAAGCAGCGAGCGAACGACGCGTACGAAGGAGAATGCTACTGCGAGTCCGGCCACCAGACCGCCAGCGATGACCACCATCTCATCTTTGAAGATGAGCCGCAACAGGTTCATTCGCGCCGCGCCAAGCGCCGACCGAATGCCAAGTTCCTTCGTGCGCCGTGCAACGGAGTAGGAGAAGAGTCCGAACAAGCCGATCGCGGCGAGGACCAGCCCCAGGAACGCAAAGACACCGCCGATGCCAGCAAGGAGCCGCTCTCTCCGCATCGTGCTGTCGACCAACTCGCTGACGGTCGTCACACCAGTGACGCGCAGGCCCGAGCCAAGTGCCCGCGCTTCACGCTGCACCATCTGGGCAACAGAGGCAGCGTCGCGCGTCGACCGCACATACATCGTGAACCAACGTGGCGGTTTCATGGGCATGTAAGCGATCGCTTCGGCACCGCCCTTCAGGTCCTCGAACCGCGCGTCGCCGGAAATGCCCACGATGCGATGACGCGCACCATCGACACGCTGGAATTCACGGCCAATAGCCGATTCGGTTCCGAAGTAGCGTACCGCAAATGTGCGATTGACGATCGTCGCGAC
This sequence comes from Gemmatimonadota bacterium, assembly GCA_040389905.1. Classification (GTDB taxonomy): domain Bacteria; phylum Gemmatimonadota; class Gemmatimonadetes; order Gemmatimonadales; family Gemmatimonadaceae; genus AG11. The sequence continues at coordinate 493,193 of JAZJZK010000007.1, read as the reverse complement.
AGGTTCGGTGTCGTCGTCTGTTGCCAGCAGATCTCGGCCGCTGAGAAGCGGCGTGTGCAAGGTTGCGAGGAATCCCGGCGAGACGCGATAGAACGTCTCACCGCGCGCCGACGGCGCTCTGCCGGGCAGCACCACGCGCTCCGCGCGACGGCCTCCGGAGAACATCGGCATCCAGGCGGTGGCTGCGGCTTGTGAGCCGGGGAGCGACGCCGATCGCGCCTGAAGCTGCTGCATCAGCGAAAGCTGCAGGGCACGCTGTTGCGGGCCAAGATCATTGGCAACGGTCATGACGACAACGCCAGTCGCATCGAACCCTGCGTCGACGGATGTCAACGTGCGTAAGCTGAGCGCAAAACCTGCGCCCCACACGACGAGGCAGAACGCGAACGCAACCTGCGCCCCAACGACTGTGCGTCCGAGGCGCAATCGGCCAGCGTGCTCGTACATGTAGCTGCGCATCGACGTCTGATGTACTCCAGTCGCACGCCATGCAGGCAACGCGCCGCTCATGAACGCCGCGAGCGCGCAGATTCCTGCGCAGAAGAGAAGTACGCGCGCATCGGACGAGAGGTTCAGGCGAATGGGATCACCTTGACTTGACGTCAGCGAGACAAGCATCGGCGCAAGCACGCGAGACGTCAGCCAACCAAGGGATGTCGCGAGCACGGCGACCAGAACGCTTTCGAGGAGGATCTGTCGCACGAGCCTCGTGCGTCCCGCACCGAGCGCCGCCCGGAGTGCGATTTCGCTGGAGCGCGCCGAGGCTCGTGCAAGTAGCAGACTGGCGACGTTGGAACACGCGATCAGCAGTACCCCGACGGCGATTCCAAGGAGCGTCATCAGCGGCAGCAACCACGTACGACGGAATGACGCAAGGCCGTTGGCGCCGGGCAGCGCCTCGAGCGATGTCGTGATCAATTCCCGCTTTTCCGTCGCCGTCTTCGTTGCAGACCGCTCCACCTGATGCTGACGAAACACGGGTTGTAGCCGCGCACTGAGGTATTCGCGCGTGATCCCGTGCGAGAGACGACCCAGCAGCTGGAAGGCTCGTGCCTCGGGCTGAGCAAGAAGGCCTGGATCCGCGAGCGTGATGGGAAGCCAGACATCGATGTACTTCCCCGCTTCGACTCCGGTGAACCCGGCGCGCGCGACGCCGATGATCTCGTGGCGCTTTCCACCGAACACGAGCGGCTTGCCCACGACGGCGGAATCGGCGCCATAGCGACGCCGCCAGAAGTCGTAGCTGAGAATGACAACGGCGCGTGGCGATGTGGCCTGGTCTTCAGCGGTCGAAAAGAACTGGCCGACCTCAGGCGCGACGCCGATGACGTCGAAGGCCGTGACGGAGACGAACTGCTGAAGCGCCGCATCGGGCGCAGCCTCGGCGTCACTGCCCTGCACGTCGACACGGGACGGAGACCCGAAAAGGGCGATGCGCGCAGAACCGTCGGCGGCGGAGTTCAGTGCTGTGTACAAAGGGAAGCTGAAGGCGGCGTTCTCGCTGCTCGTGGGCGATCCTGACGGAGTCTGGCCACGCACTTCGAGCGTGAACAATCGGTCGGGCGATGGAACCGGTAGCGGGCGCAGCACGACAGCGTCGACGAGCGCATAGATCGCGGCGTTCGCGCCGATGGCGAGTCCGAGCGAAAGCACGGCTGTGATGGTGAACGCCGGATTGCGAACCAGGCCGCGCCACGCATAACGCGTGTCCTGAATCGTTCCTTCGCAGTTCGCCCACAGCTTGGTCGCGCGGCTCTCCGCCCGGACGTTGGCTACGCTGCCAAACGCCAACACGGCCTGCCGCCGCGCTTCGTATTCGCTCAACCCGCTCGCGCGCAGATCAGATTCGCGCCGGTCGATGTGATCGCGGATCTCCTCGAGAAGATCGTTGTCCATTCGCTGAGGCAAGACGCTGTTACGCAGCCGCGTGAACCAGGACATCGCTCTCTCGGTTAAGGTTACGCGTAGCGGAGGACTCGGGCGACCGCCCCCGAGAAGACTGTCCAGCGCTCCCGTTCTGCTTCGAGCTGCGTCGCGCCGGCCTTGCTGAGGTGATACAGGCGCGCTCGGCGCTTGTTTTCGGTGACCGTCCATTCCGCCGCGATCCACCCGGCCTCCTCCATGCGATGGAGCGCGGGGTAGAGCGAGCCTTCGTCGATGCGGAGTGCATCCTTCGAGAGGTCCTGGATGGCGTTGGCGATGCCGTAGCCATGGGATGGCCCGCGGCGACTGAGGATCGTCAACACGAGCATGTCGAGCGCCGTCTGTGCGGAGTTCGCTGGAGGCATATACTTAGATCGCTATGGTAGCGCTCTGAGTATATGCGCCCTGGCTCGACTGTGTCAATCCCGCGTTCCCCCTACGGGGGACCGACCGGTATTCCACTCGGCACGCGCGAGGGAACGGTCGTCGCCAGCGTGCGCGCCGCCGGGTCCGTGAGCGCTCTCAGAAATGCCGCGAGCCTCGTCACCGTGCTGTCGGTCAGATGCGGAACAATCATCAGGCCGTCGACGTTCGCGATGACGGCGTCAGTAATGAGCAACGCGGAGCTTGAGCTTAGAGCGCTCATCAGCTCAATGCTGGAAGCTCGCGCTCAGGCTCATGGCTCCGGCTCAAAGCTGCAACGCGAGCTCGAACTCCGTCAGTACTGTCGTTCGCCGGCCATTCCCGGTGACAACCAGTTGAACTCGTAGTACGTCGCCGGCGTAGTGCCCTTGTTGCGAATGAAGTAGACCTGATTCGACGCGAGGAACACCGCCGACCCGGCATCGATCTTCACCGGCGCCTTGTCGCCGAGCTTGATCTCGAGCACGCCCTCCTTCACGATAAGCACCAGCTCGCGCGGGCCGGAGTTCGGCACGATCGGGTGTGGCGTTGCCCCAGGAGCCACGGTGCGGGCGCGGAGCGCGAGCCCGAGAAGGGATGACGTGGGTCGGTCAAAGTACTGACGCGTGGACCCACTCGCCGACTCCTGCGCGCGAAGCGTGCTCCATTGGTAGACGGTGGTGTTCAGGAGTTCGTCCATGACGGAGGAGGCGTGGAGAGCCGCGACGGACGTGCCGCCCAACAGGAAGGCGAGCACGAGAGCGATACGTGGAGAGCGCATGCTAGGTATCCTTTCGAGGTTGAAAATGCTCGTACGCTGCCGTTATCGCCGAGGTGCTATGGTGGGCGCCGCGCCGGGCTGACGGAGCTGATTGATCGTGTAATAGATGGTCGAGTTCACGAGCGGGGCCCCATCGGTTCCCGTCAGGCTGACAAGATCGAGCTGATAGACAAACTTCGGCTGCAATTCCGCCAGCGTCAGCGAAGCGTGAAGGCCGTCAGGCGACACCACCACCTTGGTCACAGCCACCGGTCCCTGATCCATCCGGTCGGAGCCGTAATCGAGGTGGTATTCGTAGGAGTACTTACGGAACTGATACGTCGCCAACTTCGCCGCGACCTCAGCATTCACCGGCTTCGTGAACGTGAGATCGAAGCCGTGTGTCGTCAGGTTCATGGCAGAGACATCCAGCGGCGTCTGGCCATTCCAACTGATACGAGTGATTCCCTTGTCGCCGAGCCAGCCGTGGTCGGTGTGGCCCACCCAGAGCGAGCCGTCCGGGGCGAAGGCCAGACGGTTGCTCCCCAGCCGCAAGTTGGGCTGGCTGAGGAATGGCGCGACCGCCCCCTGGAACTCGTGATTCACCTCTTCCAGCATCACCCGCATGATCAGGGGATGGTTCATCTCGCCAACGAACATCTGGCCGCCGAAGGGTCCGAACTTCCCGCCCGTGTAGTCGATTTGCGGCATCGTCGGCGAGTTCGCCAGGATGCCGTGGGGGAAGAAGACGATCTCCCGTTGGCGCATCTTGTCGAGAATGGGGATGGGGATGGTCGTCGGGGTGGTGTTGATCGCCGGGTCCCACGCAAGGCTGGGCGTGTGCCCGTAGAACTTGCCCTGATCCACCTTGTACAGCTTGCTGCTTCCCAGCCAGTCTCCCTGATTGTCGGTGACGAAGAGGTCACCGTCCTTATCGAGAACGAGGCCGTTCGGCGAACGGAATCCGCCCGCGTAGGGGATGGTCTTTCCGTCGGGGGTAATCTTCATCACCCATCCGCGGTAGTCGACGGCCGAGAACATGCGGCCGATGCGTCCACGCGGTGAGTACGTGCCACGGATGATCTTGCGGACCGGTCCGTTGTTCGACGCGGTGTTGAGGGAGTAGAAGAGATTTCCCTCCGCGTCCATGATGGGACCGTGGAGGAACTCGGAGTAGTTCCCCGACATGCCGAATTGATCGCTCAGCGTCTCGAACGTGTCGGCCTTCCCGTCTCCGTCGGTATCCTTGATGCGCGTGACTTCGGGACGCTGCCCGACGATCATCTCGCTCGCACTGATGACGACGAGGCCGAGCGGATCGTGCAGACCCGTGGCAAAGACCTTCCAGTCTTTCTTCGCCGGATCGTAGATCATCACCTCGCCGTGGTGGAACGCGGCGACAACGCGGCCGTCGGGAAGGAAGCCGATGCCTCCCACTTCCGCCGAGAGACTATCCGGCGTGGGTATTTTCTCGATCGTATACGGGTAGTTCGCCGGTGTCTGGGCGACTGCGCCGGGAGCCGGTGGTGGCGCTCCTTGACGACCTTGGGCGCTGACCGCCGCGGGCGTCGCGACAACAGCGAGCCCGAGGATGAGCGAAAGCGTGCAAGTTCTCATCGCGTGCCCTCCCACGGTTGGCGTCATGGTAGTGGTGCGGCTGGGGTCATGGTGATGCTGAATTTGCGCGCCTGCTCGGGCGTGAGCGTGAGCACCTTTCCCTGCATCTGGCCTGCCGATGCCGAGAAATTCGCACCGCCCTCGGGATCCGTGATGAAGCGCAACGGATGCGTGGTCGTGATCTCGAAATTGCGCACGACGCCGGAGCCGCCTTCGCGGGGCAACACCAGTTCGCGCACATCGGCATCACCGATCTTGTAGTGGAACTCGGGGTATCCGCCCTGCACCAGACGATACCCGAGGAAGCGCGCCTCCGGAATGGAGTCGGGAGCGCTCACACGCCAGGGGAAGTTCGCCTTGCTGTGGTACCAGACCTTGCCAATGACATCGGCGTAGCCGTCTCCATTTCCGCGCCAGTGCGGGTAGTTGTCGACGAAGCCGCCGTCCCAGGCCTGTCGGAAATACGACACGCCGGCGTCGAAGTTGTACGACCGCTGCGGGGTGAGCGCGACCGCGATCGACGCTGGGCCATTATCCGCGAGGAAGGTGCGCGACACCGCCGGGAACGTGGAACCGTATGAGATCGCCCCGGCGGATATCGGGCGCGGACCGGGAGGCAAGCCACCTCGGCCGCCTCGGCCGCCACCTCGTCCAGCGGGCGGCGGGACGCGCTGTTCCGGCGGCACATTTTCATCGGTCGCCAGCGGCGGCGGCGTGGTGCCCACATACATCGCCCCGTACATCACGAAGCCATGCCCCGGAAAGGTGCATGCATACGGATAGGCGCCCTTGGCAGCCGGTGCGGTGAAGGTGAGCGTGAAGCTCTCACGCTGCACGACCAACGGTGTCTTGAAAAGGATGTCACGAGTGACAGGGATATACTCCTGCTTTGCCGTGGCCTGCAGCGCCGCGGTTATCACCTTCGTCCGCGTCCCCGGTCGCATGATGACCAGGTTGTGCGGCATGTCGGCCTGCGAATCCATATTTCGGAAGACGATCGTCACTTTCATGCCGGGCGCGACCTCGAAGCGAGGCAGGCTGAAGTGCATTCCCTGGATTGCGCTGATCTGGATGACCGTGTCCGCCAACGGAACGGGTGGCGCGACCGAGGCCGCGAGGACGGTTACCAGTGAAACAAGGGGTGGAATCATAAGTCGGGGCCGTGGGGGATTTCGAGCCACCAAGTCCTTCATGACGGGCGTCGTGCAGACGACTCGCCAATGAAGCTGCTGAGAGGAATCTGGATCGAGGATCTTCCAGAGTCACCATATCACCTTACGCGCGCAACCGTTGAACCGCTGGTTTCTTAGTGATCCTGAAACTGGCACTCTCACCAGAAGAAATCGCCCCGAACCGCGGGGCGATCTCCAGAGGAGGTTGGCGTCTACTTCTTTGCGACAACTGTGGCCGGTTTGGCGTAGTACTGCCAGGCACTTTCCGCCATCGCCGGCGTGAACTTGCCCGTATAGACAATCATGCGGTACTTCAGTTCGTAGCTCTTGCCCACTTCGAGCGGCCAGTCCGGCGTGATTTCTTCCATCGCCGGGTTGAAGTTGAAGAACACGGCGCCGGGTCCACTGTCGCGCGCGTTGGTGTTCTTTTCATCCCACACTCGCATCGCTTCAGGATGGCTGTGGTTCTCTGGGTTGGAAAGCACGACCGCTCCGGCGTATTCACCGCCCGTCATTCCTTGCACGATACACCACCGCGCCCGCGTTCCGTTGATTTTCGATCTCACGTCGATCCCTTCCGACGTGATCATTTCACTGTTGGTCGCATTCCACTCGGGTGTGGCACGCCAGCCGAAGCCCGCGTAGCGATAGGCGACGATCGTGAACGGGACTCTGGGGCTCAACACACTCGTGAAGTCGAAGATGTACGACTGCTTGCCCTGCGGTTGGTAGACACGCATCGTCTGCGTTTCACCCAGCGCGTCGACCTTGATGCTGCGGTCGGGATTCAGCTGCAGCGCACTGAGATCCGCCTTCGCTTCCGCGAACACGGGGCCTGACAGCACATCCTTCGTCTTGTCCAGGCGAACGGTTGCCTTGCCATCGCCGATATTCCAGAAATCGACGATTTCCGGATTGCCGTTCACGTGGGCATGCGTCCACGGATTCCAGATGCCGTAGTGATGCCAGTGATCGGGTGCGTTGATGCGTGTGAGCACCTGCCCCGTCGGCGACTTGAGCGGATGAATGAAACCGCCACGCGCATAGTTGATCGCCTTGCCGTTGGGCCGTTCGACGAAGTTCGCCGGCATCTTTTGCACGCCGTACTTGAATGACAGAAGATCCGTTCCGCCTGCGGCGAACACCAGCGATTCGTCCTTGTCCGTGATCGCGACGCCGCCCTGAGCGGCAGCGGTCTTGGCGGCCGCCAGCTCATACGTTCTGGACTTGGCACCATCGGACGTGTGATTGACCATCCAGTAGATCATGCGGGTCTTGCCGCCTTTGTCCACTTGAAAGGCAATTGGCGTCTTGGTCTTCCCGGACACTTCCACGAGGGAAAGACCTGGCGCGTCGAGCTTTGTCAGTTCATCCAGATTGAAGCTGGCGGGAACGTCGAGGCCGCTGGTCGGTCTGTCGAGGGTGACGGTCAGTGTGGCCAGCTTCTGCTGCGCACTTGCGGGCAGGGCCAACAGACTGAGCGTCAACGCCAGCCTTGGGCTTCGGGAGAGGGTCTTCACAACGATGCTCCTCTGACTCTTCATTGTGGATAAGAACTGCGAGGGCGCGAACGGAGCGGATCCCGTCGGATTGCGCTACGCGCGAGAGCGATTGCGCGAGAACAATGAGGGCCGGTGCCTTCACTCGGCTCGGGACTGGATCAAGTATTCGCACCAACAATGTGGGAAATCAATAGGGTGATAAGAGGTCATATTTGCGCATGACTTCCGCCTGCTGCCGTTGTGTCGCCGGGTGCGTGGCTCGCGCGCCAGACCCCAGGCGTTGATGACGCTACGCCACGCCGGCAACGTTGTGTGATGATAAGGCTGCAGCGGCATCCGGGCAGGAAGAACGGTGATCGGCGCGTTCACTGAACAAAGGATTTGGGCAGGCTGCCAATCAATTTGTGCGCAGTGATGAGCGCTTTGGGCGCACTGCTCCGTGTGTGAGGCGCAGTGACGAGCAAACCGTCCGCATGGCACACACAACGTGGCGCGGTGTTGAGCAAGCCGGACGCAATGCGCACCGGCGCGGATGCATTGATCACCACGCCGTCCGCACTGCGCAGCACGCCGTCCGCGGTGCCCAACATTCCTGGCGCAGTGGGGAACGTTGTTGACGCATTGCATAGCGATTCGTCCGCAATGTTGAAGCGTTCGTCCGCACTGCTGACGCGTCCGTCCGCGATGCTCACCGACGTTGGCGCGATGCGCAGCAACGTGTACCGGGTGCGCAGCACACCCGAAACATCGCAAAGGGCACTTTGCGCACGGCAACGATGTTTTGGCGCATTGCGCAGACGGCCGTGCGCACCGCAGAGGCAGCCAAGCGCATTGTAGACGAGCAGTTGAAGCACTGCTCACCCGACGAGGCGCGACGCGCGGCGAAAATGGCGCGGCGCAGAGCACCTCGTCCGCACTGCAGAGCAGATCGTCCGCGTTGCCACACGCCGTGGACGCGTTGTGCAGGCGTTTTGGCGCAGCGTGACCGCCGTCGCCTGGAATCTGCCGCCAACGCGACGACGTCCGCCGCACGGCACGCGATTCATTGCATATACCCACATCGGCAAGTTACCTACATCGACAAACCAGATCGCAACCACGCCAGGTTCATCAGGACAACTCCGCTTGCGGCTGTTTGGTAGCTCACTCGCCGCCCTCCCTGCCCAGTCACCGTCACCGAGCTGCAATCATGAATATCGAACATGTCAAAGACCAGCTTGCCGTTCACGATGCCGACCTGTCGGAGTCCGTGTTCGATGACGTCAACCTGCACCGGGCGACGTTCACCAACATCAACCTCGCCGGCGCGACCTTCGACGACGTGAATCTGAGCGGCGCATCAATCACGAACGCCAATCTCAGCGGCATGAGCATCCATGGGATTCTCGTCAGTGAACTGATGCGCGTGTATCAAGAACGGGCGAAAGGAAGCTGATGCTATCTCTCTATCTATCTAACTCGCGCGGCTCGCGACGGCGTCAGGTTCTACCACTTCCGCGGCTCCCATGAGAATCCCGCGCCGCTCCAGATCAACACGATCGGACATTTGGCCAGCGTATCGGGGCGATACGGAAAGGGAGCCAGCGCAGGCACATCGTAGATCTCGATGCCCGCCACTTCGGGCGCACGAAGAACGCGTCTCAACTCCGCCGCGCCGGTGAGCCATCCGTCGACGTACACCGTCGCCACACAGTTGCCGGGCCCCATGAGTACATCTCCGCCTTCAGCTGGACGGTAGCTCACGCCCCGCCCTCCTTGCACGGGCGTGCCGACATGGATGCTCGTGCCTGACAACTGGTTGAAGAGCACGAGCATGCTGCGCTTGTCTCTCCCTGCCAACGACGTCGAATCGATAAAGTGCGCGTGTCGCCCTCCGGCCGCGGCGCGCTCGAGAAAGACCGAACGATTCGATTCTGCCTTGACGATCACTTCACCCAACCGCTGGGCGACTGGTACCAAGGTGATGTCGAGTCGCGAGGCAGAATCCGCGCTGAGCACTATGTCGCCAGAGGCAAACGCCTGGAAGCCAAGTCGTCGCGCACGCAGGCGGGCCCCGCCCCGCTCGGCTAGATCGACATTATAGACACCTCGCACGTCGCTTCGCGTCGTCGCCAGCAATTCATCGCGCTGGGAGAACACCTGCACGACGACGTCGCTGAGGACGTTGTGCGCCGTATCGCGGACAATGCCGGTCAGACGCGCGGTTCGCTGCGCTGCGGCCGCCGCGGCGCACGCCAGTAATAGCAGTGCGGCCATGACGATCGTGCGACGGGTGCTCCTCATTCGCTACGCGACGCCAGCCATCAACCGGAGCAACGCCGCTTGATTTGCGTCGGCGCGAGGCAGCTCGCCGACGAGCCGTCCTTCGCGCAAAACGAGGATGCGCTCCGACAGCGTGAGCAGTTCCGGCAGCTCACTCGAGATCACGAGGATCGCCGTACCCGCCGCAGCCAGCTCGCCGATCAACGCGTGAATCTCCGCCTTTGCACCGACGTCAACACCTCGCGTGGGCTCATCGAGAATCAGGATACTCGGCCGAGCCGCGAGCCACTTCGCGAGTACGACCTTCTGCTGGTTGCCGCCAGACAGACCCGCCACCACGGCGTCCAACGACGGCGTGCGAACGCGCAGACGATCGAACAGGTCGCTCGCCTGGCGTCGCTCCTTCGCGCGAAAAATCCACGACAGCTTCGAGAGACGCTTCAACGTGGGAAGCGACGTGTTGTGTAACGCACTTTCCGAAAGCACCAGCCCCTGCCGCTTTCGATCCTCAGGCACGAAACCGATGCCGGCGCGAATCGCGTCCTGCGGCCCGGCGATGTGCACGGCGACGCCGCGCAGATAGATGGTGCCCGCGGCGAGGGGCTCGAGGCCGAACAACGCGCTCGCGACCTCTGAACGGCCTGCGCCCATAAGGCCTGCCAAGCCGACGACCTCACCAGCGTTCAATCGCAGGGAAATGTTTTCGAAGCGGCCGACCACACTCAGCGATTCTGCGCGAAGCACCTCGTCGCCACGCGGCCGCTGGTCGTGCGGTGGGAAATACTCCGCAATGGGCCGACCGATCATCAGCTCGACCAGTTCACCCTCCGTAAGTCCGGCCGTCGCGCGCGTTGCGACGTGCCCGCCGTCGCGCAGGGTGCTGACCGTGTCGCAGAGTGCAAAGATCTCCGGCATGCGATGCGACACGTAGATGCACGTGACGCCGCGCTCGCGCAGCCGAGCGAGCAGCGCGAACAACCGCTCCGCCTCGGCCTGACTGAGGCTGCTCGTCGGTTCATCGAAGACGATGATACGAGCACCACCACCGACTGCCGACGCGATCTGCACCATCTGCCGGTTGCCGATCGAGAGATCACCCAGCCGCCCGTCGACGTCGAGCGTCGTGCCCGTCTCTGCGAGCAGCGCGAGCGCCCGCCGGTGCATCTCGGCGCGGTCGACGAAGCCGCGCCGCGTCGGAATGGCGCCGAGACAGAGATTCTCGGCGACGGTCATGTTCTCGCAGAAGGCGAGCTCCTGGTGCACCATTGCGATGCCTGCGGCGAGCGCGTCGTGCGGCGACGCGAAGTGCACCTCACGACCGAACACGAAGAGTTGCCCCTCGTCGGGTGACTGAAGTCCGGCGAGGATCTTACCGAGGGTACTTTTCCCTGCGCCGTTTTCTCCGCAGAGGGCGTGACACGAGCCCGCGGCGATCTCGATGGAGACGCCGCTCAATGCCTGAACGCCAGGAAAGCGTTTGCTGACGTTCGTCAGCCGAACCGCGGGCTCGCTTACCATTACATCTTGAGGTACTTCTCGTCGATGCCCGTGAAGCCCCACGCCTTCAACTGACGGGAGTATTCGCCGAGATTCGCCTTCGTGACGCGAATGAGGTCCATCGTCATGATGGGCTGCGCAGGATCCTTCTTGTCGTGCACCTTGGCAAAGAGCGTCTGCACGCCGATGGAGCCCCACAGGTAGACCGGCTGCGCCAGAAGCACTGGCGCGATCCCCTTTTCGACATACGCCAACTCGGCGGGCAGGGCGTCGACAGACACGACCTTCATCTTCGCCGGGTTGAGATCGGTCAGCAGTGTCTGCGTGAACAACGGCCAGCCGCCGATCATCGCCCAGCCGGTAATCTCGGGGTACGCGTTGTTGACGCGGACGACTTCAGCCGCGGCGTCCTGCGGGGCTTCGTTGTGGTTGAAGACGCCAACGATGCTGATGCCCGGGTGCTTCGCCGCTTCATCTTTCACGCCCTTGACGCGGGCCTGAAGATTGGGCGCGTTCTGGTTGCCAGCGAGGATGGCGACCTTGCCTTTGCCGCCCATGAGCGTCGAGAGCTCCGACATCACCCCGGCGCCGGTCTTCGCATCGTCGGCTCCATAGAACGCAAAACGCTTGGAGGCGGGCGCGTCGCTGTCGAACATCATCACCGGAACGCCGCGGTCCACTGCGTCATTGATCGCGCCGGTAACTTTTCCGGCGTCCGACGCAGAGAGGAGAACGGCGGCCGCACCATCATTCACCGCCTGGCGAATGCGCTGCGCCTGCACCTCGGCGTCTTCCTTTGCCGGTGTCAGCCACATGATCTCGACGGGCACCTTGGTACTGTCGGAGATCTTCTTCGCGGTTTCCTCGGCGCCGGTACGCGCGGCGAGAAAGACGGGGTTGTCGGAGCTCTTGCCGATCACGGCGATGATGATCTTGCCGCCTGCCGCCGGCACAGCGGCGGGCGCCACACCAGCGGTGTCACCGGCTTTCTCGGCGCCCTTCGAGCAGGCCATGGTCCAGGCGCCTACGACGAGCAACGCCGCCGTTCTTCGAATGAATCGATTGTTCATATCGTCAATTCCCGGTTCTTGGTTGGTACCGCCAATCGAGCATCTACCGTCTTTCTACCGCAGAGGGCGCAGAGGCGCAGAGGTGCGCAGAGGGCTTCAAAAACTCGTTTCGAAAAGTGAGGCCCTCGCTTCGCTCGCTCGGGGTGACATCATGCTCGTTTTGTCGTCCGGAGCATTAGCGAAGGGCCCGCACCTGCTGTTGCGCCTTTCAGCTTTTCTCTGCGATCCTCTGCGCCTCTGCGTCCTCTGCGGTGAAAATGACAACACCACTTTAGTAAACGAGAATCCTAATGCCCCGCCTTTGTCAGTCTTCGAGCGGTCGCCCGCGTACTCCACTGATCCACCACGACAGCAATGATGATCGCACACCCAATCACGATCCACTCGTAGTTCTGATCGAAATGAAGCGTCCGAATCGACTGCCTGAACAGAACGATCAGCAGCGCACCAAGCATCGCACCTACCGCGCTGCCTTTCCCACCCAGCAGGCTCGCGCCACCTACGACCGCCGACGCGATCACATACAACTCGTATCCTTGCGCATCGCCCGAGGAGACTGAACCGTAGAAGCCGGCGCCGAGGAATGCCGCAATACCCGCGGTCAGCCCTGACACGGCAAAGACGCCGATCTGAATGCGCCCGAGGGAAAGTCCGGCAAAGCGACTTGCCTCGGTGCTGCCGCCAAAGGCGAAAATGTGCCGGCCCATCACGGTCCGTGTCAGATAGATCGCACCGACGACGGTGAGTGCGATCATGCACAACATCGGCACCGGATACAGACCGGCGCGCAACCCAAGCGGCGCCTTGCTAAACGACGTCAGTGCGGTCGGCAGAATGATGCTCTCGGCCTTCGTCGTGACGAATGCGATGCCGCGCAGCACCCACATCGTGCCGAGTGTGATGATGAATGGATGTACACGCAGTCCAACGACGAGTGCGCCATTGAGCAGTCCGCACAACAGTCCGACGCATGTGCACACGACGAAACCGAGCAGCACGGTGGCGCTGCTGCCCATGGGCCCGACCGCGCGCATCGTAAGACCAAGCGACACGCCGGCCAGCGCGTAAATCGATCCCACGGAGAGGTCGATCCCGCCGGAGATGATGACCATCGTCGCGCCAATGGCCATCAACGCAAAGAAGCTGGCGTCGGTGGCCGTCTGGATGAGCGTATTCGCGTTCCAGAAGTTGTTGATCAGCGCGCCAGTCGCGCGATCCGGATGCGAACCCGCGAGCAACGCCAGCACGGCGGTGACGAGCACCACCACGAGAACGAGTCCACTCTCCTGCGAGCCGACCAGGCGGCGAACGACTGGATGCATTCGGTAATGCTACAGCAAATCCACCCGCGCGGCACCATAGGCACGCCGGAACGCGGCGTAGGGGGCGGCGTACGCCTCGTGTGCGCCCTCCGCCGGGTGCTCGAGCGGCGCGCGCGTCAGTGTTGCCGTCGCCGCCGCGCCGAGATCCGCGAAGGCGCCAGCCCCAACCGCGGCGAGCAGCGCCGCGCCGTACGCAGGACCCTCCTCGCGATTCACCGTGGTGATGGGAAGTCCGAAGACCTCCGCTTGCAACTGACGGATGAACGCGCTTTTTGCTCCCCCGCCCGTCAGCAGCAGGTGACTCGGCGCGAGCTTGAGGTCCTGGAGAATGGTCAGGGAATCCCGGAGTGCGAAGGTGATGCCTTCGAGCACCGCGCGCGTCGCATGCGCGCGACTGTGTGCGAGGCTCAGCCCGAGCAACGCGCCACGAGCCGCTGCGTCCCGATGCGGCGTTCGCTCCCCTTGCAGGTACGGGAGGAAGGTGACGCCGCCGGCGCCGCGCGGAACGCTCGCCGCTTCCTCGTCGAGTTTCCTGTCCGCGTCACGTGCGTCTCCGGCATCGCGGGCAAACTGGTCGCGATACCAGCTGAAGGCGCCACCAGCCGACAGCACCACGCCCATGAGATACCACGCACCAGGGGCGACGTGACAGAACGTGTGGGCGCGCAAACCCGGATCGACGAGCGGTACGACGGTTGGCGCCAGCACCGTGCCAGACGTGCCCCAACTCGATACGACTTCGCCAGGTGTCGTCGCGCCGACGCCTGCCGCGCCACATGCGTTGTCTGCGCCCCCGCCAACGACGGGCGTGCCCTCGAGCAACGTGGTCAGCGCCGCCGCCTGCGCATTGATGCGGCCGAGAATCTCCGACGACCCACCAACGTCGGGCACGATGGAGCGCGGCACGCCGACCGCAGCGAGGATTTCGTCGCTCCAGCGAAGGTTCGCCGTGTCATACATCAACGTCGCCGACGCGTCTGACGGATCGGTCGCGAGTTGCCCGGTGAGTCGATACCGGATGTAGTCTTTCGGAAGCAGCACGGTGGCCAGCCGCGCATATGCGGCGGGCTCGTGCTTTCTCAGCCAAAGCACCTTGGGCAGCGTGAAGCCCTCGAGCGCCGGATTGCACGCGAGATCGCGCAGCTTCTCTTCTCCGCCGACCGCCGCCGTGATTTCCGCGCATTCCGCGGTCGTGCGTCCATCGCACCAGAGGAGCGCCGGACGAATGACGGCGCCATCGCGGTCGAGAAAAACCGACGAGTGCATCTGCCCGGAGATTCCAACCGCAGCGATGGCGGCATCCGGGCAGGCGCGACGCACGGCGTGAATCGAGGCCAGCGTCGCGTCCCACCACGCTGCGGGGTCCTGCTCCGCCCAACCTGGTTGCGGCGTCGACATGGTGAGCGGCGACGTCGCGGTGGCCGCGACGTCGCCGTTCAGTGCCACGAGAATTGCCTTGACGCCGCTGGTGCCGACGTCGAGTCCGAGGAACAGCTGACGGGCGTCGGCCACTTCAGCGCACTCCGAGGATGATCTCCACGGTCAACTGGTCAAGTCGTTCGTACGCGTAACCGGCGTTGCGCATGGCGACGAGATCGAACGTTTCGTCGCGAATGGCCGCGGAGTCCTTCGCGTAGCTGATGCGCTGGCCCGGCTCGGCGCCTCGCGCCCGCAAGTCGCTCAGCATCTGCTGAATCTCCGTGTCCGCGTTGAAGCGTGCGACCTTCTCCTTGAGGATGAGATAGGTCCGCATGCTGCCCGCCGCAAAATCCCACACGCCCTTCTCGTCTTCCGTTCGGTAGGCATGGCTATCGAAGTGACGCATGCCGGCGTAACCCGAATCTTCCAGCAACTTCACGAGGAAGAATGCCTGCTTGATGTCCTCGCTACCGAAGCGGTGATCCTGATCGTACCGGCCGGGCTTCTGCGCGTTGAGGTCGATGTGGAACAGCTTGTTCGCCTCGATCGCCTGCGCGACGCCGTGCGAGAAATCCATCCCGGCCATCGTATCGTGCGCGACCTCGGGATTCACGCCGACCATGTCCGGATGATCGAGCGTGTAGATGAAGGCGAGCGCGTGCCCGATCGTGGGAAGGAAGATGTCTCCGCGCGGCTCATTGGGCTTCGGCTCGAGCGCAAACTTGTAGTTGTACCCCTGCGCAATGTTGTACTCGCAGAGGAAGTTGATCGCATCGCGGAACCACTTCGTCGCCTCGATCGCATCCTTGGTGGCGTTGCTCTCGACGCCCTCACGACCGCCCCAGAACACGTACGTCTCCGCGTCGAACTCCTTGCCGAGGTCCATCGCTCGCATCGTCTTCTGCAACGCGTGACGGCGGACCTTCGCGTCGTTGCTCGTGAACGCGCCGTCGCGGAAGACCGGATCGCCGAACAGGTTCGTGGTTGCCATCGGCACCTTGAGCCCCGTCTCGTCCAGCGCCTCGCGAAATTCCTTGACGATCTGGTCGCGCTCGGCGCAGGTCGCATCGCGCGGCACGAGATCGTTATCGTGGAAGTTCACGCCGTATGCGCCAAGCGCACCCAGCTTCCGAACGATATAGGGCGCGGTGAGCGTGGGCCGCACGGCGTCGCCGAAGGGATCGCGCCCCGGATTCCCCACAGTCCACAGTCCAAACGTGAAGCGATGCTCCGGGCGCGGGGTAAGCGCGTCCTGCGAATTTGAAGGAGACATGTTGACGAGGCTCAGGGAATGGTGTCGCAGCGCGGCTTGTTGCGATTCGCAGGACAGCGGAGCTGCTGATAGTACTGAAGGTTGTGCGCCGGTTGATCGTACTTCGCGGGGATCGGCATCTTGGAAAAGGTCTGGAAGTACGACAGGTTGGCGTCACGCCACCAGCGTGCTTCCTTCTCCTGGATCGCGAGGAACGACTGTACTTCTGCAAAGCGCTGCGGGTCGATGGCGTCCTTCACCGCGTCCCATGTGCGCTGCATGACGCGCACGGAATCGACGCCGAGGTTTTCACGCACCACAAGCTCATCCCACAGCGTGCGCCCGGTTTTTAGTTTGTAGTTCCACGGCACATGGTGGAACCACAACAGATTCGAATCGGGGACAGTCTTCAAGTTCTCGTACTTGTCGCGCACCGGCTTGAAATATTGGTCCACCTGCTTGGTGCCGGTCGATGTCCGGTTGAAGCCGAGGCCAATGGAATCCGCCTTGTGGAAGTACGGAGGCGATTGGTCAGCACGCTGCACGCGCGCCCATGCGCCGGGGCCATAGTGGTGATTGCTCGCCATGATGTGCGCGAGCCCGAGCGGCGTCATGTAATTCACGACCGCCTCACGCGACGTCATCATCATCTGCACGATCTTCGGAACGGCATTCGCATCGTTGGTGAAGGTCTCGCGAACCCACTCCTCGGCGATCTTCTTCGAGCTCAGCTCCGGGTCCCAGGCGAGACGACCGTAGGAATACCAGTTGGCCTGATTGAATTGCGAGCCCGTCCAGTTGCTGTCGCTGCCCACATTGGCAACGCCTGTGATGCCGGTGCGTGCGTACTTGTGCACGGAACCGTCGATCACCCGTGCGACCGTAGATCCCTTGCCGTTGGCATAGGTGTCCGCGCGCAGCACTTCCTCGAAATAGCTCCCCATGTACGCGAGATGCGTGTCCTGCCCGAGATACTCCTTCGTGATCTGGAACTCCATCATCACGGGCGTCTTCGGCATCGCGCCGAACAACGGATGGAATGGCTCGCGCGGCTGGAAATCCAGTGCACCGCTCTTCACCTGGACGAAGGCGTTCTGCTGGAACTGTCCGTCGAGCGGCTTGAACTCGTCGTACGCCTGGCGCACGCGGTCGACCGGCACTTCGTTGCTATACACGAACGCACGCCACATCACGATGCCACCGTGCGGCGCGAGCGCTTCGGCAAACATGTTCGCGCCGTCCGCGTGCGTGCGCTTGTAATCCTGTGGGCCCGGCTGTCCTTCTGAATTCGCCTTGACAACAAACCCGCCGAAGTCCGGAATGAGGGTATAGATCTCATCGACCTTCTTCTTCCACCACTCGCGCACCGCCGGGTCGAGTGGGTCGGCCGTCTTGAGCCCACCGATCTCGATCGGCGCACTGAAGCGCCCGGTGAGAAAGACGCGGATGCCATACGGGCGAAACACCTTCGCGAGCGCCGCCACTTTCGTGAGATAGGCCGGCGTGATCTGCTGCGCGTTCGCGTTCACGTTCGTGAGCGCGGCGCCGTTGATCCCGATGGACGCGTTCGCGCGCGCATAGTCCGTGTAGCGGGGCGACAACTTGCCGGGCAGCGAATCCCACTCCCACAGCGACGGGCCCGCATAGCCACGCTCGACACTGCGATTGAGATTGTCCCAGTGATCCATCATCCGGAGCTGGATCTTCGGGTGGCCGACGATCGACAGCGCGGTGATCGGCTTCGACGTTTGCAGTTCGCGGAGGAATGCAAAGGCGCCATAGAGCACTCCGATATCGCTGTTCGCGGCAATGACGGTGCCCTTCTTCCCTCCGATGGTGAGCGAGCGAATGACGTAGCCCTCGTCGCCAACTTTCTCGAGATCCTTGATGACGCCTGGAGGAACCGTGATGGTCGACTGCGTGCCGGCGAGGAGAAAGCCATCCTTCTCCGGCGCCGAACTTCCCGCGGCATTCACGGAGAACGCTCCAGTTGGAACCTCCGCGCCGAGGAGCCCTTTCAGTGCGCGTTTGAGTTCATCGCGCGTGACGTTCAACGTCGCAGTGGCGCCATCGACCGTGATCGATGTGACGAGACGGCGGTACTCCGCAAGCCGTACCGGATCCGAGACCTGACGGTATCGCAACCAGAGGTCGTACCCGTCTTCGGCGAGCGCCGTCTGGCTCGCGACAACAACGACGGAAAGCGCGAAGAGAAGTCTGCGGAGCATAGGGGAGGTTTGGCTGCGCCGATTTTGTTAGTCGCCCGAACATAATAACGGGACGCCGCCCGCGCGAGCGACAAATTCGCAGGCGGCCAAGAAACTAGTGTCGCGGATAAAGGGGAAAGCGGTTCGCCAGCGCCAGCACCTCCGTGCGGACGGCGGCCGCGACCGTGGAATCATCGGGCGCAACCAGCACGCGATCAATCAGCTCGGCGATTTCCACCATTTCGCGCTCCTGCATTCCCCGTGTCGTCACCGCAGGGGTGCCAATACGGATTCCGCTGGTCACGAATGGCGATTGGGTCTCATTGGGCACCGTGTTCTTGTTGACGGTGATTCCCGCCACGTCGAGCGCCTTTTCGGCGACTTTGCCCGTGAGCCCCTTGTTGCGAAGGTCGATGAGCATCAGATGATTGTCCGTGCCGCCGGACACCAGCTGATATCCTCGGGCAACGAATGCCTCGGCGAGTGCATGGGCGTTCGCCACGATCTGACGGCAGTACTCCGTAAATGCGGGCTCCAGCGCCTCCTTGAACGCCACCGCTTTCGCAGCGATCACGTGCTCCAGCGGGCCACCCTGCGTACCCGGAAACACCGCCTTGTTCACTGCCGCCGCGTGTTGCGCCTTGCAGAGGATCAGACCCCCACGGGGGCCGCGGAGCGTCTTGTGCGTCGTCGACGTGACGACGTCCGCGTGCGGGACCGGACTCGGATAGACTCCGGTGGCGGATAGTCCCGCGAAATGGGCCATGTCCACCATGAAGATCGCGCCGATTTCCTTCGCGACCTCCGCGAACGCCGCGAAATCCAGTGCCCGAGGGTACGCGCTGTAGCCCGCGATGATCATCTTCGGCCGGTGCGTGCGTGCCTGCGCGCGCATCGCGTCGTAGTCGATGTATCCCTCGGGGGTCAACCCATACGAAATGGCGTTATACAGCAGTCCAGAAAAATTCACCGGCGAGCCGTGCGTCAAATGGCCGCCCTGCGACAGGTCCATGCCGAGAAACGTGTCGCCGGGCTTGAGAAACGCGAGGAACACCGCGGCATTGGCCTGTGCGCCCGAGTGGGGCTGCACATTCGCGTGTTCGGCGTTGAACAGTTGCTTCACGCGGTCGATGGCGAGCTGCTCGACTTTGTCGACGACCTCGCACCCGCCATAGTAGCGCTTTCCCGGCAGCCCTTCGGCGTACTTGTTCGTGAGCGGAGACCCCATCGCTTCCATGACGGCAGGCGAGACGAAGTTTTCGCTGGCAATGAGCTCGATGCCCCCGTTCTGTCGGTCGATTTCCTCACCGATCAGCGCGGCGATGTCGGGGTCGGCCTGCCGCAACGCCTCGCCGGGAGGACAGCGCTTCCATTCAGCCCAGGACGACATCAGCGACTCTCCTCGGTAGGTTGTTCATCGAGCTCGATCTTCGCGATGCGGCGCGCGTGGCGCCCGCCCGCGAATGGCGTGTCGAGCCAACTTTTCAGGATGGCTCGCCCTTCCACTTCGCCGACAAAGCGCGCGGGGAGGACGAGCACGTTTGCATCATTGTGTTCTCGGGCGAGCGCCGCGATCTCCGGCGTCCAGGCCACCGCGGCCCGTACATGCGCGTGACGGTTCGCAGCGTACGACATGCCGAGTCCCGTTCCGCAAATAAGGATTCCGCGGTCGGCGTCGCCGCTCGAGATGCGTTCGGCGAGCGGATGGGCCAGATCAGCATAATCCACCGAGGCGTCGGTGTCCGGTCCGAGATCGTCGACTGCATATCCGAGCGCCTTCAACTCGGCTTCGAGCTTTTCTTTCAGTTCGAAACCAGCATGATCGGATGCGATCAGAATTGTGTCGGTGCGTTCTGTCATCATTATCCAGGTCAAAGCCTTCTCAACTGCCAAGGAGCGGATTTTACGGATGCGACGGATTTCTCGGATTACACCTTCCTGAAGTTGCTTCATCCGGCTGTTATCCGGTGAATCCGTTAAATCCGCTCCTCGTCAGTTGCTGTTCCGCCGTTCCCGTCCCCAGTCCCCGAACTCCTAGCTCCTATTTGTTCGGCCACTGCGGCCACGTCCGCACCATCTTGCCCACGGCGGCAATGCGTTGCTCCGCGAGACGATCCGCGGCCACGTACGTGGGCACGTTATCGGACTTCGCAATCGAGAAGACCTTGAGAATCGTGTCATAGATCTCGTCGGCCTTGCGGAAGGCGCGCGCCGAGCTCCAGCCGGCCAGCTCGGAATACACGTTGATGACGCCGCCGGCGTTTGCGACGTAGTCGGGCGCGTAGAGAATGCCGCGTTCCTCGAGCGCGACGCCGTGCCTCTCCTCGAGCAGCACGTTGTTCGCCGCGCCAGCGACGATCTCGCACGTCAACTGCGGAATCGTCGTGTCATTGATGATGGCACCCAACGCACACGGCGCAAAAATGTCGGCCTGGGCCGCGTAGATGTCTGCAGGTGCAACGGCTCGCGCGCCGAACTCGTTCACGACGGCCTTGACCCGCTCGCCATCGATGTCCGTGACCACGAGCGTGGCGCCCGCCTCGTGCAGTTCCTTGGCGAGGTAGTATCCGACGTGCCCGGCACCCTGGATGGACACAGTCTTCGTGCTGAGATCATCACTACCCCACCGTTCCTTCGCCGAGGCCTGAATGGCGCGAAACACACCGTGCGCGGTGACTGGGGATGGATCGCCAGAGCGGCCCGCGAGCCCGGACACGTTCTTCGTCTCCATGTGCACGAAGTCCATGTCCGCCGTGCTCGTGCCGACGTCTTCCGCCGTGATATACCGCCCGCCGAGCGACTCGACGAATCGCCCATGCGCACGAAAGATCATCTCGCGATCGACGGTCTTGTTATTGCCAATGATCACCGACTTGCCGCCGCCAAGATTGAGACCGGCAACGGCGTTCTTGTAGGTCATCCCGCGCGCGAGGCGCAACGCATCGACGATGGCGTCCTCATCGCTCGCATATTGCCAGAAGCGCGTTCCGCCGAGCGCTGGCCCGAGGGTGGTGCTGTGAACGGCAATGATGCCGCGATAACCGGCGGAGGAATCGTTGCAGATCACAAGTTGTTCGTGACCCATGGCAGCGATCGTATCGAAAAGCTTCATATCTATCGACTCAATTTGCTGGAGTGAATTGGTGTGATGTCCTTGTTCGCAATTACGGCGGTCCCCATTCAGCTGTTCTTCTGGCGGCACATTGAACGCGGATTGAGCGGATTTGAACAGCGAAACACTGATTCTTTGGGTGACGCGCTTCAGAACCCTTTCGCGTGAGTCTGAAGAAAACCTTTCGTGTTTATGCTTGATCTTTGTTTTTCTTTTCGACCCGCTCGATCCGCGTTCAATGTGCCGGTGCGACCTCAGCGCCCTCGTTGTTCAGCGAACAGCTCCCGCGCAATCACGATGCGCTGCACTTCCGACGTCCCTTCGTAGATCTCCGTGATTTTTGCATCGCGGAACAGCTTCTCGACCGGGTAGTCCTTGACGTACCCATAGCCTCCGAAAATCTGCACCGCTTCGGTGGTCGCAAACATCGCGGTCTCGCTCGCCAGCAGCTTGCACATCGCGCCGTGTTGCGTCGTCGACTCCCCTCGATCCTTCGCTGCCGCGGTGGCGTGGAGCAGCGCTCGCGCGGACGCGATGCGCGCGCCCATGTCAGCAATCTTGAACTGGATCGCCTGAAACTCCTTGATCGCCTGACCGAACTGCTTTCGCTCGGCGGCATAGTCGAGACTCGCGTGCAGCGCCGCTCGTGCAATGCCGATCGCCTGCGCGGCAATCCCGAGACGCCCATTGTCGAGTGAACGCATGGCGTACACGAACCCCTGCCCCTCGTCGCCCAGGAGGTTCGCCGCCGGCACGCGGAGCCCATCGAAGTTCAATTGCACCGTCGGCGAGGCCCGGAGGCCCATCTTGTCTTCCTTCTTGCCGACGTGGAAACCGGGGAGATCGGGCGTGACGATGAAGGCGGAAACTCCCTTCGAGCCGCGACGAGCATCCGGCGTGTCGGTGCGCGCCATGACCATGATGACATCGGCAAACGTACCTGATGTCACCCAGCTCTTCGTGCCGCTGAGCACCCAATCGTCGCCGTCGCGCACCGCCTGACATCGGAGCGCCGAGGCATCGGAACCGGCATCGGGCTCACTGAGCGCGAACGCGCCGATCTTTTCTCCGCGCGCCATCGGCCTCAAGTGCGTCTCGCGCTGTGCATCGTTCCCGAAATTCAGGATCATCTGCGTCGGAAGCGAATTGTGCACGCTCATGAGCACCGCCGCCGACGCATCGGCGGCAGCGATTTCCTCGAGGGCGAGCAGGTACGACAAGGTATCGAGCCCGAGACCGTCCCACTGCTCTGGGATCACCATCCCGAGAAAGCCGAGTGCGCCCATCCGATGCGCGACGGCGAGCGGAAAGCAGGTGTCGCGATCCCACTGGCTCGCGTGCGGAGCGATCTCCTCTCTCGCGAAGTTTCTCGCGAGCGACTGGATTTCCAGCTGCGTTTCGGTCAGCGGAGTCAGGTTCATAACGGCCTAGTACGCGTAAAAGCCTCGCCCCGATTTTCGGCCGAGCCACCCTGCGGCGACATATTTTCGCAGCAACGGACAGGGCCGGTACTTGGTGTCACCAAGGCCGCCGTGCAACACTTCGAGAATGGCGAGGCAGGTATCGAGCCCGATGAGGTCTGCGAGTGCCAGCGGTCCCATCGGATGATTCATGCCGAGCTTCATCACCGTGTCGATTGCCTCAGGCGTGCCGACGCCCTCCATGACGCAATACACGGCCTCGTTGATCATCGGCATGAGGATCCGGTTCGCCACGAACCCCGGAAAATCGTTCACCTCCACCGGCGTCTTCCCCACCGATTTGCTCCAGGCGGTGACGCGCTCCGTGGTCGAATCCGATGTCGCGAGCCCCCGAATGATCTCCACGAGATGCATCACGGGAACAGGATTCATGAAGTGCATGCCGATGACCGACTCCGGGCGCTTCGTCTGGGCGGCGATCTCCGTGATCGAGATGGAACTGGTGTTGGTCGCCAGCACGGCGCCTGCGTCTGCCTTGGCGTCGATGTCGCGAAAGATCCTGAACTTGAGATCGCGATTCTCCGTCGCCGCCTCGACCACAAGCACCGCTCCAGCCACGGCGTCGACTGAATCGCTCGTCGTGAGACGCCCAAGGATCGCTCCCTTGTCCGACTCGGTCAGCGTCCCCTTCTTGATCTGCCGGTCGAGATTCTTCGCGATCGTTTCACGCCCCTTCGCTAGCGCGGACTCCGAGACGTCGATCATCGCGACGTCGAACCCGGATTGCGCGAAGACGTGCGCGATGCCGTTTCCCATCTGGCCCGCCCCGATCACCGCGATGCGCTCAGCCATCCTGTACCGAGTCCCCGCGGCGGCGCCGCGCGTAGAAGTACCCCAATGCGCCCAGCATTCCGAGTGCGGCAACAAGTCCGCCTTCGGGTCCCCAACCCCCTCCGCTCAGCCACGCCGGTTCGCGCGTGACCGCCTCATAGGCGGGCGCCTCGAAACGAATGCCGCTTACCGGCGCGTGGAGCGGAACTGCCATCACCCAATTCCACGCGAAGTGCGTCATCCACGCCGCGTACAGGCTCGAGAACGCAAGACGCACCGTGGCAAGGAGCAATCCGGAGAGGATCACCACGGCAACGGACTGTGCCGTCGCATCGGGGTTGCCCAGGTGCAGCAACCCGAACAGCACGCTCGTGAGCACCACGGCGCTTCGTACGCCAACGCACTCGCGGATGACCGACAGCAGGTATCCACGGCACATCATCTCTTCAGCGAGCGCCGCGGGCAGCAGCACCATGGTGACCCGGACGGCAGCGCCGAGCCAGCTCGATTCCGTTCTCGACGGTTGGAGGAGCAGCAAGCCCGAGACGAGAAGCGTTCCGCACACCACCGCAATCGCGATGGCGCCAACGAGCCATCCGCCGAGCATCGGCCGGGCCCTGAACGATGCGCGCGAGAGATCCAGATCCGCCCACGAGCGCCGGTCGATCGACTGGACCATGATTGCGCTGGCCGCGAACACGGAGAGGAGCTCCGCATAGACGTCGGTCCGAATCGGCTGCCCTGCAAAGAATGCCAGCCGGTTGAGCAACGGAGTGATGAGCGACGACGCCGCGAGCGAGCAGGCAACGAGCAACGCAACGAATGCGAGCGAGCGCCCGATGGTCGGCGCGATTTCGCGCGCCCGGCCACCGGGGAGTTCTTCCGTCGTCAGAGGGGTCGACGCCGCAGTCCTGCGATCGCGGCGGCAGCGAGCGCCTTCACGACATCGGCGGCCACAAATGGGATGACACCGAGGAGCGCCGCACGCCCGAAGCTCCCGGAGAGCACCACGAGTTGCGCGAGACCACCGATGTACAGCACGAGAATTCCCGCCTCAGCCGCCAGCGCGCGCGCGACGAGACTGGTCGCCCCCGCCCCAAAGGCCCCAGCGACGGCTGCAGCGATAGGATACGCGAGCAGATAGCCGCCCGTTGCACCGAGCAGACGCGAGATTCCGGGGGGCCCCATGGGCGCGAAGACCGGGAGACCCACCATCCCCGCCGCGAGGTAGACCACCATCGCGATGGCGCCGTCGACTGGACCAAGCAACAGACCCGCCAGAACCACGACGAGCGGCTGCAGCGTCAGCGGCACGGGTGTTCCCGGCATCGGCAAGGCGAACTGCGATGCAAGGGCGAGCACCCCGACAGCGAGGAGAATTCCGAGCGTTCGTGTGCGCGGCGTCCGTGCGGCAACGGAAAGAGTCGTCATTACGATCCTCGGGAAACAGAGAGAGCGACTGCGTCCCCGCCACCGAGACAGAGCGTGGCGAGGCCGCTGCTGAGATTGCGATCCTGAAGGGCGTACAAGAGCGTCGTGAGCACGCGGGCACCGCTCGCGCCGATGGGGTGGCCGAGCGCAATGGCGCCGCCATTGACGTTCACGCGGTCCCAATCCCACTGGAGACCGGCGCCATCGGCCAGCGCCTGCGACGCGAACGCCTCATTGGCCTCGATCAGATCGTACTCTCCGATCGACTTGCCTTCTTTCTTCATCAGGTTGTTGACCGCCGTGATCGGCGCGAAGAACAGCTCCTTGGGATCGACGGCACCCGTTGCGTACGCCGTGATGCGACCGAGCACCGAGAGTCCGTGTGCCTCGGCGTATGCCTGCGACGTCACCACGAGCGCGGCACCGCCATCGTTGAGCGAGCTGGCGTTGCCGGCGGTCACCGTGGCATCGGCGCCCTTGTCGAAGGCGGGGCGCAGCTTTGCGAGGGCATCCGCTGTGGTATCGGCTCGCGGACCCTCATCGGCATCGACAATCGTGTCGCCCTTTCTGCCCTTGATGGTGACGGGCGCCATCTCCGCCGCGAATCGGCCGGCCTGCTGTGCCTCGACCGCCTTGCGATGAGACGCCGCGGCAAACTCATCCTGCTCGAGCCGTGTGATGCCTGCCTTCTTCGCGGTGTACTCCGCATGCCCACCCATGTGCACGTCACACGTTGAGCACCAGAGGCCATCCTTGATCATGCCGTCGACCATGGACTGATCGCCAAGCTTCACGCCGTTGCGCATTCCATAGACATAGTATGGCGCGTTCGACATCGACTCCTGGCCACCGGCGACGACAACCTGAGCGTCTCCCGCCTTGATCGATTGCGCGGCGAGCATGACGGCCTTGAGTCCCGAGCCGCAGACCTTGTTGATCGTGAGGGCGCTGACCGACGACGGCACACCCGCTTTGAGCATCGCCTGGCGCGCGGGGGCTTGGCCTACGCCGCCCTGGACGACGTTCCCCATGATCACCTCGTTCACCTCCGAGGCGGGTATTCCCGCACGTTCGAGTGCGGCCCTGATGGAGATCGCGCCGAGTTCGGGCGCCGACAGCGCGGAGAGCGAGCCAAGAAACTTCCCGATCGGCGTGCGCGCGGCGGCGACGATGACGGGGATGCGCGACGTATCGGTCATTGCCCAGGTGCTCGAGTCAGCCCGCGCGCAAACGCAGCGGGGAAACCACAAAGCTATCCGGTGGACGGGTGGCATTCAACGCCGTGCAGTTCGGACAGTCCTCTTATGAGTCGATTCCGGCGGCGGCAAGTGCCACGTCAAGTGCCACGTTCTGTTGCGCCGGAACATTGAACGCGGATTGAGCCGATTGAGGCGGATCACATCTGATCCGCAAGCAAGAAAACAACAGCGCAGTATCCGACTTTATCCGCTTCAATCCGCTCAGTCCGCGTTCAGTGCGCCGGCGGAAGCGACTGCGCTCAGGGCGACAGAACGGGCGGAACTACGGAGGTGTGGGCCCTTCGCTCCGATCAGGGGCGACACAACGAGCGGAACAGCGCACGCTTCGGGGTGACAATCAGGGCTCCACGCTGAATCGGAATGGCTCCCGAACCGTCTGCGCGACCGGGCATCCTTCCACCTGGAGCGGCTCAAATCGGAACGCCGGCAGTGCTTCGATCACGGTTCGAAGGAACTCACGATGATCGGCCCGCCACGCGATGATGGTCGGCATGTCCGCCTTCCCATCGGGTCGGACAACGTAGGACAGCACTGCCGTTCCCGAGATGTTGCTCCCGCGCAGGCTCCTCGGGTACCCGAGCGCGGCCGTCCCGGGCATAGTCGACAGGGGACGGCTGACGGGGCGAAGCGGCGTCTTGAATTGGAAGAGCGGCACCTCGATACCACTCGCCAGCTTGGTGCGTGAATCGTTCGTCAGGATCGTCACGCTGATGGGGATGGTGTCGGACCCGAGGTCGATTGAATCCGGCACGGGCGGCAGTCCCCCGCTGGTGTCCATCGCCGTGATGGCGGCGAGCAGCGCGTCGTCGAAGTCCGCCGTGCGCGTACCGCCCGTGATGCGAACGTTCTCGATGCGTCCGTTCCGCCGCATGGTCGCCTTGAGCGCGACCTCCAGCGTCAGGTGCGCGACGCGTTCGACATCGTTCATGTCGCGCTCAGTCGCGTAGGCATCCAGCTGCAGCGGCGTCGGCGGCCGAAGAAACTGGCGCACGCCGTCGCCGAACAGCTGCTGATACGTCTCCGGCAGGTCGGAAAGCGCATCGAGCGCGTGCACCCGCAGTCCGACCGTCAGCGGAATCGAATCGCGGGTCGGCGCGGAAAGCGTCGTGACGCAGGCCGCTGCCGATTGCTGCGATAGTCCCTTGCCCGAGATCGCCAGCATGAACCCCAGCACCAACCGCAGGCCCGTTCCGCGACGCGGGAATGCAACGCACACAAACATCGCGTTTACGCGCCCGCGGTGAGCGTCAAAGCCCGCGTCCGTGTTTCCGACAGGATGCGCGCGATGAATTCATTTACCCCTACCGGCGCCGGTTTCTGCCCTTCGCCAGCACCGCGCGTGTTCACGGCCACCTGATCGCCTTCAACCTCGCGCCGCCCAATTACGCACATGTAAGGCACCTTCATGCGAGCCCCCTCCGCCACGCGGTACTTGAGTGTCTCCGACCGATCGTCGAGATGCGCGCGAATGCCTGCGGCAACCAGTCGCTCGGTGACGGCAGCAGCGACCTCCGCCTGATCGGCGCTGATCGGCAAGACGCGCACCTGCTCCGGAGACAACCACGTTGGAAACGCGCCCGCGAAGTGCTCGATGAGGATGGCAATGAAGCGCTCGAACGAGCCGCTGACCGCCCGGTGAATGACGACTGGACGATGCGTGGCGTTGTCCTCGCCGGTGTAGGTGAGGTCGAAGCGTTCCGGTGCGGCGTAGTCCAGTTGAATGGTGCCGAGCTGCCACGCTCGCCCGATGGAGTCGGTGACGTCGAAGTCGATCTTCGGACCGTAGAACGCGCCGTCTCCCTCCTTGAGTGCGTACGGCTTTCCCGTCGCCTCGAGCGCCGACTTGAGGGCGCCCTCCGCCCGATCCCACATGGCGTCGTCACCCAGGCGCAACTCAGGCCGCGTGGCGAACTTCAGCGTCGCCGTCAACCCGAACGACTCGTAGTAGCCCATGATGAAGTCCATCAGGAACTTCACCTCGGCCTCGATCTGGTCTTCGCGAAGGAACACGTGACAGTCGTCCTGCGCGAACTGCCGAACCCGGGTCAGCCCCGAAAGCGCCCCCGTGATCTCATTGCGGTGCAGTACATCGAAGGTGACGAAGCGTTTGGGCAGTTCGCGGTATGAATGCTTCTTGGAGAGATACAAGAGGTAGTGCGACGGGCAGTTCATCGGCTTGAGCGAGATGTCATGCTCCCCCGACTCGTTGTCGAGCACCAGGAACATGTTCTCCTTGTACTTGCCCCAATGCCCGGACAGCTCCCACAACCCCTTGTTATAGAGGAGCGGTGTCTTGATCTCCGAAAAATTCCGCTGTTGCCGCTCGCGCACGTAGTCGACGAGCAGGTTGTAGAGAATCGTGCCGCGCTCGGTCCAGAACGTCGCTCCGGGCGAAAACGGGTGGAGCATGAACAGGTCGAGCTCCTTGCCCAGGCGCCGGTGGTCGCGCTTCTTCGCTTCCTCGAGGCGGAAGAGATGCGCGTCCAGTTCGTCCTTCTTGAAGAAGGCGGTGCCGTAGATGCGCTGGAGCATCTGCCGCTTCTCGTCGCCACGCCAATAGGCCGCAGCGGCGCTCAGCAGCTTGAAGTGCTTGAGCCGCCCCGTGTCAGGCACATGGGGACCGCGACACAAATCGATGAACGGCCCATCCGTGTAGGTCGAGATGATCTCCGCGGGATCGGTGAAGTCGTCGAGGCGCTCGAGCTTGAGCGGATCGTCGGCAAAGCGGACGCGCGCCTCGTCCATATCCACTTCGGCGCGCACGAACGGGTACTTCTCCTGCGCCACCTTCCGCATCTCCGCCTCGAACGCGGCGAGGTCATCCGGTGTGAAAGGGGTCGCGACCTCGAAGTCGTAATAGAAGCCGTCGTCGATGGCCGGCCCAAAGCCGATCTTCGCGTCGGGCCGCAGCCGTCGCACCGCCGTAGCGAGCACGTGTGCGGCCGAATGACGCAAGACGGCGAGTGCGTCTGCGTCACGCTCTGTCAGAACTTTGAATGCGCCCCCGGTACGAAGCGGGGTCATCAGGTCCTGGATCTGACCGTCGACGGACACAGCGACGGCCGCGAGCAGCAAGCGTTCGCCGATCGACCGAACGACCTCTGCCGGCAACGTACCAACCGGCACCACGCGCGTCGCGCCATCGGGCAGGACGAGGGTGACGTCAGCGTTGATGGACGTGGCGGATTCGGGACGATCGATCATCTGAAACGTTGGGTGTGGGACGTCAGCCGAGCAGCGGCACCAGCAGCCGTGCGTACTGGAAATACAGGACGACGCCGACGAGCACTCCGATCCACACGAGTGCCCACAGGAGCATTCGGCGGACGGGAATTGGTTCGTCGAGCGAACCGTCGTCGGTGCGGAAAATTCGCGAGATGCGCAAGGGCCGAAAAAGTTAAGGGAAAAAATTCGGGCCTTCTTCTTGCACCCAAGTTCGCAGAAAATCCCTCTGCAAGCTATCCTTGCGGCAGACCCTACGCCACAGGCTTTCCGCTATGTCATTTTTGCGATTTCGAGAAGAGGAAGAGTCCCACGTTGCGGGGACGGTCACGAGCGTTCTGTTGGGCGCGCTCGCCGGTTTCGCGGTCGGGATGTATGTCGCCCAGCGGGTGGGGGGCTTCAGTGGCTTGGCGAACAAGGTTCGCCGCCGGAAGGCCGGCACGCAGGACGCCGATGCGGCCGCGCCATCTGTCGCCGACGATTTCTCGGACTACGACGAATACGAAGACGACGAGATCGAGGAACAGGGCGGCGAATCCGGTCTCGAGGAGCGCGTGCTCGAGGCATTTCGCAACGACCCCATTCTGTGCGAGCGAGCCATCGACATCGGCGGCATCGGCGAATCGACGATCGAGCTCGCCGGGTGGGTCACTACGGAGGAGGAATCGGAGCACGCCGTCACGATTGCGCGCGGTGTCCCAGGCGTCTCCACGGTCGTGAACCGCATTGCGGTGGGCGACGAGGAAGAGCGCATCGCCGATCACGCGCGCTTGTTCGCGGAGGGCGATGACGCACACACGGAAGCGCATTGGGAAGGGCGGACGGTCGGTACCGGCCGCACGCGGCAGGGCTCGTCCGCCGATGTCGATCGTCATTCGAGCCCGAAGACGGAATTGGTGGAGCGTTGGTCCAGCGCCGACGCGGAGTTGATGGAAGCGGCCGACGACGTCAGTGGAATCGCGGAGCGTCGTGTGCGCGAGAAGAAGGCGGTGAAGGCAGATCGTGCCGGCGGCTCGCCGATCGCTCCCGGCGGTGTGCCGAAAGCCGATCACGTCGCTGATCCTCTGTAACCAGCGCGCAGTTCAAGCCCCATGGCCCGTGGATTAGCTTTCACGGGTCATGTCATTTACAGCCACCACCGAGCCAGAGTCCGTGAACGCGCCGGACGAATTCCCCGCGCAGTACGACGCCGCTGCAACCGAGGCGGCGATCTATGCGCGTTGGCAGCAGGCGGGCTGCTTCACCGCTGACGCCTCGCGCTCGTCGCGCGTGGGCGGCGATCGCGAGCCATACGTGATCGTCATGCCGCCGCCGAATGTCACGGCCATCCTGCACGTTGGGCATGGCCTCAACAACGCCGTGCAGGATGTGCTGATCCGGTGGGCCCGGATGAAGGGATTCGAGGCGCTCTTCGTGCCCGGCACCGATCACGCCGGCATCGCCACGCAAAACGTCGTCGAGAAGCAGCTCGCAGCGGAGGGGCTCACGCGCGCTGACCTTGGCCGCGAGGAGTTCGTGGCACGCACGGCGCGCTTTGTCGCGGAAACGGGCGGCGTCATCCTCCAGCAGCTGAAGGCCATTGGCACCTCAGCCGACTGGTCGCGTACCGCGTACACGTTCAGCCCCGAACTGAGCGGCGCCGTTCGCGAGGCGTTCGTGCAGCTGTTCGATCGTGGGCTCATCTATCGCGGGCATCGCGTCATCCACTGGTGTCCGCGTTGCCTGACGTCGCTGTCCGATGAAGAGGCTGAGCCGAAGGAGACGACGGGCTCGCTCTACCATGTGTCGTATCCGGTGGCGGACGATCCATCCCGGTCGATCACCGTCGCGACCACGCGTCCCGAGACCATGTTCGGCGACGTGGCGGTTGCCGTCAATCCGGCCGATGAGCGCTATGCGTCACTCATCGGGAAGCACGTGCTGCTCCCGATTCTCGATCTCCCAATTCCCGTCATCGCCGACGAGTACGCAGACCCGGCATTTGGCACGGGCGTGGTGAAGATCACCCCCGCGCACGACGCCAACGACTTCGAGGTGGGCAAGCGGCACGGCCTTCCCTCACCCGTCGTGATCGACATGCACGGCGTGATGAACGAGGTGATCGACGCTGCCGGGCGAGTGCCGCAGGCACTCCGTGGCATCGACCGGTTCGACGCGCGCAAGACCGTGATTGCCCAACTCGAGGCGTTGGGACGGCTGGTGAAGAAGGAAACGCACCAGCACAACGTCCGGCATTGCTACCGCTGCGATACGGTGGTCGAGCCGCGGCTCAGCGACCAGTGGTTCGTGCGCATGGCGCCGCTGGCGGAACCGGCGCTCGAAGCCGCGCGCACCGGTCGCGTGCGCATTTTGCCCGAAAAGTGGGTTGGGGTGTACGAGCACTGGATGACCAACATTCGTGACTGGAACATCTCCCGGCAGATCTGGTGGGGCCACCGCATTCCCGTGTGGTATTGCGGCGCGTGCGCGGCACCGCACAACGTCATCGCGAGCCGCGAGGATCTCACGACGTGCCCGCATTGCGGTAGCCCCGTGCAGCAGGACACGGACGTGCTGGATACGTGGTTCTCGAGCGGACTCTGGCCGATGTCCACACTCGGGTGGCCGAACGAGAACTCATCCGACCTGAAGGCATTCTATCCGACGGACGTCCTCGTGACCGCGCCGGAGATCCTGTTCTTCTGGGTCGCTCGCATGATCATGATGGGGTATGCGTTCAAGGGCGAAACGCCCTTTCACACGGTGTATCTGCACGGCACGGCGCGGGACACCGAAGGGCGCAAGATGTCCAAGTCCCTCGGGAACGGCATCGACCCAATGGATGTCGTCAGCCTCTACGGCGCCGACGCCCTGCGCTACACCCTCATCGCAGGCATGGGGCTCGGCGCCGATGTGTTCCTCGATCCCGCTGACCTGGACAAGTCGTTCGCCACCGGACGCAATTTCGCGACGAAGTTGTGGAACATCGGCCGTTTTCTTTTGATGAACGTGGGCACGGCCGCCGTTCGGCCCTTCGCCGAGGTGAAGACAGACGAGCTCAGTCGCGCGGACACGTGGATTCTCGGCCGTCTCGACATTGCGATACGGGAATGCGACCGGTCGATCGGACCTGCTAAGGCGGCGTCAGGAATCTGGCCGGCTGACGAATTGACCGCGGGACTCCGCTTGAACGAGTTCGCCGAAACGGCGCGTCGCTTCGTGTGGAACGAGTTGGCTGACTGGTATCTCGAGGCGAGCAAGTCACGCCTGCTCACACCCGGCGCAGACGCCGAGGTCGCGCGCGCGGTGCTCGTGCACGTGTTCGATCAGGCGTTGCGCCTGCTGCATCCGATCGTTCCGTTCGTCACCGAAGCGCTCTGGCAGCGTCTTCCCGGGCACGTCGACGGAACCTTTCTCGCAACGTCGAGCTGGCCGGTCGCCGGCGAGGCGACGAGCGACGCGCGCGGCGCGCAGTTCGAGGTGATCAAGGAGATCGTCGAGGCCATGCGACGCGTGAAGTCCGAGTACGGTGTCGCGCCGGGCAAGCCGATCGACGCGTTTGCCGTGACGTCAGCGTCCATCCGGGACGTGCTTCACGATGAGGCAACCATGCTGACGCGTCTCGCGCGCACCACGCTGACCTTCGTGGATACTGCGCCCGCTGGCGCGGCGGCGAATGTCGTGCTCTCCGGAGGAACGGAATTGATCATCCCGCTGGAGGGGCTGGTCGACGTCAAGAAGGAATGCGAGAAGCTCAAGACGGAACTCGCCGCGCTGGAAAAGCAGTTGACGGCGCTCGAGGGTCGTCTGGCAAACCCCGGCTTCACCGACCGGGCACCCGCAACGGTCGTGGCTGCGGAGCGAGCCAAGTGCGCAGAGTGGGCAACGCGGCGCGACTTGTTGCGAACCAGGTTCGAGGGTCTGTGCGGAAAGGTCTGATTGCACTTCTGGTCACGCTCACGGCGTGCGCATCCGCGGCGCCGCCGCCAGGCGGCCCAGAGGATAAGGCGCCACCAATGCTCGTGAAGGCGGAACCGGACACGAACGCGCTCAACGTCACAGCCGCAAACGCGAGCTTTTACTTCGACGAGACGATCAACGATCGTGGAAGCGGCGCGCAGGAGGTCGACGCGTACTTCCTGTTGTCGCCGTCGGACGGAGCGCCGCACGTCAGCTGGCACCGCAAACGCATCGACATTCGCCCGCGGCATGGGTTCCGACCCAACACGGCCTATGTGATCACAATGCTTCCGGGGCTGTCCGATCTTTCGTCGAACAAGATGAAGACGGGTACGACTCTGGTCTTCTCGACCGGCCCCACCATTCCGAAGGAGCGCATTACCGGTACGGCGTTCGATTGGGGCTCGGAGCGGCCCGCGCCGAGTGCGTTAATCGAGGCCGTCACGCCCGACAGCATCATCTATCTGGCACAGGCGGATTCGCTCGGTCACTTCGTGGTTGGCCCATTGCCGGCGGGCAGTTATCTCCTTCGCGCAACCATCGACCAGAACGGCAACAGAAACGCCGACCGCAGCGAAGCAACGGATACCGTACGTATCACCGTACCCCAGGCGGCGCCCGCCGAATTGCTGACGGCAGTGCGTGACACGTTGCCCGCTCGAATCCTCACCGTCGCGATCACGGACTCGGTGACGCTGAACGTGACGTTCGACCGAGCGCTCGAGCCCGCGCAACCGATCGCATCGAGTTTCTTTCGCCTCAAGAGCGCGGACAGTGCCGACGTGCCGCTCCTCAGGGCGATGTCGCCCGCGCAGGTGAAGATTCAAGACAGCATTGCCACCAAGACGAAGGCAGATTCGGCGCGCCGCGCCGACTCGCTCGCCGGCAAACCGGCGCCTCCTGCGACGCCACCGGCGCAAGTCGCACCTGGCGGGAAGGCGCCGCCACCGCCGCCGCCAAAACCGTCCCGAGCGCCGCCCTTCACGGCAGTGGTGCTTAAGCTCACCCGGCCCCTCGCACCAAATACTCCGTATCGTTTGAGTGTGAGCGGCATCAAGGGACTGAGCGGCCGCGAGCAGCCGAGCGATCGCACATTCACCACACCCAAGGCGCCAACGCCCGCGAAGCCCGACTCCGCGAAGCCGCCGGCCACTCCCGCTCCTCGACCCGCCGCGCCACCGCGACGATGAGCGATTCGCGTCGCGCCCTCCCGAGCGTCAACGCGCTCCTCGAGAGCGCCGGCGTGCGCGCGCTCCTCGAGCGCGCGCCACGGACAATCGTCGTGGAGGCCGTGCGCGAGATCATCGGGCGGTATCGCGATGAAACGCTCGAACATCCGGCTGACGATCGTGCGTGGGTGGATGAAATTGCTGCGCGGGTCGCACTCGTGCTCCAGCCGTCGCTGCGCAGTGTGATCAACGCAACCGGCATCGTGCTGCATACGAACCTCGGTCGCGCACCACTTCCGCGCGTCGCGCTGGATGCGATCGCACGCGTCGCCCGCGGATACAGCAATCTCGAGTACAATCTCGGCGAGGGAACCCGCGGCTCTCGCTACGTGCACTGCGCGTCGCTCTTGCGAGAGCTCACGGGTGCCGAGGATGCGCTGGTCGTCAACAACTGCGCGGCGGCGCTGGTCCTCTCGCTGAACACGTTGGCCGAGGGCCGCGAAGCGATCATCTCGCGCGGTGAGCTCGTGGAGATCGGCGGAAGCTTTCGCATTCACGAGATCATGGCGAAGAGCGGAGCCTTTCTCCGCGAAGTCGGATCGACCAACCGCACCCACGTCGCGGACTACATGAAGGCGATGAGTCGCGCGACCGGTGCGATTCTCAAGGTGCACCGCAGCAACTTCGCCGTGGAGGGGTTCGTCGCCGAGGCGTCGGTCCGGGATCTTGCTCCGTTGGCGAGGCAGCGCGCCCTGCCGGTAGTTCATGATCTCGGCAGCGGCCTGCTTATTTCCCTCGCGTCCATTGGCTTGACTGGCGAGCCGACGGCACGCGAGGCGCTGGCTGCCGGCGCCGCAATCGTGGTGATGAGCGGCGACAAGCTGCTCGGCGGGCCACAGGCGGGCATCATACTCGGTGCGCGACAGTTGATCGACGCCATGCGACGCAATCCACTCACGCGATCATTTCGGGTCGACAAGCTCACGCTCTCTGCGCTCGAGGCGACGCTCGCGCTGTATCGAGAGCCGGCGCGAGCGCTCCGCGAAATCCCCACGCTCGCGCTGCTCGGCGCCCCTGTCGAGGAACTTCGCGAGCGCGCGACCCGTGTGGCAAATGCCCTGCTGGACGCTGGTGTGGAGTGCTCGCTCGTGGACAGCATTTCGACCGTGGGTGCAGGTGCGTTCTCGCGCGCGCAACTTCCGAGCATCGCCATCTCGCTGTCTGGCAACGCCGAGGAATGCGCCGCGCGCCTGCGTCGTGGAGCACCTGCGGTTGTCGGACGCGTGCACGACGGACGGCTGTTGCTCGACTTCCGCGCGATCTCGGATGGCGAAGTCGCCGGCCTCATCTCGGCGGTCACGACGGCGCGTGGGTGAGCGCCGGAGCCGCGCCGCGGCGCTCCTCGATCGCGACGGAACCATCATCCACGATCGGGACTACACGAACGATCCCGACGATGTCGTTCTGCTGGACGGCGCCGCCGAGGCGCTCCGAACGCTCGCGATGGCCGGCTTTTCACCAATCGTGTTCACGAATCAATCCGGCATCGCACGAGGGCTTGTGACGATCGCGCAGTATCACGCGGTTCGGCGACGCCTCGATGAATTGCTCGCCTCCGAAGGCGTAAGGATGCTGGACACTTTCGTCTGTCCACACCATCCGGAGTTCACCGGGCCATGCGCGTGCCGCAAGCCAGCGACCGCCCTCTACGAACGGGCGGCTGCCGTGCACGACCTCGACCTCTCGCGTTGTTTGTACATCGGCGACAGGGGACGTGACATAGCGGCGGCTTCGGCGTTTGGTGGTCACGCCGCGCTGGTGCGCTCGCCGCGGACGGATGCGGCGGATCTCGCGTTGGCGTCGGCGGCCGATCGTCCCATCGTGGACAGCCTGAAATCTGCCGTCTCGCTGCTGGTCGGCCCTCATAAATGACGCGTGCCCGCATTGGCGTTCTCGCGAGTGGAGGCGGCTCGAATCTTCAGGCGCTGCTCGACTACCTGGCGCGGCTTGGTCCAGCGCGCGCTGGAGACGTCGTCCTCGTCGCCTCGGATCGTGGGTCGGCGGGCGCGCTCGCACGCGCGGAAGGCGCGGGCGTCGCAACGGCCGTGCTCTCGACCAGTGCCGGGCGAGCCGGCGAGCAACTCGACGATGTGTTGACGCGCTTCTCCGTGGACCTCATCGTCCTCGCGGGCTATCTCAAGCTGATCCCGATCGATGTGACACGCCGGTTCGTCGGGCGCATGGTCAATGTGCACCCTGCTCCCCTGCCCGCCTTTGGTGGAACCGGCATGTACGGGTCGCGTGCGCATCAGGCGGTACTCGCAGCGGGCGTGCCGTGGAGCGGACCAACGGTGCACTTTGTCGATGAGGTGTTCGATCACGGTGCCCCTATTGCGCATTGGCCGGTGCCGGTGCTCGCTGGAGACGATGATCATGCACTTGCCGAGCGGGTGTTGCGGGCGGAGCATCTCTTGTATCCGAGGGTGATTCAGGCGGTGGCGTCAGGGCGTTTGCGACTTGGCGACGATGGAGTGGTGACGCCGCCATTCTTCCGCGACGGTGACGTTCCAGTCTTCGATCCAGCTCTCGACGATGCTTCACTTGGGCGTGCGCTCGATTTGGCCATAGAGGTTGGTACATGATTGCGTCGTTTGAACCGCAGGGCGCAGAGGAGCAGAGGAACGCAGAGGACTGCAACGGCGGGTGCAGGCCCTTCGCTTCGCTCATGGCGACAAAACGAGCGGAACGGCATCCAGCATGTCACCCCGAGCGAGCGAAGCGAGTCGAGGGGTCTGCACCTCACGCAGTTCCTCCGCGAACCTCTGCTCCTCTGCGCCCTCTGCGGTAAGCGAGTTAGCGCAACTGGCCCGGCAACACACTACTAAACCACAACGAAATGCCCCGCGCCCTCCTTTCTGTTTCGGATAAGACCGGTCTCATCGATTTCGCACGAGTCCTCCACGCCACCGGATGGGAATTGATCTCCACCGGCGGCACCGCACGCGCCATCCGCGAGGCGAGCATTCCAGTCACGGACGTCAGTGACGTGACCAACTTCCCCGAGATGCTCGACGGGCGCGTGAAGACACTACATCCGGCGGTGCATGGCGGGTTGCTCGCGCGACGCGATCTTCCCGAGCACATGCAGGCCATCGCCGAGCATGCGATCGAACCGATCGATCTCGTCGTCGTCAACCTGTACCCGTTCCAGCAAACAGCGTCTCGCGCAGACGCCTCGCCGGAGGACGTCATCGAGCAGATCGACATCGGCGGGCCGAGCATGCTCCGGTCGGCGGCGAAGAACTTCGCGTCGGTGACGACCGTCGTGGACCCTGCCGACTATGCTCCGGTGCTCGCCCTTCTCGCGTCGGGCAGGGACGACATCGATGCACGCCGCCGCCTTGCGGCGAAGGTGTTCGAGCACACCGCGGCGTACGATTCCGCGATCGCCGCATGGTTTGCCGGCCAGCGGAGCGATCCCTTTCCCGATCGCATCTGCTTGCCGCTCGAAAAGGCGCAGGATCTTCGGTATGGGGAGAATCCCGGGCAGGCAGCAGCGTTCTATGTCGAACGGAAGGGCGGCGGACTCGCAGGGCTGAAGCAACACGGGGGGAAGGAGCTCTCGTTCAACAACCTCCTGGATCTCGAGGGCGCTCTCCTCGCGATCGAGCCATTCGGCGAGGAGACCTGCTGCGCGATCATCAAGCACACGACGCCATGCGGGCTCGCGACCGGTAGTGATCCGCTCTCCGCGTACACGAAGGCGCTGGCCTGCGACCCCGTGTCTGCGTTCGGTTCGGTGATTTCCTTCAGTACGCCCGTGGACGAAGCGGCCGCCAACGCCGTGTCGAGCCTGTTCGTTGAATGCGTCGTCGCGCCGGCGTACGCTCCCGCAGCACTCGAGGTACTCCTTCGGAAAAAGAACCTCCGCGTGCTCGAGGGGCGCGCGACGTGGAGTTCGAAAGCACTGGACTACAAGCGGGTGCGCGGCGGGTTGCTCGTGCAGCAGCGCCCGCCCGCCGTCATCGATGACGCCAAGTGGTCCGTTGTCACGAAGCGGCAACCCACCGCCGAGGAGCGTCGTGATCTCCTGTTCGCGTGGCGCGCGGTTGCAAGCGTCAAGTCCAACGCGATCGTCCTGGCTCGCGACGGCGCCACGATCGGCATTGGAGCCGGCCAGATGTCCCGCGTCGACGCCGCATTCCTCGCCGTCCACAAGGCCGGCCTCGCCGAGCACGCAACGGCGGGCTCGGCGCTTGGGTCGGATGCCTTTTTTCCATTTCGGGATGGCGTGGATCAGGCGGCCGGCGCAGGGGTACGCGCCATCGTGCAGCCCGGCGGATCTGTGCGTGACGCCGACGTCATCGCGGCCGCCGACGAGCACGACATCGCGATGATCTTTACGGGCGTGCGCCTGTTCAGGCACTAGACGAGCTCGGGTACGACTAGCGCCTGTTGCCGCATCCTCGCCATCTTTCCAAGCTGTACCCTTTCAGCCCAACCCCGTGACTTCTCCGCAGTCAGATCTCGACTACCGCCCGTCATACCTGGCCGCGGCCATTGTGACAGCGATCGTTTTCGTGGTGTACCTCATCACACTCGCCCCCTCCACGGCGATGTGGGATACGAGCGAGTACATCACGGCGGCCTACACACTCGGGTTGCCGCATCCACCAGGAAACCCGCTGTTCGTGCTGATCGGCCGGGTCTTCGCGATCCTGCCCATCGCGGGCTCGGTCGCCAAACGAATCAACATCCTGGCCGCCGTCTGCAGCGCCGTCTCAGCCGGCATGTGGTTCCTCATCACCGAACGCGTTCTCGTCAGTTGGTTCGCCGAGCGGTGGCAGCGCATTCTGGGCGGGTCGCTCGCCGCGCTCATCGGGGCGACGTCGTTCACGGTGTGGAACCAGAGCGTCGTCAACGAGAAGGTGTACACCGTCTCGCTTCTCGGCATCGCGGTCATCTCGTGGTTGATGATTCGCTGGTGTGACGAGCCGGACGGACGGAAGGCCGATCGCATCCTGGTGCTGGTCGCGTACCTCTGCGGACTTGGTTACGCCAACCACATGGCCGGCATGCTGGCGTCCCCGGCCGTCGCGGCGGCCGTCATTCTTGTTCGGTGGCGCACGGTGCTCCGGTGGAAGCTGCTCCTCGCGTGCGCCGGCGCGTTGTTCTTCGGCATCACGCCATTCGCGATCCAGCCCATCCGCGCTGCGCACTTTCCCGCGCTCAACGAGGGTGAGCCCACCGCGTGCCGAGAAGGACTGAAGGTGAGCTGCACGTTCAGTGCGGGGACGTACGACGCCTTCATGTACAACTTCAACCGCGGCCAGTACGGAAAGCCGGAGCTCTCCGAACGTCAGGCGCCGTTCTCGGCGCAGCTCGGCATGTGGTGGCTCTATTACAAGTGGCAGTTCCTCCGTGACGCGCATTACGATCACCCATTCGCGCAAAGCATCCTCGCGGCGATGTTCCTGGTGCTCGGACTGCTGGGGGGCTACGTCCACTATCAACGAGACCGACGAAGTTTCTGGTACTTCGGGTCGCTGATGTTCACGATGACGCTCGTGCTCATCTACTACCTGAACTTCAAGTACGGCGCGTCGCAGGATCCTGAGCTTTCAGGGGTCAACCGCGAAGTGCGCGACCGAGACTATTTCTATCTCTGGAGCTTCTCGGCGTGGGGGGTGTGGGCAGCGCTCGGCCTCGTCGCGGTGTGGGATTCCATCGCGTCGCTGATTGCACGGGAAACGGTGACCGAGGGACGCGAGACGTACGAGCGACCCACGCACAGCGCATTGAAGATGGCGTCGCCGATCCTGGCGCTCGCCCTCATTCCGCTGTTCACCAACTGGACGACGGCGTCACGCGCCGGCCAGACCGATACCGTCGACTTCGCGCGCGACCTCCTCAACTCCGTCGAGCCGTACGGCGTGCTCGTGACGGTCGGTGACAACGACACGTTCCCGCTCTGGTATGCGCAGGAGGTCGAGCACATTCGGCAGGACGTCGTCGTGGCGAATACATCGCTGCTGAACACCGACTGGTACACGAGACAGCTGATCCGCCGGCCGGTGTACGAGTACGACCGGGCCGCTGGTCCTGCCGTCTACAGAAACGGCACGTGGAAGAAGCCGGTGGGCTCGCCGCTCAAGATGACCACGTCGCAGGCGGATTCTGTGCCGCCGTACATCCAGCTCGATCGGCCGATGCTGTTTGGCCAAGGGGGGCCCATCACCGCCACGATCGACCCGCAGCGCTTGTCCATTCAAGGGGTGTTGCAGCGTGCGGACATTTTCGTGCTCCGCATGATCGCGGACTCGTACGCTGAGCGGCCGATTTATCTCAGCCGCACATCGGCCGGCTACGGTCAGGAACTTGGCATCGGCAACTATCTGCTCACGCAGGGTCTGGCCACGAAGGTCTTCGTGCCGCCCGCAGTACCGGGAAAGGACACGCTGATGATGCCCGGTGCGGGCTGGATCGATCTCAAGCGGACGCGCGCCTTGTGGGACACGGTGTTCACCGGCCAGAAGTCGCTCGCATCACGACACGATTGGGTCGATCGCCCGTCGGTCGGCATCCCGTATCTGTACGTCGCGACAGGATTGATGCTCGCGGAGGTGCTTCAAACGACTGGAGACATGTCCGCTGCGGCACGAGTGATGGCGCAGGCCCGCGATGTGGCGAAGGGGGTAAAGCTGGACGACCTCCTCTCGCAGATGCAGTTGACGGCGCCGGAAACGAGTCCGTCGCCGGCCGCACAGATTCTTGGAGATACGGTCAAGAGCAAGGCGGTTCCGGCGAAACCGTAAGGTTGATCGCG
Organism: Gemmatimonadota bacterium; assembly: GCA_040389905.1. Taxonomy (GTDB): domain Bacteria; phylum Gemmatimonadota; class Gemmatimonadetes; order Gemmatimonadales; family Gemmatimonadaceae; genus AG11. Next base: position 451,578 of record JAZJZK010000007.1, on the reverse strand, counting down.
AATACCTGTATCTATCGAACTTCGTTCTCCGAAGTTGGTTAGTCGCCATCCTGAAACTGCCTATTTCACGAGTGTCACCCTGAGCGAGCGAAGCGAGTCGAAGAGTCTGCACGCCGTATACAGGCGGCAGTACAGATCCCTCGACTTCCCTCAGGATGACAGCCGTACGCCTCAGCGAGCGAGTTCCTTCGTGCTCCACGCGGCGGCCTGATCGTCGAAGCGCTGTCGATCGTCGTCGGAACGGAGGAGCGCCCTGAGCTGTTCGTCGCGGTGACGTATGAGCGACTTCCGCTTGGCGACTGGTAGAGGACCCCAATAACTGCCAGATGCATTGCGCTCGCGACCGATCAGCGTGCGAGCCTTGGACATGGCTTCTTGACTCAGCACGATACCCTTGAACAAGTCGTTCATGATCGCGCTGTTCCTCTCACCCACGTGCTCGTCCTTGAATGCCGCGTGGTTCGCGCCCGGAATCACCGCCTTCTGCCCGCCCTCGGCGACGTACTTTTTCGTATAGAAAATCGCGACGCCATACTTCGCCGCTGCTCCAAAACGAGCCTCGGCTACGGGAGGTTCGAGCATCTGCATTTCCAGGATCTGATCGCGGGATGGCGCTCCTGGTGAACCGAGGCCTTCCAGCTCGGCGTGTTTCACGCCGTCGATAATGACAAGTGGGTGGTGCGCCGCCGGGCGCATGTGAGTGCGCTCCTGAATCGCAGGCGCGGCCGTTGCGGCCACCGAGAGCACTACCGCGAGCGCGATACCGATCATGGTTTTCATCGCCTTTCTCCGCGGCTCCCGCCGCAATAGATGTTCAACACGCGCACCGAGACCAGAGGCGCGTCTGGCGAACGCGACGGACAGGCGCATCCCACCTCGTGAGTTCTCCAACGCATGCAGCAGTATGCCGGCATACGTCCCGGCATCGGTTCCCCTCGCAACGACGCGCGCATCGCAGTCCAACTCTGTCGCGTGCCGGAGGCCGCGCCAGCTCAGCCATAGTCCGATATTCCATGGCATCAACACCACGCCGGCAATTCCCGTGAGCAACAGCACGTGGTCACCGGATAGCCGGTGCTCTGTTTCGTGGACAACGATTGCGCGCTGCACCACCTCGTTCGAAGCGAGGACCCACTCGGGAACGACGATCACCGGCCTGTAGATGCCGACGACCGCTGGACCGAAATCCTCTGAAACCAGAACGTCAGTCGCGGCGACCTGTGCGCCTCGCCAGAGGCGGGCATCTCGCCGCAACCGGCGCAGAGATCGTGTCAGCAGAACGATAAATCCCACCGACGAAGCGGCCCACACCGCCAGCAAACTGAGCTCGATATTCGCTGGTAATTCGGGCACCTCGATATTCTCAGGACGCGGAAACTGGGCGACCTTCTCAGGCAGCCTGCGTGTCGCTTCGTGCGGGCTTGCGGGTGGCATGGTCGCCGCATCCAGCGAGCGCTCCATAGCGGCTGATCGGGTGGCACGCGGTATCGCCATCCAGCCCGCAACCGCAACGGAGGCAACGATGCCGCCAGCCCACAGAAAGCGAAGCGGAACTCCACGATACAACATTCCCACGCGTGTCAGGATGGCAGCGCCTGCTGCAAACAACAGTGCGACAAAAACCGACGCGATCATCCAGACGAGAATCATCAGGCGGTCCCCAGAAGGGTTGCCATCTATTAACTATGTAATAGTTAATTACACGCTACTGCGGCTGTCAATGCTGCAGCGCCATGGGCTACCAAACCGAAACAACGGATGCAACGGGAAGCGCCTGATCCGGCCCTTTTCGTTGCATCCGTTCGTATCCGTTCCTCAAACTGTAGACGCTTTCATTCGCGAATTAGCGGGCCACGGCCAGATGCTCCCGAATCAGCGCCAGCGTTTCTTCGAGCTCGGCACCAGCCAACTCCAGCCGCGGCGGCCGAACGGTCGCGCTACCATGCCCGACTTCCGCCTGCACGAGCTTGATCAGCTGGACGAATTTTGGCACCGTATCGAGTCGCAGGAGCGGAAGGAACCACTCGTAGAGCGCACGCGCCTCATCCATCTTGCCGTCGCGACCGAGATTGAACAGGCGAACCGATTCTTCTGGAAACGCGTTCACGAGTCCGGCGATCCAGCCGACGGCCCCCATCGGAATACTTTCGAGAATCATGTCGTCCATGCCGGCGAAGATCGCCAGGCGGTCGCCCAGTCGCGCGCGGACGTGGGTGACGCGGCGCACTTCTCCGCTGGATTCCTTTACCGCATGAAGATTCGCGTGTAGCTCGGCGAGCTCCGCCAGCTGATCCGGCACGACGTCGACGCCATAGGCAATCGGGTTGTTGTACAGCATGCACGACAAACCGGTCGCGCCAATGACGGCGCTGTAATGCGCCTTGGTCTCGCGCCAATCTCCCTTGTACACATAGGCGGGAAGGACCATGAGCCCATCGCAGCCGGCGTCCGCCGACCGGCGCGCGAGCGAAACGCAATCGGCGGTGCTCAGGCCAGCGATGCCGGCGATGACCGGAACCGTCGCGGGCAGCGTTGCGCGAATCGTCTCGAGAATCTGGATCTTTTCGTCCGACGACAGTGTCTGCGACTCGCCCAGTGACCCGAGTGCCACGATGCCAATGCAGCCGTTCTCGATGAGCCATGTGACATGTTCCGCCAACGCAGCGTGATCGACGGACAGGTCGTCGTGAAACGGCGTGGTGATCGCAGCGAATACTCCGGCCCAGTCGCGCTTATCCATTCGTGTTTCGTCCTCGTGTTTGTCGGGGTTCCAATGAATCGACTCGTGTGCGGCCGCGAACGTCAGGGTGCGGCTCGGCGCCTTGTTTTTTTCGCCCTGGCGGAACGGTGCTCCTCGAGAAACGCGACGAGAATTCGGCCGGCGCTGAGTATGTGCTCGCGCATCAGGCGGGATGCGCGCTTGACGTCTCTCGCACGGGCCGCCACGGCAATGTCGCGGTGCTCCTGCTTCGCGCGCTGCTCGACATGTGCCAGCGCGAGGAGCATGCGCATGTAGCGGTCGCTCTGTTGGTGCAGCTTGTTCACGATGCCCAGGGTGAACAGCCGGTTCGACGGGGCATACAGGACGGCGTGGAATTGCCAGTTGAGCTCACCCCACGACATCACCTCGCCGTTCCGGATGGCGGCGTCGTACGCGGCGAGGATCTCACGTGCACGCGAGTCGTCCTGCGAGGTCATGTTGGGGATCGCGCGCCGAATGAGATCGCTCTCGAGCTCGGCGCGTACCTCGAAGAGTTCGATAATCTCCTGAATCGAGAGCGTCGAGACGACGGCACCGCGATGGGGATTGAAGGTGACGAGCCCTTCGGCTTCGAGCTGACGGAGCGCCTCCCGCACGGGGATCCTGCTCACGCCGAATTCATCGGCGATGGCGTCCTGACGCAGCGGCTCGCCCTCGGGGTAGTCGCCCCGCAGGATCCGCTCGCGCAACGCGTCCGCGGTCATGCCGGTCAATGTTTCGCGCTTGATGGGAAACACGGCAACGCGGCCCACCGCAGGCCGCATGATCGCGTCCTTGACGATGGCGGTCTTTCCGTTCAGGGTGCGTCGTCCCGTCATTTGCGTCTCGAAAGAATGTGGTACAAAGCTACGCGCGGTTCGAGGGAAGAACAGTGATTCGGATATGGTATCCAACATCCGTTGCCCGTACGTTGGGCTGGCCCGCAACGTTGACCCATTGCCGAGTGGCGCTGCGCGCAGTATCCAGTAAGGAGAACTCCCACCCTTCCGGCTCGTCACGCGGCCCCGCGCCGCACTTCCCCCTGCCCGCGGATTCATGCTTCTGCAATCGAACGCGCCTGCCAGCGCCCTCGACCTCAAGACCGCTCTCTTCGTCGCCCTCGCCGTGATCGGCGTGTTCTATCTCGTGGTCCTCACCCGCGGCATCAAGGTCGCGCGCGCGGACCAGGGATCTGCCGTGCGTCCGGACGCACCGGGCCTCATCACGGGTTTCGTCACGAACTTCTTCGACACGCTCGGCATTGGCTCGTTCGCGACCACCACCGCGATTTTCCGCCAATGGCGGATGGTGATCGATGAGCACATTCCCGCGACGCTCAACATCGGTCATACCATCCCCACGATCGCGCAGGCGTACATCTTCACGCGGCTCGTGCCGGTGGACTCGATGACGCTCATTCTCATGATCGGCGCCGCCGTCATCGGGTCGTGGATCGGCGCCGGCGTGGCGGTGGGGTGGCCGCGCCGCAACATCCAGATCAGCATGGGTCTCGCGCTACTCATCTTCTCGGCCATTCTGTTGATGGGGCAGCTCGGGATCGGACCGAAGGGAGGTACACTCCTCAAGCTCGAAGGCAGTCGGCTCGCCATCGGGTTGGCCGGCAACTTTGTCCTCGGCGCACTGATGCCGCTTGGCATCGGTCTCTACGGGCCCTGCATGGTGCTCATTTACCTGCTCGGAATGGATCCCAAGGCCGCGTTCCCGATCATGATGGGGTCGTGCGCCTTCCTGATGCCCGTCGCGAGCGCGCGCTTCATCAAGGAGAAGGCATTCAACGCGAAGGCGGTGCTGGGGCTCGCGATCGGCGGCCTTCCGGCAGTCCTCATCGCGGCGTTCATCGTGAAGTCGATGCCGCTCAAGTATCTGATGTGGCTCGTGCTCGTCGTGGTGCTCTATACGGCACTGACGCTGCTCCTCGCAGCGACCAGGGAGAAAGCGGCACCAAGCACGGCGTGACTCCGCCTCGTCGTGGCCTTCTACGTTAGGTGGCTTCGCACCGGCACATTGAACGCGGATTGAGCGAATGGAAACTGATCAAATCTGATTCAAGCTGTGTTGAGGTTGTTCCTCAGATGTGATCCGCCCTATATCCGCTCGATCCGCGTTCAATGTGCCGGTGCCCACCTCGGCTGAGTTGCGTGTCAGATGCTTGACCGCCTCGCCGCTCACTGGCGCGAAAGAACGCGACTGGTGATTTTTCGTCTGATGGGCGCGAAGGCGTCCCTGGGGCAGGTGTCTGAGTGGTTGAAGGAACCGGTCTTGAAAACCGGCGTACCCGCAAGGGTATCGTGGGTTCGAATCCCACCCTGCCCGTACTTACGCCGATCGCGCGGCGATCTCGAAGCGACACCGCGCCCCGTTGCTGCGATCACAGCATTCGCGCACGTCAGCCTGCGTCAGCGAGGCGACGAGTTCCTGGATGGCGACACACGACAGAGGCTGCCGCTCCACCGCTGCGGCGAGCGGACAGGCGTACCCGCGCAGCCGGTATCCAGTCTCCGTCTGCTCGACATCCAGTTCCGCCCCCAGCGACGTGAGTAACTGAGCGGCCGCGTGAACTCGCTCCTCGAGCGACTTCGAAACCGGCCCCCCGCCCGCGAGTCGCTGGCCCGCCTCTCGTAGCACACGTTCGAGTTCGCCAGGGGTCAGACGTTCGCCCAGCGTGCTGAGCAGTGCGATCAACACCGGAGCGTAGGCTGTCGACAGCGCCGCGTCGGAACCTGGCGCTACGCGATAGACGAGCGACGGCTTGCCGGCGCCAACTGCATGTGGGCGCGTCCCATTCGTCGACACCAGGCCTTCACGCTCGAGCAACTGAAGCTGGCCGCGCACGGCATTGTCCGTCACGCCCAGGTCGGCGGCGATCTCTTCGACCGTGCGCTCCGCGCGGCGGAGCAGCGCGATGATCCGCCCGCGGGTTTTTCCCCCGATCTGCTTTTCCCACCAGCGCATGGCGCCCTCCGCTGTGAACGGCCAAATATACGTCGTCGAATAATAACACCAGTAATTACTTGACAAATTATTGGCGACCGTGCATCCTCCGCTCGTCCGCGACGATCGCATTTCCGCGAATCACGCCGACGGCATTCACTTTCGAGAGGATTCTGCGCCCATGTCACTGCGCCACGCACGCATCACGACCGCGATGATCCTGACCCTGTCCTCTGCGCTTCTCGCGAAGCAGGCACAGTCCCAAGCGGCACCAAAGCTCGACGATCCGACCATCGTCGCGATCTTCGACGCGGCAAACACCTGGGATATCGAGACCGGCCAGCTCGCCGTGACGAAGGGTACCTCGAAGGAGGTTCGCGACTTCGCGACCCAGCTGGTGCGCGACCACAAGGCGGTCCGCCAACAAGGACGCGACCTGGCCAAGAAGCTCGGTGTAACGCCCACGCCGCCAAAAGATTTCGCGATGGCGAAGGACCACATTGCGGCGCTCGCCAAGCTCAAGGCCACAAAAGGCGCAGCGTTCGATCGCGTGTTCCTCGCGCACGAAGTGGCCTATCACAAGGCCGTCATCGACGCGGTGACGACGACCTTGCTTCCCGCGCTCAAGAATCAGGAGGTCAAGGATCTCGTCACGAAGGTCGCGCCCGCATTCCAGGCCCACATGGCCATGGCGCAGGCGATGCTCGATAAGCTGCCGAAATAGCGAACCCTATTTGCTCGCGCGCACCACGCGCGCTTCGTCCGCCTTCAGCCACGCGTTCAACAGTTGCGGGCGGGCATCGTTCGCATCGCGCGTGCTGCGAGCCGCCAGCGCATTGAAGGCGGAGCGAGCGCCCCGCATGTCGCCGAGCTTGATGCGCGCGACGGTCGTGCCCTCCCGCAGCAGGTCTGCGGGCATCCAGAGGTCACTTCGTTCTGCCGCAGCCATGAGAACGTCGGCCGCCTGTGACACCTGCGTAAAGTCCCATGCGGACAACCCATGAATGAATTCGATTGCCGCATGCGCCTCTCGGGGCGCGTGCTGCGCATCGAGATACCGAAAGACTCCTGCGAAAAACGCACTGTCCACGACACCTGAGGTCCCGCCGCTCCGCACTTCCTCGGCTTCCTCCACGGCGCCGACCAGCACGTGCCAGTCAACGGGTGGCGCATTGGCGGCGATCAGCCGATCGACGGACCGTGCGCGCTCGAATGCGGCAAGCATTTGCTGCGACGCGCCGGCGAACTTTCCCGTCCGCCAGCGAGCAGACTGCTCCATGGCCTCGAGCCGTGGCACATACTGAATCGGCGTGTATGTCTCGCCGAGCGCAGACGTTCTTCGCTCCTCGAGGATTGGCGCCAGCGCAAAGCGATCGCTTGCGAGTCCGACGAATCCCACAGCGCCTTCATTCAGAAAGCGACTCTTTTCAGCCCCGAGATCGAGCGTCGGGATGAAGTCGGAGTTTCCACCGCCGCCACCGGTGAGCGGTGCGAGGGCTGCGCCGCTGACCATGCGCAGCGCGTCGAGAATGGGCAAAGAAAGCGGCAAAATCCGGCTCAGCTCTCTCGCGATGGCTTCGCGCTGGAACACCGACCAGTCTGGTGCCGACAGCGTTCGTTGATTGGTGGCGACGATGAGGATGTCACGATTCCCCACCGCATACACGACATACGAAGGGAAGTTTTCGGCCAGTGCGCGGATCACGCTCAACACGAGGCCATCGTTGATCTCCGACAGATGGAGCCATTGACCGAACACACCCGCCGGCATCAGGAACCTGCGGACGTGCGCGTAGTATTCTGTCGTGAACAACCCCGACACACCGGCAACCCACGGTGTCGATGGCTCAGAAAGAATGAGGTCGAAGCGCTCGTTGCGCGACGCGAAATAGGAGCGCGCATCCTCGATGGCGAATGTCGAGCGGGGATCGTCGAACACGCTCGCATTCGCTGGATAGAATTGCCTCGATGCCCGAATCATTTCAGGCTCGATCTCGATGGTGACCACGCGTGTCAGGTCCCGGTCCTGAAGCAACGTGTGCGATGACATGCCTGATCCCTGCCCCACGACCGCGGCAACGCGTGCATGCGGAGCGTGCGCGAGCAGGATCAACGGCAGCAACACCTGCGTCGACGCATCGTGCGTGAACACGGTGCGCTCACCCGGCGGACGAAACCATTCCGGTCCAAGCGATGCGTCGGGCTTGCCATTGGTGGAGAGGGAGAGGCCATGACTCGAGCTGATGCGCCGCACACTGACCGTCGCGGTACGCCCGTCAGCGTAGAATGCCATATCCGGTGTTCGTGGTGCGCGCGCGGTGCCGTAGCGGAAGACGCCGCTCGTGAGCACGCCGCGATCGAAGTCCGTCGTGGCTCCGACGAGAAAAAACAGTGCGACCACGCTGAGTGCCGGTGCCCACTGCCGCCGCGCAGGCCAGAGCGCACCGGTACCGATTTCAGACGCGATCAGGATGACACCCAGCGCGACGTCGATCGACGCGCCGGCGATGAGCAACCACTTGAGTCCGAGCAGCGGGAGCAGGACCAGGGCCGCGAGCGTCACCCCGACGATCGAACCGAGGGTATTGACGGCATACACTTCTCCAATCGCGCGCTCGCCGCGGCCACCACGCAAGAGGAGCCGCGTGATGAGCGGCAACGTCATGCCCGCACAGAAGGTCGCCGGTATCATGACCACGAGGCAGATGAAGTAGCGCGAGAGGCTGAACATCTTGTAGCCGGCCGGCGCGCGCGTGAAGGCCGCCATGAAGTCTGCCATCCACGTGAACGAGTGGACGTACACGGGCAGCGTCACGACCGCGAGCGCTCCCATGGCAAGCTGCACGTACCCCAGTGTCCGCACCGACGACGACGCGCCGTCGTTCCTCGCTCGAATCGCGAGGGCGCCGCAGGCCAGCCCGAGGATGAACGCCGAGAGCATGAGCTCGAACGAATGCGTTGCGGATCCGAGGACGAGCGACAACATGCGAATCCAGCCGATCTCATACACGAAGGACGACACGGCGGTGCCGAAGCTGACGGCGAGGAGCAGCTGCACCATGTGATCCGACAGCACCATGGGTGCTTTGTCGTCCTGAGCGGAGCGAAGGACCCGCACCTCACCGGTGTTGTCGTTGGCGCCGTCCACGACCACGTTGGCCTCGAAGCGGCGCGACACCATGAACACCGCGCCCGCGACAATGAGGTTGAGGATTGCCGCGGCGGCGAGCGTTCCCGGCAGGCCTGCGAGGTCGATCAGCACGAAGCCTGCGACGAGCACGCCCCCCGCGGCGCCGAGGCTGTTCGCGAAATACAGGAGAGAAATCGTTCGTCCCGAACGTTCCGCGTTTCGACGCAGAGCGCCCGCCGTCATCAGCGGGAACGTCGCGCCAAGCAGGATGGATTGCGGGAGGATCAGCAGCGCGGCGATGAGCCACTTCGCAAACGAATGCGAGATGCCGGGTCCGAGCGCGGGGAACAGCGAATCGTACGCCATCTGCGTGCCCCACAGGAACACGTCGTGGAACATCAGGCCGATGACGCCGACCGCGAGTTCAACCATCGCGTACCAGAAGAGCGGTCGCACCACGCGCTCAGTGCGCCGGCCCACAAGGTACGCCCCGGCCGACATGCCGCCGAGGAAGATGACCAGGACGAGGACCTGCGCGTATGCGCTGTGGCCGACGAAGAGCCCCAGATACCGAGTCCAGATCGACTCGTAGACCAGACCTGCGGCGCCAGAGAGCACGAACGCGATACAGAGAAAGATGAGCATGCTGCAACGACTATCGTCCTGTCGCGACGTCACGGCGACGTCTCGCCCGTTGCAGCGACGCGGAACGAACGGTTACATTCCCTGCAGCACGCTATGCGTGCTGCCTCATGGAGAGATGGCCGAGAGGCTGAAGGCACCGGTTTGCTAAACCGGCGTAGGGGGTAACTTCTACCGAGGGTTCGAATCCCTCTCTCTCCGCTCCGAAAGCCCGCCGCCGCCCGCGGCGGGCTTTCGTCATTTGTCTCCATCTTTGTCGCCCTCGAGTGAAGCACAGGGCCTGCACCTCAGTCACCCATGGCCGCCAATCCGTCAGTACCACGCCTGCGTTTCGCCCCCTCGCCAACGGGATACCTCCATGTCGGCGGTGCGCGCACGGCGCTCTTTAACTGGCTCTACGCGCAGAAGTTCGGCGGCCAGTTCCTGCTACGCGTGGAGGATACGGACAAGGCGCGCTCGACCGACGAAAGCACGCGCGCGATCTTTGATGGCCTCAACTGGCTCGGATTGTCGTGGGATGAGACGGTCGTCTACCAGGGCGCGAACGTGGAACGACACCGGGCGGATGCCGAGCGCTTGCTCGCGAGCGGTGCCGCGTATCGCTGCTTCTGCACGCAGGAGGATCTGGCGCAGCGTCGTGCCGCGGCGGAAGCGGCCGGTGGCAGCTTCAAGTACGATCGGCGGTGCGATCGGCTCGATGCGGCGGAGGTCGACGCGCATCTGGCGGCAGGTTCGCCATTTACCGTGCGCTTCCGCGTGCCCGAGGGCGCGACGGAATGGGATGATCTCGTGCACGAGACGATCAGCTTTCCGAACAAGGACATCGAGGATTTCATCATCCTCCGTACCGACGGCACGCCGATTTACAACATGGCGGTCGTCAGTGACGACATTGCGATGGCGATCACGCTCGTGATGCGCGGTGATGACCACATCTCCAACACGCCGAAACAGATTTTACTCTACCGAGCACTCGGCGCAGAACTCCCGCAGTTCGCTCACTTGCCGATGATTCACGGTCTCGACGGTAAGAAGCTGAGCAAGCGGCACGGCGCGACGGCGGTCGGCGACTACCAGCATCTCGGCATTCTTCCCGGCGCGATGCTCAACTTTCTCGCGCTCCTCGGCTGGGCGCCCGGCAATGATGTCGAGTTGATGACGCTCGCGCAGATGGTCGAGCGATTCGATACCAAGGGATTGCAGAAGAAGGCCGCGATTTTCGACACGAAGAAGCTCGAGTGGATGAACGGTGAGCACCTCCGGCTTCTTCCAGTCACGGAGTTGAAAGCACTGGTGTCGCCAGCACTCGTCGCCAGCGGGCTAACGACGCAGGAGTATCTCGATCAGCGTCACGGGTGGTATTCGCTGCTGCTCACGCTCCTGGTGGTCCGTGCGCGGACTGTCAGTGAGATTGTCGAACAGGCGCGGACGTATTTCACCGATGATGTCCAGCTTGCGCCCGATGCCGTCGCGAAACACTGGAAGGATCGAACGGCCACCGCATCGTTACTCGCGGGCGTTCGTGACGCACTATCGGCGCTGCCTCAGTGGGAACAGGTAGAAATGGAGGCGGCGTTGCGCGCCCTTGCCGACGGGCTCGGTCTTGGCGACAAGGCGGGCAAGATCTTTCAACCTTTGCGTGTTGCCCTAACGGGCCAGAGCGCGAGCCCTGGGATTTTTGACGTTCTCGCCCTTCTCGGTCGCGAGCGTTCACTCGCCCGTCTCGACGCGGCATTGCTTGCCCTGTAAACACTTGAACTGCAACAAGTAAACCGTGACGGGTGTTGCGCTGAGTCCGCCGACGCATACATTAGCGGAGAATTCGTAAGAAATCGGGCGCCGGCATGACTCGGAGTCCGACCACTTTTTGTGATGCCGTGAGGCAGCATGACCGAGCCCCTCACTCCGCTGGAACGACGGGTGTATCACTACCTGATCGACTTCCTGGCGGAGAACACGTACCAGCCCAGCATTCGCGAGATCGCGAAGAAGTTTCGCATCAAGTCGACGAAGACTGTCAGTGATCTCCTGGGATCACTTTCGCAAAAGGGTTTCATCGAGCGCGATCAATCGCGCTCGCGGGGCGTTCGAATCGTCGGGCATTCCGGCCAATCGAGCACGCAGCCGGTTCCGTACTATGGTCGTGTCCATGCGGGAGAGCCTGCGCTTCTGCCAGACCACCGTGTCGCGTACATCACCATGGACCGTCGCTTCCTCCCCGGCGACGACGTTTTCTTCCTCAAGGTGAAGGGCGAGTCGATGCTGGGACGGGGAATCTTCCCGGACGACTACGTGCTCGTCTCGCCATCGGCTCGCGCAAAAGACGGCGACATCGTGGCAGCGCGCCTGGGTGAGGAGGCGACGATCAAGACGCTGATGCACCGTGGTGCGACGATCATCCTCGAGCCGGCCAATGACGCGGATCGCTCGATCGAAGTCGGCCCGAAGGATGACTTCGCGGTGCTCGGTGTCGTGTGTGGCGTGTTCCGGCCCTTCATGGAAGGCAACCAGCAGCCATCGCTGCCGGTGAGCGGAGATACAGCCGTCAACTAACGTGGGGCGGCTGACGCCCGTTACGGCACGATGTCGGGATTGGCGACGGGCCGAGGATCCTCGCCGCGCTGGCGTTCCGCGCGCTCCTTGTCCTTTCGCTCGCGAATGCGCTTCACGGCCGCATTGAACTCATCGTTGTGTGCGGCGGCATCCGCGTGAATCAGGAGGTCCGCCCGCCGCGACGGTGCGAGCCGGTCGGCGAGACCTTCGCCGGGATTCCCCTGCGGAAGCCGAATGGGGAGCGCGGCGAGCACTGCACTCGGAATGGCAAACTTGCCGAGATAGATCTTGCTCCCGTCGATGCCCCACTTCTGTCCATTCTTCTGGAATGTCCAGTCGCCGGGATCGCGCCCTTTCATCCCTAGGACCTTCGCGACGGAATCATTGTACGCGAGGATGCTCGCCTTGACTGCGCTGTCGACGCGCTGCGCGTGCGTCTTGGGCTCCGGATAGAACGCGTGCGCATCCGCCGTGAGCCGTGGATCCGGTTGCGCCGGCACGATGCCCGCCGTGATGCTGACGGGACCTCCAACCGCACCGCTGGCGCCTGCGACACCTGAGGGACTTCCGCCGACGGCCACAGCCGATGGCGTGACGACGGTGGGGACGCGGAGCGGCGCAATGAGGCCCGACGATTTGACGGCCGCCTTCGCGCGCTTTGCCGAGGAGTCGTTCCCAGTGGAGAGCCCGGCGGGCGGCATTGTCATGTACGTCACCCGCTCTGCCTTCGGGTGATCCGGAGCGATACGCGGCGACCCGGAAAAATCGTAGTGGAACGCCGCATTCAGAATCACGATGGCAAGCACGACGTGAATCGCGACCGAAAACAGCAGCGGTGCCGACTCGCGACGCTTCATCAGGAAACGCCCGCCATCATGTTGGCGAGCACGCGCCCAGCACGTTGCGCTGCTTCGGTGATTCGCTCAGGTGACGTGATGAACGAGATGCGGAAGAAGCCCTCCCCACCCGCTCCGAAGGCGGAGCCCGCCATGACGATGACCCCTTCGTCTTCGAGGAGCCGTTCGAAGAAATCAGCGGACGCGATGCCATCCGGCAACTTGATCCACAGATACATCGTGGCAAGCGGGACTTCGCACGCGAATCCGGCCGCGCGGAATGCCGCGACACCCGCATCACGACGCTCCTTGAACGTCGCCACGTTTGCCGGCACGAACGACTCCCAGCTTTCGATGGCGGCGACGCCGGCCGCCTGTACCGCCATGAACTGACCGGTATCCATGAACGACTTGACCTTCGCAAGCGGCCCTGCGATTTCCGGTCGCGCCACGGCCCAGCCACAGCGCCACCCCGTCATGTTGTACGTCTTCGACAGCGAGTGGAACTCGATCGCGACGTCACGCGCGCCTTCAACCTCGAAGATGCTGGGCGGCACGTATCCGTCGAACGCCATTTCGGAGTACGCGTTGTCGTAGACGAGCAGGATGTCCCGCTCACGACAGGTGTTCACGACGCGTTGCAGATACTCGATTGGAGCAACCGCGCCGGTTGGGTTGTTCGGATAATTGAGGTACAGGATGCGCGCGCGGTCCAACACGGAGGAGGGGATCTCGTCCAGTTCGACGAGAAACTTCGTGCGAGGACGCAGCGGATATTTGTATGCCTCTCCCGCCCCGAGCAGCGTGCCGCCCTGATAGGCGTTGTAACCCGGTTCGGGGATGATGCCGACCGAACCCTCTTCCATGTAGGCGAAGGCAAGATGGGAAATGCCTTCCTTCGAGCCGATCAACGGCACGACCTCGGTCATCGGATCGAACTCGACGCGGAAGCGTTTGCGCATGAAGGCGCTGACGGCCTGGCGATAGGGCACGTAGCCCATCCCGAAGCCATAGCGACTGAGTGCGGGTTCACTGACCGCGTCCTTCATGCGCTCGAGCGCGGCGGCGGGTGGCGCGAGGTCCGCGTCTCCGGCTCCGAGGTCGATCACGTCCACGCCGCGGTCGAGCAGCGCGCGCTTGCGCTGCGGAATCGTCGCGAGCGGATACTCGGGGAGTGTGGTGAAGCGTTGCGCGAACGGCGGCACTAGACGGAGGCGACAGGGTTGCTGACTCGGCTCACGCCGGCGATCTCTATTTCTACTACATCGCCCGATGCAATGATCCCTACACCATCCGGCGTCCCGGTGAGGATGAGATCGCCAGGCTCGAGCGTCATGATGCCTGAGACGTACGATAGCACCGCGGGAATATCGAAAACCATGTCACTTGCCCGGCCCTGCTGCCGCACGACGCCATTGACGCGCGTCGTCACGGTGAGCGACGAAAGATCGGACGGAGCGTCAGCGACCTCACCCAGTGCACAGAAGGTGTCGAACCCTTTCGCGCGCGTCCACTGTCCATCGGACTTCTGGAGGTCGCGTGCCGTCACGTCGTTCGCGGCAACGATCCCTGCAACGGCTGCCCTCGCTTCCTCGGCGGTCGCGTTCGTCAGGCGCTTCCCGACGACGACACCGATTTCTCCTTCATACTCCACTTGTTTGGACACTGTTGGGAGACGAATGGATTCCCCGTTGCGAATGATGCTCGACGGAGGCTTGAGGAAGATCAGCGGCTCCTTCGGAACATCGTTGCCGAGTTCCTTGGCGTGCGCGGCGTAGTTGCGTCCGACGCACACGATTTTCGATGGGGCGAGATTGGGCATGAAGGAAGATAACCTTTTCAGTCGTTTCTTGAGCGCCACACCCCCTGAGAATCTGTTGGCTGTGGCTGATCGCTGGGCACCTGCCACAGCTGATGTCCACCACGCGTCAGCTGTGACAGGTGCTCAGTTGCCAGCCACAGCTTACAGAAAAATCAGGGGGTGTGGCGTACTCTTGCGCGTTCAGCGCGAATTGTAGAACGCTTGGACCTTCTCCTTCACGACACTCCAGCGCGCGATGACCCTTGGCGCATCCGGGAGCGCATCAAGCAGTCCTCGACCGTATCGCTTCGTGACGATGCGCGGATCCGCAATAATCACGACGCCACGATCGGTCCCCGTACGGATGAGCCTTCCGAAGCCCTGCTTCAGCCGCAACGAAGCGTGTGGAAGCATGTACTCGGCAAACGCGTTTCCTCCGCGCGCCTCGATCGCCTCGCACTGGGCGGCCGTCACCGGCTCGCTGGGCACACGGAAGGGCAGTTTTGCGATGACGAGCCCGCGGAGTGCATCGCCGGGCACATCCACGCCCTCCCAGAATGAGGCGGTGCCGAGCAGGATGGCCTGACCGGCATCGCGAAATCTGCCGAGGAGCACATCGCGACTCTCCTCGCCGTGTACGAGGAGGGGCCAGCGCCGGTCGGTACCGCGGGAACGAAGCTCGGCGGCGAGTTGCCTGACTTCGCGGTGGCTCGTGAACAACACGAACAGTCCGCCGTCGGACGCCTCGGCGAGATCGACCACGATGCGCACCACGGCAGCCCGATGACCATCCGCATCGATATTCGGTGGTGGCACGTCGGACGGAATGGCCAGCAGTGACTGTGCCCCATAGTCGAAGGGCGAGGGAAACACGGCCGTCAGTGGAAGGACATCCGGCTCATCGAGACCGAGCCGAGCGGAAAGGAACTCGAAGTTGCGGGCGTCTGACGCGACATCGCCCACCGACGCCGTGAGCGTGGCGCTCGTGACGATGGTGCTGTCGAGTCGCCTGAAGAGGTCTTCCCGTAAGATGGGCGCGAGATCGAGCGGAACGCAGGACACGGCGACGGAGCGCTCACGCCCTCGAACCTCGATCCAGCGGACGCTATCATCGTCTGGCGGCGGCGTGAGCGCGCGGCGCAATCCGTCTCCCGCGGTCTGCAACCGGCGCGTCACCGCGCGCAACTCGCTCATGAGCGGTGCCACTTCCTCGTCGAGCTTTACGCTCCCGTCGATGCGTTCGCGCACGAGTACCAGGCCGCGTTGCAGCAACTCGATCTCGCCAAGCGTGTCCTCGAGCGCCAGTGTGAGCCCGGCTTTCCAAATCGAATGCGACGCGAAGCCGTGCGTCAGGCGCACGACTGTTTGCCCCGACTCCTGGATGAAAATGTCGAGGAGGTCGAACATCATTCCGCTCTTGTCGCGGAGCCCGTGAACGGACGGCTCGAGTTTGGTCTCGAGGAGATCGAGGCTCGCGGTGCTGAGAAGGTCCTTGCTCGCGGCAAGCTTCATCTTGAGCGCAGGCAGGAGACCCTTCCCGCGACGATCGAGGCGACCGACGAGCCGCTGCAGCGCGCGCCGCGTGACGGTGGAGCCGAGGTGCGAGGACGCGGCATCTTCCAGGTGATGCCCCTCGTCCACAACGAGCCGACTGTACGAGGGAAGCACTGCGGCATCGTCCCAGTTCTGCGCTGCGCGTCGCACGGCGAGGTCCGAGAGGAGCAGATGATGGTTCACCACGATGACATCCGCTTCTGCCGCGGCACGACGCGCCTTGAAGAGGAAGCACTTGTCGAAGTGCGGGCACTTCATGCGCGTGCACACATCCGGCTCCGCCGAAACTTCATCCCACACTTCCGGACGAGGCGGAACGGGCAGGTCGGCGAGTGAGCCGTCGGACGTTCGCTTCGACCACGCGGTGAGCGACGTCAATTCTCCCGCGGTTCCTTCGTCGAACAGTTGCGCTGCACCGCCTTGCGCCTGCTCCAGGCGGGCGAGACACAGATAGTTGCGCCACCCCTTGAGGAGCGCGAAGCGCACTTTTTGATCGGTGAGCGCCAACGCAAGAAAGGGCAGATCTTTTCCGACGAGTTGTTCCTGAAGATTGATCGTGTTGGTCGAGACAACGGTGCGTTCGCCGTTGGCCGCCGCCCAGCGAAGCGCCGGCACAAGGTAGCCGAGCGATTTTCCGACACCCGTGCCTGCCTCGAGCAGTCCCACGCCGCCCTCGTTGTACACGCGCGCAACCGCGGCGGCCATCGCGCGCTGGCTTGCGCGGTCCTCATAGCGCACGTGTTGTTTTGCGATTGCGCCATTGGGCCCGAGATCGGCGGCCACGGCTTGGGGGTCGAGCCGTATCTTCGTTTCGGCGCGCGGCACTTCGACGACGACGTACAACATGGTTGCGTCGTTGTCGATGATCCCGAAACCGATGCCGTCGTCGTGCATTCGCGCCGCGACGTCGTAGTCCGCTCCAGATGGCTCGAGGAGTCCTGACGGGTGATTGTGGAGCAGCATCTCGCCACGTCGCGCAAAGCCAGGCAGGGCGAGCACGCTTGCGACGTCACCACGTGCGACGACGCGAGCCGTGAGCACAACTCCATCTTCATCGAGGGTGGAGACGAAGCACACCTCTCGGCCCCCGGCGAGCCTGATTGCAGCGCGCATTGCCGCAGCCGCCGAGTTGGCTAGTCGGCGCGTTGAGGGCGGCTTTGGGGCTGGGCGCGGCATGACCCCTGAAGATACACCGAAAGAGGGGCGAGGGACTAGGTCTTCAAAGGCTTCTTCTTCGCCGCGGGGAACAACACGTTGTTGAGAATGAGCCGGTATCCCGGGCTCGACTTCCGCAGCGACAGGTCGGTCGGCGGGTTGCCGATCGCGTGCTGGGGATCTTCGGGGTCGTGGCCGCCGAGGTAGGTCCAGGTGCCCTTGCCGTAGTCACCGTGAATGTATTTGACCCACGGCGCGCCCTCCTCCGTGGCCAGTATGATATCCCCTGGCTTGAGCGTCGCCTTCGTGAAGCTGGTCGTGACACCGAAGTAGTCGTTGATCACGCTCCGGTGATTCTGCACCAGCATGCTCGGAACAGGATCGAACTTGGCGGAGAAGTTGAACAGCGTGAAGGTGCCGAGCGGCTGCCGGCGTCCCGGGACGTTGACCTGGTGTCCGTCGATGTCGCTCATCGAGTTGACGAAGGGCGAATGTTCGAGGTGCGCGTCCTTGAACGCGAGCGACCGTTTCCACTGCATGCGGCTGTCGGCGTCCGGGTCCATCGGCGTGCCGTCCGCAAACTCGCCCGCGATATCGACGTCGCGGCCGGCGATCGCGAGTTCGAGCGTTTCCGTCGCACCGCACATTGCGAAGAGAAAACCGCCACGCTCCACGAAGAGGCGGATCCGCTCGGCCACGTCCTTCTTGAGGCCGGGTACGCTCGCGAAGCCGAGCTTTTTCGCCGTTGCGGCGTTCTTCGCGACGAGATCCCTGAACCATGGCGCGTCCCGATACCCGAGCTGGAACTTGTTGAACTGGCCCGTGAAATCTTCGTGATGCAGGTGCAGCCAGTCGTACTTCGTCAGGTCACCCTGCTCGACCTGATCGTCGTAGATCGGCGTGAACTCGATGCCCGCATACTTGAGGGCGAGCGTAACGGCATCGTCCCACGGCTGCGCTTCGAGAGGCGTATACACGGCGATCCGCGGCGCCTTTTCGAGCGGCACACTCTCCATGTTGCCGGCGGCAATGTCCCGACGAATGGAGCTCAACTGCGCGTCGGTGATCGTCTCGTACGAGATGCCGTCGAGTGCCGCCCGCCGCCGGAGCTCGGGCGCATCGGGAAGAAGAAACGACCCGCCGCGAAAATTCAGCAGCCACTCCGCCTGCACACCGGTCTTCATGGCGTTGTAGGTCAGGCCGTAGGCCTTGAGGTGGTTGGTCTGTCCATCATCCATCGGGATGAGGATGCGTTGCGCGTGGGCCACGGAAACTGCACAGAGGATCAGCATCGCAAAAACGATCAGCTTACCCAGACGGAACGTGCAGATCCCTCGACTTCGCTCGGGATGACATCCGTGACATCCGTGCTCCAATCCGCTCGCGATAGCGTCCTGCAACGTTGACTTCATGATCTCGGTGGAACGGCACCACGCGCGAGTTCGAGCTCGCGTCGTGCCTGAGGGAGGAGCGCGCTCTGCGGAGCGCTGAGGATGAGATGTTCGAGATGCGCGGTCGCACCGGCCGTATCGCCTTGCCGGCGCAACATGCGCGCCCATTCGAGCTCGCTCTCGACCGCTTCGGGCGCGGTCGGATAGTCGGCGACGATGCGCTGCCAGATCGGGATGGCATTCACCGCGCGCGCACTTTGCAGACGAGCGGCAATCAGAAGGAGTGCCGGAGCGACCTCGGCGTGCACGGTCGCGGCCTCGACGAATTTCGTTGACGCACCGGCACTGTCACCACGCGCCAGCGCCAGAAACGCCGCGCCGAGTTGCGGTGCAATGTCGACTCCCTTGAGACGCGTGACGACGCCCATCGCGAGCGTGAGGTCGGCTGTGGGCGTCGTGGTCGTCCGCAACAGCGTGCGCGCGACGCTCAGACGCCCTTCGTACAATGCGAGCCAACCTGCCGCCTCGCTCGAATCCGCCTCTGGTCCGGCGGCGCGGAGCGCCTCGCGCGCCTTCGGCATATCTCCCGCGCGAACCCAGGCCGTTGCGATCAACTGCGCCATGCGCATCCGCTGAATCGGTACGAGAAAACGATCGTACTTGGCAACGAGTTCCTCGGCTTCATTGGCGCGACTGAGGGCGACGAGTGCAGCGATGTGGAGCGGAACATACTGCCGCACGACCTGCGCGGTGTCACCTACCACTTCGGCCAACGGAGCCAGCACGAACACCTGGCTCGGCGACCCAGCGCGAATCGCGGCGGTGGCCGCGCGGACAGCGAGCGGCCTGTTGCGCCGGATCGCGAGCGCAGCGACGAGTGCGTCGCGCGCGATCGTCCAGCGTTCCTCGACGTATGCGCGCTCGCCGAACTCCTCCCACATCGTCGCGGCCGCCGTATCGGGCCGCAGTGTTCGAAGGGCCTCCCACGCCTGCTGCGGGCGTCCCCACGTGAGCTCCAGCTCCGCCAGCGCGCGGCGCGAGCCCGCGTCTGCGGGCAGCGAGGACAACGCGCCACGGACCCCCTCGCGGGCCGTCGCGGGCGCGGGCGCAAGCGCGTACGCGCTCGCGGTCGCAAGATGCGGCGCATCGACCAATGCGCGTCGCCAGGACTGTGCGCTCGCCAGCCAATCACCCATCGCGGCGCGCAATTGGGCATTCTCGTATTCGAGATCACGCAGGCTGCCGAGTGCGAACTTCCCTCGCATGACGATGCTGTCTGCGGATGCCGGCCTGCCGAGTTGAATGAGGATGCGGGCATACTCGCGATACGGCGCCGCGTCGCGGGGTGACGCGCGCACCCACTTCTCGAATGCGTCGCGCAGCTTTTCGTCACGGCGAAGAATCTGCAGGGTGCGCAGCTGCACCGACCGGTACATCGGCTCGCGCGGAAAATTCGCGATGAGCGTGTCGAGTGGCGCGAGCAGCGAGTCGCTCATCCCGAGCTCGGCATAGACACGCTCCAACCCGAGCACCGCATTCGGAGTTGGCGCGGTCCGCACCGCCGTGCGGAACAGCATCGCGGCCTCTTTGTACTTCCCGGCGTTCTCGAGGTCGAGTGCCTTCATGACCTCGGGTCGCTCCTCCTGCGCGTCGGCGCGACCCGGTGTGAGGAGCAGCAAGGAGACCAGAAGCAGCGCCGCGCAATGTTGCGCGGCGAGCCCCCTACGGCGTCGGAGCACTGTTCAGCCGCGTGAAGTAGTCGAGGATCGCGCGCCGCTCGTCTGCCGACAGCGCGCGTAACTCGGCCCACGTTGGCGGGCGGAATTTCACTGCGGCCTTCGCGTCGACCTTTGCATTCGGCGAGAAGGCATCGTTACCCGCAGCACTCTTGGATTCGCGCTTGCCGGATTCGTCCTTCTCCTCCTTTTCCAGCGACTTGCCGGCGTCGAGCAGGCGGCGAAAGAGCTGTTGCTGACGAGCCATCGTGGTCGCGTCCAACCGGCCGTTGTCGAGCGCGTCAGCGAGTTGCCGCGCTTCCTGCGCGAGTTGTGCGGCGCGATCACCTCCAGCGCCGTCTCCAGACTCGTCGAGCTGGTCGGACAGTTGCCGCTGCTTCTGGGCGAGCGAGCGCGCCAACGACTGCCCTGCCGCGCTGTTCATGCCGTTCGGCATGCTCATCAGGCTCTGCGACTGCCCGTTGATCTGGCCCTGCTTCTGCGCCATCTCCTGCATCTCCTTCAACATTTCACTGAAGCCAGACGCGCTGTTGGCGCTGTTCGCGCGTTCACGATCACGCGCGAGGGACGCCGCCGCCTTGGTCAGTGCATCGGCCGCATCGCCGAGCGCGCTCGCCTGCTTCTGGCTGGAATTCGGCTGCGTGACGCTCTCCGTGGCCTGTTGCACCTTCTGCTTCGCGTCGGACATCGCGCGCTGCGAACGCGGCGACAGGAGTGCGCTCTTCTTGCCCGCGTTGTTGAGACGCTCGTTTGCCTTGTCGACGCCCTGCTCGACCGCGCTCTGCGCGCTCCGCTTGTCCTCAGCGGACTGTCCGTCGCGCGCCTTTTGCTCGAGAGCGCGCTCCTCGCGAGCCAGCTGCATCATTTCCTGGACGGACTGGTCGAGCTCCGACGTCAGCTCCTGTTTCCACTCCTTCACCTGCTCGCTGCGCGCATCCTGCATCGACTTGGCCGCCTTGTCCATTTCGGCGGCGGCGTCCTGCATCTGCTGCTTTCCGCCACCCTGTTGACCGGCCTTCGGCTGTCCTTCGCCGCCACTCTTCGGCTGCCCTCCACTCTTTGGGTCACCACCAGGCTTCTGCTCGCCGCCCGCCTTCGGTTCACCACCCGGCTTCGGTTCACCACCGGGCTTCGGCTCTCCGCCGGGCTTGGGCTCACCGCCGGCCTTCGCCGACGAATCGGCGCGCTGCTGCTGTGCGTTCTTCTCCTGCGCCCGCGCCTCGTTCGCGGCGCGGCGCATTTCTGCTTCCGACTTGGTGGCGTGTTCCGCCGCTTGATCTGTCTTGCTCGCACCTGCGTCTGCCTTGTCCTTGGCCAGGCGCTGCTTGAGCTCATCCATGGCCTCGCGCAACCGTTCGGTGCGTTCCGCGAGGTCCGCCGCCTGCTTGGCGTCCGACTGCTCTCTCGACGCGTCGGGCTTCCCAGCCTTCTCCGCCAACTCACGTTCCTTCGCGGCAAGCTCCTTCGCCTCATCGCCGAGCGTCTGCATCGCACCTTCGTGAGCCGCACGCTTGAGCATCTCGGCGCTCTTCTCGAGCTGCTCGCGCATCTTCTGCTGCATCTGCGCCAGATCGCGCATCGCTTCGCGCGATTGCTCGCCGTTCATCTGCTGCGACGCGGATTCCAACTTGCTCATCTGCGCGAGCATTTCTGGTGTGAGCGCCTTCTTGAGCAACGCCTGCGCTTCGCCGAGCTGACGCGCTAGTGAGGTGTCGAGCGCACCAGCAGCCTTGAGCTGTTCCTCGAGCTGCTTCGTCGCCTGCCGAAGCTTTTCGACGCGGTCGGTCATCGCGCGCTGTTCCTGCGCGAGGCTCTTCGCCTTCTCGGCCGCATCGAAGTTCATCGCCTTCTTTTCGCGTTCGGAGGGCGCTTGCCCCTCCGCCTTCGTGGCCTGGCGGGTTTGCGCCCGGGCCGCCTCATCGGTTTTCTGCGCGAGCTGCTTCTGCGCGCTGGCTGCAGCGAGCGCTTCCTTGACCGCCGAATCGCCAAGTGCACGCGCGGCGGTGCGCTGTTCCTCCGAGGTCGCGCGACGCATCACGATTTCCCTGCTGACACCGCGCTGTGCCCACGGAGACGCGTCGACCGCCTCGGCGCGGACGCGAATGGCGTCACCCGGACCGAGGCGCAGCGAGTCGATGTTCACAATGGCAGCGCCGCCCCAGTTCGTGCCGACATCGGCGGCGACCTGGTGAATGATCGGAGCGGCATCGCGCACCTCCGCGCGCAGCATGCGCAACGACACGGACGACACCCCGTGATCATCGGAGACGCGGAGGGCGAGACCGATCGCTTCGCCGGCAACGAGAATCGTGTCTGCCGTCGGCTCGGCGATGATGACGCGTGGCGCGGAATCGGCGACCACGTCGATACTCAGTGGCTCGGGAAGGTCCGGCACGAGGCCCCCGGGTCCGCGTGCCGCCCAATGCAGCTCCGCCGACTGCTCCGGCGTGAACACGCCACGGAATGTCTGGCCGGAGGCCGTCAGCGCGATGCGCGCTCCACCGGGTGCCACGAGCGCGACATCCGCGAGCGGCACAGACGCGCGGCCCGCTACGGTGAGGACGCTGCCGCGCGGGAGGTGGAGCGGCTCTCCGACGGGCAGCGATTCATCGGCGCGCCCGAGGTAGCGCGGGTACTGCACATGCAAGGTGACGGCGCCGACAAATGGACGATCCGCGGCATGCACAATCACGCTGTCGCTCGTCGCGCGGCCGTCGGACACGACGAGTCGCAAATCGCCGCGCAGCGCGTCCGTCGACCACGGGGCCGCTCCGGTCTTCGCATCGATCGCTACAGTATCGGTGCGCCAGGCATCTCCCGTCTGGCGTACTTCCACGAAGACGAACCGGCGTCCGGGCGCACGCACCGTGACGTGCAGCGGAGACCCGCGCAGGAGTTCCTCCGGAGCCCCCTCCACGCTCGGGCGATCCAACAGGACGCCGCGCCATGCATCGATCGGCCGAAGCACCGCGCGCAGGCCATCACCAAACAAGGGCGAGGCGGTCAGCAGCAGGAGCACACCCGCGGCCGCCGCGCCTGCGCCGATCATCGTGCGACGCGAACTGGCGCGGCGCATGGCTGGGGCGAGGGGAACACCGTCCGGGAGCGTGCGCTGCACGCCACGCGCCGCGTACTCCGCCAGAGCGCCCTTCCCTTCGAGCTCGAGCACCCCGACCAGCTGTCCGCGCCGAATGCCCTGCTCCTCCTCGATCGCCAGCGCGACATCTCTCCGTGAGCCGCGCTCCAGTCGCCGACGCGTTCGAAAGGCGAGGAAACCGACCACCGCCATCACGACGAACCAGACCAGGAGCGGGAGTCCGCGCGGGAGCTCGAGCCAGCGCGCCCGCCCGAGGACGACCGCTCCAAGGGCGAGCAGTGCGGCGGCCACTGCGGCGGCGAGCAACGCGCCCGTGATGAGTTCCGACCTGCGGAAGTGACTGCGTTCCTGATCGACGCGCGTGTGAATCGTCATTGAAGCGGCCGGCTCGTAACGGCGTACACGAAGAGGTTTACACCCATGCGAAGCGCCGCCTCGTGCAACGCCACCGGGTCGTGATAGGTCTCAGGATCTTCCCACCCGTTTCCGAGATCGCTCGAGAACGTGTAGTACACGGCAAGACGGTCGCCGAGAAAGAGGCCGAAGCCTCGCGCCGGCTTGCCATCGTGCTCGTGAATCTTGGGCAGGCCCTTCGGAAAGTCATACACTGCATGATAGACAGGATGCGATAGCGGAACATCTACCAGTTCGCGATCGGGAAAGACCCGCTTCATCTCACGCCGAAAGGACTCATCGAGGCCGTAGTTGTCGTCGGCATGGAGGAAGCCGCCGCGCTGGAGATACTCCCGCAGTCGCACGACTTCGGCGTCGGTCAACTTCACGTTGCCGTGCCCGGTCATGTGAAGGAACGGGTAGTCCCAGAGCTTGTCGTCCATGAGCGTGACGCGTGCTTCCGTCTTCTCGACGGGAAGCGACGTGCGCTCACGAATGGCCGCGAGCAGATTGGGCAACGACGATGGATTGGCGTACCAGTCGCCGCCGCCTTCGTATTGCAGGCGTGCGACGGTGAGACGGGGCGCGTAGCGCGCGCCGGTGACTGGTACGAGCGCCAGAGCCAGCGCGATCAGGGACGTCGCGCGCCGCGCGCGTTGAAGGCGGTTCACTCGTGTGCGATGCGATAGGCCAGATTGCGCGCCGCGCCGAGCTCCGAGGAGAGCGCCGCGGCGACATCGCGCGCGGGCAGACCGCTCTCGCGCAGTTCCGCGGCGCGGGTGCGTAGTTGATCTTCGCTCGCTTGTTCTGGCACACTCGCTCCGGCAATGATGATCACGACTTCTCCACGGGGTGGCGTCTCGAGGTAATACGCCGCGAGCGCGGCCACCGTTCCGCGCCGGAATTCCTCGTATTGCTTTGACAGTTCGCGCGCGACGACCGTTGCTCGTTCGGGCGCTCCGGCGGCGGCGAGCTCGTCCAGCGTATCGCCGACACGCGCGGGCGACTCATAGAGAATCGCCGTATGACGCAGCGCCGCGATTTCCTGAAGCGTGGTCCGTCGCTCGTTGCCCTTCCGCGGAAGAAATCCGAAAAAGGTGAAGCGACCGACGTCGAGCCCCGACGCCACCAGCGCCGCCAGCAGCGCCGACGCACCAGGCACGGGAGAAACGGGGATGGTCGCCTCGACCGCCGCGCGCACCAGCCGCGCGCCCGGATCGGAGAGGAGCGGTGTGCCCGCATCCGAGATCATCGCGAGACTCTCTCCGGCGAGGAGTCGCTCGACGAAGCGGGGTGTGGACTTGGCCTCGTTGTGCTCGTGGTAGGGCACGAGCGGCGTCGTAATCGCATACCGGTCGAGCAGGTGTCTCGAATGCCGCGTGTCCTCGGCGAGCACCGCGGCGACATTCTTCAGCACCTCGACGGCGCGGAAAGAAAAATCCCCCATGTTTCCAATGGGGGTGCTGACGACGTACAGCGTACCACTCGTGCCGGTCGTCACGCCAGCTTCCACGAGAGCCGGTCGAAGAGGCCTGCGGACTGATAGAGGTGTCGCCGTTCGTAGGTCAATTCGCGCAGCATCGTCTCCGGTCCGTTGCCTTCCTGGTCGGACGCGGTCCACAGCACTTCGTTGATCAGCGCGGCGATCGCGTCGGTCACGGCATTGGCATCTGCGACCACTGGCCTTGGCGTTCGTCCGTTGAAGGAGAAGCCCTCGAGCGCCGGATGCTCGTACAGCAGTGTCGTCCGAGCATGCTCGGCGATGGCCGGCGCGCTCTCGCGACCGCTTGCCACGAGACGCAGCACGAGTTGCGTGGTCAGGTCGCGGTACGCCTGCACCAACCCTGTCGGCGCCTGAATCGGAAGCGGTTCGGGCACCGGCCAGTGCCGAACAGCGACGTGGAGGGCACGACGATCACGCTCGAACAGGCGGCTCACTCGTTCGACCACGGTGCCGGGCTGGGAGCCGGACAGAAAGGCTCCGAATACGGTGCCGTGCTGAAAGCGGAGATAGTTCACTTCGCCTTCGGTTACGATCTCGACCACGCCGTCGAAGGTCGTGGCCATCAGGTATGGAAAGAGTGCAGTCGGATCGGTTGTGCGAAGCTCGGGAGGCCAGTCGGTGGGCTCCAGCGTCTGCGTCGCATACATGCAGGCGAGTTGCTCGTCGTCGGCTTCGTGAAAACAGATCTCGCCGTATTCGGGCTCCCCTGGCACCTTCTCGACGGCGGCACCGATCCCGATCGGGCGGAACTCGCGACCATCGTGCACGCACGCGTTCACCAGTTCGCCGCGCTGGAGATACAGCACCACGAACTCCTCCGGCAGCCAGATGGCGACGTAGCCGGACACGCGCGCGGCCCGATCGCGCTTGGCGTCGGAGAGCAGGTTCCTGATATGCACGTACGCCAACCGAGTGCGCGGCAAGAGAACGCGCGAGTACGGATAGCGCAGGCCGGCGACGGTGGAAGGCATCAGGAAGAAAAAAGGGCCGTAGCGACGTCGAGTCGTTACGGCCCTAATGTGCGCCGCGACCAGCCACGGTGCAACGGCGATTCAGCCGATCACGCGACGTGCTGCTTGAGCTTGGCTTCGATTGCCTGCCGCGGAACCGCGCCCACGATCTGGTCGACGACCTTCCCGTCCTTGAAAAACAGCAGCATCGGAATCGACCGGACGTTGAAGCGCGTCGCCGTCTTGATATTGGCGTCGACGTCGAGCTTGGTGACCGTCACGCCCTGCCCGGCGTACTCCACGGCCAGCTGATCGAGGATGGGCGCGATCATGCGGCAGGGACCGCACCACGTCGCCCAGAAGTCAACCACGGTGAGCCCGGGGTTCTGCTCGACCTGCCCCTCGAAGTCAGCGTCCGTCACCGCCTGCGCATTCGACATCCCTCACGTCTCCCGGCGGCCGTCACGTGCCGCCTCCAGAAATTAGTATTCAGCGACGAGCGACTTCATCACTCAGCGCACTTCCAATGACCGACGCTTCACCACGTCCAACCCGAATCGCCCACATCGGCATCGCTGTGCCGGCGCTCGGTGAAATCCTGCCCTTCTATCGCGACCTCCTCGGCCTGCCCGAAGTGCCGCTTGACGACGCCGATGGTGCGCGCATCGCCGGGCTACAGGCGGGAGAATCGCTCGTCGAGCTCCTCGAAGCCGCGTCCACCGACTCCCCCATCGGCAAGTTCGTCGCCAAACGCGGCGCTGGAATCCATCATATCTGTTTCGCAGTCGATGATCTTGACGGCACCCTTGCGCGCTGCAAGGCAGCCGGCGTCCGGCTCATTGACGAAACTCCTCGCATCGGCGCGGAAGGTAAACGCATCGCATTTCTGCATCCCTCCGCCACCGGTGGCGTGCTGATCGAACTCAGCGAATTCTAGTCTATTTGGCTGAGCAGTACTCCTTGAGGACGTCGAGGTTGACGGTTCGAACGTACCACCGGTCAGACGCCTGTGCTGTGAAGAAGTCCGTGACGCCTTTCTGAGTTCCCCGCACGAGCTCGATTTGAAAGACCCGCTCGCCATCGATCGAGGGAGCCTCCGCAACGACACGCCATCGTTCGTGCCGGAGGCAGCGCAGGATGACGAGCGCTCGCATCTCCATGTCGGCACGAGATACTTTCTTGCTGTCGCGCACGGGACCTTCCTTGTCTCCCCACGCACCGGAAAGTGCTTGAATATCTTGCGCCTTCACTGCGGCGAGAAAGGCATCGACCGCCGGTCGCGGCCCGATATACGCGGGGGAGGTCACGACCCCGGGCGCTGGCTCGGGTGCCGGAGCAGGCACGATCGTCGTCGTCGATTTGCATGCGGCGGCGAGCAGCAGACCTGACAGCAGTAGCTTTCTCACTCGTCATCTCCTCGGTAGTGGTGCGAAGCTAACGCGTGGCGCCTTTTGCGGGCAACCTTTCAACCAGCAACCTGCTCATGACGATCCCCCGGCAGCGCCTCCTCATCAACATCGATCACATCGCGACGATCCGTCAGGCGCGCCGAGGCCACGAACCGGTCCCCGTCGACGCCGTCGGCCTCTGCGAACAGGCAGGCGCGGATGGGATCACCGCACACCTTCGTGAAGACCGGCGCCACATGCAGGACGCCGACATCGATGCGATTGCTGCCGCTGTGACGACAAAATTCAACCTCGAAATCGCGGGCACCGCAGAAATGATCACGCTGGCCGAGCGACTGCGCCCCCACGAAGCGACGATCGTGCCCGAACGGCGCGAGGAAGTCACGACCGAAGGTGGACTCGACGTTGCCGCCGACCCCGTCCGCCTCCGCGAGTCGATTCAACGGCTCAAGGATGCCGGCGTCCGCGCCAGCCTCTTCATCGACGCGGACCCGGACAGTATTACCCGCTCTCGCGACCTTGGTGCCGACGCCGTCGAGCTACACACCGGGCGATACGCGCATCACACGAGCGACCCGGCGACCATCGACGCCTTGCGCAAGGGCGCCGCACTCGGCGCCGCGCTCGGGCTTGCCGTGCATGCGGGACACGGGCTTACCACGTCCAATGTCGGGCTCGTTGCGGCCATTCCGGAAATCGAAGAGCTCAACATCGGGCACCACGTCGTGTCCCGCGCGGTGTTCGTGGGGCTCGATACCGCCATCCGCGAGCTCCGGTCAGCGATGGACGCCGCGCGCGCCCTCCTCTAACTTCGATACTCTTCTGTAGCGGTGTAGCGGCTCACCAGCGTGGAGCGGGCATGACGGTTCCGGCCCCGGTCGGGTTTCTCGACTTCTTCGTCCTCGAAGGCAGCGATTACGTCGAACAACTCGACGCGCTGCTGCTCGCCGGAGGCGCAACCGGCCCGAACGCCGAGGAGATGCAGCGCGTGGCGCGCGCGTTGCGCGGGTCTGCGACGATGGCCAAGCTGGCCTCGTTCGCCGAGATCGCCGCAGGGATCGAGCGCGTGGGACGCGGGTTGCGCGATGGCACCCTCCACTGGGGCCCGGCGCTCAAGGGCGTCGTCGTCGCTGCCGTCGACGATTCCAAGGTGCTCCTGCGCGGCGTCCGCGCGTGGGGCCCGGCGGAAGAAACCCGCGCCCGCGCGCGAATCAACGAACTCGCCACCATTGTGCCCGTTCGCGGCGCCACACCACTCGCGTCGCCCACGACGCAAAGCCACGATGCCTTCCTGGCCACCGAGGCCTCGAACATTGGCGCAGGTCTGGAGTTGCTTGCCACTCGCCCCGCCGATCGGGACGCGGCAGCGAACGTGCTGCGCCGCGTGCGGGCGTTACGTGGGCTTGCCACGGTCAAGGACTACGCGGGCTTGTCGGACATTCTCGAGGCATCCGAGGAAGCCGCACAACCGCTGGAACTCGGCGAATCGACGCTGAGCCGGGAGCGCATCGCGCTGCTGGCTTCCGCTTCGGCCGCGCTCCGCGCCTTCGCGAGCACCATTCGCGACGGCGGAAATGGTAGTGTTCCGGCCGCAGAACTCGCGCATTTCGCGACAACGGTGGATGCACTTCAGGTCCGCGAGTCTGGCGTCGAACGCATCGTGCCCATTGCCGAGCTGTTCTACGGCGACGGTGGAGAAACCATCGTCAGAGCAGCATCCAACCCGCCGACGACCCCCTCCGAACGTTTCCGCCTCGAGGCGGTGAGTCAGGGCGAGCACCTTCGCCGGCTCGTTGCGGACGCGCGGGCGGCGCAGGGTGAGCTCACGCGCGAGCGCGTTCGACGCGCGCTTCGACAGGCGCTCCGTGGAATTCAGCTCGCGGCGGACAGCTTCGGCGAGCATGACATCGCGTCATTTGTCGCGCGGCACAATGAGCCCGCAGCCCAATTCGACGCGGAAGCGTTGAAGAAACTCGATCAGATGGCGGCGGTGCTGGCCCAGCCATCGTCGAGCTTGACGCTCGCGACCCGACTCAGTGGTTTCCATCAGGCCGCTGCCGAGCCGGCCAGCGCAGACTTTGCGGCAACGGTGAAGGAGTCCGCCACGCCGCCGTCGAAGCTTGGAGCGTTGCTCGACGCCGGTATTTCCAGCCTCGGCGGTTTGCATGTGACGCCACTCAGTACGCCGCGGGCCATCGCCGAGCAGCCGCCGGTGCCCATCGACGTATTGCTGTATCGCGGTAAGGCGGCGGTGAAGCGCGCGGTTGAGATCAAGAACGAAGCGAAACGTGGGGGCGCGCGGCTGGATGACGACGCACTCGCTGAGTTGTTCGACCTCCTCGACCTCGCGCTCACCGACTGACGTGGCGCAATGAAAGCGAGTTGGCGAAGCCTCCTCGGCTTCGTCCTGAGCGGCGGGTTCCTGTATCTCGCGTTCAAGGACATACCACTTCGCAGCGTGATGGAGCACCTCCGGCAGGCCAATCTCGGCCTGCTCATGCTGTCTGCGGTCATGGCGACGCTCATCTTTCCCCTCCGCGCTCGGCGCTGGCGCCCAATTCTCGATCCGATCGCGCCAGACCTTCCCTTCGGCACACTGTGGCGCCCGACGGCAATCGGGATGATGCTCAACAACGTCACGCCGGCCCGTGCGGGAGAATTCGCGCGCGCCTTTGCACTCTCCCGGACGACGCCGGCGGTACCGTTTCCGGCGGCCTTCGCATCGCTGGCGGTGGATCGGTTGTTCGACGCGGTCGTCGTGTTCATGCTCATGTTCGGCGCCATGCTCGATCCCGCGTTTCCTCCCGGCGCACACGTCTTCGGGCGCAGCATGTCCAGCATCGCACTCGGCGGCTTGTTGTTCATTGGCGGCGTCGTTGTCGCGATGTACGCACTGGTGCTCTTCCCCGGTCGCGTGCTGGCGCTCTACGAGCTTGTTGCCCGCCGTCTCGTGCCCAAGCTCGAGGAGAAGGGACGTGCAGCGCTCATCTCCCTGACGCAGGGCCTGAGCGTGCTCCGCTCGCCGAGCCGCTTCGGTTCGGTCTTCGGGTGGACGCTTCTTCACTGGCTTACGAACGGCTTGGCCTTCTGGATCGCGTTCAAGGCGGTTCATATCGACGCCCCATATAGTGCCGCCCTCTTCCTGCAAGGCATCATCGCGATTGGCGTGGCGGCACCGCAGGCACCGGGCTTTTTCGGCGTGTTCGAATACTTCGGAAAGGAGGGCCTCGGGCTCTATGGCGTGTCGCCGGATTCGGCCGCCACCTGGGCGATCGGTTTTCATTTTCTGTCCTTTCTTCCCATCACGGTGATCGGCGCGTGGTATTTCTTCCGCACGGGACTCACGCTGGGAGAGATCGAGACGGCGGACCGCAACGCGCATCCGGACCCTGGCGACCGGTGAGTTTCCACGCGGAGCGGTCGCTGCGGGGGGCACTGGCCGTCGAGGTCGACGCGCAGGCCAAGCTGAACCTTCGGTTGCAGATTCTCGCGCGCGAGACAACCGGCTTTCACCAGCTCGAGACGCTATTCCTGCGCGTGGAGCTCGCAGATACGCTTCGCCTTCGCTGCACGACGGGCGCCTTCACGGTCGACGTCACTGGTGATGTCGATCTCGCGTTGGTCGGCCCGCCAGAACAGAATCTGGCACTGCGCGCGGCGCGGGCGTATGCGGTCGCGAGCGGAATGCGCGGCGGTGTGGCGATAGAAATCGAGAAGCGTATTCCAATCGGTGGCGGAATGGGCGGAGGGAGTGCCGACGCCGGCGCTGTGCTCCGCGCGCTCGATGCGATGGCGGATGCGCCCATTGGCCCGGCGGCGCTGCATGACGTTGCGGCCGCCCTCGGGTCGGATGTGCCGTTTCTTGCGAGCGAGATGACGTACGCACTCGCCTGGGGCCGCGGCGAGCGCATGCTCTCGCTCACGCCGCCTCCGGTCCGCAACGTTGCGCTGTTGGTACCGTCTATTTCCGTGAACACCGCCGAGGCATATTCCTGGCTGGCGGCATCTCGGGCGAGCGCCAGCCCCCGTCCGACAGCCGTCGCGCTCGAAGTCGATCACCTGTCGGACTGGGAGCATATTGCGCGCATCGGCGTCAACGAATTCGAGGACGTCGTGTCCGCACGATATCCGACGATCGGTGCACTGATCGACTCGCTCCATGGCGCCGGATTCGCGATCGCCATGATGAGCGGCTCCGGTTCGACGGTCTTCGGCATCAGTGCGGACGATCTCGGTCATCTCTCCCACGTCGGCGAGACGACGCGTGTCATCCGCACTCGCACCGCAACCAATGTGGCACCTGTTCGCATGATCGCTTCGTAGTTCCCTCCGTCCGCACGCGACAATGCAAGCACCGCGGCTGTCCGGACAAACCGACCTTCTTCCCATCCAGCGCGAGCTCGAGGCCGAGCTTGCGCCGGGGATCCAGTCCCTGCGGTTGCTTGGGCGAGGCGGAATGGGAGCGGTCTTCGTTGGCCGTGACCCGGCGCTCAAGCGCGAAGTCGTCATCAAGGTGCTTGCACCCGACCGCGCGAACGACGCGGTGGCACGGGCGCGCTTCGCGCGCGAAGCGGAGGCCGCGGCGTCCATCTCCCATCCGAATGTGGTGAGCGTGTTCCGCGTCGGCGAGCTGCCGAATTCGGGAACGAGCTATTTCGTCATGCAGTACGTGGACGGCCCGACGCTCGCGCAGGCATGCCCGATCGGAACGAAGGTTCCGCAAGCCCGCTGTCGGCGGATCGTCGGTGAAATTGCGTCGGCGCTCGCCGCCGCGCATGCACGAGACCTCATCCACCGCGATATCAAACCGAGCAACATCATGCTCGAAGGTGGTACGGAGCGGGTTGTCGTACTCGACTTCGGAATCAGTGCGGCCGCCGTCCCCGGTACCATGCCGAGCGAGCGATTGACGGGACAGGGGATCTCGCTGGGCACGCCTGAGTACATGAGTCCGGAGCAGGCGTCTGGCGACACGGTCACCGATCGCACCGACGTCTATTCGCTGGGCGTCGTCGCCTTCGAGCTACTCGCCGGCCGAGAGCTCTTCAAGAGCGCGTCAGTCGTTGCCGTGATCGCCGCACACATCAAGGACGCGGCGCCGGCCATCGGAGCGCTTCGCCCGGATCTCGACGCCGATTTCGCGCGGCTCATCGATCGGATGTTGACGAAGGACCCAGCCCACCGCCCGGCCGCGGCCGAGGTTGCGCGGGCGTGCTCCGTGGCGGCACAGGTGATCGAGTGGCCGCCGCCGGGCCTCGAGCCGATGCGTGGCGCGGGTGTGGCTGCCGTACGTTGGCTGACGGCAATGGTCATCGGACTCGGCGTCCTGCTGTTCGTCGTCGGGGCGAGCACGCCTGGCAACCTGGCGTGGCTGTTGGCGGGATTCGTGGTAGCGCTGCTGTCCGTCGGGCTGGTCTGCGCTGCGGGCATCGCGTTTGGTGTTGCCGCCAACCATCTCCGCTGGGCGCGCGGCTCCGGCTATCCGGTGCGCGTTGCGGTCGACGTGTTGCTCGATCCCTACCCGGACACGGTGTACCTGCTCAACGGCATGGGACGCTTTGCGGCGATCGCCCCAACCATGGCCCAGCGGTGGTTGACGAATCGGCGCCGAGCGGCCGCCATCGCCGGAGTGGGATCGGCGCTGGCGCTGTGCCTTGGCGCGCTTTGGGCGTTCGGAAAGCTGCATTCCCAGGGTGAGTTCTCGGAGGGGCTCGTGGGTGCGGCGGATGTCGCCGCGATTCTCGCACCCGCGTGCCTCGGTTGGCTCGTCGCCTTCGTCATCGAATACCGTGAGCGTGCGGCACGCCTGGCCAGCGCGCCTCGGCGGCGAATTCGTGACCTGCGCCGCCCGCACGTGCCCCAGGAACTCGTGAGCGGTTGGCTCCTGAGCGTGGGTGTTTCGCCGCCAGCGGACAGTCCAGAGCTGGCGAGACGTCGGCTCTTGTCGGTGGAGTGGCTCGCGTCCGCAGCCATGCTGCTCGGCGTGATGACGGTGTTCACAGGGTTTCTCACCGGCATGTTTCTGGACTTTCGGAATTTGCCTCCGCTCACGCCGCAGCAACGTCGGAGCTGGGTCCAATCGACGGATGCTGGGATGCGGCGAGTGGCGCGGGCAGATTCCGTGGTGCGGCAGCATCTCGTTCGTGGCGTCGCCGCGACCGCAGACCAGATTCGAGCCCTCCGGTCTGCGAGACGGACAATCCCTCCTGACAGGAGCCTGATCGGCCGCGCATTCGCGACACTTCCCTCACCTGTCACGGACTCCCTTCGCGAGGCGCTCACGCGCTTTGCCGCCGACTCCGCGCTCCCTCAGTTCCGGTCAGTGGCTCGCTCAGCCAGCCTTCCGACGGCGTGGTATCTCGAGCCTCGAGCGGCGCTCAGAGACAATCCGTCCAAATCGGCGGCCGCGCTTCGTTCACTCACGATTCTCGCGGACGAGAACATCGCCGCGGCCTTGCTCGCGCTGAGCAGCGGCGCTGGCGAGATGGCTGTCGCTCGCGTGCGTGAAACCCTCGCCATGGGGTGGCTGCTCATGGGGGATCCGGTTCCTGTCTCGTACATGTATGGCGTCGGCATTGTCCAGACGGGCGCGCACGCACTGGCAGAGATCGGCCGGGTGCGGGGGCTCCCCGAGCTGGAACTGGAGGCGCGCTCGATCAAAGAGGCGATCGTGGCGCATGAGGTAGTTCGATCACTGGTCACAGAGTCATCCGCGAGCCGCGTCGGCGCGTCACCGGCCGACACCACGCTTGTCGGGCTCGCCGGGGACAGGCGTTTGCTTCCGAGTGAGCGCTGGATCGTGGTCCGGGCGATTGCTCGCGGAGCATGCTGGAATGGCGCGGAGATTCACGGTGGCGTGTCTCCGAAGCGAAGGGCCGCGCTGGAGCGTGCGGCCACGCGGCTGGCGGATGTGGACCGCAGTGACGAATGGACGCGGACGGCGCGCCTCACACTCGAGAACATCAATGACCCGGCGACCTTCGAAGAAGGACGCATCGGCATCCTTGGTCGCTTCACGCCCGCCGGCCGATCGCTGGTGTGCTCGTACATTGGATGATGAGCGTGGTGATTTCACGCTTTCCCCACCCAGTCGGGGTGGTTAGGTTTTTGTCCAGACGATCCCCTGTCGTCCAATGGCAGGACAGCGGCCTTTGGAGCCGCGAATCGTGGTTCGAATCCACGCGGGGGAACTGAAGCGGCAATCGGGCGAACGATTCGCCGCTGAACCAACTCGATACCAAGGCTTCGAATGGACGGGCTCGCCGTACCCTCGCACGGGTTCAAGCTGTTGTCGGGGCTCGGCAACCGCCCGTTGGCGGAAGAGATCTCGAAGCACTTGGGTGTGGAACTGTGCAAGCTCACCTGCACGCGGTTTGCGGACGGGGAGATCTTCGTTCGAATCGATGAAAACGTTCGCGGTAACGATGTCTTCATCGTCCAGAGCACCAATGCCCCCGCAGAAAACATCATGGAGCTGATGCTCCTGATCGATGCGGCGAAGCGGGCGAGTGCGGCGCGCGTCACGGTCGTGATGCCCTATTACGGCTACGCACGGCAGGACCGAAAGGACCAGCCGCGCGTGGCGATCGGCGCGAAGCTCATGGCCAACATGATCGTGGGTGCCGGTGCCGACCGGGTACTGGGCATCGACTTTCACCAGCACCAGCTGCAGGGCTTTTTCGACATTCCCGTCGATCATCTGTACGCCATGCCGGTCTTGTCGTCGCACTTCAGGAAGAAACAGCTGAAGGATACCGTTGTGGTGGCTCCGGACGTCGGGTCGGCCAAGATGGCGCGCGGTTTCGCCAAGCGGCTCAACGCCTCGCTGGCGATCATCGACAAGCGGCGGCCGGCCCCGAATGTCAGCGAAGTGGTCAATGTCGTCGGCGAAGTGGACGGACGTGACTGTATTCTCGCTGACGACATGATCGACACGGCAGGCACGATCAGCGAGGCGGCGCACGCCTTGAAGCGGCTCGGCGCGCGAGACATCTATGCGTGCGCGACGCATGCCCTCTTCAGCGGCCCGGCGGTGCAGCGACTCATGGACGCACCGATCAAGGAAGTTGCCGTCACGGATACGATCCTGCTGCCACCGGAGCGGCGTTTCGAGCGGCTGACGATACTGTCGGTGGGTGAATTGCTCAGCAAGGCGATTCGGTACACGCATGCGGAGCAGTCGGTGTCGTCGCTGTTCGACTGAGACAGGGGACAGGGACGACGTCCGCCCGGTTCCACTAGTTTGTCGCACTACCTGTCCCATGACCCCCGTCTCCTATTAGGTTTAGGGTTCCCCGCGACACGCTGCTTGTTGGCAGCACCGGCATGGTAGGGCGGACGCAGCCGCCTGAGAGTAGCACCGGCATCGCGGTTCGCTGCAGTCGAACACGCTCGTATCAGGAATCCAGTCATGGGTAAGGCATCACTCAGCGCGGAGACGCGCTCGGACACCGGAAAGGGAGTCGCACGCAAGCTGCGCGCGGCAGGCCGCGTTCCCGGCGTCATCTATGGTCACGCCCGCGAACCGCAGGGCCTGTCGGTCAACGCACGCGATCTCGACAAGCTTCTGTCCACCATCACCGCGGGCAGCACGGTCATCGATCTCTCGCTCGGCGGCGGCAACAGCAACACGCTCATCCGCGAGATTCAGCGCCACCCGTTCAAGAAGGTCGTGCTCCACATCGACTTCCAGGAGCTCGTGGCCGGTGAGAAGGTCACGGTCAAGGTGCCACTCGTGTTCGTCGGCGTGCCGGATGGCGTCCGCCTCAGCGGCGCGCTCCTCGAGCAGATCGTGCACAGCGTCGAGATTCTCGTCGATCCGTCGGCCATTCCGAACCACATCGATGTCGATGTCACGCATCTCGCGATGGGCCACTCGCTCCACGTGCGCGACCTCAAGGTTCCCGAGGGTTTGGAAATCCTGAGCGACGAAGATGCAACGATCTGCGCCGTGATCGCGCCGCGCGCGGCCGTCGAGGCAGCCGCCGCCGAGCCGGGCGCTGCGGAGCCCGAGTTGATCCGCAAGGCGAAGGAAGACGACGACGCGAAGAAGTAACATTCTTGGCACTGCTCGCAGCACTCACGCGACGGCTCCGCCCTTCCGGGGCGGAGCCGTCGCGGCATTCAGAGGATGATGGAACCCCGATGAAGGTGATCGTTGGCCTGGGCAACCCGGGAAAAGAGTACGAGCACACGCGTCACAACGTGGGCTGGTGGCTCGTCGATGCGCTGGCGGATCGCTGGAACGTCGACGGGTGGAAAAAGGACGGCCAGGCGCGTGCTGCGCAGGGTCACGTTCCGGGCGTCAAGGAAATCGTCCGTCTCGTCAAGCCGCAGACGTACATGAACCTGTCCGGCGGTGTGCTGGTGCAGTACGCACGCCGCCCCTTCTGGTCGGCGGCGACGGATCTCATGGTACTCGTCGACGACGTTGCCATTCCCGCCGGCACCTGGCGGGTACGAGCCGAGGGCGGAGCGGGAGGGCACAACGGACTCAAGTCGATCGATCAGGCACTCGGGACGCAGAAGTACGCGCGGTTGAGGATCGGGGTTGGAGATCCGGAGCGGGCGCCCGGCGGGCCTTTGAAAGACTACGTGCTCGGGGGAGTAGGCAAGCGCGAAGGCGAGGTGATTCGGGGGCTGTTTCCGGTGATCTCGGAGGCGGTGGAGGCGTGGGTACGCGAGGGGATCAAGGGGGCGCTGGACGTGCAGGCGCGGGCGAAGTCGGGCTGAGTTTTGTGCGCGGTAATCAGATGTGACAGGTGCTCAGTGATCAGCCGCAGCCGACAGAGCAACAGGGGGTGTGGCGATCACGGTGCGATGCACTGGAGCGCCACACCCCCTGTCGCTCTGTTAGCTGCGGTTGGCTACTGAGCACCTGTCTCATCTGATTACGGCGCATTACTCGTCATCCGCCCGCCTGCGAACTTCACGCGTGTACACGAAAAGAATCCGTCGTATCTCATCGACGTCCGCGAGCAAGCGCTCCGCGACGTCTGCGTTCATGCAGTCGATATCGCGAGCCAGCAGCAGGTGGTTATCCACTTCTCGCGCCGACGACATCGCCATATCCAGGTAGCGCGCGAACTCGGGCGTTGTCGGCTTGCCAGCGCCCTCTGAAATACAGCCGCCAATCGAGTCGATCGCCCGGAGCAACTGAGAGCGGAGCCGAGGTCGTTTTCGGAACCGTCGCCAGTCTGCGGCAGGGCCGATCGCGACGCTGAGCGCATGCGCCTTCTGCCAGGCGATTATCTTCTTGAAGTCTCTCATGCGCGAACATTCGCGCGCGAGCGACGCAAACGCGTCATCGTTCCATTGCACTCATAGTCTTTTCCATGCTCAGACTCGGCATCGTCGGTCTTCCCAACGTCGGCAAATCCACGCTCTTCAACGCCCTGACCAGTGCAGGCGTCCTCGCCGCCAACTATCCGTTCGCGACCAAGGACCCCAACATCGGCCGCGTCAGCGTGCCTGATGATCGCCTCAAGGCACTCGCGGATGTCGTGCAGCCCCAACGCACCGTACCAGCCGCGGTCGAGTTCGTCGACATCGCGGGACTCGTCGAGGGCGCGAGCAAGGGAGAAGGACTCGGCAACCAGTTCCTCGCGAACATCCGCGAGACCGATGCGATCGTGCATGTCGTGCGCTGCTTCGATGACGATGACATCCTGCATGTCATGGGTTCCGTCGATCCCGTGCGCGATCGCGAGGTCATCGAATTCGAACTCGCGCTCGCCGACCTGGCCACGGTCGAAAAGCGGCTCGATCGCGTAAAGCGGTCAGCCAAGACCGGCGACAAGGAAGCCCTCGCGGAGTTGCCGACACTCGAGCGCGCGCATGAGTTCCTCAAGGAAGGAAAGGGGCTCTGGGAGGCGAAGTTCGACGCCGACCAACTCGCGTTGCTCAAGCCGCTCACGCTCATGACGACCAAGCCCATTCTCTATGCGGCGAACGTCACCGATGCGGAGCTGTCTGGCGAAGAGGGGCCGCACCTCATTGCGCTGCGCGCGGCGATTGCCGCGAGCGGCGAGCAGGCGGAGATCGTTCCCTTCTCCGCAAAGATCGAGAGTGAACTGGCGGAGCTACCGCCCGAGGATCGTCAGGATTTTCTCGCGACCTTGGGACTCGAAAGCGCAGGACTCGACCGCCTCATTCGCGGCGGATACCACCTGCTCGGCCTCCAGACGTACTTTACCGCTGGTGAACAGGAAGTGCGGGCGTGGACGATCCATCGCGGTGATACGGCGCCGCAGGCCGCCGGCGTCATTCACACGGACTTCGAACGCGGCTTCATCAAGGCGGAGACCGCGGGCTATGACGATTTCATCCGCAATGGCGGATGGAAGGGTGTGAAGGACAAGGGCCTCATGCGGCAGGAAGGAAAGGAATACGTCGTGAAAGACGGCGACGTATTGCTGTTCCGCTTCAACGTCTAGCCGAGTCAAGAAGTGGACGCGAGCGCAGGTTTGGCCCTGCGCTTGCCACTCTGGTGGGCATGCTTCGCCGCGTTACGTGCCTACTGCTGCTCACATCGAGTATTGCCTTCGCGCAGGACCAGGTCGTCACCTTGGCCGGGCGCGAGGTGTCAATCTGGAAGCCGTCCGGGTCCGGGCGCGCGCCGCTGGTTATCTACTCACACGGATATGGCGGGTGTCCCACGCAGCCCGGGTATCTGCTCCGGGCGCTCGCAAACAATGGGTACTGGGTCGTTTCGGTACGACATGGCGATGCTGGATGCGGCCGCCGGCGCACGCCGGCCAGCACTCGGAACGTTTCATTTTCCGATCCGAGCACGTGGAACGAGAACACGTTCATCGATCGTCGCAATGACGTGCATGCGATCGAGGCGGCGCTACGGATCGACGCTCGATTCCGCACGCGCATCGACTTCAGCCGCTATGCGTACGCTGGGCACTCCCTTGGCGGATACACTGCGGTGGCGCTCGCGGGAGGCTGGCGCTCCTGGGCCGGATCGACATCGCCCAGTGCGGTGCTGGCACTCTGTCCGTATCTCGTGCCGTTCATCGAGCAGAAATCGCTCGCCAATATTCGTGCGCCGATCATGTTCCAGGGCGGCTCGCTCGACGCCCGCATCACGCGTGCGTTGCAGCGTAAGGGCGGCGCGTACGATCTCGCAACCGATGCGAAGTACCTCGTCGTGTTTCGGAATGCGAGCCACCTCACCTGGGGCGGCCGAGACAATCCGACGCACGACGACATCGTCGAGTACGCCGTCGCATTCCTCGACCGTTACGTGAAGGGTGAGCCTGCGGCGCACGTACTCACGAGCGTCGGGGATCTCGCTGATTTCCGGTACGACTCGGAGCTCGGCCGGCGCGATGGTGAGCACTGAGGGACACGGAGGACAACGCAGATACAGCGCTGCGATCGCGTTCGGCATCCGTCTCGTTCAGATAGGTCAACAACAACTGATTGAACGCAGAGGTGGCAGGGGTCACGCAGAGGACTGCAAAAAGAACGCGTAATAATGAACGTGCCGTGTTTTCAGTGGGTCCCTCGGTCCACTGCGACCTCTGCGGCTGTTGCAGTTCTCTGCGACCTCTGCGAGACGCTTTTCCGTAGTCCTCTGTGTCCTCTGTGGTTAATGTTTGCAGTTGCGGTGTTTCTGCCAGGATCTGCGCGACTCGGTTTAGCGCGTCAGGACCTTGAGCTGCGTATCGTACTGCGCGGTCCGCACCCAGCGCGTGCCCGACGCATCCTTCACGATCGACCAGAAGTCGAAGTCAGCGAACTTTCGGTCGCCCGCCGCGTTGAGCACCGTCCATCCCGTTGTCCCATTGTGCGACCCCGTCGCCGCCACAAAGCGCGCGCGGAGCTGGTCGATCGTCGCAGGGCGAGGCGACGCCGCATAGGCTGCTGCCGCGAGCCACACCGCGTCGTAGACGCCGAGTGCAAAGGCGTCGGGCTCCACTTTGGCCTGCGCCTGAATGCGCGCGGCGATCGGACCCCACACATCCTTCCTCGCATCGGACAACCCGAAGATCGGATTCGGATAGCCAACCTTCGTGGCGAAGGCCACCGCGGCGGCACTCGCGAGAATGGGCCCGCTCAGCGCGACGCCGTCGGTGCCATACCAGCGCACGGTCGAGAGCACCGGGTCGGCTGATGCAGCCACGAAGACATCGACGACCTCGTCGAACGCCGCGAGATACACGCCTACCCGGTTCGCGCCAACCTGCGCGATCGCGGCGCGGACCTGTGTGCTGACGGTGGAGACCGGCGCCGTGAAGTTCGTCGCGGTCGCCGCGTACTCGATGCCGGTGGACGTCGTTCCGCCAAGCAAACCGAACTCGAGTTGCGTGGAGGTATGCAGCCCGCGATTCCCTGCATCGCCGCGCCAGATGGGAACGACCGAGCGGACCCCGTCATTGTACATCAGCGCCGCCGCGGCAACACCCTCGAGTGTATCAGCGGGTGTCAGGCGGAAGATGTTGTCACCGGCAACGGCGAGCGTGCCGGCGGTGCTCGATTGGCTGACGATGAGGACCGGATTCGCATCGACGTACGGCTTGAGCACGGCGAGCTCGGCACTCGACTGCGGGCCGATGATGATCTGCACTCCGCGCGCGCGCAGTTCGGTCGCCTGCGTGAGCGCGATTTGCGGATCGAGCTTGGTATCAGCGACATCGGCGGTGAAATGCAACCCACTCCCCGCATACGCCGCGTTGACGTCAGCGACGGCAAGCTCGAGTGCGGCCTTGCTCGTGACGCCGAGCGTCGCCCAGTTGCCGGTGAGCGAGAAGAGGCCGCCGATGGCGATGTCGCGATCACCTTCTGGAGCGGAGGTGACTTCGCACGAGAGCGTGGCGGCGGTCAGGACGGCGAGGGCCGCACCACGTAGGAGTCGAACGCTAGAGGAAAACGGAGTCTGATTGAGCAACATCGGGGAGCAGGAGTCCGAGGGAAGAAGGCGTGCATTCTACAGTAGCCCCTTCCCTCCTTCGCCGCACCCCGAGTTCACACCGTTGCCGGCCGTCGCTTCCTAACGATCGCGCCGATACCAACCAGCCTCTAGCAAGCAGCGCGGTGCTCAGGGCGACAAAACGGGCGGGAGCTCCTCTCGGCCGGCGAGCAACGTGACTGACGCCAGATGTCCTGTGACGTTGAGCAGCGTCTTGAAGACATCAGGAATGAGATCGATCGCGATCAACACCC
The DNA here is from genome assembly GCA_040389905.1 of Gemmatimonadota bacterium. Lineage (GTDB taxonomy): Bacteria > Gemmatimonadota > Gemmatimonadetes > Gemmatimonadales > Gemmatimonadaceae > AG11. The sequence continues at coordinate 409,560 of JAZJZK010000007.1, read as the reverse complement.
CAATGCTCTCTGGCGGTATGCCGACCGTCGCCAGAAAAGGCGCGATCATGAACAACGACGCACTCGGGATTCCCGGCACGCTGAAGCTCATGAGCACCGACGTCGCGGCAATCGTCGCGATGACACCCGGTCCGATCCCAATGCCGTACAATTTGGCCGCAAAGAGTGTCACGACAACCCACGTCACCGCCTGATTCAACCGGAACGTCGACGTCGCGAGCGGCAGCGCGAAGCTCGTCACGGTGTTGGGGAGACGAAGCGTCGCGTCGGCCGACGTGAGCAACGCGGGAAGGGCCGCCATGGACGAACGCGTCGTAACCGCAACGAGCTGACCAGGGAGCGCTGCACGTGCGAAGTCCCTCACGGCGACTCGCGCGAACAGGATAACCGCGACGTACAGCAACGCCGTCGCCAGAAGCAAGAGTCCCGAATGGACGAGGATATAAAAGCCCACTGCACCAACTACGCCGGCGCCGAGTTTCGCGGCCAGAACCAGCGCGAGCAGGAACACACCCACCGGCGCGAGTGACAGGACCCACGACACCAGAAGCGTCATTGCTTCCGCGATGCCGCGGAAGAACGCGACGACGAACTCGCGTCGCGGCTCGTCGAGCCGTCCGAGTGCGAGCCCGAAGGCGAGCGAGAATCCGACGAGCGGGAGCATCGCGCCGTCGGCCGCGGCCTTGATCGGATTCGTTGGCACGATGCCGATGAGCCACGCGGAGAACGACGGAAGCTCGGGGCGCTGAATCGCCGGCACACCCGCTCGGATGGACTCGGCGGCGGCCGGATCGATGGCGAGCCGTTCGAAAAGCCACGGGGCGACCACCGCAGTGATGGCGGCGATGACGGCCAGCAGCGCGGTAAAGATGAGAAATACCCGGACGCCCAGTCGCCCCACGGTGCCAGGCGCGGTGCCAGACACCGCAATGATCAGCGAGGCAACGACCAGGGGAATGACGGTCATGCGGATCGCGTTCACCCACATGACGCCGAGTGGCTCGATGTCGCGAAGTATCGCGCCGGCCGCCGGTGATTCCGACGTCGACAGGGCCACGCCGACGGTCAGACCCAGTACGAGACCTGTCAGTGCGCGAAGCGCTGCGCGTCCGCGAGAGTGGCTCATTTTATCGATATGTGATCCATGCCACTCCCATTACGCGAGCGACGAACCTACGTTTTTCATCTCTCGCCTGCCAGCTACCGTCGACCCGAACGTTGCCGCGCAACGCTCCCTCGGCACTCGACGTAAGAATGGCGCATGTTCGATCGAGGAGACGATTCCACGATGCATGATCACGAGCACCTGAATATGGACGCGCGCGACCCCGTCATACTGCTGGCTGAAGACGATCTGACCCAACGCTCGCTCTACACGCGTATCCTCATCTCCGCCGGGTATTTTGTGCTCGGAATCGATGACGGCGTCGAGGCGCTTCGCGTGGCGCGCGCCGAAAGACCGGCGCTCATCCTCATGGATGTGGGCCTGCCGGGCCTGGACGGATGGCATGTCGCACACGCGCTCAAGACCGACGCCGCCACACGGGATATCCCGATCATCATCATGAGCGGACAGTTCATGCCGGCAGAGACGTGGACACAGTTCAAGTCGGACTGCGATGTCTTTCTCGCCAAGCCAATCGCCGTGCGATTCCTGCTCGAGACGATCGTCCGAATCCTTCCGCCCCGCGCGAAAACCGCTTAGCGCAACCCGATGCGAAAGGTCGCGCCGTTGCCCAGCGCGCTATCGACGGTCAGTGTGAGGCCCATCGCGTCACAGAGTGCGCGCGAGATCGCGAGGCCCAGCCCCGTTCCGCCGTAGCGGCGCGAGGTGGATGACTCCGCCTGCTCGAAAGCGTCGAACACCGCGCCGAGGCGGTCGGCGGGAATTCCGATGCCGGTGTCCGAGATTTCGATACTCGGACCCGTTGTCGCATCCTCGCCGAGGAGACGGACCGTCACGCTGCCGGCCGGCGTGAACTTGATGGCATTGCCGACGAGATTGATCAACACCTGTCGCAGCCGCCCGGCATCGGCCTGAACGATCATCGGTTCGCCTGTCGTCTCCAGCCGAAGCGTGAGCCCACCCGCCACCGCAAGCGTGTCCATCTGCGTGATGACGGAGTCAACGAGCGCGACCACGTCGACTGGCGCGATCTCCAGCGTCAGGTGTCCCGCTTCGATCTTGGCGATATCGAGGACGTCGTTCACGAGGCCGAGCAGATGGGTACCGGCCGCTGACACGCGCGTGAGATAGTCGAGCTCCGTGTCGTCAAATGTGCTGCGTCGGTTGCGCAACAACACGTTCGCGAACCCGATGACCGAGTTGAGCGGCGTGCGCAGTTCGTGGCTCATGCGCGCGACGAAGTCCGTCTTCGCGCGGTTCGCGGTCTCCGCCGCTTCGCGCGCGCGCCGCACCTCGGTATCGGCCAGCACGCGCGCGGTCACGTCGCGAACCGTTACGGTGACGCCATCACCCAGTGGAACGATTTGCTCCTGCACCCATTGGGCGCGCCCCATGGTATCGGTCGTCTGCCGCTCCTGCTCCAGCGCCCTGCCTGTCCGAACGACCGTCGCGAGTGTCGCGAGTGGTGCGATCTGGGCACCCGCCGACGGAAGAGCGCTGAGGCGCTGGCCCCAGAAGGCACCGTGGCCGAGTCCGCAGAGTTCTTCCGCTTTCCGGTTCGCGTCGAGCACGGTGAAGTCGACGAGCGCGCCGGCGTCACGATAGGCGCCCAGGATGAAGAAGGCATCCAGCGACGCGTCCATCGCCGCGCGAAAGCGCGCTTCACTTTCCCGGTGCGCCTCCTGTGCGCGAGACCGCTCCATGACGAGGTCGCGGCGCACCTCCGATGCTTGTGCCTGAACGATGGGCGCACCCAGCAGCGTCGACATGAGTTCCAGGCTTGCCGCTGCTTCTTCTTCGAATGCGTGCGGCGAGCGCGACATGACCGCGAGCCATCCCACTCCATTTCGGTCATGAACGATCGGAATGGCCAGCATGGAACCCACTCCTGACCGATCGCACACGTCGCCGAGGATCTCCGGAGACTCGTGATGACTATCGTAGATGAGGCAGCGCGGCGTCGGTCCCGGCATCTCTTCGTGCGGCATGAGGACGGCACCAAGCTCGATGTCGAGGTCCGCGCGCCCGTCGAACGCCCGTGCCCGCTCTCCCATCCCTTCGCGCAACTCGATGATCGCGGCCTCCGCGCCCGTGAGCTCACGTGCCCTTGCGGCAATCTTGGGGAGAAGCTGCGCGAGACTGAGACTTGATTCCACCTCCCTGCGTGTTCGGTCCAGGGCCGACAGCTGGTCGGCGCGCGACAGCACGCGCTCCTCTTCCGCGCGCGCCTCGGTGAGATCGCTGACATGGACCACGAAGGAAACGATCATCCCCCGGGCGTCGCGAAGGGCGGTGAGTACAATCTGGGACCACGTTCGCTGCGAATCTTTTCGCAGGAGCCATCCGCGGTATTCGCTGACGCCACTGCGCGCTGCACGGGCGAGGTCAGTGAAGGGGTGTCCGGCGACGCGGGCATCGGGCAGGAAGAGAATGGCGAGCTCCGCACCCGCGACCTCTGCCGCCGTGTATCCGGTTGCGCGCGCGGCCGCCAGGCTCCAGCTCGCGATCCGACCCGTGGGATCGACGACGAACACCGCGAAGGGGAGCGCGGCAGGCTGGGTCCCGGCGGGCGTTGGAAAGTCGAGGATGTGAGGGGCGGCGTTCATGAATCGGGAAGAACCGGCGTCGTGCTACTACTACGCGAACAGTGTACACGTCGTTCTGCGAGCGTGGTGGGGCGACCCTAGATTTCCTTAAGGATGGGCGGGAAACCCTTCCAAAAGGCGTTGCGGCGCTTATCTTTAGGGGCTGTCATACCGCAGCAGTGCCGCACGAGCGGCGCGAAAACTCACCCTCCCCCTGCTTCGGCAACCAGCGGGGGGCGGATACGTCCAAAGGGAGGATTGCCAGGACATGCCACGTCCATACGAGGCGGTCTATATCTTCGACTCCACGCTCGAAGATAGCGCCGTCACCGAGAAGCTTGACCGCTTCCACCAACTCCTCGGCACGTCCGGGGAAATGAAGGTCGATCACTGGGGCCGCCGCCAGCTGGCGTACCCCATCGGTTCACGCGAGAATGGCTACTATGTCATCGCGCGGTTCGAAGCCGAGTCGCAGGGCATCCCCGAGTACGAGCGCGCGCTCAAGCTCGACGAGGGTGTCATTCGCCATCTGCTCACCATCTTCGAGAACGAAGTCGGTGCACCGCCGATGACGGAAGAAGAGCTCGCCCTCGCGAAGAAGCGTGGCGAAGACGACGACGACGACGAGGAGTAGACCATGCGCAGACCATCGAAGGCTTGCCCGTTCTGCGAAACGCGCGTTCGTTTCGTCGACTACAAGGACGAGCGCACGCTCGGCCGGTTCATCACCGATCATGGGAAGATCCTGCCCAGCCGCCTGAGCGGCGTGTGCGCGCGCCATCAGCGTCAGCTGAGCACCGCGATCAAGCGCGCGCGCTATCTGGCGCTGCTGCCGTACACGCGGGGTTTGCAGGGATAACGATGCAGGACGCCGTTCAACCGGCGCCGGCAGAGCGCGGGTGGGGCAAGCTCCTCCTCGCGCTCGCGGCGTTTCTCTTCATCCCATGGATGCCACCGTTGCGCGCGCTGCTACCGGTCGAGGAGACGCTGTTGCTCCTCCTCCCCGCGCTCGCGGCGTGTTGCCTCGTTGGATGGTGGGCGGGTGGACGGCTGGTACTCGCACTCATGTGGGTCGGGCTGGCGGCGTTCGTGCTCGTACAGCCCACCGTGCCCGGATCGTTTTACAATCTCGTGCGCGGTTGGAGTCTGTTGCTGGCGGGAGGATTCGGCCTGGTGTGCCTGTTTGGAGGCCAGAAGCCGTTCTTCTCTCGTGCGTTGGTCACGCTGTCGTTGTCGCTCGTGCTCGTGCTCGGCTTGAGCCTGAATGGTCCGCTCACACCGACGCGCGCTCGCGAGGCTTTGACAGTGGAGTTCGCTCGCCGCAATACGGAGTCGATGACGATGTTCCGGGCCTTCGTGAAGGAGCATCCGGACATCATCGAAGCGTTACCACAAATGGGGCCGCTGCAAGACGAGTTCGAGCAGCAGCTTCGATTGTTCGCCCAAACGGGGACGGGGTTGTTTCCTTCCCTGCTGATTCTCGAATCGCTCATTGCGCTGGCCCTGGCGTGGGCGACGTACCACCGGCTCTCGCGGACGCGCCTCGGCACGCCGCTGGGCTTGTTGAAGGAATTTCGGTTCAACGACCAGCTCGTCTGGGGTCTGATCGTGGGTCTGGCAATCGTGTTCGTGCCAGCTCTCGGCTTCCTTGGTGGCGCGGGTCGCAACCTGCTCGTCTTTTTCGGCGCGCTTTACGCAGTTCGCGGGTTCGGAGTGCTTTCCTGGTTCATGGCTCCAGGTGCGCTCGCCATCCTGCTGCTCGTCGGGTTCGCCATGTTGTTCTGGCCTGTGTTGAGCACGATTGCCGTGCTCGGCTTCATTCTCCTTGCACTTGCCGCGTTCGGGCTTGGGTTGGGAGACACCTGGGCCGATTGGCGCCGTCGTGCGCGCCCTACCACGTAATCTGAGGTTCTACTCATGGAAATCATTCTTCGGCAAGCGGTCGAGAGCCTCGGACATCCGGGGGACGTCGTGACCGTCAAGAACGGCTATGCTCGCAATTTCCTGCTTCCACGCGGCTACGCGTACGAAGCGACACCTGGCAACCTCAAGCGCATCGCTGCGGAGCGGTCGCGGCTCGAGGCAGCCGAAAACGAGCGCCGCGACAGTGCGGCAACGCTCGCGAAGCGGCTCGAGGAGGTCCAGCTGACCTTCTCGGCGCGCGTCGGCGAGGAAGGCAAGTTGTTCGGCTCGGTGACGTCGGCCGATATCGCGGAACAGCTCGCCGCGCAGGGCTTCAATATCGAGAAGCGACTGATCGACCTGCACGATCCGATCAAGGCGTTGGGCGTATACCGCGTCCCGGTGAAGCTCCATGCCGATGTGAAGCCGGAAATCAGGGTCTGGGTGATCAAGCAGTAATTACCGACGTACGGGGTACCACGTACGAAGCCCAGACCGCGGGACTGACGTACGACGTACCCTGTACCACGTACGCGGACTTGCATTGAGGCCAAGAAGAGCCATCGAAAGCCGGGTGTCGCTTCGCTTCACCGCGTTTTGCGTTTGAAGGTGCACTTATCCGCGACTCCTGGATCGATGGCTCCTCTTGGGTTGGATGCCAGTCAGGGTACCCAGTTCCGGGTACCTCGTACGTTGGTGGTTGTACTGAGTACCGAGTACGTAAGTTTGTTTTCACCAGCCGAGTTCGTTGAATGTCCCGAATCGCCGAAAAATCCCAGGTTGCCGAGCTTGCGCAGAGGGCCGCCGCCATTCTCCTCGACCGCAAGGCGAATGACGTCGTCCTGCTGAGCCTCGAGGGCGTGTCGGATATGACCGACTACTTCCTCATCGCAAGCGGCACGTCGGATACGCACGTTCGCGCGCTGGGCAATTCGGTGATGGAGGATTTGAAGAAGGAAACCGGCCAGATGGCGCACCATGCGGAGGGCTTGTCCCAGGGCCGGTGGGTGTTGCTGGATTATGTGGATTTCGTGGTGCACGTATTTCATCCCACGCTGCGCAACTTCTATCAGATCGAGCGGCTCTGGGCGGATGCGAAGGTCGTACCGATTACGGCCGACGCCACGCGCTGACGGGCAGAGGCCGACCCACTCCAACCGGTTCCGCCGAGGGATCTTCGTGACCATGCGATGGACGCTGCTCACGCTGGTGCTCGCGCTCTCGGCGTGCGGACGCGACGATAAGTCCGCGCCGAAAACGCCCGACTCGACCGCGTCCGTCACGACGCCGCGCGGTCCGGACCATCTTGTGCTTCGCATCGCCAAGACCGGCGGAGAAGCCCGCGTTTATTCCTATCCCAAACTCGATACCGTCGTCTGGCGCGCCTCGGCAGCGCCTTCGCCCGAGCGTGTGCTGGCGTTCGACGAAGAGGCGGGGATCATCTCGTACGTGGACACGAAGGGTGCGCCGGCGCGGCTGGACTTCCGTCAGGGTGTGGCTGGCAATGTCACCAAGACCAAGCTCGCCAGCCTCGCCTCGTGGGATGGGTCGAACATCTACGGCATTGCGTCGGACGGATTCGTCGAACGCTACGGACCGAGTGGCCCATTCCGCTGGCGTCCGCGTCTGCCAGCGCGTGCGGTGTTTCCGCAGCCTGACGCCACGTTGCTGATCCTTGCGCAACACGGTGACAGCAGTGTGATCTGGCGACTGCGGCCCCCCGCGTCGAAGATCGCGGATTCCGTCGTGTTGTCGCGCGTCAATCGCACGCTGCGCACGCAGGTTGCCGACCGCCTGTACCTCGGGTCAGGTCGCGAGCTGACCGGGGTCCGCACGCGCACCATGCAGCGCGCTACGAGTATTCGTTTCGACGACGAGATCGAGGTGCTCGAGGCGACGCCGAGTGGCGACCGGCTGTTCGTCGTCACCAAGAGTGGGACGACGGTCGAGATCGTGGATCGTTTCCGCGAGGCCATTGGCGGCAGCATCGATATCGCGCGTCACGCAGCCGACCTGCGGGTGGATCCCCTCGGCCGTTATCTCTTGGCGCGCCCGGAGGGTTCCGACAGCGTGCTCGTCATCGCGCTCGGAACGAACCGGGTCATTGGTGCCGTGGCGTCGGCATGGCGGGAAGATCTTCCGTTCGTCGCCCCGGACGGCGGTATTGCGCTTGCCGATGGCGACGACGTAGCGCTTGTCGATGGCGAAACCTTGCGCGAAACATCGCGCGTGAAGGGCGGCGCGGCGGATTTCTGGTTTGCATTTCGGTGGACGGGTTTCCGGCCGCGCGATGCACGGCTCGACAAGCCGGTACAATTCGGGAATCCGGATTCCGGCGCTGCCTCTCCGGCAGACGGCGGCCGCGCGCGCCCCGAGTCGTCAACGGTCGTGCCGATCGTTCCCGCACCGAAGGACACCGCCCCACGTCACCCGGCGGGATTCACCGTTTCGTTCGCAGCGCTCCTTGCGCAGGACAAGGCGCGCGATCTGGCAGCGCAGATCAAGGTGGGGAATGACGCGGCGCGCGTCGTCCCGTCGGTGCGAGATGGATCAACGATCTACCGCGTCGTCCTGGGTCCCTACCCCACGCGGGAGGAAGCGGAGCGCGTCGGACGCGAATCCAAGCAGCAGTTCTGGGTCTACGAGGGAGGTCCGTGAACCTTCCGCTCTCCTGGGCGGATCAAGGGCGTGCGCTCGGCGCTACCCTGGACGCGTGTCATGCTGTCGTGATCGTCGGGGTAGACTCGACCGAAACGGCGGAGGTCGCGCTCGGTGTTGCGCGTGCGCAGTCGTCGAGACGGCGTGTCGTGGTGGGCGACCTGTTCGGCGAGGCGCCGCCCCTGACGGCGCTTGTTCACGATGACGACGCGCACGGCATCACGGATAGCTTCAGCCTCGGGGTGTCGCTGAACCGCATCGCCTATCCGGTACCGGAAGACGGCGAGCTGTTCATCCTGCCGAGCGGTATTTCGCCCATCGAGTACGAGGAACTATTCGGGAATCCGCGCTGGAAGCGACTCATGACGGGCTTCCGTGAAGTGGGTGCCCTGCTGATTCTTGTCGCGCCGGTGACTGCCGAGCGCCTACGCGATCTGGTCGATGCGTCCGATGGCCTCGTCATCGTCGGGAACAAGGTGCCGTCCGAGATTCCCGTCGCGCAGTCGCTGGCCTGGTTGAAGCCGATGCGCGCCTCGACGCCGGTGCGGGAGGCGCCCGCGGCGAGGGAAGAGCCGCCCGCGCGACCATCGACGTTGATACGAGCACCGCGCATGAGCATGGCTGGGGACGCGCCATTGGCGGCGGTGCGGATTCCGCGCCCCCGGTCAGTTCGCACACGCCGAAATGTCATGATCGCGGGAATCGCGGCGGGGGTGCTTCTCACCCTCTCGCTTTCTCTCGCCGGGCTCTGGCTTGCCGGCCGGCCTCTCTCGACCGTGGGACGGCTGATCGGTCTGCCTGGTGGCAAATCGCCGCTCGAGTTGGAGGCGGAGCGTACCGCGGAGCGGGTTCGCATGAAGTTGCGCGCGGACAGCGCCAGGCGCGACAGCATCGCGCGCGCGAATGCGGCCGTTGCGGTGCCCGATTCGGCCAATGCCCCGCTGGTCGTCCTGAATCCGCGTGATTCCGCGGGCGCCGCGGCGTGGGCCGTGCGCCTGGAAGCGACGAACACGAAAGCGGGCGCATTGCTGAGCCTTCGCGGACGCTTTCTGAATGCCGCCGCAGCCACATACGCGGTCGACGCGCAAGGTCGGTATTTTCTTGTAGCGGGTGCGCAGCCAACACGCGCCAGCGCCGAGGCGCTGCTCGTGCAGCTTCGCACTCAAAAGGTCCTCGCTCCTGATGCCGGGAGTGTCGCCTCGTTACCCTTTGCCTTTCTGGTGCAGGCAGACGTTCCCGTGGCGGATGTTCCGTCGCGACTCAGGCGGTTGGCGGGCCAGGGCGATCCGATCTATGCGCTGCGTCAGTCCGACCTCATAGCCAACATCTACTTCGGCGCGTACGAGAGCCCGCAGCAAGCAGCGCTCGCTACGGCCGCCGTGCGCGGCGCAGGACTCACGCCGACGCTGGTATATCGAATGGGGAGAGTGTTCTAGTGCGGTTGACCAAGCTCGAGTTGCAAGGATTCAAGTCGTTCGCGGATGCCACCGACCTCGTCTTCGAGCCCGGGGTCACGGCGATCGTCGGACCAAATGGCTGCGGCAAGTCGAATGTGTCCGACGCAGTGCGGTGGGTGCTCGGCGAGCAGCGTGCGCGATTGATGCGTGGCGCCAAGATGGATGAAGTCATCTTCCAAGGCTCGTCGGCGCGCCGCGCGGTCAACGTCGCGGAAGTCTCGCTGCATTTTTCCAATGACGAAGGACTCCTGCCGGTGCCCTTCAAAGAGGTCGTCATCACGCGCCGGTTGTCGCGGTCGGGTGAGAGCGACTATTTCCTCAACCGGGCGCCGTGCCGGTTGCGCGACATCTCAGATATGCTGCGCGGAACCGGGCTCGGCTCGGGTACCGGAGTCGTCATCGAAAGCCGGATGATCGATGCCCTGCTCTCCGACCGAGCGGACGACCGGCGCGAGTTGTTCGAGGAGGCAGCTGGTGTTGGGCTCTACCGCGATCGCCGGCGCACCACCGAACGTCGCCTCGAGGAGACGACGGGTGATCTCCAGCGGTTGGATGATCTCATCAACGAAGTCTCGAGCCAGGTGCGCAGCCTTGCGCGCCAACGCCGGCGCGCCGAGCGGCACGCCGAGATCATGGCGCGACGCTATACGATCGAGCTGTCGGTCGCCGCACGTTCGATGGAAGCCTGGCGCGAGGAACTCGTGCGGCTCGAGGTTCGCGTCGCGGAGCTGCGCGAACTGTTGCCCGCAACGGAAGCCGGCATGGCGGAAGCCGAGCTGGCGCGGGAAACGGCGCAGGATGCGCGCGCCGCGGCGGAAGCGCAGCGCAACGAGCTCTCTCGGCTCGTCGGAGCGCAACGCGAGGGCGTTCAGCGCATTCGTGGTGAGATGGCAGTCGCGGAGGAGCGCCAGCGAAACGCGACATCGCGTCGCCAGCGCGCGGAAGCGGAAGCAACCGCAGGAGAGGAGACGGGAACGGTGATCGCCGCTGAGCGCGAGCTGGCCGCCGCCGACCTCGCGCGCGTGCAGGAAGAATTGGCTCAGGCAGACGCCGAGCTCGCGCAGCATCAGGCAGCGGAAAACGAAGTGCGCCGGCTGATGGGTGAAGCTCGCGCCGCCGTCGACGCGGCCGAGCGCCGGCTCCGCGAGATTCAGGATCGCGCACGACGCGTGGAACACGAGCGCGAGCGTGCCCTGCGCGAGCTCGACGAAGTCACGCAACGGAGCGACGCGCTCGCCCTCGAGCGCGCGCAGCTGGACGATACGCATGCACTGGCCGTGCGCCAGCAGGAGACGTCGCAGGCCGAAGCGGAAATGGCGCAGGAGTTGGCGACGATGGCGCTCGCTGAGCTCGACGACGCGCGCGTCGCCGATCGGGACACACGCGAACGCGAGTCGCTCGCGCGCGCGGAGCTGTTCCGCGCCGACGAGGCGCTCACAACCCTTCAGGGGCGTGTGAATGCGCTCGAGCAACTCGAGCGTGATCGCGTGGGACTTGCTCCGGCCGCATCGCGACTGCTTCAGGAGCGCGAGTCCTTTGGCGACGGCGCGATTCTTGGCCCGCTCTCCGATTTCATCGGGGCAGATCAAGGCTCGGCGCTGCTCGTCGAGAAGTTCCTCGGAAACTCGGTACATGCGGTGCTCGTGCGCGACAGTGCCGCCGCCGACGCCGTCCGTGCGTGGCATGCGAGTACGAACCCGGGCCCACTGCTGCTCCTCCCGCTCGACGCGATGACGGAGGAATCCGCGGGCGAGCCGTTGCCCGACGCACTCGCGCATCTGGTGAACGCGGCGGCTCCCGCGCGCGCGTGGGTGCGAAATCTCCTCGGCCACGTACATTCGGTGGATCACGGGAGCGCGTTCGTCGACGCTCGCGGCGCAGTCTGGCTGCCGGGAACCACGGCGGGCCCCGGTCCGCTGCGTCGCCGCGCCGAGCTTGCCGAGCTGCGATCCGAGCTCGAGGCGCTCGACGTCGCTCGGCAGGTGGCGTCGGAAAAAGCCGACGCGATGCGCGAAGCGTTGACGATGAGCGAGTCGCGCGTCCTCGAGGCAACCGAGGCGTCATCCCTCGCGCAGCAACAGGCGCGAGTTGCGGCCGAGCAGAACACAGAGCTTGGCCGGCGCGTCGCGCGCGCGGCGAAGGAAGCGCAAGACGCCGCGGCGCTTGCCGAGCGATTGAATGCGCGCCGCTTCGAATTGGCCGAGCGCCAGAATGCGTTGGACCTCGAGGCGGCGACGATCGCCGAAGAGACCAGTAGCCGCGAGCAGGCCATCGCCGATGCACGTGAGCACGCGGCAACGTCGGAGCACGCGCAGGAAGAAGCGCGAGAGCGGCGCACGAAGTGGCAGGTCGAGCAGGCGCAATCCCGCGCGCGCGTGCAAATGGCGGTGGATCGGGAGCGCCGGCTGACCACCGAGGTTGCCACCGCATCGCAACGCCTGGCCCAACTTCGCATCGAGTTGAGCGAGCTTGCACAGTCGGATGGCGCGCTCGCCGAGCAGATGGCGGCATGGACGCTCGATCTCGAGACACGCGAAGCCACGCTCACGGATGGCGAGACCAACCTGTCGGACGCCGAGTCCGCCGTTCGCGTCGCGAACGAGATGCTGGCGGCGGCGGAGACGGGCTTGAGCGAGGTGCGTCGCCGGGCCACCGCTGTGAGTGACGAACTACATCACGCCGAGCTTCGCTTCACCGAACTGTCGGGCCGGCGCACGGCCATCCGGGAACGGCTCGAGACGGAATGGAAGCGGCCGCTCGAGGAAATGATCGCCGAAGTGCCCGCGCTCGACGTGGACGACGAGACGTTGAAGCGCGAAGCCGACGAGCTGCGCCAGCAGTTGGAGCAGTTGGGTCCCGTAAACGCGCTGGCCATCGAAGAGCACGAAGAAACCGTGAAACGCCATGATTTCCTGGCGGCGCAGCGGACCGACCTGTCCGATGCGCGAACGTCGTTGTTGCAGGCCATCAAGGAGATCGATGCGACGGCGCGTGAGTTGTTCATGGCGACGTTCGAGCAGGTGCGCATCAACTTTCGCGAAATCTTCATGTCACTCTTCGGGGGCGGTGAGTGCGACCTGCGCCTCGAGAATCGCGATGCGCCGCTGGACTGCGACATCGAGATTCACGCGTCCCCGCGTGGCAAGAAGACGCAACGGATCAACCTGTTGTCGAGCGGTGAGCGCGCGCTCGTCGCACTCTCCCTGCTCTTCGGCATCTTCCTGACGAAGCCGAGCCCCTTCTGTTTGCTGGACGAGGTGGACGCACCGCTCGACGACGCGAATGTCGGCCGGTTCGTGAAGATGCTGAATCAGTTCAAGGGGCGCACGCAGTTCATCGTCATCACGCACAACCCGCGCACCACGACGGAGGCGGGCGACGCGGTCTACGGTGTGACGATGCAGGAACCCGGTGTTTCGAAGCTCGTGAGCGTTCGGATGCGCGGGCCGTCGACGGAGGACGAGAACGCGCAGGTCGCGGTGGAAACACCAGCAGCGGACGAGGCCGCAGCCATTTCCTGATGTCCGTCCGCGGAACACTGGTACTGGTCGTCGCCCTGCTGGCTGTCGCGGCGTTCCCCATCCGCGGTGATGCGCAGACGACGGTCGCCATCGAGTTGCCGCGCGAGGATCCGTTTCCCGCGGCACCGGAGATCACGGTGCGAGCCGGCGGCTTTCCGCTGGGGACGCAGCCTCGGGTTCGTCTTCGGCTCTCGCTGAATGCGAGCTTCGGGCTCGTCGTGCTCGACTCCGTGATTGCGGCGCCCGAAGGACGCTTCACCGTGTCGCGCCTCCTACCGGAGAACGCGGACATTTTCGTCGAAGCCTCGGTGCTGAACTCCGCTGGCCAAACGATGGTCACACAGACCGTGTTACCTGCGGGGCGTACGGGACGACGGCTTAGCTTGCTCTCTCCGAATGGCCGCACAAGCGTGACGCTGTTGTCGCGTCTTCCCCAGTTCGCATGGAAAAGTGCGAGCGTCACGTCGCCACCCGGCCCATGGGTCTACGAACTTTCCATCACGAACGTGGCGCTTCAAGAGACGCGGTCGCAACTGGGGATCACGGACACTGTCTTCGTCATACCTGACTCCCTGCAGGCGAACACGAGCTACCGCTGGAAGGTCATCGCCCGTCTCGCGGACCCTCGATTTGCGCTCGACAGCGCCGTCGCGAGCAGCGAATCGAGCTTCATCATTGCGCCAAGTGGTGCGCCAGACGCGACGCTCCTGTATCAGAATTTCCCCAACCCGTTTCCCAACCCGTCGTCGCAAACCACCTGCATCTGGTTCGACCTTCATCGCGCCGCACAGGTGGAGTTGACCATCCTGGACCTTCGCGGCAACAAGGTGAAGACGCTGATTCCTGGACAATTGCCGGCGCACCTGGAGCCCGGCCGTTACGGGCGAAAAGTGGCGGCGAGTGGCTGTGACGATCGGTTGGCGTGGGACGGCACGGCGGACAATGGCCGACAGGTTCCGGGCGGCGTGTATCTCGTCCGCCTTACGATGGACGGCAAGGGAATTCCAATCAAGAAGATCGTGTACTGGCCCTGATGCGACTCACGACGCTGGGCACTGGCACGGTGGCGCTGTCTCCTGAACGGGTGTGCGCTGGACATCTCGTCGAAGCGGGATCCGTCCGATTGCTTCTCGACTGCGGCAGTGGCGTCACGCATCGGCTCGCGGAGGGCGGAATCGCGTGGCGCGAGATCACCCACGTCGCCTTTACGCATTTTCACACCGACCACATCGGCGATTTCGCGACGCTCGTATTCGCATGGAAGTACGGCAGCCTTCCCGGGCGGTCAGCGCCGTTAGTCGTCCTCGGGCCGGTGGGGCTGCTGGCGCTATTGGCGAAGCTTGCGGACGCGTTCGGTGCGTGGGTGACGGATCCGGGGTTTCCAATGACGGTGCAGGAAATCGTCCCCGGCGAGCGCGTGGAGCTCGGCGACGGAACGACGCTCAGCGCGACCAAGGTTCCCCACACCGCAGAGAGTGTGGCATATTCCGTTGTCCGCGGTGGCCGTCGTATCGTGTATACCGGCGACACGGGTTATGACCCCATGTTCGGGGAGTGGGCGCGGGGAGCGGATCTGTTGCTCTGCGAGTGCTCGTTGCCCGCGGAGATGGCGATACCGGAGCACATGACTCCGGAGCAGTGCGGTGCACTCGCGGCCGCCGCACTGCCGAGGCATCTCGTGTTGACGCATTTCTACCCGCCAGTCGAGCGCACAGACGTGCGTGGCGCCGTGGCGGCCCACTATGCGGGTCCGGTGTCGCTCGCCAGCGACCTGGCCGCATTCGAGATCGAGGAAGACTGATGCTGGTCGTGATGCAGACGGATGCGACGGACACGCAGATTGCGCGCGTCGTCGAGGTGATTGGAGAGATGGGGTACGAGGCACGCCCGATGCCCGGCGCTCAGCGGACCACCGTTGGTCTCGTCGGCAATGACGGGCGCGTCGACGGATCACGCCTCGAATCGCTCTCCGGCGTGGCGGAAGTCATCCATGTGTCACGCCCCTATAAGCAGGTATCGCGCGAATGGCGGCCGGAGAACACGCTCGTGACCATCGCGCCGGGCGTGGTGTTTGGTGGCACGGATATCCCCATCATCGCCGGTCCATGCTCCGTCGAGAACGAGCATCAGATCGTACTGGCCGCGCAACAGGTGCGCGACGCCGGCGCCACCGCCTTGCGCGGCGGCGCATTCAAGCCGCGCAGTTCGCCCTACTCATTCCAGGGGCTCGGCAAGAAAGGACTCGAGCTGCTCGCGCTCGCGCGCGCAGAAACGGGGCTCGCCATCGTGACGGAAGCGCTCGACGAAGAGGGGGCGCACCTCGTCGCAGAGGTGGCCGACTGCATCCAGATCGGCGCGCGCAACATGCAGAACTACTCGCTGCTCAGAACCATCGGCCGTCTCGGCAAGCCGGTGCTGCTCAAGCGCGGGATGGCCGCAACGATCACCGACCTGCTCCTCAGCGCCGAGTATCTGCTGGCGGAGGGTAACACGCAGGTCATCCTGTGCGAGCGCGGCATACGAAGCTTCGACAACGCGACGCGAAATCTGTTCGACCTCACCGCGATTCCGCTCGTGCAGAAGCTGTCACACCTTCCCATTGTCGCTGATCCGAGTCACGGCACCGGCCTGCGCGACAAGGTGATTCCGATGGGTCGCGCCGCAATCGCGGCCGGTGCGGATGGCCTGCTCGTCGAAATGCATCCGAACCCAGACCAGGCGATGTCGGATGGCGGCCAGTCGCTGTATCCCGACCAATTGGCGCGACTGGTGCGCGAAGCACGGTCGATCGCGGAGGCCATTGGGCGCTCGATCTCGGCGCCTGTCGGAACTGGCGGTGCGGCGCAAGGGTAGGACTATCATGACTCGATACCTGCCAATCACCGTCGCGCTCGCCGCGACGCTGCTGACGACCACCGCGGCGAGTGCGCCGCGCCGCCAGGATGACCTGCTCGACCGTGCC
The DNA here is from genome assembly GCA_040389905.1 of Gemmatimonadota bacterium. Classification (GTDB taxonomy): domain Bacteria; phylum Gemmatimonadota; class Gemmatimonadetes; order Gemmatimonadales; family Gemmatimonadaceae; genus AG11. Next base: position 393,349 of record JAZJZK010000007.1, on the reverse strand, counting down.
GTCGCGGCGTGGACCAAGGTCAAGACCGCGCGCGCGACGTTCGAGCAGACGATCACCAACGCCTTGACCGGCCGCACGCTCACGTCGAGCGGCGAGTACCAGCAACTGCGTCCCGGCAAGCTGGCCGTCACCTTCGCGGCGCCCGCCAATGATCGCATCGTGGCCGACGGCAAGTACGTGTGGATGTACTTGCCGAGTAGCGCCCCGGATCAGGTCATCAAGTCCGCGCAAAGTTCGGTTGGCACGGGCACCGTCGATCTCAGTGCACAGTTCCTGACCTCGCCGAGGACGAAGTACACGGTGAGCGCTGCCGGCACGCTCGTCGTGAGTGGACACGCCACGCATAGCTACAACCTGATTCCAAAGTCGGAGTCGAGTGCCCCCTTCAAGTCTGCTGTGGTGTGGATCGACGATGCAGATGCGACCATTCGGCAATTCATGGTGGTCGATGCGAGTGGGATGGAGCGCAAGGTGCACCTGACGTCATTCAAGACGAACGTGCCGGTGGACGATGCGGCGTTCAAGTTTACGGTCCAGCCGGGGATGCGCGTGATCGAGAGGTAGGTCTCTCTGATCGACGGTGTTGGAAAGGCGTATGGAACTGCGTTTAGCGGTGGGGTTTTCGGATTTGAACGGAGATTTTACGGATCGTCACGGATAGCCCTGCGAGGAGAATGACTGGTGCAACGCCAGACTCTCTTGCAACTGCAAAAACCAATTGAGGTTTTGTTTGTTGCGCGACGACAGATTGGATGCGCACTGAAGCAATCCGTGCATATCCGTCAAATCCGTACAATCTGCCGTTCGAGCTCCGTAAAACGCCGTTCACGAACTCAGTCCACTACCGCAGTCATCCGTGATCATCGATGCCCCCGAATCCGCTCGCTCGGCTCCGCAAACTCTGCTTATCGCTCCCTGAGGCGCACGAGGTCGAGGCGTGGGGAGCACCCACCTTCCGCGTGAAGAACAAGATCTTCGCGATGCACGCAGCTGCCGGCAATCATCACGGCGACGGTCGGCAATCTGTGTGGATCAAGGCGGCGCCCGGGAATCAGGAGATCATGGTGCGCCACGCGCCGACGCGTTTCTTCGTGCCGCCATATGTCGGTAAGAGCGGATGGGTGGGCGTCTATCTCGACAAGGGCGCGGACTGGAGCGAGCTGCCCGAGTTGCTGCTCGATGCCTACAAGCTCATCGCACCGAAAAAGCTCATCGCGCAGCTCGATCCGAAGTAGCTATTTCTGCGCGGTCCGGGAGACGTCTTCCCGATTCTCCTCGACCAGCTTCGCGATCTCCTTGCCACGAAGCCCGGCCGACGGACCAATGTCCTCGACCGCTCCACCAAGACGTACGTCGTCACGAAGGAATTCCTCGCCGTGCGGATCCGTCACGAGTTCGTCGACGTCCGCCTTCCGGACCTTGAAGTGTCCGTCCATGTCCCGCCCGTTGTGCGTCTTGTGCCGCTCCGACATGTGTACTGCTCCATGTTGATTTGGACTGACCACAAGGGGCAAGAGCTACACCACCGCGAGATCCTTTGCGAAGACGCCCTTGTACCGGCTCACTTCGCTTCGCTCTCGATCGAGCTCGGGAATGTGTCGCACCGCATAGCCGAAGTGTTCGAAGAACGCGTCGTCATTGCTGACGGCGAAAATCGTGGCAACGTCTCGACTGCGCGCGAGCGCCTCCGTCGCGAGAACGAGCGCGCGCCCCACTCCTCGGCCTTGGGCATCCCGACGAACGGCGAGTGATCGTAGCTCCGACAGACTGGGCGCGTACTCGTCGAGGTGCACACAACCGATGACCTGGCCGTCATCCTCCGCGACGATGAAGTGCGGTGCATGCGCGGCGATGAATTCGGCGGTGCGCGGCAGTAGCGTGCCGTCCTCGACGTAGAGATCGATCAATCCGCGAATGGCGTGCGCGTCATGGAACGTCGCTCGTCGCGTGCGCATCATTTCGGCGAGGGGGCGTGCGAAAGCAGTACCTTCGGCGTCGTCGCCCCACGGAGCAGGAGCTCAGCGCGCGTCATCACCGGATCGCGCCGCAGTTCGCGCTCGAACTCGGTCCGCGTTCCGAACACATAGCGCGCGATCTGCCCACCCAGTGCGCGATCGACAAGCCCAGCGGAATCGTAGACGGCTCGCGGAATATCGATGCCCCGCACCCGCATGCGACGCCACAGTTCGTCTCGCATCGCCGGACTCACCTGGAAGGTTGGATCCGTCACCGACCGCGACGTCTTCAATGCGAGCGCGTACTCGAACATCGCATCGCGAAAAGCCGGAATCTTTGCGCCGAGTGCGACTTGAAGCGCCTTGTCTTCCTTCGCCACGGGGCTTCTGGACACCTCGACATCGGGGACGATGCCGCCGCCACCGAGGACCAGGCGCCCGCCATCGGTGCGGAACTTTGGGCGCGGAACACTGTCCGTTCGTGGTGGACCACCATCGTCGTCATCATCACTCGGTGACCGACGCGGACGATTGATGCTCCGCCCGCTCGGCGTGTACCAGAGTGCAGTGGTGAGCTTGAGTGCGTTCTGATCCACCTTGAAGACCCGCTGCGCGCTCCCCTTGCCGTACGTTGCCGTACCGACAATGAGCGCGCGATCATGATCCTGCAGCGCACCAGCCACAATTTCGCTCGCAGACGCGGAGTTACTGTCGGTGAGCACAACCATCGGCATGTTGACCCACCGCTGCGGCGCGCGATCGGGAATGGTCAGGCTTTCCGTTGGCATTCTCCCTTTCGTCGAGACGATCATCTGTCCCGCGTCGAGGAAGAGATCGGCGACGTCGACGCCCTGCGAGAGCAAGCCGCCGGGATCGCCGCGAAGGTCCAGCACCAGCGAGCGTGCGCCAGCGGCACGCAACGAATCGATCGCCGTCGACAAGACCGTGGCCGCCGACTCGCTGAAGACGGTGAGTTCGACATATCCGATCCCGTCAGGCAAGAGCAGCGCATGACGTACGGGATTGACCTGGATCTCTCGGCGGACGAGGGTGAACGTCAGTAACTCGGCAACGCCGGGGCGCTCGACCACGACCTTCACCTCCGTGCCGGCGGGACCGCGCAGAACTTTCAGGGCTTCCTCGGACGTCAGGCCACGCGCCGACTTGGATGCGATCGAGTCGATGCGATCGCCCGTAAGAATCCCGACCTGCTCGGCGGGAGATCCTGGGAGCGTCGCGGCCACGGTGATGCCGCTGTCGCGCAGATCCATCTGAATGCCGACGCCGGCGTAGTGCCCCGTCGTGCTCTCTTCCAGCCGGCTCAGGCGGCGTGGGTTGAGAAACGTGGTATGCGGATCGTGCAACTCGCGGAGCGCGCCGTCGATGGCGTGACGATACAGGAGCGAGTCCGGAATCGTGTCCACGAAGTCGCGCTTGACGTGCTCCAGCACTTCATCGAAAAGGTGCGTGCGTGTCGCGAGATCGTGCGATCCCGTCCAGCTCCGCTCCATGAGCCAGCCCCCGGACACGAGCGCGCAGGTGAGCACCGCTGCCGCAACGACTCCCTTGCTTCTCATTCAGCCTCGATCCGATCGACGGCGATGCGAGAGAACACCAGGCCATGCGCTGAGCACGGCGCGTACGCGAGCTGCCACCTCTTCTTCCGCACCACGTGCGTCGACGCCAACGATGGGCCCACATTCCTCATGCTGCACCTGCCATGCGGGCTCGGTAAAGTTTGCGAATGCCGCTCCAACTCGCTGATGAAATGCCACGCCCATCGACTCCATTCGGTCGTGTACTTCCGCACGCCGACCGGCGCGCTCGAGACCAAGCCGTATGGGGAAGGTGAGGAGGAGCGTGAGATCGGGAACGAGCCCACCGGTCGCGAAGCGGTTGGCTCCGCGCACCTCTGATTCCGGCAATCCGTGCCCCGCGATCTGATAGGCGTACGTGGAGAGGAAGAATCGGTCGAGCAGCACGATGTTCCCGCGCGCAAGCGCAGGAAGGATTTCGCGTTGGACGAGCTGAGCGCGCGAGGCCATGAACAGCAGTGCCTCCGCGCGTGGTTCGATATCCGACGAGCGGTCGAGCAGGACGCGACGGACCTCCGTACCGAGTGGCGTACCACCCGGTTCGCGCAGGCAGACGTGGGCCACGCCTTCGGCCACGAGGTCGCTCGACAAGCGGCGAATCTGCGTGGACTTGCCAGACCCCTCGCCGCCTTCGAAGACGATCAGCCGACCTGCCGCGTGCGTCACACCGTCAGCCCAGCGTGATGATCGAACTCACCGCGCCGCGTTCGATCCCTTCCACGATCCAGTCGTTCACCCTCTGCATGACCTTGTCGAAGTTCTCCTGCGCCGCCACCAGCCGCTGGTAGACCATCTGCCCCTGCACCTGACCAAGGAGTCCGTCGAGCTCCTGCTCCATCTCCTGGGTCGGGCGCTCGCCGCGCTTGATCATCGCCTGCGCGTTCACGCGCAACTGCTCCATTTTCTTGAGGAGCGCCACCGCGTCCCGGTCGTCACCGAGCGCGTCGTTCGCGCGCTTGACCGCCTGATACTCCGGGCTCTGCCCGATCAGCCGCCCGAGCTCCTTTGCTTTGTCCTCGATCATTCCTACTCCTCCCGTCGTCTGGCGACCACGAAGCGATCGCGGCCTGTGAGATCCTTCAGTACACGGACATCGGCAAAGCCACTGGACGCTGCGGCGTCCGCGACGGCCGTCATTCGACGCATGTCACCTTCCAGCGCGAGCACGCCGTTCGGTGCCAGCGCGACGGCCGCGGCACGAACCAATTGCAAAGTCGTCGCCAGCCCGTTGTCCTCGGAAAAGAGTGCGACGGCTGGCTCCCAGTCGCGCACGGAGGAGGGCAACCCCCCCGCTTCCGCATGGGAAATGTAAGGTGGGTTCGACACGATCGCGCTGAGTCCACGCTCGAGTACCGGTTCGAGCAAAGCGCCGTGTCGCAGCTCAACCGGGGCGACGTTCGCGCCCGCGCCCTGGAACACGTTTGTGCGTGCGACGGCGAGCGCATCGCGAGAAATGTCGGTGCCAATCACGCGCTCGAATCTGCCTTCGGTGGCAAGCGCCACGGCGATGGCGCCGGACCCCGTGCCGACATCAACGGCAATTCCCCCCGGTCGGTCGCGGACTGCGTCGAGCACGAGGTCAACGAGCAGTTCCGTTTCGGGCCGCGGGATGAGCACGCGTTCGTCGACTGCCAGCACCAGGTGACGAAACGCAGCACGACCGGCAGCGTACTGGATTGGTGCGCCTGCGGCGAGTCGCTCGGCGGCATTCAGCGCGGAGGCCACGTCCTTTTCGGAGAGAACGCTCTCGCGCGAGAGCGTGATCCAGTGGCGCGGCTGGCTGTGCAAGAGGCTGAGGAGGTCGCGCGCCTGTTCCGTCGACCCGATGATTTGCGCCAAGCGCGTCACCAGCGCGCCGACGGTGATGGCTTCGCGTTCACGTGCGTGAGGTGCGTGAGGTGCAGACCCCTCGACTGCGCTCGGGGTGACAGCGCTGCCAATGACACCCCGAGCGAGCGCAGCGAGTCGAGGGGTCTGCACCTGCTCTTCCGCCGTTCCGCTCGTTTTGTCGCCCTGAGCGAAGCGAAGGGCCTGCACCTTCCCGCTCTTCGCCGCCCTAGTCACCTAGCTGTTCCTCGACGTCCGCCAGCTTGAGGGCTTCGATGATCGGCTCGATGTGACCATCCATCACCGCGGCAAGATCGTGCGTCGTAAACCCGATCCGATGGTCGGTGATCCGACTCTGCGGATAATTGTACGTGCGGATCTTCGCGGACCGATCGCCTGTCCCGACCTGCGACTTTCGCATCTTCGACCGCGCGGCCTCTGCTTCCGCAACTCGCAGGTCCAGGAGACGAGCGCGCAGAACTTCCATGCCCTTGAGCTTGTTCTGGAGTTGCGACTTCTGGTCCTGCTGCGACACGACGAGCCCCGAGGGAATGTGCGTGATGCGGACCGCGGAGTCCGTGGTATTCACGCTCTGCCCACCTGGCCCACTCGAACGGAAGACGTCGATGCGCAGATCCTTGTCCTCGATCTTGACGTCGACTTCCTCGGCCTCCGGGAGCGTCGCGACCGTTGCGGCCGACGTGTGAATACGACCCTGCGTTTCGGTTGCAGGCACGCGCTGCACGCGATGCACGCCGCTCTCCCAGCGCATGGCTCCGAAGGCACCGGCGCCCGACACCTTGAAGATCGCTTCCTTCACCCCGCCGAGTGTACCTTCGGAGTGCGAGATGGTCTCACGCTTCCACCCTTGGCGCTCGATGAAGCGCGTGTACATGCGGAAGAGGTCGGCCGCGAAGAGGGCCGCCTCGTCGCCGCCGGTCCCCGCGCGAATCTCGATGATGGCGTTGCGATCGTCGAGTGGATCGTGCGGAAGTAGCGCGGGCTTGAGGCGCGCCTCGAGCTCCGTGATAGCCGCGTTGAGCCGAGCGACCTCGTGGGTTGCTTCGGCTGCCATTTCCGGGTCGTCAATAGAAACGAGCTCGCGGGCTTCAGCGAGCTCGTTCTCTTGACGTTCGAGCTGAGCCGCCAGCTCGACGACAGGCTGGAGGCGACGGTGCTCTCGGCCCAGATCGGCGACCTTGGTGCTGTCGCTGAAGGTGTCCGGGTTGGAGAGCAGCCGTTCGACCTCCGCCGCCCGGGCGAGTTGATCGCCCAGCAGGTCGCGGAGGCTCAGAGGTCAGCTCGCCTTGGTGGCAGCTTCGGGCTTCAGGTACTTCTGGCGGAACCGCTCGACGCGGCCAGCTGTATCGAGCAGGCGCTGCTTGCCGGTATAGAACGGGTGGCACTCCGCACAGACGTCCGTATGAATTTCGGCGATGGTGGAGCGCGTCTCGAACGTGCTGCCACAGGCGCACTTCACGGTGGCGGTTGCGTACTCGGGATGGATATCGGTCTTCATTTGAGTCCTGCCTGGCAATAAGTACAGAATCGGAAACAGCTTACAAATATAGACATCGCACAGACTAAAAGACAACCGTGCCGACGCTGCCTACGGCGACCAATGCGCACGCCACGGCGAAGGTTCCGCGGGCCCGGGCTCGGGCATGAGGCCGGCTGGTAACTAGGCATGGGGGAGCGGGCTCGAGCCCGAGGCCAACCGTGGGCTCGGCCGCGGGCTGGGGCTACGGCTCGCGCTTGGGCTTGCCTGCAGGCCCGGGCTCGGGCAGGGGCTTGCGGCCGTGGGCTGACTACTGGCTGAGGGCGGGGGCTCAGACTTCAGCTGTCAGCGGGCGGCGCCCAAGCTCCGCCCCGGGCTCGAGCCCGCGCCTGCAGGCAAGCCCCGGCCCCAGCCCTGGCCCAAGCCCGCGCCCAAGCCGGCGGTTGGCCCGGGCCTGAGCCCGCGCCCCCATCGCGAGTTGTCAGCCCGCCCAACTGACACGCTCCCAATCACTTCCCCCTAGTAGTGTTTGACAGCCCCAACCGCGATCAATACGTTTGCCCCACTTCCTTTCCCTGCCCTTCCTCCCCGCCGAGTGATCAAAGCCACCGCCGATTTTCTCGCTACGGTTCCGCTCTTTCGCGGACTCGAACGTGATGAGCTCGCGAAGTTCGGTGAGCTCGTCCGTGAGCGTTCGTATCCCAAGGGCAGCGTCATCCTCTTCCAGGACGACCCCGGCGACTCGCTCTACATCTTGCGCACCGGAAGAGTCAAAGTGGTGCTCATCGGGGAGGACGGCCGCGAGGTGATCCTTGGCGTCCTCGAACCGGGCTCCCACTTCGGTGAGCTCGCGCTCATCGACGACCAGCCGAGGTCGGCGCACGTCATCGCGATGGAAGATGCACAGCTCCTCATCCTGCGCCGCGAGGATTTCCGGCGGAGAGTGGACGCGAATCCGACAGTCGCGTGGGCGCTCTTGTGCGAACTATCACATCGCTTGCGGCGCGCCGACGAGAAAATAGGTGGGCTCGTGCTGCTCGATGTGCCGGGACGGATTGCGCGGCTGCTGCTCGACCTCGCGCAGGAAAGTGGCGGACCAACGATCGACAAGCTGTTGACGCACCAGACCATTGCCCAGATGATCGGCGCGAGCCGGGAAACCGTGTCGCGCTCGATGAAGGACTTTCAGGAGAACGGGTTCATCCGTGTGGAGCGCCGACGCATTGCCATCGCCAACCGCGAAGCGCTCGAAAAGCGCTCGCAGGTGCGCGTGTGACCAAGATCACCCGTCGCCCGTGACCCGCTCCCTCGCGCCGGCGACACCGGCGAATGCATACTATCCCGCGTACGACGAGACGTCGGACTGATGGCGCTCACGCTGCGATTCTGGGGGACGCGGGGTTCGATTCCGAGTCCGGGGCCATCGACGGTACGGTATGGGGGGAACACGCCCTGTCTGGAACTTCGTACCGAGGACGGGTGGCTCGTCATTCTTGACGCGGGTACGGGAATTCGTGAGCTGGGCCGGTCACTACTGGATCGTGCGAACGGAGAGGCTATCGCCGGTGACATTTTCCTCACGCACGCACACTGGGACCACATTCAGGGCATTCCGTTCTTCGCACCGCTGTTTCGCAAGGGGAATCACTTCACGATCTGGGGCTCGAAATCGCTCCAGACGAGCATCGACCGGGTGATCAAGGACCAGATGTCGCCTGTCGTTTTTCCGGTGACATTCGAGGAATTGCAGGCCCGAATCGACTTTCAGGAACTGGCCGAAGAGCAGCGCGCCGGCAACGGCTACGAAGTTGCAGCAATGGCGGTACGGCACCCCGGTGGCGCGCTGGGGTACCGATTCACGGATGGAAACGGGACAGGCGGTTTGGTGTACGTCTCGGACAATGAAGTCAGTGAGCGGGCGAAGTACGAGGATCAGCCCGGTTGGCGCGACAGGTTCGTGGATTTCGCACGTGGGGCATCGGTGCTGGTGCACGACACGATGTTCACGACCCAGGAATACGACGCATTTGTAGGGTGGGGTCATTCGACATACGACGACGCAGTCGAGATTGCGATCGAAGCGGGAGTGGAGAAGCTGGTGCTCTTTCACCACCGTCCTGAGCGCACGGATGAGGAGGTAGACCGGTGTACGGCGAGTTGCCGAGCACTGGTGGCAGCGAAGGGAGCGCGGCTCCAGGTGGTTGCTGCAGCTGAAGGGTTGAGCTTGGTGATCTAGCAGTCCATACGGCGCGGATGCGCCGATACGAAAAAGTTGTCATTCCGTTCGAGTCTCGGAGGAGACCATGACCCGCACTGCTCGTTTTGTTTCGCTTGCCGCCGCGTTCGCTGGCCTCGCTGCGCCCATCGTCATAGCTGGTGCGCAGGCCAGCACCAAGCCGACGGTCGCCATCATGGCGTTCGACAATGCCTCGTACGGGTTCTCGGGCGCCAAGGACTATGACGGTCTCAGCAAGGGCGTTCCCGCCATGCTCATTACCGACATGGCCACGAACTCGAGTATTCGCGTCATCGAGCGCGACGAAGTCCAGCGCCTGGTCGACGAGCAGAAGCTCGTGACGGGCGGCCAGGTCGACAAGGAAACGGCCATCAAGGTCGGCAAGCTGCTCGGCGCGCAGCACATGATCTGGGGCACCTTCATGGTCGATCCAAAGGGCAACTTCCGCATCGACGCAAAGGCCGTGAACGTCGAGACGGGCGCGATCGAGCACGTGGATCGCGTGGACGATAAGGCGGACAACATCATGTCGAGCGTCGGCAACTTGGCCACCAAGCTCAACACCGGCATGAAGCTCCCCGCGATGGTGCGGCGTACCGGCGACGCAAGCCCCGCCGCGGCGCCGTCCACTGGCGCCAGTGGCGCCCCGGCAAGCAACACCGGTACGCAGCAGGCGGGCGCTCCATCGACCCAGAAGGTGCCGATGCGCGCCGTGGTGATGTACGGGAAGGCGCTCGACCTGAAGGACAAGGGCAAGAAGAGCGACGCGCTCGAACTGTTCGGCGCCGTGCTCAAGGAGTTCCCGGGGTACACGCCGGCCGCGACCGAAGTGGCGAGCCTGAAAAAGGGTACCTGATTCTCTACTGACGAAAAAACCCGCCGGTGTCCATCTTACGGACATCGGCGGGTTTTTTCTTTGGTGACATGAAACCTCTCCTCCTCACCGCGGTTGGTCGAACGATCTCCACGACGCCCCTGGGGCGGCGCGGAGACGATGTGGAGGTGCGCCACATCCTCGCACTCCCGACTGCGCGCGCCATGGATCTGGACCGGCCGACGGTCATCGTCCTGGATCATGCGCTGCTCGTGAGCGTCGGCGACGACCCGACGCGCGTCCAGGAGTTGGCGCTGATCTGCGCGATCGTTGGCATCGGTGAAGTTGGGCAGAAGGAACCGCCACCCGGCTTTCCCGTCGAAGCGATTACCGCGTGGCTTCCGGGCGACGCGGCGGTCGGTGTGGTCATCCCATCGCTCCGTGGCGCATTCAAGCACGCGCGTGCACTGGTGGCGGAGCGTCGCGCGCGTGACCTCGCGGCCGAGCGTGTCCGTGAGCTCACCGAACTGACGGCCATTGGTGTGGCGCTCTCCACCGAGCGCGATCTGCACACGCTGCTGGAGCTCATCCTCACACAGGCACGACGGCTCACGAATAGCGATGCCGGTTCGTTGTACCTCGTCGAGAAGGACGAGAACGGCGCCCCATTTCGCCTGCGCTGCGCGATCGCACAGAATCACTCGTTGCCGGGCCTGCCCTTCCACACGTTCACGGTGCCGATCAACCACGCCAGTCTCGCCGGCTACGCTGCCGCGACTGGCGAGCCGCTGGTCATCGGTGACGTCTATCTCCTGCCGGAGGAGAGCTCCTTCAAGCAGAACCGGAGCTTCGACGACAAGGTTGGCTACCGCACGAAATCGATGCTCGTCCATCCGATGAAATCGCATCGGGACGAAGTGGTGGGCGTGCTGCAGCTGATCAACCGCAAACGAACCGCCGATACGCGGTTGTCCTCGTCCGATGTCGTCGAGCGCGAAGTGCTGACCTTCGACGAGCGGTTGGTCGAGCTCACGAGCTCACTCGCATCACAGGCCGCGGTCGCGATCGAGAACGGGAAGTTGTACGAAGACATCGAGCGCCTCTTCGAGGGATTCGTCACCGCCGCCGTAACGGCCATCGAATCGCGAGACCCAGCGACATCGGGTCATTCCGCGCGCGTCGCAACGCTGACGGTTGGGTTGGCCGAGGTCGTCGATCGCCTGAAGGAGGGCTCGTATCGCGACGTGGCCTTCTCGCGCGACGAGCTACGCGAGCTCCGGTATGCAGGCCTGCTCCATGACTTCGGGAAGGTTGGCGTTCGAGAGCAGGTACTCGTGAAGCAGAAAAAACTCTATGCACCCGACATGGAGATCGTCCGCAACCGCTTCGGCTACCTGCTGCAACAGACTGACCTGGAGTTCGAGCGAGCGCGCGCTGATTTCATTCTCGCGAATGGCAGGTCGGCGTACGAGGACGAGGTCGTTCGCCTCGAAGCGATCCGTCAGCAGCGGCGCGCTGAATTGCTCCAGTTCCTCGCTGCGATCACGAGCTCGAACGAACCAACGGTGCTTCCGGAAGGCAGTTTTGAAGCGCTGCAGGAGATCCACCGGCGCACCTTTACCGACTTCGAGGGACGCGAGCGTCCGCTCCTCGAGGACAACGAGCTGCAGTTCCTCATGATTCGGAAAGGCAACCTCGACGACGCGGAGCGTCGCGAAATCGAATCACACGTGACGCACACGTACCGGTTCCTCGAACAGATTCCGTGGACGCGTGAGCTGAAGCACATTCCGAAGATCGCGTACGGCCATCACGAAAAGTTGAATGGACGCGGCTACCCGAATGCGGTGCAAGCGGACGCGATCCCCGTACAGACGCGCATGATGACGATTGCGGACATCTTCGATGCGTTGACGGCGACGGACCGGCCGTACAAGCGCGCGGTGCCAACGGATCGCGCGATCGACATCCTGCACATGGAGGCGAAGGACGGGATGCTCGACAAGGAGCTGCTGGATGCGTTTGTCGGCGCGAAGGTATTCGACGTCCTGAAGGCATCGGAATGAACAGCAACAACTGACGTACGAGGTACTCCGAACCGGGTACGTTGACTGGCATACCGGCCAAGAAGAGCCATCAGAAAGTGTCCTCACGAATAACGCCGTTCGCAACTGCGGACGGCGTTTGGCGTAGCCTCGATGCCATACGAAGTGTCGATGGCTCCTCTTGGGTTCGATGCCAGTCCGGGTACACGGTTCCGGGTACCTCGTACGTATGTTTGTTGCTGTTAGCTTGGCTCGTGCCGCGAGAGTACAGTAGCCGCAGCCATATCCGCCGTTACGTGCGTCGCCGTCCGGAACATATCCGGAATGGTGTCCACGCCGAGGAGAATGCCCACCGCCGCCACCGGCAGATCCGCGGCGAGCAGCACCGGCACAATGACGATGATCGTTCCGCCTGGGACGCCAGGCACACCAAACGTCGTCACCACGGTCATCAGCGCGATCGTGACCAGCTGCGGCGCGCTCACATCGACGCCGTACAGCTTGGCCATGAACAGGACGCCGATCGGAATCATGATCGCGCTCCCCGCCTTGAACGTCGCCGCCGCAAGCGGGAGAAAGAACGAGCGAATGGGGAGCGACAACCCCAAGACACCATCGGCGCCCTCGAGCATTGCCGGTAGCGCGACCAGTGACGAGCGGGCGCTGACTGCGACCGCCTGCGCCGGCGCGCACGCCCGCGCAAACTCGCGAATGCTCTTTCCGCCGCCAACCCACGCGACGACGTACATCAGCGCCATGAACACCGTGCACATGCCGGCGACAACGACCACGTAATAGAGCACAGCCCCCGCCGCGGCGAGACCGAGCCGAGTGGCCAATGGCACGGTAAGCGCGAACACGCCGACGGGGGCGGCAACGAGCACCCAGCGCATCAGGTTGAGTGACGCGCCATACACGCCGTTGACGAACTTCATCAGCGTGTCGCGTCCCTCGGCATCGATGCGAGTCACCGCGAGGCCGAAGATCAGCGTAAACACGATGAGCGGCAGCATCGCACCATCTGCCGCCGCCTTGACTGGGTTCGGCGGAATCAACGCGACGAGCCATTCCGCGAACGTGGCGATCTTCTGTGCGCTCTGCACCGCGTCACCACTCGCGGCCTTCGCGCCGGCGCGCATCGCCTCCGCAGCGGCCGGATCGATGGTGAGCATCGAGAGCGCGACGGGCGCGACGAGTGCCGACATGAACGCCGCAGACGCCAGCATCAGCAGCGAGAGCGCGAGCGCCCGCCCCCCGACTCGGCCGACACTACGTGGGTCGGGCAGGGATGTCACTCCGATGAGAATCGCCGACACGACGAGCGGGATGACCGTCATCCGAAGCGCATTCACCCAGATCGTGCCAACCGGTTCGAGATAGCCCGGAATGTTTGCGAGCGTGGCGCTACCGGAGGTTGCGATGACAACACCGACCGCGAGGCCGGCCACCAACGCGATGAGGACTTTCGTGGTGAGGCTCATCCTGCGATGCCGTGCCCGCCGCCGCCTGGCGTCTCGATCGTCACGACGTCTCCGGCCGCGAGCGTGCGGCGGCACTTTGCCGGCAACGCCTCACCGTTGAGCAGGTTCCTTCCAGGTGTTCCGTCTGCTCCCCCGGCCACGCCGCGCGGCGCATGCCGGCGACGTTCGGTCAAGAGCGTTACCGTGCATGGTGCGGTCGCTCGATACTCGCGAATGACGCCGTTCCCACCGCGCGTGGCACCGCCGCCGCCCGACTTTTCACGGATCGCATAGCGATCGATTCGCAATGGCGTCGAACGCTCCAGCGACTCGACGGGCGTGTTCAGTGTGTTGCTCATGCCCACGTGCACACCCGAAGGTCCGTCGCCCCTGGAATTCGCGCCCTGACCGCCCCCCAGCGTTTCGTAGAATGTCCAACCCGCTCCGCCGAACGTGATGTTGTTCATCGTGCCCTGCCCTTGGGCCGCGACGTCAACGCCGGCATCGCCCAGCGCCGCGAGAATTGTGTCGGCAATGCGTTGCGACATTTCCACATTGCCTGCCGCCACCGCAGCGGGCCAGGCGGCATTCACGGCACTGCGTTCCGGGAGCACGAGTGAAATGGCACGCGCGATTCCGTCGTTCGTCGGCACGTCGTCGTCGAGGAGCGTGCGCACGGCGAATACCGCCGCCGCGCGTGTGACCGCCGACGGACAATTCACGTTCCCTGCAACCTGGGGGGCGCTCCCTGTGAGATCGAGATGCAACGTTCCATTGCGAATATGAAGCGCCACTCGAACCGGGATATCAGCCTCAGTCACGCCATCCCCTTCGAGCCGATCCTCTGCGAACCCGGCAACGCCGTCCAGCGGCACCAGCCGAGCACGGACACGGCGCTCGGCGTAGTCGAGCAACGCGTTGCACGCAGCATCGAGTCGGGGTCTGCCGAGCCGCGCCGCCAGTGCGCGCCATCCTGACGCGCCGATCGCGCACGCAGCGAGTTGCGCGCCGAGGTCGCCACGTCGCTCTTCGGGCGTGCGCACGTTGGCGAGAATGAAGGACAAGAGCTCCTCGTCGAGCACGCCCGCGCGCACCAACCTGATCGGTGGAACGATGAGCCCTTCCTGAACCAACTCTGTCGCGCCTTGTGGCATGCTGCCTGGACTCATACCGCCCACGTCGGCGTGGTGTGCGCGCACGGCGGTGAACCCGCCCACCTCGCCATCGATGTCGACTGCCTCGATCAGCGTCAGATCGGGGAGGTGCGAACCGCCGTGATACGGATCGTTGAGCAGAAAGACATCACCCGGCGCCGGATTACGCGCACGAACCGCGGCGACCGATTCCGGCATCGCGCCAAGGTGCACGGGAATGTGCGCCGCCTGCGCGATCATCCGGCCTGCCGCGTCGAAGACGGCGGACGATGCGTCGCGACGTTCGCGAATGTTTGGAGAGAGCGCGCTTCGTACGAGTACCGCGCCCATCTCCTCGGCAATCATTGCGACGCCGTGCGCGAGCACGGACAGCTCCAGTGGGTCCACGTCCGCGCTACAGCCGGCTTCCCGTGCGCGCCGCGATCCGCAACGCCTCGGCGCGCGCATCGCTCTCGTCCGTTGGAATCGGGTCCTCTCCGGGGTTGACGAACACATCGTCCTCCACGCGGTGCTGCCGCTCGTACAGATCGCGATACCGTCCGCTGTGCGCCAGCAGCTCGTGATGATTCCCTCGCTCGACGATTTCTCCATGCTCGAGCACGAGGATCTGGTCGGCGCTGGTGATCGTGGACAACCGGTGCGCGATGACGAATGTGGTTCGTCCCGCACGCAGGCGACGAAGCCCCTGCTGGATCATCTGCTCGCTTTCGCTGTCGAGCGAGGACGTCGCTTCGTCGAGAATGAGGATGCGCGGATCCGCGAGAATGGCGCGCGCGATCGCGACGCGCTGGCGCTGGCCGCCGGACAGCTTCACGCCACGCTCGCCCACGATCGTATCGTACTTGTCGGGAAAGCCTTGCACGAATTCGTCGACATTCGCGATGCGCGCGACGTCGCGCACCTGCTCGTCGGTCGCGTTGGGGCGCGTGAAGGCGATGTTCTCCTTCACCGTGCCGTCGAACAGGAAGTTGTCCTGCATCACGACGCCGAGATGTCCACGGTAGTCGTGCAACTTGAGGCTTTCGAGATCGGCTTCATCCAACAGGATGCGACCGGTCTGCGGCCGAGCGAAGGCCATGACGAGGGAAATGAGCGTGCTCTTCCCCGATCCGCTCGAGCCGACGAGCGCAGTGGTGGTGCCTGCCGGCGCACTGAACGACACGCCCTTGAGCACCGGCACGCCGGGTTCGTATTCGAACCACACGTTCTCGAAGGCCACATCTCCACGCACGGCGGGCACCGGCGCCCTGTTCGCGTCTTCCTGATCCTCGGTCGCCATGTCGCGCAGCTCGCGAATGCGATCGAGGCCAGCCAGTGCTTCGGTGAGCTGCGTGCCGATGTTCGCGATCTGAACGAGTGGCAGCGTCACCAAGCCGATGAAGATCAGGTACATCAGCAGGTCGCCGAGCGTCATCGCGCCGGCAAGCACGGCGCGTCCGCCGAACACCATCAGCAGCACGCCGATCGCTCCGACCACGGCCGTGGAAAGTGCACTCGTCGCCGAGGTGCCGGTGATCGTGCTCGCGACGTTTCGGAACAACCGCTGCACGCCTCCGGCAAACACAGCCCGCTCGCGTTCCTCCGCGGTGTACACCTTGACGATGCGAATGCCGCCGATCGTTTCCGCGAGACGCCCCGTCACGTCGGCCGTAATGACACTCCGCTCGCGAAAGAGCGGGCGAAGTTTGCCGAACGCGATGGCCATGCCCGTTCCGAAAATACCGAGGAAAATCACGGTCCCCGACGTGAGCTTCCAGTTCAACCAGAAGAGTACGACCAGGGCGACGACGGCGGTCACGAATCCGCCCACCAGCTGAATGAGCCCGGTACCGACGAGGTTGCGAATCCCCTCGGGGTCGTTCATGACGCGCGAGACGAGAATGCCGCTCTTCGTGCTATCGAAAAACCGTACAGGTAGTCGCACGAGATGCGCCTGCACGTCTTCACGGAGTTTGGCGATCGCCTGTTGCGCCGCCACGCTGACGACTTGGGAGAGGGCGTATGACGTCAGGGCGTTGATCAACGTCGCGGCGCCCGCGGCCAACGCGAGGGGCATGAGCAGCTCGACATGGTGCTTACCGATCACGTCATCGATAAGCCATTTCGTGCTTGCCGGAAGCACGAACCCTGCTGCTCGGCTGATCAGCATGAGCACGAGGCCAATGCTGACCGACGTGCGATGCTCCCAGATCAACGCACGAGCTTCGGCCCACGCGCGCTTTGAATCGTATTTAGGCTTCTTCTTCTTTTCTGCCATTCGGAAAACGTAGTGAAGTGATCAGCCACCCGCCCGTTGCGTGCGGGTTCGCCGTCCATCCCTCTTTCACACTCAGTGTTGCACCGGCTAGCACGACGACGGCGGGCCCGTGGAGCTCTGCCTGGAAACTCCCGCCGTCGTCAATACGCGTCGCCGCGCTCCACTCCGACGATTCGAGGCGCTCGAAACGAATCGGATGCCCGGAGCCGCTGGCAACGTGGCGTACTCCGATCAACTCCGCCGGCGAACCAAGTGTAAACCCATTCCGCTGCGCGTGCGCGGCGCCGAAGCGGGTCGACAGGGCGGACCCGTCGTCAGCGACGAAGGCGGGCACATCGAGCTCGTGGCCTTGCCCGACGTACCGCATGCGCGCCGTCCACGTGCGCTGCCAATCGTGACCCTCGGCAACGCCCTCGGCGGCGCGCTCCAACGCGGCGCGCAATGTGTCTGCATCGAGCGCGTCCGCGCGCGCGAGGACGCTCACCATTCGCTCACGCCGCTCCGGGGTGATCGCCAGACCAACGGCGCTCAGCATGCCAGGAAATGGCGGAACGAAGATCGTCGAGACACCCAACTGCTCGGCGAGACCACACGCGTGGAGTGGCCCCCCGCCGCCAAACGGGACGAGGACGCAATCACGGGGGTTCACGCCTCGTTCGACGCTCACCCGGCGAAGGGCGCGCGCCACGGACGCGTCCGCGATATCGACCATCGCGCGAGCCAGACGTTCCGGCTCGACGTCCAGCCGCTCGGCGAGAATTGCGACGGCGCGGCGTGCTGCGTCGAGGTCGAGCGACACGCCGGCGCTGAGTGCGCTCGCGGTGATGTGACCAAGGACCACGTGAGCGTCGGTGACGGTGGCCTGCGTACCGCCGCGGCCGAACGCAGCGGGTCCGGGAACGGCGCCGGCGCTGCGAGGACCGACGCGCAACGCGCCGCCATCGTCGATCCACCCGATACTCCCGCCACCTGCCGACACCGTTTCGACAAGCACACGTGGGAGTGAAATCGGAACGCCTGCCACTCGGCCGCCCGGTTCAATCAACGGCTCGCCGCCGAGAATGAGGCCGACGTCCGCGCTCGTTCCACCAATATCCACGGTGAGCGCATTCGAGAAGCCCGCGGCCTTCAACACGGCTGCTGCGCCGACGACACCTCCCGCCGGCCCCGACAGCGCGAGCGATGCCGCGCTTCGCGCCGCCTGGGCGATCGTTCGCATTCCGCCGCCAGACGTCATCACCCCGGGCGCCGGCACGCCGAGCGCTGCCGCTCGCTCCGAGAGCCGCTCCAGATATCGAGAGACGCCGGGGCGGAGGTACGACTCGGCCACCGCCGTCGCCGTGCGCTCGTATTCGCGAATCTCCGGAAATACGTCCGACGATAGCACCACATCCACGCTCGGAAATGCCGCACGCAGCGCCTCGGCGATGCGCTGCTCATGTGCGCTGTCGTCGTACGCGTGCAGCAGGGAGATCGCGATGACATCCGGCGCGAGTGCGCGCACCTGCTCGACGATCTCGTGGATCGCCGCCGCGGTGAGCTCTAGCCGCACACCCTCGGGCTCGATGCGCTCGCGAGCGCCGACCGTGTGAGCGCGATCGACGAGAGGAGCGGGATGATGTCGCGTCAGATCGTAGAGCGATGCTCGGTCCTGTCGCGCGAGGTGCAATACATCAGTGAATCCGTCGGTCGCAATGAGGACGACGCGTGCGCCGGCGCGCTCGAGCAGCATGTTCGTCGCGACCGTCGTGCCATGCACGAACCTCGCGACGGGCTCGCTCTGGAGCAGTGCGAGCGCACTGGCCACCCCTTCACTCTGATCACTTGGCGTGCTCGGGACTTTGCGCGCACTGACGGCGCCGAACGCGTCAACGGCGACGAGATCAGTGAAAGTGCCGCCAACATCGATTCCAACGGAGAGTGCGCTCACGAGATGAAATTTGGCGCGGCGCAACACCATGAGTAAGTGCAAAGGTGCGGGCCCTTCGCTGCGCTCAGGGCGACAAAACGAACAGTGGCTATGGGGATGGCGGCAGCGTGATCTTGAGCTCGTTGACCGTGCCAACGAGACTCGTGATGATGTCCTGCCGCGTCGCCTCATTTCGACGCGTACGAACGTCGAGGATCCGATCCTTCATCAACGAACTACAAAACCCAAACCGGCCCTCCTCGTCGGCATGTCCGCTCGCGATGACGTCCTCCGCTTCCGTGCCGAGTCGCGTACCGATTTCCCACTCGACGCCAGGCGCCGGTGCCTTCTGACCGATGAGGACCAGCACGGGAATCCACCTGTTCGGAGCGGTTCGCTCGCACGCCTTCTTCCGAAAGACATCCGGCGCCGGTGCCACGAGCGCCGTGCGCACGACGCTGTCCCGGATGGCCACGATGGAGAGGTCGGTATCGAGCGCGACGCCACTCTCGACGTCGATCGCCTGCACGACGTACGGACCAGGCAGCAAATCCGGAATCTCCAGGTCGCCACGGGCGTTGGGGCTCGCGAGGTAGTCCGTGTCACGCAACCTGATGATCTGGTTCCGCGCCGGCCGGCCGAGCCGATCCACGAGATGTAGTTCCAGCGTGCCGAGCGATGCTTTCCAGGCGCGGCCGTCGGGCCATATGACGCGCGCGACTTCGCCCCCCGCGTCGCGGGCGAAGTACCAGGTGCGGATCGACTGGTCACTACGGTGGCTGTAGCTGGTGTCGCTTCCTGCGCCGATCAAGCGAAAGAACCACCGGTCGATGATCACGACACCGCTTGGCATTTCGCGGAACCAGATGTGGCCGCCCGGCGTGGGTGCGCCAAGCAGAGGCTCGGTTCCGACGAAGGAAAACTCGATGTCGCGCAACGCGCGTGCTGCGGTATCCACCCACAACGTGCCGTCGACGTCGATGCGACCCTTTTTGCGGTCCGCCGCGCCAAAGGTGAGCCCAACCTGATGGGGCCGTTCGCGCACTGGATCGTGCACCCGAAAGCAGTAGCCGAGCGCGAAATCGTTGTCGATCAGCGTTTCGGCGTCGGGTCCCAGGTAGTTGCGAACCCCATTGCTATCACGCGCGAAGCCGAGCCGTACGAAATCGGCACCGGTCCGCACCGCGTAGAACGACTTCGTCGCAGAACTCGAATCGATGCGAACGGCCTGTTTCAGAATCCTGTCGCTGTATCCGTCCATCGAGCGGCCGAAGGCGAGCATCTTGAAGGTGCCGGGATTCGCCTCGCGCGCGACGATGGTTGCGAGCAGGCCGGATCGAGCCTGATCGAGGAGCGCGAGCGCCGCCTCTGCATCGCTTCGCTTCGCACACTTTGGTGACGCGATCACCGCCACGCGATCGAGCATCGCCGGAATGGCGAGCATGACAACGTCCACACGGCCGCCAGTGGCATGGTCGGCGGGCAGCGACACTTCGCGTGCGCGGAAACCCAGTCTGACAATGCGTATGCGCGTCGCGGCTGCGGTCAGAAGCAGCCTGTACTCTCCGCGCTCGTCGCTGAGTCCTCGCCCCAACATCATCCGGACAGAATCCATCAGCATGACGACGGCCCCCGCAACCGGCCGGCGCGACGTGCTATCGATGATCGTACCGCGGAGTTCCTGCGCTGCGGCGACGCGCGGAATAGCTATGGCAATGAGTGCCAGGATTGTCACCCCGAGGGAGCGAAGCGAGTCGAGGGGTCTGCACCTCAAACCCATGCTGCGCGTGCAGATCCCTCGACTTCGCTCGGGATGACGTGCATGGAGACTCGCCAGGAATCTCATGCGCGTACCGCATCCCCGAGGGCGAGTTCCATGTACACGTCGGCAGTCGCGTACGGAACACGCGATGGCATCGGCCGATGTTCGAAACCCATCGATTCATACAGGGCCAGGGCGTCGTGGAGCAACGAGCTGGACACGAGGGCAATCCGCTCAGCGCCTGCGTCACGTGCGCGCTGGACACACGCATTCACCAAGCGTCGCCCAAGGCCCTGCCCGCGCGCGTGACTCGCCACTGTCAGTTTCACGATTTCCACCACTCGCTCGTCGATCGGCACAACGGCCGCAGTGCCAATGACTTCGCCTTCGGTGACCGCAATGAAGATGCTGCCGCCTTCCGCAAGGATCGATCGTTCGGGATGGGCAAGATGGTGCTCGTCGGCCGGTTCATAGAGACCGTGCGCGTCGAGCCATGCACGGTTGAGAGCATAGAATGCGTGCGCATGGGCTGGCTCGAATGGGACGATCTCAGCGGTCACCGGCCAATTGTACACAATTCGCGGCACACTCGCCATCCCTACTGTCACCCCGAGCGAGCATGCGAGTTGAAGGGCCCGCACCAAGACTCAGACTGAAGGTGCAGACGGCGACTTCGCTCGGGATGACATTCTCGGTTCTCGCGCCCACGGCTATAAAGGCGGACGATGGCCTACTACGGTAGCGTGACGACGAACGACGAGGCGACATCCTCGAGCGTCCTGATCACCACGTTCTGGGGTGCTCCATTGTCCGCGACGCGCACGCCCAGCCGCCGGTCGCGGAGCAGCGAACTACAGAAGCCGAACGCACCGTCCCCGTCAGTCTTGCCGCTCGCGAAAACAATCTCCGACGATTCATTGAGGTCGATGCCGACGTCCCACCGGATGCCAGCGACTCCCTTCCCATCCATTCGTTGCGCACGACCGATTGTCCACGTGTTCCGACGGTCGCCGAGGCAGGCCTTCTTCTGGAAACGCTCGGCCGAGGGTGCGACGATGGAGAATTGCATAACGCTGTCGCGCAGAGCGGAAAACCGGAGCGCGGTCGGCATCGTCACGCCAGACATTGCATCCACCACCACGACGGCGTACGGTCCAGGCAGCAGATCAGGAATGACGATGTTGCCCGCGCTGTCCGGCGTGCCCGCGTAATCGGTGCCGTCCAGACGAATCGATTGTCTCCGCTCCGGCCTCCCGAACTGGTCGTCGAGATGGAGCCGCACCGTACCAAGCGAGGCGCGCCACGACTGCCCGTCCGGCCACGACGCGCGAGCGACTTCACCGCCCACATCGTGAAGATAGTTTTCCCAGAGCGGAGGGCCGCGAAACCGGGTGCGGTCCAGTGTGTCGACGCCTGCACAGGTCAACCGCAGAAACCACCGGTCGATGAGCACGACGCCATTCGGCATCTCGCGGAACCAGATGTGCCCGCCCGGCTCCGGTGCACCGATTTGCTTGCCGGTGCCGACGAAAGCAAAGTCGATGTCTCGCAGTGCACGAGCGGCCGTGTCGACCCACAGCGTCCCCGCGATATCTACTCGACCACGTCGCCGCCCTGCCGGCTCGAAGACTAGGCCAACCTGGTTGACGCGTGCGCCATCGGGCTCGTGAACCCAGAAGCAGTAACCAGCGGTAAACTCGTTGTCGAGCAGCGTCTCCGCGTCCGGCCCGAGAAAGGTGTACAGACCACGCTGCTCGCGAACGAAGCCGAGCCGAACAAAGTCGGCAGCCGATTGCACCGCAGTAAACGACGTCTTTGCGCCGCCGCTCGAATCGATGCGCACGATCTGTTTCTCAATACGGTCCGGAGCGCCATCCAGAGTGCGGTCATAGGCGAGGACCTTGAGTGCGACGGGGTTCGCCTCGCAGATCCTGTGCGTTCGCGTGCGCAGCGTTCGCGAGTGCCATGAGGGCAAGGCGCGTCGCAATTCCGCACAACGTCCTGCGCATGCCTATGTGGGACGAACCACTTTCGGCAGCGCGAGCGCCCAGGCCAACGCCAGGTGCACGGGCACGACCAACGCCACAATCGCACGATTCTCCTGCCCGCCGGGTGCTATCGCCAACACGAGCGCTACAGCAGACATGGCAACGATAATCGATGCAACCATGCGCGCCGCACGCTCCGCCTGGTTTCGCAGCAACGCCGCCGGGATCAGGATCACGAGGGGCAGAGACATTGGCGTCAAGATGAGGACGTTCTCGTTTCCTTTCCAGAACACATGCAGCGTTGCGAGCCACACCACGAGCAGGATGACGCCGAGTACACCGTTGATCAGCGACCACACGGCGCCGATGACCGCCAACGCCCACGCGGCGGCGCGGTGGGACATCATCACGAGTCGCAGCACGACGACGACGGCAGCGAGCAGCAACCCGAGCACGAGATAGCGCCACGCGAGTCGCGGTGCTTCCGGCAATTCCGTGATCGCCGTCATCCCTGGCGGAAGCGCGAGCTCACGTTCTTGCGCGACCAGTGGAACCATCGTCCCATCAGGACCTGGGACCTGCACCTTCCGCACGCCATCCCGCAAACGCATGGGGATGAAATACGACTCCCACTCGGTGAGCGGGGCGTCCGCCGGGCGGCCAAGCGCGAGGTTGATGCCGAGTTGCACCGGGCGATCGCCGTCAGTGAGGCGCACGCTCTCTCGGCGATACGATGTTCTCGTGAGTGCAGTCGCGGAGGCGCGCTTGATCGCGCCGCCGAGAGCGTTGTCGAGCGCGTCGCGCAATCGGGTAGAACAGTTATCGACGAAGTAGTCGTAGCGGTAGTACTTGTTCGCTTCGAGCGCATTCCACCGCACGAACTCATACAGCTTCTGCGCCTGCGCCCGACTGAGATTCAGGCGCTGGAGCGTAATCGGCCGGCCACGTTCCCTGTACGCCTCGATGAGTCCCGGTCCATCGCTGGCACCCATGTAGTACTTCGTGTCCAGCTTGAGGAATCGTATGAGAAAATCGGGATCCTTGAAGTTGAAGCGACCCCAGTCATAGAGCGCGTCCTCGCCCGTCGCCGGATCGTGGAACCAGAGTCCATTATGGCCGAAGCGCTCCCACACCAGATCGCCGAGCCCGAACGTCACGAGTGTAACGGTCATCTCGGAGGCCGTTGCGGGCGCCGGCGGCGTCTGCGCGCGCACGCTGGCGGTCGCCGAGACGAACAGCGCGAATGCCGCGACGAGACGGCGAACCATCACAGGCGAATCTCGCGTCCTTCGTCCGCGGACTTGTAGATCGCCTCGACGATTCGGTGCAACAGAATCTGATCCGTCGGTGCTTCGTATTCGGCCGAGCCACCGATGACGGCCGCGAAGTGTGCGAGTTCCGCGCGATACGACTGAATGAACGCGCTCTCGCGCGCCGCGGCCCCGCGCGGAGACACGTCGGTGGGACGCCCGTGCAGTTCCTTCACCACGCGAAGCGGCGCGAGTCGCGTGCTCCCGCGCGTCGACAACGTCTCGAACCACCAGCGCTCCTCTTCGCCGACATAGGACCCGGAGACATCGAAATTGAACGCGATCCCGGACTTGCACCGCACCTGTACCAGCATCGCTTCTTCGACGGCATTCTTGCCACTGCCACGCTCCATCTGCGCGACGACGCGCTCCGGTTCCGGATAATCGCTCAGCCACAGCGCGAGATCGAGCAGCGGAAGACCATAGTCGAAGAACGATCCGCCACCCGACTCGACGCGACGCTGTCTCCAACCACCCTCGGTGCGCTTATGGTGGTATGCGCCAGCGCGCATGCCGGTCAGCTTGCCGAGTTCGCCCCCACGCAGAAAGCCGGCAAGCGCCTGGACGTCGCTTCGAAAGCGATGATTGTTCGCGACCAGCACCTTCCGGTTGGCGCGGCTGGCCGCGTTCACGATGCGTTCCACACCCCGCGCGGTCAGTGACAAAGGACGCTCGACGAGCGCGTCTACTCCTGACGCGATTGCGCTCAGGACATGTGGCTCGTGCAGGTGATTCGGCGTCGCAATGACGATCGCCTGAAGGCCCTCGGTGGCGAGCAGGTCTTCGATGTCCGTACACACGTCGGGCACGCCGAAGCGGTCGGCGAGCGCTCGCGCCTTCGGGCGATCATTGTCGCAGACGGCGACCAGTTCGACACCGCGCATCTTCGTCAGGACGGGAAGATGGGTGAGTTGAGCGATCGCGCCCGCTCCGACCACACCGATACGGATGGGATCACTCGTCTGCTTTACTTCCTGGCTCGGCCGAATCACGATCGGTCTCCTCGCCCGTGACCTCGCGGGCGTTCAGTCAATGGTGCCAACGGTCGTACCGGGATAGTAGGTCCGAAGGATCGTCCGAAAGTCCTGGCCGGCGCGCGCACGCCCGATCGCGCCCGCCTGGCACATGCCCACACCGTGACCATTGCCGCCGCCAATCAGTGTCAGCGTCTCGACTCCATCTCGTCCCATGACCGTCTCGACGGAAAAGTACGTGCTGTACAACAACTCGCCACTCGCCAGCCGTAACGCCGATCGCATCTCGTTCCCGCGCAAAGTGATTGCCCCGCGATCCGTTTCGATCGTCAACACCGACACCCGCCCTGCCGGCGTGACGTCTGTGACCGTCACGCTTCGGACACTCGATATCGTGCTCGCATTTCCGCCGAGGCTCTTCATGTACTTCACCACGTGTTGGCGAAGATCGTCACGACCGAATGTGCGAGTCCACCGATACCGCGGCGCGAAGTCGCAGTAGAAGCGCGTCGTCCCGGGGATCTGGTCGCTGACACGGCGCAAATAGGGCTCCGGCCCGGTACGCCACACATCCTGTGGCTCAGCCGTGCTGCCTCCACAGGTCGAATAGTACGGGGCGTTCACGACCTGTCCCCCGTAGAGTAGAACCAATCCGCTCGTGGATTGGACCGCGAGGTTCGACGCGTTTGTTTCGACGCCGGCGCCTCCGTAGACCTGGTCGGACACCGTTGCGCGCATGTCGTATCGCGCACGGCTGTTGATGTGCGTCACCGCATAACTGCGCGCGGTCACCGCCTGCGCTTCGACGGCTGCGACATCTCGCGACGACGTGGACCCAATTTCGAGTGGAACTACGCCGCGCAGGTAGTCGTCCATCGGCAAACGATTCACGACGACGAGGCCCGCTGCCGTGGCGGAGATCACAAGGTCGCCGCGATACCGACGTCCATTGAAGCCAATCTGGCCGTCGGCATCCAGCGGGTGCACGACCACGGTACCCTCGCGCGCCGACACCGGCCGCGAATCCTCGCGCTGTGCGCGGACGGCGAGACCCTCGCGCTCGATGAGCCATTTCTCCCCCGGTTGCGTCAGCGCGACTGGGGTACGCCCGTCCTCGGCAAAGATTACCCATGGACCGGCAGAGCTTACGCGGACCGACGCGACCGCGTCCGCGAGCCCAATGCGGACGATGCGGGCGGATGCGCTGCGCTTGTCGGAGGCTCCTGGCGCGTTGGGGGTCGCCGGTTTTCGAGAGGCCGCAGCGGCGGAACAACCCGCGGCGGCGATGATGGCGAATGCTGCGATGCGGCGTGGAACGGGCGTGAGGTGCAGGCCCTCCGCTACCCGGGCGAAAAACCGAGCGGACCTCAAACGGCGCGCTCGGTCAACGGCCAAAGCTCCCAATCGACGTACTCATTACCGGCAGCGACCGGGCGCGCTTCGGCGGCGCTCCCGGGAGGTCGATCACCCGAAGCAGCGTCGCCCGGAAATCCACATCGTCCTCGACCCCTTCGATGACCGCGTCGATAATCGTACCTGGCGGGAGCTCCTCGGCACCCTGGACGTAGGCGATTCCGTCGACGTCGTCCGCCTGCCACACGGTCCGTCCCTGCGCTTCTCCGTCCACAATGCGGTCGATCATCGTGCGTGCCGTGCGCCCAATGAAGCGCTCGTAGCGCTCCGCCGTTACCTGTCGTTGCAGCTCCATGAGGCGCTCGAGCCGCTGTCGCTTCACGGACTCCGGCACGTCATCGATCATCTCGGCGGCCTTCGTGCCCTCCTGCGGGGAGTACGTAAACGCACCGACTCGCTCGAACTGGATCTCTTCGAGGAAGGCCATGAGCTGCGCGAAGTCCTCGTCCGTCTCGCCGGGAAAGCCGACGATGCACGTGGTGCGGATCGCGATGTCGGGCACTACACCGCGGATGGTTTGCACCCGATCGCGGATGGTGCGCTGGCGCTCCGGCCGGCGCATTCTCGCGAGTACAGCATCGGACGCATGCTGCATCGGCATATCGAGGTACGGCAGGATGCGCGGTTCCGCACTCATGACCTCGAGGAGACGGGGCGTAATCCCCGACGAATAGAGGTACAGCATGCGAAGCCACGGGATGGACGTCTCACGAACCAGCGCCTCGAGCAACTCCGGCAGCGTGAACCCGTCGCGCCGATCGCGGCCGTAGTGCGCCAGATCCTGCGCGACGAGGTTGACCTCGCGCGCGCCCTGCGCTTCGAGGAGCTGGGCGTCGCGGACGACTTCATCCAGCGCAAAGGAGCGGTGCTTGCCCCGCATGAGTGGAATCGCGCAGAAGGCGCAGCCGTGGTCACATCCCTCGCTCACCTTGAGGTAGCGAATGTGCGGCGTGTCGCCGGTAAAAAGCCGAACGCCGGGATGAATGGCCGGGACATCGTCGATCAGGCCGCGCGCTTCGAGCTCCGGAAGGAGCTGGTCCATTTCGGACGACCCGAGAAACAGGTCGACTTCCGGGAGCGCCGCTTCGAGCTCGCCCTTGTGTCGCTGGACCATGCATCCAACGGCGACGACGGCGCGGCATGATCCGGACTCCTTGAGGTCGCCCGCCTGAATGATGGCGTCGAGAGATTCTTTCTTGGCGGCGTCGATGAAGCCGCACGTGTTGATGATGATCACCTCGGCTTGTGCGAGATCATCGGTGTACTCGGCGCCGCGGTCAGCGAGTTGTGCGAGATAGCGCTCGCTGTCCACGGTGTTCTTGTCGCACCCGAGGGTGATGAAGCCGAGTTTCATGAAGGTCGTGGGGTGTGGGCAGGCTTCGTAAATCTAATTTGCTACGAGAGTTAGCTGTAGCCGCCCCGCTCGTTTTGTCGCCCTGAACGAAGTGAAGGGCCCGCACCTCCGCTCTTCGCCGCGGTCAGCGCCCGCCTCGCTCAATGTTCGGCCATGCGAACCTACTACGTCCACATACTCGCGGGCCAATCTCGTGCCCTGTGCATCGGCGTGACGAGCAATCTCGTCCTCCGCCTCGACGAGCATCGGTCGGGCACAGTCGTGACAACTGCCCGTCATAGCATTACCAGGCTCGTTCACGTCGAGACGACTCACGATATACGTGCAGCGATCGCACGAGAGAAGCAGCTCAAGGGATGGACGCGGCGCCGAAAGATCGAGCTGATCAGTGCGAACAACCCGGCGTGGGATGACCTCGCGCCGACCTGGCGAAATGGGCGGACTGCGTACGACCAGATGGTGCGGGCACTTTCGCGAAGCCTGCCCTCGAGGAACGCAAGCGACGAAGGGCGCAGGGCGACAGAACGAGCGGAACTACGGCGACGCGTCGCTGCCCGGAAGTCCAATCCTGGACTTCAGCGCAAACACGTTTGCCGACACCGCATCGGGTGCGGGGAGCTTCAGTTCCAGCACCCGCACGCCGTCGAGGCCCTCTTGCACACTCCACGTCGCCGACACCGCCGCGGACTTCCGCCGCACGAGTTCCGCCAGGTGGTAGTACGCGACGTCCGTCTGGCTCAGCCGCGTCGTCTGGGTACACGAGTAGCCGCCCATGATCGTGGTCCACCGGCAGGTGTGGCTGAACCCAAGCGCATGCGTCAACTCGTGCGACACGATGTCGGAGCGCGCGAAATACTGTGCACCAGCGAGCCGGATGCGCGCATACACAACGGAGGCACTCGCGTCCCAAAACCAGTTTGTATAGCCCGCAAAGCCACTCAACGAGGCATCGAACGAGACGAGTACCTGACCGTTGGTGTAGCCAGGCGTCGTGTACCCGGAAAAGATGACAGGTTTGAACAGCTGCCTGCCGAGATCGGCTTCCATGATTCGAATGATCGTCCACATCGCCGTGGAATCCGCGGCCGTCGCGGGCCCTGGCGTGCGATCGATGGCCAATGGAATGGGGCGAGCCGCATCCGGCCAGTTCTTGATTCCGCCTGAAAGCCAATAGTTCGGCCAGTAGCTCTGGCAGTTTGCGTCCACTGGAGAATACGGACACACAGGCGTGAACGCTTCGTTCAGGTCAACCGCGAACGACTTGCCGGCGTACGTCCCAGAATCCGGCACCACCGTGTGGGGGACGAGAACAATGCGCGAGTTCACCGGCGCGGCCCCGCCGGACAGCCTGACGTAGGACGGGTGATACGGCCGGGACGTCCCCGACGCGATATCGACGAAGTACTCGATAACGGGCGCGTTCGTCGCAAAAAATGGAATGACGAGCGAGAAGGCACCGGTGGCCGCGTTGACCGGTGCGACGAAGCGCTGCACCGACACGCCGCCGCCGAAGCGGGCGGTAAACGCCACGTTCGCGGGACTCGCACCATCGGCGGTGTAGACCGTGCCGCTCACGGTTCGCGGATCGAGCACGGTGACGCGCGACGTCGCGTCCTGACCGTCGACCAACGCAGTGATCGTCGCGACGCCGTTGGCGATCGGATGCACGACGCCGGCGGCCGTCACCGTCGCAATCGATGCATCGGAGGTCGAGTAGGTGACCACGCGACCGGCGAGCGGCTTTCCATCGAGATCCGTGACACTGGGCGTCAACGCGTAGTCGGCACCGCGCGCGAGCGACGCATTCTCCGGGGTCATCGTAACGAACACCTGCGGCAGCGGCTGGACGACAATCGAGCGCGATGCCGTTTTTCCATCCACGACACCGGTAATCTGCGTCGTCCCGAGCGAGACGCCCGTGAGCAGTCCCGACGGCGAGATGGTTGCGACGGACGGCGCGCTCGACGTCCATGTGACCGCCTTCAAGTTGACGGCCACACCAATCGCATCGCGCACCTGAAACACGAGTTGCGCCGTCTTACCGACATAGAGCTTCGGCGGAATACTGTCGATGAACAGGGACGCGACCGTCTGAAAGACGGTCAGCGTCGTCGTCCCCAGCTTGCCACCGGCCGATGCTGAAATCGTGGTGGTGCCTGGACCGGTCGGCGTCAGGAGCCCTGTCGACGCACCAATCTGCGCGACCGTCTCACTGCTGCTTGTCCACTGCACCTGTTGACTCATGGCCGCCCCCCGCTGATCACGAACCGTCGCCGACATCGTCATGGTCGAGCCAATTTCGAGCGTTGGCAACGATGGCGTGACCTCGATGCTTGTGACGACGGAGGCGGGCGGCGTTACCTGACTTGGCGCGGAATCTCCCCCGCAGGAACTGCCGGCCAGCAACGCCGCGAGGGCGGCGCCATAGCGAAGGAGGCGCGACCTCGGCATCCGGCTACCGATAGTTCCCGAACTGCAGCTGCACACCGAAGTCCTTGCTCTTGAGCAACGCAATGGCCCCCTGCAATTCATCGCGAGAGGGGCCACTCACCCGAACCTGCTCTCCCTGAATCGATGCCTGCACCTTCTTCAGCTTCGCTTCCTTGATTGCTGCCGCGACCTTCTTCGCCGTCTCCGGATCAAGCTCCATCTTGAGTTTCACGTCACGACGAACGGTGTCGCCTCCGGCTTGCTTCAATTCACCGATGTCGAGATTCTTCACGGGAACGCCGCGCTTGATCAGTTTGGTCTGTACGATGTCGAAGAGCGCGGTCATCTGAAAATCGCTGTCGGCCACGAGGGCAATGAGGGATTCCGCTCGCTTGAACTCGATCGTCGCCTTGGAACCCTTGAAGTCATAGCGTTGTACGACCTCTTTCTGGGCCTGGTTGATGGCGTTGTCGACTTCCTGGAGGTCCACGCCGGTCGTCACGTCGAATGATGCGGTTTGTGCCATGAGCAGGTCGCTGGTCTCGTGTCAAAATGCCGTGTGAAGACTGTCACGTCCGTCGCCGGAAAGCGAGGCCTGTAACGCTGCGGGGTGGCATCGGAATCGCTTCCCTCTGCGTATTATGTCTAGCGGTATCCCACCGACGTCACTCTTCGTCCCCACCCCGCAAATCCTGCGCGCGCATCGTTTTTTCGGCGCCGTCCTTCTCGGAGTGACGGCTCTCGGCGGACTCTCTCCGACACGGGCAAGCGCGCAGCAGGAGTTTCTCCGCCAGCGCTTGCTGGTCCATAACTTCGACGGCGGCAAAGGCAGCCTCGGCCGCCGAGTCGGCGACGCCGTCGATGGTGCGCTCAGCCACGGCGCGAAGCGTGACCTCATCGTGGTCAACCGCTGGGAGATGTTGCAGGAACTGCAAAAGGCGGGCTTCAACACCGACAGCGTGCTGCTGGGTGCGGAGATTCGTGACATGGCGCGCCGCCATCGCGCCGACGAGTATGTCATCGGGCGGGCGATTCCCGGTGCCGGGCACGCGCTCCGCCTCGAAGGCGCGCTGGTCCTGACGCGCGACTCCGGCCTCAAGCAGCCAATCGTCACGCCGGAGCTTCCCGACGTCGATCCCGCGTCAGACGCATTCGCCGCGGAAGTCCTTCGCGCTCGCGAGCAGCTTGCGCCCGTGCGCCGGTGCGAGAATGCAATGCGAGCCGGATCACCGAGAGACGCCGCCGCCGCCGCGCGCGAAGGCGTGCTCGCCTATCCGCGCGCCGCGATCGCGCGCGCCTGCCTGCTGCGCGCATTCACGGCGCTTGGACAACCTGCCGACTCCATCCTCAAGGTTGCGCTCGCCCTCATCTCATTCGATTCGACGAGTTGGTACGGATGGGAAGCGGCGGCGAACGCGTACGACGCGCTCGGGAACCGCGCCGGTGCGGGACGCGCGTGGAGCAGCGTGGCGGTGCTCGAGAGCCAGAACGCGGAGGTCGTGGCGCGCGTCGTGTCTGCACTCATGCGCGACGGGAATCCGTCGATCGCCAAGCCGATCATCACCAAGGCGACCAGTGAACGCCCCGAGGATGAGCATCTGGCGGGACTACACTGGCGCGTACTGCTGGCGACGCAGGATTGGGTTGAGGCCACCAAGGTCGGCGTTGCGCTGCGAAAACTGTCGCCCACGTACGAAACGCAGCCGGACTATTTCCTCCGGATGGCCGGTGCGTACCGGAATGCGAACCAACCCTTCCAGGCCATCTCGATCGCTGCCGAGGGCGTGTCACTCCACCCCGAGGACGCGGAGCTCTACCTCCTCTACAGCCAACTCGTCCTCGGCGAGAATGACGTGGCGCTCTCACGCGGCCTCGAGCGCTTTCCGACGAACGGAAAACTTCTCGCGCTCGACGCGCAGAACAAGCGTAAACGCGGTGATATGCACGGCGCACTCGAATCAACGCGCCGCGCCGTCGCATCCGATTCCACACTTGCCCGGAGTTATCTCCAACTCGCGCAGGCGTACATCGACGTCGAACTGAACGACAGTGCCCTCGTCATCCTCCAGGGGGGAACGCATTCCGCCGCGGACTCCGCGCTCGTCGCGCAGTTCACCCTGGCGCGGGGGAACGTGATGTATACCGCGGCGAACGCGTCGAAGAAGCGCTCGGACTTCGAGATGGCGTTGCGCTTTCTGGAATTGTCACAGCGGATGGCACCTTCGAAAAACGCGGGCTTTCTGGTTGGGTCCGCGGCGTTCGGCATCGCCCAACTTGCCGCGCAGGAACTACCCACCGCCAAGAGTTGCGCGATGGCGACGATTGCGCAGGACAATCTCGTGATTGCCGAGATCCAATTGGCGACGAACGGGGCCGCGGCGCCTGAGGCGGCGAAGCAGTTCCTCGATTATGCGGCGACGCTCAGGCCGTACGTGTCGCAGCAATTCAAGACACTCTGTGGTTCGCCGTAAGGTCGATTCTCCGCAGGTTTTTTCATCTCGAATTCGGCACAAGTGTGATTTACCGCAGGGGGCGCCGAGGAGCAGAGGTACGCAGAGAACGAACGACGTAACGGCACTTGCAGACCCCTCGACTCGCGTCGCTCGCTCGGGGTGACACCGTTGGCGACATTTCCGCTCGTTTGTCGCCCTGAGCGGAGCGAAGGGCCTGCACCATCTGCTTTTCTCCGCTTTGCGTCATACGTAGTGCAAAACGCTATGGACTTGGAATCACATTCGTCCCCGACGATTTCGTCCCGATCCAATGCGCGACGTATCTACAGCGAACACCGGTGCTCGGCGTGGTTCGATCCACCGTCGCGGTTGCATCGAAGCCGGTCGTCGTGAAGCGCCCGGCCACCGAGACCATGTAGGAGAAGCCATTCGCGGACAGAGGACTTGGCGTCGTTTGAAAGGATCCGTTCCGGCTCACCGTTCCGTCATAGCGACTTCCTGCATGCGTCAGACTCAGGGATGCCGCGCCTATGGTATGCACGACGTCGGTTGGCATGGACTGTACGATGCTTCCGCCGCAGCTGTCGACCACGAGAGAGACCACGGTTGGATACGATCCGCCCACGCTCAGCTCCGTCGGCGCAGGACCTCCTACCGACGCGCTCGAACAGGCCAGCAACGAAACGACGACGATCAGGTTTCTGATGAGCATTTTGTACTCCGGTTGGCATTCCTCGAGCGCATGGCCTCGGATGTCATCCCGAGCGAGGTCGAGGGATCTGCACTTGTTCACGAGGTACAGATCCTTCTCTGCGCTCAGGACAAGGGTGCCGACCCCTCGACTCGCATCGCTCGCTCGGGGTGACAAATCCTGAATGAGGCTGTTTTCAGGATGGAGACTAGACTCAACCGCGGCGTCGCAATGTCAGAGGACGATGAGGAACCCCACGTAGTGGCGTCAGGGGACGGTCAAAACCCACTGACAGTGGCCGGTGACACCGCCCTGACCGCCATCTCCAGATACTTTGCGCCAATGACCGGACTGCGTCGATTCTTCTCGAGCAAGATCACGCGACAGGATATGGGGCCGATCGTATTGCTCGGCGCGACCATCATGCTTGTACTCGGCTCGATGATGAGCACCGTGCGCGCGCGGCGCGCGAACCGCGTCATGGCAACGCGCGCGCTGTCCGATTTCGCTGAACTGGCCGGGTGGAGCTACGCCTTCCGCGCGCATTCGATGTTCGCGAACGCCGCACACAATCTCACGACCGCGCTCGGCCCCGTCGCGCTCGAGAACGGAACGATTCCACGCGCGCGCGTGGCGCATCTCAGCGACTCGCTCTCGCGGTGCAACTGTGGCCCGACAATCGCCACGCTGGGCGTGGGCCTGGGGCGCTGGAAGGATTCGCTGAGCGTGCGCTATGAGCCGGCGCCCGGCGCATCGCCCGAAGCAGCCGCGCCTCGATTGAGCGCGCTGCGGCGTGCGGCGATGTATCCCGTGTCGGACGATGACATTGCCATCGTGACGGGCAGCGACGGCAGGCAGAACTGGGCGTTCGTCATCACGCCAATTCACGGCGCCAAGGGCGAGCGTGGCTTCCTCGCGATCGAAGCCGATCTCGCCTCGTTGCGCGACGGATTGTTGAAGAGTGCCTTCGGTGGCGGAGAGGCATTGATGCTTCCGAAGAACCTTGTGGGGGTCAATCTCAATCGGGAACTCGCGGAGCTCACGGTGACGACAACGGCGGGGGCAGAGCTCTATCGAAGCCCATCCGCATATCGCACCGGCTACCAGGCGAGTACTCGTATTGGCGGAGCAGACGGCCTGCGCGTGCTCGTCGAGCTGAGTCCCGACGCCGCAAGAGGAATACTTCGCGGGGCCGTCCCGGCGCGCGCAGCGTCGGTCGACCTCGCTCTCCCATTCCTGGCGATGCTTCTTCTGTGTGCGGTCGCTCTGGCGCTGCACCGGGCGCAATTGCTCGTGCGACAGCGCTCCGAGTTCGCCGCTTCGGTGACGCATGAGCTGCGCACACCGCTGACACAGATCCTGCTCAATGCCGAAACCCTGGAGCTTCGGCGTGCCCGCAGCGACGCGGAACGAGGCGCGATTCTCGGCGCGATCGTGCGAGAGTCGAAGCGCATGGTGTATCTCATCGAGAACGTGCTGCACTTCTCGCGAGCGGACCGGCGACTACTGCGCGTATCGCCACGTGCCGTTCGCCTGGACCTGTTCGTCACGGAACTCGTCGATGACCTTCAGGCCATCATCGATGCCACTGCTTCGTCCGTACAGGTACGCGCCGAGATGCCAGCGACAGCACGCGTCGATGCGGACGGACTCCGCCTGGCCCTGACCAACCTCGTCGACAATGCGCTCCACTACGCCCCCGGCGGCGCGATTGTCATCGCCGTGGAACCGCATGGTGCGACGGTCGATGTCGTCGTCGATGACGCGGGGCCAGGAATTTCCCCCGCGGACCACGCTCGTGTATTGCGTCCGTTCGAACGTGTGGCCGCATCCGAGCAGCTGCACCCAACCGGCTCCGGCATCGGCCTGGCCGTTGTGAACGAGCTGACGGTGATGATGGAAGGCGAGGTGCTGCTTGAACGCTCGCCGCTTGGCGGCCTTCGCGTGCGGCTGCGCTTTCCGGCCGTCGAGGCGCTCGACGACGTGGAGCGCGCTACATGACGCGCGTTCTCGTGATCGAGGACACGGCCGGAATCGCCCAGGCGCTGCGTGCCAACCTCGAGCTCGAGGGGCACGAGGTGTCCGTCGCCCAGGACGGTGAGGCTGGGCTATTTCAGTGGCGCTCGTGGAGCCCCAGCGTGGTCATCCTCGATCTCATGCTGCCGAAAATCGACGGGCTCGATCTCCTTCGCACGATGCGTGAGGACGGAAACCAGACGCCGGTGCTCATTCTGTCCGCTCGCACGAGCGAAGTCGAGAAGGTGCCGGGCTTCCGGCTGGGCGCAGATGACTACGTGACGAAGCCGTTTGGTCTCATGGAGATCCTCGCGCGGGTCGATGCCCTGCTGCGCCGCCGAGCACGCGAGGCGCCGGCGGATGGCCAGACGCCACTCACGAAACACACGTTCGGCGAGATCGAGGTTACGGTGGAAACGCGGGTCGTTCTCCGCCGCGGTGAGCCCGTCGTCTTGCGGCCCAAGGAATTCGACCTTCTCGTTGCGCTCATTCGCCACGCGGGTCGCATCGTGTCGCGCCGCCGGCTCCTACTCGAAGTCTGGGGCTACGAACCGAGCGTCGTTTCCCGGACGGTCGATACGCATATCCGCGAGCTCCGCCGGCACCTCGAGGCAGATCCCGCGAACCCGCGGCATGTCATGACGCACCGTGGGTCAGGCTACATGCTCGAGCGCTAACCGAGATACGATTCCAGCGCGCGCGCGCGGGAGACGTGGCGCAACCGCGACAGCGCCTTCTCCTTGATCTGACGCACTCGCTCACGGGTGATCCCGAGGAGCGACCCGATCTGTTCGAGTGTCATCGGCTCTTCACCATCCAGCCCGAAATACAGGCGAAGAATCTTCGACTCGCGTTCCTTGAGATGCGCGAGCGCTTCCTCGATAGACTCCGTGAGTGCCTTCTCGAAGGTGAGCTCGTCCGGCGTCGGGTTGAGATTGTCCGGGAGATAATCGAGGAGCCGGTTGTCCTCGCCCGGGGTCATCGGGGCATCGAGCGAGAGGTGCGTCTGCGAGATCGACATCGTCTTCGCGACTTCCTCTTCCGTGATGTCCATCCCCTCGGCGATTTCGGCGTGCGTGGCCTCGCGGCCAAGCTCCTGGAGGAGGAAGCTCGCGCGCTTTCCGATGCGGTGCAGCGTGCCCGCGCGATTGAGCGGGACGCGGACGATGCGGCTCTGCTCTGCGAGTGCCTGGAGGATCGCCTGACGGATCCACCACACCGCATACGAGATGAACTTGATCCCCTTCGTCTCGTCGAACTTGTGTGCCGCCCGGATAAGGCCGAGGTTGCCCTCGTTGATCAGGTCGGAGAGCGAGACGCCCTGATTCTGGTATTTCTTCGCAACGCTGACGACGAATCGCAGATTGGAGCGCACCAGCTTGTCGAGTGCTTCCTGGTCGCCGACGCGTATTTTCTGCGCGAGCGACACCTCGTCTTCCCGCGTGATGAGCGGGTAGATGCTGATGTCCCGCAGATATTGGTCGAGCGATCCCTCTTCGAACGACGACTTCTTGCTGTTCGGAGTGGTGGCCATGCAGGGGATCCCGGGGAAATCAGTGCACGCGCTCACCTAGCCGTGCCCATCGAACGTGGGTCAGCCAGGCAAAATCGTTGGACGAATCAGGGGAGAAACTGAAGTACACGACCTCGGGTCGGCCGCGAAGCAGCGAGTCGGGGACGAAGCCCCAGTACCGGCTGTCGAGGGAGTTGTCGCGGTTGTCGCCGAGAACGAAGTATTGCTTGCTAGGGACGACCAAGGGTCCCCAATTGTTACGAGATGGATGATAGCCAATAGCCGCGCTCGCCGTCTTGACGAGAAAATCGCTTTGCCAGCGGAATTCCTCCCAAACGGGATCGGCTTCGGGATCGGTGTGCGAGACGTACGGCTCCGCCATGGCGACGCCATTGCGAATCAGTACGGCATCGCGCATCGCCAGCGTGTCGCCCGGGAGGCCGACGAGACGCTTGACGAAATTCTTGGTGCGGTCCTTCGGCCACTCGAAGACGATCACATCGCCGCGATGCGGCGTGCGGAAGGCGGGGAGCCTCTTACCCGTGAGGGGGACCTCCGCGCCATACACGACCTTGTTGACGAGCAGGAAATCGCCGACGAGCAGCGTGCCTTCCATGCTTCCGCTGGGGATCTTGAACGCCTCCATCAAGAACGTCTTGATCACCAGGAAGAGTGTGACCGACACGGTGATGATCTTGGCCCACTCCCAGATAAAGCTGAAGCTGTCGCGACGCCGATTGACGTGCTGGAGCGCCTCGAGCTTTCGCTCTGGCGTAATGGCGCGAGGGGGTGTGAGCGAATCGGATGCTTCAGACATGGCCACCTGCAATTAACTCGGGGCACTGGGGGGGAGCAAGCCAGTGTCCGCCCAGAACGCGCAACTTCGGGCGTGTCACCCCGTGCGAGCGAAGCGCGTCGAGGGGTCTGCAGCTCGTACATACGCGGCAAGTGCAGGTCCCTCGACTTCGCTCGGGATGACAGGCATGGCGATGCGCGTCAGCACAGCCAGTTTCGGAATGGACACAGCAAGAGAGCCTGACGGCTGTCAGTAGTTGTCGATCTGCGCCCGCTGCAACGCACCCGAGAAATCGCAGTACCCCACCTTGGTCTCCGAATAGAACTCGTACACTTCCCAGCCGCCCTCACGGTGCCCATTCCCTGTCTGTTTTACTCCGCCAAAGGGAAGATGTGCCTCGGCCCCGATCGTCGGCGCATTGATGTACGTGATCCCGTTGTCGAGCTCATTGAGAGCGCGGAAGGCGAGGTTGACGTCTCGCGTGTACAGCGATGACGAGAGCCCGTACTTCACGCCGTTGTTGACCTCGAACGCCTCGTTGGCGTCCGTCACCCGGATGACGCTCAACACCGGACCGAAGATCTCCTCCTGCTCGATGCGCATTCCCTGCTCGACGCGCGCAAAGATCGTCGGCTCGAAAAACCATCCGTGCTCGAGCTTCTTCGCGTCCGGGATTCTCCCGCCGCACATGAGATCCGCGCCATCGCTCTGGCCGATGTCGATGTAGCGCTCGACCTTCTTGCGCGACCGCTCGTGAATGAGCGGACCGACGTCCGTTCCCTTCTTGCGGCCGTCGCCAAGGGTCATTCCGCGGGCGCGATCGATCAACTTCCCGAGGAACTGATCGTGAATGCCCTTCTGGAGAATCAGCCGGCTCGTCGCCGTGCACCGCTGTCCGGTCGTGCCGAACGCGCCCCACACCACACCGTCGAGCGCCAGGTCGAGATCGGCGTCGTCGAGCACGATCATCGCGTTCTTGCCGCCCATTTCGAGCGACAGCCGCTTGTGCATGCGTCCACAGGTCTCGCCGACGATGCTGCCGGTCTGCGTCGATCCCGTAAATGAGACCACGGCGACATCTGGATGCTCCACGATCGGCGCGCCGACGTCTGCGCCCAATCCGTGAACGAGCTGGATCACTTCGGGGGGTAGCCCGGCCGCGAGCATGATCTCCACGAGCACGTGCCCCGTGTGCGGCACGTCCTCGCTCGGCTTGAAGACGCACGCATTCCCGCAGACCAGCGCGGGAAACATCTTCCACGTCGGAATCGCCAGGGGAAAGTTGAATGGGGCGATGATGCCGGCAACGCCGATCGGCCGGCGGAAGCTCATCGCCCATTTGTTGGCGAGCTCGCTCGGCACGGTACGTCCCGAGAGCTGCCGCCCCATCGTCGCCGCGTAGTAGGCGGTGTCGATTCCTTCCTGCACATCGCCACGCGTTTCCGTGAGTGGCTTGCCCATCTCGCGCGTCATCAGGTCGGCGATCTCTTCCTTGCGCTGGACGAGCAGATCGCCGACACGACGAAGGACATCACCGCGTGCTGGCGCCGGCGTCGCGCGCCAGAGTGCAAAGCCCCGCTTCGCCGACTTTACGGCGGCGTCCACGTCCAGCGCGTTCGACAGTGGAAAGCTGCCGATCAGGTCGCGCGTGTCCGCCGGGTTCCGATTCTCGAAATACGCGCCGGACTCGGGTGCGCTCCACTGTCCCGCGATGAAGTTCTGGAAGGTCTTGGTCATCCGAGAAACGTAATTATGACGCTTACCTTTTGCGCCGGACGCGCCGAGCGTTCGCAAGAGCCACAGCGCCCAGTCCGGTGGCCAGCAGGATGAGGCTCGCCGGCTCTGGAGAAGGGGATGGTTCCGGTTCCGGGTCGGGGTCGGGCGGTCCGCTCGAGTAT
Organism: Gemmatimonadota bacterium; assembly: GCA_040389905.1. Taxonomy (GTDB): domain Bacteria; phylum Gemmatimonadota; class Gemmatimonadetes; order Gemmatimonadales; family Gemmatimonadaceae; genus AG11. The sequence continues at coordinate 354,001 of JAZJZK010000007.1, read as the reverse complement.
TCCACGAAATTGTAGTCGTACACGCTCGTCGAGTAATTTGTCCAGCCGACACCCTGGCTCGTCGGTGCGGACGCGAAGGAGTAATAGATACCGCCCCGTGAGTAACTGCCGGTCGACGTGGCGATGGCATGGAGCGTCATGGACGGGCCAAAGGCCTTCATGGCCAGGAAGTACGTCGTATTCGGCGTTACCCCGATCGCGTCCCAGAACACATCGACGTAGGACTCGGCGTCCGCTCCGAGGGTGAAACTCGTTTCGCCAGACGCCATCTTGATGGAACCGACTGCGGTCGGGACGGCTGACCAGAGCTCGATCTTCAGGTTCCCGCTCACCGGTGAGAGTGCCACGTTGTCGAGCAGGAAGCCCGCACCAGCGGATGTGCCTGCAAGTGGCTTGAAGGTCTGCCCGTTCCAGTCCGTCGAGAAGAAGAACGTACCTCCATGTGGCAGATTGGCCTGATCGATCACTTGCGCGGCGATCGGAGCAGACGGTCGCGCGAGCAGCGCCGCGAGCGCGACATAGTACATGGGCCTTCGCATGAGCACCTTGGGAGGGAGTGAACCGTTGCCATCGCACTGTAGATGGCCCCGTCCCACCGGTTTCCCTCACATTGCGCAATTCGCTAAAACGGAATCAGCGGCACGGCGGAGCGTTTGAAGACCTCCAGTTGCGCGCGCGGGATCTCCTGCACGACAAATCCGGCGTTCCACCGAGGATTCCGTGTGATGCGATCGACTTGTTCATCGGTCAGCACGGCACGCATTGCCGGAATCAACGCGAAGAGCGCTTCGTACACGGCAATCGCTGCCCCGTGCCATCTCGCCCGGACATCCGCACCGCCGTAGTCGCCACGCCGCCCCGCGAGAAATGACGACAGGTCATGCTTGACCGAATCTTTCGCGGTCATATAGCGCGTTCGCAGCGCGTTTAGGCTGTCGACCTGACGCGCCGACAGGCCGATGGAGTCCTTCTGTTGAAAGAGCTGGAGGAATGGATCGAATGCGATTGGTGCGATCTTCTGACGCACCTGGTCGACCGTCAACGTCTCGACGCGTTCCTCGCCCGAGAGACGCATGGCCTGCTGGACATACTGGGTTTCGCGGTCGCGCCCGAGCTCCACACGAAAGTCCAGACTGATGGTGAACGGAGAGCGAAACGTGTTTCGATACACCGCGGTGTTGGCGAACTGCGGGTTCACGGAGTACGTGAAGCGGTTCTGTGCGGCGTCGTAGCCACGCACGGTTAGCAGCGTTGGATCGACGAACGCGTATTGTCCCCAGCCCCGCAGATGGTCGGAACCATGAAGCAACTGGTCCGCACCGCCGAGCAGGTTCGTGAGCGTCACGGTAAACGTCCCGCGGTTGCCAAGGTGAAGGCGGTACGCGTCGGGCGAGAGATACATGTTGAGCAGGGGGAAGGACCACGGACCAGTGCAGCTGTTCCGGCCGGCGATCGATCCGAGTTGTTGTCGCAGACAATCACGCGCCTGCGGCGTGCCGTTCGCGATGAGTTGACTCATGGCGGTAGCGACCGATGGATCACGCGCGACGGCCGGGTCGAACACGAACGCGCGATCGTTGAAATACCCATCGCCGTTCACGTCGCCAGACACGGAGGGCGTAAACGGCGTTCCCGACTGTGCTCGGCCTTGCAGACGCACACTCAGGAACCGCTGCCAACTGTAGTTGAATCCGACGGTGACGACGTGATGTGGAGCCGACCCGGACCCCCAGGAGCGGATGGTGGGATCTCCCCCGGTGGTTCCCGTAAACCCGTAGTACTGCTCGCGCGCGCTCGTATAAGCGTACGCGAGCGAGAGAAACCAGAACGTCTGCGAGGCGGGCACAAACAATGGCTGATAGCTCGCGCTGACGGTGAACTGCCGGTTCTCGGAACGAAGGTCCGATCGCGTCTCCGCCACATGCGCGAAGCGTGACGAGACGCGCGACTCGGTCCAGGCCAGCGAACCGGTGGTCGGCACGATGCTCCCTGGCGACACGAAAACCGGCCGCCCCGCTTCGTCGGCGAGAGCAAACTTCTGCACGCGTTGCAAGTTGAGGTCGTAGATGGCCGGTTGGTCGAGGTTGAGCGCGTACGTCGTGCCGAGTGTCAGGTTGACGGTTGGCAGCAACTGATAGTTCACGTTCAGCGCGGGCCGCCACGAGCGCGAGAGTGCATAGTCGGAGGCAAATAACGCAACGGGCGGCGCGCCTTGCGATAGAGCGCTGCCCGCGGTCCCGTCTGCGCAGCGCACGGGAATCGACCCTGATGATTGCGCGTACGACGCCCACGCCGGAAGCGGTGTCGCCGAGCCCACGCAGGCGATCTGCTGGATCGCGTCCGGCAGCCCCGTTTGCCGCGAATACCCGTCGATGCTGCGCGTCGAGAGTGACCCTCGGTATTCTCGAATTCCGCCGCTGATGCTCCCACGAGGATTCGCGCCGAGGAAGCCTGGAACTGTGATCGTGCCGAACGTCAACCACGAAAAACCGAACATCGGCATCACCGCGAACGTACTCGGCACATGATCCGTGCGGCGCCCGAACAGCGAGTCGATCGCCGGATTCCACGTCGGTGATACGCCGAGGTGGTTGCCCTCCATCCGCACACCGAACTGCGTGCGGAGATTGGGCGTCGGGTTGTAGATGTCTCCAAGGCCGATCGCGCCCGTCATGCCGGATCCCGTGGAACGACGGCCGGTGATCGTCCGCGAATAGCTTGCCGGAGCACCACTCAGGAAATCGGCAAGCGAACTGTAGGCAAAGCTGCCGAGGCCCGCCGATTGGTCGATGTCGAAGTGGTCGATTGTGCTGTTGAGTGTGAGTGTCATCTGGTGCCGTCGGTCCCACGTGAATCGCGTCAGCTGATCGCGCACCTCCGCGTTCCACGTGCTCGAGGCGTTGCTGCCCGCGCTCGATCCAGCGAGTTGCAGCGACGTGATACCCGTTGTGCCGTCGGGTAGCTGCGAGTTGAGGAGCACGCGGGCCGTTGGAGTCGCGAGATAGGGGTCCCCGCGGTCCGCGCTGGCGGAGAAACCTGCGGTGGCTTCATTGAGAAACCCGAGTGGCAGATAGGTGGCCGACGTCGCCTGCATCCACATGTCGCGGTGCGTTTGCCGCGTTCCGGTCGTGGCGATCGATGTCGGTCCAATGCCTGATCCGTCGTTGGATCGCCAACTCCCTCCAACCTGCAGGTAGTAGTCGTCCGACACATTCGGGACACCCTGGACCGAGATGACACCGGGTTGCGGCGCCGCGGGTTTGGGGGTGTAGTCGAAACGCACGGCGATGCGCCCTTCGTTATTGGCGCGCGAGGACGGCATACCCGTTACGACGGTTGGAATACCCACTGCACCCATCGACGCGAGCAGGCGCGACACCGAATCGGGGCTGATCTGGAGCGCGGCCAGCGATGCCGGTGACATGGACAACAGGGTGGGGAGCCCGCTGGTTCGCCGGTTGACCTGCCACGCGATGGCGTAGAACGCCTTGTCCATCACCACCGGGCCGCTCAGCGTGCCGCTGACGATGCGCTGGTCGTATTGCGTGCCGAACCGCGACGAGAGTGGCGTTGTCCATTGCATCGAAGGTGCGTCGAGCGTCCCGCGAACGAGGCGCGACGAGTAGTTTCCACCCTGATTCATCCGCAAGGAAAGCTGCACGCCCGCGAATCCGCCGCGCGCCGGATCGTACGTCGACGATAACGCACTCAAGGCGAAGCCGTCGCGCGGGGGCGTGGCGCCGAATCCAAGTCCATTCAGGACGACGTTGTTCTGATCCGCTCCCTGACCGTAGGCGGAAACGGTCGGCAACCCTCCAGTCGCACTCGGGACAACGGTGATGCCCGGCATGAGCGCGAGCCCTGCTGAGAGGTCACCCGTCAGGTCGCCACCCAATCCACGCATCGCATCCATGATTGTCGCCGACGCGCCAGGCGTGAAGCCGGCGCTTGCCTCGGACCGGGGCGGCTTCGGCCGCTCCCCCACCGTTCGCACAGCGCCGAGTTGGGCAACTGATGCAATGAGCTTGAAATCCACGCTTGGCAGCGGTTCGGCACCGACCGGGGTGACCGTGCGCCGCTGCGGTGCGTAGCCGAGCATGTTCACGATTACAAGAAAGGCACTGCCGCCGTTCTCGACGGTCACCGAGAACGTTCCCTTGGCGTCTGTCCGGGTGACCCGTGTCGTGCTGTCAGGACGCGACGAAATCGTGATCGTCGCGTTCGGGACCGCCGCACTGTCTGGGCCGATCACCCGGCCGTGAATGAGCGCGGGCCGCTGAGCGCGTGCCAGCTGTAATGCTCCCGAAGCCATCAAGAGGCAGAGCACTGATTGCACTGTGCCACGCCGGTTGGACTGCCTGCACGCTTGCATCGGAAGGATCGGTAAAGGTCGCGCCAAGATAGGAGTGTCCCGGCATCCGACCATTAGGATTTCATGACGATCCTGTTTGGTTTACCTCTCGATCGCTGGCGCGTGCAAACGTGACACTCACAGGAGGCCTCATTGTTCGATTGCCCGTGGCCGTTGCGAGAGGTAGTACTTCGTCCAGATGAGGACGACGCGCTGACATCCGCCCACGGAGACCTTGGCATTCGCCAGAGGGCTTCCTCCGCGCACCGCGCTCGTCGATCCCAGGTTGGCGCGCGCGGGAGCTGAACCGCTGGAGAGCGCTCCGTCGTCGCCGATGAACGGCTCGTTGATGAAGTCGGGCGATTTGAACGCTTCGATGACGGCGATATCAGCCACCCGCACGAAATCTCCGATCGTCGGCGGAGGATCTGACTTGAGCCAAAACGCCGGCGGCTGGTGGTGTCCATCGACGTAGAACGCCTCCTTGCCGCAGCCCCGCGGCGCTTGCAGCACGCTGCGCAGCACCGGTGAGTATTTGTCGAGCACATCGTCGAGGTTCATTGCTGAATATTTCTCGAGATCTTCGGAGAAGAGCGCAACGCCCAGATGTTTGTCGATGCGCTCGTAGACGCGCGGCAATCGCTCGCGCCGCGCGCTCACGATCTGCGTGGCGAGCAGTTGCGGAACGCGTTGAAGTACGAAGTCGACCTCGACCGCATTGCCCGCCGTCAGCGCCACATCGCTGAGCTCCGGCAAGTAGCCAATGCGGCGCGCGATGAGCCGGTGCTCCCCGACTGGCACATTCGCCAGAGTGTAGCGGCCGATCTCGTCTGTCCACGCAAAGGGACCCCGAGGCATGACCGCCACCTCGATCTTCACCAACGGTTGCCCGCCGGAGTCACGCACGAATCCGCGTATCGCGCCGGTCGGCGCTTGCCCCGTCTGCGCCAAGCAGGGTGAAGTCCCAGCCGCGAAACCGATACTGAACAAAGCGAGCCCGACAGCCGATCTGATGATCATCCCCTTGGCTCTCCCTCGCACGCATGACAGTGTTCTTTGATTTCAAAGTAGCCCCACCTCGCACCGTATGCACTTCTGCGTCCAATAGTCCCCGATAACATCGCCGCCGCGATGTCGATCATCGATCCGGTCTTCTTGCGCAGTCCGCTGCTCAGGGAAACGACGCTCGACCGTGCACTCGATGTGGAGTTGACCCTCAAAGTCGAGACGCTCAATCCCATTCGATCCTTCAAGGGACGTGGGACAGAGTTGCTCGTCGCGCAGTTGAAGGACCAGCGCACACTGGTGTGCGCGTCAGCGGGAAACTTCGGGCAAGGACTTGCGCGCGCGGCGACACGCCGGAACCGGAGCGTTGTCGTATACGCGGCGCGCGACGCCAACCCGCTCAAAGTCGAGGCGATGCGCACATTCGGCGCCGAGGTTCGCCTCTTCGGCAATGATTTCGATTCCGCAAAGGACGCGGCGCGACGCTTCGCGGCGTCGAGCGATAACTACTATGTCGAGGATGGCGCGATCGCCGATATCGCGGAGGGCGCGGGCACGATGGCGCTCGAACTCAGTGAGGCCGGCCTCATGCCCGAAACCATCATGGTCCCACTCGGCAATGGTGCGCTGATCACCGGGATCGGCGCGTGGTGCCGCCACGCTGAGCCAGGCACACGCGTCATCGGCGTCGTCGCACAGGGAGCGCCGTCGATGCAACTCTCATTCGCTGCGCGCGAGCCATTGCCTACCGATACGGCACGTACGATTGCGGACGGCATCGCGGTTCGCGAGCCAGTTGCCTATGCCGTCGAGGCCATGAAGGCAACGGTCGACGAAGTCGTGAGCGTGAGTGACGACGCGATCGTCCGCGCGATGCGTCTCATTCACGGCCACACCGGTGTGGTCGTCGAGCCAGCGGGTGCGGTGGGTATCGCGGCTTTGCTCGAGTTTCCCGACCGATGGAGAGGCGGACGTGTGGCGTCGCCCCTGTGCGGCGGAAACGTGACGCAAGCCGACGCACGGCGGTGGTTACTCGCGCCGAGGGGGAAATCCTAGCCGGTTTCATGCGTACGATGAGGAACTGCGAAGGTGCGGGCCTTCGCTTCGCTCAGGGCGACAAAATGAGTGGGACGCCACACCCCCTGAACGCCTGTAAGCTGCGGCTGATGGCTGAAACACCTGAAATCTGAGGCCCGCGAGGTGCAGGCCCTTCGTTGCTTACCTATTTTGTCGTTGGCGTTCCGGTCATAGGGGGAACAGGAGCAACGCACGACCACCCCACCGGTCGCGCAGCGTCCGGCTTGGCGTAGCCCGCGTGGGGAAGAATCTCCGACGCGGCCAGCACGAGCCCCCACACGATAAGAAGCAACGAGAGGATGTGCGCGCGTGCCGTGCGATGACGCCATGTCCACACGCTGCTCCACAGCCCACCGAGCGTGACCGCGCTCACCGCCGTGAGGTAGCCGGCCAGCCCCACACCGCAGCGCGACGGATATGGCCAGAAGAGAATGCCAACAGCGAGCACCGTGGCGAGTCCCAACCGCACCAACGCCGGCCACGTCTTGGTTGATGCCCGCTCGGCAGCCACCGCGGCCTTCGCGGCGGGCGGCGCTCCTTTCGCCGGCGCAGGGATCAACGCCGAATCCGACATCGATTCCAACTGCTTGTCGATCTTCTTGAGTTCTGCGTCCCAATCGGTCATTCGTCGTCGTCCTCGTCGTGTCCGGCTGTCGTCGGCAGTGGGGCCGTGGCTCCCCCCTCGCGGCTCAGGGCGTACCGTTCAATCTTCTTGTACAGGTTGGAACGCGGCATGTCGAGCGCGCGCGCCGTTTCGCTCACGTTCCAATCGAACGCGCGCAGTTTCGCCAGGAGATACGCGCGTTCTGCCGCGTGCTTGAATTCGTCGAAGGTAGCCACGTCGAGCAGGGACCCCAATCCACCCTCGGCGGAATCGGCGCGGCGGCCGACGAGCCGCTCGACGTCATCCGCGCCGATGCGCGGTCCGCTCGAGAGAATCAGGAGTCGCTCGATCGTGTTGCGCAGCTCGCGCACATTTCCCGGCCAGTCGCGTTGCTGCAGCCGTGCAATCGCGTCGTCGCCGATCGCGCGCGGTGACAGCCCACCAGCGCCGGTGAGTTGCGCCACGAAATGCCCGATGAGCGACGGAATGTCCTCGCGCCGCTCACGCAGAGGCGGCACGTGAATGGGCACGACATTGAGCCGGTAGTAGAGATCCTCGCGGAATCGGCCCGCACTGATTTCCTCTTCGACGTTCTTGTTGGTCGCGGCGAGCACGCGCACATCGACCTGCACCGGCTTCGAACCTCCGATGCGCGTGACCACGCCGTCTTGAAGCACGCGGAGCACTTTCGCCTGCGCGGCAAGGCTCATGTCGCCAATCTCGTCGAGAAAGAGCGTGCCGCGGTCGGCTTGCTCGAACTTTCCCGCACGATCCGCCACCGCGCCGGTGAACGATCCCTTGATGTGGCCGAACAACTCGCTCTCGATCAGCTCACTCGGGATGGCCGCGCAATTCACCTCGATGAACGATTGCTTGGCGCGCGTGGACTGCGTGTGAATCGCGCGCGCAACGAGTTCCTTGCCGGTGCCATTCTCGCCGGTGATCAGCACGCGCGCCGGCGTCTTCGCCACGAGCGCAATCTTGTCCGTCAGCGCCCGAACACCATACGAGTTGCCGACGATCGCGAAGCGAGAATGAATCGTGTCGCGCAGCCGCTCGTTCTCTTCCGCAAGATCGAGGTGGGCGAGCGCGTTGCGCAACGTGACGAGGATGCGATCGGTGTCCAGCGGCTTTTCGAGGATGTCGTATGCGCCGTGCTGCGTCGCTTCGACCGCCGTCTGTATCGTCGCGTGACCGCTGATCATGACGACGACCGCCTGCGCGTCCTGCTCTCGAAGCTTCTTGAGCGCCTCCAGCCCGTCGATACCCGCCATCTTCACATCCATGAAGACGAGGTGCGGGCGAAAGCGCGCATACTCGCTCAGGCCGTCCACGGCGTTGGCCGCGGTCCGCACGTCGTAGCCCTCGAACTCGAGGAGTTGGCCGAGCGCCGCGCGGATGCCCTGCTCGTCGTCGACGATCAGGATCTTTCGTTTCATGGCGTGGAACCCGGGACCGTCTTGTAGAGTGTGACCAGATGATTCGCAATGCGAACATCGCCGAGTGTCTTCGGCGTCGTCACCGGCAACGCGTTGGGAGAAATACCTTCGGGACGATTCCCCCGCGAGATCTGCTGGACAAGTTTTGGTATGGCTCCCGACGGAACCTTGAAATCGCGCAGCTTGATCTCGCGAATCTGGAATTCGCTCAGCCCCGGTCGCACGACGCGGAAGCTCCCGCCGAACGACAGCCGCTCGCGATCGTTGAGGAGGCCCGCTAACGGCCCAAGGACGCCGGAGCCGGCAATCTCCTTCATCGGCACGACCGCACGGACATACAGCACGTCTCCGATCACCGCTGCCTCGGCGCTGTCCGACGACGCGGGAATCGTCTTGCCGACCGTCTGGAAGACGTACGACGCCACTTCGCCCGCCTTCAAGTTCGCGAACACCGGCCCGGTGGACGACGTCATCGATTCGACGATGCGCTTGCCTTTCAGGCCCGCCTCCGGCGTCAGCGGCTCCCAGACGGGCGCGGTCGAAACCGCAGCCGGCGAGTTCGTGATCTTGTGCAGCCAGCGATCGCGCGTGAAGTAGGCGCAGATCGCCAGGATGGCGAGGACAATGAGACATCCGAGACGTGCAATGCAACCCATCAGTCAACGGCCTCCGCCGAGTGTCGCCGCGTAAATGCGGCGGTAGCGCGCGCCACGCGACGCGAGCGTGCTTTCGAACACGGCAATTTCAGAAACGACCGCGCTCGCCGAGAAGTTTACTCTCCGCGCCGCACGTGCGAACAACCTGGTGCGCTCACGATCGAGCGGCACCCGCACCCGCGCCACGGTGAGATGCGGCCGGAATGGTCGCCCTTCGATTTCAAAGCCCTCTGCCTCGCCCGCTACCTCGAGGTCGTGATGCAGCAGCTCCAACCGGGCCTCCTGCTCTACCCCAAGCCATACGACTCGTGCCCGTTTGAAGTTTGGAAACGCACCAATCCCGTTCAATTGTATCTCGAACGGCCGGTGCATTCGCGCGACGGACTCGGCCATGGCGATCACCCGAGGAACTTCGGCGTCGCGGACGTCACCGAGGAACTTCATCGTCAAGTGCTGCTTGTCGAGCGGAACCCACGCGAGTTCCGGCGCCAAGGCGCGCAACGGCTCGACAGCGCTGTCGAGCGCGGCAATCAATGGCGACGGAAACTCGATCGCGAGAAAGAGCCGCTGCGAGCCAGGGGTTTGCACATCGGCAAGTCTAATTCACGCACGCCTGCGGATGATAATTCGCGCGTCCTAGGGCGCCGGCGGTGGCATGATCTGGCCGAGCCCAATGACCTCGCCACTCGCGAGCACATGGCCCTTCATCGCATCCGTCATCGTGGCGTAGGTCGCGGTCGCATCCGCAGGGATCGACGTATCGAGGGCGAACACCTGAAAGTGATAACGGTGCTTGGGCCCTGCGGGGGTACGCGGACCCATGTACGCCTGTGCAGCGCCTCGAATGTTCGGGCCATACTGCGCGCCAGCCGGCGGAGCCGTCATTCCTGCATCGAGCTTGGTCACGGTGCCCGGGATATTCACCATCGTCCAGTGCAGGATGGGCGCACCGTTTCGCATGGCGTCGAGATCCTGAAGGATCACCGCATACGTCTTGGTGCCCGATGGGCCAGCCGTCCATGCGAGACCCGGAAAGACGTTGCCTTTGTATTGCGTGTTTTCGAAGGGAATGTCGCCGCCGGGAGCAAAGGCGGGGCTCGTGACGGTGAGCGGGGCTCCACTCTTGGCTGGAAGCGTGCCGAGCGCTTTGAACTCCACTCCGACCTCCGTGGCCGGAGGCGGCTGTTGCGCGTTCAGGCTCGGAGCGGCTCCCAGGACGAGGAGGGCGGCCGCGGTGGCGAAGCGTGTCTTCATCTCGGATCTCGTATCGAATGGTCGTGGCACGACGTCACAGGTCGCGGGGAATATATCTACCCCCCATCGTAAAACAGCCAATTCCTAAGGTGTCACCCCGAGTGAACCCATTCGACTACGCTCAGGGCAGGCTCCGCGAATCGAGGGGTCTGCACCCACAAACCCACACTGAACGTGCAGATCCCTCGACGGAGTTTACCCTGAGCGAAGTCGAATGGGCTCGGGATGACATCCACGAAACTACGCACCACGAAGGGCAATCTCCTGACGCAACTATCGGCGGCGCGTTCGCGAAGCAGATGGCGAGACCCGTACGTGCGTGCCTCGCGCTGCCGAGTGGTGGGTTTCTGCGGATCCCATCCTGTAACGTCCGCTGAGACAACGGCTTGCATACCAGGGGGATGTGTTGCCCCTTCCCGAACGACTGGTGGATTCAAACGTCTTGCTGCTGGATCGCGTAGATTCGCTGCATGCCTCCCTTTTCGACGCACTCGATGACTCACCGACGTATTCCTGCCCTCGCGCTGTTGGCCGCCGTCTGCCTCATCTCTGCCTGCAGTCGCACGCGCGAAGCAGATCCGCACATGGTGTCCGGATGGATGCACCGACTCTACGGCGCCATCCGAGCGGAGCGCCTGTCGCCGAACGTGGCGTCCCGGCTATCGGCGTATGCGACCGGCGCGCTCTACTCCGGTATCGCCGCCGCGACACCGGGGCTTCCGACGCTCGACGGCAAGCTCAACGGGCTTGCGACGCTTCCGAAGGGCGAGTCCGGAGCGACCTACGACCCGACGATTGCGGCGGTGAGCGCTGAGCGCGTCATTGTCGACAGCCTCTTTCGCGATGGTCTTCCGACGACGAAGGCGTCGCTGACACAGTTCGCCGACTCGTTGCTCACCGCACGCATCGCCGAGGGTCTCAACGAAGACGTGCGCGCGCGCTCGGCAGATCTTGGTCGAAGAACGGGGCTTGCGATCGTCGCGTGGGCACACGGCGATGGGTTCGATTCAACACGTGGACGAAAATACGTTCCCCCGGTTGGACCGGGACTCTGGGTAAACGATTCGACAACGACGACCTACACGACGCAGAATATTTCCGGAGTCAGTCAGCTCATCGTTCCGGGCAATCCGACGAACGCGGCCCCATCGGGTTCCGCGAGCGATCGCGGTCTGATTCTCGACCGGCAAAAGCGACCCGGGCCAACTACCATGCCGGCCACCAACATGGCCGGCGTGACCGAGGCGTACTGGGGGCACAACCGCCCCTTTGTTTTGACGACATGGCGTGAGTGTCCATTGCCGCCACCCCCCGCGTTCTCACTGACGCCGGGTGCCGGGCTGTATGGAGAGGCGAAGGCCGTGCACGACATCAGCAAAGCCCTCACACCAGCGCAGAAAGCCACCGCGCTCTACTGGGCAGACAATGGCGGCGAGACCGGAACGCCCGTTGGACATTGGTTGTCGATCGCCAGCCAGATGGTGAGTGAGCGCAAACTGAACGGCGCGCAGGCCGCGTGGCTCATGGTCTTGACCAGCGCCTCGATGGCCGATGCCTTCATTGCCACCTGGGGGGTCAAGTTCGAGGTGAACGTCATCCGGCCGCGCACCTACATTCGCATGACCATGGACTCCACCTGGGAGCCAGCGATTCCGACACCGCCGTTCCCCGAGTACGTCTCCGGCCACTCGACCGTCTCAGCCGCTGCCGCTGCGACCCTCGCGGGCATACTCGGCGACGGACCGTTCGCGGATAGCACGAGTGTGCCGCTGGGTCACGAGGTGCGGAACTTCGCATCCTTCAGCGCGGCGTCCGATGAAGCAGGCCGCTCTCGCATCTATGGTGGCATCCACTATCCCGTCTCGAACGTGAAGGGAGCGGAGATGGGGCGCTGCATTGCTGGTAAGGTGCTCGACAAGTTCGGCGGGGGAAAGCTTCCCGCAGGTCGATAGCGCAGACGAACCCCGCTCGTTTTGTCGTCTGCCTGCCCTCGAGGAGCGCATGCGACGAAGGGAACGAAGTGAAGGGCCTGCAACCTGCTGTTGCCCTTTTCTAACCCTCGCTTCTTAACTCGATCGCCATGTGCGTGAACCCGTGCTCGCGCGCCAACGCGAGCGCGGTGCGCCGCAGTTCGGCATCCCCGAGTCGCGCCACCATGTCAGGCGTCGCGATCAGCACGGCGAGCCCGGCGCGCGTCTCGACCTTGCATGGAATTCCGCCCTCCGATAGCGCCTTTTCGAGCGCGGTCGGACCTCCGGGCGTTTCGCGCCGAATACTCATGCGGCCGTCACTCCGTGCAGAACGTTGAGCGAGCCAGAACGAAACCCGCGCAGGTCGAGCGCGACACGAGTGAATCCCGCGTCTCGAACGGCGGCCGAGAGTTGTTCGAGCGCCTGCGGCACGAGCCATTCGTCCAGCGCGTCACGAGACAACTCGACACGCGCCAGATCATCGTGGTACCGCACACGCAGGTCGCCGGTAATCCCAAGCGCGCGCAGCGCTGCCTCCGCCCGCTCGACCTGGCCGAGCCGCTGCGGCGTAACACTCGTCCCGTATGGTAGCCGCGACGACAGACACGGCGACGACGGTTGCGACCAGGTGGGAATGCCGAGCACGCGCGATGCTTCACGGATCGCATCTTTCGTGATACCCAACTCGGCGAGTGGACTGACCACGCCGTGCTCGCGCGCCGCCTGCGCGCCCGGACGATAATCCGTCAGGTCATCAGCGTTCGTACCGTCGACGACGACGTCAAAGCCGTGCGATCGCGCCAGCGGCACCAGCTTCGACCAGAGCTCCGTTTTACAGAAATAGCACCGATTCGATGGATTCGCGGCGTAGCGAGGGTCGCTCAGCTCGTCCGTGTCGAGCTCGAGCACCTGAATACCGAACGACTCGGCAACCGTACGAGCGGTAGCCCACTGCTCAGCGGGATACGACGCGCTTCGCCCGATGATCGCGACAACATTCGGCGCGCCGAGCGTCTGCCGCGCCACGACCGCGAGATACGCCGAGTCGACGCCGCCACTGAAGCCGATCGCCACGCGACCGCGTGACGCGAGCCATGACACGAGCGCCTCGTGGCCCTCTGTCGCGGCCGCACTTCGAGAAGTTGTCTCGCCGTTCTGCATACAATAAAAACTATCGCCCGCCCGCCGCCGCAGGCAGTGTTGACAAGCCGAACGTCTTGCCCGAAGCGCCCTCGTGTCGTAAGTCTGAACGCGCCTTCCCTCCCTCGGAGAATCGTTCATGCTTCGCCCTCCCCACCGCGCGAACCTCGCCCACGCGGCCGTCTTGCTCTTCGCGACAGCCTTGCCCGCTGTGGCCCAGTCACCCACACCCGCACAGGCACTGACCGCCGCGACGCACCCGCGCGCGAACTGGACGCTCGCGGACCGGTTCAGCGCTGCATCACTACGAAGTGTCGTGCTCAGTACCGCCATCCAGCCACGATGGCTCGGCGAGACTGACTCGCTGTGGTACAACTGGCGCGATCGAAACGGTTCCCGCTTCTCGCTTGTGCTGCCCGAGACCAAAGTGAAGCGGCCACTCTTCGATCACGCGAAGCTCGCGGCGGAACTCACCGAGCTACATCACAAGCCGTACGATGCCACGAACCTGCCCTTCACCGCGCTGACGTTCACGAAGGACCACAAGGCCTTCCGCTTCATGGTGGACTCGACGCGGTACGAATGGAGCGTCACGGCGCAGACGCTCAAGAGCCTTGGGAAAATGTCGCGCGACTCGATCCTCCCAGATGATGAGCGGGAGCGCGGTGGTGGCGGGCGAGGAGGTGGTGGTGGCGGAGCCGCCGGAAACCCCGAGTTTCGCAATTGGAGTCCGGACAGCTCCGCCTTCGTCTTCGCGCGCAATCACAACCTGTACATCGTCGAAAAGCCCAGGAACGACACGGTTCAGATTACGACGGACGGTGTCAAGAACTACAGCTTCGGCTTTCGCGATACCGTCGCGGTCCAGGACGAGCAGCAACAACAGCAACAGCAAGACGACCAGGGTGGCGGCGGCGGCCGAGGCGGCGGTGCATCGCGCGATCCGCGCGTGCGGCCGAACGTCGTGTGGTCGCCGGACTCCAAAGCCTTCGGCGTCATCCGCAACGACCAGCGCAAAGTGAAGGAGTTATACCTCGTCAACTCGCTGGCGAATCCGCGCCCGACGCTCTCCTCCTACTCGTACGCGATGCCCGGGGAGCAGGACGTTGCCCAGCAGGAACTCTATTATTTCCACCGCGGCAACAAGTCCGTGACGCCGCTGCGTGTGAAGAAGTGGAAGGACCAGCGGCTCATGGACCTGCACTTCTCCGTCGGCTCCGAAAAGCTCCGTCTCGTGCGACGCGATCGCCCCCAGCGCAATCTCGACGTCATCGAGCTCGACCTCGCGACGAACAACGTCAAGGTGCTGTTGAGTGAGACGATCGAGAACGCCTCGCTCGATCCGCTCCCCATCCGATACACGAAACGCGGCGGCGACATGATCTGGTGGTCCGAGCGCTCTGGCTGGGGGCACTTCTATCTGTACAGTCACGATGGGCAGTTCAAGAAGGCGTTGACCGAGGGGCCGTGGCACACCGAGTCCGTCGCGCAGATCGACACGGTGAAGGGCGTCATCTGGATCACCGGCAACGGCCGCGAACCCGGCGAGAACGTGTACTTAACGCACACCTATCGCATGAACGCCGACGGCACCGGCTTCGCCCTCGTCGACCCGGGCAACTTCAACCACACCGAAACGATCTCTCCCACCAAGAAGTACATGGTGGATAGCTATTCACGTGTGGATGCGCCCACCAAGATTGCGCTGCGCGACGGCACGGGTCACGTCGTGATGGACCTGGAGGAGGCCGATCTCGCGCGCATCAAGGAGATGGGCTGGCGCGCACCCGAACCGTTCATCGTCAAGGCCGCCGACGGTGTGACGGACATCTACGGCAACATGTGGAAGCCCTTCGACTTCGACTCGACGAAGAAGTATCCGATCGTCGCGAATGTCTATCCGGGTCCCCAGACGGAGTCCGTCAACATGACATTCTCCGCCAGCAACGTGCCGCAGCAGCTCGCGCAGCTCGGCATGATCGTCATTCAGATTGGCAATCGTGGTGGGAGTCCGCAGCGCTCACTCGCATACCACCGCTACGGCTACTACAACATGCGGGACTATGCGCTCGCCGATAAGAAGAGCGGTATCGAGCAGCTCGCGGCGAAGTACAAGTTCATCGACATCGATCGCGTCGGGATCTATGGCCATTCTGGCGGCGGATTCCTCACGGGCGCGGCGCTCCTCCAGCCGCCCTACAACGACTTCTTCAAGGTCGGTGTGTCGTCTTCCGGGAATCACGACAACAACATCTACAACCAGAACTGGAGCGAGTGGAATCACGGGCTGAAGGCCGTGGCGGCAAACCGGACGAATACACGCGCGGACAGCGCGCGCGGTCGTCAGCGCGGCACGGGCATCATTCCGCAGGGCTCACCGGCAAGCGCCGCGACGGCGCCTGATACATCGATCGTCGACGATACGCTGAAGTATGAGATCCACGTGCCCACGAACATCGAGCTCGCCCCGAATCTCAAGGGACGCTTGCTGCTCGTCACCGGCGACATGGACAACAACGTGCATCCCGGGAACACTATTCGGTTGGCGAACGCGCTGATCAAGGCGAACAAACGCTTCGACTTCATGATCATGCCCGGCAAGCCGCACGGGTATGGGGATATGCAGCCGTACTTCACGCGGATGCTGCTGGAGTACTTCGCCGAGCACCTGATCGGCGACTATGAACGCGGGAGTGCGGAGATCAAGTAACCATACCTGCGTCTGCCTGAACGCGGATTGAGCCACTTCCGCCGGCACATTGAACGCGGATGCAAATCTGATTCAACAGAAGCAAACAGCGATTCGTTCCTACGAAGGGCCGGCCTCGTTCTCAAGAGGCCGGCCCTTTGGTATTGATATTGAAGCAGTTATCGGGGTCTTTCTCAAGCTTGCAATAACATGAATGAAGAATCATTTTTTTTGCAGTTGTTTCAGATTTGATCCGCGTTCACTGGTTTCCGTCGTTGTCACGCAGGCGAAATGATTTCCAACCTGGGGAACAGCGACCGGTATCGTGACGCATCGCGCGTGAGCAGCGTCGCGCCACGAATCGCGGCATGTGCACCGATGTAAAAGTCCGGCAAGGGAGACCGCCGCTCGCCGCCTCGTTTGCGGTACTGGTGGAACGCCTTCCCTGCAAGAAACCCCGCCTGCCATGGCAACGCCTCGCGTCGAAAGTTCGCTGGCGGCACGGCGGCATCGAGATCCTCGATGCGCGAGAAGTGCACCGACACTTCCGAGTAGATGATCGGATTGATGAAGAGCACGTCCGATTCCGCGGCCTCCTCCAGCGCCTTCGCCGACCACTCGAACCAGTTCGCGTCTTCGGTCAGGACGTCAATGATGACATTGCTGTCCACCAGAACCTGGCTCATTTCGTTGCACTCGGCGTCGCATCGCGCGTAAGCGCCATGATCTCATCGGTCGTCATCGTACCGTCGCCGCGTCCGCGCATGTGCTCCACGACCGCTCGTCCACGACGCCGCGTCCCGGCCTTCATCAGCACCGCGACATCGCCGCGAATGCTGAACTCGACTTCGGTATTGGGCAGGAGTCCCAGACGCTCCCGAACCTGAAGCGGAATGGTGACCTGCCCCTTGCTGGTGATGCGCATAGCCTGCTCCGTGGTATTACTTTGATAAGTAATACTATCGGCATCACCGTCAACCCGCAAGATCCTGAACGCCTTCGTGTTCATGCAATGGCCCTCCTGATGGATTGTTCGACCTCCGGCCCTCTCGGCCGATAGCCGAGCGCTTCTGCCACGTGGGGTGCGCCGACCTTCGCGTCGCCATCGAGATCCGCGATGGTTCGCGCAACGCGTAACACGCGATGGAATGCGCGCGCTGACAGGTGAAGCCGTTCGCCCGCCGACGTGAGAAGCTCGCGAGCTGACCCACGCACCTGTCCATGTGTCTCGAGCCACCGGCCCGGCGCACGCGCGTTGCAACCATCATCGCTGAGGTAGCGGCCGCGCTGACGTCGACGCGCTTCCTCGACGCGCACACGCACGACGCTCGAACTCTCGCCGCTCTCGCGCGAAGAAAGTCGTGTGAGAGCAACCGCAGGCACATTCACATGGAGATCGATCCTGTCAGCGAGAGGACCCGAGAGACGACCGCGGTACTTCGCGACATCAGCCGCCGGACACACGCACGGATGCGAGACGTCGCCCGCATGGCCGCATGGACACGGATTCATCGCAGCAGCCAGCGCGAATCGCGCCGGAAAACGCAGCGAGGCCGACGCACGCGCAATCGTCACCGTTCCATCCTCCATTGGCTGACGCAACGCTTCGAGCACGGAGCGCGGGAACTCGAGCAACTCGTCGAGAAACAGCACCCCATGATGCGCAAGACTCACCTCGCCGGGCCTCGGCGACGACCCACCGCCCACCAGCCCCGCCGTCGAGATCGAGTGGTGTGGCGCGCGGAAGGGACGCCGCCACACCGCACCTGCGGCCGGATCGAGCATTCCGGCAACCGAGTGCACCGCTGTCACCTCCAGCGCTTCCGCGTCCGTCAACGCGGGCAGGATCGTCGGGAGGCGGCGCGCCAGCATGGTCTTGCCTGCACCTGGTGGCCCAACCAGAAGTATCCCGTGCGACCCTGCCGCCGCGATCGCCAGCGCGCGCTTCGCCCCCTCCTGCCCTGCGACATCGGCAAGGTCGAGATCATCCACCCGGCTGACGGTGCGCGCGTCCGTCTTCGGCTCAGGAAGCGAACCCGCATGGACCCAGTCGACGAGCTCGCCGAGCGTCGATGGAGCGGCGAGACGCAAGCCACCCACGAGCGATGCTTCTCCTGCGTTGGCCGCGGGGAGAACAAGCGTGGTTCTCCGTTCTGATGAATACGACGCGAGCTGACGCGCGATCGACAGCGCGCCGCGGACCGGTCGAATCGAGGCGTCGAGACCCAGTTCGCCGACGAACACGCAGTGCT
Organism: Gemmatimonadota bacterium; assembly: GCA_040389905.1. Taxonomy (GTDB): domain Bacteria; phylum Gemmatimonadota; class Gemmatimonadetes; order Gemmatimonadales; family Gemmatimonadaceae; genus AG11. The sequence goes on along the minus strand of JAZJZK010000007.1, from coordinate 335,564 downwards.
CGATTTGCTCCGGTGCGATCACGCCAGTCCCGACGAGCACTCCGAGCGCAATCGGCAAGTCGAACGCCGTTCCTTCCTTGCGTACGTCAGCGGGCGCAAGGTTCACGGTGATGCGCCGCGACGGCACGGTGAATCCCGCGTTGATGAGCGCGGCGCTCACTCGCTCTCGACTCTCCTTCACGGCATTTGCCGGCAGGCCGACGATGATCCATTGCGGGAGACCGAGCGCGACGTCTACCTCAACGGTAACATCGTAGGAATCGATGCCGAGTACGGCGGCTGAGCGAATGGCAGCGAGCATGCCATGAATAGTCGCGCGCGCTCCGGAAAGTGCGTCATCATTCTACCGCACGCGCGAATGATTTTACCGCAGCGAGCGACCGTTACCCCGCGTCGCCGTTCGCGTACATCCGGACGCCCGCACGTTCGATCGAGATCGAGCGGTCCGCCTTCCGCCGAGGCCCGAAGTAGTAACCGCGCACCTTGCAGAAGCGCAGCGCGACGCTCTCGCTGCTCGCGAGCTTCTGCCGTAAGTAGCACACATATGTCTGGACCAGGGTTCGCTGCTGGCGTTCGGACCGGTCCTTCCAGACCGCGGCCGCAATGCATTCCGTGCGGACGGCGCACGGCGCGCTCTTGAACAACAGGTGCAGCACTTCGAACTCGAGGCGGGTCAGACGCGTTTCCTCTCCGCTACACCACACCTGGCGCGTCCGGTGATCGAGGATGACGTCGCCAATCGCCGTTTGCTCGAGGGACTTGATGGCGCGCGCCCGACGCAGCACTGAGCGAATGCGAATTGGCCACGCGGGGGACCGATCGATCGCATCGTCCGCACCCCACTCGATGAGTGTGTTACAACGCGCAGCGTCGCCTGCACGGAGGTGGACGATCTGCGCGATCGGAAGTTGAGCGCGAATGGCCTGGAGTTGTCCGACGGGAGTGGGGCAGGACGTCTCGTCGACCACCACGATATCGGGCAGTTCATCGTCGAGGGCATTCTGAAGCCCCGCGTGGTCATCACACCGCATTGTGACGACGCCCGGCTCACGAAGCTCTTTCTCCACCATGAGCGCGAATTGGCCGCGAGGTGCGACGAGGGCCACTGCAATGCGGTCGGTGCCGATTCGAATCATTCGTCGGGGGGCGAGAATGGGTAGCTGAGTGTCTTTCCAGAACAACTACAGCTGTTTCCCACTTTGCACCGTCACGCCACGGGGAAATTTTGCACTCAGTGCGCGCCCGTACCCTTCAACCTCGAGAAAAGCGCCTCCGCGCACCGCGTCGCGGCCATCGAATCGTCAAGGAAGTACAGCCTCGGCTCCAGACACTCGAGCTCCATCAGGACGAATTCTCCCTCCACCACCACGCCATCGACGCGGACGTAGAGCCAATCGCCCGGAATGAGCCCAGTCGCCACGGCGGCCGCACGCAGGAGCTCAGGAGCCGGGGTGAGAGCCGTGGCACGGCCGCCGAGCTCCTCCTGGACGCGAAAATCCGCCGTTCCTGGTCGTTTCAGCACGGCATGGCTGAACACGCCGGCGAAGAACACCAGAGACCACTCGCCGTCGCGTGACACTTCCGGAAGAAAGCGCTGCACCAGCATGTCCTGATGCGCCGACAACCGCTCGAATCGCGCCTCGGCGTCGTCGAGTGGCGGATGCGAGATACGAAAGGTGTTGGTTGCCGACGCCGAGATCGCCGGCTTCACCACCGCTTCCGTCCAATTCTCTTCTCTTCGAGAATGGTGGCCAGCCGAACATCGGCTCCGACGCCAATCCAACGCGTCGCGGGAACACGAACGCCCGCCCGCCATGCGTCGCGCAGATACGCCTTGTGGAGATTCCATTCGACGACGACAGCAGGATTCCAGAGGTTAACGCCTTTCGCCACGCAGTCTGCAATCCAACAGCGGAATTCGTCGGCACGGTGGTGGTAATCCCAACACGACCTCAAGACCACTGCGTCGAACGACTCCCATGCGACATCGGCATCCCACGGCGCCGCGACGACATCGCAGTCGCGAGTGCGAAGCGCAGCGGCGAGCACGGCGTCGTCATCCGTGATCTCCGACATTGTCCGACACGTAACCATCGCAATTCGCGGCATGCGTCCAATCTACAATTCGCCGCGTGCCAGCTCCTACGGCAGTGCCATTTTCGTCCAGATGAGCACGACGCACGTGTCTGGCTGGAATCGAATCGGGACACGCTCTGCGCGATGTACTTCGATCATCGCGATCGCACCTGGGTCCAGCAGCTGAATCTCGCGCTTGGCGTCCGTGCTTCGTATTCGAATCGCATCGACATAAAAGACGCAACCGCTCGGGATCGGCATGTACGACAGTGCACTCTTCACCTGGGCGAATCCGCTCACCATGGTCGAATCCATGAAGTGCGACGCGGGCGACAACGTCATGCGTTCTTGAATCTCGCTGACTCGCCGTTGCCGCACGGTGTTCGCCGTGACGTTCACCGCTTCGAGCGTGGTCATGCGCTGTAGCTCGAACGAAACGAGCGCTGTATCGATGGGGAAGACGTCGATGGCTGTCGTTAGCGGAGTACGCCCCAACGACAACACTTGCACCTGCCGCGTGCCAACCGGCACGCCACTCAACAGGAAACGGCCATCGTCCCCTGTGCGGGCCTCGCGCGCACCGATCACCGACACGCGTGCACCGGGAATCGGTTGGCGTGTTTCGTCGCGCACCACGCCGAGTATCGTTCCCCGCTGTGTATGCATTGAGTCTGTTGCCTCCCCCACGACGAGATCACGGCGCTGAACGCGCTGCATGCTCGCCGGAAGATCGATCAAACCCGTTGCCGTCGCGCCATTCGTCGCCGCTAATCGCAACGGAGCATTCGGTGGAATACCGCAGGCGCTGTAGGCACCTGCTTCATCTGTGCGAATCTCCTCGACGAGGCGTCGTTGGACTGTCGTGCTATCGCTCCCGGCTTGCTGCCAACTCACGTCGATAATCGCACCCTGAAGCGGTTCTCGGCGCGTCGCATCCCGCACCATCCCGAAGACGAATCCGCTATCGCGCGGAACGGGTTTCTTTCCACACGCCGCCTTCCAGAGCGTACCGAACGACGGGATGGCAAGCCGAACCGAATCACGATCTTGCCTAACCTCGATTCGCCTCGACGCTCCTGACAATCCGATCGAATCCATCGCCTGATGGAAGGCGCTGAGCGTATACGTGCCCGGCGAAATACTGTCGAATGCGAAGGCGCCCGTGCTATCGGTCGTGAAGCCATCCGGCCGTCCAGTGATACTGACGAGGGCTCCCTTCAGTGGCCGAGCGTTCAAGCTATCCCATGCGATGCCGCGCACGCGAGCGAACTCGTTCACCGTCACGACGTCGATATTCAATTCCGTCGTGGAGTCTCGCACGACGGCAAATCGTTTGACCGACGACGCATTCGTCGCCGACGCGGCCGCTCTCGCATCGGCCAATCGAATGAAATACGGGCCCGGAAGTACGTCGGTGATCGTGAGGTTGCCGCTCGCGTCGGTCTTGCCGCGATAATCCGTGCCTTCCAGGCGCAACACCGTGTTCGCCGCCGAACGTTGCGCGCGGCTGTCGGCGTGAATCGATACGGTGCCGAGCGGAGCCTGCCAAGTGCGCCCGTCCGGCCACGTCGCGCGCGCGAGCTCGCCGCCGGCTTCCTGGGCGTTGTACTGGGTGCTCACCCGGAATTCCTCGCCACCGCTCGCACGCCGCAGTCGAAACGTGTCGGCCGTCGCATACACCATGCGAAGGTGCCAACGATCGATCAGCACCACGCCATTCGGCATCTCGCGAAACCACACTCGGCCGCCCGGATGGAACTCGTCGAACCGGCGGTCGATGCCGACATAGTCGAATTCGATGTTGCGGAGCGCCTTCGCGACAGTGTCGATCCAGATCGCGCCGTCGATGTCGACTCGATTGGACCGGCGCTTCGCCACCTGGAAGCCGAGCCCGATCTGGTTCGCTCGCGTGGGCTCTGCGGCGAGGAGCCGAAAGCAATACGCGGAGGCGAATCCGTCATCCAGTAGGGCTTCGGCGTCTGGGCCGTACAGTGTCTGGATGCCCGAGCTGTCCTTCATAAAGCCGTCGCGCGCGAAGTCCGAGCCGCTGCGCACCGCCCCGAACGACATTGTCGCCTGCGCACCTTCTTCGATCTGCACGAGTTGGCCCACGATGCTGTCCGACTTCCCCGCCATCATTCGCCGGAAGCGCAACAGCTTCATCGTCGCGGGGCTCGACGAACGCGCAACGACGGTCGCGAGCAACCCGGCGCGCGCCTGCTCGAGCAGCGCAAGTGCTGCGGATGCGGTTGGGCTCGACGGACAATTCGCTGCCGCCGTGATTCGCACCGGCTCGAGGTGAATCGCGATCGCGACAAGCGAGATATCGAGTCGTAGTCCAGGCGTCGTGGAAATCGGAAGGAGAATGTCACGCGGGCGGAAGCCCAGTCGCACGATGCGGAGTTTGGTGGCGCCGTTCGTCGTGAGCGCGCGGTACTCACCCCGCTCGTTGGTGATCCCTCGGCCGATCGTACCGCCCGACACGTCGAGGAGCGTGACGACGGCGCCGGGGACCGGTTGTCGGCTGGTGCTGTCGCGAACGACACCTTGAAGGTCCTGTGCCGCGAGCGGCGTGGCGATGAGGAGCGTCGCAAGAATCGCCGCCGGGAAGTACCCAATTGCTCGCCGCATCAGCGCAATTGTATACACTGCCTGGTCGTTGTCAACGTGCAGAGGCTGTTGTCATCCCGGCCGAAAACTTTGGTTATCCCGAGCGAAGTCGAGGGGGATCTGCACCTGGCACAGGCCTCTTGGCCGCGTTGGACATTGGCGGCGCACCTTCAAGGACATCACTGACCCAGGTTCGAATGCGGATTGTGTGGATTAAGCGGATTCGACGGATCTTTTGTTCACGTAGTTATCCGCAGAATCCGTTGAATCCGTCGAATCTGCTCGTTGAAGACTGGGTCGTTGTGGCTGGTCTGCCGGGCTGCGACTTCCAACGCGCCTCGCGACTCCCGCAACCAGCTCATCCGGTGCTCCTGCATTGACGACCTTCGTCTCTTGTCCCGATCAACCGTATTTCTGATGCCGTTGTCACAAGAGGCAGAATGGAAACTGAGCAGGCCGTCACCCCGGAGCGAGCCCTGAGACTCGCGGATCAGCGCACGCTCGTGGAGCGGGCCCGCCGGGGCGACCCCATCGCTCAACGCACGCTGTACGAAGAGCACGTCGATCGGATTTACCGGCTGACCTTTCGGCTCACCGGGCGGGAACACCTCGCCCGCGAGCTCACGCAGGACACCTTCGTTCGCGCCTTTGCGGGCATCGAGGGATTTCGGGGAGACGCCGCGTTCGGAACCTGGCTTCACACGATCGCGGTGTCGGTATCGCTGAATGAGATCAAGCGCCGGAAACGTGAAGAGGCCCGCGCCGCACCGCTCGAGGAGGCCCTGACGATGTCGCACTCGACGCCGGTGTCCGATCCGATTCTTCGAGAGAAGCTCGCCGCCGCGGTGGCGGCGCTGCCAGAGGGGTGTCGCACCGTCTTCATGATGCACGACGCAGAAGGGTTTACGCACGAGGAGATCGCCGAAGCGCTCGGCGTGACTCCGGGAACATCGAAAGCACAGCTCTCACGCGGCCGGGCGAAGTTGCGCCTGGCGCTCGCAGAATTCGCAGGAGAATGGAATCCATGAGCGACGACAATCTCAGCAAATACGGATACGACTTCGGCAACGACGCCGACGTTGTCCTGCCCGACGATCCGAATTTCGACGCGTGGATCGCACAGCAGGCGCCGTCGTTGAACGATCCGCCGGCAACGCCTCGCGTCGACATGTGGGATGCGATTCAGGCGCGTCTCGAAACGACGCAGGCCGCGCAGGCGGGAGCCATTGCCGGCGTCACGCCACTGCGTCGTCGCCGCTGGGTGCTGCCTGCGGTGATCGCGGCGGCGTTGCTCGTCGGTATCGGCGTGGATCGGTATTCGCTGCGTTCCGTTCCGTCCGCGCCGAGCAGCCAGGTTGCCGCCGCCGATGCGCCGGCACCCGTGTTTGGTCCTCGGCCGCCGGAGGCAAGGCCGACCGCGAAGAGCGCCCCAGCGACGGCGCCCGCAGCACAGGTGAATGATCCATCGCGACTGTACCGGCTGGCGGCGGTTCAGACGCTCAGTCAGGCGGAAGCGTTGCTTACCGCCTATCGCGCCAGCAACATCGCCGAACGCAATCCAGCGGCGGCGAAGCAGCTTGGCGTATGGGGACGCGACGTGCTCAGTAGCACGCGTCTCCTGCTCGATTCCCCCGCTGGCGATGACGCCGAGTTGCGGCCGCTGCTCGACGATCTGGAGTTGGTGCTGGTGCAGATCATCCGTGTCTCCGGCGCTCCGCTCGATGAGAGCGAGCGCGCCCTGATCGACCGCGCGATGCGCGAGCGCGATCTCCTTCCACGAATCCGCTCCGCGGTTCCCGCCGGCGTCGCCGGCGCCGCGTCCGAATAATGAGGAATACTGCCATGACCATTCGTCGATTCTTCTCGACCATCGCGCTGGTGATCCCAGCCATCACATTGCTGTCCGCCGCGCAGGCGCCGTCTGCCCGCGCGCGCGCTCGCACGGTCCCGATGACCGCGGCGCGCCCGTTCTCGGAGATCGCGCCACTCCCGTATGACGAGGCCGATCCAGCGGACTCGCTGTACCGCGCGGCCCGCGAGGCGCTCAACAAGAACCAGTACCGTCGCGCGGCGGACACCTTCAAGCGCATCACCGACCGCTATCCCAAGTCGACCTACTCGGCTGACGCACTCTACTATCGCGCCTACGCGCTCTACCGCCTCGGCGGTGAGGATGACCTTCGCGAGGCGGTGCGCGTACTCGAGAACCACCACGCTCGCTTCCCGAAGGCCAATACGTCTTCCGACGCGGACGAGCTGGCAATTCGCATCAAGGGTGCGTTGGCCAAGCGCGGTGATGCTCCGTCGGCCGAGGACGTGACGCGGGCCGCGACGCAGGACACACGGTGCACGTCGGGCGACGACAAGGATGACATCCGCAGCGAGGCGATGAATGCGCTGCTGCAGATGGACGCACAAAGCGCGCTCCCGATCATCAAGGAAGTGTTGAAGCGTCGCGATGCCTGCTCCGCGAACCTGCGCAAGAAGGCGGTATTCCTCCTGTCCCAGAAGCCGTCGAGCGAGACCGAGAATCTGATGATCGATGTCATCAAGAACGATCCGAGTCGCGCCGTTCGTGAGGACGCCGTCTTCTGGTTGGGCCAGACACAGTCGGAACGCGCCCTGACCCTCTTGGAGGAACTCGCCACATCGTCCTCGGACAATGGACTTCGTGAAAAGGCGGTGTTTGCACTGACGCAGCACGGCTCGGCGCGCGCCTTTGCCGTGATCCGCAAGCTCGCAGAGGCCCAGAGCACGCCGGACAACGTGCGCAAGCAGGCGATCTTCTGGCTCGGCCAGCACCGCTCCCAGGAGAACGCGGACTTCCTGCGTGCGCTCTATCGGCGCTCTGGAAATGACGACGTGGCGCGTAAGGAGATCCTGTTCTCGCTCTCGCAAATGCAGGGCTTCGGCAACGACCGGTGGATCCTCGGCGTCGCGAACGATGCGAGTGCGAGTATCGAGGTCAGAAAACAGGCGCTGTTCACAGCAGGTCAGGCTGGCATCTCCGGCGCCGAGTTGGTGTCGCTCTACGAAAAGCTCACCGAGCGCCCGCTCAAGGAGCAGCTCATTTGGGTGATGTCCGACTCTCGTGATCGGGTTGCCTCCGAGAAGCTCGTGGAGATTGCGAAGAGCGACAAGGATCCCGAGATGAGGAAGAAGGCCATCTTCTGGCTGGGACAGAAAAACGATCCGCGCATACGCCAGATTCTCCTCGACATTCTCACCAAACCCTGAGCGATGCGGCTCTCCACGCTCATTCCGGCCGCGGCGTTGATCGCCGCGGCAACGGGTCAGGCGCTCTCTGCCCAGGGGACGATTGCATCACGCGTCGCGCAGGCTCGCGATGGCGTGGTACGGATGCAGTTCGATTCGCGAGCCGGCGCGTGCGGTGATGGTCGCGACGTCGTCGGTTTTCGGCATGCGATGTTCGCCCGAAACTTCGAGTCGTACGGGAGTTGGAACAACACCCGCTGTGTGTCAGGCCCCGTGCGCGTTGCCCTCACGCTGTCGCGCGGCGAGGTCACGCTGGTCAAGACGCAGATCGGCGGCGCGTGGCCGCAAACCGATGCGCGCGTCACCGATCTCGGTTCGGTTTCCGCCAGGGAGGCTTCCGCGTACTTCTTCAGCCTCGTCCCGCAATTGGAAACGGAGTCTGGAAAAGATCGGCTCCTGCTGCCCGCGGTGCTCGCTGACGATCCGGCGGTCATCCAGCCGCTCCTCTCCCTCGCACGCAACAGCGCGCGCACCGACCGCACTCGGCGACAGGCCGTTCAGTGGTTGGGGCTCGTTGGCGACGCGTCGATCATTCCGGCTCTCGTTGGCTTCGCGAAGGATGGCGCCAGTGACGACTATTCGGAGAAGAAGGGAATGGCGTCGGCCGCCGTGGCGGCACTGAGCCAGCTCGATGATAACGCCGGCGTGCCTGCACTCATCGATCTCTCGCGCGAACCCGCGGCGGGGACGCGTCACTCGGTTGCATTCTGGCTTGGACAGAACGCGGACCCCCGCGCGCTGCGACGCCTCCATCAGATGATCGAGGACACGAAGGAGCAGGAACGCGTGCGCGCCCAGGCGATCTTTGCACTTTCGCACGGGGATCAGACGTCGAGTGCGGAGTTTCAATACCTGCGCGATGTCTACCCGCGACTGGACAGCGACAAGCTGAAGGAATCGGTGTTCCAGGGCATGCAGGATGACGACGTCAATGGTGGCCGCTGGTTGATGCTCCGCGCGCGTGATGCGTCGGAGTCAACGAAGATCCGGCGCTCGGCGCTCTTCTGGGCAGGTCAGCGCGAGGGCACGCCGACCGCCGACATCCTCAACTTCTATCGCGACGAAAATTCCGCCTCGCTTCGCGAGCACGCGATCTTCGTCCTCTCGCAGCGGCAGGAAAACGCGGCGACCGACGCTCTCATTCGCATTGCGAAAGAGGACGGCGATTCCAAGATGCGCGGGAAGGCGTTGTTCTGGTTGGCGCAGAAGAAAGATCCCCGCGTGACGAAGTTGATCAGTGACATCCTGGTGAGGTAGTCATGCGCTCTCTCCCTGTTGCCCTGATGTGTCTGGCCGGTGTGAGCACGTTCGCTGATGCCCAGCCGCTCGCCGACCGCGTTCGCTCCACGAAAAACGGCGCCGTGACGTTCGAGTTCACCGCTCGCGAAGGCGTGTGCGGCGATGGCTCGACCTTCATCAAGTATGGCTCGTCGTACATGGGTCGCTTCTCGTCATCCACTCGCAGGGCGCGCTGTGATGCTGGGCCCGTTCAGGTACGACTGTCCCTCGTCGATGGCGACGTCGATCGCGTTGAATCGTGGGTCGGCACGCCGCGAACGCGTGATGCGAAGGACCTCGGCGCCGTGCCGGCGCGTGAGGCCGCGCGCTATCTGCTGGATATTGCGGCGCACTCGAACAGCGGCGCGAGCAAGGCGATTCTTCCGGCCGTCCTCGCGGACAGTGCTGTGGTCTGGCCGACGCTCCTCACGATCGCCCGCGACAACCGGCGGTCGAGCAACACCCGCGGGGATGCATCATTCTGGCTCTCGCGCTTTGCGGCGGCCGCCACGAGCGGTCACCCCAACGAGCCGTTCGATGACGAGGATCCGGATGAGCGCGACGACCTCAAGGCGCACGCGGTGTTCGTGCTCTCCCAGTTGCCGCACAACGAGGGAATCCCCATGCTCTATGACGTGGCGCGCAAGAACCCGGATCCGCATGTGCGCAGCAAGGCACTGTTCTGGCTCGGCCAGTCTGGCGATGCGCGAGCGTTGGATCTCTTTGAGTCGATTCTTCGCTAGGGTGCCGCCAGCCGGCACATTGAACGCGGATTGAGCGGATGGAGCGAATAACATCCGATCAACCACGAAATCATGCAGGTCTCGGAATTGATCCGCTCCATCCGCTCAATCCGCGTTCAGTCAGTTGCGGTTGCCTTAGTAGTACTTGTAGTCCCAGAGCCCGCCCGTTCCCTGCGTGGTCATCATCAGCCGCGACACACCTGGCGTCGCCTGATAGTGCAGCATGTCGAAGCTGCTCATCTTCCGCGACTGCGTTGCCCTGAAGCTGCCTGTCGTGACGTTCGCGCATGCCTGAAGCAGTGCAGACCCCACCACCGCGCACACCAGCGCGGCCAAGCGACGATTCCTCGAGTTCATTCCTGCGCTCCTCGGTTGACTGTGAGTCGACGATCTCGCGAAGCGGCGCGGTGGGCACCACTACTCACAAGTATGTATACAACGGCTGCGCGCAACAAGGGCAGATCGCTCTACGTCGTTCGTGATGACAGTTTTCTGGCATCCAGCCTCTTGTCCGCTGCCTACGGCTTCGATGTGCTCTGCTGCACATTCGTGGTGGGCACTGCCGGCACCGCCGCCTTCGGCTTGTCCGTCACCGTCACGGGGTTGCCGAACTGCCACTGGCTGTGCTCGCGCTCCGGTTTCGGCGTCTTCACCATCTCACGAAGCATTGGGAACAGCTCGCGCTGCGACTGCGTCACCACGGAATCGGCGGCCTCTGGCTGCTCCCAGAACACCTTCCAGTATGCCTTCGACGCCGTCTGTACACTGTCGAGCTCGGACTTCCCTGCTCCGCCCTGACCCTTCGAGAGATAGTCGCCGAGCGGACGGTAGATCGCCCGCACGCGCGCTGAAAACACCGAATCGGCGCGGCGCAACGCCGTCACTTGCGAGGCACTGAGGAACAGCGAATCGGACTCCGCGATCAACGCCTTGTGAACGCTCGAAGTATTGCGCAGGTAAAACGCCGTCAGTGAATCCGCTGATCGACGTTGCCACCCCTCGGGCGCGCGAATCGGTTCCACCGCGCGTCGCAACTGCTGCAGGTCGTAATCCGTCGAGAGGTTGAGCGCGAAGTCGATGACCAGGCGGAAGGGATTGAGCGCGAGATTCCTCGACGGCCGAGTGTCCGCAAAGCGCGGATTCACGTCGTAGCGGAATCGGTTCGCGCCCGCATCATAGCCGCGCGGCACGAGCAGCACCGGATCGACGAACGACGGTGACCCCCAACCCTTGAGCGACGCGCTGCCATTCACGAGTTGATCGACACCCGCGAGCACGTTCTGCAAATAGACGTTGGGACTGACGCGGCCACCCCACCGCGATGGCACCGGCGGACGCCACTGGATGTTGAACGACTGCGTCCACGGCCCGCGGCAGCTGTTGCGCGCGGCCACGGCGCCGAGGTTCTGCGTGAGGCACTGCTGCGCGGTCGACGCACCGTTCGCGAGCAACGCACGAATCTGCGTCGCGACGGCTTGATCTGTTTCCTTGTTCGGATCGGGCACGAACGCGCGATCACCGCCGCGCCCGTCGCCGTTGATGTCGCCCTGCACGATCGGCGTGAACGGCAAGCCGGACTGCGCCCGCGCGAACATCGTTACCGTGCCCGTCTTCTGCGTATAGAAACCAGTCGTGAACACGAGCGCATGGCGCGCGTCGTTCGGTCCCGCTGACCACTCACGGAGGCGTGGGTCTCCGAAGCTCGCGCCGTCGAAGCCACGAAACTCGCGCTTGGTCGATTGCAGTGTGTAGTTGAGCGAACCGTAGAACGACGCGCCACTCCGGAACTTGAACACGTCCGGCGAAATTCCGAGGTTGAGCTGACCACCGTAGCCGCGGAGGTCGCTCACACGAACGCCAACGCGGCCATACTGGTCACTCCGTCGCGACTCAGCGGCGGACACCGCACCAGTCGTCGGGTCGATCGCCGCCGCGGATACGTAGACGGGACGCCCACCCTCGGACGCAAGCGACAGCCGCTGATTTCCGGAGAAATTCGCGTCCACCGTGCCGGGCTGCGACAGATCCCACGATCCAAGTACGCCAGCACGCAGCAGCCAGGTACGAAAGCTCGTGTTCCAGTCGAGCGATGCACGCCAGCTATTCGGCACATCATACCCCGGATCGATCAGCGTCACCGCGGGCGCACGCTCGGCGAGGACACCGCTACCTGTCACACACTGCGTGGGAATGCTCGTTGGATCAGCGCTGAATTTCGCCCAATCTGCCGCCGGCACTGCCGCACCAACGCATGAGAGAATCGTCGTGCCGCCTGCGAGGCCGGTCGCCGCCGAGGCGCTCGCGAGCAAGTCCGGTCGCAGCAGGTCGCGGAAGTTGCCGATACCGCCACGAATGACGCCCGCCGTCGTGCGATAGAACCGTCCAACAGACGTCTGATTTGTTCCCTGCCCGTTCTCCTTGTCCTTGTTGTACGTGTAGGAGAAACCCAGTCGCGGACTGACGTGAATGCGCGTTGGTGCCACACCCGATGTGACGCCGAGCGCCTGATCCAGTGCGCTGTTCTTCGCGGGCGAACTGTTGAATCCGTCCGCCTCGACACGCAGTCCGTAGAGCATGCTGAAGAAACGGTGCGGTGCCCATTGATGCGCGATAGCGGCGGCCGTGTTCCATACGCTTCCCGAGCGCTCCGGCTGTGTCAGCGTGCGGGTGAAGCTGGCGGGGTGGCCCGCAGAAAGATCTTCGATGGAGTTGTAGGTAAAGTTCCCCAGTCGATTCGGAATGCCATCGGACGTAAGGCCGTCCGCGCGCCCCCAGAGCTGTGTCTTGAACCGGTGACGGCGGCCTCCCGCGTTCCACGTGGTCTCGTTCGAGCCTTCCGCTGTCCAGCGCAGGTCGTCCGTCGCGAGATTCGACGCACCACCCAGCGTGACACCAGTGATGTCTCGGCTCGCATCGAGCGTGGACGAACGCACCAGCACGCTCGCACCCGGAAGCTCACGATACGGATCAGTGTTCGTCTTCACCGCGCTCGCTGCAAAGCGCGACTCGGTGAGGATACGCCGCCCGGGGCCCACGAATTCGCCGAGCGTGAGTTGTGTCCCGTACGTCAGTTCCTTGCGCTCGCCCGATGCCGACGGCGCGGCGAGCGGTCCGAATCCAAGCGCCCCGTCTTTCGTGTAGCCGGCGTACCCCGTCAGCGCGCGCGTCCGCAGCGTGTCTCGCGTATCGTCGAAACGCGAGAGAAAGCTCACGGCGTCGTGCTGGCGATTGCTCGGCACGGAGCGACTTCCACTCGTAATGCCGAGCGGGCTCGCCACCGCAACGAGGCGCGCGACGGAATCGGGCGAGACGCCGGCGCGCAGCAATGCGTCGGCGTCCGCATCGAGCAGTGTCGCGGGATCGCTGATCGTCCGGCCGACGTCGAGTGCGATGTTGTACGTCGCGGCCTGCCGAATCATTTCTCCGTTCGCGCCGAGGCTACCGCGCGCGCCACCGTTGCGCGCGCCGAGCGATCGTCCGATGGCGTCGGTGAATTGAAGGGCCTGCGGATCGAGTGTCAGGAAGCCGCTGCGGCGCTGGAAGAAACGGTCGCCCGGTCCAAGCCTGACGTCGATGTTCGCGCCGGCGAATCCGCCGCGCGTGGGATCGAAGGTGGCGCCCGTCACGCGCGTCTGTGTGTTGGCGGCGCGCGGAATCGCTCCTGCCGACAGCCCCATCCCGTTCAGCGTTGTGAGATTTGACTCCGACCCCGATCCGAGGATCGATGGTCCGAGCCCCGTCATCGTGACGTTGGACATCGTGCCCGCAATGGCATTCAGGTCGCCGGCGATGTTCGGTGCTATCGCGCCATTGATGCCGTCCTGCCACTTCTCGGCAGCGCCGACTTCGAGTGTCGTCGGCGAGATGTTGTTCGATGCACGCACGGGGCGGTCTGCGGTCACGTTCACCGCAGACAGAAGCGCCACATTGCGGGCGAGGACGAAATTCGCGACGAAGTCGTGCTCCGTCGTCTCGCGCGTCACGCGGCGGCGGACCGGCGTGAACCCAGCTGCGGTGACGTAGATGAGGTAGTCACCCGTTCCCACCTCGAAGCGCGATGAAAAGTTGCCCGCGCTGTCGGTTGTGGTCTGCTGCGTCAGCCGGTCAGGCCCTCTCGTGATCATGATATTGGCGACGACTCCCTTGCTGGAGTCGTCGGTGACCTTGCCACGGATGACATCGGGTCCGGTGATGGGCACCTGTGCGCTGGCGGAAGAAAGAGCGCACACAATCGCAAACAGCCCCGCGACTATCGAGCGGCGGTGATTCATGATGGTGGGTTGATTCTGGGACGTGATCATCGAGGTGACACGGGTTGGACACCGGGTCGGGCGCGAGCGTTGTCGACATACCGGACTATGTGCTATTTATTTAGCATATGCCGGTGTTTTGGCAAGACTCTCACATAGATCGCGAACTGGATACGGGAAGGAGCGGATCGCACGGATTGCAACGGAAACGGCCTGATCCTGCTGTTTCCGTTGCATCCGTTCAATACCGCTCCTCAATCTGTAGCTACTCTGGCTCGCGCGCGTCTCCGGAGATGGCGCGACATCGCCGATCGTTTACTTGCTCAGCACCTCGAGCAGGAAGTCCCGTACTCGCGGGTCCTTCCGCTGGCCCACGCGGAGAATCGCCTTCCTCCGCAGGTCCACATTGCCCTCGGAGCGCGCGAGTTGGAGCAGCTTGTCCGTGACCATCTGATCCGGCAGCTGGGACATCACATCGATCATCCGGTCCTGCATCTCGATCTGGCCCCCGAAGTCGTCATACAATCCGATGAGCGTCTTGAGATCGATGCTCGTCGCGCCACTCGGCCCATTCGAACGCGCCGCTTGCCCCACCGCTGAGAGTGCCTGTCGCCGATGATCGATGTCGCGGCTCTTGTCGCGGGCGATGGCCAGCAACCAGGTCGTCGCTTCGGGCACGCGCTGGTTCGCCACCGAGCGCATGATCGCGTCGCGAAGCTCCGGACTATCCGTCTTGGAGTAGAGACTCATGAGGAACTGCGTGTCCTCGGGATACCGCTTGTTGTACGACGACGTGTAGCTGACCGCGCGCATGCGAAGATCGAGTGGCAGGGTCGTCAATTCCGCAGCGCGGTGCAGGCTCTGCCGCGCCGCGGGCGCCGACTGCTGTGCCAGCGCACGCAGAGCGGTCTCGCGGAGATCCGAGTCCCCAGCGTTGAAGACCACCGAGTCCAGCGCCGCAGCCGAGCGCTCGGAATTCACCTGGGCAATGGCATTGAGCGCGGCGCGCCGAACTTCCGTGCTCGGGTCATTGCGCGCGACGGTGAGAAAGAGATCGGTCTGTTCGCCGAAGCGGCTCCGCGTCAGCATGCTGATCACCTGGCGGCGGAGGGAGACGGAACACTCGTCTCGCCGTTCCAGCACTTTGCGCATGACGGGGAGCACCTGGTCGCTTTCGACCTGGGCGAGTCCGGACAATGCGGCGACGCGCACGTCGTCGTTGCCAGACGGACAGCTGCTTTGCGCACCGGCGGCGGTCGCGAGGGCCAGAAGCAGCGCGCTGGAATAGCGGAGGATGGACATGGTTCGTTGGGCTGGAGGACTCGACGCTGACGTGTTGTCCTCTAGACACAGCGGTCCCGACAACGGTTGGGTTATCAGCCCGCTGGCTTCAACGTCCAGAACTCGGGGCCGGGAGGCAGCGCGATGTCATCGAGAATTCGCTGCGACGCGTCGATGGTCCGTGGCCTCCATTCAGGGAGCCGCCGATCCGGATACCACGCCTTGGCCAGCCGCCATGTTTCGGCAAGCGTCAGCACCGCACCGCGTTCCGCGTTGCGCGTGATCAACCATCGCTGCAGGTGTTCCTCCGACCGGAAGAAGAGCATGGTGCTTCACGTGAAGCCGATGTCCGTGTACCACGACGCGGCCGGGAGCATGATGTGCACGATACCCTGACCGCGCACCGGGCCAACATCGGCATTCACTCGAATGGACGCTGGCTCATCGCAACACGCACAGCTCGTTTCTATCCGCGCCCCGACACCAAGCGATGCGGGAATGCCGAGCATGTCCCAGGCACAGTTCGCATGCCAGCTCGCGTATTCTCCGTGCACGCGAAATCGTGTTGGAACGCCGGAAAATGGTCCGCACATCCAGATCTCGCCGGTCGAGCGTGCTGTGATGATCTTCCGCTCCGCGCTCAACACGCGCAGCACATCCAGCGCTGCCTCGCGCGACATGCTGAACTCCGCGGCAATGCGTTCTGCCGACGGTGGAGTTCCCTCCGACGCGACGTGCGAGTAGATGAACACTCGAACAGCTTCTCGCGGATCTTCCATGGCGAAGAAACTAAACGTCACTCACAGCAACGAGAACTGGTCCTCTGCCCGAACCGCCTCGGCGTCCTCGGGCTCACCCGTGTTTCGCCATCCGAACGACAGGCCGTATTTACCGCACAGCGCCACGAATCGCGCACGTAAGCCGTCGCGATACCGCTGGCCCACCTGATGACTCCGCGCATAGGCGCGTCGGTACTTTTCCGACAGCTCAGGAAACTCGTCGGCGATGAACGGCAGATACTTGTCGCGCGCCGTACTCTGAAGCCGCAATGCGCACGCACCGATGTGCGTCGCCTTCGTCTCGGCGATGCGCATCACCAACTCCTCGATCTGTTCCGGCGAATCGGTGATTCCGGGCAAAACAGGCATGCAGTTCACGCCGACATGGATATCATTTGCGCGCAACCGCGCGATGGCGCGTAGTCGCGCGTCGGGTGTGGGCGCGCGCGGCTCGATTCGGCGCGCCAGCTCGCGGTCCACCGTGATCAACGAAACGTGGACCGACAGTCTCGATCGATCGCGAATGCGCGAAAGGACGTCGATGTCCCGCGTCACAAGAGGGCTCTTCGTGATGATCGTAATGGAGAGATCGCGGTGCTCCGCAAGCACCTCGAGCACGCCGCGCGTCACACGGAAGTGCCGCTCGGCGGGCTGATACGGGTCTGTTGCTGTCCCGATCACGACTGTCTCGCGGTGGAGCGCGTCATACACGGCGGGACGCAGCAGCGCTCGCTCGAGAATCTGCGGTGCTTCTCGCTTCACGAGTATGCGACGCTCGAACGCCAGCCACGGTGGCAGCTCGTCGGTAGGCAGCACGTCGGCTTTCGCGTCGTGCGACTCGGAGTTGAGGCGCTCCGCGACATAGCGGTGCGCATATCGAGCGTAGCAATACTGGCAACCGAAAGCGCATCCGACGTACGGATTGATTGACCAGAATTCCATGCCCGTCGCAGCAGGCGTGTTGAGGACGCTCCGCGCCGTCGCCGCGAAATACCGGATGTCTTTCTGTTCGCCAACCACTGGAAGTGGAGCGCGCGGCGGCGTTGCCTCGTCGAACAAGGTCGTCTGATCCGCATCTCTCGCGCGCATACGGAATGATACCGAACAAATACCGAAATAGCGACGGGTATCGGCTGGGTTATGCTGATCCGCTCGTTTTGTCGCCCTGAGCCCTTCGTCCCTTGCGCTCCTCGAGGGTAGACTCCGCGAAGGGCCCGCACCTGCAGTTCTGCTCGTTGCGCCACGTGGTCCGCTCCTCGCACTGTCGAGTGGCGATGCGACGCCTCCGACTCACACTGATCACAATTCTGATGGCGACGGCGTGCGGGTGGGCGCCGAGTCGTGAGGAGGCGCTCGTCGCGCTCCGCCGCGCGAGTCCTGGCCTCGATGGGTCACCGGTGATTGTGCGCATCTGGGCAGACGGGCCTCCCTGGTTCTCCTGCGCCGAGGTGCTCGCCAAAATCAATTCTGATGCGGACCACGCGGTCGTCCGAGACGCGGTCGGACGCTGGCGGTCCCTTGTACTCGCTGAGTACGTCACGCTCCGTGATACCGCCGCCGGCGTCGTGACGGATCCCGGCTGGTGTGTCGCATCGCTTCGCGATACCTCTGCACGTGCCGCAGCACGCTGGCGCCCGGTCCGCGGTGACACCCTTCCCAATGGGCTGTACCGCCGTGGCTGGGAAGTTTCGGCCGGCTTGCGCGAAATTGTCCTGACCGAAAATCCGACAATCGTCGGTCGAGACTCGGCGCGCGCGGACTACGTCTTCACCGTACGCGTGGGCGCGGATGGCTACGCAATCGGCGCGCAGCGCGACACACTGCGCCGTGAAGCGTTGCTGATCAAACGGAACGGCGAGTGGGAAATGGCACGCATCGACACCACCCACTGACGGCTCGTCCCAGGCGCCGAAACCGACACTGTCGCGCCCGCGTAGGTCCCGCAAACAACCGCGAGTCCTCCATTGCCACTTCTGGTCAGCGCGCTCGTCGCCCTCCAGCTCAGCGCGGCCAATTCGGCGCTGCCGCAACTCTCCGCTGAAACGTTGCTCGCGCGTGCGCGCTCCGCGCGCTTTCAGCAGGACTCGCTACTCGGCGACTATCGCGCGACGGTGCGCCAGCGGATGTCGTCGGGACTGGGCGTCGCACGCGGCTTCATGCTTGGGGCGATCGCCCGTGATCGGCTCGCCGCGCGGTTCGAGTCCGTTGCGCGTGTCGGATGGAACAAGCAACACGGTGCATGGGCGGAGCTGATCGCCGCGCGCGCCGTCGTCCCGATGGACGGCATGGTGAAGCCTGAGTCTGTCGATGAGGATGTGGGCCTGGTGTTCCCGTACGCACCGGGACGCGACCGTCTGTGGCCCACGGCGGAGCTCAGCGACGCGCTACCGATGGCGAAGGATTGGATTACCCACCCGCTCGCTGCGGGTGCAGACAGCCTCTACCTCTTCGAGGTTGGCGACTCGCTGAACCTGCGTTTCCCCGACGGCAAGACCATTCGGGTGCGCGAGCTTCGCGTGCATCCACGCCGGCCCGCGTCGCACCTGATCGTCGGCTCGCTCTGGGTCGATTCGGAAAGTGGGAGTCTCGTTCGTGCGGCATACAGGCCGTCCACACCGGTGGACTTGTGGCCGTTCATGGAACGCGAGATCGGACGCAACGATCGCGACAAGGTAAAGACGTTCGGGCCATTCACCGGCACCATTCGTGAGATCATCGTCGAGCATGGATTGTACGCGGGGCGCTTCTGGCTTCCGCGCATTCGCATCGCCGAAGGGGAAGGAACGGCGAAGGGTGGCCGAATTACGATGTCGATCGAACAGACATTCACGTACGAGAGCGTAAGCGCAATCGCTCCCGGCGCTCCGGTTCTCGTCGCACAGGAGCCGCCCTCCATCGACCCGCGCGATGGCCGAATTCGCCGGCCCAAGTGGCGCGGGGTCGAGCAGCGCACGCAGCGTTGTCGCCCGACAGGTGATTCGACGAGCGCGGCATGGAGCCCGGAGTCCCTGATGGTCGACAAGCGCCTCACGATCATGACGGTTGAAGGAATGCGCACGAGCGTGCTCCTTCCGTGCGACGTCGAGGCAATGGCGACGTCGCCGTTGCTTCCGCCGTCGATCTATTCGCCCAGCGAGGAATTGTTCACCGAATCGGACCTCTCGGCAATTCGCAAGGAAGTGCAAACTGCCTTTGCGCTCTCGAATCAAGCGGCGTGGCATCCGCAGCCGCGGACCTTGAGCGTCGGAATCGACCGCGGTTTGTGGCGGTACAATCGCATCGAAGGGCTGTCCGGCGGCGTCGCAATTGAACAGGTGCTTGGGAACGGTTACGACGCAGGTCTCATCGCTCACGTAGGGCTCGCAGACCGTCAGCCGAATGCGGAGCTCTTTCTCCAGCGCGCGAGTGGACGTGCCGAAATTCGCGCCGCCGCGTACCGTCGTCTCGACGCGGCGAACGATTGGGGAAGTCCGTTGGGCCTCGGCGCGTCTGTCAGCGCCGCATTGTTCGGGCGCGACGATGGCTTCTACTATCGCAGTCTGGGCGCCGAAGCGCGGGGCACGTTTCGGAGCGCGCCCGATGCGCCGGCATACACCTGGCGAATCTTCGCCGAGCAGCAATCGACCGCCAAGGTCGGAACCGATCGATCCATCGCCAATGCGGTCAATGGCAGCCAGTTCACCGCGAACATCACGGCCCGCGAAGGCATATACGCGGGCAGTGCGGGCGGAATCGGATTCACGTCAGGCGTCGACCCTCGCGGCCTTCGGGTCACGGGCGGCGTGCGCGCGGAAGCGGCGCTCGGAGAAAGCACGTATGGTCGCGGCACGACGGAACTGACGATCGGACACGGATTGGGCGGTGACCTCGAAGCGACCGTGTCCGGTGGCGCTGGCTCCTCGCTTGGAACGGTGCCCGCGCAGCGCCTCTGGTATCTCGGCGGGCCGCACACTGTGCACGCGTATGTCGCAGGCGATGCGCGAGGTGATGCCTTCTGGATGGGACGCGCCGAATTGGCGAAGGGCAATCCGTTGATTCGCCCTCGGGTGTTCGCCGATGTGGGATGGGCAGGTCCGCGCGCAGATATAACGAGGGCCACACAGCGGCTCTCATCTGCGGGAATAGGTGTGGCCCTGCTCGACGGACTCTTTCGCGCCGATGCTTCGCGTAAACTGCGCGGCTCCGCCGATTGGCGCGTCGACCTTTACGTCGACGCGCGCTGACCGGCCGGAACTACGCTGCCCGTTGTGCCTGCAGTACGCTCGCCGCATGGACGGCGAGCCACTTCTCGAGCTCGTCGCGCGTCTCGATGATGCGCTCGCTGCCGAGGAGGTCGGGATGCATGAGTTCGGGTTCGTAGCCCGTGGGTTGGCCGTTCTTGCGGTTGACCACCCATGAGTGCCGCATGTCGCGGTCACGTCCGCTCATGAGTGTGCGCGGCGCTTTGCCCAGCAACGATGCCACGGCTCCGTACGTGGCGCGCTGGTGCTTGCGATCGAGTGCGTCGATGATCTGATCGAGTCTGTCGTCCGGCATGGGTGTCCTCTGCGTGGGTGAGAGTGTGCGTGTGTGCGAGCGCAGGGATCATCGCAGAGTGCGGCTCGAAACGCGTCACCGTTTCCTTGCAGGCAGGCTCATTCCAACGCATGGGGGAAAACAGAAGACCCCAGCGCACATGCACTGGAGCCTCTTGCGCGGTTACGCTCGTTTTGTCGCCCTGAGTGCAACGAAGGGCCCGTACCTGCTGTTGAACGCGTGAGGTGCGGGCCCTTCGCTTCGTTCAGGGCGACAAAACGATCAGATCGCCGCAGACGCCTCCGCTGAACTCCACGGCTGCCAGCCCGCACGATACTCGCGCGTCAACCACTGGTTGGCATCCGCGATGTTCGTGACGCGCATCTGCGCACCGTCGTACAGGATCTTCTTTGACTGGCCGGCGCGCAACGCGACGATGCCGAGGAGCATCGTCTCGGTGAGTTTGGCGGCATAGTCGAACGGCGAGCTTGCGGTACCCTTCCCCTTACAGGCCTCGGCCCAATTCGCTTCGTGCGACGTCTTGACGCGCGCAAATGACGTCGGAACCTGGGCCGCGCGTTCCGCGGCGCCGGGACCGAACACCTTGGGGTTGTTTCCGTAAGTCTCGTAGGTGAGGAATCCCTTCTCCCCGACGAATACACCGCCGCCGCCGTCGCCACCGGGCAGCTCGAACTCCGCATCGAGCATCGGCATCAGACCGCCGTCATACCAGTGCAGCGCAACCGGAGGCGCCGAGCCCCGCGCGGCGAATTCGTAGCGCGTCGTCATGGCGAGCGGATATGTGCCTGGATCCTTCGCGCCTCCGCCCCATGGCGTGGACGACGAAATGATGCTCGTCGGATACTCGAGGCCCAGCGCCCAGAACGGTTGGTCGACGAGGTGCGCACCCATGTCGCCGATCGCGCTCACGCCAAAGTCCACCCACCCGCGCCAGCTGAAGGGATGATAGGACGGATGATACGGGAGGTTTTTCGCGGGTCCGAGGAAGAGATCCCATTCCAGCCCCGCGGGAATCGTCTGCGGATTCTCCGCCATGGCCTTGAGGACCGCGCGATCAACGGTCCGCATGTCCCACCTCGGCGGCACGACGGGTGCGCCCGGAGCGGGTGCCGGCGGTGTGGCTGCTGGCGCGGCGTTGGGTGCGGTTGGGCGCGGAATGCCCTGCGCCCAGTACCGCAGCGGACGATCCGTCCAGATGTGCACATCCTTGATCGGTCCGATGACGCCGGCGCCGATGAGCTCCATGATACGGCGCGTTCCGTCGCCCGAGTGTCCCTGGTTGCCCATCTGCGTGACGACTTTCATGTCCCGCGCCGTCTTCGCGAGGATGCGCGCTTCCTGCACGGAATACGTGAGCGGCTTCTGGACGTACACGTGCTTCCCCGCCTTCATCGCGGCGTACGCAATGATCGCGTGCAGGTGATCGGGCGTGGCAATGGATACGGCCTCGATGTCCTTCTGCTGCTCGAGCATCACGCGAAAGTCGGTGTACTTCTTCGCGTTCGTGTAGGAAGCCTGGAGCTTCTGTGCCGCTTCACTCGGAGCGGTCTGGCCGGTGGCCGGACGCATGCGGCCAGCGAGGGAACGCTCGACATACGGAAAGTCTGCGTCGCAAATCGCGACGACGTTGACGCCGGCCGCTACGAGCGACGCGTAGTTCGACATCCCCATTCCGCCAATGCCGACCATGGCGACGTTGAGGGTATCGCTTGGCGCTTGGTAGCCGACACCGCCGAGTACATGACGGGGAACGATCATGGGTCCGAGCGCGAAGGCGGCGGCGGTAGTAGCGGAGCCCTTGACGAAGGCTCGACGGGACACGTTGGAAGAATCGTCGGAGGACATTGCGATGCGGCCTCGGGGTAGGTGGAATTCTCCTCCAAAGCTGCATCGGCAGAAGGCTCAGGCGCCAGTCCATCGCCGGAACGCAAAACGAGGTACTCTGCCCCAGCGGAGAGTACCTCGTGCTCACGTTCATCGAACCTTGCGGACGACTACCTCGCGCTGCGCTTCCGCCTGCGCGTGAGGGTCGCGACACCTACGAGTCCCGTTCCGAGAAGCATGACCGAAGCAGGTTCAGGAGTCGAATCGACAACGGGTCCGTCAGCCCACAGGGTGGATTGCGAGTAGTTCTCCAACTCCAAGGCACCGCAACCTTCACACAACCCTTCCTTGAGCTGCCATCGAATGGTGAAAGCGCTACCAATCGTGGTATTGAGTGCGACTGACCCGATAGCGGGGTCGCCAGACAGCCGCCAATCGCCAACGTCCGTGCCATTGACAAAGACGTCGAAGTTGAGTGACTGCCAATTAAGCATCTCGAAACTCCACGAGATGGAGGCAGTGCTCGGGAGACCGGTGAATACGGTTTTTTGCCAGTAATCCCCAACGTGCCAGATTGCGTTATTGTTGCTGTTGCAATAAAAGGGGGAGAATTGGTCCAATTCTGCCGAGTTGTAGCACTGGAATTGATAGTCGTTACTACCAGCCATGGGCGTCGAGTACTGCGCGCGAGCAGGCGTGGCGAAAAGTGCAGCGATTGCTGCAACGGTGAAGAATGAGTTGATTCGCATCGTCGCGGGTTTTGGGTGGTTACCGAACGCGACCGAATGCAAGTCCATGCCCACGGCAGAATTAGCCGCGCAGACAGCTTGTAACTCCTTAAATTTCATCGCGTTACATCATGCTTTTCATTCCCTTCAGATCTTCGCGCTTTTCGCTCGTGCGCAGGAGCTATGTCAGAAGCTGGGGTAATTAAGCCACAGCTTTTGCCGCGCCCTTCCACGCCGCATCATTTGGCGATGGAGCCTCATCGGTGAATTCGCCGACTGAGACATCCAGGGGCGTCGCACTGTCCGTCGCGGCGGTGGCGGTTCTTTTCGCCTGTGCATGCGGAGGCCAAACGAACGCCACCGCGACACTCACCGGCGTGCCCGATACGGTGTCCGTCATCGATTCGGGCCTCGCGTATTGGCCAGCCGCTGCGTGGCGTACGACATCTCCGGTGCGCGTCGGTATCGACGAAGATGTTCTCCGCTCGATCACTGGCCGGCTCGGCAAGGGCGACTTCTCCGGCATGCACAGTTTTTTCGTGGCGCGCCACGGGTAGGTGGTCGCCGAGCAGTACTACGGCGTGACGGCCGGTAGCACGCACACGATGCAGTCGGTGACGAAGAGCGTGACGTCGCTGCTCACGGGCATCGCGTTCGACGAAGGTCACCTCTCGAGCCTCGACGCTCCGGTGCTCAGCTTCTTTCCGGAATACAGCGACCTCGCGAACGTTGACGCGGAAAAGCGCGCGCTTTCGCTCCGGCATTTGTTGACGATGCGCACGAGCATGTCATTCTATGAGAACCCATACCCCGGGTCTCCACTTCAGCAATTGAATGATTGCAGGGGCTGCGACTGGCTGCACTTGATTCTCGATCGGCCGATGACGGGCACGCCCGGCACGACGTGGCAGTACAACAGTGGTGCACCGATTGTCGTCGGCGGCATTCTGTTCGCCGCGACCGGCATGCCTGCCGACGAATATGCACGGCAGAAGCTTTTCACGCCGCTTGGGATCTCGAATTGGAGCTGGTACAAGGGGAACCCGAATGGTCTCCCGCACTTGGGAGGCGGGCTTGACCTGCGGACGTCGGATCTCGCGCGGATCGGTTATCTGGTGCTGCGGCGTGGATCGTGGGCGGGGAAGCAAATTGTGCCGCGCGCGTGGATCGACAGTTCGACGCGTCGCGTCACGACATCAACGGAACGGTACTTCCCGAGAAATACGGACTACGGCATGTACTGGTGGCTCTTCCCGCGCAACAACCAGCCCGGAAGCGCAAGCGGTGACGACTACATCATCGCGGCATCCGGATCAGGCGGTCAGTGGCTCTTCATCGACCCCAGGCTCGATTTGATTGTCGTCTTCACCGCCGCTCTTGGGTCGTCGTCGTGGTCCGGAGTGCAGATCTTCTTTGATGAATTACTGCCGGCCATTCGTTGACCGCGAACTTCGCGCACCGGCACATTGAACGCGACATTCGTGCACCGGCACCTTTGAACGCGACACTCGTGCACCGGCACCTTGAACGCGACACTCGTGCACCAGCACAGTGAACGCGACACTCGTGCACCGGCACATTGAACGCGGATTGGGCGGGTTGAAGCGGATCAAATCTGACAAAGCCTTTGTTCAAAGTCTTTTCAATCAGATCTTATCCGCTTCAACCCGCTCAATCCGCGTTCAATGGGCCGGTGCAACGTTCAATGTGCCGGTGCAACGTTCAATGTGCCGGTGCAACGTTCAATGTGCCGGTGCGGCGTTCAACGTGCCGGTGCAACGTTCAATGTGCCGGTGCAACGTTCAATGTGCCGGTGCAACGTTCAATGTGCCGGTGCGGCGTTCAACGTGCAGGTGCGACGTACGCTGACGCGCTTACAACTTGGCCCTCTCATACTGCGGCGGCCATTTGACATCAACACCGAGTTCCCGCGCCGCGCGCAATGGCCAATGCGGATCCCGAAGTAGTTCGCGCGCGAGAATGACGACATCGGCCTGGCCGCGCGAGATGATCTCTTCCGCCTGCCCCGACTCCGTAATCATCCCGACCGCGCCCACAGGCACGCCGGTCTCACGCCGAATGCGATCGGCAAAGGGAACCTGATAACCCGGTCCCACCGGAATCTTCGCACCGGCAACGTTGCCTCCGGTCGAGCAGTCCACGACATCGACGCCGTGGGCGTGCGCGAGACGTACCAGCTCGATCGATTGTTCCACATCCCACCCTCCCTCTGCCCAGTCCGTGGCGGAGATGCGGAGAAAGAGTGGCAGGCGCTCCGGCCAGACATCGCGTATGACGTCGATGGCCTCGATCACGTAGCGCACACGCTTTTCGAACGACCCACCGTAGGCATCGGTCCGGTGGTTGCTGAGCGGTGAGAGGAACTCGTGCAAGAGGTAGCCGTGGGCGCCGTGCAGTTCGATCACCCGAAACCCCGCCGCCAGTGCGCGCTCCGCGGCGCTGCGAAAGTCGTACAGTGAGCGCGCAATCTCCTGCACGCTCATCTCCATCGGCGTCTGGTAGTGGTGTGAGAAGGGAATCGCACTCGGCGCGAGCAGCGGCGTCCATCCGCCATCGCTCGGCGACAAGGCTCGGCCACCGCGCCATGGCGCGTCGAGGCTGCCTTTTCGACCGGCGTGGGCGATCTGCATGCCGGACGCCGCGCCCTGATTCTCGATGAAGCGCGTGATCCGCGAGAGCATCTCGACATGGTCGTCTTTCCAGATGCCAAGGTCATGCGGAGAGATGCGGCTCTCGGGCGAAATCGCCGTGGCTTCGGTAAACACCAGCCCCGCGCCGCCCGTGGCGAGTCCGCCGAGGTGCACCAGGTGCCAGTCGTTGGCAAAGCCATCGGTGCTGGAATACTGGCACATCGGACTGACGACGATCCGATTGCGAAGCGTCACTGAGCGAAGGTCGAGTGTCGAGAAGAGCGAGGCGGTCATGTCGTCGAGTCGAGAAGTTCTCTCAACGTAGACGATTGACGCCGCTCCAGTTCCAGTCAATGATCGATGCGTCCTTCGCGAACAGTGCGGACGAAATCGTCGGCCGCGTCGCGGCCATCGGCGGCAGTATCACCGGCGCGCCCGGCGCGACGAGCACTGCGATGTGCAGGTGGACGGGTCGCCGCTCTTCCGTCGCCTCCACGATGCCTTGTGCCTCGAGCGTCGCGAGCGCGCCGCGAACCCAGGTGAGGCACGGCCCAGACGGTGGCCGCCGGATGTCCACCGCGATACCGGCCGGATGCACGGAATGCGGATTCGCGTTGCGCGGTTGCCGGTTCAGCGGCCGCGCGGCACTGGTCACCGTGAGCGGCGAATCGCAGGCCATGGCGAACTGGCGGGCAAACGCGGACACGAATGCCTTCGTCTCTCGTGTTGCGTACGAGAAGCCAACCCCGCGTGTCATCTCGTACGCGGCATCGCCTGACAGCGGAACGAGGCGCCCGCGCGCGATCGCGGTATCGACGTTGGTCTGCGTCAGGTAGAAGGGCATGCGGTGGAGGCGGGCGAAGCCGTACATCTTTTCGACGCTCGCCTTCGAGCCGTGCAGGGCCAGCGGCAGCGGTGCTCGTCCGGTCTTGCCATGGCGTCGCTGCGCATCTGCGCGCGCAGCCAGTGCCGCGATGGTGGCGAACGCAAGTATGAGTGAGCGCATGAAAGTCATGCACACCATCAAGGCAGCAACAGTGCCAACAGGTTTCGCGAGGGCGTTTCGTCGTGACGTTCGACGGACTAACTTTCGGGTCAGCTTCCTCCCGCCCTTTCTGAATGCGCTACGCTCTCCTCGCGTCGCTGCTGCTCGTCGCGAGTACTGCGACAGCGCGCGCACAAGGTTCGACACACGAATACCGCCCGGAAATCATCATGACCAGCCCGCGCTATGCGGGCTACGGGCTGCAGTTTCTCTACGAGCAGCACCTGCAGATGGCCGACCTCGCGCCGAACGAGCGGATCCTGGGGCTCGGCGTCGTATCCCCAACGTACGGACTCTTCCGCTTCGCGCTCGAGGTGCGGCAAGTCACGCAGCCGACGGTCACCGAGCACCGCTACATCCCGACGGTCTATACGACGATTCCGCTCGGCGGCGGGTTCGAGTTGCGCGATCGCACACGCTTCGAGATCCGCAACGTCAATCGCGTCTACTCGGAGCGCGTCGTGAATCGGGCAGCGATCGGCCACGACGTGGATCTCTTCGGAGTGCCCCTCTGGACGTACGGCCAGTTCGATTTGTGGTACGACTCGCGGTACCGAACGCTCAACCGAATCGACAAGACGATCGGAACGCGTGTGCCGCTGACGAGCAAGTCGAGTCTCGATACGTTCCTGACTCGCCAGGATGACACGCGCCGGACGCCGCACACGCTGTTGGCGGTCGGTGCGCTACTGCGAGTAGCCCTGTAGCCTCTAGCCCGCGTCGAACGAGCGCAAGCGAGTGAGCCGTCAAGTGAGCGCGAGCGAACGCGCTGTCCGCGGTGCCGCAAGCAACAGCGAATTTTTTGCGATTGACCCCCTTCATCACCGGACTGGCGTTGATGGTTGGTATTGGCGCGTTGCATGATGTTGTCCTTCTCCATTCGGGGTGTGAAGTGCACCCGGTTTAACGGTCGGTGTGTGCGCGCGAAAAGACTGAAAACACGAGTGAAAAGAGTGCTGCAAACCTGAGCACTTTGCGTATCGACTCTCCTCGCGACGCAGTCTCCTCGGTGCGTGTATGCAATCACCCAACGTCGCGCCACGACACGGTGTATATGGAGTACGACATGCACCGGTACCCGAGCACCTATCATAAGAGATGATGACCAAGGATGATTTCACGGCGGGCAGACGAGGCAGTGCGATACTCGTCGTCCTCCTTGCCCTGTTGGCACTCGCCCCGCGGTTGAGCGCGCAGACTGATGTGATCCGCGGCAAGGTCACGAACTTCGAGGGCCTGCCGCTCCAGAACGTCCGGGTCACCGCGACGTCGATTCCCGGCAACGTCGTGCGAGAAGTGCGGACGGGCGCGAACGGAAGCTACCAGATTGCATTCCCGGGCAACTCCGGCGACTACATCATGGGCTTCGCGCGCATCGGCTACCTGTTTCGCACCTTCGAAGTCAAGCGGCTCGCCGACGAGGAAGTGCTCGTCGCCGACGCCCGCATGAACGTCATCGCCCTCGACACGATCGTGACGACGGAAACGGTGCAGCAACGGGTCAACCGGAACCAGCAGACGCAGGACGTGTCGGGCACCGAGCGCAACGTGACCACCGACAACCTGCCGCCGGAACTTCAGGGTGACCTCGCGGCAATGGCCGCATCGTTGCCGGGCGTGCTGCTCGTCGCCGGTGCAGATGGGGCCGCCGATGGATTCTCCGTGCTTGGTCTCGGCGCAGACGCGAACACTGTCACGCTCAATGGTGTGCAGTCCAGTTCGAGCAGCCTGCCGCGCGACGCCGCCGTCTCCACCTCGCTGTCGACGTCGCCGTACGACGTGTCGCGTGGCGGGTTCAGCGGCGCCAACCTCAATGTGCAGTCGCGCAGCGGTTCCAACTTCAAGACGCGCGGCACCTCCGTGGTCTTCAACGCCCCGCCGCTCATGTGGAGCGACAACGCCGCCTCGGCGTTGGGCACTGACTACACGAACGTCTCTTGGGGCGGGGTCGCGTCGGGACCGCTCGTCTTGAACAAGTCCTTCTACAATCTGTCCTATCAGCTCGGCCGCAACTCCCGCGACAACCAGACCATTCTCAACACGAATGCGCTCGGACTCGAGACGGCGGGCATTGCCATGGATTCCGTCGAGCGCTTTCTCAACATCCTCCAGCGGCGCGGCGTGCCGACGATCGGCGGGGGAACGCACTCGAGTCGCGTCAGCGACAACGGCTCCGCGTTCGGCAGCATCGATTACAACCCGCCGTCATCGACCGCGGGGAACGCCTTCAACCTGACTTTCAACGGCAACTGGTCGCGTCAGAGCCCGGTGACCGGCGGTGTTACGTCGCTCGCGTCGTCGAGTGGCGATCGCTTCAACTGGGGCGGTGGCGTGCAGGGACGGCACAGTGGCTACATCAAGCTGCTCCTCAGTGAAACGACCGTCGGCGTGAATGCGTCGAAGAATTACGGGTCACCGTATCTCGAGCTGCCATCCGGGCGCGTCCGCGTCAATTCACTCTTCGACGATGGAACGAGCGGCGTGCAGTCGCTCGCGTTCGGTGGGAATCAGACGCTGAGCTCGAGCACGCGCGCGATCGGCGCCACGGCACAGAACACACTGTCCTGGTTCGACGACGGCAACAAGCACCGCATCAAGCTGAGCACCGAGGCGGTCTTCAGCGGCAACACGCAGGACCAGTCCTCCAACCTCTTCGGTAGCTTCTTCTACAACTCGCTCGCCGATCTCGAAGCGGGCATTCCCGCGTCGTTCACGCGGACGCTCGCCGCACGTCAACGCACGACGGGTCAGGCCTCCGGCTCCATGGCGCTGGGCGATACCTATCGCTACACCCCGGATCTCCAGATCCAGTACGGCGTGCGTGTCGATGCCAGCGCGTATACGATCAAGCCGGCGCACAACGATCTGGTGAGCACCCAGTTCGGTCGCAACAACGATGCAGTCCCCTCGCCGATCCTCGTCAGCCCCAGAATCGGCTTCTCCTGGACGACGGGCCAGGTCAACGAGATCACGGCCTTCTTCGGAGCGGCTCGGACACCGCGCGCGGTCGTGCGCGGAGGCATCGGAGTATTCGCCAGCAACCTGAACGCGGGTGCGATCGGCTCGGCGCTCGACAACACCGGCCTGCCCGGCGGCACGCAGCAGATTGTTTGCACCGGCCCCGCGGTTCCGTCCCCCGATTGGACACTGTATACGACGAACCCGGCAGGCATCCCGAACGCCTGCGCGGACGGCACTGCCGGCTCCGTGTTCTCCAACACGTCGCCGAGCGTTACGCTGTTCTCCCCGGACTTCAAACCGGCGAAGTCGGTTCGCTCGAACCTGTCGTGGAACGGCACGGTCCTCGATGCACGCTTCTCGCTGAGCACCGAAGCGACGCTGTCGCTCAACATGAACCAGCAGCGGACGCTCGACCTCAACTTCGCGCCGAACGAGCGCTTCACGCTCGACGACGGGCGTCCGGTGTACGTGATGCCCACGAGCATCGTGACGACGACCGGCAGTATCGCCTCTCGCGATGCACGCGTCTCACCGTCCTTCAACCGCGTGAACGAACTGCGCTCCGACCTGAGCGGGCGCACCGCGCAGTTGATGTTCCGTCTCTCGCCCATCAGCCGAGTGCAGAATGAGTTCGGCTGGAGCCTGGCGTATACCTACTCAGATATTCGCGAGCAGTATTCGGGCTTCCAGAGCACCGCGTCAAATCCGCTGCTCGTCGAGTCCGCGAGGTCGGCGCAGGGGCCGCACCAGATCACGTACAGCTTGCGGTATAGCTTCTTCGACGCCGTCCACGTCAACTGGAACGGCAACTTCCGCTCGGGCAATCGCTACACGCCGATGATCTCCGGCGACGTCAACGGCGACGGTTCGTCGAATGACCGCGCGTTCATCTACAATCCGTCGTCGGCGAGTGATCCGGTCCTCGCTGCCGGCATGAAGACACTGCTCGCGAATTCGGATTGCCTCTCGAGCCAGCTCGGCCGCATCGCCGATCGGAATTCCTGCAAGGGACCATGGAGCTCCACGGCTTCGCTGCAGATCACGCTCGACCGCGCGAAGTTCCACATGCCGCAGCGCGCGAACGTCTCGTTCTCGCTCTCGAACCCCATTGGCGCTGCCGACCTGCTCGTGAATGGCGCCAACAACATCAAGGGTTGGGGCATGTCGGTCGCACCGGATCCCGCCCTGCTGTACGTGCGCGGCTTCGATCCGTCGACGAATCGCTACAAGTACGAAGTCAATCAGCGCTTCGGCGCGACGAGTCCGCAGTTGATGACCTTCCGCAATCCGGTGGTCCTCACGTTGTCGTTCCGCTACGACCTGGGCGCGACCCGTGAGTGGCAGCGGCTCGAGCAGTCGCTCGACGCCGGCCGCAGCCAGCCGGGCGCGCGGCAGAACGAGCAGTCACTGCGCCAGCAGGCGTCCGCCGGATTGCAGAACCCGATGCAGAACATCATGCGCCAGCAGGACACGCTGCAGTTGACGGCGGTTCAGGCAGACAGCATTGCCTCGATGAACCGCGACTATCTCTACCGCACGGATTCGTTGTGGACGCCGATCGCGACCTGGTTCGCCAAGCTGCCGGAAGACTACAACGGCAGCGAAGTGTTCGACCGCTATCTCAGTGCGCGTCACGCGCAGGTCGACATGCTGATGGAAATCGGCCGGACGATTCAGGGGCTGCTCACGGCTGAGCAGAAGCGCAAGCTGCCGGCCCAGGTATTGAATTCGCTCGATCCGCTCTACCTTCAGTCGATCCGCAATGGAACGGGCCTGTACGTCGGCGGCGGTACAGGTGGCGGAGGTGGTGGAGGAGGATTCGGCGGTGGCGGTGGTGGTGGTGGCGGCGGTCGTGGCCCAGGAGGCTTGTAATACCATGAAGACATTGCAGAAGGTCACAGCGCTCGCGATGGTTGCCGCGGCACACGTTGCCGGCGCGCAGACGACGCCCGCGGCACCGCCAGCACGCCAACCGGCAGCCCTGCCCACGCTTACGCCGGGTCCGGCGATCCGGCGCATCTCGACGGCGTCCGCCGTCTCCACGGAGCAGCTGGGCTCGATCACCAGCGTGAAACAGCTGAGCGACGGACGCGTGCTGCTGAACGATGGCCAGCGCCGCAGACTGCTGATGCTCGATTCGTCGCTGAAGCTCGTCAAGGTCGTACTCGATTCATTGAGTGAGACACGCCAGTACTACGGCACGCGAGCCGGCGGCATGATCAGCTACCGTGGCGATACGACGATTTTCATCGATGGCGCCGCGTTCGCCATGATCCTCCTCGACAAGGACGGCAAGATCGCGCGCGTGCGGTCGCTGCCACGCATCCAGGATGCGGGCGCACTGTCCGGCTTCAGCGGCCTGCCCGGTGTGGATTCGAAGGGGCGGATCGTCTATCGCATCAATGCCCAGCCGGGACGGCCGAAAGTAGCTCCCCCGCGTGATACACCCTGGATTCCGCAGCAGCCTGACTCCGCGTTCATCGTCGGCATCACGATGGACACGCGGAAGCTCGACACACTCGGTGTGATCAAGATTCCAAAGGAGGAGAACAGCGTCCGGGTCAACCCGGCGGGCGGATTCAACTTTACCTCGGTCACGAACCCGCTCCCGGCGACGGATGAATGGGCCGTGCTCCCGGATGGCATCATCGCGTTCCTTCGCGCACGTGACTACCGCGTCGAGTATCGCGATGGGGATGGCAAGATTACATCCTCCGCGAAGCTTCCGTATCCGTGGCAACGCCTGAACGATTCCACCAAGCAACTCCTCGTGGATTCAGTGCGAAACGTTCAGACGCGTCGAGCCATGAGCGGGTATCTGCAGCAGCTCATTCGCTGGGTGAATCAGTACGGGAAGAGCTATCCGGACTCGCTCGAGATCCCGGCGGGCTTCACACCGCCGGCGGGGTTCCAGCGCGAATGGAAGCTTCCGCCCACGCTCAAGATGCCTGCGAACTACATCTACGCCTGCGCCGAGGGCGAGGAGCCGGAAATGCTGGCCGGTGCGGTTCCCGCTGCCGATAGGGATTCATCCGACGCACAGACCGGCCGCGGCGGCCGCGGTGGCCGTGGTGGTGGCTTCCCGGGCGGCGGTTTCCCGGGTGGCGGCTTCCCCGGCGGTGCGGGCGGAGATCGGCCGGCACGCGGCGGCGGTGATGGTGGTGGCAACCGCGGCGGCGACGGCGGCGGCTTCGGCGGTCGCGGCGGCGCCGGTGGCGGCAATCAGGGCCTTAGCCGTGAAGCGCAAGCGCTACTCAACTCGACGACCGGCCGGCCCTCTTGCATTCCGGCTCCCTTGGTGGTGCCTGGTGGCAACGCGCCGCCGATGCCGCAGTTGCGCACATCAGGCGTCATGGATCCACAGGACCTGCCCGACTACAAGCCACCATTCGGCGAGAACAGCGTCCGCGCGGATGGAGACGGCAACCTGTGGGTTCACATCAACACGCCCACACCTATTGCTGGCGGGCCCATCTTCGACGTCATCAGTCGCGCTGGTGAGTTGGTTGATCGGATTCAGATTCCGCAGGGCTTCACGCTCATCGGATTCGGCAAGGGGAAGATCGTCTACCTCTCCACCCGCGATGCGAACGGCGTCCATCTCGCGCGGGTACAGCTGAGGTAGGATCGGCCACGACAAAGCTGTAACCACAGAAACAAAGCCCCTGACTGCAGAAACAAAGCCTTAACCACAGAGGACACAGAGGACACAGAGAACAAACTGCTCAGGCAATTCTCCGTGTCCTCTGTGTCCTCTGGTGGTTAATTGCTATTGCTGTTCCGCAGTTCCAATATCGCCGCTGATCCACTAGTGATCTGCGGAGATTTTCTTTTGGGTCGTGTAAGCGATCGCGCCGCCGTTCGTTCGAACGACCTCAGTGGTGAGCGGCTGGGGAGTCGGTATCGAGGCAACGGCAATCGCGTCCCGGATCGCACCGAAGACGTCGAGCGAGGCCTGTTTGACGATACGCACGACAGCACCCAACGCGGCACCGACAACGCGCGCCGCATCGAACGACGGGCCATCTCCGTCTGGATAGAGCGAGGCGAGGATAGGGCCGCGCAACGAGAGAGCGATCGGCGTGGCAAATGCCAGCGCGTTGAAGTGCGTATCGTAGTGGTTGCCAAGCCCCTCGATCAACGATGCCGTCCGTGCGAAGTACACGAGCTGGCTGGGCAGCACGATTGGCCAGTCGTAAATCGTCGTCAGGACTTCGTCGGCCAGCCGTTGAACCCGTTCGCGCGTGGTGGTGCGTTGGTCGGCGAGCGAGAGCAGCGTCGACGCCAGTTGGCGGATCACCGTTGGATCGGCGCCCGTAGCCACGAGCCCAAGACGGTAAAAGCTGTCGGACAGCGCCGGCGCATCTCGGCGAATGGCTGCGAAGATCGCCTGCACCAGTTCGCGCCGGAGCTCCAACGGCACCCGCACGACCATGCCAAAGTCGAGCAGGATGATTCTGCCATCAGCCGCGACGTGCATGTTCCCTGGATGCGGGTCTGCGTGAAACAGTCCATGCACGAGCATCATCCGCGCATAGAGTTCCATCACTTCGCGAACGAGTTCCTGCGGCTCGACGCGCCCGCTGGTCACCCACTCCTCGAGTTGGTCAATGCGCCGGCCGGGGCAGTACTCGAGTACGAGTGCGCGCTGCCGAACCATCGGCGCGATCACGCGCGGAATCCACACCGCGCTGGACCCGGCGAAATTGCCGCGGATGGAAACCGCGTGCGCCGCCTCCATCCGGAAATCCATCTCTTCCAGTACGCGAATCGAGAACTCCTCGATCACGACACGTGTCCCGATGACGTGTGGGTTGGGCCACCACCGTTCGACGACGCGCACAATCTGCTTCGCGGCCTTGACGTCCTTGGCCACCAGGGCTTCGACGCCGGGCCGGAGCACCTTGATCACCACCTCCTCGCCGTCGTATCGCGCGCGATGCACCTGCCCCAGTGACGCCGCGGCGAGCGGCGTGCGATCGAAGCGCTCGAACAAGTCCTCGGCGCGTGTGCCGTACTCCTGGATGATGATGCGCTCGACGTCCTCGACAGGAATGGCGGGCACGCGGTCGGTGAGACTCGTCAGCGCCTTCGCGTACGTCACCGAGAGAATGTCCGAGCGACCCGCGAAGACTTGCGCCCCCTTCACGAAGGTCGGCCCGAGTGCCGCGAGCTCCACGACGAGCCGCTGCGCCCTGCGTTCGTGATCGGCGTCAGTGCGACGCGCGGGAGCCCCGAAAAACAGCCACCGACGATAGTCGCGCCAGAATGCGATCGCGATCGGGCCGAGCCGATACAGGATGACGAAAAGGCGCACTTATACTCGCACGTCAGTTCGTACGCGGGTCGCGGTCGATGGCATCAGGGAAAAGTAGCGGTGCTGCGACCGTGAGATCGGGTTGACCAGGCTTCTGCGTACCGGCCGCAGATGTGACAGGTGCTCAGTGATCAGCCGCAGTTATCAGACTATCAGGGGGTGCGGCGTAACGGGCGCATCGCACCAGAGCGCCACACCCTCTGATCAACTGTTGGCTGCGGCTGGCTACTGAGCACCTGACATAGCTGATGTCCGGCGCATACCACAGCCGTGACCTCACTCCGAGTGGCGACCTGTCTCGCTGATCAGTACCCCGGAAGCTTGTTGCGTACGTCGCGCGCTCCAGCCGCAACGCCCGCACCGACCGCCAAACCGAGCGTCAGCGCCGTACCGACGCCAACCAGTGGGAGAAGCCCCACGATGGGCAGGCAGATGACCGCGACGACCACACCGGCAATGATTGGTGCGAGACCGGACTGAACCGCGTCAACGTACCGAAGGCGGCGCGTCACGAAATTGCGCGCCTGTGCATAGGCGAAGATGCCCACTACCGTCGAAATGGCAAAACTCAGAATGAACCACATGGGAACCTCGTCCTGTTCGGGGTGCAGTCATCCGTACGCGGTATGAACGTCGTTGGTTTCGCACTGTATTCTTGCTCGCGTGCTGGCTCTGCGCCATCTCTCACGCTTAACTTGGGCCAACCTCAACTGCATGATGACGGCATGATCACGCTTCGCGTCACCCGCCACGACCGCAACGAGCAGCTTCTCGCCGAGTGTCAGAGCGCAGTGATTCCATCGCGTGGCGAAGTGCTCCAGCTCGATACCGTGGAAAGCGACGGCACGATGTCGCGCCCGAGTACGATGTGGCGCATCGTTGCCGTCACGCTGCATGTGCCCTCCCTCCAATCCGCCGCACCCCTCGGCGGAGAGCCACTGCGCGTACGCACCGTCGAGGTCAGTGTCCTTCCCGACGTTTCGCTGCTGCCTGCGTTCCACCACGCCGCCGAGGAAGTGCTCGCTGAGTCACGAATGTGATGTGGGCCTCCGAGCACTCTCTCACGAGCGATGCGCCCGCTAGTTTGACGTCGTGACTCGTACGACTGCCCCGGCGGCCCGCACTCGTTCCGCGACGGAACGCCCACTTCGCTCGACCGGCGAGGTCCACCGTGTTTCCAACGCGCTCCCCGAGCATCTCGCGGAGTGGCAGTTGCCGCCGGGATGGAACTGGGGGTCCGAGGGATTGTGGCACCAATACCGGCATCTTCAGGAAGTCATCGACGCGCTTGGCCGGTCGCTATCGCTCGTCACGGCACCTGCGCCTGACCACGCGGCGTGGCTCGAGGCCGAGGCGAGAGCGTTGGCCCACCGGAATCATCCGGCGGTCCCCACGACGTATCACTATTGGGCCACGTATGCGGAGAGCCGGCGCGGTCCAGGATATCTGCGCCGCTGGATTGCCGGCGAAACCGTTGGCGCCCGCCTGGGGCGCGCAGGCGCCGAGGACGTCCCTGCGGTGCTCCGCGTCATGCGGGAAATCGGTTCGACGCTCTCGTATCTGCACGACGCGGGCAGCACCCACGGTGCCCTTTCGGTCCACAATGTGTGGTCCACGCCCATGGGCCGCCTGTGGCTGCTCGGCTGGCAGTGGGCGGTACCGCTCGCCACGATTCCGGATTCGCTCGCGCCGGATACCACGGGGATGCCACTACCTCCCGAGTGGGGCGATGGTTGGTCGCCAACGTACCTGAGCGATCAATGGCAGCTGGGCGCCCTCTGCTTTCATGCACTGACCGGGGAGTCGCCGCCGCGCGACGACATTCCGCCCACCTCACTTGTGCGGCCTGACATTCCACCGTCGGTATCGAACGTCATCGATCGGGCGCTGTCGGCGGACCCCGACAAGCGCTTCGGATCCGTTGCTGCCATGGTCCGCGCGATGGATCGCATTCTCGGAAGCCGCACCGTGCTCACGCTCAGCGGTGAGCACACGGCGGCGTCGCGCGAGTCGCCCGAAGTGCGGCTGCGCTGGGCGCTTGGTGATGACTACGAAGTCCTCGCGCCACTCGGGTCCGGCACGTTCGGCTCCGTCTGGCGAGTTCGCGATCTCTCATTGGGCCGAGAGGTCGCATTGAAACTGTTGCACCAGCATGTCGCGAGAGACGAGCGCGCGGTTGGCAGATTTCGCCGCGAGGCGCGACTGGCCGCGCAGCTCGCGCATCCGTCCATCGTCCCGATCTATGATTGGGACAGCCGTGGCGATGTCGCGTGGTACACGATGGAGCTCGCGGAAGGCGGGTCGGTCGCCGACCTGGTGGCGCGTGCCGGTGCGCGCACGCTCGCTGAGGTTGCACCGCAGATCGACAGCGTGCTCAGCGGACTCGCTGCTGCGCACGCCATTGGAATCGTGCATCGCGATCTCAAGCCGGAAAACATTCTCATCGATCGCTATCGCCGTTGGCGGGTTGCCGACTTCGGCATCGCGAACCCCGGCGGTGAGGAGCCGACCGGCGCCTCCGGAACACCGGCGTTTTCACCCCCGGAGCAGCTCCTTGGCGAACCCCAGGAAGCGGCCGCCGACTGCTTCTCGCTCGCGGCGATTGTCGCGTTTGTGCTCACCGGCGCGCCGCCATTTGGCGATGCCGAGAGCAAGGTGATTCTCGCGCGCGAGCTGTCCGGCGAATTGGACGTCAGCCGCGTTGCGCCCGAGATCGGCGAATGGCTCAAGCGCGGACTGTCTCCTGACGCCGAGGCGCGCTTCCCAGACGCGCAGGCCATGCAGGAGTCGTGGCGCGTCGCCGCTGGCGCGGTGCTCGAGCGTGAGCGTCGCGTTCCGTGGTGGAAGCGCATCTTCGGCGCCGAGGAAGGAGTCGACGGCTGGTGGCGCGAAGAGGGGCTGGGGGAAATGCCCGGCTGAGCCAAAGCCGCGCCTCATCACGCGTTACGTGGAAACAACACGGAGCGCGAAATGACGAAATGGAAAATGGCGTGTATCGGATTGCTGCTGCTCGCGTCGGCGCCGGCGTATGCCCAGCAGACGGGCCCGCAACCATCGATACCTGACTCGAGCGTAATAGCCCCGGACAGCGCCGGCTCGCGCGTTCACATCAAGGGCACGATCGTACGAGCCGTTGTGGGTGTCGCTGCAGTTGGCGTCGTACTCAGCGCGACGGACAAGGTTGCCGCGAAACGCCTCCTCGGTGGGACGTGGGATGCCCTGGTGTGGTTCGTGCGCGCCATGCGCGCGTGGCTGTGAAGTGGCAGTTCCGCTCGTTTTGGTTCGCGTGCTCGCGGCTGTGACATTCCCGTGAGCCGATATCGCCCGCGGTGACGCGTTACAGTGAAACACACCGAGAGCGATAAATGAGAACGTTCCTTGTCTTGGCCCTGCTCGCCACGATCTCCGCACCAGCCGCGGCACAGCTTGTCATCGATCCACGGCTGGTCGCCACGATCACCGCACAGCGCCCCGGCGACTTGCTCCGCCTCGAAACGAAGGGCATTCACGAGGGACGACTCCTCGGCTCATCTGCGGATTCGGTCCGGCTTGCCGAGTCGGATACGACACGCCAGGTCGCACTCCGGGACATCAATGTTGTTTCGCGACAAGGCAATCAGTGGGCGAAGGGCGCAAGGATTGGTGGAATAACTGGCGGGGTCGTCGGCGCGGTGCTCAGCGCTCTCCTTTTCAACGTCTACTGCAACCATAATTGCCACAACACCATTGAGTTCGTGGAGGTCACGGCCTACGGTGCAGCTCTCGTTGGCGTACCTTCTGCTCTGCTCGGCGCGGGCATCGGCGCGCTCTCACACGGCTGGCAGTCCGTCTATCGCAAGGAGTAAGTGATTTGTCGAAAGCGACGCACTTTCGCTCTGTCAATCCTGCCACTGGCGAACTGCTCGCGGAGATCAGCGGGCACGCCGACTCCGACGTCGAGCACCGACTGGCGCTGGCCGCGACTGCGGCGCACGCCTGGAGACGCACGCCGGTAAACGAGCGCGTGGACGTTGTGCGTCGCGTCGCCGAACTCCTCGACGACGAGAAGGAGCGTCTCGGAAAACTGATGACCCTCGAGATGGGGAAGCCAATCCGAGCCGCAGTGGCCGAGGCGGAGAAGTGTGCGCTCGCGTGCCGCTACTATGCGGAGCACGGCCCATCGTTTCTGACGGACCAACGCGTGATGGACGCCGATCACGAGTCGTTCATCGCCTACGATCCACTGGGCGTGGTGCTCGCGATCATGCCGTGGAATTTTCCCTTCTGGCAAGTCGTTCGCTTCCTCGCGCCTGCGCTCGTCGCGGGAAATGTTGGTCTGCTGAAGCACGCGTCGAATGTGCCGCAGTGCGCGCTGGAACTCGAGTCGTTACTTCGCCGTGCGGGTGCGCCCGACGGTGTTTTTCAGACGCTGATGATCGGGAGCGAGGCGGTGGCGGAGGTCATCCTCGACTCCCGAGTGGCTGCCGTGACACTGACCGGTAGCGAGGGCGCCGGGCGCAGCGTCGCAGCGACGGCCGGCAAGGCGCTCAAGAAGTGTGTGCTCGAATTGGGTGGGAGCGATCCATTCATCGTCATGCCGAGCGCCAACATTGCGCTCGCTGCGGAGACGGCGGTGAAGGCGCGCACGATCAACAATGGACAGAGTTGCATTGCCGCCAAGCGCTTCATCGTGCATCGCGACGTTGCCGAAGACTTCACGCGCGTGTTTACAGCGGGCATGAGCGCCTTGGCCGTCGGCGATCCGGTGTCTCCGAAAACGCAACTCGGACCACTTGCGACCGTTACCCTTGCCGCAGAGTTGGAAGAACAGGTCGCGCGCTCTGTTCAGCGCGGAGCGCGGCTTCTCTGTGGCGGCGCACGAGAGCGCGAGGACTCCGCCTACTTTCCCGCGACCGTGCTCACTGATATCCCGGCTGATTCGCCCGCCTACAGGGAAGAACTGTTCGGACCTGTTGGTTGCGTGTTCGTCGTCGATGACATTGACGACGCCATTCGTATTGCAAACGACACACGCTTCGGGCTCGCGGCGAGTGTGTGGACCACCGACTCGGGAGAGCGGGAGCGCTTCATTCGCGAGATCGACAGCGGAAGCGTGTTCGTGAATGAGATGGTGGCATCGGACCCCCGGTTTCCGTTTGGCGGAGTAAAATCGTCAGGCTATGGCCGTGAGCTTGCGGACGTTGGCATGCGCGAATTCATGAACATCAAGACAGTTCGAATACGCGAAACCATTAGTGGCGGTGGCGCCGTCTCCAAGTGACGCCCGCCGCCAACGCTGTGCCTATCAGCAGGAGTGACGACGGTTCTGGAGTGCTCGTTGGCCCGTCCGTATTGAACACGTAGACGCCCGTTTGATCGGTCACGTAGAGATAGCCATTCGAGTCCATCATCATGGCCGCGCGCGCGGGTGAATCGTATTGCGGATTGTCCGCGCCGTAAGCGCCAAGGGTGGCGCCGGTGCCCGAGTCGTACACGTAGCCCCCGCCGTTTCCGTTTGCGGTGTACACTCGGCCATCAGGACCAATGACCAGCGTCGCTTCATTCGCCGCGTCAGCGAGGGAGAACGAGTTCTGCAGGCTTCCGTCGTTCGTGTTGAAGCCGAGGACCTTGCCGAGGCCGGAGTCGATCATGTACAGGAATCCATCGGGGCCGAAGGCCAACGCGCCCGGCGTGGTGATGAACCCGCCTCCGAAGGTGAAATCGGGCGTGGTATTGGAGCCCGAGTAGCGGCTGATGCCGAAGTAACCAGAAAAGGAGGATGAGAAAAACTCAAAGCCCGCTTGATCGACCGCGAGACCAGCCGACAGTATCGGCGATCTACATGCGCGCCGGAATATTGCACGTTCACGGTGCCATGCGTCCGCGTGCATGACGCAACGGGAAGAGTGCCTTCAGCTCCACTGCGCTGAGCTGAAAGACATGCAACACCGTGGAAAAGTCGTTTGCCGAGACGTACGCCATGCTGCCTAAAGCGCCCCTGCGTACGCCGTGGCGTCGGTGACACCGTTACCCTTTGCACGGACGAGCATCGGATAGAGTCTGCACCTTGTACACAGGCGTCCTTGCCCATTCGACGCCACCACGCGTTTGGCGTCGAACCCACCGGCGACCGTGCCCGCCTGCCTACATGGGCAACTCGAGGCGGATGATGGTAAGGTTTTCCGCCAGCACACGATTTGCCTTGACGCGTCTGTCGCCCAGCCACGCCTCGATCTCGACCCGCTTGTCGAGCGGGAGCTGGCACCAGTGAAACAGGCCATCCCCGCCGACTCGGCCTCCCTCGACGAGTCGCGACCCGAATTCATCGTTGATGACCCAGCGCGCTTCACCAACTGGCTTTCCGTCCCGTGCGACGACGCGCCCGAGGATCCACGCGCCGCCGGTAATGCGCTGATCACGTTCGCACCGATCGGCCACGAAGTCCTCGGCCGACTCGACGTCCAGAGTCGCATCGGTCACCGAATCCCGGGTCGCCGTCGCTTTCGATGAGCTTGAGAGAAGCAGATCCAGCGCCGACAACCGCGGATCGACAATGAAGATCGCGTAGGGTCCAGGGAGCAATTCACCGATCGTCACGAGTCCCGTGGAATCGGCGACGCCTTGCGAGTCGGTGCCCTCGAGCTGCACCAGCGCGCCGGCAGCAGGCTTGCCTCGCTTCGTGCGCGCGCGTAGCCGGAACGTTCCGAGTGGCGCCGTCCATGTTCGGCCGTCGAGCCACGCCACGCGTGCCAATTCGCCGCCGATCTCGTTAACGTAAAGGCGCGATGTCCTTCCGCCGGAGACCGCGCCCGAGTTGGTGAGCATCATGCCTCCCGCCTCTTGCCGTCCGCTCACGAGGCGAAGGGACCAGCGCACCGCGAGCGCCATTCCATTTGGGAGTTCCCCGAAAACGACCTCTCCGCCAGGTCTCAGCGCGCTCGTTCGTGAATCAAGTCCGACATAGGAGAAGTCGAGCTCGCGCAGCGCCCGCGCAAGCGTATCCACCCAGAGCGCGCCGGCTA
The DNA here is from genome assembly GCA_040389905.1 of Gemmatimonadota bacterium. Lineage (GTDB taxonomy): Bacteria > Gemmatimonadota > Gemmatimonadetes > Gemmatimonadales > Gemmatimonadaceae > AG11. The sequence goes on along the minus strand of JAZJZK010000007.1, from coordinate 293,208 downwards.
TGTCGATCCTTCCATTACGATGTTCAGTGGCTGCGAATCCGAGTCCCACCTGATGCGGACGCGCCCCATCAGCGTCCTTCACGTGAAAACAGTAACCGCGCGCGAAGTCTTCATCGATAAGGGTTTCGGCGTCGGGCCCGTAGAACGTCTGTGCGCCGACGCTGTCTTCCCTGAATCCTTCGCGGACAAACGATGCAGCATTGCGGGCGGCGCCAAATGGTGTGGCGTTTGCCGTGCCGCTCCTTCGGCGGACGGCCTGACTCACCACACGATCGCCGCTACCCTCCATCCGGCGTTCGAACAGCAGCCGAGTCATGTTCGCAGTGTTCTGAGACCTCGCGACCACCGTCGCGAGCAGGCCGGCGCGAACATGCTCAAGGAGTGAGAGTGCGGCCGCGCGATCGCCCCGCGAGGGACAGTTCGAGGCGGCGATAACGCGCTGCTCCGCCAGGAGAAAGGGGATCGGTACGAGCGAGACGTCCGCCCGCAGACCGCGAGGGATCGTCGTCAGCTGCGGACGAAAGCCGATGCGTACCACGCGAAGCTGACGCGCCTCTGGCGTTGCGACGAGCGTGTACTGCCCTCGGTCGTCCGTCGTTCCTCTCGCGAGGGTATTGCCGAGTGAATCGAGGAGGGCGACCACCGCACCGGATATGGGGCGCACGCTCGCACTGTCTCGAATGGTCCCCTGGATTCGCTGCGCCGACAACATGAGGGGACTCACCGCGATGGCGATGAGCGCCACAGTGGCACCAACCAATCCTCGAGTCGTGACCATAGCATTCTCCCAGGGAGGATACTGCCAGAGGTGGCCGCACTCTAACATCGGAGGCGGCCGCCTCAGATACCAGCCTATGGCGATGACTAGCCCTACGGGTAGTCCTCACGCGAAAGGCAGGCGGCGCTGTTCGACACGTAGAAGGACTTCCCGATGGTCGATTTCATCGGCCGCGAAAGGCGGCTTTCAACGTTGGCGGCAACAAGTACCGGCTCGTGGTCGCAATGCGCTACGACCTCGGCCCGATCTACGTCCGCCACGTGGTGACCCACCCCGAGTACGACCGGCTCATAGAGAAGGGCAAGCTCTGAGCGGTACAGGCAGGAAGGACCAGCCCTCCTCCCAGGGGGCACGGAAGACCGGATTGGGCGAGTGATCGTGCGTGAGCCACTCGCCCCATGATGACCCCGGCGAGCGCAGGACAGGGTCGTCTTGTGACGATGAACGTGAGCCAGCTCCTGTGCACGTACCGATGAGACGTGATCACGAGCACGGATGGCGCGGCGGGACGCCTGCTATACTGGGCGCATGGAGTACGTGTCCAGAGTCCCGCGAGCGCCGCTGAACGGGCTTATCGACGACCTCTATTACCTGGAAGGCGCGCCGCCGTACGCCCGCCTGACGCTGCCGCCGATGCCGGCGGCGCTGCTCATCGTCAACCTCGGCGCGCCGTTCCGCATCCGCGGCGGCGCCGACCTCGAGACCGCCGAGTACACCGACGGCTGCGTGATCACCATGCCCACTCGAGCGTTCGACTTCGGCTACCCACTCTGGACCCGGTCCGTCGGCGTGCACTTCAAGCCGTGGGGGCTGGCGCCCTTTCTGCCGATGCCTGCGGCCGAGCTGTGTGACCGGCCGGTGACGGTCGAGCAGGTGTGGGGCCGGTCTGCAATTGCGGAGCTGCGAGACCGGATGGCCACGGCGAACGGACCTCACGAGATGCTGACGCTTCTCGAGGAGGAGCTACGGCGACGACTGAGTGAGACAGCCGGCCTGGGGCTGGTCCGCCACACGAGCAGCATCATCGCTGCGACCAGCGGGTCGGTGGCCATCCGCGACCTCACGGAGGCAGCCGGTGTGAGCAACACGCACCTGGCACAGCGCTTCAAGGCACTCATCGGCGTAACGCCGAAGCGACTGGCGCGCACCTGGCGCTTCGCCGCCACCGTGTTCTCGATCGACCCCGCCGAACCGATCGACTGGGCTGGCCTCGCTGGTAGCGCAGGCTACTTCGACCAGGCCCATTTCGGTCACGAGTTCCGGGACTTCACCGGGCTCACGCCGACACGATACATCGAAGTCCGGCAGCGATTCCTGCGCGAACATCCCGGCCACGTGATGGACGGCTGGCCGCTGCCGGCCGATTGATTTCTTACAAGACTGCGTGCTCGCGAGAGGCTACGTTGGGGGCAACCCAAAGTGGAGGAGTGCCCCGTGGGAAAGGTTGTCATGTACGCCTCGGTGTCCGTCGACGGTTTCATCGCGGACGAGAGCGACCAGCCCGGACCGCTGTTCGACTGGTTGCTCAGCGGTGACGTCCCGTTGGACGAGAGCGGCGTGCTAAAGGTGTCGCAGGCGTCGTACGACTACACTCGGCCGTACTGGAACCAGATCGGGGCGACCATCGTCGGCCGCCACGTCTTCGACATGACGGACGGCTGGGACGGGAAGCCCCCGGGCGGGATCGACCACGTCGTCGTCGTGACCCACCGGGGCAGGCCCGAGGGCTGGCATCCCGAGGCGCCGTTCCACTTCGTCGAGGGTGTAACGGCGGCCGTGCTCAAGGCGCAGGAGCTCGCGGGCGATCGCGTGGTCGAGGTCGCCGCTGGCGACGTCGGTGGCCAGGTGCTTGCCGAGGGGCTGGTCGACGAGGTGCGCATGGATGTCGTACCCGTGGTGTTCGGGTCCGGCAAGCGCTACTTCGGGTCGGTCGACGCGCAGCATTTGCTGGACGATCCTGACGTGGTGATCCAGGGCAACCGGGTGCTTCACGTGCGCTATCGGGTGCGCCGTTGAGTGGACAGTTGTCGCGACACGTGTTTCTGCACTCCGCAATTGGGTGACGCTCCACTACACCGCGGGTGTTGTCATGCGATCGGCACGAACGGAGCCTCGATCGGCTTCGTCATCAGTCCACGCAGGTTATGCCTGAGGCGGATGCGCCACATCCAGTAGAGCAGCACCACCAGCGGCGCACCGCCAAGCAATACAATGACCGGAACGCTGCGAAGCTGCGCCGGCATGAACGGCATCTTCACCAGTTGCGCGACGAATGAGCCCGACGCGATGAACAGCCCGAAGCACACGCGCCAGAAATGGCGCGCAATTCGCTTCGATCCCTGGATGCCGCCCGCGCGCAGCACGCGGACGTCGCCGATTGCGGCGAGAAGAAACACGCTGCCGAGGAAGAAGAGCATTCCTGCCGGAACACCATCGAGTGTGCCGTTCGGATTTCCGAGCGCGGTCATGCCGTTTCGGAACATGCCGTACGTCGCGATGGATACGAGGACAAGGAGCACGATCTCGATCGCGCGTCCGAATGCGGGCAGCGGCCGCAGTGCGGTGTACGCCGTAAAGACGAGATACGCCGTCAGGAATCCGCCGCCAAAGGGCTTTCCTTCATAGATCGAGATTGCTCCGGCCGTGAGGCCGGTCGCGATCATGGTACACACGAAGACGAGACCCGCGCGGCGATGCCATGGGCTGCCCTTACGCGTGGCGATGGCGACATAGCCGGTCACGAGTGCAATCACTCCCATCGCCACGTGGAAGGCGAGCGATAGCAAGGGCAGCCCGCTCGACGCAGCGAGGGTAAGACGTTGAGTCATGGTGAATCTCGGTACGCAGGGGAAATTGCATAACGTATTGGTTTCCCATACGAGAGACGGACTGCCAGGGTTTCAGTCCCCTTGCCGCCACTTTGCAGAAGCGTCCTTCGTTCGAAGTGAAGGGCGCGCATGCGCGCGCTCACCTGAGTGGCGGGACTTGCCTCGATCTTGATACGGTAGCGTAGAATTGGCCGAGCCATGACAAGCGCGCCACTCCACGGCCATCGAGCGCCGCCCGAGGAAACATGGCGGATCACTGCGTCGGGCGCCGACCAGTACGTTCTCGCCTGCACAGCGAGGCGCGATGCGCGCGACGACACCTTCGACGAGGTCCTGCTGTACGAGGCGGAGATCCGCGAGCTGCGGAAGCAGCTCGCGTGGGCGGAGAGCCACTCGGTCACGCGGACGGCGCGTTACATCCGAAGCCGGCTGTACATCATGGCGAATGTTATCGCGACCGCGCTTGCGATCATCTTTTGGTTCCAGCTCAACCCCACCGGACGATTGTTTCGGGTGCTGCTGGTGAAAGCATCGCAGGAAGCGACAATCCGAAGATCCGTCGAATCGACGGACGCGCATTGCTCATTCGCGATATCCCGCAGCCTGAAATCGACGCGCACGTACGTGACTTGAACAACCCCGAACCGTTCTTTCTCGGCCAATGACTGCCACCCGACGCATGTCTCCGCGCAGGCTGATCGCGCACGCGGCGAAGCACGAGAACGAGTACGTCCGCGAATACATCGATGCGCTGATCGACGAGCGCAGAGAGCTTCACGCCAAGCTCACAAAGGTCTCTCCGGTGGGTTACACGGAGGCCGCGCGCGCGACGGTGCACAGGGCGGCGTGGGCGTTCTTCGTCTTCCTCATGGTCGCCGGAGCCTACTTCCTTGGACAAGCTGGCCGCTGACGCGCACGAGTTCCTGCATCGCATCCAGATCGCGTTCGAAATCGTTGTCACGCAGGTCGACTTCGCTCGGGATGACATCCAGTGAGGCTAGACCGGACGAAGGTCCACACGCACCGTGCTTCCCTCCCCTTCCGCACTCTCGATCGACACCTCTCCCTGCCAACTTTCGACCAGGCGTCGCGTAATCGCGAGCCCGAGCCCACTCCCACTCGTTCGCGTGGAGAAGTGCGGCTCGAAGATTTTCGGCAACACATCACTCGCGATCCCCGTCCCATCATCGACGACTTCGATTCGAACGCGCGCCGAGCCGTCGGGCACGGTGATCGTGCAAACCGTGGCCGTCACGGTTCGCGCTTCTGCATGCCGGGCGTTTTCAAAGACATTCAGTAAGACCTCGCGCAACTCGTCGCCATTGGCAAATGCAGGCGGAATATCACCGGAGACATCGCACGCCCACTGTACGTTTCCTTCACCGAGCGTCTCCAGCGCAATCACATCCTGCACGATCGCAACGACATCTGTCGCCTCAGCAGGCGCGCGCTGTTCTGGCGCACCACCGTACCGGCTAAAAGCGCGCGCAATCTCATCGAGCCGGTCGATCTCCGTAAGAATCCGCTCGACGTTCTGCCGCAAGATCGCATCGAAGTCGTCCCGCCCGCGGGCGCGCAGGAGGTGTTGAACACCAAGTCGAATAGGCGTCAGCGGATTCTTGATCTCGTGCGCCACCTGGCGCGCCATCTCGCCCCACGCCAACACACGCTGCGCCCGCGCAAGCTCCGTCACATCATCGAAGGTGAGCACTGCGCCGCCGCGCGTGAGTCGCGTAAGCTGGCCGCGCAGCGTACGACCATCGCGCTCCAACTCGAATCCGTCCGCGGTCTGCGAACTGCGCAAGAAGCCGGCGACGCGCGCCGACACCGCCGGCACGGCAAGCCGATTCACCGCCTGTCCCGCTGCGGGAATGGAGCCGAGCAGCGCTTCGGCACGCGGATTCGCCAGGATAACGCGTCCCGATTCATCGACAGCGATCACGCCACTCGCGACCGTCCGCAGGACTGCGTCCGTGCGACGCTGCGTTTCCACGAGGGCCGAGCGACTCTCGCCGAGGTCGCGTGCCATCGCCCGGAACGCGGTGAAGACCGGCATGAACTCACTCACGGCCTTCTCGTCGAGCGGCACGTTGCTCTCGCCGCGTGCCACCGCACGCGCCGCTTCGCGCAGCGCGCTGATGGGACGCGCGAGCTGATTGGCTGCCATGGCACTGAGCCAGAGCGCCGCCGCGGCACCAACGGCGGTGGCGAAGAGGACCAGCACACCGAGATCGCGACGCCGACGGTCGAGGAGCAGATCACCGACGCGCGCCGGCGCCGCGAGCACCAGGGAACGTCCAGTATTGGGCCAGACGCGATAGCCCAGCATTCCCCGCGCACCGTCCAGATTTTCCGGCTTCGTTGCACTCGGCTCGTCCGCGACGTTCAATTTGACGAAGACATCCGGGCGCAGCAGCTGCCCCATCGGCGCGAAGTCAGCAAACAACGAGTCGCTGGCACCAGCGAGCACACCTCGCCGGTACACGAGAAACTTCGTGTCCAGCCGGCGGGCTTCGCTCGTGAGAACGGCGGGATCCAGCGGATCACCGGCGAACGCGCGCATCGTTTCCGTCACCAACCGCCGTCGTGACGCCTCCGCATCGTAGGAGAGCTGCTTCCACGACCACACCGCAAACACGGACGCCGGGCCGAGGAAGAACAGGAAGAGCGCGACGGACACGCGTGCGCGATAGCTGCGAATCTGGCGGCGGCGCATGCGTAGCCATCGGCCGACTCGGCCGTCCGCCGTTGCGCCGAGGAACCAGACGAGTGAGATCGCGAGCAAATCCACGAGGACCAGCAAACCACCACGCGGAATGAGCGTGTCGAGTCCGCGAAGATCCACCAAGATGTGCGCGCGCGCCGGCCCCGAAGGCGCCAGCACCGCCCAGTCTCCGTGCAGCTCGGTGTCTTCACGGCGCCAACGAATGTCGTCGCGCTGTGCGAGCGGATCATTAACGAGTTGCAGCGAATACGGCGGCTCGTTGAGCTCCGACGCCGCCAATCCGTACCACCGCGCATATGGGTCTGTGCCGATGAGGCGCGTTCGGGGGCCGACCATGATGGTCAAGACCCCACCCTGCATCGGAACCGCGACGACATGGACGCCGTAGACTGCGGCACGGGTGCTTGTGGTGACGATCCGATTGAACTGCTTCGCCAACAGCGCGGCGCCTTCCACGGTGTCGGCCGCGATCGTGAGGGGCGCGGAGCGGAACGTGGCAACGCGAGCACCCTCCCGCCACGACCACAACGCGACGGGGTATCCGGCGGACGCGAGATCGGAGGTGACGTACTTCTCGAGCAACTCCTGCGACGTCAGCGGAAGGTCGCGCCCCTGTAGCCGAGAGGCCAATCGGTCCGCGAGGAGGTTCGCGTATTCGTCCGGGAGCGACAGCCCGCGAACGTCGCGCTCTGCCAGCTCCACTCGGCCGCGCGATGCGCTGCCCCACACGACGGTCGTGGCACCGAGCGCGGCGACGGACGCGCAGGCGAGCAACGCACGGTGCGACGACCGCGAGAGCACGACGGCTCCAATCGCGAGTGGCCATGCCAACGCGTACCACTGCGGCCATTGCCCTGGCGCTTCCCAGAGCAGCGGAGCCATGACGGCGGCGACGAGCGCGATCGCCGGCCCCGTTCCAATCGGGAGTCCGCGCCGGTCGCCGATCGCGCGGCGGCCCGCCCAATGCGCAAGGACGAGAAGGGCCGTTGCGACGAGACAGAGCGGCACCTCCCAGACCAGCCACAATGCCCCACCCGCGCCTTCCAGGGGAGTCCGAATGCCTCTCGAGAGCGCACGCACCGCAAAGGGTCCGACGGCGACCGTCACGACTGCGATTGCGGCCGCGGCGGAGCGCGGCAGCTTCCAGCCCGACCGACGAACCCCGATGAGGACGAGCAGCAGGATCGTGGCGGACGTGAGTCCGAGCGCCGCAGCATTCGCCGAGTAGGCGCGTCCGCCTCCGTAGTAGTAGACGGACGGGTCGAACAGTCGCGAGCGCGTCGAAAACTCGTTCAGCGGAATCACCGCGAGACAGGCGAGCATTACGCCGGCACCCGCGACGACGGCCAGCGGACTTCCACCGCGCCGCGCCACGCCGATCAGGAACGCAAACATCGCAACCAGGAGCGCGATGCCCACGCGCACCCGTGAACGTTCCAGCATCCGCAGGCGCACCTCCCCGACGGAGGGAATCAACGGGCGCGCAATGAACAGCGCTCGACCCTGATCGACATAGCGCAGGTCGTTGGGGCCCGCGGAATCAGAGGGCGGCGCGAAATCGAATCCTTCCGTCACCTCGTCGCTCGCCAGCCGTTGCGACACTCCTCGTGTGAGGCGGTCGGCAGGGGACAGCGCGTAGAGCAGCGAGGCAGCAACGGTGTGGACCGACGCGCTGTCGTCCGTCACGTAGACCGTCAGCCCAAAGGGGGAAAGGACGACGCCGCTGACCGAGGTGAGGGTCGCCGGGTCGGCGTGCAGCGTGCCTGCCCATGCCACCAGTGAGTCTCCTCGACGCACGAGTACGGCGCGATGCTCGATATCGTCGAGCACCCGTTCGAGCACGGCAACAGCTCGGCGGGAATCGGGTGGGAGACTCCGGCCCGCTAACGCCGCAGTGCGCAGGCTTGCGAGCTCATCGTCCATTCGGGACTGCAGGCGTTTTCGCTGCGCCGCTGCCTCTTCGCTTCCGACCCGCTCCGGTGCACTGGAAAAGCGCACCAGGCGAAGCTGCGCGCGCCCGCCAACGGCCGACGCGTAGATGAGCGCGAACAGCGCGATGACAATGGGCAGCCTGCCGGCCACGACGGCCCATTTCCGCACAGCGTACGCGGCTGCAACGGTGGCGAGGATGCAGACCGCTAGATAACCTACGCGAGGCTCCGCTAGCCACTTGCTACAGGCCAGGATCGCAACGGCGACCGCCGCCGGAGCAATCAGCGGACGCCGGTCGGCCGTCTTCGGGATCTGACTTGCTGCGTCGTTCAGAATGACCTACTCCACGCCCGAAACGACAACGCCGCGTCGCATCAAGGAAATGCGCCCCGACGAAATTCGCGCCACGCTCGAGCGCGACACCCGCCTGATCGTTCCCGTCGGCACGTGCGAACAGCACGGGCGGCATCTGCCCCTCGGTGCGGACACCCTCATTGTCGAACACCTGGCCGACGACCTCTCGGCGGAGTTCGGCGTGCTTCGCGCCCCGACGATCGAGTACGGCGTCAACGTGGACACGGAGCGCGGCTTCGCCGGCAATGCGTCAGTGCGCAAGAAGACGTTGCACCGCATGCTCAACGATTTGCTCGATACATGGGAGTCCACCGGGGTCAGGGAATTCATTCTACTCACCGCACACGAACACGATCCGCACCAGGAAGCCCTTTCGACCGTCATTACCACGAAAGCGCGGGTGCGCGTCGTGGACATTTTCGCGGTCAATACCCGTGCGTTCCTCGAGGGGCAGACCGAGCCGATGCACGGCGACGAGGTGGATACTTCACTCATGCTCTTTCTCGCCCCCCACTTGGTGCAGATGGATCTGGCGGAGGACTATATGATGTCGCGCGAAGAGCTGCGGCGATACCGCCGAGGGTGGCTGAAGATCCCGCAGGGGAGCTCAGGCTCGATCGGGCGGCCGACCCTTGCGACGGCGGCCAAGGGTGCAGCGATCTACGCCCATATCCGCGAAAAGGTCCGTGCCCGAGTCTTCGTTGCGCCTGGACCGGACGACACTGCGTAACTAAAGCAGGTGCGGGCCCTTCGCTTCGCTCAGGGCGACAAAACACGCGGAACAGCAGGTGCGGGCCCTTCACTTCGTTCAGGGCGACATAACAGGCGGAACAGCAGGTGCGGGCCCTTTGCTTCGCTCAGGGCGACAAAACAAGCGGAACAACGCGACAACCCAAGCGGAAAACAGGATTGCCAAAGGTGCCGCTCGGTCGTCAAAGATTTGTCTGAAACCGCTCCAACCACTGCCCCGTACGGGACGGTGACCATCACAACAGGAACTTCCCTCCGATGCGTATTTTGTTCGCGCTTGCCGTTGTAGCCGCGGCGCCCGTACTTCAGGCTCAGACCGGCACGGCCACGCTCACTCTGGACGACGCGATCACGCTCGCCCGGCGTAACAATCCCGTGTATCTCTCACAGGCGAACGCGCGTCGCACGGCGGACGCCGCCATTCGCAGCGCGCGCGGCGGCCTGCTGCCCTCTGCCGATGCTTCTTTCTCCAGCCGCTATCAGCAGGCCGGCCAGCAGGTGTTCAGCGGCCAGTCGTTCAGTAACAGTTCTGCAACGTTGCAGTCGGGTTACAGCATTGGCCTCAGCTACCGCGTCAATCGCTCCACGTTCCTGACGCCCAAGGCCGCAGTGGCCAATCGGGATGCGGTCGAGGCAGATGTGGCGGGATCGGCGGAAAACCTCCGCGCCACGGTGACACAGCAGTACCTGAGCGTACTCCAGGCCCAGGCGCGCGCCGCATTGCAGGACACACTGGTCCTCACGGCCCAGACGCAGCTCGACCTCGCGAAGGCAAAGGTGGAAGTCGGATCCGGAACCTCCCTCGACATCCGTCGCGCCGAAGTCGCACTCGGCCAGACGCAGGTGGCGCTGCTTCGTGAGCGCAACAACGTCGAAATCGAGAAGCTGCGGCTCTACCAGCAGATGGGCGTGCCGCAGCCGGAGAACGCGAAGCTGGTTACGGATTTCCAGATTGTGGAACCCAACTTCCAGCTCGCCTCGTTGCTCGACGACGCGCGGAGCCGCAACCCGGCGATCGTCGCGCTCCGCGCGCGCGACCGGTCGGCGGGGCTCAACCTGGAAGTCGCCAAGTCGGCGTACACCCCCACGTTGTCACTGAGCACGGGCCTGGGCGGCAACTCATACCAGTACACGAACAGCGACTACCTGGTCAATCAGGCGCAGGCCGGCATTATCGGCGCGCAGATCGATTGCTTTCAACAGGACTCGATCCGCACTCGGGTCGGGTTGCCGAGCGCGAATTGCAACGGGTCGAAATATCAGTTCACGACCGCGCAGGCCGATGCCATTCGCGACCGCAACAGCCAGTTCCCCTTCAACTTCCAGCGCTCACCACTGGCGCTGAGCGCGCAGCTTTCCCTTCCCCTGTTCGACAACTTCTCCCGCGAGGAGCGAGTGCAGCAGGCGCAGGTGAGCCGCGAGGACGCGCAGTACAACGTGAAGGCAAAGGATTTGGCGCTGACCGCCGATGTGACGCAGGCCTACCGCACGCTCACGACCGCCGTGCAGACGGTCAAGCTGCAGGAGCAGAACGCGGCGAAGGCAAAGGAAGAATTGGCGTACGCCGAAGAGCGGTACAAGGTCGGCGCATCCACCTTCCTCGATGTCGTCACCTCCCGTGGCAGCTACGAGCAGGCGCTGATCGATCGCGTCAACGCCGTGTACGACTACCATAAGGCCTTTGCCGCGCTCGAGAACGCGGTCGGCCATCCCCTCCGCTAGTTCTCCCCACCGAGATAATCATATGAGCAAGAAAGTGAAGTTTGGCGTGTTTGGCGGGGTGATCGTGGTGCTCGGCGCCATCGCTGCCCTGACTGCCGCGAAGCGCGGCAACAAGGCCGTTGAAGTGCGCACGGAACTGGTCCAGGCCCGCGATCTGATCGCCTCGGTCACCGCCAGCGGCCAGGTCCGCCCGCAGACCAAGGTCGACCTCAGCTCCGACATCACCGGCAAAATTGTCAGGCTGGCAGTGAAGGAAGGCCAGATGGTCACCAAGGGCCAGTTCCTGCTCCAGATCGATGCGCAGCAGGCGCAGGCGGCGGTGGAACGCATGGAAGCGTCCGTCGCGTCGTCCAAGGCGCAGATGGCGCAGGCGAACGCCAATCTGCTCCAGGCGCAGAACAGTCTGGACCGCACCGCGAAGATCAAGAAGACCAACCCGCAGCTCATCGCTGAAGAGCAGATGGAACAGCTCCGCACGGCGGTGGAAGTGAACAAGGCACAGTTCGATGCGGCGAAGCACCAGGTCGACCAGTCGACCGCGCTGCTCCGCGACGCTCAGAGCGCTCTTGGCAAGACGTCCATTTACGCGCCAATGTCGGGCCGCGTGACGCGCCTTGTCGTCGAGAATGGCGAAACGGCAATCCAGGGCACGATGAACAAGGACGCCGCCACGCTGCTCACGATCGCCGACATGAGCGTGCTGGAGACCAAGGTCAAGGTTGACGAAACGGATGTCGCACGCATCACGATTGGCGACTCCGCGGTCATCCAGATCGATGCCTTCCCCGATACGACCTTCATCGGCAAGGTGACCAAGATCTCGAACAGCGCGGTCAAGGGCGCGACGGCGACCGGGACCGATCAGGCGGTGGACTACGAAGTCACCATCCAGCTCGTGAACACGCCGGCCGAGACGCGTCCGGACTTCTCCGCCACGGCGAAGATCATCACGGACACCCGGAAGCAGGCGCTCTCGATCCCGATCATCGCGCTGACCGTTCGTGAGAACGAGGCCCTGACCAAGGGTGATACCGCGGTCGGGCTCGGAAAGGCCAAACCGAAGAAGGAAGTCGGCAAGAAAGACGTTGAAGGTGTCTTTGTAGTGGGCACGGACAACAAAGTGACCTTCCGGCCCGTAAAGGTAGGGATTGCTGGTGAGAAGCACTTCGAAGTCATCAACGGCCTGAAGGCTGGTGACAAGATCGTGGCTGGCACGTACCAGGCAATCCGCGAGCTGAAGGACGGTGCGCTCGTTCGCGAACCGAAGGTCGACCCCAAGAAGCCGGCGACGGCAGCAAAAACGTGAGCAACGACACAGTAGAAGCGCCGCTTGGCATGACGGCCGAGCGGCAGGCGGTGGTCTCGGTTCCGGGCGCGATGCCGGGCAAGGATTGGGTCATCGTCACCCGTGGCATCAAGCGTGAGTACGACATGGGTGGCGAAGTCGTCCGCGCGCTGCGCGGGGTCGACCTCGCGATCATGCGCAACGAATACGTCGCCATCATGGGCCCGTCCGGCTCCGGCAAGTCCACGCTGATGAACGTCATCGGCTGTCTGGACACGCCGAACGCCGGCGAATACTGGCTCAATGGCAAGGAAGTCTCGAAGATGAGCGACGACGAGCTCGCCCGCGTCCGCAACAAGGAAATCGGCTTCGTCTTCCAGACGTTCAACCTGCTTCCCCGCGCAACCGCGCTGCACAACGTGGAGCTTCCGCTGGTCTACGCCGGCGTCCCGGCCGACGAGCGCAAGCGTCGCGCCGCGGAAGCGCTCACGCGCGTCCAGCTCGACAAGCGCATGGATCACCGTCCGAACGAGTTGTCCGGCGGTCAGCGCCAGCGCGTTGCCATCGCACGGGCGCTCGTGAACAACCCCTCCATCCTGCTCGCTGACGAACCGACTGGTAACCTCGACTCGACGACGTCCGAGGAAATCATGCGTGTGTTCGAAAACCTGGCGGATCAGGGCCAGACGGTCATCATGGTCACGCACGAGCCCGACATCGCAGCGCACGCGCGGCGTATCGTCGTGCTCCGGGACGGCTTGGTTTCTTCTGATGATCGCCGGTCGACGTTCGTGGAGAAGCTGGGAATCCCGGCTCCGGTCTTGAAGTAAGTAGTTTTTCAGGGGCTAGGCGCTAGGAGTTAGGGGCTAGGAAAAACTGCGAGCCGCGCTGACTTTCAGCGCGGCTCGTTCGTCATTCAGGTAGCATACAGACTGGATGTCATCCCGAGCGAAGTCGAGGGATCTGCACGTGCAGTTCCACGGCGTGAGGTGCAGGCCCTTCGCTACGCTCAGGGCGACAAAACGAGCGGCTGTCCCTTTGCACCTAGCACCTAGCTCCTAGCACCTAGCACCTAGCACCTAGCTCCTATCCCCAGTCGCTTAGACAATGCCGTTCATAGAAGCCGTCCGCCTTGCCCTCCAGACGATCTGGGTCCAGAAGCTCAAGAGCTTCTTCACCCTCCTCGGCGTCATGATCGGCGTCACGTTCCTCATCGCCGTCGTCTCGATCGTTGGCGGGATGAACCGCTACATGAGCGACGAGCTCGTTGGGAAGATCATGGCGATCAACTCGTTCGAGCTGCGCCAGCGGCCGAGCATCAACATCGGCGATAACTCCGAGGAACATCAGCGCGAGGTGCGGCGGCGTCCGCGCATCTTGGAATCGGACATCGAGCCCGTGGTCGCCGTGCTGCCGAAGGACGTGCGCTGGGCGGCCGTGGGTATCGGCAGCCAGATGGCTGAGTCGAAATACCAGCTCAAGCCCAAGGCGGTGCGGGTTTTTACCGTGACCAGCGACTACTTCGACATCAAGCGCATGGCGCCCGTGTCTGGCCGCCTTTTCAGCCCGCAGGAGTTCGCGCACGGCACGAACTCCATCGTCGTCGGGCAGGACGTCGCGAAGCACTACTTCGCCGGACTCGACCCGATCGGCCGCGAATTGATCGTCAAGGGCATTCCCTACACGGTCGTCGGCGTGATGGAAACGCAGGGCAGCGCATTCGGCCAGTCGTTCGACCAATTCATCATCGCGCCCCACACCTCTCCGCTGAACCGCCTCGTCAACCTGCACGGCGTCATCAACTCGATCATCATCCAGACGCCGAGTAGCGGTGAGCTGATCACGACGATGGACAAGGTGCGCGAGGTCATGCGCATTCGACACCAACTGCGGCCCAACCAGAAAGACAACTTCGAGCTCCAGACGTCCGATTCCGCGCTGGAATTCTGGAACAAGATCAAGGGCTATCTCGTCATGGCGGGCGTGGCCCTACCCGCGATCGGGTTGGTCGTCGGCGCGATCGTCATCATGAACATCATGCTCGTCGCTGTCGCGGAGCGCACGCGCGAAATCGGCATCCGGAAGGCACTCGGTGCGAAGCGCCGCGACATCATGTCGCAGTTTCTCGTCGAGAGTGCGACGCTGAGCACCGTCGGCGCGGCACTCGGCGTGGCGACGGGCTTTGCCTTCGCGAAGATTATTTCCCTCGTGAGTCCACTTCCGGCCGCGGTTGAAATCTGGTCGGTGGTCGTCGGCATCTCGATCGGTGCCGGCGTTGGGATCATCGCTGGCGTGTATCCAGCGAGTCGCGCGTCTCGGCTGGATCCCATCGATGCATTGAGGCAGGAGTAGACCATGGCCACGTTTTCAGAGCGCACGCACACGATCCGCGAGGGCGTGTCGATTGCCCTCGACTCCATCCGCGCCAACAAGGTGCGCGCAAGTCTCACCATCCTTGGGATCGCGGTCGGCGTGTTCGTCGTCGTCGTCATCTCCGCCGCGATTCACGGCATCAACGAGAGCGTCGCCAAGGACTTCGAGAGCGCAGGGCCGACGACCTTCTTCGTCTCGCGTTTTCCGATCAGCTTCGAAGCGTGTGACGGCACCGAGAATACGTGCAAGTACCGGCGAAATCCGCCGTTGAAGCTCGCTGACGTCGAGGCGATCGCCGATTTGTCATCGGTGCGAACGGCTGGCGCACAGATTCAGACATCGCGCAACGCATCCTACCGGGACAAGCGGGTCACTGGCGTTTCGATCGACGGCTACACGGGTAACTGGCAGCAGATCGACGGCGGCGGCGATCTTTATCCCGGGCGCAACTTCACGCAGGCGGAAGCGAACGCCGGCGACCGCGTGGTGATCGTCAACGAGGAACTGGCGAAGCAGTTGTTCGGTGAATCCGATCCGATCGACAAGACGGTGAACATTGGCAGCGAGCCCTTCAAGGTGATCGGCGTTTATCACTACAAGGCAAGCTTCCTCGGCGGCGGTGATAGCCCCAAAGGCATCATCGCGATCGAGGCAGCGAAGAAACACCTCGGTCAGGACTACGACCAGATGGGTGTGTCGGTCATTCCCGCCACGGGGTCCACTCGTGCAGATGCGATCGATGATGTGATCGCGTTGATGCGCGGCAGGCACGGACTGCGGCCGGCGGCCGACAATGACTTCGCGATCATCACGCAAGACCAGTTGTTCGAGATCTACAACAAGGTCTTCGGCGCGTTCTTCCTGGTCATGGTGGTGCTCTCGGGCGTTGGTCTGATCGTCGGCGGCGTCGGCGTTATCGCCATCATGATGATCTCGGTCACGGAACGCACGCGGGAAATCGGGGTTCGGAAGGCGCTCGGAGCGACGCGCAGCACCATTCTGTGGCAGTTTCTCGTCGAGGCAGTCACGCTCACGGGAATCGGGGCGGTGATTGGACTCTTCTTCGGTGCGGTGATGGCGTTCGCGATCAAGTCCATGACGCCCGTTGCGGCGAGTGTGCCGCCGATGGCAGTGCTGGCGGCGCTGCTGTCTTCGGCGTTCACCGGGGTGTTGTTCGGGATGTTGCCGGCAGCCAAGGCGGCGAAGCTGGACCCGGTGGCCGCGCTGCGGTACGAGTAGGGTTCGTCATTTTTCAACGACTCCGACCCCACCGCGGTTCGTAGCCACGCCGTTACACGTTTGTTTTCACGTTCTTTTTCACGTTTCTTTTCACGTTTGTATTCACGGCACTTACGAGCCACGTGAATAACGACGTGAAAAGCCCCGTGAAAAAGGACGTGAATGACTACGTAACCTCGAGCAAGTGTCCGACTGACACTTCTACCGGACGCAACGCGTAGGTCCCGCTGTACCGCAACTCCAACACGACCATGCCGTTTTTCGACGCAATTCGCCTCGCGCTCCAGCAGATCTGGGTCCAGAAGCTCAAGAGCTTCTTCACCCTCCTGGGCGTGATGATCGGTGTCACATTTCTGATCGCCGTTGTCTCAATCGTCGGCGGCATGAGCCGCTACATGACCGACCAGCTCGTCGGCAAGATCATGGCGATCAACTCGTTCGAGCTCCGATACCGCCCGAACATCAACATCGGCGATCACGACGACGACTATTTCCGTCAGATGCGCCGCCGGCCGCGCATCAAGGATAGCGATGTGCAGCCCGTCGTCGACGCCTTGCCCGAAGGCGTGCACTGGGCAGTCCTCGGCAATGACAACCTGAGTGCGCAGTCGCGCTACGTGGCGAAGCCACAGCAGGTGCAGACGTATACCGTCACGGAAGACTATTTCAACATCAAGCGAATGGCACCGGTAAGTGGCCGGCTGTTTTCGCCGCAGGAATACGAGCGCGGGATGAACGTGATCGTCATCGGGCAGGACGTTGCCGACTACTTCTTCCCTGCCCTCGATCCAGTCAACCGCGAGCTCACGATTCGAGGTATTCCGTATACGGTCGTCGGGCTGATGGAAAAGCAGGGGAGCGCGTTCGGACTCTCCTTCGACAAGTTCATCATCGCGCCACACAAGTCGCCGCTGAATCGATACGTGAACGCCCACGGTGTCATCGACGCTGTGATGTTCCAGACGCCGAGCCGAGAGGGGATGCTCGAGGCGATGGAGTCGGTGCGACAGGTGATGCGGGCGCGGCATGGCCTGCGACCGAACCAGAAAGACAATTTCGAGCTGGAGACGTCGGAGTCGGCGCTCGAGTTCTGGAACAAGATCAAGGGCTACCTGGTGATGGCGGGCGTGGCGCTGCCGGCCATCGGGTTGGTCGTCGGAGCAATCGTGATCATGAACATCATGCTGGTGGCCGTCGCCGAGCGCACGCGCGAAATCGGTATCCGCAAGGCGCTCGGTGCGAAGCGGCGGGACATCATGTCGCAGTTCCTCGTGGAAAGCGCGACGCTGAGCACCGTGGGTGCGGCCCTCGGCGTCGCCACGGGCTTCGCCTTCGCCCAACTGATCGCGGCGGTGACACCATTACCGGCGGCGGTCGAGCTCTGGTCCGTGGTGGTGGGCATCTCGATTGGTGCCGGCGTCGGCATCATCGCGGGCGTCTATCCGGCGAGCCGCGCATCGCGGCTCGATCCCATCGACGCGCTGAGGCAGGAGTAGCTCATGGCGACCTTCTCACAGCGCATGCATACGATTCGCGAAGGCGTGACCATCGCCCTCGACTCGATTCGTGCGAACAAAGTCCGCGCAGGCCTCACGATCCTCGGTATCGCCGTCGGCGTGTTCGTGGTCGTGGTCATCTCCGCGGCCATCCACGGTATCAACGACAGCGTCGCGAAGGATTTCGAGAGCACGGGACCGACGACGTTCTTCGTCTCGCGCTATCCCATCACCTTCGAGGCGTGCGACGGCACCGACGCGACGTGCAAATGGCTGCGCAATCCGCCGGTCACGCTCTCGGACATGGAAACGCTCAACCGGCTCTCCACCGTCCGCACCGCCGGAGCGCGCCTCGACATGGGTGTTGCGGTCGGGTACAAGGACAAGCGCCCCACTGGCATCCAGGTCACCGGCTTCACCGGAAACTGGCAGCAAATCGACGGCGGCGGCGACATCTATCCCGGTCGGAACTTCACGGCGAACGAGGCCACCTCGGGCGACCGCGTGGCCGTGATCAACGACGTGCTCGCCACGCAGCTGTTCGGTGAATCCGATCCGATCGACAAGACGATCGAGGTGGGGGGCCAGCCCTTCAAGGTGCTCGGCATCTATCACTACCAGGCGAGCTTTCTCGCCGGGGGCAACAAGGGGCGCGTCATCATCCCGATCGAGTCTGCTCGCAAGGTGCTGAAGGCGCGCATGAACGACATCGGCCTGGCGGTCATTCCAGCCGCAGGCGCGTCACGCGCGGAGACGATCGACGACGTCATCGCTTCGCTGCGCGCTCGGCGCGGACTGCGGCCGGGTTCGGACAACACGTTCGCCATCATCACGCAGGACCAGCTGTTCGATGTTTACAACAAAATCTTCGGGGCATTCTTCCTCGTGATGGTCGTGCTGTCGGCGGTGGGCCTCATCGTCGGCGGGGTGGGCGTCATCGCGATCATGATGATCTCCGTCACGGAGCGGACGCGCGAGATCGGCGTACGGAAGGCGCTGGGGGCGACGCGGGGCACGATCCTCTGGCAGTTCCTCGTTGAAGCGGTGACGCTCACGGGCATCGGCGCGATCATCGGCCTGGCGTTGGGTGCGCTGATGGCATTCGTGATCAAGTCCGCGACGCCGATTGCGGCGAGCGTGCCGCCGTTGGCGGTCGTCGCGGCGCTGGCGACCAGCGCGTTCACTGGGGTGTTGTTCGGGATGATCCCGGCGGCGCGGGCGGCGAAGCTGGATCCGGTGACGGCGCTTCGGTACGAATAGAGGCGCACCGGCACATTGAACGCGGATTGAGCCGATTTAGGCGGATCAAACCTGATAGAACAACTTCAAGAATGCTGTTCAATCAGAACTTATCCGCTTCAATTCGCTCAATCCGCGTTCAATGTTCCGGTGCAACCTCAGAGCGACAAAACAAGTGGAACCACCCGCGGCTGTCACCCCGAGCGAGCGAAGCGAGTCGAGGGGTCTGCACCACAAACCCCAGACTGAAGGTACAGATCCCTCGACTTCGCTCGGGATGGCATCCGTGCGGATGCGCGCCCAAACCAGCGCGCTGACACTTTCCGACCGCCCCGCCCGTATAGCCCGGATACCTCTCTCCAGCCACCAGGAAATGCCATTCTCAGAGGCCGTCTGGCTCGCGCTCCAGCAGATCCGCGTGCAGAAGCTGAAGAGCTTCTTCACCCTGCTCGGCGTGATGATCGGCGTGATGTTCCTCATCGCCGTGGTGTCGATCGTCACGGGCATGAGCAAGTACGTCGAAGAGGATTTCATGGGCCGCATGCTTGGGGCGAATACCTTCACCCTGCGGCGCTACCCCTGGTTCGGCGACAACACGACCGAGGAGGAGTGGCGCGAGTGGCAGCGGCGTCCTCGGGTGTTTCACCGGGATGTGGCGCTCGTTCGCAGCACCCTGCCCTCCGGCACGCGTTACGCTGTCGAGAGCCAGGAAACCCTCTGGGCGACGAGTGTCTACTCTCGCCCGCGGCAGATCGATGCGCACGCAGTCGAGGGCGACTACTTCACGATCAAGAAGTACGACCTCTCCAGCGGCCGTATTTTCTCGCAGCAGGAAGCGGAACTCGGGTCGACGGTCGTCGTCATCGGTGACGAGGTCGCGAAGTTCTTCTTCGCTGGACTGAACCCCATTGGCCGCGAACTGCGGATCGGCGGAATTCCGTACAGCGTCGTCGGCGTGATCGAGCATCAGGGCAGCCTCTTTGGCCAGTCCCTCGACAAGACGGCGTACGCCCCCTTCAACTCACCCCTTCACCGCCTTACGAACCCGCGCGGTGACATCGATGGACTGCTGGTGCAGGCGCCGAACGACCTCATGATGAACGATGCGATGGAGACGGTGCGGGAAGTGCTGCGCGCCCATCGCGGACTACGTCCGGCCGTTCCGGACAACTTCGTGATGGAAACGTCGGCGTCTGCACTCACCAGCTTCCAGAAGACCAAGGAGATCATGACGATCGCCGGCACGGCACTTCCTGCCATCGGACTCGTCGTGGGCGGCATGGTCATCATGAACATCATGCTCGTGGCCGTTGCCGAGCGGACGCGCGAGATCGGGATCCGGAAGGCGCTCGGTGCGCGGCGAAAGGACATCCTCCGCCAATTCCTCGTGGAAGCGGCGACACTGAGCACGCTCGGCGCCATTCTTGGGATCGCGCTCGGCATCCTCGGAGCCAAGGTCATCGCGATGAATACGCCACTGCCCGCAGCAATTGCGCCGTGGTCGCTCGTCGTCGCAACGCTGCTGGGCACCGTCGTCGGAATCGTTTCGGGGGTCTATCCGGCGCGCCGAGCGGCGTCGCTCGATCCTATTGACGCGCTGAGGCAGGAATAATGTCGATACGCTCCATCCTGACGCCGTTCACGCAGATTTTCGAGGGCGTCGGCATCGCACTCGAGGCGTTGCGGGCCAACAAAGTGCGCGCGGGTCTCACCATCATGGGCGTCGCGCTCGGCGTGTTTGTCGTCGTCGCCATGTCATCCGTCGTGCAGGGCATCAACGAATCGTTCCGTCGCGACATCGAAGCCGCGGGCCCGACGTCGTTCTTCGTCTACCGCAGGCCAATCGGTGGATTCAACTCGTGCGACGGCACGGTCGAGACCTGCCCCGAGCGCCGCAACCCGCCCATTACGCTCGAAGAAGTGGCCGCAATCCAGCGCCTACCCAATATCCGCGCGGTCACCTCGCATGTTGGTACCGGCGCGAAGTTCAGGTACAAGGACAAGACTGTGAATGCCGGCATGGAGGCCTACACCGCCAACTGGACGGAAGTGGACGGCGGCGACATCTATCCGGGCCGGAACTTCAGCGAATCGGAGAATGCCGCTGGAGCGCGGGTCATCCTCGTGAACGACAAGCTGGCGCAGAACCTGTTCGGTGACTCCGACCCCATTGATAAGATCATCATGGTGGATGACGTGCAATTCTCCGTCATTGGTCTGTACCACTACACCGCCAGCCCGATGGGTACGCCGACGTCGGCAGGTGGGGGGGACTCGCCCAAGGCGATCGTGCCCTTCGAAGCAGCACGCCGGCACCTGAATCTGTACATGCGCGGCAACAACCTCATCGTGAAGCCGATGACCGGCGTCACCGTCGAGGAAGCGGTGGACGATGTCACGGCGACACTTCGCGGGCACCGCGGCCTCCGGCCGAGTCAGGTGAGCAACTTCGACATCGTCACGCAGGACAGGCTCTGGTCGATCTATAACCAGCTGTTCGGCACGTTCTTCGTTGTCGGGCTCGCGCTGTCGTCCGTTGGGCTGCTCGTCGGCGGTATTGGCGTGATTGCGATCATGATGATCTCCGTCACCGAACGCACGCGTGAGATCGGTGTGCGCAAGGCACTCGGCGCGACCAAGTGGACGATCCTCTGGCAGTTCCTCGTCGAGGCGGTGACGCTGACGGGAATCGGGGCGTCTGTGGGGCTCGTACTCGGCATTCTCGTGGCAATCGGCGTGCGGACGGCGTGGCCATCGATCCCGGCGACGACGTCGTGGAGCACGGTGGCAGCGTCGCTGGGCATCAGCGCCGTCACAGGAATCGTCTTCGGCATGCTGCCGGCGATTCGTGCGGCGAAGATGGACCCAGTGGTGGCGCTGCGATACGAGTAGGACAGGGGGAAGGATGCCGGGTTGTCATCCCGAGCGAAGTCGAGGGATCTGCACGTTCCGCTGTTTGCGAGGTGCAGACCCCTCGACTCGCTTTGCTCGCTCGGGGTGACATTCCGGCTATATTCTCGCGATGACCCCAGTCGACATCCTGGCCATTGCGGCACACCGAGACGACGTCGAACTCACGTGTGGCGGCACGCTGATCAAGGCCGTGAAAAGGGGCCAGCGAACGGCCATTCTCGACCTCACGCAGGGTGAGCTGGGCACGCGCGGCTCCGCACAGCTTCGCGGCGAGGAGGCCGATCGCGCGGCCGCGGTACTTGGCTGTAGCGCGCGAGAGACACTTGGGCTTCCGGATGCAGGTGTCGAGAACACGCCGGCGACGCGTGAGGCGTTGGCCCGCGTCATTCGCCGCTTCGCGCCCCGCGTGGTGATCGCGCCTTCCCTCGAGGGCCGCCATCCGGATCATCGCATCACCGCGCAGCTCGTGCGCGACGCGTGCTTCGTGGCTGGCCTCAAGAAGATCGCGCCGGATGTGCCAAAGCACCGGCCGCTCAAGATTCTGCATTCGCTGACGTACCGGCAGGACTTCGTGAAGCCGACATTCGTCGTCGACATCAGCGACGAGTTCGAGCAGAAGCTGGCGGCCGTGAAGTGTTATGCGTCGCAGTTCGATGGCGAAACGCAAGCCGGTGAGGTGTATCCCAACGGCGAGCCGCTCTACGACATGGTCCGGCACTATGCGGCGACGTACGGGGCGCTCATCCGCACGCGCTACGGCGAACCTTTCTACACCACCGAAATGATGCGCGTGGACGATATCAACGCGCTCGAGGTCGCAACGTTTTGAGCGACGATCACAGCGACGTCACGTACGGATCGTATCTCGCGCTCGACGAACTGCTCGAGTTGCAGCGCACGCGATCGCCGCACCCCGATGAGCTCCTGTTCATCGTCGTGCACCAGGCGAGTGAGCTGTGGTTCAAGGAGATCCTCCACGAGCTCGACCTGTTGATCGACCACTTCGTCGCTCGTGAAGCGGAGTTCGCCGTTTTTCGAATGGGCCGCATCAATGCGCTGATGCGGATCGTGTCCGCGCAGCTTTCGGCGCTCGAGACGCTGCCACCGCAGCACTTCGCGGAATTCCGCCGCCACCTTGGCACGTCGAGCGGCTCACAGAGCGTGCAGTTTCGCGCGATCGAGGCCGTGTCGGGCATGCGCGACCCGCATTTTCTCCATGTGCTCGCCGAGCATGGGCCGATCCCCGCCGTCGTCGAACGTGCGCTCGGCCGGCCGACGCTGCAGGAGCTTTTCCTCGATCTGCTGCGCGTCTCGGACGCGACGCTCGAATCGCTGTACGTGGGTGAGCGGCCGACGACGCTCTTCTTTCTCGCCGAATCGCTGCTCGAGTACGAACAACAGTTCGCGCAGTGGCGCTTCAGTCACGTGCAGCTGGTCGAGCGGGTGCTCGGGCCGATGACTGGGGGCACGGGTGGGACGCTCGGGGCTAAATACCTGCTGAAGACGATCGACCAGAAGTTCTTTCCTGCACTCTGGGAAGTACGCGCGAAGTTCTACGGGACTTAAGGGGCTGAACTGACGTACATACGCACTCAGTACAACCACAAACGTACGAAGTACCCGGAACCTGGTACCCTGATTGGCATTCAACCCAAGAAGAGCCATCGACCCGCTTGATGGCATCGAATGCATCCATCGGGCCTGCTTGGGCTGGTTGTCGTGAGAAATCACGTCGTAGCGCGCAGGAGCTGTCTATGGCTCCTCTTGGCAGGAGGGCCAGTCCGGGTACACGGTTCCAGGTACCTCGTACGTGTGTCCCGTCGCACTCACCGAAGGTTCGATGGCTCTCTTTGGCTCGGGTGCCAGTCCGGGTACCGGGTCCGGGTACTTGGTACGTATGTGGTTGTACTTGGTACTGAGTACGTAGGTTTCGCGAAGTTCTACGGGACATAAGGGGCTGAACTGACGTACATACGTACTCAGTACAACCACAAACGTACGAGGTACCCGGAACCTGGTACCCTGATTGGCATTCAACCCAAGGAGAGCCATCGACCCGCTTGATGGCATCGAATGTATCGATGGGGCCTGCTTGGGCCGGTTGTCGTGAGGTATCACGTCGTAGCGCGCAGGAGCTGTCTATGGCTCCTCTTGGCTGGAGGGCCAGTCCCGGGTACACGGTTCCAGGTACCTCGTACGTGTGTCCCGTCGCACTCACCGAAGGTTCGATGGCTCTCTTTGGCTCGGGTGCCAGTCCGGGTACCGGGTCCGGGTACTTGGTACGTATGTGGTTGTACTTGGTACTGAGTACGTAGGTTCGCTGTCGATTTGATTATCTTTCCTCTCTATGCCAGCCCCCATTTATCTCGACCACGCGGCCACCACGCCCGTGCGCGACGAGGTGCTCGAAGCCATGCAGCCGTTTTTCGGCCCACGCTTCGGCAACCCGTCCAGCGTGCACCGGTGGGGCCGCGAGGCGCGCACCGCGCTCGACGAGGCGCACGAGCGGGTCGCTCGATGTCTAGGCGCATCCGCTGACGAAGTGATCTTCACCTCCTGTGGTACCGAAGCAGACAACATGGCGCTCCTTGGGGTCTGGCGAGCGCAGCATGGAAAGGGACGGCCAGGCGTCGTCACCACGCCGATCGAGCACAAGGCAGTTCTGGCGGCGGCCCATCAGATCGCGAAGGAGGGGGGTGACGAACGCATCGTCGCCATGACGCGCGACGGGCTGGTCGATGGCGCATCGTTCGATGAATTGGTGCGAGATGACGTCGCCGTGTGCTCGGTGATGTGGGTCAACAACGAGATCGGCGTCATCCAGCCAATCGCCGAGCTTGCGGAGCGAGCGAAGGCGCGCGGCGTCGTGTTTCACACGGACGCCGTGCAGGCCTTTGGAAAGATCGACATCAATGCACGCACGACTCCGTTCGACGTCCTCTCGCTCTCCGGTCACAAGATCGGAGCACCGAAGGGAATCGGCGCACTGTACGTTCGGCGCGGCACCCCGATCGAGCCGCTCATGTTCGGCGGCGCGCAGGACCGCGGCCGCCGCCCCGGCACTGAGAACGTCGCGATGGCGGTCGGGTTGGCGCGTGCCGCCGAACTCGCGGTCGCCGAGCGTGAGCATGAGTGGAAGACGCTCGAGACACTCCGCGACCGGCTCGAATCGATATTGCTGGAGCGCATTCCGGACGCGGTTATCCACGGACGCGGTGCGCCGCGCGCGCCGCACATCCTGAACGTCTCCGTGCCAGGCACCGACAGCGAGTCATTGCTCATGGCGCTCGACCTCCGCGGCATTGCCTGCTCCGCCGGTTCGGCATGCCAGAGCGGGAGCATCACGCCGTCCCACGTGCTCGCGGCCATCGGCGTCCCGGCAGACCTGGCCTCGTCCGCGATTCGGATGAGCCTCGGATGCATGAACACCGATGCGTGCGTCGAGCGGGTGGGAGAAGTGTTCCCCATGCTCGTGGAGAAGGCGCGCCGTCTCGCGACGGCGTGATTACCTGATGCGCGAGCGTGTGCTGGTCGCGATGAGTGGAGGCGTGGACTCGTCTGTCGCTGCGGCGTTGCTCGTCGAGCAGGGATATGACGTCGTCGGCGCGACGATGAAGCTGTTCTGCCACGGCGAAGATTTGCCCGACCGGCCCTGCTGCTCCCTGGACAGCGTGAACGACGCGCGCCGCATCTGCGAGCAGCTCGGCGTGCCGCACTACGTGCTCAATCTCGAGAGTGCCTTCGGGAGCGACGTGGTGCAGGATTTCGTGGACGAATACGCGCGGGGACGGACGCCCATTCCGTGCGTGCGCTGCAACACGTTCACCAAGTTCCGCGACCTGGTGCGAAAGGCCGACGGGATCGACGCGCGTTGGGTCGCAACGGGGCACTACGCCCAGGTGCGAAATGCAGTGCTGCACCGCGGGCTCGATCCGGCGAAGGACCAGTCGTACTTCCTCTGGGGCATCAATCGGGCGGTGTTGTCGCGCATGATCCTGCCGGTTGGCGCACAGACCAAGGCGGAGACGCGCGCCGTTGCGCATTCGCTCGGGTTGGAACTGATCGCGGAAAAGCCCGAGAGCCAGGATATCTGCTTCGTTCCCGACGGCGATCACACGAAGATCATCGCACGAACACTCGGCGCGGATGCACCGTCACTACGGCCGGGAGCATTCGTCTCGATGTCCGGCGCGGTGCTCGGCGAGCATGATGGCTTCGCACGCTTTACCGTCGGCCAGCGCCGAGGTTTGCCCGGCGGATTTCGCGAGCCGATGTTCGTGGTGGAGATTCGTCCCGCATCTCGCGACGTGGTGATCGGACCGCGCGAGGCGTTGATTGGACGCGGTGTGGTGGCGCGCGAGATCAACTGGCTGGTGGATGCGCCCGCGGTGGGAGACGAGGTCGAGGTGCAGATTCGTCATCGCGCTCGGCCGGTGCGCGGCGCACTCGTTCGGATTGATGCGGACGAGGTGGAGATCGCGCTCGCCGACGGTGCGTCGGCGATTACGCCTGGGCAGTCAGTCGTCATGTATGCTGGAAACACGGTGCTCGGCGGCGGCGTGATCGAGCGCGCGCGGCGCGAACTGCCGATTCTGGCGGCGTAAAGGCGCTTCGAGCGAGCCCCTCTACTTCTTCATCGCCTCGGCAAAGACCTTCAGCGCCTCTTCCTGCTCGGGCGTCAGCTTCTCCGGGACTTTCACGTCCGCCTGCATGATCAGGTCGCCGCGTGAACCATCCTTCTCGATGCCCTGCCCACGCACGCGGAAGCGTTTTCCGTTCTGCGTACCTGGCGGAATCTTGATCGAGACTTTGGTTCCGTCCACCGATTTCACGTTGACGGTCTTGCCCAGCGTCGCATCGACGATGCTGAGGGGAACGGGCGCGATCAAATCGAGGCCCTCGCGCTTGTAGAACTTGTCTGGGCTCACGTGAAACGTGATGAGCAGGTCGCCGGCCTGGCCGCCCTTGATGCCTTTCGCGCCCTGCCCCTTGAGCCTGATCTTCGTGCCGGTGTCGACACCGGTGGGCACCGTGATCTGCACCTTCTTGCGGGTGCGGACTTCACCGGCACCGGCGCAGGTCGGACACCGTTCCGTTGGGGTCTGACCCCGACCGAGGCAAACGGGGCACGGCCGCTGAACCGCAAAGCCGCCCTGCCCGAAGCTGATGGTTCCGCGACCATTGCACTCGGTGCACGTCACCATCTTCGCGCCCGGTGCGGCGCCGTTGCCGTGGCAGGTGCCGCATTCTTCGTTCAGGTCGAGCTCGACGCCGACCTTGCCGCCCAGCACCGCCGTGCGGAAAGCAACGTCCAACGTCGATTCGATATCGTTGCCGCGTTGCGGGCCGCGTGTTTTGCCTGCGCCCGTCTTCGCAGCGCCGCCGCCAAACATCGAACTGAAGATGTCGCCAAGGCCGCCGAGGCCGCCGATGTCGAAATCTTCCATGCGGATGTTGCCCGTGGAGCCCGGCGGCGGATAACCGTACTGCGCGCCAGGGCGGCCTTGCTGACCTCCCGCGCGGCCTCCGCCACCACCGAACCCTCCGAACGCGCCAAGCCTGCGCATTTCGTCGTACTGCTTGCGCTTGTCAGCATCACCGAGCGTTTGGTACGCCTCGGAAATCCCCTTGAAGACGTCGGCGGCCTTGGGGTCGTTCGGATTCTTGTCCGGGTGGTGCTTCGCCGCGAGTTTGCGATACTGCTTCTTGATCTCGTCCTGCGACGCGCTCGCAGGAACGCCGAGTACGGCGTAGTAGTCTTGACTGCCCATGGCAGGCACTACGTAGTCAACCGTTCCATTGCTTCACGACTACGCGCGCCGGACGCAGCAACTGTCCGTTGAACACGTAGCCGACTTGGAACACGCGAGCGACCAGGTGATCTTCTTCTTCCGAGCCGGCGGGCTCGGTCATCACGGCCTCGTGGAGCGCCGGGTCGAAGGGATGGTCGAGCGGATTGACGATCTCGAGACCATGGCCAGCGAGCGTCTTGGCGAGCTTCTTCTCGACCATGGCCACGCCGTCGACAAGCGTCTGGGAATCGGTCGTCGCGGGATCGACGTGCGCGAAGCGGCCGATGTCATCGAGTGGGTCGATGAGGCCCTTGAGCATGTCAGCCTGACCGCGGAGATGCGCTTCCTGCCGCTCTTTGACTGTCCGGCGCCGGTAGTTGTCGTATTCGGCAGCGAGACGGAGGTACTTGTCGCGCTGCTCGTCTGTCACTGGCGGGTCTTCGGCTGCGGCGGGTTGCACGTGGTCAACCTGCGCGGCCTGCTCCACCTGCTCCTCTTCGAGCTCGGGGACTTCGTCTGCTTCGAGATTCTGTTCTTCGGACATAGGGTTAAATGTCGCGGATAGGATGAGCGGCAGCAACAGGTCCGGGCCCTTCGCTTCGCTCAGGGCGACAAAACAAGCGCAACGGCATAAGATGCGGACCCGCTTAGCTTGTCAGCCGGCGGCGAAGCATTTCCATGGCAGCCTGCGCCGAGCGGTGCCGTATCTCTCCGCGGTCGCCGACCATCATATAGCGGCGCGACTCAACGGCTCCGTCGAGGTCCAACGAAATCCAGACCAATCCCACGGGCTTCGTTTCCGAACCGCCGCCGGGCCCCGCGATGCCGGTAATCGCCAGCGCGGCCCGCACGCCGAGCCGTTCGCGCGCCCCGGCCGCCATCGCGCGCGCGACCGCTTCGCTCACCGCGCCGTGCTCTTGCAACAGGTCGACCGGAACGCCGAGCAGTGACGTCTTGATGGCGTCGTCATAGGAAATCACGCCGCCTCGAACGACATCACTGCTGCCGGGGACAGCCGTCAACCGCGCGCCGAGCATGCCGCCGGTGCAGCTTTCGGCGACGCCGATGGAAATGCTGCGTGCGCGACAGAGGTCCAGCACGACGGCAGCCAGATCGGCTCGGTCCTCTCCGTAGGTTGCCGCCCCAACCACTGTAGAGAGCTTCGCCGCGGCTTCGCCGAGCCGGGCATCCGCATCCGCTGAGGTGGCGCCGCGCACGGTAAGACGCAGGTCGGTTCCATCGGCGTTTGGCAGGTACGCCAGCCCGACGTCGCCGACTCCACCGGGTATTGTGGCCACCAGATCGGCGATATGCGACTCGCCGATTCCAGTCGTACGCAACGTGCGCGACCGCACGACGCGATGGTCGCCACCGAGTCGCTCGCGCACCAGGGGAAGCAGGGTGTCGGCGAGCATTCCCCGCATTTCGCGGGGAACACCGGGAAGCATCGCGACCCACCGCCCCTGCTCATCCTCGAGCCAGATACCGGGCGCCGAGCCGTGATTGTTGGTCAACTTACGAGCACCTGCCGGCAGCATGGCTTGCTGGACATTCGATTCGGGCATCGGCCGTTGAAAGCGCGTCCGCCACCGCTCCCGCATCCAGTCGAGATGCTCCTGGTCGAGGACCATCTCGCGCCCGAAGAGCGCGGCGATGGAGGGTTTGGTGAGGTCGTCGCTCGTGGGCCCAAGGCCGCCGGTGGTGATTACGGCGCCGGTGCGATCGAGCGCCTCGCGCACGGCGGTGGCGATGGACTCCGCGGTATCGCCGCATGTTGTCCGGCGCTCGATCTCGACGCCTTCTGCGGCGAGTGTGCGTGCGAGGTGTGCGGCGTTGGTGTCGATGGTGAAGCCGAGCAACAGCTCGTCGCCGATGGTTACGACTTCAATTTTCATCCTTGGCCATCCTAGGATCTTTGCACCGGCACATTGAACGCGGATCGAGCAGATGGAGGCGGATCACATCTGATAAAGCTACTTCAAGAAGGAAGTTTGAAATCAGAACTTATCCGCTTTCAATCCGCTCAATCCGCGTTCAATGTGCCGGTGCACCGTCGTTCAGATTTCGGGGTGGGTTTCATCTGGGCTCACAACGATAGGTGCGGGCCCTTCCCTGCGCTCCTCGAGGGCAGGCAGGCGACAAAACGAACGGAGGAATAGTCGCCGCGAGCTAGACGCGCGTCGGAGCCCCGGTGAACACGCGGGAATACGACCGCATGTAGAGCACGAGGGAATACAGCGTCAGCAGCACCGAGCCCGTCATGGCCGCCACGCCGACGATGCCGTTGAAGTTGGCGAAGCTGTTCCACAGCGTCGTGTCCCACCCCTCGGTGGCTGCAAGCGTCGCCGCAAAGAACCAGCAATACGCCGCGCCGATCCAGATGAGTTGCAGCGCCGTCTTCCATTTCGCGGGCCCGATTGCCGAGATGACAATGCCCCGACGAGCCGCGACCTGGCGGAAGATCGTCATGAACAGCTCGCGACCGAGTACAACGGCAAGCACCCACCACGCGAGCGGAACGTCGCCGAAGGGGGTGCGGAACGGGAAGATGTTCTCCAATGCCTTGGACGGCCACGAGTTCGCGACGCTCGAAACGGGGCGCATGAGCATGAACATCGGAATGCAGGTGCCCACGAGCAACAGCTTGTCCGCGAGGGGGTCGAGCAAGCGACCGAGATCGGTTTCTTCCTTGCGTGACCGCGCAAGCTGCCCGTCGATGTAATCCGTGATCGCGGCGATGAGGAACAGCAGGAATGCGATGAGGCGCAACGCCGACGACGGCGCAAGTGGCAGCCACGCGATGAGCGGCGTGACAGCGATGCGACCGGCGGTGACGGCGTTGGGAAGGTTCATGCGAGGGACTTGAGCACCAGCTTGCTGACGCCACGGAGCGTCTCGAACACACCATCACCCGTCATCGCAACGGCCTCGAAATACTGCGCCCGCTCGACCCACTCACCCGTGGGCAGCTGTTCGATGAGATTCTCGCCGGCATGATACGGATCCGGCGTGACACGCTGCTTTGCGGGGTCCGTGACTTCCCAACCGGGGTTGAGTGCGGCCTGGAGCTCACTCAACGGTGCCGCGTTCGGAAGATCGCGCTTGTTGTACTGGATAATGAACGGCATCTTCGTCAAATCATAGCCGTACTCGGCCATGTTGTCGTAAAGATTCTGCATCGCTTCCTGATTCGCTTCCATGCGCTCGACCTGCGAATCCGCGACGAAGACGAGGCCATCGACACCCTTGAGGATGAGCTTTCGGCTCGCGTTGTAGTAGACCTGCCCCGGCACCGTATACAGGTGGAAGCGGGTCTTGAAACCGCGGATGGTTCCGAGATCCACCGGCAGGAAATCGAAAAACAGCGTGCGCTCGGTTTCGGTGGCGAGGGAGATGAGCTTGCCGCGGGTATCCGGCTGCACCTTGCCGTACACATGCTCGAGATTCGTGGTCTTGCCGCCGAGTCCCGAGCCGTAGTACACGATTTTGCAGTTGATCTCGCGTGACGCGTAGTTGATCATCGACATGGCTGTCGTCTCCTATTGGAACAGCTTGTCGATTTCATCATCGGCGCCGGCGAGCAGGCCGGGAGCGCCGCCTTGCGCCTGCGTCGGGCGAGAGAACACCTGCTGGAACAACGTCGTGAGCTCTTCCACCGTTCCCTTCATCTTGAGTCGGACCAGGCCGAGGGTCGTCCGGTTGTCGAACAGCACCACGAGAATCACGCGTCGCGCCACATCGGCGAGATACATCGATTCTTTCTCGCCCTGATGGAACAGCGAGTTGAAGTCCGTCTCACCAACCAGTTTCGCCAATTGGTCGTTCGCGCTGAAATCCGCCGCCGTGAGCGTGGCGAACGCCGTCGCGTCGAATTTCGGCTGTTCGCCAACGGTCGCCACGAGTTGCCCACTTCGGTCGACGAGCATCGAGCAGCGCGCGTTGCTCTCGTAGAGAAAGCGGTTGAGCGACTCGGTGATCGCGGCGAAGTCGTCTTCGGTGAACGACCAGCTCGCTGCGCCTACGGGCATGAGGATCTTGCCTGATCGAGGTGAGCTTCCAAGCGACGCAGCAGATGCTGGCCGCGCTGACGGAGCATCGGACGCTTCTCCCACCGAACGTACTCGGTGAGCAGGCGCGCCGTTTCGAAACTGAACTGACTCCCGAGGTACCCCAACGCAGCCAGACGCTTGATCGGCGACCGGTTGAATAGATCGCGCCGGCTTCGTTGCACTTGCGCACTCCACACTAGCATACCCGCTGCCAAACCGCCAAGGAAGGCGACGCCCGCCAGCCGTGTGCGGTCAACAACCCTCACATGGCCCTCCGCGCCGACAGCGCCTGGGCAATCGTCACGCCATCTGCGTACTCCAGATCACCACCAACCGGCAGCCCGCGCGCAATCCGTGTGACCGACAGCTCATGCGCTGCCAACTGGCGCTGAACGTAAAGCGCCGTCGCCTCGCCCTCGAGACTCGGGTTGGTGGCCAGGATCACCTCGCGCACCGCACCGCCTTCGACCCGGACGAGCAGCTGCGGAATGTTCAGGTCATCCGGTGTCACGCCGTCGAGAGGTGAGAGCCGACCGCCCAGCACATGATAGTGTCCACGATACTCGCCTGCACGTTCGATCGCACTGATGTCCGCGGCCTCCTCGACCACACAGATCAGCGCGGGATCCCGCCGCGCATCACGACAGATGACGCACAACACCTCTTCCGTCAAATTGAAGCACCGCGAGCAGGGCCTGATCTTTTCGGACAGCGTCCTCAATGCGTCTGCCAGCCGGCGACTCTGCTCCGGTGGCTGCTTGAGGAGATGATATGTGAGCCGAAGCGCGGTCTTGCGCCCGATGCCGGGTAGCCTGGCCAGCTCTCCGGTGAGCTCATCGATTGCCGACATGGTCGCCCGAGACTAGAACGGGAGCTTGAACGGCAGACCGCCGGTCAGCTTGCCCATCTCGCGCTGCGCGATGTCCTGTGCCTTTTTCTGCGCCTCCGTGACCGCGACGAGGATCAGGTCCTCGAGCATCTCGACATCCGACGCGTTGACCACGCTCGGATCGATCTTGATCGACCGCACCGTACCCTGACCGTTCGCTTCGACCCTCACCATCCCACCACCCGCAGACGCCGACACCATCTCCTTCTGAAGGTCGCTCTGCAGCGCCTGAAACTTACCCTGCATCTCCTGCGCTTGTTGCAGGATTTTCATGAAATCTGCCATTGCCTGCGCGACTCAGTGTGAACGTGGTAAGCTATGCCGCGTCGCGGTGTCGTGGCAACTACAGGTGGAACGGAGAGTACCTGCTCGCGTTGGCGAGCGTTGATCCGCCAGCGCTAGCCACACCGACCCAGGTTTGGGGAGCGGATTCTACGGATTGAGCGGATTTTCCGGGACGCTCCTACAGTGCGAGACGCGTCCCGAGGATCAAAAGCGTTGGCGCTCCTCCCGTTGGGTCGTTGTGGCCCGCCGAGGTGAAATACTCCAAACAACACGGAATACCAGTTGTGCGACCCCGCGTTCGTCAGGTGCGGGCCCTTCGCGTCGCTCAGGGCGACAAAACGAGCGAATCGCTCACCGGCGGAACGTCACCTAATCCGCGAGATCCAAATCGAGGACGTCGACGGCACGATCGAGAACGGGATCCTTGCGCCGAAGCGACGTCAGTCGCTCCGAACGCACCATTTCGTCGGTCAGCCGCGTGGGCGGAGTCGTAGAGCTGGCCGGAGCGCGAACGACCACACGCTGGATGGCCGGATACCAGCCATTCAGCAGCACCGTGATGTCTCCCTTCACGCTGTCGAGCGCCTGTTCGTGAATGGGATTGGCTTCGTCGAGCGAGATGAGGACTTCGCCTTTGGCCGTCACGGAGGTCGGCGTCGAGTGGGCAAGCGCCGTCGCGGCGAGACTCTTTCCTGCCGACCGAAGCGCCGAAACCACCTCGTCCCACCGCTCCGCCAGCGCGCTGACGTCGGGTATCGATGCGCCCGGCGGCGCCTGCGCCGGTTTCGCCGGAGAGGCCGGCCTGAGCGGCGCCGGCGGCGCTTCCGGAACTGTGAGCGCTGGACGGTCTGCGTCCTTGATCGCGACGCGCCAATCGGCTGATGCGTCGCCCTGCGGACGCGGCGGAACGGCCTTCTCCGCTGTCGAGGCGGGCGCCGGTGCGGTTGCCGGTGCGGCCTGCACGGGGGCGGGAGCAGGCATTGGCGGCGCCGACCGCCGGGGCGTGCGCTCCTCGTCCGGCAGCGCGCCGCCGGTCCCTCCGCCACCGACGTGGCGCAGCATCGCTTCCAGTGACACCGTGCGAT
This sequence comes from Gemmatimonadota bacterium, assembly GCA_040389905.1. GTDB lineage: Bacteria > Gemmatimonadota > Gemmatimonadetes > Gemmatimonadales > Gemmatimonadaceae > AG11. The sequence continues at coordinate 259,474 of JAZJZK010000007.1, read as the reverse complement.
CCAGCAACGCGAAGCGAACGAGCAGGGCCTCGAGGAGCAACTGCTGCTGCCCACTCTTCCGGAATCTGGGCTCGAGTTCCGTCAGCGCCGCGAGCATGCGCAAAAGATCTCCCGCGGAATACACCTCGGTTCGTGCCGCGAGCGCGTCGCGAATTCGGTCGCTCGTTTCGGCGGCCACGCCGCCGAGCGTGACCGCCAGTTGCGCGCGCACCATGTCGGCAAATCCCGTGAGGAACTGGCCGAAATCGATCCCCGCATCCGCAAGACGACCGACGAACGCAAACACGTCACCCGCTCGGCGGTCGGCCAGCAAGTCGAGCAGCGCGACGAATTCGTCTTCCGGGACGAGGCCAAGTGCGTCGCGCACGCGCTCGGGAGCAACGTCACCGTCGCCCATCGACAGCACCTGGTCGGTCAGCGAGAGCGCGTCGCGCATGGAGCCGTCGGCCGCACGAGCGATCATCGCGAGGGCATCGGGATGCGCCGTCACGCCCTCGTCAGCGAGCACGCGCTCGAGACGAATCCGGATTTCCGCTGGGCCGATCCGCTTGAAATCGAAGCGCTGCAGGCGACTCAACACGGGAGCCGCCGCCTGGGCGATCTTCTGCGGCTCGGTGGTGGCGAACACGAACACCACGCGCGGCGGTGGCTCCTCGAGCACCTTCAGGAGAGTGTTCCAGGCCTCGCGCGTGAGCATGTGGGCTTCGTCCACGATGTAGACCTTGTACGTCTCATCGCCCGACGGTGCATACATGGCGCGCTCACGAAGCTCGCGGGCGTCATCAACGCCGCGGTTCGACGCCGCATCGATCTCGACGACGTCGAGACTGGACGAACCGGACCAGATGCGTGTGCATGACGGGCATTCGCCGCATGGCTCACCACCGAGGGCCGGGTCGCCCCGCCGGTCGCAGTTGAGTGCCATCGCCAGCACGCGAGCGAGCGTCGTCTTCCCGACGCCGCGCGGGCCGCAAAGCAGGTAGCCGTGCGCGACACGATTCCGGGCGATGGCACCCTTGAGCGTCGCGGCGACGTGACCCTGCACGGCGACGTCGGCGAAGGTCTTGGGGCGGTACTTCCTAGCGAGGGCCAGAGCCATACACGAAATCTACAAGCAGAACTGGCGCACCGGGTGCACAGTACAACCACCGACGTACGAGGTACCCGGAATCGGGTACCCGGACTGGCATACCGGTCAAGAAGAGCCATCAGAGAGTCGCATCACGAATAACGCCGTCCTCGACTTCGGACGGCGTTTGGCATTGGGTCGTCGCCATCGACTGTGTCGATGGCTCCTCTTGGGTTGGATGCCAGTCCCGATACAGGGGGCAGGGTACGTCGTACGTCTTGGGTGTACTGGGTACTTCCGTACGTTCGTTTCGCAGTCCGATAGCAAACGCGGGGAGCCAACTCTCGATGAGAGCCGCTCCCCGCGTTGGGTATCCCAGGCCTGACGAAGCGACGTCAGACACCTCATGCCGCTGCTACCTTCGGGGTCCTGACGGAGTTAGAAGGCTGCCGCCCTTCGGGACCTGGGACACGCGAAATATAATGTGGCGCCGAACACGCTCCAAGCCTCACTCGCGGACTTGAGCTGCGCACCCCTCGATCGCCGCCCGAACCACGGCCGCCGCCTGCATCATCTCGGCAGCGCTCACGTCGAGATGCGCCACCGCGCGCACGCGGGTGGGATTCCACTCGCTGATGAGCACGCCGTTTTCCGCCGCGCGCGTTGCAACCATGCCACTCGAGAGTCCCGACGGCAGGTCGATCATCACGATATTCGTATCCGGCCAGACGACGCGCGCGCCGCCGGCGCCGCTCACGAGCTCAGCGAAGGTCCGCGCCTTCAAGTGATCTTCCGGCAGGCGCTCGAGGTTGTTCTCCAGCCCGTACAGCGCCGCCGCGGCGATGATGCCGGACTGGCGCATCCCGCCGCCCAATCGCTTCCGAATGGCGTGCGCGCGCCGGATCGCCTTGGCGTCGCCGGTGAGAATGGCGCCCACAGGGCAACCAAGGCCCTTCGAGAAGCTCAGCATCACGGTGTCAGCGCAGGCAGCGAAATCGGCGAGCGACGTTCCAGTGGCTGCACTCGCATTCCACAGCCGCGCGCCATCGAGGTGCACGGGAATGCCGTGCTCTCGGGCGACGTCAACGAGCGCACGCATCTCGGACAGTGTCGACACCTTTCCGCCGGCGCCGTTGTGCGTGTTCTCCAGGCAGATCACACTGATGACCGGATCGTGCTTCGAGGGAGGCCGGAGCGCGCTGCGTAGATCGTCCGCCCCCATCACGATGCGGCCGTTCGCGGGCTGGGCAGGCCGGATCTGCACGCCAAAGAGGGCGGCAACGCCCGCCATCTCGCCCTGAATGATGTGCGCATCGGCGTCGAGCACCGCCTCGGAGCCCTGTGAGGCCCACACGGCGACGCCGGTCATGTTCGCCATCGAACCCGTGGGGAAGTAGAGCGCGGCCTCCTTCCCCAGCAACTCGGCAACACGAGACTCTACGCGGGCAACCGTGGGATCGCCGTCGAGGACGTCATCGCCAACCTCGGCATTTGCCATAGCCTGGCGCATGGCGAGCGACGGCTTGGTGACTGTGTCGGAGCGGATATCTGTTGGCAAGGTGACAGGGGACAGGGGACAGGGGACAGGGGACAGGAACAGCACAACGAAGCTAGTTCGGTGTGCCCTTCCTGTCCCCTGTCCCCTGTCCCCTGTCCCCTGTCCCCTGTCCCCTGTCCCCTACGTCAGGGCTTCTTCACGGTCACCGTCGGCACCTTCACTTCCGTCTTCTTCGTGCCGACCACCGGCTTGTCGATGATGATCGTGTCCTTCTTCGTTCCGATCGTCGGGGTATTGATGGTGTCGATCTTCGAACCAACGTCGACGCTGGGCGTCGTCACGGTATGGGTGTCCAAACCGACGGTTGGTGTCTTCACCTGGTACGTGTCATCGCCGACTTTCTTGCACGCTGCGAGTGGCAGAGTGAGTAAGACGGCGCCGAGTAGCATCTTGCGCATGGGGTTGCCTCCCTGGGTGGCGCGTTCGCGCCGTTCAAAGGCAACCTTTGAGCCACGTGCCCGCTTCAACGCGATGCAGCGAGCACTTCGTCAGTCGAGGAAGACCTCGCGTTGCCGTTTACGCGTGCGCCTCAGCTCGTACACCTGCCCCACTTCCCCACCGAGGATGAAGATGAGTGCGGCATAGTAGACCCAGACGACCACGAGCACGATGGTCGCGACCGATCCGCTATAGAGCGACGCCGGCTTGAATTGCACCGCATACGCGGCGAAAGCGAATTTCGCGAGTTCGAACATCACTGTCGTGAAGCCGGCGGCCACCCATGCGGTGCGCGTGCGCACGCGACGAACGGGCAAGAACTTGTAGAGCGAGAAGAACATCGTGGCCAGCAGTCCGGACGCCACGAGGTGCGTCCCCGCTGCTGTTGCCCGCCCCATCACGTCGTGGCGGATGCCAAGGTCCTCCAGCAATCGCACGCTGCTCTTCGTGGCGAGCAGCACGTATCCACTGATGAGCGTGTTGGCCGTGATCAATACCGTCGACAAGATCGTGATCTGGATGTCGAAGATTTTTCCGCCGATGATGCTGCGCTCGTTCTCGATGTCGAAGACGCTCGCCAGTACCGTGCGAAGCGATCCGAACAGTCGTGTCGAAAACCAGACGAAGCCGATCGAGCTCCAGATCGGGAGCTGGTTGTGTCCGGCGAGCATGTTGTTGATCAACATGTGTTCCGGTGCCGTGGCCAGTTCGCGATGCTCGGGAAGCAGCTTGTCGATGTAGTGAATGACGACTTCGTTCGCGTTTGCCGAGGACTGGTTCAACAGAAAGGTGAGGAACCAGACCAGTAGCAGCACGAAGGGAACGGCGGCCAGCAGGATGTTGAATGCAATGCCACCTGCCAGGAAGAGCACATTGTCTTCGCCGGAATTGTCCCACACTCGCTTGGCATAGTCGCGGATCATCCATCCCGCGCGCGACGCCCACGAGCGCGGAATAGCGCGGAGATCCGCGACCGTGGGGAGGTCTGGCAGAGCGTCGTCTCGCGTTTACAGGTTCGTGTCAGCGCGCGATACGGGCGGCCGCCCGTCCACGGCGCGCGCCGTGCGCGCGACATCGGCACCGGCATTGTACGCCGCCTTTGTTTCGGCGATTTGCTGTTCGAGTTCTCCGCGCGCTTCGGCGGCCGCCTCGCGCCCGGCCTCCATGGCCCGCGTTACCTGACGCTTCTTGCGCACGATGGCATTGCGCGCCGAGTCGATCTGCTCTTCGACGCGGGAGCGAGCGGCCTCGAACGTATCGGACACCTGGGTGGTCACGTCGTCAGCGACGCCTTTCACCGCGTCCGTCGCCTCCTGCGCCTTGCGGCGAATGGCGCGCCTGGTTTCAGGGCCGGACTGCGGCGCGAACAGCAGCGCCACACCTGCCCCGATCAGGACGCCGAGGAGAAGGCTTCCCACATCGCTTCCGTGCTTCTCGATGACAACGTACCGCTCGCCGTCGTACTCGTGGTGCCGTCGCATGCCAAGTTCCTCTGCTCCGGGGCTCAACGCCCCTTCTTGATCGGTGGTTTCTTCGCCGGCGGACGCGATGGCGTTGCCGGCTCTTTCTTCTTCGTGGCTTTCTCGCTGCTCGCGTCCGTTTCGGACTCCGCCTCGACCAGTGCATCGGCCGGGCCGTTGATCAGCGCGCTGAGCTCACTACGCACTTCGCGTTCCGAGATGCCGAGGACCTTCCCGGTTCGGGCGGCATCACCCGCCGTCGAGGCGAAGGTTCTAAGCACGAGTTGCTGCCGCGCTTCCGCTGCCGTCGCGCCAACGGGAATAGTGAGCGCGGTCGGCATCTCACCGCCACGGAGGTGGCGCGGAATGATATCGGACGCGGAAATCGTGCTACCGCGGGCCATGATGACCGCCCGTTCCACGGCGTTCTTGAGTTCACGCACGTTGCCGGGCCAGTGATAGCTCAGCATCCACTCCCAGGCCGCGTCATCGAACTTGTTGAGTGGTTTTCCGTTCTGCTGCGCAAAGCGACCGAGGAATTCGTTCGCAAGCAACTGGATGTCATCCGCACGCTCGCGGAGGGGCGGCAAATCGATTTCGACGACGGCCAACCGGTAGTACAGATCCTCGCGCAACTCGCCGTCGGCGATCGCCTTCTGGAGGTTCTTGTTGGTGGCCGCAAGGATGCGAATATCGACGGTAATCTCCTTCTTCCCGCCGAGCCTGCGGATCTGCTTCGTCTCGATCGCACGCAGGAGCTTGACCTGAATATCGGTGGGCATCTCCGCCATCTCATCGAGGAAGATCGTGCCTCCACTCGACATCTCGAAGGCGCCCTGCTTTTCCGAAATCGAGCCGGTAAACGCGCCTTTTTCGTGGCCGAACAGTTCGTTTTCCAGGATCTCCTTCGGGAGCGCCGCGCAGTTCAGCGCGAAGAATGGCCCCTTCGCTCGATCGCTCTTCGTGTGGAGGGCGCGCGCGACGAGTTCCTTCCCCGTGCCACTCTCTCCAAGGATCAGGACGCTCGCGGTACTCGGCGCCACCGCTTCGATGACCTGATAGACGGAGCGCATGGAGTCGCTCTGGCCGGTGAGCTCACCGTAATGCGTGAGCCCCTCCAGCTTTGATGCCAACTCGCGGTTGGTTTGCTGGACCTGGTATTTGTCGAGGGCTTTCGGAATGAGTGCCTTGAGGCGGTTGAGCTTCTCCGCATTGAGCGGCTTCTCGATGTAGTCGTAGGCACCCTGTTGCATCGCCTGAACGGCGGAATCCACGGTGGCCTGCCCCGTGATGATGATGCACTCTGTCGGAATCTTCCGTTGCTGGAGCTCACCGAGCAGCGCGAGACCGTCCAACCGCGGCATCTTGAGGTCCGCGAGCACGACGCCATAGCGCTCCGCGGACAGCATCTCGAGTGCCTTCTGCCCATCGGCGACGACCTCGACGTTGTAGCCGGCGTCCTCGAGAATGGCGCCCAATCCAGTCGTAATGGCCGCTTCGTCATCGGCAATGAGAATCTTTGCGTGCTTCATCCCACCTCGTCCTGAAGCCGAACCGCTCGCGTGACTCACGCGTGCGGAAAGGCGAGTGAAAGTCCCTGGTCTCCTTCCGTACACCGAATCCCGGCGGCTCGGACGATGTCGGCGATACTCTCCGGCATCACCGCCCTGCGTCCAGCAGCCGATATCTCAACGAGAATTCCGTCAGCCGTACCACTGAGCGCGCACTGCACCTCCGATGCAGGGTGCGCCCGATTCTCTCCCCGCACGAGATCGAGCAACGGCGCCACCAGTGCCAAACGGACAACGTCGCCACGGGCGCTCGTCACCACAGCGCCGGTGTAGTCGCCTTTAATCAACCTCACGTGCGCATCGGCGGGTGACGACGACGCGCCGCACAGGATCGTCATTCTGCGAAGTACTGCCGCAACGTCGACTGGCTCGCGTTCTGCCCGAGCCAGCGAGAGAATCGCATCGATCAAGGTACTCAGGCGATCCAACTGCTGCCCCGCCGCGTTGGAGAACTGTAGCACCGCGGCGGCGGGGGTGTCGGGTCGCGCCGCGCGGGAGCGCACGACTTCCACGTTGACCGAGACACCATTCAGGGCATCCTTGACATCGTGCGACGCCCGTGCGACTGCCCGCTGAAACGCGTGAAGCCAGAGCGCGGCGGTGTCGTCGGCCACTGCAGGTGTCATTCAGTCCGAGAGGTCGGCGTCGTCGGGTGCGGCTGCGTGCGTGGGCGTGGCGTCTGCCGGCATCGGACGGTGCTGCTCGGGAGGCGAAACGTATTTCGCGACGATCGCCGCGGTATTTCCGATCGCCAACTGTTCGAAGAGAAAGCGAAACTTCGCGTCGTACGCACTCGCCAGCTGAGCTTTGACGTCGCCGGGCAAATTCCATAGTTGTCGCTTGAACGGCCCGATGGCCTTCTTGCGCGACTTGTAGAAGAACTGCTCATCCGTGTCCGTCGCCTTGCGCTCGTCCTTCGCATTCACCAGCAGCCAATCGTACATGTCCTTCCGCAGCCCCTCAGGGGCGGCGTCGAATGCCATCGTCTGGAAGTTCGTCGCGAGATGAATCTCTGCCGTTTCGCGTTGCGGAAAATTATTGAAGGCGGTATCCGGGAGCGTGGACGCGCCGTGTTGCACGGCACCGGAGAGCCCGTAATCGTCTCGTGCGACCTTGCCGAGGGTCTCGAGGGTGTCCAGGTCGAGCTTGACTTCCGCAATGGAGCCGTCGGCCAACACGGTGCCGCCGTGCGACGTTCCGCTCTGCACGCTGATCTTGGATAGACCCATCATGCCAGCGGGCAGCGCGGCGACGAAGCCGTCCATGTAGGCTCGCAACTCCTCGACCGTGGAGTTCTCCGTGCCGACTTCACCGATTTCTCCGCCGACCGAGATGGTGACGCCCGGCGGTTCGACCGCGCGTACTTCGCGAAGGATATCGATGCCCACTTCATAGTTGAGCCGCTGTTGTTCCGGCAGCGTGTCCTTGCTCAGGTCGACGAGCGTCGACGTATCGATGTCGATGTTGTAGAAGCCCGCGCCCACGGCTTCGCGTACGAGCGCCTTCACCGCGTCGACTTCGGGCCCTGGGTTCGTCGCGTACTTCTTGTGATTCACCTGGAAGTGATCACCCTGAATGAAGAGCGGACCCCGGAAGCCCTCGCGTAGCGCCGCGGCGAGCATGACGGACACATACTCTGCCGGCCGTTGATCCGTGTACGCGATTTCCGAGCGCGCGATCTCGAGGATGAATGCGCCGGCATGCATGGCGATCGCCGTCCGGAAAATCGCGCGGCCGGTGTCGTACGACGCAACTCGCACGTTGATGGCGGGCACCGTGAACCCGTGCACCTCGTTCCGCCCGCGCGCCATGTACAGGTCGTGGATCGATGCCGGTCGTACGCCAACGGCCTGACCGATTTCCCAGATCAACCAGCGCGCATACTCCTTCTCGACGCCACCGCCGAAGACGGCCGACCGAACGAGATCGTCCATGGCCGGAGACGCGATCGCCTCAGGGCGCGAGACCGTGACGCGGCCATCGTGGACGGCGACTGCGTCGCCAAAGAGCGCATTCAGGGCATCTATGTCGTGCATGTATTCCTCGAGAGTGACGCGTCCGGGCCGATACGTGATAGTCTTGAAAGTTAATTGACGTTGCCGCTAGATGACTCGCGACGGGTCGGTCTTCGGAAGCAGGTTCCATTCCTGACGCGCCGCTTCGGCGTCCGCCCGACCGAGCAGGCCGTACGTGAACTGCTTGCCGAGCTCCACGCCCGGCTGGTCGAAGGCACTGACCCCGTACAGTTGACCGGCGTACGCCGTCGCCAGTTCGAGCAGCATGATCAGGCCGCCGATTTCCCACGCGTCGCAGGTCTCGAGCATCAGGGTCATGTTGGGACGTCCGCGCCGCGCGAGTGCCCCTGCGGTGGCGCGCCGCTCGATATCGAGCAACTCGCCCAGACGATGACCACCCAGATATGCGAGTTCCGGAATATCGGAGTGCAGGCGCGGAATCTCGACATCGTTGGCCACATCGTCGACGGAAAGAAACGTTACCGTCTTGTCACCCGGGCCTTCCATGAAGAGCTGGACCTGGCTGTGCTGGTCGGTCGCGCCCAGTGCGGCGAGGGGGGTCGGACCAACCCCAGCGTCGCCCGGCGTGCGATGTTTGCCGAGACTCTCGGCCCAGAGTTGCACGAACCAATCGGCCATGTCGCGAAGGGCATCGCTGTAGGGCATGAAGACGTGCACGTGGCGGCCATGCCGCTGATCGGCGAGGAATTGGAGCGCCGCGTATGTGCCTGCGCGGTTCTTCGCGAGCACACCGGATGCGCAGCGCGTGCGCATGTCGGCCGCGCCGGCGAGCAACAGCGAGGTGTCGATCCCCACGAGGGCGGCGGGCAGCATGCCGACCGGCGACAGCACGCTGAACCGGCCCCCCACGTTCGACGGGATATCGAGGGCCGCGATGCCATCGGCGCGCGCGATCGCCCGGAGGGCGCCCTTCTCGGGGTCCGTCACGAAAACGATGTGCTGTTTCGCGGCGTCGTCGCCGAGGACGCTCGCCAGTCGCGCGCGAATCACGAGGTACTGCGCCATCGTCTCGGCGGTGCCGCCCGACTTCGACGTCACGATGAACAGGCTGCGCGACAGATCGAGCCGAGCCAGCAGCGCGGAGATGTTCGCGGGATCGACGTTGTCGAGCACGTGCAGGCGCGGGCTGCCCTTGCGCGCGGCATCGTCGAGCAGATTCCATTGGGGAGCGCACAGCGCGGTGCGTAGCGCGATGGGACCGAGCGCCGAGCCTCCGATCCCCAACACGACGACGTCGGTCGGCGCGTTGTCGCCGCTGCGCACGCGTGCGACGAATTCAGTCGTCTGCGCGTGCAGGGCGCGATCGTCGGGTAAATCGAGAAACCCGAGCGTCCCGGCGGCATGCTGGTCGGCAACCGCTTGGTGCGCCGCAGTGAATGCCGCGCCTACCTCGCTCCACTCGGCCGGGGTAATGCCGCCGTCGATCGTCGGCGCCATCATGTTGGTGTAGTCGAGGCTTAGGATTGTCATGGCGAATATTCGGGGCTTGAGGTGCGGGCCCTTCGCGAAGCCTGCCCTCGAGGAGCGGAAGCGACGAAGGGCTCAGAGCGACAAAACGCGCGGAACGGCTCAGACCAGAACTGTCAGGCCATCGAACGCAGGAGACACGCCCGCGGGCAGCTCCGCTTCGAGATCGGCATGGTAATTGTCATGCGTCAAGTGAGTGAGGTACGTGCGCTCCGCACCAACTTGCCGACTCACCTCGAGCGCCTCCTGCAGGCTGAGGTGTGACGTGTGCGGTCGTCGAAAGAGCGCGTTGACCACCAGCACGCGTGCGCCGCGGAGCTGGGCGATGGCGGCCTCCGGCACCGACTTCGCGTCCGTCACGTACGCGAGCGGACCAATGCGGTACGCGAAGACTTCGACCGGGCCATGCGGGACTGGTATCGCGGTGACATCGACACCTGCAATCTGGCGGCACTCGCCGGCGTGTAACGGGATGGCATGACCCTGCGGCTTCGACGAGCCGGCCACCGGCTTGATGTTATCGTCGAAGATGTAGATGAACTTGCGTGCGAGGCCGGCCAATGTTTCGGCCGACCCGTACATCGGCAAATGTGTGTCGGCGCGGGCAGTAATCGCCCGGAGATCGTCGATGCCGTGCGTATGATCGGCGTGATCATGCGTGAACAGCACGGCATCCACGTGATCGATGCCCGCCTGGATCAGTTGAAGCCGGAGCTCTGGTGGCGTGTCGATGAGGATGATGGCGCCGGAATCCGTTTCGACAGCCGCCCCGACCCGCGTGCGTCGGTCGCGCGGGTCGCGAGAATGACACACATCGCAACGGCATCCGATTTGTGGGACGCCGAAGCTCGTGCCGGTTCCGAGAAAAGTCAGCTTCACCGGATGGTGGAAAGACTCATACTGTCTCGACCTTCATCAGGTTCGTCGTGCCGGGGACGTCGAAGGGCACGCCGGCCGTAACGACGACGCGATCGCCCTCGCGTGCCAAGCCACGCTCGCGCACAGCCGCGAGGGCGAGCTTCACCATGTCCCAATAGGTGTCGCAATGCTGGACCAGACACGGAATGACGCCCCACACGAGCGCCAACTGGCGATAGGTGCGCTCCTGGTCGGTGAGCACGAGAATGGGCACGCCTGGCCGGTGCGATGCGACGATCCGCGCAGAAAACCCGCTCTTCGTAAAGACAATCAGGGCCGGTGCGCCAAGGCTCCGCACCGCCGACGTCGCCGCGGCGGCAATCGCCTGCTCCGTCGAAACAGCTTCCTCGCTCACGATGCGCGCATCCGCCGACTTGCCGCGCGGGTGCTTCTCGATTTCCATGATGATGCGCGACATCGCCTCAACGGCGAGCCGGGGATACTGCCCCGAGGCGGTCTCCGCCGAGAGCATCACGGCGTCGGTGCCGTCGAGAATCGCGTTGGCCACGTCGCTGGCCTCGGCGCGCGTCGGACGCGGGTTCTTGATCATCGACTCGAGCATCTGCGTCGCGGTGATCACCGGGCGGCCGAGCTTGTTGCACAGGGAAATGATGCGCTTCTGCGCGATTGGTACTTCCTCGAAGGGAAGTTCGACGCCGAGGTCGCCGCGCGCGACCATGACCGCATCGGAGCTCCGAATGATGCTCTCGATGTTCTCGAGCGCCGAATCCTTCTCGATCTTCGCGACGATCAGCATGCCTTTCGGGAGCTTCTCGCGCAGCTCGGCAATGTCCTGCGCCTGGCGTACGAAGCTGAGCGCGAGATACTCGAGCCCATGCTCGATCGCGAAGTCCACGTCGGCCCAATCCTTCTCGGTGATCGAGGGGGCGCTCACGGCCACGCCAGGCAGATTCATGCCCTTGTGGCTCTTGATCTGCCCTCCGTGCAATACGCGCGTCGTGACCGTTCGCTCCGTGACTTCGAGCGTCATGAGCTCGATGAGGCCGTCGTCGACAAGGACCCGATCACCCACTTTCAGGTCTTTACAGAGGTTGTCGTACGTCGTGGGAAACTGTCCTTCGTCCGCGTCCTCTCCGGCGACGAGCACGATGTCTTCGCCATCGATGACGTCCCGCGGGGTGGCCAGATCACCGATGCGGATGCGGGGCCCCTGGAGGTCGCCGAGGATGGCGACGGGGCGATCCAGTTCCTTTGCCACAGCCCGCACGAGTGCCACCGTGGCGGCGTGCTGTTCGTGCGTCCCGTGTGAAAAATTCAGCCGAGCGACGCTGAGTCCGGCCTCCATGAGTGCACGGAGCGTGTCGCGATTTGCCGATGCGGGTCCGAGCGTGCAGACGATCTTGGTGCGAGGGTAGGGCACTTTGAGACAGGGGACAGGGGTCAGGTGTCAGGGGACAGGGACAAGGAGCTGGGGATGAGGGGCTAGGCACTGCACGACGCTGTTCCTGTCCCCTGTCCCCTGTCTCCTGTCACCTGGCTAATTCGCTTCTCTTTTTCTCGAGACCGGCGGTGAGCGAATCAAAGCTCTTCTGGAAGCTCGCAAGCCCCTCGGAGAGTAGTTTGTTCGTCACCTCGGTCATGTCGATGCCAACGGAACCGAGGTCTCGGATTGCCTTCTCCGCGGCGCCGAAGTCGGCGTCCACCGTTCGTGCCGTTTCACCGTGATCGCGGAACGCCTCGATCGTGGCTGGTGGCATCGTATTCACGGTATGCGGCCCGATCAGTTGCTCGACGTAGATGACATCGCGATAGGCGGGATTCTTCGAGCTGGTGCTAGCCCACAGCGGGCGCTGCAACCGGGCACCGGCGGCGGCAAGCGGCGCCCAGCGCTCGGAGGAGAATTCGTCGAGGAAGAGCTTATACGCGAGTTGCGCGTTCGCGACGGCGCCTTTGCCGCGCAGAGCCAGCAGCGTTTCGCGCGTATCGCCATCGGCGGCTTCCGCCATGGTGTTCAGGCGTTTATCGATTTCGGTATCGACGCGACTGACGAAGAACGAGGCAACCGACGCAATCCGGTCGATGGGCTTACCCGCCGTGAGGCGGTCCTCGAGCCCACTAATGTAGGCATCGATAACGCGGTGATGCGCTTCGATGGCGAAGAGAAGCGTGATATTGACATTGAGCCCTGCGCCGATGAGTGTGCGAACCGCGATCGCGCCTTCGGCGGTGCCAGGTACCTTGATCATGACGTTCGGCCGGCCGACCATCGCCCAGAGGCGCTGTGCCTCGTCGATCGTCTCCTTCGCATTGTTCGCCGCGCCCGGCGACACTTCAATCGAGACGTATCCGTCGGCGCCGTTCGTCGCCGCGTACACGGGCATGAACAGGTCGCAGGCATCGCGCACGTCCGACGTTTCGACCAGCTCGAAGAGCTGCAATGCCGAGTGTGTGGCGGGCGCGCCCTTGAGCTGGTCGTCGTAGGCGGTGCCTTCCGCGAGCGCTTTTTCGAAGATCGTGGGGTTGGACGTCATCCCGGTGAGCGCGTCGTCGCGAATGCGGCGCGCGAGATCACCGTTTCGGAGGATCGCACGGTCGATGAAGTCGAGCCAGATGGACTGACCCGCGTCGTGAAGCGTCTTCAGGCGGTTCTCGGACATGCGAGGTTCGGGCGGGAGAGGTTGATGGCGATGCCGACGCAAGATACTCCATGCTCCCGCTGATCAGCAGGTGGCGAAGGGCACCCGGAGAGGACACAATTCCAGACCACCACGGTGGCTGGAACGGCGTGGGGCACCCGCTTCACGGTGCCTTAACCGGTCTCATCGGTTATACTTGAGGCGGTTGAATGGGGTCCGGAAAAGTTTTTTTTGAACTTTCCTGCCGATTTAAGCCGCCGCGGCACGAGGTCTGCCATTCACCGAGCCCGGCAGAACATGCGACGACCGTCGTCGCACCCGCAACCTCGCCCGCGGGGAACGAGAACATAGGGCGAAGGCGACGGAGGATTAGGATGAAGACCAGGAACTTTGCGTTGTGTGCACTCGGCCTCGCTGCCGCCATCTCACTCGGTAGTGCGGACTCAGCCTCGGCGCAGGCATCGTCCCAGAAGAAGATTCCGGTGCGTAAGGATGCGCCACCGGTAGAAACCGCTCCACCCCGCGTAGACACCGTATTCCGTGTACGCGTTGACACCGTGACCATTCGCACTCGGCCCGATACGATCGTTCGGACGGTGGAACGGATGCGGTATGACACCGTGAAGCTCGCACTTCCAATTCAGCCCTTGCCGGGATTGTACTTCGCGCTTGGCGGCGGTGTGGCAGTTCCGATGAACAACTGGCGCAACTCGACGAAGGACGGCCCGGCGATCTCTGGCCAGGTTGGTTGGTTCCCGAAGGACGGCGCACTCGGTATTCGCGCAGAAGCCCTCGGCAATTTCTTCGGCCATCGCACGACGGATTGCGCCGGCTGCCCCAGCCCTCGGTTGTATGAAGGCAATGCGGATCTCGTCTTGCGCTTCCCGATCGAACGTACGAGCAAGCTGAACCCCGTGTTCTACCTGCTCGGTGGCGGCGGTCTCGACAAGTTCCAGAATTTCATTCCGTACAAGAACGGCCAGAACAACGTCATCACGGCCGGCACGAACACGTTCATCGGCACGGGATCGCAGAATCCGTATAACGTCTCTGTCGCGACGCGCGGTGAAACGAGCACCTTCTACAACTACAACGCCGGTCTTGGCCTCGCCTTCACCCTGATGGACACCCATCTCTTCGTGGAGAGCAAGTACACGACGATCAACACGAACGGTGGCGGCGCATCGCACTACTGGCCGATCATCGCTGGCCTCCAGTTCTACAAGTAGTCTCGAGCTAAACATTCGGCGCGAGTTGTGCATATTACGGGGGACGTGAACGTCACGTCCCCCGTAGTGTAGTGAAGGGCATATGAAGCGACTCAAGAGCAATCGATACATCTCCACCGCCATTCTCCTGGCGACCACGGCCACGGCGGCGGCGGCGCAGGACAGCGGGCGCGTTCTTGAAGGCGCGGGCGCCCGAACGCGAAACGTGCCGGACTCCACGGCAAACGTGAAGGCCGACCACAACTGGTTCGTTTCGCTGCTGAGAAAGATCGGACGGCGCAGTGACGAAATCGCGGCGGACTCGGCAGCTGCGGCCGACTCACCAGTCGACGCGGATGTCGTGGCAACCGCCGCTCCGACGACGGCGCGCTCCTTCAAGTCACGCAAGGATAGTCTTTCGTGGGAATCTGCGCGGTCCGCAGCGCTCAAATCCGATGGCTATCGCATCACGGTCGACTTGTTCGAGAAGACGTTGCGGGTGGTCGACGGCGACGATACGTTGCTCGTCGCACCGGCCGCCACCGCGATGAACGCGACGCTGACCTTCGGCAAGCAGGTGTGGCGCTTCGAGACGCCGCGCGGTGTGCGCACCGTTCGGCGCAAGGACAAGGACCCGGTGTGGATCCCACCGGACTGGCACTTTGCGGAAGTCGCGCTCGAGCATGGCCTGAAGCTGACTGCACTTCACCGTAACACCGTCATCAAGCTGAAGGACGGCACCAAGCTGCTGACGAAAGGCGACGAGGTGGGCATCATTCGCCCTGGAAGTACAGAGTTCGAACCGATGATCCTGGACGAACATGTGGTGTTCGACAACACGCTGTTTATTCCGCCTCAGGGCACCAAGCACCGCGTCATCCAGGGCGAGCTGGGACACTTTCGCCTCGACCTCGGCGATGGGTATTTGCTCCACGGCACCCCGTACGCGAAGTCAATTGGCTCCGCGGTGACGCACGGTTGCGTGCGGTTACGCGATGAGGACATCGAGTGGCTGTACGAGAACGTCCCGGTAGGCACCAAAGTGTACATCTACTAGGGCACTGACGTACGAGGTACCCGGAACTGTGTACCCGGACTGGCATCCAGCCCAAAAAGAGCCATCGACAAATCCGAAGGCGTCGACTTAGCGCCAAACGCCGTCCGCAGTGCGGACGGCGTTTTTCGTGACCCTATCCGATTAGTAGAGCGGCGTCGCCAGTCCGCCGGCGTCTTCGTAGAACTTGACCGCGCCGGGCGCGTAGGTCTTCGTCAATAGCACGATCTGACCCGTGTGGGTCGAGAAGTGCTCGACGACATGGTAGATCGCGTCAAAGACGCTCACGTCGCGGCCCTGGATGACGCGCCGCGCTGCGAGATCGGTTTCGGTGAGTCGTGCCAGCACCGCATCCGCTTCATCCAGCGTGGCGCGCAATCCGGAGAACAACGTCGCGGCGTCACCACCCTCGGTCGCCGCGAATTCCGTTGACCTCAGGCGCTGATCGGGCGCGCCGCCAATGCTGCTCACGATCCACTGGCGGATGTTGCCGGACAAATGCAGGAGCAGGTTCCCGATGCTATTCGAGCTCGCGTCCGCGCGCGCCCACAGTGCATCGGCGGGCAGCACGTCGAGACAGCGCTGGATCTTGGTCGGGTACTCGTGCGCGAGATAGTGCCGCGACTGCGAGATGAATTGTTCGGCGAGAGTCATTGTCGGATTGGCGCAGGGTTCCGCTCGCGGTGTGCCGTCCTGCGAGCGCAGCTCGCGAGCATCGCCCTTACGGCTTGATCTCCACCGGCGTCCCGATCGGCACCACGCTCCAGATCTCCTCGATTTCCTGATCGGTGAGCGCGACGCAGCCATTCGTCCAATCCGCTTGGCGATGCGTGGCGCCAGCGGCGCCCATGCCGTTGGGGAGGCCGTGAATCATGATGTCGCCACCGGGCTCCGCTCCGATCGCCTGCGACCGCGCGCGGTGTGCCGCGTCGGGATACGAAATGTGCAACGCCAGGTGGTAGCGACTGTTCGGCTGACGCTCGTCGATGAAGAAGATTCCTTCGGGCGTGCGGCGGTCACCAGCCTTCAGCTTGTCACCGACTGGATTGCCACCGAGCGCGATCAGGTATGTGCGGGTGGGCTTGCCGTCGCGAAAGAGCGTGAGCTTGTGCGCCTTCTTCTCCACGACGATGCTGTCGACCAGGCCCATCGGGGGGTTGGCGCGAGGCGCGAACAATGAAGACGCGGCCACCCGTGGCAAGGGCGCAGCAGCGACGAGGTTCGCTGAGAGGAGACTGACGAGGAGGGGATGCAGCATGGCGGGAAATCGGCGGGTGCGCCAGAATGTACGCCTGAGTGCGGTACGAATTCCAGTGCGCTCTCCATTAGGACGAGCGAACGACGATTTGGTTGCATGCATGCCGGTCACATCAGCGAAATGCGCGCCGGATCGCTACGGTGCGCTCGAGTTCATCGCGCGATTGGAGAATCTTCTCCCGTAAATCGCGCGGCATGTCCTTCCGACGCCGCAGCATATCGTCGAGGGTGGCAAGGGCCGACGCCGAACGCTGGCCGTCCAACGTGGCACCGACCCAATTGCCGAGAAAGAAGATCCGGCGATTGCGCTGCACCCAGGGAAGGCTGTCGAGCGCCGGAATCATGTACTGGCGCGTCAGGTCATCACGTTCCGGGTCGTGAAAGCTCCGTAGGCTCGCGGTAACCCAGTCTTCGTTCAGTTCCTTGTCGGAGAAGTAGCGATTCCAGTACGACGCCTTGGTCGCGGAGTCGGGACGCGAAGCGCCGGCGACGAACGCCCTCCGACGCCCCTCCGTTGTCGAATCACGCCGGCTCTCGGCGGCGAGCCGCACGTCGGCGGTCGGCGCGCCGCGCCCGACGAGCGTCGTCACGATCGCCCAGCGAGTCGGTGGGCGAAGGGGCGCGCCAGCGGCCATGGCGCTGTCGAGCAGTGCATCGATGGTGCGGAGCGCCGCCGGCGAGCGCGCCAGACCGATATACGTGTCGAGGTTGTTCTTCCGAATGCCGTAGCTCTTTGCGGTGTCGCCCGCGATCGACAACAACGTGCCCTCGAGCTCCGGAAGCAGCGCCTCGCGGGACGACGCCGACACATATGCCGAGAGGGCGCGCGAAACACGGCCGAGGATGACGGGCACGATCTGCTCGTCCTGCTCGCGAGGCAGTTCGCGAAGTGCCGAGCGAATGAAGCGCACCGGATCGAGGCGCGCGTCCCTCACCTGATCCCAGAGCGCTCCCCACAGCATCGCACGAAGGAATTCGTCTTTGACTTCGCCGATGTGCGATTCGATCCAGCGCGTGCTTACATCGTCGAGATGGACGAGTACATACCCATAGTCACCCACGTTCGCAAAGACGTAGTCAGGTGCTCGGAGTCCCTTGGTCGGCACGTGCGTCGTGCGCCCCGCGAGTTCCACGGGCAGACGGACTGGCGGAGCATCGGCGTACCCGAGCAGCACTTCCACCCGCGCCGGCCACGACGACGGTCCGGAAAGGGCGCGCGCGGGTGACTGCTCGAGCGTGAGTGCGGTGAGTCGGCCGTTCTTCGCAGTGAACCGCTGCGTCAGCACGGGCATTCCCGGGCGCAGGATGTAGTTCTTGCCCCAGTCCTCGAGTGACCGGTGCCCTGCCCCTCCCACAGCGGCCAGCAGGTCCTCCCACGTGGCATTTCCGTACGGATGTTCGCGCAGATACGATCGAAGCCCGTCGCGAAACGCCGAGTCACCCACAAGAAAGTTGAGCTGTTTGAGGATTCCCGGCGCCTTGTTGTACACGATTGCGCCGTAGTTGCTCTTCGCCTGATCGAGGTTTCCAAGCCGCTGCCAGACGGGGGTCGTGCCCTCCGACGCGTCCACACCGTAGGCCGCGGGCTTGTTGCGCAGGTAGAATGTCTTCCACGCATTCGCCGACGGTGTCAGCGCGGACTGCATTACCGCCGCGAGGTAGGTGGCAAACCCCTCCTTGAGCCAGAGATCGTCGAACCAGCGCATTGTGGCATAGTCGCCAAACCATTGGTGCGCGACCTCGTGGAAGATCGTCGCCTCCCTTCCAAGCGTTTGCGAAAGTGTCGGTCGTTCCCGATAGATGAAGCTCTCTTCGTTGTAGAACACGGCGCCTGGATGTTCCATGCCTCCAAAGGGGAACGCGGGGCACAGTACCAGATCGAACTTCTGAAAAGGAAACGCTCGATCGGTGTACCGCTCCAGCCAGGAGATTGCGTGTCCGTTCAGCGCCATCAGCGTATCCGCTTCGGCCTCACGCGCCCGCGAGGCACGCACGTAGATCGAGATCGGATGCCCGTCGACCACGGAGGACTTTACACTCCACGGTCCGGCCGCGAACGCAACGAGATACGTACTGATTGGCTCGGACTCGGCGAAGCGGAATGTGAGGGCCGCCGCAGAATCCACGCGTGTCAGCTTGCCGTTGGCGACGGCGGTCCAGTTGCGAGGCGTTGTGAGCTCCAGCGTGACGCGGCCCTTCAGGTCCGGCTGATCGAAGCAGGGGAAGAGTTGATTGGCGTCGGCGGGAACGAGCAGGGTGTAGAGATAGTCGGCGCCATCGACGGCATCGTGAACGCGAATGACGCTCGCGCCAGCGGGCGCGATGGAGGACGTGAAGTCCATCTCGATGTCATTGGCGGCCGCCCGCAGCGACGCCGCGGGAAACACGAGGTGGCCGTTGAGCGTGCGCGGAGTAACCGCGACACCGTTCACCGAGACGTTCGAGAATCCAAGTCCACGAAAGTCGAGCACCAGGTCGGATGCGCCGCTCCTGTCGAACTGCACGCGCGCGTGTCCGTAGAGCGTATCGCGACGCGTGACGTCGAGGCGCAACGCATACCGAACGCGGGAAATCTGCTTCGCGCGTTGCGACGCCAGCGAGTGGGAGACGCCGGGTCCGGTCAGTGTATCCGCCGCGGGAGCGGGGGACGCCAACAGGAGAAACAGCAACGGAAACAGTGTCATGCGCGGATTTTGAAAATGTCGACACCCTTACAGTAGGCGAATGCGAAACGGCAACTGACGAGGAGCGGATTGGACGGATGCAACGGATAGAGCCGGATAAAACAACTTTTCAAACGCTGCAGATCCGTCAGACCCGTCGCATCTGTAAAATCCGCTCCTTGGCAGTTGAAAACGACGCCGTTCCCTTCGTCGCGGTTATCGACGCTGATCGTACACGATATCGATCGGAATCCCCTTCGCCTTCACACGGTCGAGATCCTTTTGCAGCTCGGGACTGATCGTCCCGAAATCAGCGTACAGCTTCGCGACCCCGGCGTAGTCGCCGTTGCCCTGGAGCACGAGAATCTGGCGAGACAGTTCGTCTGCACCCGCATGCATCTTCGCGAAGTCCACGCGATACTTGCCATTGGCATTCCGCGTGAACGCGCCGGCGCGCTGCAGGAAGTTGAAGGCGACGACATTTGCTCGACCATGCGCGTCAGCCGCGCCAAAGCGCACGGACCGGAAGAGGCTCGAGAGGAAGGTGACATAGTTGTCCTCGACCGCTTCCTTCCCCATCTGTCCCTGCGCGTTCAGCTGCCGGATCATGTAGAGGCCGAGAATGTCCGCCTTGCCTTCTTCGAGCGCGCCCGCCTTTTCCTTGAGCGCGGCGCGCACCGTTCCCTTTCCGTCGAGCGTATTCTTGATGCCGAGGCCGTGCGCTACTTCGTGGAACATGACGTTCTCGAAGAAGGCATCGAACGTGACGCGAGCGAGTTGGTCGTCGTCGATCAGCTCTTTCGCGAGGGGCACAAGAATGCGATCGAATTTTGCGCGCACGGCATTCTTGAGTTGCAGGCGTCGAGAGCCCTTCTTGAGCGTGACTTCTTCGTCATTCGGCAGGTTGATCGCGATCGTCTTGGACGCGACGTTCGCCTGTCCCGCGACATAGACGACGTCGTAGGCATTGAGGTCGGCGTCCGTGCCCGGCTTCTCCGCCTTGTACTTCGCCTCGACGGGAATGCCACGCTGAAGCGCCGGCAACTGCGCGGCGAACTTCGACAGCCGCTTGCTCCACGCCTGGTCTTTGACCAGTACGAACGCTTCGTTGGCCGCCTTGTAGCCGAACAGTTCGTCCTCGTACGTCTCGATGGGGCCGAGCACGATATCGAGCGTGTTCTTCTTCATGTCCATCCATGCCATGTCGCTGGGCCGATAATTGTCGGTCGTCAGCGCGGTGGCGAGCAGTCGAAGGTAGCGGCGCAGACCCGCATCGTCGGCGAACCTGGCCGCTTCTCGAACCTTGTCTGCTGCCCGCTTGTTCGCGGCGGCGAAATAGGTGGAATACGGAATGGCCTTGAGCGCACCGGAGGCGTCGCGACGCACCATGGTGTACAACGACTTGAGACTGTCTGCACGCGCTCCGCCGCCGGCGACGGCCTTCTCGAACTCCTCCTTCGTCATGTTCCGTGGATAGAAGTTCGCTCCGTGCGGCTTGACGCCAGCACCCTGGACGAATGCGAAGTTGTTATCGAGCCGGTCCCACGGGCCGACATTCACCTCGGCGAGCTTGCGCGCGTCGGGGCTCGTAAGCCGCGACAGTACCGAGTCACTCGGCCCAATCACCTGCTGCCAGAAGATCTCGTGCATCTCGCGGGCGGCGTCGACGAGCAACGGCAACATGCGTCGCTCGTTCTTCGTGAGTGCCGTGGTGTCCGCTTCCAACTTCACGGTCACGTAGCGCGCGAGTCGCTCGGCGTCTGTGACGGCGGTTGGCGTGGTGGGGAGCGCTGGGCGCGCCGCAGGCGGCTGCTGCTCCGGTGGACGTCCGCCGGGGTTCCAGGTGGGTGCTGGGCCGTTTGCCAGTAGTTGCGTGGCTTCCGCGCCAGCGCGAATGACCAGCGTCATGTGCGCAAAATCCACTCGGCTCGCGTCGTCGCGCACCGTGTGATAGTCCTCGTGCATGTTGTACGAGGAGAGTGTGTGCGCCGGAATGCCTGCGCGCGCGAAGGCAATGTTGTCACTGCGCGTGTAGAAACTCTGCGCGAGACGCCTGTCGGCGACAATCGGCAAGCCGGCGGTGGCGAACATCGAGCCCATCGTTGTTCGCTCGAACCCAGTGAGCCACGCACGTCCAAAGCCGCCAGCCGCGGTATCCGGCCGACCAATCATCTCGATCTCCAGATTCGCCGTCATGCTCGTGATCGGTGCAACAGGATGTTGGAGATACCACCGCGTGCCCAGTAGCCCGACTTCCTCGCCCGTGGTTGCGGCGAAGATGACGGTGCGCTTCGGCTTGGGCCCGCGTGTCATCGCACGGGCGATCTCGAGCACCGCGACGGTGCCAGAGGCGTCATCGTCCGCGCCGTTGTTGATCGAGTCACCCGCCACGGGACGCCCGATTCCGTTGTGGTCATAGTGCGCGTCGACGAGAATCACGGAATCCTTGAGCACCGGATCGGTGCCGCGAAGAATTCCCACGACGTTGACCGCGTTGCGCCGCTTGTCCCTCGGCATCGTGTCGCGCGTGGCAAAGCTCGAGAAGAGTGCAGGGCCCTCTCTCGTGCCGCGTGTGACCATCGCGACGGGCACCCGCTGGAAGTAGCCACTGTCGCCGGCGGGCTCGAGCCCGATCGCGCGCATCTCGTTGGCGATGAGCCGCGCCGCCTTTTCCGAGCCGCGCGTTCCGGTTCCGCGGCCCTCGAGCGAGTCGTCCGCAAGCGCTGTCAGCAGCCGGCGGACGTTCGCTTCACTAATCGGGGATTCGACGGGCGGCGGCGCGACGGCGGTGACCGGAGCGATCTGAACCGGGGTTCCGCAGGCGGCCTGTGCAGCGAAACAGGCCGCTGCCGCAAGGGGCAATAGTCGTGAAGTAGTGCGCATTGAATGATGAATCGCTGAAGATGTTTGTGCTCGCTGAAAGGTGCGTTGCGACACGGTGAAGTGGAACATGCTTTGCCATCTGTTTATCGAACCCTCTCCCAGCGTCAATGATCCGACGAATCCAACGCCGCACAAAAACCGTCATCGCGATCTTCGCCGTTCCCTTGGCGGGCGCGCTTGTGTTTGGCATCGGCGCGATGCGCACACCCGCCATGGCCGGAGGCGGCGTGAGGCTCGAAGCGAGTCTCAGCGAGCGCAAGCTGACCGTCATGCGCGACGACTCGGTGGTGAAGACGTACGACGTGGCGATCGGCGCGCCTTCGCACCCCACTCCGACGGGAAGCTTCACCATCAAGAAGCTGATATGGAACCCGCGGTGGGTTCCGCCCGACGAAAAGTGGGCGCGCGGGAAGACACCGAAAGCACCGGGACATCCGGCCAATCCGATGAAGGGGGTCAAGATCTTCTTCCAGGAGCCGGATTACTACATCCACGGCACGGACGCGACCGAATCGCTCGGTTCGGCCGCGTCGCATGGCTGCCTGCGAATGGATCCGGGCGACGCTGCTGAGGTCGCGCTCATGTTGATGGAAAACGCAGGCGTCGCGCGCGACTGGGAGTGGGTAAAGGGCGTCCTCAACTCGTCCGACCAGAAGGTCGTCGCGCTCCAGCAGACGTCGCCACTCACGATCGTTCGCTGACCGCACTCCGCACCGCTCAGTCCCGTGACACCCGCTCCCTCGCGTGCGCATCGAGCGGAGACGCGTAGCCTTCGCCGACCTGGGCCGGTGGAGCATCGACGCGCGCGTCGAGCAATGCGCCGAACGATTGGCGCACTTGCGTGATGCACGCCTCGGTGATGGAGTAGCGGACGCCGTCGTAGCCCCAAAGGACAAGCGCCACGAATGGTAGTGCCGCATCGAGGGGAAGATCGACCCCCGGCTAGTCTGCGGCCGTGAACGTGATGTCGGTATCGATGGGCTTGCCGTGCCGCCACACGCCGGAACCGGCGCGTGGCGGGGTCAGCGCCTCGAAGCGAACCTCGAGCTGCTGCGGCTCATCGGCGAAGGTCGGACGAAGATCCTCCAGCACGGCGCCGTAGGCCGTCTCATGATCGCTGGCCGAGACGATGCCCACATGAATAGGATGCGCGAAGCGCTGCATCTCCATTGCGCCCTCGATCTTCTCTGCGATGTAGTAGACGTAGGTGTTCATCGCTTCCCTGCAGGACGTTACTGAAAGCTGACGGCGTCGACAGTGAAAACCATATTCGAATTCCCGGGAATGGACCCGTTGTTGACGGCCCCATAACCAAGTGAGGGCGGCACGATCAGCACGCGCTTTCCACCAATGCGCATGCCGACCAAACCCTCATCCCATCCCATGATGACATTCCCTGCCCCGAGAATGAAAGAAAACACCGCCGATGGCGCTGACCTCGCATCGAACTGCGTTCCGTCGGCGAGTTGGCCAATGTAGTACACCCCGACGGTGTGGTTCACGGTGTAGACCGTGCCGGTACCGACCACGACGTCGCGATAGTACAGCCCGCTCGCTGTCTTGGTGAACTGAGAAAGATTGATGCCGAGCGACGTGGCAAAGGTCTGTGAATCGATGGGAATCACCGGATTGGTGCTGATGACGGATGTCCCCGTTCCGGTATCGAGATTACAGGCGACGACGATTCCAATGGCGAGAACAGCGGCGGCGAGGCGAAGGCGCATTGTTGAAATCTGAAACGGTGGCATAGGAATAAGGAATCTGGCGACGGCGTCAGGTAAGGGACACGGTTAACCAGCGCCCCCCTGCTCACGATCGCGCCGAACGGGCACGCGTTTGCCCTTGATCGTGGTGGCGCGGAGGGTCTCGATGATGCCGTCCGCTATTTCGTCTGGTACTTCCACGAGAGAAAAACGATCCGTGATCTGGATAGCCCCGATCGCCCGCGCGTCGATGCCGGCTTCGTTCACGATCGCGCCGACGAGGTCAGCCGGGCGGATCTTCGAATTGCGCCCGGCGCCAATGTAGAGCCGGGCAACATCCCATTCGGGGGTAATGCGCTTCTTGTCGCCCTTTGCAGCGGTCTTGCTCGTGAACTTCACCGCCTCGTGACGCCGCGCAGCCGACTTGGGCGTCGGTACGCGTTCGCGGTCATGGCGCGAGACCTGCCGCTCGGGACGCAACGAAACCGACGGAATCTCCTCGGCGTCCGCTCCGTCTTTCGAGTCGGCCATTTTCACGGCCGCAGCGGCGACGTCCATGATGTCGAACTCCTGGGACAAGGAATCCACGACAGCCCGAAAGCTGTCCAGCTCTCCGCCGAGGATGACCTCGCGAAGTGATGCCTTGGTCATCTCGATGCGGCGCGCACGGAGATCAGCCACGGTTGGGACGGTTGCAATCTCGATCTTCTGCTTCGTGAGGTATTCAATGTTGCGCAACAAGCGATGCTCGCGCGGCTCGGCCAGCGTGATGGCGACGCCCTCGCGGCCGGCGCGACCGGTGCGCCCAATGCGGTGGACGTATGCCTCCGCCGACGTTGGCACGTCATAGTTGACGACGTGCGACACGTGCTCGACATCGAGGCCGCGCGCGGCGACGTCGGTGGCGACGAGCAGATCGGCGGTGTTCGCGCGAAACTTCTTCATGACGCGATCACGCTGTTCCTGCGACAGCCCGCCATGCAACGCCTCGGCGCGATAGCCGCGACCATTCAGCGACTCGGTGAGCTCGTCCACTTCCGTCCGCGTGCGGCAGAACACGATGGCCGACGTGGGATTCTCCACATCGAGCACGCGCCCCAGCGTGGCGATCTTGTGCGCTCGGCCGACGATGTATGCGACCTGACGCACGCGCGGCGCGGAACCAGCCGGCACGACCTCGCGGTCGATCCGCACGCGAACCGGGTTCTTGAGGTGCTTGTTGGCGATGTCCGCGATGCGCGGCGGCAACGTTGCGGAGAAGAGCGCCGTCTGACGGGTCTCCGGCGTCGCGGAGAGGATGGCTTCGAGGTCTTCGGCGAAGCCCATGTCGAGCATTTCGTCGGCCTCATCGAGGATGACGATCTTCACGCTATCGAGGCGGAGCGTCTTGCGGCGGATGTGATCGAGTGCGCGGCCAGGCGTCGCAACAACGACGTCCACACCGCGCTTGAGGGAGCGGAGCTGTGCTTCCATCGGAGCACCGCCGTAGATGGGCAGCGCAACGATTCCCAGGGCCTTGCCATACTTGTGGACCGCTTCGGCCACCTGCATGGCCAGCTCGCGCGTGGGAACGAGGATGAGCGCGGCTGTGCGCTCGCGTGGCTCGAGCTTCGGGTCAAGCAGATGGATGAGCGGCAGGGCGAAGGCCGCGGTCTTGCCTGTTCCCGTGGCAGCTTGTCCGAGCAGGTCACGCCCCGCGAGGAGGGGCGGAATGGCCTCGCGCTGGACGGGCGTCGGCTCCTCGTAGCCAAGGAGGGCGAGCGCATTTTCGAGGCGCGGGTCGAGGCCGAGGCCCGAAAAACCGGTTTCAGTTGGCGATGTCATTCATGCAAGTTAACCATCCGGGGGTCCGGAGGCGGGATTTGGGGTGAGGCGTAGGCCGTTGCTGTTCAAGCGAGGCAAAACAGCATGACACAGTTCGAAATTCGAGAGTCGCCGATGCAGGGGCTTGGCGCCTTCGCGATACATCACATTCCTGCTGGCGTGCGCCTCATCGAGTACGCCGGCGAACGATTGACGCCTGCCCAGGCCGACGCTCGCTATCCGGATGTCGAGGGTGAGCGGCACCACACCTTTCTCTTCGCCATCGACGATGATGTCGTGATCGATGCCGCCGTCGATGGCAACGATGCGCGGTTCATCAATCACTCATGCGATCCGAATTGCGATGCCGTCATCGAAGATGCGCGCATCTGGATCGAGACGATTCGCGACATCGTGCCCGGCGAAGAGCTCGCCTACGACTACGCGTACGTGCTCGACGAGCGGCACACGCCGGCCGCGAAGCGCCGCTTTCCGTGCTCGTGCGGTGCGGCCACCTGTCGCGGGACGATCCTGGCGAAAAAGCGATGAACTACTTGAGGGAGCAGAGGTAGTCCAGCGCCACCATGCCGAGTGAGCCGCCGAGCGCGGGTCCGTAGCCGGGAATCTTGTTGACCTTCCGCTCGACGACCTTTGTGCTCTTCACGTCCGAGTAGTAGACGTTCTCCTTCGCGGCGAGCTTCTTGGTCGCGCACTCGAACGTTGCTGTGGTGACCGAACTCGCCCAGGTGCCGTTCGCGGCTTTCACCGGCGGGGTAAAGACCACACGCACGGTGGCAGAGACGCGGCCGGCGCTCTTCTTGATCGTCTTCGGATCGACGGAGACGACGTTGCCACTACTCGTCTTCCCGATGTCCTTCCAGCGCGATTGGGCCTGGACTGAAAGCGGAAGCGTGAGCACGAGAGCGGCGAGCAAGTGCTGTTGCATCGAAGACTCCGTCAGAAGTCGTAGTGACTGGCGATCCGCTTGCCGGCGTAGATGCCGACACCGGTACCAACGGCCGACAGGATCACCGCCGTCATGATGCCGACGAAGCTTCCCAGCCACCAGCCCACCGAGCTCACCAGTACCGCGCCGACAAATCCGAGAAGTTTGCTCATCGCTCGTTACGCGCGACGCGCGGCTGCCAGCTCCGCCTTCTCGCGAAAGGAAAATGGCTTGCCGCATTTTACGCAGGCGAAGCTGCCCGTGTGCGCGCCAAGATCGTAGACCTTCGCGAGTTGCGGATGCTCACAGGGGGCGTCGCCCCACGCATCGCGCAATTCCTGCGCACGCTTTTCCTTCATCTCCAAATCCTCGACTCGTGACACTGTGGCTAACTGTATGTAAAATCGCAGGTTGACTCGTTCTTCGCCACTGGTCGCGCCGCCAGGGTCGAGCGGGGCCGTGCGAATCCGGGTATATTTCGGTTCACTCGTGAGGAGCAGCGATGATCCGAGGGTTCGAGTTCGAAGAGGATGGGCGGAAGTTTTCGTGCAAGGTCGAAGCGCGACGTTCCACTCCCGATGACGCCTGGTGGTGGTTCGACGTTTCCGGCGATCGTCAGCGGTATGCCCCGTTTCAGGCGGCAACCGCCGACACTCAAAAGGCAGTCAAGACGAGGATTGTCGCCTTCTACACAAACGTGCTCGAGGCGCGGGCGCGTCCAGTCGAGCCGCGGAGCCACTGGGGTCGCCGCCCGAAGGTGGCTACCGCTCCCGCCGATGCCGGCGAAGCAGGCGAGGTCGCCGAAGCCGTCGCGGAGTAGGACGATTTTTATGGAGCGCCGGCTACCATGGCGCTCCAGTACCTTCCCATCTGTCCCCGCAAGGCCATCTGCTCGCTCGTGATACCAGCCCGCCGCCATGAGTCGGCGGGCCGTGCAGTCGCGAGCTGGAGCGTACCGCTCGTCGCACCATAGAGATCGAGAAGATCCGGGCTCTGCGAGTGATACCACACCAGCATCCACTCGAGCTCGTCATCGAATGCTTCTCGACGCACCCGCGTCGCCACGGCGTCCACGACCGCGTGCATGGTCTGGTCGGGCAAGGGCGCAATCGCGGTGATGGCCGGTAGCCCCGTCGCGCCACGCCACATCAGGAACAGCGCGCGTTTGACCGCCTCCAGACTCGAATCCGGATCGTCCATCAATTCCTGATAGGCGTGGACGATCGCGGGATACTCGGCATAGACACCCGAACGCTCAATCTGACGATCGCGCTCCTCGAGCGTGCCCTGCGCCCCGGAAATGCTCGCGAGGATCGCCTCCTCCCACCCTGCGATGGATCTGAGACTCAGCACGGAGTGCGCGTGAGACGTACGGACGTTCCCCATGGGTCCGTTGCAAGGAAGTCGCCGCCGTCAGCGATGACGTCATGACGGCCAGCCACCAGATTCGAGGCGGCGGCGCTCAAGTCCTCGCTCGACGGCAGCAACACGCGCCACTCGAGTAATCGCGCGTCATCGTCGGTCGGCTGAGGAGCTCGCGGACCCGCCCAGGTATTGAGGCCGAGGTGATGATGGTATCCACCCGCCGCGAGGAACAACGCGCCTTGGTAGGTCCACACCATCTTGTCGAGGCCGAGCCCATCGTGATAGAAGCTCGCAGCGCGTGTGAGGTCCGCGACGTGCAAGTGAACATGACCCATCGTTGTGCCGGCGGGCATGCCCGTCCACGCAAGGCCATTGGCGGAGCGCGCGACATCGGCGAGGTCGAGCGGCTCGCTGGCCATCACGAGCTCCCGGTCGACCGCGCGCCATTCAATGCGTGGGCGGTCGCGATAGACTTCGATGCCCAGACCGTCCGGATCGTGAAGGTACAGCGCCTCGCTCACGAGATGATCGGATGCGCCAACGCGCAGACCGAGTTCCGAGAGATGGGTGATAAAGCGACCGAGCGCCGCCCGGTCAGGAAGCAGGATGGCAAAATGATAGAGCCCCAGACGACCATGATGCGGCATCGGCGAGGCGCCTTTGCGCTCGCGAAGCTCCACGAGGGGCGTCCGGTCGTACTCACTGCCGAGAATTGCGCTTACGTCCGTCTTCGACAGGACGGTGAGGCCGAGCACCGTGCCGTAGTACGCGATGGATCGGGATAGATCGGCCACCTGCAGCGTGACGTGCCCCAAACGCGTCGCTGGCGGCAGGCGCCAACCCGCCGGCGCAACGCCGACGTCCATGACGGGATCGC
The DNA here is from genome assembly GCA_040389905.1 of Gemmatimonadota bacterium. Taxonomy (GTDB): domain Bacteria; phylum Gemmatimonadota; class Gemmatimonadetes; order Gemmatimonadales; family Gemmatimonadaceae; genus AG11. Next base: position 230,601 of record JAZJZK010000007.1, on the reverse strand, counting down.
GGTCCTCGAGCGCGTCAGCGGTGTCAGAACTCGGGCTGTCGGTCATTGTGATTCTCCTCGTGATGCTGATCGGGCGACTGCGAGCAGGTCGATCAGTGAGCGCAGTTGGTCGGGCGACATATGTCCGAACTGCTGATGATGGGCCTGGGTGACGGGTTCATCGAGTCCTCGCAAGAGGTCGAGCCCTTGGGCCGTGATTCGCGTTGTCACCACTCGGCGGTCGTCGGACGCGCGCTCCCGCTCCGCGAGGCGAGCCTCCTCGAGACGATCGAGGAGTCGAGTGACGTCGGGCACCTGCGTCACAAGGCGATCGCGGATGTCATTGCGGCACAATCCGTCAGGACCGGCGCCGCGGAGTATGCGGAGGACGTTGTACTGCGTCGGCGTAATTCCGTGGCCCTTGAAGGTCTCAGCCATCGCGTGCAAGAGCACCGCCGCCGTACGCTCGAGGCTGAGCAGCGCTTCCTGCTCGAGGCTCGAGAACGGTTTGCTTTGTTTGATCTCGTGGCGGAGGTCGGGCATCGGCGTATAATGTGTTACAACACACAGTACTGTCAACGAATCCGAGCACACGAGTTGATTCTACGGGCGTTGTCATTTTACCGCAGAGGGCGCAGAGGAGCAGAGGCACGCAGAGGAAAAGCGAGACAACAGGTGCAGGTCCTGAGTGAAACGAATGGCCTGCCCGTTCTGGTTTCCTCTGCGACCCTTTGCTCCTCTGCGCGCTCTGCGGTAAGAACGAGAAGACTCTGTCCTCAGGGACGAACGTGCCGACCGCCTCAGTGCGGCGTGATGTTCCTCGGTTCACTCCGCGGCAGCATGACCGGCTGCCGCTCAGTGAGCATCTTCGTCGCAAAGCGTTGCCCCTCCGACACCCGTTCGACCTCGAGCGCAATCGCGTCGAGTGCCTGCATCACGGGCGCCAGCTGCATCGCAACTTCCGTCTCGCGAGAGCGCTCGAGTTGGGCCGCCCGAATGGCGCGGCGAGCACCGTAGTACGCACCGATCCACGAGCCGACGAATCCCGTCGCAACTCCGATCACACCGGCAGCCCCGAACAGCATGAGGTAGTGCTCGCGAAGCGTGCCCAGAAAGAGATGTGGAAGAGCCATTGTCCTTGTCCTCGGTAGGCGGTGATGTCGAAACTTACGACGCGCCCTCGAGAATGGTGTCAGCGCTCCGAGCCAGAATCTCCTGCGCCCCCGGGCCGCCGGCAACTCGCTGCCGGTAGTTGCCGTTCCCGTCCATCTCCCATGCCGTCGCGTCGTTGAGGTAGAGATCCAGGATGCGGTCCAATTGCTGCCGGTGCCGCGCGTTCGCGATCGGCACGAGGAGCTCGACGCGGCGGCGCAAGTTCCGAGGACGGAGATCCGCGGAGCCAATCAGGTACGTCGGATCACCACCATTCGCGAAGCGGTAGATGCGCGAATGTTCGAGGAAGCGTCCGACCACGGACACCACGCGAATGTTGGCGGACCTCGGCTCGAGGCCCGGCCGCAGCGTGCAGATGCCCCGCACGACCATGTCGATGCGGACGCCCGCGGCGGACGCCTCATAGAGCGCCTCGATGATCTCGGGATCGGTGAGGCCGTTCACCTTGATCGCAATCGACGCGGAACGTGATGCCCGAGCGTGCGCGGTTTCCCGTTCGATCAGCGCCAGCATCGCCGGCAGCAATTGATGCGGCGCCACGAGTGCGCCATGCGCGAGTCCTTTCGGCGCGCGAGACGATCCGGTCAACTCGTTGAACAGGTCCGCAATATCACTCGTGATGTCATCGCGTGCGGAGAAAAGACTGAGGTCGGTGTACTGACGGCCGGCGCGCGCGTTGTAGTTCCCCGTGCCGACGTGCACGTATCGCTGGAGCTTCTCCCCTTCCCTGCGGACGACCAGGGCGACCTTCGCGTGCGTCTTCAGTCCAACGAGGCCGTAGACAACATTGCCGCCGGCGCGTTCGAGGGCGCGTGCCCACGCGACATTGTGCTCTTCGTCGAAACGGGCCTTGAGCTCGACAAAGGCAACGACGCGCTTCCCCGCCTTGGCCGCGTCGAGCAACGCACCCACGATCGGCGAGGGATCACCGACGCGATACAGTGTGATCTTGATCGCCGTGACCGCGGAATCGTCGGCTGCCTCGCGAACGAAACGAACAACGGTCGCATCGAACGCGTCGAATGGGTGTTGGACGAGCAGGTCACCGCCGCGCACAACATCGAACATCGAGCGCTGTGCATCCACCGGAGATCGTCCCACGAGCGGTGGATACTCCAGATCGCTGCGCGCGGGGAGCGGCAGTTCGGCGAGGCAGCGGAGATCGAGAAGACCGTCGACCACCTGGACATCGTTGACGCAGGGCAGCATCCCCTGCGACACCGCGTCGCGCCGGAGACTCTCGAGGATCAACTCCCGCACGAGAGACGGCGTCGTCCGCTCGACCTCCACGCGAATGGCGGGATTGTATGGACGGCGCTCCGTTGCCGTCTCTACCGCGACGAGGAGATCCTCCGCCCCTTCCTCGTCGAGCGCGAGGTCGCCTCGGCGGGTGACACGAAAGAGATATGCGCCTTCGACGTACGCGTTCGGGTGCAGCAGGTGCACGTTGGCGCGCAGCACGTCCTCAATGGCGATGACGTCGGACGCGCGACCGGGAACCGGCAGGAGTCGTGCGACATCCGATGGGAGTTCGAACTCGGCCAGGTGTGGCCGACCGCCTTCGTCGCGGCGAAAGACAACGGCAAGCGAGAGGCCGAGGTGCGCGAGATGTGGGAGCGGATGACCGGGACTCAGCGTGACGGCAAGTGGCGTGAGCCCCGGATGAATGTCGTCGCGACACAGGTCGCTGAGCGCGTCTCGCTCCGCAGCAGTCAGCGCATCCCACTTCACGATGTGCACGCCCAGGCGTTCTGCCTCACGCAGGCAGTCGGCAGCGCACGCGGATTGGGCCGACAACAGTCGCTCCACCTCTTCGGTAACACGCGCGCGCCATTCACTGGTGAGTGCCGGCATGCGCACCATGTAGAGTTCGTCGATGTTGTTCGTGACGATGCCCAGGAATCTCAAGCGCTCACGGAGCGGCGTCACGTCATATTGCGCCATCGCCAGCACGCGCCACTGAAAGGCGACGAGGCTGAGTTCCGGGTTCAGCAGAATCGATCCGCCGAGTGCTCCATCGTGCGACCGGAGATCATCCGTATCTTCCAGCTGCACCGCCGCCGATCCGTCGCGCTTCCATCGCGCCAACAGCTCGACGAGCTCGCGAAAGTCTCCGGGCACCGGTCGCACGGCGAATTGTCGCTCGAAGAGCGACGCAATGGACTCCAGCTCGGTGCCGGCTCCACGGCGCTGATGTCCGCACAACTGGTAGAACGTTCGCGCGCTGTCTCGCTGCCGGATGGTGATCGCATCGAAATGCAATTCCACCCGCGGACCGCGCAGCAGGCCGGGAAATGCAAATCGCGTCCATCGCTCGACCTCGAGATCATGAACGACGATAAGAGCATCCGGATCGATCAGCGCGCGGATCCGTCGCCCCGCGGATGTGTTTTCAGCGAGTGCCTCGCGGAGCGTGGCGGAGCGCACGCGGTCGTCCACTCGCGTCGGCCGCTCGCCGGCGGCGCCGTCGATCCGGAGTGACAAGCGATGCGCATCGTCCGTCCCCAACCGCAAGCGACAGGTGACGCCGCGCCGCCGAAGCGTTTCGTCCTTCGTGTCGATGTAGAAGTCTCGGTGCATCGTCCGTCGCGCGGCCGTGGCGCGCGCACCGGCCGGCAACTCCGCCGCCACGAGGGCGTCGAGTTGGCCGGCCGAGCGGAGCTCGTACCGGACGGCAATGCGTGGAGTCGCGGCGTCCTTCGGTGCGCTCGTCAGCGCCGCCCCACACAGGTAGACCACACGTTCCGCTCCGCATCCGTGTCGGTCTTGATGCGATCGTAGAACTCGTCGTAGTACTCGAGTGTCTCGCGCACGGTGCCCGGATCGAGCAATTTGCCGACGTCGTCGCGATAGAGCGCGTAGATCGCATCCTTGCGGTCGCGAAGTTTCTGGAATGCCGCCGGAAAGTCATCCTTGAGTTCGCAGTATCCCCGAAACAATCGCTCTCGCACCTTCTTGGTCCCGAGCCTGGCATCGACCGTGGCATATGGCGCGTTGACGGCACCGCTGAAGTCGAAGTCGTACGGCACCGGCAGCAGCGGCGACGCGTCGGGTTTCACGACGAGTTGCCCGTTGTGCAGCCCATTGAACGAGAAATCCAGATTGGAGATGAAGTACTCGAACGCGAACACGAGCGAATACAGTTCCGGCTCGACGTCCGAGGCGCTCGCGCCCTTCACCTTGCTCATCTTGCCACCCAACCGCTCGGCGACCTTGTCGGGGTCCTCGAAGAGGAAGCCGTAGCGGGTCGCTTCGACTTTTCCGGTCGCGCTGTCGGCGTAGGAAATCCGAAGCGTGCGAACGCGATGGCTCGCCGGCGTCAGCGTGCGGTAGATGCGATAGAGCTGCATCTCTCTGAGCACCAGTTGCTCGTGCTGATCGGTGTTCTTGCAGGTGCTGACGACCTTTGGCTTCTCGAGGTCGTGGAACAGCGTGCCTTTCACCTGCTTGTTCGCAAAATTGAAGCGGAGGGGCGGGAACTCGCAGTGCTTCAACCGCCAGATGCCGTGCGTCTTCACCTTGAGCGGCACGGTGACGGGCTTCGCATCCGCGCCGATATACGTGATTGTCGCAGGCCGGTATGGGGAGGTCTCGGAGCGGTCGTCCCGCAACTGCTTCATGTTGGCGGTGAGCGTGATGGCGAGCGGCGCTTCGCTCCGGAACAGCCGCGGCACGGTGGTGTCGATTGGCGGAGCTGTTTGCGCGCCGCCTGGGGCCGACAACAACAGCAGAAGCAGTGCGGCGGTGTGGTACCTCATCAGGTCACCTCCGAGTCGATGATCTGCGACGAGCCGGCGGCCCGAACGAGCGACAACAGTTCGTCAGCGGGCGTTCGCTTCCGCAGTTGGACGTAGTACTCGATTGTCTCCACGCCGCCATCGGTGGTCGTGGGCCCCGCGCGCCACTGTCTCGTGTAATCCTGCAGCTTGGGTTCGATGATGCGGCGCAGCGCCTCCGCGTCCGCCGTGCGCAGACGAATGCGTGTCTCGTTCTCCGACGACGGCGCGTCATCATCGTTGGTGTGTGCGCGTTTCCACGCACGTTCCGCAACGCCTTCGAGCTGGTCGCGGGTCATGTTCTTGAACACTTCGTCATCGATACGAGCGACGAAGGTTCCGGTGCGCGCCAGCTGCTTGGCTCGACGGAGGCGCTTTTCCGCAATGCGGCCATCCAATTCGACCGGGGCATTGCCGAAGTCGGTGTACCAGAGGACGAGCACGGTCGCGTTGAAGCCGATCGAAATGACGAGAGCGACTGGAAGATTCACCGCCGACGCGAGGCCGACGGCGGTCGCAAGAAAGACGTACACGGCGTCCTTGCTGTCATCGAGCGTATTGCGAAATCGCACCGCCGCGACAATACCGGCGAGACTGAAGGCGAGTGCCACGCTGTACTTGACAAGCAGGACGATTCCGGAAACGACGAGGGGGAGAATGATCAGCAGCTGGACGACGGACTGTTGATAGCCGCGCTTCGAGCGCGTCAGGAGATAGACCCACGCGACCGGCAGCGCGAGCAATACCGACGCGAGCATTGCAACGGCGACAGAGATGGCCAACGTGACTTCGTCGAGCGATCCGCCGGGGAGTTCCTTTGTGCTGTTCACGGGCCCAACGCCGAACAGCGCGTCGAGCGACGCCGGTGCCATCGCACCGCCGTGCGGGAGCAGTTGCCATACCCCGACACCGAGGCCGATGAGCACCGCGTAGTAGAGCGCGGCGCGTACGACAACTCGCGTGGTTGATTCCATGCTGGATATCACGCTGCCGATCTCCGGGTGGGCACGGGCATAGTATCGTGCTCGGCGGCTGGTCGCGCCATGGCTGAGCCCGCGAGAAGCCCTGTACGTCTATTTCAGGCCGTCTTCACCTTTGCGGCAAGCCGACGGACGGTATTGGCATTCCGGAACGTCGCCGAACAACCAAGCGTCTTCTCGAACGTGTTGTTCCCGATCTTCGATTCCCCCGTGGGCTGGTAGGTCAGCCAGTAGACCTCCCGGTCATGTACGTGAAACCGGTGGAAATCGGATTGGAGGGCGAACAGCTTCGCCGCAGTGTCCGCCGCCGGAGGGGATCGCATGAACCCGACGTGGAGCGCATGCGCGTCGGCCTCGAGTTCCGCAAACGGGTGATGCGTCAGGACGGCTGCGAGATCGGCGAGCGGCCGCACGAACGTGTCGACCTTGTAGCCGAGTGCCTTCTGGAGATGCTTCTCGATCTTGGCTTCCATCGCCGGCGTCGCCTTTCCAGGCGAATCGAACAGCACGTTCCCGCTCGCGATGAACGTCTCGACATTCTTGAAGCCCAGCTCCGCGAAGAGTTCGCGGAGTTGATCCATCTTCACCGTATGTCCGCCCACGTTGATGGCGCGGAGGAAAGCGACATTGCGAGGCATTTCAGACCGGTATCTCGGGGTTCTCCAGTTGACCCTTCGTCACCCAGAGTATCAGGAGCGAGATGATCACACCGCCGGCAGAAGCACCGATGGCGGACTTGATATCCGCGTGGCCCCAAACGATTGTCGCAAGCCCCGCGGTGAACGTCGAAAAGACACACCACACGTAAAGCGCTGGACGGGCCCAGGGCGCGCGTCGCAGGTAGCCGACAGCTGCGAGTAGGCCGGCGATCGCATACGTGAGTTCCGTCAGCGCCGCGACACGCTGGCCTGCTGACATGTCGTGCTGCATCTCGTTTGCGACGTCTTTCAGCGCCGTCAGGCCGACGGCGAGAAGGAAGAGCACCGTCACCGTGATGCGCCAGTTCGACCACGGAGAGCGATGCGTCACAACCGCACCCACGCCAGCCGGGTTGTGAGGCGCGAACCGTTTGCGGTCATGGGTGGCGTCGTGATGATGAGCGAGTCCCTGACGAATGCATAGCGGCGAATCTGGTCCGAGCCAATCCAGTTCGGGAAGCTTGCCCCTTCGACCCGAATGGTCAGCGTCGTTTTCGCTTCGTCAACGGTGTATCGCCCATAATACGCGAGATATCCCACGAACGCCGCGCGAACCTCGGCGTCCGTTCCACGCGCCCGGTCCTCGACTGCGAAACGGGGGCGCTCTGGATTCATGATGTGCAGCGACGCGTGCCCCGACGTGTCGAGGATCAATTGCCCGTCGGTGTGGCGCCCCATGGGATACGTCACGACACCCGCAGAGTCACGAACTTCGAATGCGGCGAGTCTCCATGTGCCCACGAGCGACGGTGACAGCGGCGCGGGGCGATGATGCGGCACCGCAGCCACGAAGCCAGCAAGTACAAACCAAACGGGGTTCACTTGCGCATCTCCGTCGGTGTCAGTGGGTCAACCGACGTGGGAATTTCGTACCAGATCTCGACGAGGTACCCATCGAGATCGCGCGCAAAGATGTACGGCTCGCCCGGCACGAACTCTCCCTGCTCTTCGATTCGCCCTCCTGCGGCCGTTACAGATTCAGCGGCGGCATGCACGTCATCTGGGTTCACGAGACGAAAGCCGAAGTGTGCGATACTCCCGGTGCTCACCGCGGCGCGATCGGATCGCTCGAACACCAGCACGTCACGCGCGCCGGGTGTCTGCGCCTGGAGAAAACGCTCGTCGCGGTACACGGCGACCATACCGAACACCGCTTCGTAAAACGCGAACGACCGGCTCACGTCGGGAACGCCGAGCGCGAGGTGTGTCAATCCGTACGTCGCGACGGGCTTTGGCATTTTGGAGCGCATTTCCTTGGATGTCATCCCGAGCAATCAGTTTCGGCACCGACACTTGCGAGTTCGTCAGAGCGATGAATCGGGCTTGGAGCGGATCGACATCGGGATGATCGTCTTTCCCCAATGGAGTTGCAGCGTCGCCGAATCGGCATCCACCATGGGAAAGGCAAACATGAGCGACTCGGCGTGATCGCCCGCAGGCTGTGGGGTCGCTTGAATGCGCAGGATGTCCATGCCCTGCGGATACGACAGGTGGAATGCGACCGCCTGCCTGTTGAAGATGATGGTCCACGATGCCGAATCGGGGATCGCCCACATGCTGTAGGTGCCGGCCGACAACATGGAACCATTGATCGTGATCGGCGTCGAGATGCTGATGCGCGCTGCGCTGTCCGCACTGGGCGTCCAGATCTTTCCCCATTTCACGAGTTCGCCGAACAGGGCACGTCCGCGCGCCACTGGCCGACGATACGTCAGCTCGATCTTCGTCGTTGCGACCTGTTGCATGACGCTGCCGAGTTGGCTCTTTCGTACTGGCGGTTGGCCGCTCGCGTGTCGCGAACATCCGCACAGGGCGGCGCCGGCGAACGACGCGAGAATGATTGAACGACGCGATATCACGAGACCTCCCTTGGGGCGGTAGCTGCCGCTTCTTCCTTCACCAACTCCCGACGCAGAATCTTTCCAACGGCGGATTTCGGAAGCGACGTCCTGAACTCGACATGCCGAGGAATCTTGTACGCCGCAAGCGTCGCGCGACAGTGGGTGCGCAACTCTTCCGCCGTGAGCGTGGTGCCGGGTCGTAGCACCACCCATGCCTTGACGGCCTCACTCTGATGCGGATCCGGCACGCCCGCCACGCACACTTCGGCCACGGACGGATGCGTCGCGATCGTCTCTTCGACTTCCGTTGGCCACACCTGAAAGCCACTCGGTTTGATCACATCCTTCTTGCGATCGACCAGCGTGACGTACCCGTCGGCGTCCATGAAGCCCAGGTCGCCGGTGTACAGCCATCCGTCGCGGAGCATCTCTGCAGTCGCCTCGGGCCGGTTGTAGTAGCCCTCCATCAACTGCGGCGCACGCAGTGCGAGCTCACCGACCTCGCCCTGCGCAACCTCATGCTGGCCCGTTTCCGCATCCACGATGCGCAACTCGACATCCGGAAGCGGAAGTCCGATCGACCCATCCTTGAACGTGCCGAGCGCGGGACTGCTCAGCGTCGCCATGACGGCTTCCGTCATGCTGTAGACGTTGATGACGCGTCCGCCGGTGAGCGCCTCGAAGCGGCGCTTGGTCTCGGCGAGGAGGGGCGCACTGCCCGCGAGCGTAAGGCGAATCGAGCGCAGGTCGACACCACCTTTCGCGTCGGCCGCGCGCGCTATGATCGAGTTGAGCAGCGTTGGGACGGCAGGCAGGAACGCGATTTTCTCGCGTTTGATCGTCTTGATGAGATCTTCGAGATCGCGCGGATTGGGCACGAGCGCAATCGGGTTGCGCGTCAACAGGCCAACGGAGAGAATCGCGACGTCGCCGGCGACGTGGAACATCGGAAAGGTCGCCAGGATGGGGTTGACCCAATCGGTCAGTACCCCCGAGAACCAGGCGCGAAGCTGCGTGGCGGCAATGACCAGCGCGTGGTGACGAATGAGTACGGCCTTCGGCAGCCCCGTCGTTCCCCCGGAGAAGAGCAGTAGGGCGTGATCGCTCGGACTGACGTCGACGGTGACTGGCGTGCGGGCGTGACGCGACAACTCGTCCTGAAACCAGGTGTCGCGCTCGAGCAGCGTGATGCGATGTCCCTCCTTTTTCTCCTTGAGCAGCGTGAACGCAATGCGGAGGAGTGGCGGAAGGTATTCCTTGATGCTCGTCGCAATGATGTGACGCAGCTTCGAACGCGACTGCAATGCCTTGAGCTTGCCGTAGAAGGGCGTCAGGACGACCGCGACTTCCGCTCCATTCTCCTTGAGTGCGTGTTCGAGCTCGTGTTCCGTGTACAACGGATTCACCGGCGACGCGATGCCGCCGGCCTTCCACACGCCAAACTGCGCGATGAGCGCCTGCGGGCAATTCGGCAGCATGATCGCCACGCGATCGCCCTTCTTCACGCCGCTGGCAATGAGGCTGGCGGCAAATGCATCACTCTGGCGATCGAACTCGCCGTATGAAAGGCGGGCACCCTTGAAGAGAAACGCCGAATGGCCGGGTCGCTCGCGAACGGTTTCGCGAACGACGTCGAGCAGAGTTTTTTCCGGGTATGGAAAGAGCGTGTGCGGGACGCCGGCGTCATAGTGCGACAGCCAGGGTGAGCTCACGCGTGCCCGCGGCTCCAGTCAGCGCCGGCGTCGATGAAATCGGTGAAGAGCTTGCGCGTCCGTTCGTCGTTGTCGGTCAACGCCTCCGGATGCCACTGCACGGCGACCAGATAGCTGTCGTCGATTCCTTCGATTGCCTCGATGAGTCCGTCCGGTGCTTCCGCCGTTGCCACGAGGCCGACACCCAGCTCGCGAATGCCCTGATGATGCATGCTGTTCACGCGGAGCGGCCCGGCTCCAACGAGCTCGGCGAGTCGCGATCCCGCCGTCACATCAACCTCATGTGCCAGATAGTCGCGCGAAAAGTGCTGGCCGCTGAAGGGGAAGTAATCGTGCTTGATCGCGCCCGGCAGCTCCTCGGCGAGATCCTGATACAGCGTGCCACCGGCCGCCACGTTGATGAGCTGCATGCCGCGACAGACGCCGAGTACGGGCTTGTCTTCCTCGAGCGCCCATTTGGCCAACGCGACTTCCACACGGTCGCGCTCTCGGTCGGTCTTGTCGCACAACGGATGCGGTGCCGCGCCGTACGTGAACGGATCGATGTCCGCTCCACCGGGCAGGAACACCGCATCCAGTTCTTCGTAGACGCCGTGCAGCGTATCGTCGTCGACGAGCGGGATCATCCACGGAATGGCCCCCGCCGCGGTGAGCGTGAGGATGTACCGCTGGCTCATCACCCACGAGGCCGGAATCTCGCTTGAGACGCCGCCGAGGCTCTGAAGGGTTTGAGTCGGGATGCCGACGACTGGCCGGCGGGTTCGCTGTGATGCCACTGTATTTCTGTGAAAGCGGAAGGTGCAGTAACAACAAACAAATTAACCACGGAGGACACGGAGGACACGGAGGACAACGGGCAGGTCGTGGCGCGGACAAAACACAGCATCAATGTCGAGAAGGACTCGTGCCGTCCTCTGTGTTCTCTGTGTCCTCTGTGGTTGACTGCTGTTGCCGTTTCCGCTGTGCAGAGAGCGATTGCTGGGCCAACCTCTTTACGACACAGCCAAGGTATCTGGTGCCATCTCGCCACTGAGCGTGGCGCGATGGGGCGCGCCGTCGGCAACGCGGGCGGCAAATACCTGCGCAATTTCCGGCCGTACTCCTTCCGCCGTCTCCGACACGACCCGATCGACGACGGCCCGCAGATCGCGCGTGCTTTCATAGATCGCAAGCTGCCGGTCTGCGCTCGTACCGCCGCGCATGATGTGGAAGGCATACTCCACCTCCTTGCGGCTTCCCAACTCATCGACGACGTCGTCCACGAACCATTCCAGCATTTCCGTGAGCAGCTCGCGTGCGGGCGCTTCCTGTTCACGTCCGAAATCTATCATCTTTCCGTCCAGGCCAAAGCGCACGGCGCGCCATTTGTTCTCGTCGATCAACGCCTGCGGGTACAACCGGAAGGTCAGGTTGTCGCGGCGGAGCTTCCAGATCTTTGCCACGATCGCCTGCAAGATCGCGGCGAGACACACGGCCTCGTCCACACGCGTGCAGACATCGCAGACGCGGAATTCGAGCGTCGGGTAGGCATGATGCGGACGAGCGTCCCACCAGATCTTCGATCCATTCGGAATACATCCCGTGCCCACGAGTGTATCGAGCAGCTCCTCATACTCGGCGTACGAGCGGAGGATCGGGGGCACGCCGGTGCGCGGAAAATTCCGGAACACGATGCTGCGATAGGACTTCAGCCCGGTTCGGCGACCCTGCCAGAAGGGAGAGCTCGTGGACAGCGCGAGCACATGCGGAAGTAAGTATCGCGACACGTTCATCGCTTCGATGAGGAAGTCGCGGTCTTCGATACCGACGTGGATGTGTGTGCCGAAGATGAGAAGCTGTTGTGCGAGATCCTGGAGATCCTGCTTCACCCCAGCGTATCGCTCGAGCGGCGTGATCTCCTGCTTCGTCCACAGTGAGAACGGGTGAGTCCCCGCGGCCGCAATGACGAGCCCGTTCTTTCCAGCGAGATCCATGACGAGGCCGCGCAGACGCACGAGTTCCTCGCGCACGTCCTGCGGCGTCTTGCAGACCTTGCTCCCGATCTCGACCATCGATTGGTGAAGCTCCGGCTTCACCTCGTCGAGAATCATCGAATCACCGGAAAGGATCTCGGTGATGTACGACTTCAGCTCGCGAGTTTCCGGATCGATGATTTGATATTCTTCTTCGATGCCGAGTGTAAGAGATGGGGCCTTCATGTTGGCATCCTGGATTTAACGATGTTCACGGATTGCGGCGGCAACAGCGGAACTGCAACGGCGGAACTGCAACTGACAAAATTCTACATTTGACGGATTTACACGGAAACTACCGGATACTACGGAGGAACAGATCCCTCGACTCGCTGCGCTCCCTCGGGGTGACAATCCTGGGCCGGTCGCAAGAACTCTTCCCGCGCGCTGCTCAAATCCGTGCTGTTTCCGTGACAATCCGCGAAATCCGTTCCTCGATCTCTTGCAAAGCGGCCCGGCGCGATCAGGCGATCCGGTTCATCTCTTTTCTGCGATGAACGTCGGCGTTTGACTCCCGCCGCCGGCCGTGACGTTGAGTAGCGACGCTGTACCAAGTCGCGACAGGACGCCATCCACATGATCACCGTACGCGACATACGGCGCTGTGTCCACCATCCGTTCGATCAGCATGACCTTGTCGTCGACGAAACTCGGATAGTCTTCCTTGGGCAGCTCGATCCGTTGCTGCACGATGTACGGCTCGCGGAGTGCCGTCGCGATCGCCGACGCCCAACCGGCGTCGTCGACCTCCCAGCCGAGCACGATTCCCTTCCCACCGTAATCATCGTTCGGCTTGAGCACGAGTTGCTCGCGATGCTCGGCCATGAACGGCAGCAAATCCACGATCGCGCCGGAATGCGTCGTCTTCCGTTCACGCACAACGCGAGTCCACGGAATGGAGAGATCGATCGCCTCACGCTCCTCCGCGTCGAAGAGATATGCGTTGGCCTCGTCATGCAGCACCGCGAGACTCGACTTCTTGTGCAGGATCTTGCACGCCGGCGGATTCACCATGCACACCTTGCCGTCACGGAACGCGCGCAGAATCGGATGATCGAGGCCACCGCGCTCCACGAGTTCGTGCAGCAACACACGCTTGTAGATCAACTCGATCGTTCCATGCGGCCCGGAGAGTACACCGTTGGCGTACGTCACCTCCGCGGGATCGATGATGTCGCAGGGAATGCCCTGGCGGATGAAGTAGTCCTGGAACAGCAGGAACTCGCTCTGCGTCGGGACATCGGCCCAATCGACGATCGTCACGCGCGGCTTCTCGCGCCGGCCTGACCACTGTTCGAACGCATCGAGCAGCGCATGCAGCACGTTGTGCCGAGCGGGCAGTGGGCGAACGTCCCACGTGCGAAGGAAGGCGCGCATGATCGGAAGCCCGTAAAAGACTTCCGTCAGAACATCGTTGTACCCACCACCCGCCGGCGTCTCGGCGTTGTACTCTGTAAAGCGCATCCCGCCAGCGTCCGTGACGAAGAACGCGTCCAGCCGCGACACGGGGCTCGAGTCCCGGAAGCCGGTTGGCACGTGCACGAGCGAGCGCTCCCAATCGAGCATGCCGAACTGCTCCAGCACGGCGGCATCGGTGAGCGCGGCGCGGTGCGCCTTGCGAAAGGCACGCAACACCACCGCGCCGCGCTTCTGGAGGAACTTGTATTGCGCAGCCGAGAGGAATCGCGGACGCAGCACGGTGCACAGGGCGCGGTCGCCGAAGAACAATCCTCTGTCACGCAGCTGTTGGTCGAGCTGCCGCTGCGTCTCACCGCCGATGTCGTCGGTGAGCAGTGTGTGGTACAGGTCGACGCCGTCTCGGAGCATCAGCCCTCTCGCCGGCCGAGCAGAAACTCACCCTTGCTCGCATCGCGCTGCGCCTTGTTCTCCTTCGCCAGCCGGATCACGAGGTCCGCCATTCCCTTCAGCACCCAATCGAAGTAATGCGGCGTGAGTGAATTGATGTCCATGTCCGGCGCGGGGTTCATGAAGTCGATGGCGTAGGGAATGCCATCGCGAACCGCGAACTCGAGCGAGCACATGTCGTAGCCAAGCGCACGCATGAGCGTGAGGCTGTCCTTCTTGATCCGTGCATCGAGCTCCGGACTCAGATGTCCTTCCTCGACCACATAGCAGCGGTTCTTCGGATCGTACTTCATGCACAGCACTTCGCGCTGGCCGAGCGACATGCATCGAATGAACTGGTCCCACTCGATGAATTCCTGAATGATCATCGTGAGCAGCCCCGAATCATTGTACGCCGCGATCAGCTCGTCCATTGTCTTGCAGACATAGACATCGCGCCACCCGCCGCCATGCGCGTCCTTCAGGATGCACGGCATGCCGATGTGGTCCACGATGGCCTGCCAGTCGAGCGGGTACTGGAGGTTCCGCAGACTCTCATCGTGCTTGATGCCAGGGATGTACTCCTTGTTCGGCAGCGCGATCGTCTTCGGGCTCGCAACGCCGAGCTTCGTGGCCAGCGACGCGTCGAAGAGCTTGTCGTCGGCCGACCACATGAAGGGGTTATTCACCACCGTGACACCCTGAAGCACGGCGTGCTTGAGGTACGTGCGGTAGTAGCCGATCTCGTGCGAGATGCGGTCGACGATCACCGAGTACGGTACCGGCTCGTCCATCGACGTGCCGCCGAGCTTGATGAACTCGACCTCGACTCCCTCATTGCGACGCGCGACTTCATCAATGAATGCCGGGGGAAAGGACCATTCGCGCCCGACGAGCAGACCGACTTTCAGCATAACACGGTTCCGATTGAGTTTGGAAACGCCGAGTGGGCATTGATTCAATGAAAGAGCCACTCCGAGTATTACAGCGTGCGGACAACTGCCTTGAACCACAGAGGACACAGAGGTCACGGAGGACTGCGTCATTCACTGGAGGCCCGCCAAATCCACGGTTTATTGGAATGCAGGATGCTCTCCTCTGTGTCCTCTGTGTCCTCTGTGTCCTCTGTGGTAAGGCTTTTTGGTTTAGTCAGATCCACCGATGTACCGCGCAATCATCTGCCGCCAATACGGCCAATCGTGCGCCCAACCGTCCCAAATGCGGAGTGCATGCCAGACGCCCTTTGACCACAGTCGCCCCGAAAAGTACTCGCTATTCCCGCGCAACGAATCGTCGCGACCAATCGCGAGAATGATGTCCATCCGTTCCATGGCGGCGAGGCGATCCCGGTCCGTTTCGCCGAGGATGAATTCCGCTGGGTTGTACGGATAGACCTGTTCGTCCGTATAGCCGTCCGTCACCTCGCGGATGTCGTAGACGCCGCTCAACCCGATCGCCCGGCCGACGAGATGCGGGTACCGCAACGCAAATGACAGCGCGTGGTAGGCGCCGAAGCTCGCGCCGGTCGTGATCAGGAACGGGTTCGGATTCATGTTCTGCGTCAACGGGAGGACTTCGTTGAGCAGGTATGCATCGTAGCGGGCGTGGTAGCGCGCGCGATCGGCGGGATGCTTCCACTTGGCGTACCAGCTGTCGGAGTCGACGCTATCCACGCAGTAGAGCTGGATCCAGCCGCGCTCGAGATGTTCGCTCAGCGCGCCGATCATGCCTTGGTCTTCCCACTCGAAGAACTTGCCCATCGAGCTCGGAAAAACGAGAACGCGGGCGCCGGCATGCCCGAACACCAGAAGCTGCATGTCCCGCTCGAGGCGGGGGCTGTACCAGCGAATGTGTTCGCGATGCATCAGTGGGCCGGGCTCGGAGTGGGTGGAAAGAGGAACTTCAAGAGCGGTGCGACGCGCGCGCCCCAGCTTGCTTCGTTGTGTTCTCCGCCTTCGGCCTCGAGGTACGCAAGATCGTCGCCGATGGCCCAACCCTTCGCAACCAGCGCGTCGCGGAGGTCACGGGCGTTCTGAATCGTATCGGAACCCTCCGCAGTGCCGGCGTCAAGCCAGATCCGAAGGGGCAGCTTTTCCGAGAGGTCCTCGACCTCGCGGAGGACCACGCGATCGTCCCACCAGACCGAGGGCGAAAGGACCGCGAGGCGGCTGAAGGCCATGGGATAGCGCAGGCCGAGGTGCAACGTCACCAACCCGCCGAGCGACGAGCCGCCGAGCGCGGTGCTGTGCGCGCTCGGGAGCGTTTTGTACGTGCTATCGATGAACGGCTTGAGCTCCTCGATGAGCATACGACCGTAGTCGTCGGCATGCCCGCCCCTGCCCTTCTCACGCTCGGCTGTCGGCGTATACTCGTCAACGCGGAACTCGCCGGTATTGTAGATGCCGACGATGATCAACGGCTCGATGTCACCCGCCGAAATGAGCTCCTGTGCCGACTCGTCAACGTGCCACTCCTCACCGAACGCGGTGGCTCGATCGAAGATATTCTGGCCGTCGTGCAGGTAGAGCACCGGATACCGCGTCGCGTCATCGACGTCGTAGCCGGGAGGCAGGTAGACGATGATCGCGCGATCGTGCTCGAGGTGGCGGGAGTGGAAATTCTCATGCGTCCGCACGTCGCCGGTGATGGTGTGAACCACCCCCGGCAGGTCGGGAATATCGTCCGTTTGTGGCGAGGTTGTTTCTGACACGGAATCCTGAAGCATCAAACAACTTAGCACCCACGAGAAGCAGGCTGGATACGGCGCCGACAACGGCCGGCTATGGCCCCCAGAATCCGTCCGGCCGCTTCGCCATTTCCGGCCGAAACAGCGCCTGCAACGTCGCGAAATCCGCGTCGATATTCCCGCTGGCTCGCATGGGCGGTTGAATGCCGATGACTTTCGTGCGGTAGTCAAACCACACCGGAACGATCGGGACGTCGGCGGCCTCGGCGATGTGATAAAAACCGGAGCGCCATTGGGCGACACGCTTCCTCGTGCCTTCCGGCGCAAGTGCGAGAAGGAATTGCGGCTCAGCGCGCACGACGGCAGCCATTTCGGCGACCACGCCTTCCCGCGTGTCGCGCCGGATGCCGCGTCCGCCGAGGACCTTGAACAGGAAACCGTGGGGCGGTTTGAAGAGACTGTCCTTGCCGAACCAGTGGATCCGGAGGTCGAGCGCAAACATCGCCGCTACGCCAACCGGGAAATCCCAGTTCGACGTATGCGGGGCGACGATGATGATGAATTTGGGCAATTCGGGGAGCGCGCCCTCGAAGCGCCAGCCGCCGACGCGCATGGCAATCCGCCCAACTGCCTGAAGCAGGGGGCTGTGGCGGCGCGGTGCTCCCATGACGGACGTCGGCGTCGGGGTCATCGGGGAATGATGCGGCGCGGTCGGAGCGCTCGCTATGGTGAGCTACGCGGACATCTCCCACGACTGCTTCAACCACGCGATGACCTCAGCATCGAGGTCGGCGGCGGATTCGAGCCGGATCTCGTTGTGCCACCGGTTTTTCGACGCTTGCTCTCGTTTGCCGATGCGCGGGCTCGTGATCTCCACTGGCGACTTGAGGGTGAGGATCAGCGCGGTCTTGCGCGTTGCGACCCCGGCAAAGGCGCTCCGTCGATTCAGGTGAATGGACGTTTTCTTCGGGTCCTCCACGACGTCGCCGAGTGTTCGGGCAATTCCGAGCAGCGCGTCATACGTAGCGCGTACGCGCGGTTCCGCACGCTCGAAGTGCTGACTGACCGTTGGCATTGGGAACTATGCAACCCCAAGATCGGCGCGGCAACCCGAAAATCCCCTCCGAGCACTGAAGAGTTCCCGCTTGGCAATCGCATTGTGCGGGCCGACAAGCAGGATAGACCGCCGGCCAGCTACTCGTTCCGTCGTGCCAACCGGAAATGACGGCCGGACACACGCAAGGGTCGGCCGGGAACTTAGTTGCGACGTCATGTAAAGCGGAAAGAACGGCCGGACACCCACGAGTATCAGCCGGCCAAACAGGTTTGCCGCTCTGTCAATCGAAATTCCCGCCAGTCAACCAGCCGAAACGCCCAACCAGCTGCCGGGAGCAGCCCGCCATTTCACAGAAGCACCCCGCCATTTCACAGAAGCACCCCGCCATTTCACAGAAGCACCCCGCCAACTCACAGAATCACCCCGCCGCCTCACAGAATCACCCCGCCGCCTCACAGAAGCACCCCGCCACCTCTCGGAAGCGCCCGGCGACGTCACGGAAACACTCCGCGAAATCGCAGAAACGCCCCGCCACCTCACAGAAACACCCCGCCATTTCACAGAAACATTCCGCCACTTGACGGTGCCGCGCAAACACACAGCGAGGGCGCCCCGACACCGTGCAATTGCCGCCATGTCAACGCCATTTAGGCCGAGAGCACCTTCTCGATGCGCCGATCGGGAATCAGCCACATGAGCGCGACCACGACGTACAGCGCCCCACCCAACCACGGACTGACGAATCCCAGGGGAATCGCCGCGATATAGATGAGCGGCGACAACTTCCCTTTGAGATCTCGCCCGACAGCCTTCGCCAACAGCGAATCGGGGCCCTGCTGCCGGATGATCCGCAGCTGGAGGATGTAGTACGCGATCGCGGCCATGAGCAGCACGAACCCGTACGGCGCTTCGGGCACCGCGGCAAAGTGGTTCTCCCCCATCCACGCGGTCGCGAACGGAACCAGCGACAACCAGAACAGCAGGTGCAGGTTGGCCCACAGTACCGACGCGTCGACCGTCTTGGTCGCGTGGAAGAGATGATGGTGGTTGCTCCAGTAGATGCCCAGGTAGACATAACTCAGCACGTAGCTCGCAAGCACCGGAGCCAGCTCCTTGAGCGCACCAAGGTCCGGACTGTGCGGCACCTTGAGCTCGAGCACCATGATCGTGATGAGGATGGCGATGACGCCATCGCTGAACGCCTCGAGTCGACCTTTTCCCATGAGGCTAGCGTGTCATGACGAAGGTGTATTTATCGACGGACCCGTCCGGAAAGCGGATCTCGGCGCGTCCTGTTCCCTTCGTTACCGACCCTGGCTCGAAACGAAACTCGAACACTTGCCAGTCCTGTTCGTCCCACGAGAGCCGCATGCGTCCCGCGGCGCACACATCACTTCGAAGTTTGCAACCGAACTGCCCGGTTGGGCCATTCGATCGCATCGCGCCACCAAGCGCGCTGTCGACCTGGACGACCGTAGCGGTGAACGTGATCCACGGCGGCGGCTTCATCTCCGGCTCCTCAGTCTTGCTTACTACGCTGAATGCCAGCTTCCACTCGCCGGCGAGCTTGCTGGGCTGAGCGGCCTGCGCCTGCGCGAGGCTCGCCGATTGAAGCAGAAGGACAGCCGACAACAGGATTCGATTCATCGCAAGGCTCCGAGGGTTGACGCGGCTTCGCCGAACCGGTAACTCAACCTTATGAGCAACGACGCCTCCGGCAAGGACCTCACGCGACGTGAGCTCCTGCAACGATTCACGGCGAGCATGATCGTGACGGCGATCGCTACGCCCATTGGTAAGGCCCTCGCGCTGACGACGAGCGCGGAACCGGTCAATGCGGTGGCTGGCGTCGACCGCGTCGTCATGCGCAACGGCAAAACGTACCTCAGCGCATGGGCGGGTTATGGCACGCCCCCCAGGCCAGGCCGTACTGGCCGCGGAGGCAACGCCACGGTGGCGCCGCAGGGTCCTCCACCGAAGACGACGTGGAGCAAGGTCTCCGGTCCGGGCACGGTCACCTTCGCCGATGCGAACGCAACCGTCACCACCGCGACCTTCTCGGCGCCCGGCGACTACGTGCTGCGCGTGTCCGCTGACAATGGCGAGACCTCCGCGGCGTCGACGCTCAAGGTTCGCGTCGAGCTGCCGCCGCCCGTCAAGCAGCTCGCTCCGGTGGTCACCACGCGTCACACGATCACCAGCCCGCTGTGGACCGCACGAACGAAGACACTGATCACGTCGTGGATTCCGCACTGCATCGAACAATGCACGCGAACGGACATTCCGGCCGGCCGAGGCGATGGTGGGCTCGACAATTTCATCGAGGCGGCCAAGGCCCTGCGCGGCGAGCCGCACGCAGCGCACCGTGGCTACGTGTTCTCGAATGCGTGGGTGCATCAGACCGTCGAGTCGATGAGCCTCGCGCTCATGGTCGATCCGCAAGACGACAAGGAGATCATCGCCGCGCAGGACCGCATGCGCGCGACGTTGAACGAGTGGATTCCCATCATCCTCGCCGCGCAACATCCCGACGGATACTTGCAGACCGCGTTCACACTGCGAAATGCGCCGAGGCCCGGTGGTCCGGGCATTCCGGGAGGATCGTCGCAGCCGTGGACGCAACGGTGGAGCCCCTCGGCGCGCGCGAATCATGAAGGGTACGTTGCCGGATACTTCATCGAGTCCGCGATCAACCACTTCTCGATGTCGGGCCGCAAGGACGACCGGCTCTACAATGCGGCGAAAAAATTGTCAGATTGCTGGGCAGACAACATCGGCCCGGCGCCGAAGCAGGAGTGGTTCGACGGCCACCAGGAAATGGAGCAGGCGCTCGTTCGCTTCGGCCGCTTCGTGAACGAAGTGGAGGGAGGAGGAAAGGGCGATCGCTATGTGGCACTCGCGAAGTTCCTCCTCGACTGTCGCCGCAATGGCTCCGAGTACGACCAGAGCCACGTACCGGTGACGCAGCAGTACGAAGCGGTGGGTCACGCCGTGCGCGCCGTGTACAATTACTCCGCCATGGCGGACGTCGCGGTCGAGACGCACGATGTCGACTACCAGAGTGCCGTCAAGTCGCTCTGGGACAACATCACCCATCGCAAGTATTACGTCACCGGCGGCGTGGGGAGCGGCGAGACATCCGAAGGCTTTGGCCCGAACTATTCGCTCCGGAACAATTCGTATTGCGAGGCGTGCTCGAGCTGCGGTGAGATCTTCTTCCAGTGGAAGCTTCATCTCGCGTACCACGAAGCGAAATACGCCGACCTCTTCGAGCAGACGCTCTATAACGCATTGCTCGGCGCACTCGATCTCGAAGGGACAAAGTTTTTCTACACGAATCCGCTCGCGCAAACGGCGCCGCGTTCCGCGTGGCACAGCGTTCCGTGCTGCACGGGGAATATTCCGCGCACGCTGCTCATGCTCCCCACCTGGATGTACTCGAAGGACACCAATGCCATTCAGGTGAACCTCTTCGTCGGAAGTTCGGTGACGATCGCCAACCTCGCCGGAACAGACGTCGAGATGGTACAGGAAACCAACTATCCATGGAGCGGGAACGTCGCGATTACGGTCAATCCGAAGGTGCGCAAGTCCTTCGCGGTCAGAGTTCGCATCCCCACGCGCGACGTGAGCAACCTCTACACCGCGTCGCCGAACGCCGACGGCATCATTTCACTCTCCGTGAATGGCCGAGTGGTGAAGCCGGTCATGGTGAATGGCTATGCGTCGATCGAGCGCACGTGGAGCAAGGGCGACAAGATCGAGTTAGTGTTGCCGATGAAGGTCCAACGCGTGCATGCCGACGAACGGATCGCGGCGAACAAGGATCGCGTCGCGCTGCGGTACGGCCCGCTCGTGTACAACATCGAGAAGGTCGATCAGGACATCGACGGCGTTCTCGCGCCAACTGCGCCCCTTGCCACCGAGTGGCGACCGGACTTGCTCGGCGGCGTGACCGTGATCACCGGCACGTTCGCGAACGGTGCGCCGATGGTGGCGATCCCCAACTACGCTCGCTTCAACCGCAACCCCGCAGTGCCACCGCCGCCGCCGCGGCCCGACTCCGCGACGGCAGCCGCCGGTGCGGTCGCGATCGCGACCGCAGCGGCAATTGCGGTGTCCGAAGGCCGTCCGTTGCCGCGTCCGGCCGCGCCGGCAGCAACCTCGATCGTGTGGATTCGCGAGCGCTAACCTAGCGATCACTGCGGCAACATTCGTTCGCGCTCGAATGATCGGCACCGTGCTTGCCTTTACAAAGGCAAATCATACGGAGGCCCCTCATGACGAACATTCAACGAACAGCTCGGCTTGTCGCACTCGCGTTCGCGCTGTCAGTGACCGCGAGTTGCTCGCAAACCGGCGGGCTTGGGCAGGTGCTTGGCAGCGTGCTCGGCGGCGGCGCACAGGACAACCAGCTCAGCGGCACCATCCGAAGCGTCGACACCCGCAACCAGCAGATCTCCATTCAACCGTCGAGCGGGCAGGCCGTCGCCGTCGCGTTCGACAACCAGACGAAAGTCGTCTACCAGAATCAGAACTATGCGGTGACGTCGCTCGAGTACGGAGACCAGGTCACCGCACGCATTCAGCAAACGCAGAACGGGGCGTACTACACTGACCTGGTGCAGGTCGACCAGTCGGTGCAGAACACCACCACGTCATCCAGCAATGCGGTCGTGCAGTCGTTGCAGGGCGTGGTACGGAGAGTCGACGCGACCAACGGGTGGTTCGAGATCGATGCCGGTTCCACTCGGCTCACGGTGTCGTTGCCGTACAATGCGACGCGCACAGACCAGCAGCGCTTTCAGAATCTGCGCATCGGTGACAGCGTTCGGTTTACGGGCGTTTACCTGAACAACACGCGCGTGGAACTGCGCAGCTTTTATTGAGTCGTCAAAGACCCCATTCGGCGCGTGCGGGCGGGACGCACGCGTCGATGGTCTGTCGCACCGCCATGGCCCATTCTCGTGCGCAGTGCACGTAGCGATCGGCGT
The DNA here is from genome assembly GCA_040389905.1 of Gemmatimonadota bacterium. GTDB lineage: Bacteria > Gemmatimonadota > Gemmatimonadetes > Gemmatimonadales > Gemmatimonadaceae > AG11. The sequence goes on along the minus strand of JAZJZK010000007.1, from coordinate 207,848 downwards.
CCGGTCGTTGGCCCGGCATCAGGATGGAGTGAACGGTTAACGGCCACTCCCGGGGCCACCACTCGGGCGCACGAGCTCCCGGTTGGCGCACACGCGTCGATCCCTCGAACTGCGCGCGGTGGCGGCGCTGCAACTCTCGAGGCGTAACACCGTCGTCCATGCTTGCGGCAATGGCGTCTCGCCATGCTCGCAGGATAGCTGCCGAATATCCGGCAGGATGCATGAGGAAGAACGCGGGAACGGTGAGATGGTGAACGGCACCGAATGCGACGGGCGTTTCATTCTCATAGGCGAGCAATGACTCGAAACACAACCGGCAGCTGTTTCCGACGTCATACGTCGCGCTGCATTCGACACACTGCTCTCGTTCAGTCACGCTCGACGCGGTCTCGATCTCTCGACGGCATCATGTCGGCAGGGCTCGCACTCCGGAGGCGCGCAGACTCATTCGCGGCGCCGAGCTCGGCGCGTGCGGGCCGAGCCACGAGCCACGCGACCCAAATCAGTAGCGGAGGCAGCGCGATCCACGCAACAATCGAACTGAAGGGTGCGGTGCGCTCCCAGATCGTCACGCCTGCGTCCACGATAGTGAGGTGGAGGTTCGCATTGTCGAACCCGGCCGCAACGCTACTCTTGGAGTCCGTGCCGCCCGTGGCCTTCAACACGGCGCCGATGGCCGGCCCGAGTTTGACGGCGACGAGCACGACCCACCATGTGGCCCACGCGGCGAGCAGATGTCCGGCACGCCAGTTCCTGAACGCGACCATTGAGTTTCCTCAGTGTTGCAGCCGCGCCACCAGGTCAACGCCGTTCACATGGCAGACGGCCTTCGTGACTTCCACGCCAGACTTGGTCCACGTCTTGTAGCCAGTCTGCTCGACCGTAACAACGTACGTTCCTGCCCGCTCGTAGACGAGTGCGAAGGGGCCATCCTGGTTGCCCGAAAAACGCGCGGTGTCCGCATAGCTGCCGCTCGTTGCGATAATTCGCGATCCCCGTCCAGCCAGGGCATCCGTCACCGAGTCACGCACCGAAATCGTGATTCCCGCGCGCGCCTCGGTTGTGCACACCTGGCTGCCATCGGTGAACTTGTAGGCATCGCATCCAGCGAGTAGCCCGAGAAGGATGCACGAAATACGCGGCCAGGCTACCGGCAGCAGGCGGGTCGGGGAGCGAAAGATATTCCTCATACATCGCTCAACCCGGTGCGGCGAACTCGGGTCACTTTATCGACGTGGGACGTGGGCTCAGCTATTGATAGCGTGTGTTGTCCGGTTGTCACCCCGAGCGAGCGCAGCGAGTCGAGCGGGTCTGCACCCCGTACACAGGCGGAACGTGCAGACGGCGGTGTCAACCGGTGAACGCAACCGGTGCCCTGTCGCATCAACCGCTGTCTCGGCAAGAGCTCACCGCAGAGGACGCAGAGAAACGAAACAGCCGCAGAGGTCGCAGAGCACGACATGATCCAAACCTCACTGCTGTTTCTGGTTTCCTCTGCGACCTCTGCGGCTGTTGCAGTTCCCTCTGCGACCTCTGCGTTCGGCTTTGGGGTTTGCCCTCACGAGTGGGATGTCCAGCAGCCGTGTGTTGCGACGACCGGTTGAGATCACCGACCCCTCGACTACGCTCGGGGTGACAACGCGGCTGCTATTGGTAGTTGCGAACACTGCACCAGGCGTGTCTACATCCCCAGCCAGTAGCTCGCCTTGATCTGGAAGACATTGATCGGCCGGTCGCGGAAGAGCGCCGACTTGTCGCGGTTGAAATCGAAGTCGCCGTAGGGCTCCGAGCCGGACCGCTCCTGCGTCCACACGAAGTACACCGTCGAACCCGGACGATACTCCCAGCGCAGCACCGCGGTGCCGCGCAGCGAACGAACGTTGAAATCAGGGTTGCCAACGTCGAATGCCGACGACGGACCTGAACCATCGGGATCGACGCGGTACGAAGACACCGAGCCGTTCGCATTGCGGTTCGTCGTCAGTGTGCCAAGGTCCTTGCCGTAGGTCTGGGTCGCGAGCGTCCGCGGCGCGGCGTACTGCTTCAATTCGTCGTAGGCACCACTCGCGAGGAAGGGCTGCGCAAAGAGTTCAAGGGTCAGCGTCGGGCTGAACGTCGCGTTGATGCGCGTGTTCATCGACAGCGAATGCTGGTCGAGCCGAGCGAAAACGCTCCGCTGGCCGCTGAACGCCGTGGCGCTTGCGTCCGCGATGTTCGTGACAAACTGGGTTGGCGTGATGCTCCGCGAATAGGACGGACCGAAGCTCAGCCGCAGATTCACGAGCGGCTTGATGATGAGGTCCGCATATCCGTCACCGTTCCAGCCGTTGTCTTCGATGTTCTTGCCGTAATCGGCTCCTCCATCCCACGTAATCCGGTTGCGCTGATCGCCGTTGAGGCTGACCGAATAGAAGTTGTACCCCGCCGTCTTCTGAACGACGCCGCCACGTGTGCGCGTCGCATCGTACGTCGGCGGATGATTGATCACAAACCCGCTGATGCCGACGTAGTTGGACAGCGTGACACGGCCCCAGATCTCCTCCTGCTGGTCGATCTGGTCCCCGTCGTAGTTGAATGCCGTTTGCCCGCCCACGATCGCCGCGGCATCGCGATACCACTTGCCCGGCGTGGTCCATTGGCGCAGGACACTCGCCTGCATCCACTTGTAATCCGTGCGGCTCAACGTGCCGATGTCGTTCACCTCGAAGCCCGGGCTGCGCCAGTTCTGCGCGGTTTCCATCAGCCAGTCGCCACTCTCCTTTGCGAGGCGAGCGTACACGCCGTAGCCCCGCAAGGAGGTCCGCTTCGGGTCGTACGCGATATCGAACAGGCCGTCACTCGTGGCCTGGCGATCGGGACGCTGGAAATAGTGTGAGCTCGTCAACTGCGTACGCCGCATCGCCGCGGTATCGCCGCCTACCTGGGACAGGGCGACCTGGCTCTGGAACGAGAAGCCCCGATTGTTCCAGTAGTGCTGGATGTCCGCGCCGACCAGCTGGGCGCTTCCGCGCAGGCGACTGATTTCCGTCGAATCGTTCATGAAGCGGTTCGTCTGCGTCGTGATCATGCCGATGCGCGTGTCGCCGCGACGGAGATCTTTCCGCAACCGGCCGACGAAATAGTTGGTCATCGGCTCCGCTTCGCGCGACAACAGGGGTGCGCCCGCGGCGGTACTCGTCACATAGTTGGCGTTCACACGATTCGTCACCGCCTCGAGCATGGCGACGGAAAGCCCATCCTTCGTCCGTCCGGTGATCTTCGCTGCACCGAGAATCGTCGACGCGTCGGGCACGTCGGCAAAGCTGGCTTGCGAGTTGATCAGGCCTCCCAACTGCGGCGCGCGCCCGATGCGCCGTGAGTAGAAGACGTTGAGGCTCGACACATTGCTACAGAAGAAGCAATTGAAGCCGCCAAAGGAAAACGCGCCGGAGTTCGCGACGAAGAACGGCCGCTTCTCCTGGAACGTCGTCTCGAAATCCGACAAGTTGACGACCGCCGGATCGACCTCGACCTGCCCGAAGTCCGGATTGACGGTGGCATCGAGCGTGAGGCTCGACGTGATGTTGTACTTGAGATCGCCGCCGAGGCGACCGGTCATCTCCTGCTTGCTGCGGAACGGATTGCCGACCGCGGGCAGCGCGAAGCGACTCTTCGACACCACATAGGGCAACAGCTCGAGTTGCTTCGGCTGTGCGGCGAGTTCGAGACCTTCGATGGTTCCAAAATATCCTGGACCACCCGGCTCGTTGTTTCTCCAGAACGCCCACATGTCGAACTCATTCCGGCGCGCGAGCGTGCGCCAAATCTGCATGCCCCACGTCTGTACGGAGTCGCGAGGAAACCGCAGCTGGGAGAGCGGAATGCGGAATTCCGCCGTCCACCCCAGCGAATCCACATGCGACGCACCCTCCCAGACGGGATCGTACGACGCATCGCCGTTCAGGTGATCGCCCTTGACCCCCAGTGGATTGAGCTCGAACCAGACGCGCGATTGCCGATCGTGATATGGATCGAGCACGAACGCGATCTTGTCCGACGCGTTGTCATTGAGGAGCTGGTCTCGGCGGACGAGCTGACTGCGCACGGCGGCCGCGCCCTGTGAATCGAACATGCGCGCGCCGATGTAGACCGCGCTCGCGTCGAACATGATGCGGACTTCCGTTCGCTCCGCCGGCGACTTGCCCTCATCGGGGGATTGCTGATGGAAGTCCAAGATGGGGAGCGCGTCCTTCCACCCGGCATCGTCGAGGCGACCGTCGATCGCGATCGTCTCTCGGCGCATCACGGCGCGCGCGACGGGGCGCGGATCGTTCATTGAAGTAGGCATCGTCGTCTGCGCACCGAGGGTGTGCGCAGACAGCACGAGGCCGGTTACCAGTCCGAGTGGGGCGGAGCGAGTATGGCGCATGTGTCGAGTGTGGTGGGATTCTGCCATGAGACACCCGAACGGCGCCAACGGTTGGGAGCTTTACACTTTTCTCACAACTCCGCGGCTGGTCCATACCAGTTGGGTTTTCACTGCGGCACCTTCTCGAGTATCGGGTTCGCGTTATATGCGTCCGACGCGCCCCTCGGAATGCTCATCGATTGCCATGGGCGGTCAGCGCAGATGCGCGCGATGAGCACGATTTGCCCAACGTGGTACGCAACGTGGGCGAGCGAACGGCACAGTGCCGCGTGCACCGTGAGTGGCTGTTGACGAATCGTGACGCTTCGCTCGAAGTCACCATCGCCGAGGCTCGCCAGCTGCGCTTCGACGACGGACCACCCCGATACCCACCGCTCCTCCAAGTCCGCGCGCGAACAGATGCGCTCGGCGAATTCTTCCTCGCGGGCGCGCCAGGGCTTCTCTCCGTCGGTCGTGAGAAAATCCGTGAAGCGCGACGCGAAGTTGCCACCGATGTGGAACACGATCATCGCCGCGGAATTGCCACCAGATGCGTGGACGTGGTTCAACTCGTCGTCTGGTATCTGTGCGAGCGCCTTTTCGCCGATGATGCGATAGCGCTTGTATTCGCCGCGAAAGTCCTCGATCATTTTTCACTCTCCGTTTGTTGCCGGGCGCGTGACGATGCCGCTTCGCCGATCGCCAGCGAAAGCGCGGTTGGGTGATACGGCTGGTAGATGCCGAGCTCGACGTTCCCTGGGACGCGGATCGATGTCACCTTTCCCCAACGTTGCTCCTGTATGGGGCTCGTGACGTCCGCACCGTGGGCACCGAGGTGCACGAGCGTCGCATCGAGATCGTCGCACATGAGATAGACCGCGGGCGGGTGCGCCGTTTCGTCCGCCGGATGTACGGCGAGCTCCATTGGCGGCATGGCGAAGATCAACCATCCTCTACCTGCGTCTACAGAGCTGAGCTTCATCGCGTCGCGGAAGAATGCACGCGTTTCCTCCGCGGCCGCAGAATAGACGATCGTGTGAATGCCTGTGATCATTGTACGCGCTCGTGTAAAAGAGATGGAAGTGGCGTAACAGCAGGTGCAAACCCTTCGACTCGCTGCGCTCGCTCAGGGTGACAAGCGGACGACTCTTTCTTAACTCATTTTCCGTCTGCAGCTCGCTTGAACGAATGACCCGCGCGTTCGAGCGCTGCCATCGCGTCATGCAGCTGCTCGTTCCGCACGAGGACATAGTCGGTGTCGTACGTCGCGACGGGCATGATGCTCACACCTGCCTCAGCAAGAGGCCCCGCGAGTGACAGCATCACCCCGACCACCGACATGTCGATCACCCCGACGACCCTGATCGCCACCCACCCTCGATTGGCGACGACGTCCGCAGGCACCACGGCCTCGTCGCAGATGACAGATAATTCATCCAGCGTTCGCGTCACGCTGAAGAACGGATTCCCCGTCGCCCAGGCGGGGATTGGCGCCATCGCGTCGAGACGGCAGACGGCCAATCGCTGCGGAACGGTCTCCAGCATCATGCGGCGCGCGTCATCTCTTCGGTGCAAGTGGCTTTGCGAGGTGATACTGCCGGTACCCTGGAGGGAAATTCTCGAGGGTCCCGAAGAGTTGGAAGCCGAGTTTTTCGTAGAAGGGCCGCGCCTGATACTCGAACGTGTCCAGATAGATGCCGAGGCAGTCCCTGGCGTTCGCATGCGCTTCAGCGGCAGCCATCAGCGCCACCCCGTGTCCCTGTCCGCGATGCGCGTCAGAGATCCACAACTTCGCGATGTAGAGCCAGCGCCAGCGGATGTGACCAAGTAGTCCGCCCACGACCTCATCATTCGCATCGCGAAGCACAAGATGTACCGGCTCTTCATTCGGCGGCCCGATCACCTCGACATTGAATTCGCGCAGGCCAGTGTTGACGGCTGCGACGTCTTCCTCCGTTGCCTCGTGATCGATGCGAACTGATTCGGCGTCCGTCATTTGCGCGCTCACCTCATCTGGCGATAGGCTTTCATCAAGATACGACGGTGAGGGGCACACCGAGAAACTGCCCGTATCGCGCGGCCTCGCGATTGACTGCGGCCAACTCCCGTCCTGCCAGTGGCGCGGACAGATTCAGCTCCAGCGACGCCTCGGTTGTTCCGATGGTCCGACGCCAGGTTCCCACGCGGGCCCAGTTGATGATGACCGGACGGAAGTAGTCGTCCACCCACTGGCCTGGCGCCGAGCACGGACGGTCTTCGAGGCGGAGATCGCGGCCACCGGTCAGCGACTCGTCGTACTCCGGGATCAACCGCGCAACCACAGCGCGCGACTTCGGAATATCGGAAAGGCCGAACCACTCGACGCCATCGACCGTCTCTCCGGCGAACTCGGTTCGCAGGCCGTCAAGCGCACGCCTGGACTCCGTCAGCCCGATCCCGGACCACCATGCGAATTGCTTGAGTGTCGCGGGGGCGTGGCCGATGAAGAAACGTCTGAGAAGTCGGCTCACTGATTCCTCGCGGCTCAGCGCGCCGATTGGTGGGACGCGTTCGTCGAGCAAGGCGTACGTCTGCTGTTTCCCTTTCAGCGCGCCGCTGCATACCAATCCCTCGAGCTCCGCATGCATCATGACGTACGCGAGCCGCACACCGTCCGCGACGATGCGTGAACGGGCAAACTCGGCAGCCAACTCAGCTCGCGTGAGGTGATTGCCGCCTTGCAGCGCTTTCACGATGAGCCTGTGAAGGCGCTTGAAGAGCGGTGGATCGAGTTCGGCCCTCCGATTCTGGTAGGCGTTCAACCGATGCACATGCGGAGCGGTAAGCGCGAGCATCCACCGGATGTCTTCGGCCGCGACGAAGTGCCAGGTGGGCCGAAGCACATGCGTGCGGAGAAACGCACCGCTGTTGAAGGCCTCGTCGATCGCCCGATCGGTTGCGCCCTGCAGGCGCTGGCCCAGCGACCACTTGGCGCCGAGGTAGTCCTGCGACTGGACCGCACCCAGCAGTCGAACGATCTCCCCGGGACAACTGGCGGGCTCGCCAGTGATGTGCTGGTTGCGGAAGCGCTGCGCGATGAACGGCGTCGAAGGCATCGGCGGCAAACTGCCCGGATCGCGATGCGCACGCCAGACCGCTGATGTACTTTTGCGCCGTCGAAGTCTTGTCTCTCCCTTCCCCAGAGGTCGCAATGTTCGCCAGTGTTCCTTCATCGGCCGGCGCGAGGCGCCAGACTGGCTTGCTGCTCATCGCGGCGCTGACCGCCGGGCTCGTCCTGTCGTCGACCGGCGTCTCGGCTCAGGCGCCCGCCGCCCCGCGTCAGGCCGTCGTCGCCGATCATGGCATGGTCGTGTCGGCCAGTGCAATTGCAAGTCAGGCCGGACGAGACGTCCTTGCTGCGGGCGGCAACGCCGTCGACGCAGCGATTGCCACCGGCTTCGCGCTGGCCGTGACCTATCCCGCGGCCGGCAATATCGGTGGCGGTGGCTTCATGGTCATCCGGATGCCCGACGGTCGCGCGACGACCATCGATTTTCGCGAGATGGCGCCCAAGGCCGCCACGCCGGCGATGTTCACCGATTCGACGGGCGCCTATTCATCGAAGATCCATCATGGCTCCCTCACGTCCGTCGGCGTACCGGGCACGGTTGCCGGATTCGCGCTCGCGCACGAGAAATACGGATCGCTCGGATGGAAGAAACTCGTCGATCCTGCAGTGACCCTCGCGACCGACGGATTCGACGCGCCGGCCGGCCTCGCGCGCTCGCTCGCGCGCGAGTTGACGACGGGATTCAAGGCGTATCCCGCCAGCATCGCCGCCTATTCGAAGAATGGCACGGCGTACGCAGCCGGAGAACGCATTCGTCTCCCCGATCTCGCGCAGAGCCTCACGCGCATTCGCGACAAGGGTCGCGATGGCTTCTATCGCGGCGAAACCGCTCGGCTGATCGCGGAAGAGATGAAGCGCGGCGGCGGGCTGATCACGGAGGCAGACCTCAAGGCGTACGTCGCGAAGGAACGTGCGCCCGTTCGCGGAACGTACCGTGGTTACGACATCATCTCGATGCCTCCGCCGAGCTCCGGTGGCGTGGCGATGGTGGAGATGCTCAACATCCTCGAAGGGTTCGACCTTGCCGCGGCCAAGCACAACTCGCCGCGGTACGTGCATCTCGTCGCCGAAGCCATGCGCCGCGCTTTCATCGACCGTGCGCGCTACCTCGGTGACCCGGACTTCACGAAGCCGCCCGTGTCGAAGCTGACCGATAAAGCGTACGCAACGACACTGCGGAAGACGATTGTCGCCGATCGCGCAACGCCGTCGGTTCCCACGCAGGCAACAGAAGGTTACGAGAGCGACGAGACGACGCACTTTTCCGTCGTGGACGGAAAGGGCATGGCGGTCTCCGTGACCTACACGCTCGAAGCGGGATACGGACTCGGCGCCGTCGTTTCAGGCGCAGGGTTTCTCCTGAACAACGAAATGGGCGATTTCAACGGCAAGCCCGGCGTCACCGATACCACTGGACTGATCGGTACCAACCCGAACATCGCGAAACCGGGAAAGCGAATGCTGTCGAGCATGACGCCGACGATCCTGGCGAAGGACGGAAAGCTTGTCGCCGTCGTCGGAAGTCCTGGCGGCCGGACAATCATCAACACGGTATTGCAAGTGGTGTTGAACCAGATCGACTTCAAGATGGGAATTCAGGAGGCGGTCAACGCGCCTCGCTTCCATCATCAATGGCTGCCGGATGTGATCAGCGTCGAGCGTGATGGACTCCCGGCAACGACGATTACCGCGCTCGAGGCGATGGGATACAAGGTGAAGATCGGATCGACGCAAGGGACGGCGCACTCGATCTTTGTCGATGCAAAAACGGGTAAGCGGTTTGGGGCAGCAGATCCGAGAGATGCGGATGCGGGGGCAGTCGGGTACTAGCATTTGAGTTGATCAGACTGGCGTTGTCGATTTCACCGCAGAGGGCGCAGGGAGCAGAGGTACGCGGAGGAAAACCAAAAAAAGGTGCTGGCCCTTCGCTCCGCTCAGGGCGACAAGACGAGCGTGAACCACCCCCGTTTGTCACCCCGAGCGAGCGAAGCGAGTCGAGGGGTCTGCACTTGCTGTTCCGTAGTCCTCTGCGTTCCTCTGCTCCTCTGCGCCCTCTGCGGTAAGAACGAGAAGACTCTGTACGTCACACTGGAGTGAGTCGCGCCAAGACAGCCACTTGCTCTCTCAAAACCGCAATAGCCAGATCAACCGTCTTCCGATGCGTCCGAAACGACAACGCCACGAATCGCAACGTGAATCGCCCGTCGATCATCGTCGACGATAGGAACACTCGCCCATCTCGCACGACACCCTCGACGAGCGACTTGTTGAACACATTCGCCTCGTCCAGCGTTGCACCGGGTGGCACCCACCGGTACGTGACGACCGTGAGATCCGGCTCCGGCCCCACCTCGAACCCGAGCGCTTCGATCTCCGACCGGAAATAGCGCGCCAACAACAGCTTCTCGGCGAGAGCAGCGCGGAATGGTTTCACGCCAACGAGCATGAGGGGCAGCCACATGCGAAGCGCACGGAACGGCCGAGATAACTCAGGTGACACGTCGGCTGGGTTCACCTCACTGGGATCTCGCACGGCGTCCTGCATGTATGCCCCTTCATAGGCATGCGCCGCCGCCAAGGCAGCCGAATCGCGGACGACGACGATGCCGGAGCCCCACGGGAGAAACAGACCCTTGTGGGGATCCAGCACCGCAGAATCCGACCGTTCGATGCCCTTGAGCAGTGCGCGGCCATGCTCCGTGAGCATGAAGAAGCCACCGTACGCCGCATCGACGTGAAACCAGCAGCGCTCGCGCGTCGCAATCGTCGCGATGTCGTCGATCGGGTCAACGGCCCCGGTGTCCGTCGTGCCGGCCGCGGCGACGACCATCCAGGGCCGGAGTCCAGCCGCGCGGTCCTCCGCGATGGCGCGAGAGAGCGCATCGGGACGCATTCGAAAACGATCGTCCATGTCGACGTGGCGAAGGGGCGCCTCACCCATACCCGCGATGCGGAGCGCCTTGTCGACGCAGTGATGCGCCTGTCGCGTGAGGTACACGACGGACGTCGCGAAGTCGGCACCCTTCAGGCCGTGCGCATCCCGTGCGGTAACGATCGCCGTGAGATTCGCCATGCTGCCACCCGACGCGATGCTGCCGCCGGCCTCCGCAGGATAGCCAATCAGATCGGCGACCCACCGCACGATCATGTTCTCCATGCGGACGGCGCCGGGACCACTGAAGAAGATCGTCGCGTACTTGTTGCTGACGGCGGCCAGAAAGTCACCGAGCGCCGAGTGATAGAGTCCACTGCCCGGAATGTAGGCGAGCAATCCGGGAGCCGCCGGCTGCGCGCCCGGGCGCACGACGTTCTCCTCGAACAGACCGATCGCTTCCTCGACGGAGATCGCGCGCTCCGAGATGGGCGTGGCGAGCAGCCCCTTCCCCTTGTCCTCCGTTTCCGTATACGCCTTGATCGATCCGATCTTGCGGAGGAAGCGTTCGGAACTCGCGACCACCGCATTGCGCAGCTTCTTCCGCCGGTGCGTGCCGGGATCGAGCGCACGTGCGGCACGCTCCAATTCGCGGAGCCTGGCCAATATCTCCGTCCGTTCTGTCGACACCATGACGTGCTATCTCAACACGAAACCAGAATCGACGGCCGGCCGCACAGCTGCGTTGGCGGCGAGCCAGCCCGTCATGTACATCCACTGCGTGATCCGCGTGAGCTTGCCGTAGTCGATCGTCTTCGGCTCGTCGCGCGGGGTGTGGTAGTCCGAATGCAGGTTACTCGAGAAGAAGAGCGAGGGCACTTTGCGCTCGGCGTACGGGACGTGATCACTGCGGAAGTACCAGCCTTCAGGATGATCGGGGCGGTCCCATAGTGAATCGATCACGAACTTCGCGGTCGCGCGATTCGCGTCGAGCGCCATCTGTACGAGTGCCGATGAATTGCGGTGCGGCGGTTGGGAGCCGAGCAGTGCGGCTGTGTCCGGGTGGTTGCGCCCGAGCATGTCTCCGTTGAGCACTGCGACGATGCGATCGAGTGGCACCACCGGGTGGGCGACATGATAGCGCGATCCGAGCAGGCCGCGCTCCTCTGCGCCCTGAATGACGAACAGCGCGGAGCGCTTGCTCGGCTGCTTCACCCAGGCTCGCGCGATGCCCATGAGCGCCACCGTCGTGGTGCCATTGTCGTCGGCGCCATTCCAGATCGAGTCGCCGTCCACCGTGTACCGCACGCCATCGTGATCCTGGTGTGAGCTGAAGAGGACGTACTCATCGCGAAGCTTCGGGTCGGTGCCACGCACTTCGCCGATGATGTTCACGGACGGATACTCGAAGCTCTCCGAGCGAAGCTTGATGTCGATCGTCTGACCGTCCGTTCTCCATGCGGCAGCGGCCGATCGATGAACGAGGAGCACGGGAACGGGAGTGGCCTGCTGGCCGCCGCCCCCGGCGCCGCGCCCGCCACCGCGACCTGCATTCCGAGAAAAACGCGGCACGCCGTCGATGACGTCATATGTCCCACGAGCCTGCACCTTCGCGACGCCATCGAACGCGATCTCCGCGACCGAATCGGCCACGAGGACGACGCCGGCGGCTCCACGTCTCGTCAACGCAGCCGCCATCGCGGTGATGGCGGGCCGAGTGTAGTTGTATTCGCGCGTATTGGTCGTTGTGCGAATGGCGGTTGCTGCCGGCGCGACCAGCGCGGCCACGGCAATCTTCCCGCGCACGTTGATCGCCGTGTCGGCGATGTTGTTCACGAACACCGTTTGGGCCGTCACGTCCACCGCGGCGTTGGTCGTCGGTGTGATCTCCGTCCACAGCGCGAGTGTGCGACCGGCGACCTTGATGGAGCTCGACACCGTGGAAATGCGCGTGCGTCGCATATTCCACCATTGGAACCAACTGCCCATGTCACCGCGTGGCGCGAGACCGATCTTTCGAAGCTCATCGGCCAACCACACCGATGCATGCATCTCGTCGATCGTTCCCGCTTCGCGTCCGCGCATGGCGTCGCCCGCGAAGACATAGAGGTCGCGCTTGAGGTCGGATTCCTTGATTGCCTTGATGGCGGCGGGAGGCGGCGGCGCTTTCGTCGTGCCCTGGGCAGCGGCCGCGGTGGACGCGACCGTCAGGAGGACGATCGCGATGCAATGGAACCGGTAGTGGATTGGCATGGTGTGCTACAATCGAGCGTTCGCCGCGTCTGGCGCAAGTCCGTCTTGCTATCAGTTCGGGTGTACCGCACTCTTCGTCCATGAGAACCTCCTACCTTGCCGTGGCCGCGACGCTGCTGTCCGCCATGGCCCCCGACCTTCACGCGCAAGGTGGGGTCATCCCCGGCGTTGAAGTGCTCCTCACCGATTCCATCCATCTCATCCGTGGCAAGCGTGTCGGCCTGCTCACCAATCATTCCGGACGCGATCGGAAAGGGACGAGCACGATCGACCTGCTCTTCAAGGCCCCGGGGGTCAAGCTCGTGGCGCTCTATGCTCCCGAGCACGGTATCCGCGGCGTCGAACGCGCCGGCGCCCGGATCGACTCCGGCGTCGACTCGGCGACGGGCGTGCCGATCTATTCGGTGTACGGCGCGGCTCAAGCGAAGTCGATCGAGACGCTCAAGGACCTCGATGTCCTCCTCTACGACATCCAGGACGTCGGCGCGCGCGTCTACACCTTTGAGTGGACGCTCGCGAACGTTGCAGCGGTGGCGAAGAAACCAATCATCATCCTCGACCGTCCCGATCCCATCCGCGCCGACCGCTTCGAGGGCAACATTCTCGACCCCAAGTTCGCGTCGCTCGTCGGACAGCACCCGGTGTCACTGCGATACGGCCTCACGCCGGGAGAACTGCTCAAGTTCGTAGCCGGGAACAAGCTGATCGACGCGGACATCCGCGTCGTGCCCATGAAGAACTACCGGCGCTCGATGTGGTTCGACGAAACGGGCATCCCGCGGGTGAATCCGTCGCCGAATCTCCGCACGCTCGACGCGGAGCTCCTCTACCCTGGCACCGTGTTCTTCGAGGGAACGACGGCGACTGAAGGCCGCGGCACCGATGCGCCGTTCACGTTGATTGGTGCGTCGTGGATGACCGACAACGCGGCGATCGCCGCCGAGCTGAACGCAATGAAGTTGCCCGGCGTGCGCTTCGACACCGTGACGCGGAAGATCGACTCCGGCTACAAGTTCAGCCAGCAGTCCATTCCGATGATCAAGGTCAACGTGACGGATCGCAACGTGGTGCGCCCGGTAGAACTTGGCATCCGCATGCTCCGTGCGATCTATGCTCGGCACACGAAGGACTTCACGTGGCGGGGATCCATCGATCGTCTCGCCGGCACGGACAAACTTCGTGCGGCGGTCGAAAGCAACACGATCGACGCGCTTATCAAGGACTGGGACGCCGACGCGGTGAAGTTCGCGGCGTCAGTCAGGCCGTTTCTCATTTACCGGTGAACCACGCGCGCGTCCTTCTCTCGCTGGCGGGCGTCCTTTGCGCCGCGGCGCCCAGCGTCGCTCGCGCGCAATCGGGCGACACGCTCGCCTCGCGGCTCCTGTCCCCGGGCGTCCAATACCGGCACATCCTCGACCCACGCGGGCCGTGGACGATGCATGTCGTCCGGATCGATCTTCGCTCGGCCGGCGTCGATGTTCGAAACGCGCGTGCGCACGACTCGTTGAGGAGCAGGGAGAAGCCGACGGACATGGTGCGCCGGGCCACGTCGGCGGGGGCGCAGGTTCTCGTTGCTGTCAACGCAGACTTCTTCGAACTGAAGTCCGGCGAGAACGAGAACAACCAGGTCGTCGCCGGCGAGTGGTGGAAAGGGGTCAAGGTGACGGAGTCGCCGTACGACACCTATGACAACCCGCACATTCAGTTCGCCATGGACGCCGCTGGGCGGCCGCAGATGGATCGCTATATCCTCGACGCCACCGCTTGGGCGCGGGGTGTTGCCACACCAATCATCAACGTCAACGCCAATCCCTCGGGGAATCCGGAAGGCACCGCGCTTTTCACGTCGCGCTTCGGCGCGACGACGCCGCGGGATACCACGCGCCAGACAGCGGAGGCACCGCTCGCAGCCGCCGGCCGTCGCGGGGACACGCTCCTCTTCGTCAGGCGCGGCGCCGCGTCGAATGCGTCAGGTACTCCAATTCCTGCGGGAGGCGCCGTGCTCTCCGCGTATGGTGCCGGTCTGCGCACGAAGGAGGTGCTCGCCATGGCCGACGGCGACACCGTGCGGATTCTTCTTGCAACATTGCCCAGAATGGCACGTGGTGGTGTGCCCACGATGCTCATCGGCGGATGGCCACGGATCCTGCGCAACGGATCGAGCGTCGCCGCCGACGCGCCGACCGTGGAAGGAACGATCTCGCGGAATGCCGAAGCGCGTCATCCGCGTACGGCGATCGGATTTTCGCGTGACAGTTCGGCGCTGCTCATCCTCACGGTGGATGGTCGTTCGGAGAAGAGTGTTGGCATGACGCTGGCGGAGCTTGCCACGGTCATGCGCACGCTGGGCGCGTGGGACGCGATGAACCTCGACGGCGGCGGGTCGACCACGATGGTGATCGGGGGGGCCGTGGTGAACAAGCCAAGCGACCCGACAGGCGAACGCGATGTCGGAAACGCGCTCCTCGTCGTGAAGAAACGTTAGTTAGCTCCCCGTGGGCGACGCGAGGACCGCGTCGCATTCCGCGGGCACGGCGGCGCGCCACCCGAACTCCCAACCGCGCAGTTTGCGCGAACCGGGTGGCCGTCGTGGCGAATGCAGGCTGTTGGTCCCGACGAGATGCGTCGGCTGTTCGTCGCTGATGATCGCGAGCCGCTCGGGTGGGCAGATGAGCACTCGCGCGCGACGCAGGCGCGCCGGCTCGATCGCGAAGCGAAAGGTGCCGTCCGCGGCCGTCACGGTGCGACGGACTGTCCCCGTTTCATCGTCGAGGAATACGGGCACGTTTGGAATGGGACGATCGTCTTCCGAGGTCAGCACGATTCCCTTCACGTGACCGTCTGTGAGTCGGCCGATCACGGCGCTGGAAATGACGAGTATCAACGCGACCGCCCCAACGATGGCGAGTACGCGCTCGACGTACGACCCGACGGAACGACGGTGTTCCGTCACGGAGGATCTGCCGTCGGCGCGAATCGCGCGGCGGCTTCAGCGGACGAAATGACGGGGATGACCTGAAAGGACACGAGGTCGGACCAGGAGGACATCCACTGGTCGAGCAGCGCCCGGTCGTCGCACGCCATGACCTGATAGCACCGCGCGCCGTCGGAGGTGACCCAGCTGGCCACGTACGTCAGGCCCTCGGGCGCCAACCGTCCACGAGCGCGGAAGCGTGCGTAGACTGGGGCCGGGTCGCCGCCAACGAAGTCCTCGATGACCAGGAATTGCATGCTCAGCCGCACCCTTCCACGTTCTGCACTTCGGGGCGTCTCCCTGCCCGGTATTTCATGACGGCGCTCCCCTCCGTATCGAAGACGATTCGGTACCCGCTGTCTACGGGGTTCTTGGGCGTCACGATGACATAGTTCCCCGTCACGATGTACTTCTGTCTGGTCTTGCGCACGTGACCAGGGTAGAGGCTGTCAATCCGCGCTTCCGAGTCGCCGATGCGCACGCCCTCGTCGGTGCGCGATCTGCCGGAGTTCACGTCGATTCGCGCGAAGGTGCCCCCAGAAAACATGAACTGGACGTTCTGTGCGTGGTCTGGCCACCGCGCGAAGAAGCACGAGTCACGCTCTGTGCCAGGGATGGTCTCCAGCGTCTGGCCGAGCACCTCGTTCGCTTGCTTGAGCGTCATTCCCACCTCGAGTGGGCCGAAGCCATCGGCCCGCACCGTGAACGGGGCGATGGTCGCGACGGTCGTGGTATCCACCGCAGCGGGCGCCGCAGTGGCGG
>JAZJZK010000007.1:0-191481 GCA_040389905.1 Gemmatimonadota bacterium | reverse complement strand
CCCCCGCGCCGGTCGCTTGACCGGAAGCCGCGGCAGACGAGGCGGCGCTTTCTCCCCGGTCGCGACATGCAGCGAGGAGGAGGAGGGGGAGGCAGAAAGTGGCGAGTAGTTTCGTCAAAGGAACCTCGAAATCGACTGGCGGGAAACGCGGCCGGAACCGCAGGCAATTGAGAGTGGTACTAGCAAGGATATAGCCGGGAGCCGTTCCCCGAGCATATGTTATCCGCCGACTCCCTTCAGCGAGAGGATTTACCATGCGTCGCGTCACTGGTTCCGCATTCACAATTGCCGCCTTCGTGCTCACAGCCACGACGGCGAGCGCACAAGGAGCAATGGAGCAGTCCAGCAAGGTTGCAGGTGGCGGCATTTCCGTGCCGGGCTGGACGGGAAAGATCGATGCCAATGAGGAAAAGGCCGGCCGGGTTCTCAACGACTCGAGGCTCGCCGCCGAAGGGCCGTCGCTTCACGTGACGACCGGTCCGGCCGTCAGCTATTGGAATCCGGCCAACAAGGCGAGCGGAGACTACACGGTGAAAGCCACGTTCACCGAGCCCAAGTACATGAACCTGAACGATCACCCGCACCCGTACGGCATCATGATCGCCGGCAATGATCTGGGTACGGAGAACCAGAGCCTGCTGTACTGTACGGCCTACGGCAACGGCACCTTCATCGTACGCGGCTTTGGCCCCGCTCCGTTCCAGGTGAGCCCGCGTCGCCCGGAAGCCAATCCGGCAATCAACAAGGCCGCCGCCAAGGATGCACCGGTCACCCAGACCATCGCGCTCTCCGTGAAGGGCGACAAGATCGAGTGCAACATCAACGGCACGGTCGTCGGCAGCTATGACAAGGCCACCGCGGTCGGCGCCGGCAAGCTCAAGTCCACCGACGGCGTCTACGGCATCCGCTTCGCCCACAACACCGACGCGACCGTAACGGGCCTCACCATGACGAAGCCGTAACCTTAGCGGTACCCGGCGGCTTGCAGTTCGAAGAGCTGCGCGTAGCGACCATTCGCTGCGAGCAGCTCTTCGTGCGTTCCGAGCTCCGTGATATGCCCGTCGGCCACCACGGCGATCCGGTCCGCAATCCGAACCGTCGAGAAACGGTGTGAGATCACGATCCCGATCCGTCCGCGCAAGTTTTCCTTCAACTCCGCGAAGATCGCCGCTTCGGCCTCAGGATCCAGCGACGCCGTCGGTTCGTCGAGAATCCAGATATCAGCATCGCGATACATGATGCGCGCGAGCGCGAGACGCTGCCACTCGCCACCGGACAGGTCGTGGCCCCCCTCGAACAGCCGCCCAACCTTAGAATCGAGCCCGCTCGTCATCTTGCCCACCAGCCACTCGCTGCGCGACGTGCGCAGTGCGTCCATCACGCGGGCGTCGTCCACATCACCGCCGGGTCGGCCCATCGCGACGTTCTCACGGACGGAGAGCTCGTACTGCGCGTAGTCCTGAAACAGCACGCCGATTCGGCTGCGCAGCGTCTCCGCATCGATCTCCTTGAGATCCACTCCACCAACCCGCACCGACCCACGGTCGACATCGTAGAAACGGAGCAGCAGCTTCACGAGCGTGCTCTTCCCTGCTCCGTTTTCTCCGACGAGTGCAATGAGCTCCCCCGGCCGGATGTGCAGGTTCAGCCCTTCAACGGCTGCGCCACTCCCGCCCGGATACTTGAACCCAACGTCCCTGAACTCGATCCCCTCGGTAACGCTGGCGGGGATACTCTTCGGCGCCGCTGGCACCGGAATGAGCGGCTCGATCGCCAGGAAGGAGAAGTAATCGTCGAGGAAGGTCGTGTGCTGGTCCACCGCCACGAAGGTGCTGGAAATCTGTCCCAGCGTGCCCGCAACGGCGGTGAATGCACCAATGACAAGCACGACGCCACCGGGATCGATTTCACCCGCCGCACCCTTCATGGCGACGAACACGTACGCCAGCGCCAGCGTCGTTCCACTCACCAGCCCCGTCAGCAGCGAGATCCGCGTGCCGGACTTGTACATCAGCTCCCGTTGAGCGAACAAGTCCTCCGAAATCTTCCGATGCCTGGCCAACAGATAGTCGGCCAGGACGTATGCACGGATCTCCTTGGTATTCCGTGGCTGCACGAGGAGGTCACCGAGGTATTCGCGCTCGCGATCTTCGGGCGTTTCCTTGTAGAAGAATTCATACATCTTGGTCGTCACGCGCCGCTCGAGCAGCAGCGAGAGTACGGACGCCGCCAGTGCGAGCAGAACGAGCACGTAATGCAGGCTCGCCAGCAGCGACGCCATCAACACGATCGTCACGATATTGCCCGACAGGCCGAGCACGGACCAGGTGAGGTCGCCGGGCCGCCACGAGACATCTCGCTTCGCGCGCGCCAGCCGGTCGTGCCAATCGGAATCATCGAAATGACCGAGATCCAGCTTCGACGCCTTCGCCAGCAATCGGCGTTCGGCCTCGAGTTGCACACGGCGGACGAACAGATTCCTGCCGTAGCCCATGTACGCGCCGATCGCCCGCTGAAGTCCTGTGGTGATCCACATTCCGAGGAGAATGGGAACCATCGCGCGGAACTCGATCGCGTGGACGCGCGCCTCGGCAATCCGATTGACGAGACTCGCGCCGAGGTAGACGGAGACCGGCGGCATCATCGAGCTGAGCACGCCGAGGACCGAGTAGCGGACCAGCGACTCGGGCGACGCCGTCCACGCGAGCGACATTCCGAGCCGAAGGTTTTTCATCACGCGACGAGCACGACTCACTGGACGCTCTCCGCATGAACCATCGAGTCGCTCATGGCGTCAGGATTCTGGCCGTCTGGATAAAATCAAGCTTCGGAAACATTCGCCTGAGATAACTGTTGCCGAGCGTCGAGATCATGTGGCCGCTCGGCCTTTCACCGTACCCGCTGTAGATGGAGTCAACAACGTTCATCCCGTCGACGACCCTTCCGATCGGCGTAAAGCCCTGCTTGTCGAGACTCGTGTTGTCCTTGAGGTTGAAAAACAGCTGATGGGAGCGCGAATCCTTCCCATCCGTTGCGAACGTGAGCGTGCCGCGGAGGTTTTTCGCGACGAGCGCGTCGTCGGGGATGCGCATGACATCCCACTTTTCATTGACCTTCTTGTCGTCGTTGATTCCGAATTGCGCGATGAACTCCGGAAGCACGCGAAAGAACCTGTTCTCGTCGAAGAACTGCACGTAAACGAGGTCGCGAAACCGGTCTGCACCATTCGGCGACCACGCGCGATTCACCTGGACAGTGAATTGTCCTTTGCTCGTCTGGAATGCCACACGGAAAGAGTCCGGCGCCGGCCCGGCAGGAGGAACGACATCGGGCGCTTTCTCCCTGCAGGCAGCGCTGACGACGACAAGCGCGAGCAGGAGGGTCGTGAACTTTTGCATGCCAGAATTTGGTCTATGAACAAGGCAACAGCAATGAACCACGGAGGACACAGAGGACACGGAGAACAGCATACGTAGTCCTCTGTGTCCTCTGTGTCCTCTGTGGTAAAATCAGTTTCATGTTTGCTGCAGCACCGCTCGAATGTCACTGATCAGCGGCGCAAACAACGACAACTGCTCCGGATCAGCGAATAACGTGCTGAAGTCCTCCGCCGAGAACGCACGCGCCAGCCGAGCGGCGTACGTCTCTCGAAGTTGTCGAGCATAGTACTCGGCGTCGTAGTCGCGCGGGTCCGTTGCGCCGCCTGGATCATCGGCCTCCGAGACGACCGATCCTCCGCCGGACCTGGTCCGATAGACGCGCGCCCGATCGCCGACACTCCATGTCGTACGCCCGCTCGCCAACATCGCCTCGTACGTCAGCTCGCGCCGGCTCTCGCGCGTCTGCTGGTACTCTACCGGCGTCTTCGTCATCCGGACCTTCGACGATACGTCGAGCGTCGGGAGGTCTCGCCGCTGGAGTGCGTCGAGCGTGGCCAGATAGACATCCCTGACTCCGACGACGTCTCCCACGAGAAGTCTCGCGATGGCGCGCCGGAGAAATGATTCCCCATACGGCTCCGCGCGACTCGAACGAAACGCCACGCCACGAAGGATGAGCGAGCCGTCATAGCGCAGCAGCGCGTAATTCTTTGGCTCATGCGACAGCATCGCCGCATAGCGGCCATCGAACTCGAGTTGCACGAGCGACGGAAGCAGGGCCGCGACCTCCGACACCACTCGGCGTTCATCGACTTCAGTCCAGCGGTCGGGCACGGCGAAGTACACGCCGTCGGTGTCCGCCTCGAGCAACGTGACTCCCCGAGCGGCAAGCTCGCGACACATCATGTCCAGCGTCTCGCGACCACGCCGCGTGACCTCGTTCGCGGCATGGACATCGGCAAAGCGCGTCAGTCCTCCGCCCGCAGCCAGATAGCCATAGGCGGAGTTGACGACGAGCTTCATCGCGGCCGACATCGCCTCGTGTGTATACCGCTCCGACGAGCCGGCGGGTGCAGCGCGCGCGCTTGCCTTCGCGGCGAGCCGGCGCTCGACCAGGCGGTCGACCAGCGCCAACAACGCACCGAGCCTATCACGCGAGGGCCCGATGCGGTATGCGCGCATCAACGACGGATACAGGCTCGCCACATCGGCCTTCACGACGCGGTGCGCCACGCCAGTGGCAAAGAGATGGAGCGCCGCCCCTTGGTGTTCCGTGCCGTCGCCATCCTCATGCGCTGGCAACGCCGTCCCTGCCCTGAGATACGCACGAACCAGCAAGGGATCGATCACGCCCGTCGCCGCGCCCGCATCGGCCAGCCGCTCATACCGTCGCGGCGCCATGCGCGCGAGCGCGAATGCGGCACCGCTGAGCAACCGCGAGAGCGCCGCCACCTCCTCCACATCCGCCGTGGCATAGCGACGCACGCGTTCCGGATCGGTGCGATACACCGTCGAGATGAGGTCGCCGCGGATAAGCTCTCGCTCCGGTCCCGCGATGCCGAAGTGCCGAGCGACCGCCTTGAGTCCGTGGCCAGGAAGATCGCGATTCGAGAAATCGTACCGTCGCACGGCGTCGAGTGTGTCGATCAGCTCTCGTCCCGGCGCCATGAAGCGCACACGCCGCGTCTCATCCGATTCACTCTTGGCCCCTCGGCGCGCCGCGCGCTGGCGCAGTCCACTCAACTCGATGCGTCCAAGGTTGAGTTGCACGCCGAGCTTCCGCGCGCGCTTATCGATGAAGGGGAGATCGAAGCCGTGGAGGTTATGGTTCTCGATCACGTCCGGATCCACTGCCTTTACACGCGCGGCAAGTCGCCGGATCAGGTCCGCTTCCGCTGCATCTCCGTCGCCAGACACTTCGAGAAGGTCGGTCGTGCCATCCGGATCGCGCACCGCGATCATGAAGATTCGATCGCGCTCCGCAAAGAGGCCCGTCGTTTCGAGGTCGAACTGGAAGCGCTTCAGGTGATCGAAGGTGAGGTCACGGAAGTACGTTCGCCCGGTGGCGACGAGGTACTGTTCCTCCGGTGGAAGCACCAGCACGCCCTCCCCCAACTCTTTTACGTGCTCGAGCCGCTCGCCGAGCCGAAGCTCGGCACCGCGCAATATTTCCTTGGCCAGCACTCTGCCATCGCGCGCCGTGACGAGGTAGCGAAGTGCGCCCGGCCCTTCGAGCTCACGATAAGTGATGTCGGCCGAATCGCTGCCCTCCGCGCCGAACCGGTCTCCCAGATGCCGCAGGTCATCCAGACGGTCGAGCAGGATCCACGGCCGGAATCGCGCCTGCTCGCGCAACAATTCCCCTGTGTCGGGAACGCGACGCCAGATCAGGGCGCGCCCGTCACTCTCCGCCCAAACCGAGACGATTCCCGGCGTCGGATCCCATCCCCAGAGCCATTCGTCTTCGTTATGGCCTGCCGCAGTGGTCACGGCACCAAGGCAGGAGGACGCATCCCGGTGTTCCACGCCGTGAAGGACCAGATGTCCGCCGCCTGCGCGATCCGCTTGTCCGTCGGCATGTAGCCGTGGCTCGTCTTCGTCTCCACACGTAAGAGCGTCGGCCGATCACATGCCTGCGCTGCTTGAATTGCCGCCGCAAACTTGTACGAGTGCCCGGGCACGACACGATCATCATGGTCCGCGGTCGTCACGATCGTCGCGGGATAGCACACACCGGGCTTCACGTTGTGCACGGGAGAGTACTTGTAGATCGTCTTGAATTGGGACGAGTCCGACGACGAACCATACTCGGCAACCCAGCCGATCCCCGCGCTGAACTTGTCGTATCGCAGCATGTCCATCACGCCTGCACCCGGATATGCCACCGCGAACAGATCGGGCCGCTGCTCTTGCACCGCGCCGACGAGCAACCCGCCATTGGAGTAGCCGTGAATCGCCAGGTGCGATGGCGATGTGTACTTCTCTTTCACGAGGTACTCTGCCGCCGCGATGAAATCGTCGAAGACATTCTGCTTCTTCTCGAGCATGCCCGCGCGATGCCAAGCGTCTCCGTATTCGCCACCGCCCCGGAGATTCGCGAGCGCGTACACGCCGCCATGCTGCAGCCAGACCGCGATGTTGCTGCTGAATCCCGGCGTGTTGCTGATGTTGAATCCGCCGTAAGCGTAGAGCACGGTCGGATGCGAGCCATCGAGCGTCAATCCCTTCTTGGCGGTGATGAACATCGGCACGCGCGTGCCATCCTTCGAGGTGTAGAACACCTGCATCGTCTCGAACGGTGCCGCATCGAACGGAACCCGCGGGCGTTGAAATGCGGTGCTCGCCCCCGTCTTGAAATCGAAGCGGTACACCGTTGACGGCGTCAAAAAGGAGGTGTACGCGTAGAAGAGCTCCGGCGTGTCGTTGCGCGACGACAGCGCGCCCACCGTACCAATCCCCGGGAGCTCGATGTCCCCTGCCGAGCGGCCGTCGATCTCGAACATGCGAAGACGACTCTTTACGTCCTCCAGCGTCTGCGTGATCACGCGGCGGCCAGCGAGTGTCGACGTCTCCAGCACATCCTTCCCTTCGGGCACGACCGTGCGCCAGTGCGCACGCGACGTATCCGACAGCACGAAAGAGACGACCTTTCGCTTCGGCGCATTCGCCGTGGTTTGCATGATGATCGTGTCGCCAACGCTGCCAAGGGGGTAGTACTCGGCATCATTGCCGGTGTACACCGGAACGATCGGTGCCCTCAAGTCCGGATGCTTCCCCTCCTTGAGGTCCGCAACATAGAGCAGGTTGTTCGGTTCAGTTCCATGATTCATCGTGATCGACAGGAACCGCCCGTCCTCGCTCAGCGACGCGCCGAGGTACCAGTCCGGCCGGTCCGGACGTTCGTAGATCATCCGGTCTTTGCTGTCCGGCGTCCCAACGGTGTGATAGTAGATCTTGCCATTGATCGCCTTGGCTGTCAGCACCGAATCCTTGTTCGGCGTCGGATAGCGCGTGTAGAAGAACCCCTTCCCGTCCTCGGTCCACGCCGTCCCTGAATACTTGACCCAGTGGACCGTGTCGGCGAGTTCGCGGATGTCGGAGAGTCGCTTGATGTGCACCTCCGACCAATCCGAACCGCCCACCGAAAGCGAGTACGCGAAGTACTTCCCGTCTGGCGACGGCACATAGCCAGCGAGCTGCGTCGAACCGTCGGCGAACAACGTGTTGGGGTCGATCAGCTTGCGAGGTGTGCCATTCAGTGAGGCCTGTTCGAACACGACCGATTGGTTCTGCAGGCCCGTGTTCTTGCTGTAGTAGAGCTTGCCCGCGACGCGGAACGGCACACTTACCCGCGGCACGTTGTAGAGCTTCGTCAGCTCTGCGCGAAACATCGAGCGAAATGGAATCTTCTCGAGATAGCTGAACGTCGCCTTGTTCTCGGCGTCCACCCACCGTTCGACTTCCTTCGAGTTCTGGTCTTCGAGCCATCGATACGGATCCGCGACGACGGTACCAAAGTAATTGTCAGTCGTCGCGTCCTTTCGGGTGATCGGATACTTGGCCGGCGACTGCGCGGTGGCGGCCAGCGAGAACGTCGCCACGGATAGCGCGGCGATGCCAATGCGGCGCAGAGTTTGTAACTCGAGCATGATGAGAACCTTGCGAATCAGAGGTAGGCCAGCCACGGCGCGCGCCGCTCGGCCTTCATTCGTGCAAACCATTTGCATGGCACGTACAGGATCGCCACGACGAGTGCGAATACGAGATATAGTAGCGGCAAGCTCCACATGTAGCCGTCCGGCAGCGGCGGCGGCCGGAGTGGGTGGTTGCCGAAGAGCCATGGATTGACCGATCCCTCTCGCACCAGCGACACCACAAGCGCCGCAGCGTGAATCGCGGGAATGTGCAGGAGGTAGTAGAACAGCGGCGCACGGCCAAACGTCGCCAGCACGTCTGCAAACCACCCGCGGGCCCGCTCGAGTGACGGGAGCAACGCAATGGTCGGCCCGAGGGTCATCATGAGGAAGAGTTGTGATGCCGGATACTTCTGCTGCGCCAGGACGGCGAGGACAAAGGGCAAATCGCTCTCGGAGGCCGTCTTCGCGGCGACGATGCTCGCGATGATGAGAAACGCCGCGGTCGCCGACAACCCGACTCGAAGGCAGAAGCGCCGCCGCTCCGCTGGCTCACGGAGCATGACGGAGCCAAATGCGTAACCCGCGGCCATCACGCCGATCCACGGTATGATGACATAGAGGATGGCGATCGGCGGCCCGCCTTCGCCGCCAACGTGTACCTCGCCACCAAAGTACAGGAAACGGAGAAGCCAACCGAGCGGGCCCTCGCGCGCGTCGGGAATGTGGCCGAACGCGAACATGAGCTGCTGTGCAGCCATGACCACAATTCCAAAAATACCAATCGCTTTCGTCGAGCATCGAACGAGCCCGGCCATCAGGATCATGCACCAGCCGAGCATCCAGATAACACCAGCGATGTTGTATTCGCCGAAGTCGACGTTGAACGTCCATGCAAGGCGGAGATACGTGAGCTCGAGCGCGACGAGGATGGCGCCGCGCGTCACCAGGTAGCGTGCGAGCGCGCGCGTGTCACCGAGCCGCCGGCCGTGGAGAAACGCGCCAGTCCCTGCGAGGAAGACAAACGCCGGAACGCAGAAGTGCGTGACCCATCGCGTGAAGAAGACGCCGAACGTCGGCCCGCCAGCTGGCACGCCCGCGTATACGCGAACGTGATCGATGGCCATCAACACCATGACGGCTCCGCGAACGATGTCGAGCGATTGAATACGATGCGACGTCGTCTGCGAGCTCGTCATGCATCGCTACCGTGGCTGGATTTCCGTGATGGATGCGACGATGTCACCCTCGAGAATGCCATCAACGACATCGATCCCTTGGATCACTTCCGCAAACACCGTGTAGTCGCGGCCGAGCCGCGCATTGTCTCTCAGGTTGACGAACCACTGCGCATCGCCGGTGTCGTGACCACGTGTGCTCATGCCCACCGTGCCGCGCACGTGGGGCACGGTGCCGAGTTCGTCGCGCATGAAGTCCGATAAGCCCACATATTCGCTCGCGCCGGGGCTCCCGCCCTGAATGACGAAATCCGGCTCGACGCGATGCCACGTGAGTCCGTCGTAGTAGCTCGCGCGCGCCAACGCGAGGATGCGCGACGCCATGAGCGGAGCCACGTCACCGCGCAGCCTGACGACAAACGACCCGCCGCCGTGGGTCGGCGCCATCGTCACGCGGAGGCGCACATCGGCGCCGAGTGCGAGCGCGATGGCATCGGGAAGCAGTTCGCCGCGCGGCGTGGGCATCCGGTCGTCAGTCGCTGGCCGGCCCGCCGCTTCGAGTAGCGCGACGCGCGCATCACGTGCCGACGCGATGCCCTTCGCCGCCCAGCGTGTGTAGGCCGCCGTCGCGAGGCGTTGAATGTCGTCGCGTGGCGATCCCTTGAGTGCCATCGCCGCGGCACGCACCGCCTGCGCACCAGGCGCATTGAGCGCCATTACAAACAGCGCGTCGTCCAGATGACCGGTGAGCTTCGCCAGCGCCTCGATGGCGGCTTCCTTCACGTTGTCGTCCGGATCGCGGGTGAGCACCCGTAGTCGCACCGTGTCCGACAGCAGCCCGGCCGCACGAGCCGCGTAGGCGCGTACCTGCCATTGGCGGTGTGCCACGACCTTGGCGAGTCTCGTGCGCGCCTCGTCGGGCCGCACGCGCGCCAACGCGACCACTCCGTGAGCGCCCGCATGCCAAGACACGCCATTCGGCGCGCGCCGCGACGTCGTGGCCGGTAGCGCGTCAACCCATTCGCGCAGCGTTCCGAGGAGTGCTTCGTCTGTCGCGCAGGTGGCCGGTACCAGGTCTGCGGCGCGCAGTCGCACCGCCCATGCGCTGTCGCTCAGTGCAGCGCGCAATGCGCCGCACTCGTTCTTCTGCGCCGTCATGGCCCGAAAGCGCAACCGCCACGCGGGTTCGGGATACGATGGCGGTGCCGGCAAGGGCGGAAGCGAGTCTCTCGCCGCAAACCGCGCGTCGCGAATGCGCCAACGGGCGCGCTTCGCTATCGTACTTACGCGGATGTCGGCATGGCGCGCTCCTTCCGCGAGCGCCACGTCGGTCGAATCCCGCTTGTCTTCGGCGAGGAGAATCCGGCCAATCAATGCGGAATCCGCCGGTGCGAGCGCTGTGCGTTGCGCCGCGGCTGCTGCTGGAAGAGAAACGAGAGCGGCAAGGAACAGGGCGCGCATCATTCGAACTCCGGCGCATCGCTGTCCAGCGACTCGCCAGCTGATGTATCGAGAAGCTCGCGCGCGAGTGTCTCGTCGTCCGCTCGAACAAGCAACCGGATGGGAAAGAGCAATGCCATGCTGGGGAACGCTCCGCCGGCGGTGTCCATCACGACACGGGCCGGAATGCCGTTGGCTTCGAGGACCGTGGCGGCGAGTCGCGCCTCGACTTCGAGCCCGTACTCCCGGAGTACGACGATTTCATCTGCCATCGCTAATAGTGCGCGGGGAAGTGATTGAACACCAGACTGCAGCAGGTGACCGCGCCCTCCGCTTTCACGAGTTCGCTGCAGTCCACAGTCGAGACAACGAAGCCATGACGCCCAAGGACCTCCGCGGTCCGTGGGTAGGCGCTGGAGTACACCAGGCTCGCTCCCACCCGGAGGATGTTCGCACCATGCGGCTCGCGCGGATCGACGGCGATGCAGTCGAACCCCCGAAAGCAAGCGGCCGAAACCCAATCGGGATTGACGAGCAGCACATCGTCGGCGACGGTGGTGACCGCGCTCTTGAGATGCAGGCAACCCTGAAATTCGACGGCGATGACCTGCATGCCGTACGGCTCTGTTGCCCGCCGGAGCTGCTCGATGCCCTCATCGTTCGTTCGGCTCGACCGCCCAACGTAGAGCCTCTGTCCTGCCCGGAAGACGTCTCCCCCGTCGAGCGTCGCGGGTGCCGTGAGCGATACCAGCGGCCGATACGAGCCCAGCGCCGCGGCAACGCCCTCCAGTTCTGCGCGTCGCACGACCGCTCCCGGTCGCGTGATGACCGCAACCTCGTCGAGAACGATGGCCGTATCCTCGATGAAGACCGCATCGGGCAACGCGGGCGCTGGCGGCACGCGAACGACGGTGGCACCCAGATCGCCGAGCAGTGTCTCGTACGCCGCGTGCTGTTCGACGGCGCGCGGAATGTCGATCGGCTCGCGCGCCAGGTGCGTGAGCTCGCACTCGGCGAGCGATGGGCTCACCGCCCGAGTGAGCGCAAACAATGTCACTATGACCCCAAGGGGAATGAATAGAGGACGAACGGTTCGGCATCACCGCCCGCCCGTTTGTACAGCGCGTTGGCGGCGATATTCGTCTCCTCGGTTCCAAGCCAGGCTTCCGTACATCCGAGCGTGCGACCGTGATCGAGCATGATGTCGAGCAACTGCCGCCCAATGCCCCGGCGCTGGTGCGTTGGCGCGACGCCGAGCTCGTTGATCCACAATTGTGGCGCCTTATCCGGGTGCACGTAGTGGACAGCACTCACCATGCCGACGACCACTCCCTCATCGATCGCCACCGCGAGATGGTGGCGGGAATCGTTGAGAAATTCTCGCGTCCACCGGTCTTTGACGGGGCCGTCGAAAACGTCCGGCGCGATGCGCTCCAGAATGTCGCCGTCCGCGCGCGTGAGCATCCGGATTTCGAGAAACATTACGGTGCCTGGGAGGGAGGAGGCGCAATCACCTTCGCGTAGCGGATCATGTCCGGTGCATATCCTGCCCGTTCGTAGAACGCTCGCGCGCGCGCGTTCCCATCGAACACGTTGAGATTCACGAAGCGGTAGCCCTGTGCCCGCGCCCAATCCTCGACGGCCGTAATCAGCGCGCGCCCGACCCCTTTTCCCTCGGCGGCATCCGAAACGGCGAGAATCGCCAGGTGGCCGTAGTCTTCGCCGGTGAAGTAGTCGATCTCCGTTTCGGCGTAGGCGACGCCGCACACGGTGCCGGTGTTCTCGTCAATTGCCACGAGGAGCGTGGCACCCACCGGCAGTTGCTCAAAGGCGCTCTCCAGCGCTCGACGCTCGGCGCGGTCGAGATCATCGTTCTCCCGAAGCGATTGGCCGCCGAAGGCGCGCAAGCGAGGCACCAGGTCGAGAACCGGTGCCAGGTCTGACGGAAGGGGCGTACGAATACGTATGGTCATTGCGTGTTCTGGAGTCTTTACCTCGTGTCCGTCCTGAGACTGCGATTTCTCGTGCGCACAGCCATGAATGTCATCCCGAGCGACGTCGAGGGATATGCACCTTCAGTCTGGGCTTGAGGTGCAGAGCCCTCGATTCGCTTCGCTCGCTCGGGGTGACATCCGAAATAGCCGCTTCAGGACGGACGCTACGCGCGGTTCAGGTCCACCCAAGCTCGCGACGGCCATCCACGGTGCACCATGGCCCTTCCTCCGGCAAGTCGGTAAGCTACAATTGATTTCGACTGAATTGACACGATGGCCGACGAACGCCATCGAGGAGAACGATATGATCGTGAACGTCGGTCGCCGCCGCGGCCTCGTGTGGGCGTTTCTCGTCGCCGCGACGGCCCTCGCATCCCCCCGCCCCGTCGAAGCACAGGACCCAGCCTCCTCGGCCGCCAGGTTACGCAGTGACTCGGCGGCGGTCGCCAAGGCGCGCGCCGACAGTGCACGCTACCCGTATACCTCGGCCGACATCGAATTCATGTCCGGCATGATCGGCCATCACGCGCAGGCCGTCGCCATGTCCAGGTGGGCGGCGAGTCATGGCGCGAGCGGCCCCATTCAACGGCTCGCCGACCGGATCATCAATGCGCAGGTCGATGAGATCGCGCTCATGAGCCGCTGGCTCCGCGATCGCAACCAGCCGGTGCCCGAGGCAAATCCCAAGGGCATGAAGATGATCATGAACGGCATGGAGCACATGATGCTCATGCCGGGCATGCTCACCGAGGAGCAGATGACCGACCTCGACAAGGCGCGCGGCCCTGAATTCGACAAGAAGTTCCTCGTCTACATGATGCAGCACCATGATGGCGCCGTCGGCATGGTGAAGCAGCTGTTCGGCACCGTGGGCGCAGGCCAGGACGAGATGGTCTTCAAGTTCGCGTCCGACGTGCAGATCGATCAGACCACCGAAATCACCCGCATGCAGCAACTGCGGATCGCACTCGAGTTCGGGACGTTGCCGCCCTGAGCGATTCGTGCCCTCTATCAGCCTGACCCACCTCGCATCGTAAGGAGTTCCACATGTCTTCTCGCAACAGGGCGCGACGAGTCGCTCCCGTGCTCGTACACGCGTCGCTCGCCGCCGCGCTCCTCTCGGTCGCCGGCTGCGCGAGGGCGACGTCGTCAGCCGCGCCAACGCTCTCCGCGCCGCCGATGGACATGTCATGGATGGCCGCCATTCCGACGCCGAAGCCGGATCAGCGCGTCGGGTTGAAGGCCGGGCTGTTCGATGCGCAGGAGGCGACGTGGAACATGCGCGTGGTGTCTCGTACCAGACCCTCCGCGAAGTTCCTCGGCAGCACGAACTCCGACCTCGCGTTCCTTGGCAATGCGGTCATCCAGGGGAACTACAACGGCTACCAGATCTGGGACATTACGAACGCGTCGAATCCCACGATCAGGATCGCCAACTACTGCCCCGCGTCGCAGAGCGACGTCTCCGTCTACAGGAACCTGCTCTTCGTCTCCGCCGAAGGAAACACTGGTCGCATCGACTGCGGTGATCAGGGAGTGAAGGACACGGTGAGTACGGATCGCATCAAGGGCCTGCGCATTTTTGACATCTCGGATCTGGCACACCCGCGCAACGTGGCCAACGTGCAGACCTGCCGCGGTTCGCACACCCATACTGTCGTTGTCGATCCGAAGGACCAGGAGAATGTGTATGTCTACATCTCTGGTTCATCGTCGGTGCGCCCGGAAGCCGAGCTCAAGGGCTGTGTCCGGGCCCCGGACGATCCCAATACCGCCGAGTTCCGCATCGAGGCCATCAAGGTGCCGCTGGCGCACCCCGAACAGGCCAGGATCGTCAGCTCCCCGCGCATCTTCAACAACCTGACGCCCGTCAAGTCGCACGGCCTCGCACCGGATGACATCGTTG
Organism: Gemmatimonadota bacterium; assembly: GCA_040389905.1. Classification (GTDB taxonomy): domain Bacteria; phylum Gemmatimonadota; class Gemmatimonadetes; order Gemmatimonadales; family Gemmatimonadaceae; genus AG11. Next base: position 176,949 of record JAZJZK010000007.1, on the reverse strand, counting down.
CCATTCAGACTGCAAAAGCAAAGGGACAGTTCGTCGCGCGCATCTTTGGAAACGAAGTCGTGATCCCGGCGTCATACGCGAAGCCGATGCTCGACAGCATTGCGCGGATTCGCGGCGCGACGACCCACAGCGCCGCCGATAGCGCAGCGCTCCGCGCAGGCATACAGGGGATCATCTCCGCCAGATTCCCCGAATCAACGCCCAATGCATCGCGCCCCGCCGTAACCAGCTGCCACGACATCAGCGCCTATCCCGCCATCGGGCTCGCCGGCGGAGCCTGCGAAGGGTACGGCCTGTTGCTCGACATCAAGGATCCGGCCAACCCGGTGCGCATCGGAGCCGTCTCGGATTCGAATTTCTCGTACTGGCATTCGGCAACGTTCAACAACGATGGCACCAAGGTCCTTTTCTCCGATGAGTGGGGTGGTGGTGGTGCGCCGAAGTGCCGCGCATCCGATCCGCAGTCATGGGGCGCCGATGCGATCTTCACGATCGAGAACGGCAACATGGTCTTCCAGAGCTATTACAAGATGCCCGCGGCGCAGACCTCATTCGAGAACTGTGTCGCACACAATGGCTCGCTCATTCCGATTCCCGGCCGCGATGTGATGGTGCAGTCGTGGTATCAGGGCGGCGTCTCCGTCTTCGACTGGACCGATGCCAAGCGGCCGCGGGAGATCGCCTTCTACGACCGCGGCCCGGTCGATTCGACGCGTCAGGGCAACGGCGGAACGTGGTCGGTCTACTGGTACAACGGATACATGGTGAGCTCCGAGATTTCGCGCGGCCTGGACATCATGGAACTCGTGCCCAGCGCGTTCCTCAGCCAGAACGAGATCGATGCGGCGAAGTCCGTCCACTTCGACTACCTGAATACGCAAGGGCAGCCGAAGCTCGTATGGCCGGCGACGTTCGCGCTCTCGCGCGCGTACGTGGACCAACTCGAACGGACACGCGGCCTTTCCGCGGCGCGCGTTGCGGCGGTGCGTCAGTCACTGGCAAGCGCTGAACGCGCGTCGGGAAGTCAGCGCAATGATGCGCTCGTGAGCCTCGCAACGGAGCTCGACGGCGATGCTGGCAGTTCGAGCGATGCATCAAAGGTTCGTCTGCTCGCGCGCTCGGTTCGCGACCTGGCGAAATAGCCCTACGCGAAACGCTTCAGCGACCTCTCCTTCGCCTTGCGCCGCTCCTCTTCTCGATCCTTGGGCGGCGCATTCGTTTCCAGTGATTCGATCAGGCGCTTGGCAGAAGCCGTCACTTCCTCGACCGCCAGGTTGAACGCGGGCTCATTCGCGCGCGATGGCTTTGACGTTCCACTGAGCTTACGAACGAACTGAAGCGCTGAGGCGCGAATCTCGTCGTCCGTTGCTGGCGGCTCGAAGTTCGCGAGCACTTTGATGTTGCGGCACATGGCTTCTCCCGTCGGCAGATGCCATGAAATATGCACATTGCATCGCGCTCGGCGAAGGATCGCCTGTGTCGACGGCTCCTTTTGGCGTGGATGCCAGTCAGGGTACCAGGTTCCGGGTTCCTCGTACGTCCGTGGTTGTACCAAGTACTGGGTACGGCTGTACTGTTTCCGAAGGCAACGCGGGCGCTCGCCTCGCCATCCCCACCGTGCCTGCGGCGAGCAACATGCCGATCACACCGTAGCCAAAAGTACCCGCGGCGAGCACGGGTGTGGACAACAATGGCAGTACACCAAATGCCATCGCGAACGGCAACGGAACACACGCACCCGCCAGGAATCCCCACGCCGCCGAATGCTTGGTAGACAATGACGCCAGCGTACGACGGCGCTCGGCCGTGATGAGCGCGCCGCTGAACAGAACTCCAATCGCAGCGCCAACCAGGAACCCGCGAAGGGCGACCTGCGCAATCTCACCAAGCCCAAAAACGAGGCGCGGAACGATCCCTGTGCCCACAGCGACTGCGAGGCAACTCGTCGCAAGCGCGGACAGACCGACGCCCCACGTTACGGCCACTCCAATAATTCCGCGCAGACGCCGCATCGCGCTCACTTCGTTAGGGTAGATGCTGGCCAAGCTCGGCCATGGCGACGTCCAGCCGGCTCGATAGCACTGGCGCAACGGACCGGCTGAAGCTCGCCGTGAGATGATTGTCGTCGGTGAACACGATCACGCCATTTCTCTCGACGCCGCATCGTTCGGCGCCACATACCTGATCGTTCATGTTCACGATGCGCATGTTCAGTCCTCGCGCTGCATCGGATTGGGCACGGGAAGCCGCCATCGAGAGCGACTGCGCTCGATCGTATTCGCATGGTGCCGCGAACGGCAATTTCGCCGCGCGTCGTGAGAGACAACCCGGAACGTTGAACCAGGTGCGTGGCGTGCCGCGAATCGCAATGGTCGGGATGCCAGCGTGTGAAACGCGTTCATACGTCCGTCGCAGTCCGCGATACCACGCCTCCGGCGTGACCTGCCAATCCGAAGCCTTACCGTCGGTCGGGAGATAGTGATCCCAGCTCGAAAGAATGGCCGCTGCGGGACGCATGGCGATGATCTTCCGCACCGTCGCTTCGCGATGGCGAATGCATTCACGGTAGTAGCGCTCGCGCCTCGCGTTGCCCGCTTCCGGCATGTCCGCGACCGGGCACCCACCCTTGACGAGCGCGATGATCTTCCAGCCGCGCTCCTTCCCGATCCTGTCGAGAGCACCGAGCCAGTGCTCCGCATGAGAATCGCCAAAAAGCACAACGGCCGTCGACGAGCGCGTGTCTCCGAACTCGCACGCGCCTCGAGGTTCGTCCACCGTCGTTACCCAGCAATCGTGCTCCATCCGGTCGTTCCTCGCCGCCGCGAACCGCTTCTGGTCCGGTTGCTCGACTCGGCGTTCGGCCGCGCGCATCGCCCCGTGCGCAATGAAGGCGGCAACGAGACTCGCCGCGGCGGCACTGAGCGACAGGCCAACGGGTGACATCCGCGAGAGGCGCCCGGACCTCGATGGTTGTTCGACAAGGCGGTACGTGAGCCACGCGAGGGCGAGCCCCGCTCCAGACCACGCCTGCTTGCCCCAGACCCCGATCTGCGGATATAGCACGCCACCCAGGCCCACGAGCGGCCAATGCCACAGATACCACGCGTACGAGAGTGTTCCGAGCCATCTGAGCCAGCGAGCGGAAAGCAGTCTGCTCACAAGGCTCGTCGGCGCCCAGTGACCACCTGCGATCAACGCCGCGGCCCCGAGCGCAGGCACGACGGCGGCAATCCCGGGATAGGGGGTGGATCGATCGTACGCGACAACGGCGAACGCGATCGCGGCCACACCCGCAACCTGGACGAAGGACAAACGGCTTTCACGCTCCGACGCGCGCATGCGGAGCGCAATGGCTCCACCGAGGGCGAACTCCCAGATGCGCGTGGGCATTCCAAAAAATGCCCAAGGCTGCGAGTGTGTCGTGAGCCACAGTGACGCACCAAATGACGCGATGCCCGCGACAATGACACCGAGCACGAGTTGCTTCGATGGCCGTCCCTCGAGGTCGTCGGGGGCCGCACTGAACTTTCGCCCAAAGATCAACGCCACCACGAGCAGGAAGAGCGGCCAGACGAAGTAGAACTGCTGCTCGACCGCTAAGGACCAGGTGTGCAGCAGAGGATTCTCGCCCGATGAGAAGTAGTTCACCTCGCCGCGCGCGAACTCGATGTTTCCGGAGTACAGCGCGACCGCCTGCGCGTTCTCTGCAATCGTGGCTCGATCAATCGGCGCGTAGAGGAACATCGCCCCCGCCAGCGTCGCGAGCAGGACGACAAGCAGCGCCGGCAGGAGGCGCAGCGAGCGCGTGCCGTAAAACGCGGTCAGATCGATGGTACCGTTCTCGGCCAGCTCACGGGCGAGGATCCCAGTGATGAAGTAGCCCGAGAGCACGAAAAACACGTCCACGCCGACGAAACCGCCGGATACACCCTGCACCCCGGCGTGAAACAACACGACGAGGAGAATCGCCGCACCACGCAGCCCTTCGATATCGGGCCGAAAGTGTGGTTTCTGGGTGGACATGCCTCCCCATACGGGGGGTCGTGCCGGGAAGTTACGAAGCCGTGACGAGGCGGCCGGAACGCCAAGTGCGCCGGCGGAACAGGATCACAAACGTGATGCTTAACCCCACCGCCTGCATCAACCGCCGAGAACCTGGAGACCTCGGCGGCCTGGAGGCAACAGGTGTCAGCGCGGAACGGGAGACGCTTGCAGAATGAGGCGGGCGAGTCCGTTCGCAGCCATTGACTCCCACTGCCACCCCACCGTGATGCTCACCGGAACCGCGACGGAGGACGTTGAACACGTGAGGGTCATGTCGCGCCCCTGCGACGATACACTTCGACCCAACCCGTCGTGCGTGGCGACGCACTCCCATGCTCGGCCGGCCGAGTCGGTGACGATGCGTTCTGCCATTGGTTTTCTCCCAGTACTGCATGATGCTGCACGATGCCGCGAATCCGGAAGTTAGTCGGTGTCGCGCGCGTTCCGTGCCCTATCGTCCAGCTGAACCCCGCAACCAGGGCACGTCCCGACTCGCCAGCGGCTTCCAAACAGCGTCTTGCAGCGCGGACACTTCCAGAAAACCGTCGACGCGATGCCGGCGACCAGCATGCTCCCGACGATGCCGATCGTCACGAGATTCGCATCATCTGCCAGTACAAATACGGAAGTGATCATCGCGACGATGGCGGCGAAGATGACTCCCCATGCGATTCTTCTGTTCCTCCGATACTTCTGGCGGAATGCCTTTATCTCGTCGGCGTTCGGCTGGCGAATCAGCACCATTGCAGGCGTCGTGCGAGAGGTGGACACTGCGGGTACTCGAGAGTCGTGCGTCGACAATTTACGGAATGCGGTCGAGCGCGATAGCCCGCCCCGCGCCGTGTGGGCCCGGGCTGTCCAGTTCGTTATCCCTGCGTGCCCCCGAATGCAGACAGCATAGCCTCGCGCGAGGGCGGATTCAGAACATTGCCGGCGGCGAACTGATCGGCGTCTGGATAGCGGCTCGCCCGGATGCGCGCCGCAGCCGAGCGGAGGTCGTAGGCTGTACACCTGAGCGCCAGCGCCGAATCGAGCATCAACCAGTAGGCTCCGGGCGCGCCGAACGGCATGCCGACGCTTCCCGCATTGACGATCCGCGTCGCCCCGACATGACGGTCGAACTGCATGTGCGTATGACCGCAGACGACGAGCGCCGATTCCACCGTGCCAAACATGGCGCCGATCTTTTCATCGGAGGTCCGCTCGGTCACGATGTCGGTATCACTCGCCGGCGTTGCGTGACAGAACAGCACGTCACCGTGCGGTGCGATGCTCAGTTGAAGCGTCGCGGGCCACGCTTGGATGGTGTTCGCGTGCGTTTCGTCGAGTTGGCCGGCCGACCAGCGCATGGCCTCCCGAAATGCCTCGGGGATCGCTGCTGACTCCATTCCAGCGCGTTCCGCAAGAACCTCGCGCTCGCCGTTGCCCTGAATGAACCGGACGGGGATATCCAGCGCCAGCAAGACACCGAGGCACTCAGTTGGCATCGGACCCGGTAGCACATCTCCGCCGACGACGATGCAATCGACGGATTCGCGCCGAACCTCCTGCAGCACCGCCTCGAGGGCCGGCAGGTTGCCATGAATGTCGTACAGCGCCGCGACGCGCGTCACGTGCCAGTCACCATGATTCGCGCCCGCGAGCTATGGGAGTCCCAGCTGCTTCAACAGCCACGCATCCATGGGGTTCCTCTGCGACGGCACTCGAAAATGACCCGTTTCCGGGACAATGATCACTTCCTTCGGAGCGGTGATGGTGTTGTACGTCGCGTACGACGACGTAGGCGGGACGGTGTTGTCGTTGAATCCGAACGCGTAGATGCCGGGCACGCGCAACAGGCGCGCAAAGTTGATGACGTCGTAGTATCGGATCGTCTCCTTCTTCTCCGAAAGGGCGCGGATACCGGTCGTGTCCTGGAAGAGGTGTGGCCAACCACCCGGATGGCCCGCGAAGTAGCCGAACTGATCGGACATAGCGGGATAACTCGCCGCGATGGCCTTCACGCGCGGATCGATGGCGCCGAGCATGATCGACAGACCGCCGCCCTGGCTCTCACCCTGCACGACGTAGTGCGATCCGTCGAACTGCGGCAGACTGAAGATGAAATCACCGGCACGGACGGCACCCACATAAACGCGTTTGTAGTAGTAGCTGTCACGGCTTTCGATTCCATAGGTCCAATACGACTGCAGCGCTGTGGCACGCAGCTCGTTGTAGAGCAGCGAATCGCGATCGACGGGAATCCCGTGAATACCAATCGTCAGGTGAATGACACCGAGCTTCGCGGTCGACACGCTCGGGAAATACGGGCGCACCCCCGCTCCGGGCACCACCAGCATCGCCGGATACTTTCCCGCTTTCGTCGGAACGGAGAGCATGCCGTAGATCCGGCTTCCCACGCGTTGATTCTGGAACGAGACGTGAAACACGTCGACCTCCGGCGTCGACCGGTCCGGCAGTCGCGTCATGATTGGAGCGAGCGGAACGCGGCGCGCATCCTCGATCGCTCGACGCCAGAAGGCCTCGAAGTCGCTTGGCGCGGTCATCGTCGCCGTGATCCGCTCCGGATCGAACGCCGCGGTGGCGAGCGCGGTGTACGTCCGTCCGTCGACGATCGTTCTCACCGTCGCGCGAAGAAACCCGGGAAAACCGAGCGTCGCTGCGATCTGCCGCGGCTGCAGCGCATCCATCGTATCGCGTCGCAGCGGCGCCATTCGCTCCATGCCGATCTCGACACTCGCGCGCGCGCCCGGGACCGGCCGCCCGCCGCGAAGCACGGACACCGAAAAACGCGCCGAGTCTCCAACGTGGTAGCGCCAGTCGGCGTGATCCAGCATGACGGACAGGACGACACTGTCCGGCGATTGAGCGATCGCGACACCGCGTTGCGACACAAGCAGGGCAAGACACACTGCTGCCGCGTGCCAGCGCGGTCGCGCACGCATCTGGAATATTGTTTTCACGTGTTCATTCCTCTCGGCTGAGTGGACTGCTCCTAACGTACATTACGGATCGGACTGTCGCCCCGCTCGCCACCACCACGCATGCCGATCACGCTTTGGATTGATGCGGACGCCGCACCGCGAGACGTGAAGGAGATCTGCTTTCGCGCCTCTGAGCGTCTGCGGCTTTCGACAATATTGGTTGCCAATCAGCGGATTCAGCTTCCCGTGGGCTATGCGCACCTCACGGCGGTGCGTGTCGACGGCGGGCCTGATGTGGCCGACCGCTACATCGCTACGCACTCCGCCGCTGGCGATGTGGCGATCACGGCGGACATTCCGCTGGCGGCCTTGCTCGTTCCGAAGGGCGTCGTGGTCCTCGACCCGCGAGGCGAGGAATACACACCGAAGACGATCGGTGAACGGCTCTCGGTGCGGGACTTCATGGATGGTCTGCGGAGCTCTGGCGTCGAGACTGGAGGACATGCACCATACGGCGTGCGGGAGAAGCAGGCGTTCGCCAATGCTCTCGATCGCGCACTGACCCGCGCGCTGCGCCCACGTTGAGCCATCGGAGAGAATCCATGCAGAGACGCACGTTCCTCATTTCCTCAGCGATGTCGTCACTGGGCGTTGCGGCCGCGTCACTCCCGTTCGCCGGCGCTCGTGAGCTCATGGCTGCCGACGCGTCGAGCGTCCCACCGCGTGCGGCAACACGCAAGATTCTGATCGCGGGCGGAAACTTCGTCGAGCCCTTCGTTCGCTACATGGCAACGCTCACCGGGAAGACGCGTCCTCGGCTCTGCTATCTGCCGACGGCGTCCGCCGACAGTCCGGCCGGCACGATCGCGTGGTTCAAGGTCTGCGCCTCGCTCAACGTCGAAGCGCACGTGCAGGAGAGCTTCATCGCGAGCGACAAGCAGACGAAGGGATGGGATGAGGTCTTCCTGTCGATGGACGGGATCGTCGTGTCCGGTGGCAACACGCTCAACCAGCAGGCGATCTGGAAGGCGCAGGGGATCGATATCGTCCTCCGTGAAGCCTGGAACCGCGGCATCGTCCTCGGCGGCGCGAGCGCAGGCTCCTTGTGCTGGTTCGAAGAAGGCACCACTGATTCGCGCCCGAAAGAGCTCTCCATCGTCAAATGCCTCGGCTTTCTGAAGGGCAGTCACTGTCCCCACTATGACAAGGAGGCATTGCGCCGTCCGCTCTATCACAAGCTGATCGGCTCCGGGCAGATGAAACCTGGGTACGCATGCGACAACGATGCCGGTATCTATTTCGAGAATGACAGCGTCAAGCGCGTCGTATCTGCCAGAAAGGACGCCAAGTGCTACTACGTGAGCGTCGCCGGAGGGAAGGTTGTGGAGAAGGTGCTTCCCGCTGAGACCATCTCCTGATGGCTCTCCGCAGTCTAAGTCGGTCGCAGTCGCTCGAGGATGGCCGCCACATGAACGGCCGTGGCGTCGATCACGGGCATGCCGTCGATGTGCGTCTCGGACAACAGCAGCGGTAGTTCCGTTCCGCCGAGGATGACCCCGTCGATTCGTGACTCGTGGCGAGCAGATACTCAATCAGCGGCGATAGTAGTCGATCGTCGACTCCGGACCGATTCCCCCGATGATTCCCACGGTCGTCATGCACCGCATGCATACTCGACCCGGGGTGAATTCGGCAGTAGCTTCGCGCGCATGTCTTCTTCCTACGACCGTCGTTCGTTCATTGCCGTGACCGGCACTGCTCTCGTCACTGCGGCGGCCGCGCCCTACGTCCGGCGTCGCGCTGACCACGATCTCATCGTTCGCAACGGCACGGTCTTCGACGGAAGCGGTGCGGCCGGTCGAGAGCTCGACGTCGGCATCGCGGGTGGACGCATCGTCGACGTTGGCCCGCGGCTTTCCGCAAAGGGCACCGAGGAGATCGATGCACGCGGTCTTGCGGTGGCGCCGGGATTCATCGACATCCATTCCCACGGCGACGGCAACCTGAACGAGGATCCGCGCGCGGAGTCGGTCATCCGGCAAGGCGTGACGACGATCGTCGTCGGCGCGGATGGAAGCTCGCGGGCAACGGGATCCGCTGACAAGTCGTTTGCGGCGTACTTCGCCGGACTCGATCAGCTCCACCCCGGGCCGAATGTGGCGTCGATGGTCGGGCTGGGATCGCTGCGTGGTCAGGTCGTCGGAGAAATGGATCGCATCGCGACACCCGATGAAATTCGGAGAATGACGGAGATGGTGGAGCACGCACTCGCCGATGGCGCGTGCGGGGCGTCGTCTGGACTCGAGTACACGCCGGGTGCCTTCGCGCCGCTCGCGGAGCTCATCGCGCTCTGCAAGCCGCTGGCGCCGCGACATCTTCCCTATGCGACGCACATGCGTAACGAGGATGACCGCCTGCTCGAGGCGATCGACGAATCGCTTGCCGTGGCGCGCGGCGCGGGGTGTCCGCTTCAGATCTCGCACCTCAAGACGCAGGGTCCGCGAAACTGGCCGAAGCTCGATGTCGTGTTCAAACGCATCGCCGACGCACGCGCGGCCGGCGTGGAAGCCGCGTGGGACTGGTATCCGTACGTTGCCTACTCGACCGGCCTGACCAATCTCTTCCCAGTCTGGAGTCGCGACGGCGGCACCTCGGCATTTCTGGCCCGACTCGATTCCGCGACCGTCGCACCGCGGCTCAAGGCGGAAGCGCTGGCGAAAGTCGACCTCATTGGTGGCTGGGACAACGTGCAGATTTCCTCGGTTCGGGCGGTCGAGGATCGCGACGCGGAAGGCAAGCGACTCGGCGCGCACGCGCGGGCGGCGGGACTCGATCCGTACGAGGATGCCATCGCGTTGCTCAAACGCAGTAACGGCAGCGTCGGGATGCTCGGCTTTGCGATGGGCGAGGAGACACTCGAACGCATTCTCGCTCACCCACTGACCACCGTGTGCTCGGACGGCGGAGGCTTCGCCGTCGACGGGCCCACGCGCCGCGGCAGCCCGCATCCGCGCGGTGCCGGAACATTCCCGCGCGTGCTGGGCCACTACGTGCGCGAGCGCAAGGTGATTCCCCTCCAGGAGGCGATCCGGAAAATGACGTCGCTCTCCGCGGCGCGCGTGAAGCTCGCGGATCGGGGAACGATCGGGAGGGGATTTGCGGCGGACGTCGTCGTCTTCGATCCTGCGCGCATCGCCGACACCGCGACCTTCGCGAATCCGTTTCAATATCCGGCCGGCATCTCCGCGGTGATCGTGAATGGCGGCGTGACACTCCGCGAAGGGCAGCGCGCTAGCGTGGGGACGGGCACCGCTCTACGAGCCCGCGTCGCTTGACAGCCCGCACGAGCGCCTCGCGCCGTGCGCAAGCGAGCGAGCGGTCAAGCGTGCCGAAAAGCGCGCGAGCATCAGTTGCCCTTATAGAGTGCCGCGTCGATGATCGACCAGAGGTGGATCAGCCATCCGAGCAGGAAAATCCACATGACGCCGGCCAGGACGAACATGATGATCGCCTTGAGGAGGCGCCCCTGAATCAGCTGACCAAGCCCAGGGATGAAGAAGCTGCACAGTGCGGCGATGACGTTACCTGCGGATCCTTGACCAGACACAGACCCTCCGTTGGTGAGATTGACAATCAGGGACTCTTCCGGCTCTGCTGAATGTACGACGGCGTATACCCTTCCCACTCCCACGGCGTGACCGTGTTGCCGAAGATCGTCTCGAGCAGCGGGCGAAACGCGAGCTCGCCGTTGTCGCTGTTCGTCAGCAAGATCATGCACGCCTGGCGACGCTCGAAGCAGATCATGTAGTTCTGCGCGCCGTCGCCATGCCCTTCCTTGAAGAACGCAGGGCCGAACGGTGTGGTGGTCAGCAATCCCCAACCGACGCCGTACCCAAGCCCCGTGTCCTTCGCCTCTACCCCACTCGGCTCGTTCGCTGCAAGCGCGAACTGGTGAAGCGATGTGATCGTGATGAATGGACGCAGCATCTCACGCATGGTCGCCGCCCTGATGATTCGCCCGGCGAAGAGCGCCGATGCGAATCGCGCGAGGTCTTCGGCGCTCGTCGTCATCGAACCGGCACCGCGCGCTGGAAAGCGCTTGGTCTGATTGGTGAACGCTTCGTCCGCGTTGAACCGGTCGGCAACATTCGCTGCAAACTCCGCCCGGTAGATCATGCCGGTGCGCGCCATGCCAAGCGGCGTGAAGATCGCCGCCTGCATGAGTGAATCGAGCCCCTTCCCCAGCCTCTGCTCGATCACGAACTGCACGAGGTTGATGCCTTCGCCTGAGTAGCGGTACTGTGTGCCGGGCGTGAATTGCAAGTGCATCTTCTTGTCCGGCTCGATAAAGGCGAAGTTCGCGAGACCAGATGTATGGGCGAGCAACATGCGAGGCGTGACCGTTGCCCACGCCGGGTCGTTCACCACCTCGGTCGCCGTCTCCTTGTACGGCTCGTAACGCTCGAGTGACCGTGGCAATTGCTTCGCGACGGGCTCGTCGAGATTGAACTCACCACGCTCGACCAGTTGCATGACGTACGTCGCGAAGACGCTCTTTGTAATGGACGCCGCCCACGTCGTGGTCTCGCGCTCCATGGGGAGCTCCGGTAGCTTACGACGCAGCCCGTATGCCGCACTCCACACCAGCTTCCCCTGATCGACAATTGCGATTTGCGCACCGGTTACGTGCGCGTCCTGCAACGTTTTCCTCGCAAAGGAATCGGCGGCGGCAATCGAGATGGTCGAGCCATCGAGGCGACGAATGACGCCTGCCTTCCCGTCTTGTCCGTGGGTAACCTGAGCGCTCAGCGCCGTAATGATCGGGATCAATGTTCGGCAAACCACCTTCGACATTCGGTGCACCCCGGAAAAGGATCGTCACGCCGATGCAGAACCGTACGTTGCCGCGGTCACCAGGATTCATCCGAACAAAGATGCGAGGAAATGGGCGTTACGGCTCGACTCGCGTAATCCCGGCAAGGCGATCGAAATCACGGTCGTAGCTACAGATCGCCTCCAATCGCTCCTCGAGCACCACCGCAGCATGGAGAGCATCGCGCGCCATGAGTCGTGCGTCTCCATCCAGCAACTGGCGCGCACGATCGAGGATCTCTGCGGTGACGGGGAGTACCGTCGGCAGGATCTGCCGGGCCAGATCGTACACCTGTCGTCCGTCTTTCCATCGGCCGATCGCACGGTATCGATGCAGAATCTCCTGGAGCGTCTCCGCATCGATCGCCGCATCGACATCTCCCGAGGCAACGCGCTCGAGGTAGCGAACGCTCGGCAGCTTGTGCGGGTGGGGCTTGCCCGCCGCGTACATCAGGATGTTGGCGTCGATGAGGATCATCCGCGCCGCCTCAGGAACGGCGCGTCATGGCATAAGTGCATCGGCGTCCGGAACAGATTCGCGCTTCATGGTTGCAGGCGTTCCCACCGGCAGCTGGAGTTCGGCCAACGAGGTCACGGCGGACAGCCGCGCATCCTGATCGACAGCGTACATGGCGATGCATGCTTCGCGCACCAGCACCCCGAGGCTGACGCCGCGGCGGGCCGCGAGCTCGGTGAGCGACCGGTGCATCTCCGGCGGGAAGAGAATTGTTGTCTTTTGCGAAAGCTCCATATACACCTCCATATGTGGAGGCTATTCAGTAACCGTCCTTTTGTCAACGAGGATGCTACGGCCGGCGCCGAGCGAGCTCTGCCTCCGATGCGATGAAGCCGAATGCGGGCCAGCCGCCTGACGTGACCGACCGCTCGAACTGTGCGCGGGCGCGCGCCGTGTCGCCCTTGATCAGATACCAGTTCCCAAGCCCGAAGCTCAGCGTCGCGACCTCGACGTCCCCCGTGTCGCTCGGCGCGAACAGCGCGTCTGGCCCAATTTCCCCGCGATAGAGCTTGAGGCGTTTCGCATAGGCAGCCGTCGTCGGCAGCGTGTCCGGACGTCGCGCCAACATCGCCGTCGCCTCGGTAGCACGACCCGCGCGCTGTAGTGACATCCAGAGCCAATCGGTCGATCCAGCGAGCTCGCCACCATCTGGTGCCCTGGGCTGTGCGCGACGAAACGCGTCTGCCGCGGCATTGAAGTCGCCACGCACGAAGCGGAGAACGCCGAGGTGATAGAGGATGCCGTAGTTGAGACTGTCGAGACCGTAGCCTCGCGTGAGGTCGGCCATCGCCTGGTCGAAGTTTCGCACGGAAATGTTGCGGTGGCCGCGCCACCGATAGAGCATCGGATCGTTTGGCGCGATCGCCAAGGCACGCGTGAAGGTCGCAACCGCCTCCTGCATTTGCCGCGGTCCCGCCTGCGCGACGCCCAGCGCGATCATGCGTTGAACGCTTTGCGGATCGGCGGCGAGCGCTTGTTGCGCACGAGCGACAGGGCCGGTGTCCGCCATCGAGCGATACTCGACGCCCGCCGGCGAACGGTACTGCACCGATTGCGCGCCGAGGTCTGACGCGCCGCTCGTAGCCGCGAGGAGGGTCAGGGCAATCCGCGTAGCTCGTTTCATTTCCTGGCTCGTGCGAGAGGTGTCGCGACCGGCGGCCGTCGCGGCTTTTGGCGCGCGGATATGGACTTGATCACGAGGCGTCCACGCTCACTGGCGTCGATCGGCTCGCGCGCGCTCTGAATTGCGGCGTCGATCAGCGCGCGAATGGCCGGCATGTCCATGTCCTTGGCGGACGCCAATCGCGTACTGCGTACGCGCTTGCCCGATCCCCTGAGCAGCTTGTGAGGGTCGGGCAACTTCGGACCGTTCTGCAAAAAGCACAACGTGATCCACTTCGGTGTGAAGACGACCGACAAGATCGCGTCGGACGCTCGTTCATTCGGGCAGAAGCCGACGACGAGCCACTGGTAGTTATCGTAGACCAGTTCGACGGCACCGGGCATGATCGCGCGCATGCGCTTGAGCACAGCGCGTCCTTCCGCGGCGACCTCCGGTGTGTACTTCGCGATGAACGCCGCGAGCTGCGCCTTCGCTGACTCTGCCATGGCCCGATGCCCTCCGAACGCGGGATCGTCATAATGTGAAGGCTCACGAGTGCGGTGGTAAGCGGTCGGCACGCGTTGCCGCATCGATGTGGGCGAGCACTCGTCCATGAATCCGGTGAATGATTCCGTCGCCAAACAGGACCCAATACGCGGCGGGTTGCAATCGCATCTCGTACCACGTGCTGCCTTCGAGCCGAGTGCGTCCGTGGGGCAGTGCGATCAGCCTGAATTCTCCTTTGCGCGAGCGGAAATATCCGTCGAGATGTGGCGGTGTTATGTCGGCGTAGGGACTCCACTCCTGCATCGGCCTTGGTTGGGAGTCGACGTCGAACGACAAGCGACGACCCGGTTCCCAGCGTGTAATGGGCTCGACGAACGCGCCCGTCGAGAACACGCACCGCCGCACGGCACCCACGCCTTCCCCCGTGATCGTGGCGCGTTGCGGGTACGCGATGCCGACGCGGAAGATTAGGTCGGACGGCTCTGGAAGCGGCGGGAACACAATCACGTGCTTCCATACTTCCATCGGCGTGGCATCGATCTCGATGGACGATCGGACTTCGCGCAGGGGAGCGGGCGGCGTGGGGCCAGCAAACGTCGCGGTGAGTGGAAGGGCGAGCATGGCCAGCGCGGCATGTGACGATCCTCCGGCGTCGTTGAGCGCGATGAAGCGGCCAAGCACTGCACCCATGGCACCGATAATGACGGCGAGCGGCGCGGCCATGAGCAGGCAAATGGCACCTTCGGCAGCGGTGAGGAGTGTCACGCCGGCGACGATGCCCATGGTCATGAGCACGACCTGCTGTGTTTCCCGACCGGTGGCCGCGTACCGCCGGTTGAAGAAAAACGCCGTCATCGCCCCAATGACGAACGGCGTGCCCAGGAAGAGCGCCGCGCCGTAGCGCTGCAAGCCGTAGACACTGAGCGCGAGCATGCCGAGACCGATCGTTGCGCCGCAGGCGATTGCCATCAGCGCACTCGGGAGGCGGTGCTCGTATGGTCGCGGAGGATGCAGTGGCGGCGACGCCGGTGCGCGGCTTGGCAGTGCGCACATCACGGCGATGAAGACGTAGTTCACGCCCGGCACGAAGAACAGCAGGGCCAGCCACGCGGATCGTCCGGCATCGAGCGCGCGCCGCATACTCATGCTGACGCCGATCCAGAGGAACGGCAGCGACCAGAGTGCAAGTATGGGAAGGAGGTTCGGCGGAGCTGTTCGCAATCGCGTCGACAACAGCGATGACAACGGGCTCGCGTAGTCGAGAGGGCGCCAGAATTCGCCCGCACCGATCCAGACGATCAGGACGTCTCCGGCGTACTTCAAGACGACCAGAAACAGACCACTGGTCAGGTAGTCTCGCCGGCTGACGCGGGTATCGAAGGTGAACCAGTCACGCACGTTCATGCGCAAAGAATGCGAACCGGAAGCGCTGCGGTCAAATGATACACGCCATGCATTTTTCGATGACGCATTGACGTCACGAGCCAGCGACGTTGCACGGAGTAGAACGTCGGCCTCACCCGTTCACACCGAGCAACCGCTATGGGCCTCTCCATTCACTACGAGTTTCGGCTTCCCGCCACCACGACTCCCGCGCAGGTGGACACCCTGCTTGGCGCCTTACGGACGTTTGCGCTCACGCTTCCGTTCACCGACGTCACCGGCATCGATGGTGACCAGCTCACGTCGCCATCGTTGCGCGACGATCGACTGGAGAACGGCTGGCTTGGCTTCTGGTCCTCGATCGTGGCGACGCCCTACGGTGACGACGACGAGCCCATGTACGGTGATGAGGCGACCGCGCGAGGCTTCCTGATCAACCCGGGCGAAGGATGTGAGAGTGCCCTCGTTGGTTTCCTCCTTCGTGCGACGGCAACGGACGCGCGCCGCGAATGGTTCTGGTATTGCAGCTGCAAGACGCAATACGCGGGCGTCGTGAGCGATGAGCATTTCGTCGCGTGCCACACGTCGCTCGTTGCGCTACTGGATCACGCCGTCTCTCTTGGTGTCGATGTGACCGTACACGACGAGACGCACTACTGGGAGACGCGTGACATCTCGCGTCTCCTGGCCGAATTGGGGGCGATGAACCGGCTCATCGCCGCCTTCGCCGGCAAGTTGGCGGATCGCCTTGGTGACGACCGGTCAATCCAGGCGCCCATCTTCGAGCACCCGGAATTCGAGCACCTCGAAATGGGGCAATGACGACCGTCCGAGGTGCTCTGCCTACTTTCCCGACAACAGCTGCTCGAACAACTCCAGCGCACGCGGATCTCGGCTCTGTGACAGGTGCCAGATCGCATCCTTTCTGAGCTTCGCGCTCTTCGACTCGCGCACGACTCGGACGAGGCCAGGAATGCCCTCGCCCTTCGGCCGCTGTGCGAGGAAGAAGAGCGCGTCGCTCCGTACCGACGCCTGCGCATCGTTGTCCATCGCAACATCCGTAAGCCCACTCGTTGCCACGGCGCCAGCCTGCTGACTGACCCAGAAGAGTGACGCCTTGCGCGACGACTCCGTGGCGTCATTGTCACGTGCTATGGCCAGCATGCGGCGCCAATCCATCGGCGCGTCGGCAATTGCGGCGCCCATGGTGGCGTTTTCGGCAGGTCGACCGGCCAGGGCAGGAGCGATCGCCAACAGGTAGCGCGCCGCCTCCGCCATGGGGATTGCACCAAGCTCCGTATCGGCGCGCTCCGCTCGACCACCAACACTGACTCGCACGTCGCTCACCTTGCCGTTCTCGCGGTTGAGAATCACGCGCGCGGGGCCCTGCTCGCATTCCAGTGTTTCACCCGCCTCGCGACGACCAATGTTGATTCCATAGCGGTGGGTTCGCGTGTTCCAACCGGCGGATGTGTCGTCGCTGATGCTGATGCTTCGCCCCGTACCGCAGACGTTGCGGCGCGTCGTGAACTCGAAGCCAACAGTGCCTCGCGCCGCCGAGATGCGGCTCTCGAGCGACTGCGCGACGGCACGTTCGGTCATCATCGCGAGCGCACTCGCCACGATCAGCGCGCTGCGTATGGGGCCTGTCATGGTTGTGCTCATGGGTTCACAATCTCCTCGAGGGCCTTGAGGGCGCGCGGATCCTTCGATTGCGCGACGTAGAAGAGGGCGTCCTTGCGAAGCTCGGGGTTGGCGTCGCTCTTCGCGATGGCGATGAGCTTGTCGAGTGACGGCGAATCGTGCCGGCTGGCG
Organism: Gemmatimonadota bacterium; assembly: GCA_040389905.1. Classification (GTDB taxonomy): domain Bacteria; phylum Gemmatimonadota; class Gemmatimonadetes; order Gemmatimonadales; family Gemmatimonadaceae; genus AG11. The sequence continues at coordinate 159,785 of JAZJZK010000007.1, read as the reverse complement.
ATATGGAAGAGAATCTCCTTCTTCATCGGGACGGTGACCTTGTCGTATACCGCGTTCAATTCGTCACTACTGTCGTTCTTGCGCGACGCGAGGTGAAAGAGCGCATCCTTCCGCTGTTCCATCGATTCCTTCGGATCGACGACGACGCCGACGAGCCACTTGCTCGTTTCCGGGCCAGGGCGCGACGCAAGGTGAAAGAGCAGGTTCTTGCGGACTTCCTGATCGGGAATCTTCGCATAGGCTTCCTTCATCCACGCGACGTCCTGGCTATCGGCGCCCGATGCAATGTGGAAGATCGCGTCGTTCCGCAGCCCGACCGTCGCCTTGTCGGACAGCGCGAAGCTCCTCATGATCTTGCGCGCGCGGTCGGACTTGTTCTGAGCGAGTGCGAACAGCGCGTTCTGCCGCACGCCCCGATCGTCGCTGTTCATCAGCAGGTCTTCGAGCGCATCGATCGATGCGTCACCGCGGACCGACGACAGATGGAAGACGGCATCCTGGCGTACCTGGATGCTGGGATCCGTCTTCGCAACATCGAGGAGGATCTTCTCGCGATCCGCGCCTGATTTCTGCGCGAGGATGAAGAGTGCATTCTTGCGGAGGGGCGTCGCACAGTCGTCACGACGAGCGAGCACGCGCCTGAGGAGCGGCATCACGCGTTCGGAGTCCATCTGCTGTAGTGCGTCGAGCGCCGCGATCTGCATTTCCATGTCGGCGCACGTGCGCCCTGATCCCTGCGCGGCCTTGTCGACGTCGCGCTGCGCGGACGTGTCCCCTCGCTTCGCGAGTTGCCCCTTGATCTGGATGAGCAATGCCGAGGCGTCACTCCGCGTACCGGCTTGCGGATAGCGCTTGGCCTGCGCCTCCAGTGCATCGACCGCTTCATCCAGGATTCCGCTCCGGTAGAGCGCGAATCCCTTCCAGTAGAGTGCATCCGGCGCGTACTCCGAGCGCGGATACTTCGATACGATCGACTCGAAGAGTCGCGCCGCCGATTCATAGTCCTTGTCGCTCAATGCACGACGCGCGGCACGATAGAGCGAATCCGCGGGATCGGCGTCCGCCCACGCGGGCGGTGGGATCCGCTGGTCGCGTTGAACACTCGGTGTGGCGGGCGACGCGAAGAGCATCGTCCCCATGGTGGCTGCAATCAGCATCCAGTTCATGTGCATCTCCATATCAGGTTCCGGCCGACTGCGCCGGCAATGTGGCTCTGATGCGCGGCAGGATATTTCCCTGGCGCATGGTTTCATCGAGAAGCTTCAAGTCCATCGAAGGCCGCGATGCCGGCAGTGCGGCGATCTCTGCGAGCATCAACTCCAAGTCCTCCAGCAGGCGTTCGATTGCCGGCGAACGATCGGACGAGGCGCCGAGTAGCAGGCGTGTTCGGGAGAGTAGTTCCCTACTCCGCTGTGCACGCTCGGCGTCAGGGCGTCCGGTCCGTATCTCGGAGCGAACAGTCGTCAGGAACACCTCCGCGTCCTCGAGATGCTCGATCGTTGCGGCACGCGCATGCGCCACTTGTCGCGCGGAATCGTCTGCCGCCGTCGAAGCAACCGGCGCCGGCACGGACGGACCGGACGCCGACCATCGACCGACGGAGACGCCGAGGACGAGCGTCGCCGCGACGCCGACACCGATCGCGATCCACGTCCGCCGCGGCGCGCGCTCGCGGGCCGCGACCGGCCGGATTGCCGCCGCAACATCCCGCTCGATCTGCGACCAGATCGCATCCGCCGGTGGCGTGACGGGCGCATTGTAGTCGCGCGCCGCGTGCTTGAGGAAATCATCGAACTTGTCGTCGTCAGGCACTGGCCCATTCTCCTTCGAATTCGCGGAGCGCGTCCCGCAACTTCGAGCGCGCAACCGACAGTCTCGCCTTGGACGTGCCGCTCGGAATGCCGAGCAGCGCGCCGATCTCTTCGTGATTGTGTCCTTCCACTTCGTGCAGCACGAACGCCGTTCGATAGATCTCCGGTAGCGCGTCGATGGCGCCGTAGAGCCGCCGTTTCAATTCCGCGTCCGCGTTGACCTGCGGGTCCACAACGAACTCGGCGTCCTCAATCTCCGCCCGCCTTGCCCACCATCGCTTTCGAGCGCGGATCAGGTTGAGGCTCGACGACACCGCGATCCGGTGAATCCACGTGCCGAACGACGCCTCACCGCGAAACCGCTCGAGTGAACGGAAGGCACGGATGAACGCGTCCTGCGCAGCGTCCTGCGCGAGCGCCTCATCACCAGTCATCCGCATGGCCAGCCGGTGGACTGCACCGATGTGTGCATCGTAGAGCTGTCGCGCGGCCGTCATGTCCCCGGCGCGCACACGCTCGATCAGCTGTGTTTCCTGCACTCGGCGTCTGGCTCCGGATGGTTCGTCAGTGAATAGACTCCGGCATGTGGCGGACCGTTGGGTCCGGGAAGTGGACTACCGCGGGAACGGCAACAACGAATGAACCACAGAGGACACAGAGGACACGGAGGACCACGCGCGAAAGCGCTCCGCTGCGACCTCAGCGTTGATTGCTCTTGCCGAGGAAGAGTGGAGCATACGACGCGAGCAACGTAGTCCTCTGTGTCCTCTGTGTCCTCTGTGTCCTCTGTGGTAAAGGCTTTTCGAGTATTCAGGATGCTGACCCCTTGCGCTTCTACAAGTGATCGTCTAGCCTCGTGTAGAAGTGAAAAGGGAGCTACTCGAATGACCGACCGACTCGACCTGCCGCAGGGCACACTCGACCTGCTCATCCTCAAAGCGCTTTCGCTCGGACCGCAACATGGATGGGCGATTTCGGAGCGCATTCACCAGGTGTCGCTGGCCACGCTCCAGATTCCACAGGGCTCACTCTATCCCGCCCTGCATCGCCTCGAACGCCAGGGACTGATCGGCGCCGAGTGGGGCACGTCGGACAACAATCGACGCGCGAAGTACTATGAACTCACCCGCGCCGGCCGAAAGCAACTCGGCGCCGACACCGAAGCCTGGGACCGGCTAACTGCGGCTGTCGCCCTCGTGCTGAAAATGGCCTGAGGATGTTCTCGGACCTTCGCTTTCGGCTCCGCGCAGTGTTCCGCCGCGTCGACATGGAGCGCGACCTCGACGACGAACTGCGATTTCACATCGAACGTGAAACGGAGAAATGCATGCGGGACGGCACTTCCCGGAGGGAAGCCGAACGGCGGGCGCGGCTCGCCTTCGGCGGGATGACGCGCATCAAGGACGACACCCGTGACTCGCGAGGCACCGTGATGTTCGAAACGCTGCGGCAGGACGTTCGCTATGCACTGCGTGGCCTGCGCATGACGCCGGGCTTCACCGCGGCGATCGTGCTGACACTCGGCCTGGGGATCGGCACGAACGCGGCGATGTTCGACATCCTCGACCGGCTGATGTTCCGGCCTGCGAAGTACCTCTCGGTGCCGGAGCGCGTCCACCGCGTCTTCGTCACGTACCTGTCCGACGGGCGCCGTCACACCGAGAGCTCGCAGTCCTATGCACGCTTCGTCGATTTCGCTCGAATGACGTCGTCGTTCGATCTGGTCGAGGCGGTCGGACATCGCCGATTGGCAGTCGGCTCGCGCGACGAGGCGAAGGAGATGATCATCGCGACGGTGAGCGGAGGATTCTTCCGCTTCTTCGACGCGCGGCCGGCACAGGGACGCTTCCTCACGCCAGACGACGATCGTCCGCCATCCGGCAGTCCCGTGGCCGTTCTCGGTCGCGCCTTTTGGCAGTTGCGGTACGGCGGCGCCAACGTCATCAACAAGAAAATCCGCATCGGGAATGTTGTCCACACGATCGTGGGAGTTGTGCCGAAGGGATTCGCTGGGATCTCGGAAGAGGGAGAGCCAGCCGCGTACATCCCCGTGACGGCGTTCGCCGCGTCGAGCGTCCCGAACTACGTGCATGACTACGGCTGGACGTGGATGGATGTGATCGTACGCCGGAGAGCGGGAGTCAGCCGGGAAGCAGCGGACGCCGACTTGTCACGTGTCTATGCGCAGAGTTGGGAACTCGAAGGAAAGGCAGGGTCGGGCTACCCGTCGGCGGCCAGTTCGCACACGAGCAGCGTTGCCGCTCCCCTTCTCTCCGCGCGGGGTCCCGAGGCCGACGAGACGGGCGGCGTCGCCACATGGGTCATGGGAGTCGCGGTCATCGTGCTGCTGGTCGCATGTGCGAACGTGACGAATCTTCTCCTGGCGCGCGCGGTCAAGCGCCGCCGAGAAATCGCGCTTCGCCTCGCGCTCGGTGTCACACGACGTCGGCTGTTTCAACAGCTGCTCACCGAGAGTCTGCTCCTCGCTGTGTTCGGCGGCGTCATCGGCATGCTGGTGGCGCAACTGGGCGCGGGGATCGTGCGACGTTTATTCCTTCAGGCGGATGGCGCCACCGCCGTCGCGACTGATGTCCGCACGATGCTATTCGTCGCGGTAACAACCGTGTCGGTCGCGCTCCTGACGGGACTCGCGCCCGCGCTTCATTCGTTGAATGGCGACGTCGCCGACGCGTTGAAGGCCGGTTCGCGTGAGGGCGCGTATCGGCGCTCTGGCGTTCGGACGGCGTTGCTCCTCTTTCAGGGCGCCTTCTCGGTCGTCCTGCTTGTTGGCGCCGGACTCTTCGTCCGAAGCCTTTCGAATGTCCGCTCGCAACGCATGGGATATGACGTCTCACCAATCGTGTACGCCGACGGAGTGGCTCGAGGCGTAAAGCCGACACGCGCGGAAGTTCAGTCGCTCTCGGAGCGGCTCGTCGCGGCGGCACTCAGCGTTCCCCACGTCGAGAACGCGACGCTCACGATCTCAGTGCCCTTCTGGAGCAGCGAAGGCCGGGGCGCGCCCAAGGTGCCTGGCGTGGATTCGTTGCGAACGCTTGGGAGTTTCCGCTTGCAGGCGGGGTCACCCTCGTACTTCAAGACGATGGGCACGCGCATCCTGCACGGCCGTGCCTTTAACGAAGCCGATCGCGCGACGACTGCGCCGGTCGTGCTCGTCAACGAGGCGATGGCAAAAGCGATCTGGCCCCGAAAGGATGCGGTCGGCCAGGTCATGCGCATCGGGAGTGACACCAATCCCTATATGACTGTCATCGGAGTCGCGGAAAACACGCGAGCGCAGCATATCACCGGCAAGGACGAGTTCTGGTACTATTTGCCGGTCAGCCAGTTCTCGGCGCGCTTTGGGCAAGCAGGGCCGAATTTGTTCCTTCGCGTGAACGGGCGGGCGGAAGATGCCCTCGAACCGATTCGGAAGCGACTCCAGCAGGAAATGCCGGGCGACTCATACGTCAACACGGTAACGCTCGCGTCACTTGTCTCACCGCGCCAACGGTCGTGGGAGTTCGGCGCAAAGATGTTCGTCGGGTTCGGTGTGCTCGCCCTCGTCCTTGCCGCGATCGGACTGTACAGCGTTGTGTCTTACATGGTCGCCCAACGCAATCACGAGTTGGGAATTCGTATTGCGCTCGGTGCCGGCGTCGGCGACATGTTGCGCATGATCGTGATCCAGGGAGTCGGGTTCGCGGCCGCCGGTATCGCGATTGGGAGTGTGATCGCGCTGTGGGCCGGCAGGAAAATCGAGCCGCTCCTCTTCTCCCAGAAAGCGAACGATCCGTCGATCTACGGCCTCGTCGCCGCGATGTTGCTGCTTGTCGCAATTCTTGCCACGCTGCGGCCCGCCCTCCGGGCGGCGCGCGTCGATCCGATGGTGGCGCTCAGAAGCGACTAATGGCGTTTCCCGTCGTCGGGATGGCAGGCCTGGTCGACGACGACGGCGCTGGCGAGGATGAGTACGTCATCCTCGCCGTCGGCGATATCGATGCCGTAGGTGTCCGTCCAACTGAACCACTTCTTCGATACGGTTGCGACGACACGGTCGCCTCGGCGGAATGCGTACTCGTGATCCATGAAATCGCCCTCGGCCTCGAGGTCGTCCGGGCCAGGAACGTCGACGGTGAAACGATGGTGGAAGAAGGCGAACAGTTCCTTCTTCACCACTGCCGCCAGCGAACCGTCTCGAAAGATCTCGTACGTCTTGCCCCACGCGAGCACGCGCTGCTTGATGAACGCCAACTCATTGCCATTCAGGTCCTGGAGTGACAGTTGGTCCCCAAAGCTGAATGCCTTGCCGTCCACGAAGTAGACGTCGCGCTCGTTCTCATCCTTGATGAAGAAATCGTCGCCCCATGAGAACAGCTTCTGCTTCATGATGTAGCGCATACGGACCAGGGGTTTCGAGTGATCAGAAGGAGCCCGCGTCTCGCGTGAACGGCTTGTACACCTTGCTCGCACCAGGACATGAGACGGCCGGATTGAAGTTAGCGAATATGCCGTCGGCGTTGGTGGTCCAGGCCCAGACGTGCAAGTACCAGATGTTGAGGTTGTCTTCGCGCGCGAGCGTCCTGCCAAGAAAGACCGGCGCGATGGAATCCCGGGGGTAGAGGCGGTACGGGATGATGAACTCGACACCGTTGAGCTTGTACGCGCCATCCGGCTTGCGCTCGTACAGCAGAATCTGCGGGCGCGTGATGTCGAGCGTCGGCGCGAGATAGGTGCGATTCACGTGGTGGTACCCCATGGCGCCGTGATGCTCATGGACGAGACAATCGGCCACCTCGCGCGGATAGCCGGCGGCCACGGCGGAATCGAGCGTCTGGAAGGCGCGCGTCGCCGAGCGAAGCCTGTCGAGGTCCGCTTCGACGCGCGCGTCGAGGGGCGTTGACTGCCCGCTTGCCGTGCGCGTGAAGGCCGTGAGGCCGACGACCACAAAACACATCGCTCGAATGCAGGTGGCGCGAAAGGACATGGCCCTTGAGTGTGGTGGTGATGCCATCTCGATCGGTTCTCTGCCGTGAATTACCCACGATGGGTATCCGCCGTCACCTTCGCGCTTCAACAGATCGCCACCGCGTATTGCCGCGACGGGAACGTCTCGGCATTTTCACGGCGGATTATTCGGCCGGTTCGACTACACGCGAGGAGACGGAATGGCGGGATTCACGAAGGCGGATGTCATCTGGATGAACGGCGCGCTGGTTCCGTGGGATTCAGCGCAGATCCACATCACCGCGCACGGCCTGCACTACGGAACGGGTGTCTTCGAGGGTATTCGCTCCTACGACACCGCCGACGGCCCGGCGATTTTTCGTCTCGACGCGCACATGCGGCGCCTTGCCGCGTCCGCATCGTTCTATGAAATCGACCTGGGCTACTCATTCGACGCGCTCTGCGCCGCGGCGTGCGATGTCGTGCGCGCGAACAAGCTCGAGAACGCGTATCTGCGGCCGATCGCCGTCTTCGACTCGTATTCCTTCAGCGTGTGGCCGAAGGACTGTCCCGTGACGGTTGCGATTATCGCCGTGCCGGGCAGGCAGTACATCCAGGGCGGACCGGATCACGGAGCACGCGTCACGGTGTCCACGGTGAAACGGATCGATTCGTCGACGTTGCCGCCCTTCGTGAAAGCGTGCGGGCACTACACCAATTCCGTGCGCGCCGTGCAGGAGGCGATTCGTCGCGGCTACGACGACGCGCTCATGTGCAACACCCAGGGCGACGTCGCCGAAGGATCGGGCGCGAACCTCTTCATCGTAAAGAACGGCGCGGTCATCACGAACGACGTCAATGCGTCGATCGTGGCTGGGATCACTCGCGACGCCGTCATCGAAATTGCCCGCGATCTTGGCCTCTCCGTGGTCCTGCGGCCTCTTTCGTTGATGGATGTCGAGATGGCGGATGAACTGTTCTTCTCCGGGACCGCGGTGGAGATCACACCGATCAAGGAAGTGGATGGGCGGGTTATCGGCTCTGGGGAGCCCGGCGCGGTTACGCGACAATTGCAGGGCGTCTTCTTCGATGCCGTACACGGGAGGCTCCCCGCGTATGCATCGTGGTTGACCAAAGTGTCGTAGTCATTCTACCGCAGAGGACGCGGAGGAGCAGAGGAGCGCAGAGGACTGCGGACCACAGAGGGTGCAGACCCCCTCGACTCGCTGCGCTCGCTCGGGGTGATAATAACGTTCGAAGGTCCGTTTTGTCGCCCTGAGCGAAGCGAAGGGCCTGCTCCTCGCTTTTCCTCTGCGTTCCTCTGCTCCTCTGCGCCCTCCGCGGTAAGATGGCGCCGCCTGTGTGATCGCCGCCGAAGTCCAAATGCTGGTGAGGCTCATCGCGGTATGAAGCCTCTGATCTGCTTCACCGCATACTCCACCTTCAAATCGAACACCTTCTGCCCAATCTCCGCACTTGACCGGCGCGCGTCACCGGTGATGCCGTTATTCACCCGGGGAGCGTTCGCATCACGTGTCGCTCCACGCGGCAACACCAAATCCCCGACTGCGTCCTTCACGATGTCGAGACGCACCCACGTGCCGTCGCTCAGGTACATCATTTCCGACGTATCGGGAATGCCCGCATGTGAGCTCGCGGGATAGCCATTATCCGCCAACCATTTGTCGAAGTCGGCCGCTTGCTTGATGTAGGTGTCGTCGCAGTAGTAGACGTGAATGCCCTTCGGGGCATACCTGTCATCGAGCTTCTTCGCGACGTCGCGATAGGTATTCGGTTGGCCTCCGCCGTGGTCGCCCATCAGCACCACGTTCTTGAAGCCGGTCACAATGGCCTGCTCCGCGATGCGTTCGAGCAACATCCCGAGGAGTTCGGGGGTGAGGCCAATCGTACCCGGCAGCGTCGCGCTCGCGTTGTTCGGCGTGTACGGCAGCACGGGTAGGGCTAGCGCATTACCGAGTTGTTGCGCGATCGCCTTCACGGTGGCGCGACCCATCAGCGTGTGACCGCCATTCACGTTCTGCGGTCCTCGCTGCTCGGTGCCGCCAGTGTAGACAAGGGCCGTTGTCTTGCCGTCGGCAAAGGCCTGCTTGACCTCTGGCCACGTCATCATCTCGAACTCGACGAGTGGTTCAGCCGAGCTCGGTGCGCTTCGGACCGGAGCGTGCGCACAGGCCATCGCGGCGGGTAGCGCGAGGACTGAGATGGAGGTCAGGAGGCGATTCATTGGTAGTCCTCGAGTCAACGAACCGTGCGGTTCGCCCTGGTGGCGTTACTGATCTGGAGATCGAATCCATCAGGAGTCGTCGTGTGATAGCTCTTGTACTTCGCGGCTTCGTCGTGAATGTCGCCCTTGCCACCCGTATCGGCTCGGCCGGTGAGTCCACGCTTGTCGAGCTCGGCCTTCACTTTGTCCGTATCCCAGGGCGTGAACCCGAAGGACACGTGGCCGATCGAAACGCGCCGAGGCGGTGTCACGCCGCCCGCGAAGGTGGCGGGGTTGCCACCGCGAATGATGACGTTGCCCAAGTCACCGATTTCGACCTCGTTCTGGCTGCCCTCGTCCCCCGTCGGCGTCCAGCCGAGGAGCGCGACGTAGAACGCCGTGCTCTCCTTGTAGTTTGTCACTTCAAAGGAGATGTGATCGAGCCAGATGGTCTTCCAGTCGGTCGGCGCGAACGGAGCCGGAGCCGGGAGGGCTGCGTTGGCAGGAGCGGACTTGCGCATTGCGACGTGCGCTCCGTTGCTGATCTGCACATCGAATCCGTCCGGATCCTTCACGTGAAAGCTCTCGAACTTTCCGTCATGATCCGCCACTGGGTTGAGGCCGCGCTTCCGCAGCTCCGCCTCCACGGTCTTCGTATCCCACGGCGCGATCACCCAACAGAAGTTGTCCCACGCGTTGCGCCGCGGGGCGCGCGCCCCGCCGCCGCCGCGTCCACGGCCCGCGGCAGTATCCGTTGCGGCGCGCGCGGGCGGTGGCGGAGGCGACACGAATCCGCCGCGAATCTCGACGCTGCCAACGTCGCCGATGTCGAGAACGGCCTTCGTTCCGTCATCGCTCCGAACCTTCCAGTTCATGAGCGTCGCGTAGTAGGCCGCCTCGCGCTTGTAGTCGGTCGCCTGAATGGAGAAGTGGTCGAGCGCCACGGTTTTCCACCCGGTCGGCGCGAATGGGAGCTTCGCCGGCGTCGTGTCGCACGCGGGCGTACCGGCGCGCTCACCGCCGCACCGCCCCTGCGCCGAAACGATGGTTGGGGACGCCGCGATCATGGCGATCCCTGCCGCCAAAATTCGGTTCACAACTCTCTTGCGGGTGGAGCCGTAGTAAAAGATCGATGTCGTACGACGCATCGGTAGCGTGGTGACGGGGTGAAAGCCAAACGGCCGCGCGGTAGGATGCCCGCGAAAACAAAAGGCGGCAAGGGATGGAAACGTTTGGCATGGCTTGAGAGAGCAAAAGACTGTACCTTGATGCCGATGCCGGCCCACTTTGCCCCCTGCTTCGTGCATGACGGGGTACGTGGTGGGGATTTTGCCGCTTCAACCGCCAAAAGATTTGGCGGACACGCGACCCGATGACAGGGGATGCGCGATCAGGAACCAGCCGAAGGGAGAAGCACCATTCATGACGGGTGTTCGAATCGCGGTAGGACTGATGATGGCTGGGCTGGTCGTCGCCGCTGATGCTGGCGCGCGTGCCGTGTCTCGAGGCGACGCGCCTCGCACCCGGGAACCGGTCAAGCGCCGCCCTCCAGCGCCCCCGCCTCCGCGAGTTCACAACGTATCGAAGAGTGCCCGCACCGCCGCGCTCAACGACGTCGTCGGACGGTTCTGCGAAGACTGCCACAATCCGGCCACGCTGAGCGGAAATCTCTCGCTGTCGGACTTCAATCTCGATTCGGTGTTCACGCCGGAGCGCCTGCCGACCGCTGAGAAGATGATCCGCAAGCTGCGCGCGCAGATGATGCCGCCGCCGGGCGCATCGCGCCCTCTCGGTGACACGCTGACGGCGCTCGCCGTCGCGATGGAGGAGATCATCGACAAGGCGGCGCGCCCAACGCCCGGAGCGCGCACGTTTCCCCGCCTGAATCGGCCCGAATACGAACGTGCCGTGCGGGACCTCATCGGCGTGGACGTCAACGCCGCCGACTACCTGCCGCTCGACACCAAGAGCGCGAACTTCGACAACATCGCGGACGTCCAGTCGCTGTCGGCGACGCTCCTCGAGTCGTACCTCAACGCGGCGGCGGCAGTCAGCCGAATGGCACTCGGCGACCGTAGCGCGGCAAACCTCATGACGACGTATACCGCGTCGCCGTACACGTCGCAGCACGAGTGGGACCACGTCGATGGCGCGCCATACGGCACACGTGGTGGGGTCGTCGCCGAGCATGCATTTCCCGCGGACGGCATGTACACGCTGCGCGTCAATGTCGAGGGCGGGGTCGGCACGAAGCTCGAGGACATCGATATCTCGGTTGATGGCGAGCGCGTCGCGTTGCTTCACTATGAGCGCGGTGTTGAACGTTCCGTCAACTCCGCGGACAACATTCTCGGTGCCGACTATTACCGCACGGAGCCAATCCGGATCAAGGCGGGGCAGCGTCGCGTGAGTGCAGCATTTGTCCGGAAATCGGAAGGACCGTACGAAGATCTCATCAAGCCGCACCTCTGGTCGCAGGCGAATCACGGGAGTGCCAGTTCCGGGACGACGACGCCGCCGCACGTCATCGACGTGAGCGTCATCGGGCCGGAAAAGGCCGGCGCTGCGCCGGAGACCCCGAGCCGCAAGATGATCTTCACCTGCCAGCCGAAGACGAAAGCGCAGGAAGCCCCCTGCGCGGACAAGATCATCACGCAGCTGGCGACGCGCGCATATCGCCGTCCGTTGACCGCGCGCGACAAGGAAGGACTCATCGGGTTCTATCGGACCACCGCGGCCACCGCGGGTTTCGACGAAGGCATTCGCATGGCGCTGCAGGCGATCCTGGCGAGCCCGTATTTCGTCTTCCGATTCGAGTCGCCGGCACCGCCTGTTGCGCCGGGCGCGATGTACAATGTGAGCGACGTTGACCTCGCCTCGCGGCTCTCGTTCTTCCTCTGGGGAAGCATTCCCGATGACGAACTGCTCACGCTCGCCAAGGCGGGCAAGCTGTCGAACCCGGTGACGCTCGACAAGCAGGTGAAGCGCATGCTCGCAGATCCGCGCGCCGACGCGTTGTCGACACGCTTCGCGGCGCAGTGGCTGCGATTGCAGGACATCGAGAAAGTCCGGCCGGACGTGTTCTGGTTTCCGGACTACGACCAGCAGCTGGGCGACGCGATGAAGAAGGAGACGGAGCTCTTCTTCGCTGACATCGTGGAGAACGACCGGAGCGTGCTGGATCTCTTCACGGCTGACTACACGTTCCTCAACGAGCGGCTGGCTCGGCACTACCGCATTCCAAACGTCTCGGGCCCGGCGTTTCGCAAGGTGTCGTACCCGGACAACACGCGCCGCGGGCTGCTTGGCCAGGGCAGCGTGCTGGTGCAGACCTCCCTCGCCAACCGCACGTCGCCAGTCCTGCGCGGCAAGTGGGTCATGCAGGTCTTGATCGGCATGCCTCCACCACCACCGCCGCCAGACGTGCCGGGGCTCGACGAGACCTCTGACGCGAAAGACGGCAAGCCGCTTACCACGCGGCAACGCATGGAGCAGCACAGAAAAAATCCGACGTGCAATGCGTGCCACCAGTACATGGATCCCATCGGCCTGGCGCTGGACAACTTCGACGTGACGGGCCGCTGGCGCTATCGCGAAAACACCACCGAGCTGGACACGCACGGCCGTATGTACGACGGGACCGACGTTGCGACGCCGAACGATCTGAGCCGGGCGTTGCTGTCTCGGCCGATTCCGTTGATGCGAACGTTCACGGAAAACCTGATGGCGTATGCGCTCGGACGCCGGATCGAGGACTACGATCAGCCGACGGTTCGGGCCATCACCAGGCAGGCGGAAGCGAGTGGATACAAGATGTCGGCGTTCATTGCGGGGATCATCAACAGTACGGCCTTCAGGTCGAAGCGTGCGGATGAAGTGGCGGCGACCATGGATGACAACAAGTAGTAAAGAACTGAAAAACACTTACCACAGGGGACACAGAGAACACAGAGGACTGCGGAACAACTCGATGGGCCTCTGGTTTTCTCTGTGTCCTCTGTGTCCTCTGTGGTTAAGGCTTTTGCGATTACGCGTTGCCCTCGGCGGTAGGAATGAAGGTTGAGCGAACGACGACAGTTTGCCCGGTGCACCCAAACAGCTAACGGACCAACCAATGAATTACCTGACGCGAGAGGCGATGCACCGCCGCACTTTTCTCAAGAGTGCGGGAGCGATGATTGCCCTACCCTACCTCGACGCGATGATGCCCGCACTCGGCAAGCTCGGGGCGCGAGGCGCGGCGGCGACGGCGGCGGCGGAGAAGACGCGATTCGTGGCAATCGAGTCGGTGCACGGCGCGGCTGGATCCAACGCGTGGGGCGCGACCAAGAACCTGTGGGCACCGGCGGAAGTCGGCCGCAACTTCGAATTGAGTCCCATCAACGCGCTGTCGCCGCTCGACGCGTGGCGCAAGCATCTCACGATCGTGAGTAACACCGACGTGCGAATGGCCGAGCCGTTTTCCGCGCCGGAAATCGGTGGCGATCACTTCCGGTCGAGCGCCGTGTTTCTCACGCAGTCACACCCGAAGCAGACGCAAGGCTCCGATCTCTTCGTCGGCACGTCGCTCGACCAGATCGTTGCGCGGCGCATCGGCGGCGATACGGCGATTCCGTCGATGCAACTGTGCATCGAGAATCTCGACCAGGCCGGCGGGTGCGATTACAACTATGCCTGCGCGTACACCGACACCATCAGCTGGGCGAGCCCGACCGAACCACTTCCGATGATCCGCAATCCGCGGGTTGCCTTTGACATCCTCTTCGGTGCGGGGAACAACAACACCGATCGCGGCGCTCGGCGGAAAACCAACCAGAGCATCCTCGACTGGATCACGGGTGAGGTCGCGGCCGTAAAGAAGGGACTCGGTCCGCAGGACAAGCATCGCATCGACAAGTATCTCCAGGACGTTCGCGAGCTGGAGCAGCGCATTCAGGCCGTGGAAGCGCGCAACCGGAGCGGAGAGGGCCGAGAGATTCCGGAGGCGCCGAGCGGTGTGCCGGATTCCTTCGCGGAGCACATGAAGTTGATGTTCGATTTCCAGGTCCTGGCCTTCCAGTCGGACATGACGCGGGTGTTCTCGTTCAAGACGGGGCGTGATGCATCGAGCCGAGCGTATCCCGAGAGCGGCACGGACAAAGGCTTCCATCCCGCTTCACACCACGGCGGCCGCGAAGCGGCAATCATGGATTTCAACCTGATCAACAAGTATCACGTCGGCATGCTGCCGTATTTCCTCGAACGGCTTCAGAGCTCGATGGAAGGCGACACGAACCTGCTGGAGAAGACGGTCATCATGTACGGCTCTCCGATGGGCGACCCCAACGTGCACAATCACCGGCGCTGCCCGTTGATCGTGCTTGGCCACGGCAATGGGCGCATTCCGGGCAACCTGCATCTCAAGGCACCGGATGGCACGCCCATGGCCAACGCGATGCTCGCGTTGATGCACTCGCTTGGCCTCGACGACATGAAGAGCTTTGGCGACAGCACCGGTGCACTCACGCTCGGCTAGAGGGAGACCGTGATCAAGAGGAATTCGAAGCGCAGCTTGGCGTTTGCCGCATCGGTCGCCGCGGTTCTCGCCGCTGCCACGATGGTGCGGGCCGCGACGCCACCGGCGGCTGTAGTCGCCGATGCGGCGATGAAGGGCGACCTCGCGACCGTTCGTAAGCTCATCGCGCAGGGAGAGCGCGTGAATGTCGCGCAGGGCGACGGCATGACCGCACTTCACTGGGCCGCCGATCGTGGTGATTCCGCCATGACGGAGCTTCTCATCAAGGCCAAAGCCGACGTCAAGGCACGGACGCGTATCGGTCAGTATACGCCGTTGCTGATCGCGAGCCGGGTTGGGAGTGCGCCTGTGGTGAGGGCGTTGCTGAGCGCCGGCAGCGACGTGAATGCCCTGAGTGAATCGGGAGCCACGTCGCTGCATCTCGCCGCCGCGGCCGGCAACAGCGTGATCATCAACGCGCTCGTCGACCGCGGAGCGGACGTGAACGCCCGCGAGCCGATGTGGGGTCAGACCCCGTTGATCTTCGCGGCGGGCTACGATCGCGTGGACGCGATCAAGACGCTCCTCAAGCGTGGCGCCAACGCGAATGTGCATACGAAGCTCGTGAACCTCACGGAAGAAGGAACGCGCGATCAGGCCGCCGCGCGCAAACGCAATGAAGTCCTCGTGTCCTTCGAGCCGGAGAAGCACAAGGACACGACGAAGACCGCGGCCCCAGGTGCGATGGCTCCTGGTGCGGCGGCGCCCGTGGATACCGCTGCCGCCGGCCGCGGAGGTCGCGGTGGGCGCGGTGGCGGTCCGCAGCCAAAGGGACCGTTCACGCCCGCGCAGATTCAGGCGGCAATCGATTCCGGTCGCGCAGTGCTGGCGACGGCCTCTGGGCGCGGCGCGTTCACGGAGCAAGTCGACACGATCAACGGGGGCGTCGCTGGTTATGTGGGGTCGGTGGGCGGCGTCGGCGGGCTGACGGCGTTGCATCACGCGGCGCGGGATGGTCACGCCGGTGCTGCGATCGCGCTTCTCGACGGAGGCGCCAACATCAACGACACGAGCGACGTGGACCGCACGACGCCGTTGCTTGTCGCTTTAATCAATGGCCAGTTCGATGTGGCAAAGCTCCTGATCGACCGCGGAGCGGACGTGAACATCGCGAGCAATTCTGGCAACACACCGCTCTATGCCGCGATCAACACCCAGTGGGCGCCGCGTACGCGCTTTCCGCAACCGCAGGAAATCCAGAATCAGAAGACGCACTACCTCGAGCTGGTGACCGCCCTGCTCGCGAAGGGGGCAAACCCGAACGCAAGGCTCAAGTCGCAGTTCTGGTATTTCTCCTTCAACAATTGCGGCAACGCGAACTGCGGTCTCGAGAACATCGATGGCACGACGCCGTTCTGGCGGGCGGCATATGCGCTCGATGTCGACGTGATGCGCATGTTGGTGAAGGCTGGCGCTGATCCCACTACGCCGTCTGCGCGGCCGACGCCTGCGGCCGGTGGCGGGCGTCGGCTGGCTGCGCCCGGCGCGCCGCGCGGCGGCGGCGCTGGTGATTCAACGGCGGCGCCAAGGGGTGGTCGCGGGACAATTCCGCCCGGCGGCGGGGGCTTTGCAGGTGGCGGTGGCGGTGGCGGTGGCGGCGGACGAGGCGGTGGAGGAGGAGCGGCGCCGGTGGCTATCGATGCGCAGGTCGATTCCGCGGCCAAAGCGGTGAAGCCGGGCAGCGGCGTCTATCCGATCCACTGTGCCGCTGGCGTTGGGTACGGGAACGGCTTCGCGGGCAACTCGCATCGTCACGCGCCGGACGCCTGGATGCCGGCGATGCGGTACCTGGTGGAGGAGCTTGGAGCAGACGTCAACCAGCGTGACCTGAACGGCTACACGCCACTGCACCACGCCGCGGCGCGTGGCGACAATGAGATGATTCTGTATCTCGTGAGCAAGGGCGCGGATCCGAAGGCCGTGTCGCTCAACTTTCGTACGACGGCGGATATGGCGAACGGGCCGGTGCAACGCCTACGTCCCTTCCCGGAGACCATCGCGCTACTCGAGAAGCTGGGGTCGAAGAACAGTCACCGCTGCCTGGGCTGCTGACTCCTGCCAAAGCGGTTCAGATTTCAGGGAATTCAGGTGCTCAGTGATCAGCCACAGCTAACAGATTCTCAGGGGGTGTGGCGTAACGGGTGCGATGCACCAGAGCGCCACACCCCCTGAAATGCTGTAGGCTGTGGCTGACGGCTGGGCACCTGAACGTCTGAAGGTCTGACGTTGTCGACCAAGCACCGATCCGAACTTTGGCCAGACCCAGTAAGAATTCTCAGCGTTCCCCAGCGAGCAGTAACCGCACGTGTTCGTCGCACTGCTGTAGTCCGCCCTCACCCTGTTCCCAACTGATCTTTCCATCGGCGTTCGCGTCCACGCCGATGATGATCTGCTCTGCGAGCGCCGACATCTGCGTCACCAGCGCCGCGGCCTCCTCCGCGGAGGTCGATGCGCGCACCTTCTGCGCAAGCGCGAGCAGTTGATCCGCCCTGCTCACGGTATTGCGGGCGGCCATGGCGACGTGCTTCGCGTGGTTGAGCGCATTCGCCGAAGCGCCCGGCACGGCAGCCGCGAGCTCGATATGCGTGGCCACGCCCATCGCAGCCTTCTTGAGGCCGTATTTCAATCCAGGGCCCGCGGCTTCAATGGTTGGGTCGATGGCATTGATGACGTGTCCGGCGTGTGTCTTCATGTACTCGAGATTCGTTGGCTGGCGTCCAGCGAGCGCCGCGTGCTGCATGGCGATTCGCGCTTCAGCCGTCGCCGTCGGTAGCAGCCCCTGCCCGTTCGGCGTGTCGCCGAAGGCGTTCATCACATGTGCGATGTGGACGCCCAAGGGGCCCGCCGGCACGGCAACGTTGGCGACGGCGGTTGGTGCGATATATGTACCCGGAAGCGGCGCACCACTGACGGCGACCACGACACTGTCGAACATCTTCCGAGAGGCGGGATCGGTGCTGAGTACGAAGGTCTTGCGCCGGTAGTCCACCTCAGTGAGGCCGGCATGATGGAGAATGTCGGCGATCTGCAGGTCGAGCTTCTCGCGCAATGCGGCCTGCGCCTGGGTCGTGGTATTGCGCGCCTGGGCGAGGTGCACGTTCGCCGAATCGTGCGCGGTGTTGATCGCAACCTGGAGGCGGGCGAGTGCTGCGATTTCGTCGCGGGGGAGCTGCGGTGCCGCGGACGGTGCGGACGACTGCTGCGCACCGGCGACCGAGGCGGCCGTGCAGACGAGCAAAAGGGCGAAGGATCGCATGGTATGAGCGGCTCGGGACAGCGTACGTATCGAGAAGAAATTGGAGTTGGTGGCGGCACCTGTCCAGAATGCTCGTATGGTATTGTCGTATTATCCCACCTCGCCGCGCATCGTCGTGGAGCCAGAGATCATTGTCAATGAACCGCAGAGGACGCGGAGGAGCAGAGGCACGCAGAGGAATGCGAAACAGCAGGTGCAGGCCCTTCGCTTCGCTCGCTTCGTCGCTTGCGCTCCTCGAGGGCAGGCAGGCGACAAAACGAGCGGGATACAGCAGCTCACAATGCTTTTGCTTTCCTCTGCGTACCTCTGCTCCTCTGCGTCCTCTGCGTCCTCTGCGGGAAGATGACGCCACTTGTGTGCGTGACGCGGAGACCTGAAAGGCCGGTGCGGGCCCTTCGCTTCGCGCAGGACGACAAATCGAGCGTGCACCTCGTGCAACGACGTCACGCCATTGCGAGATTGTCGCCTCTGATGAGATTCCCCTCCCATGTCCGACAAACCACACCGCCTGACTTTTGACGATCGCGACGTCGATATCACGCATCCGGACAAGCCGTATTTCACCAAAGGCGTGCAGCTCTCGAAGCTCGACATCGTGCACTACTACATGACGGTGGCGGCCGGTGCGATCAATGGAATCCGCGACCGGCCGATCGTGCTCAAGCGCTTCGTCAACGGCCCGGAAGCAGAGCCCTTCTATCAGAAGCGCGCGCCGGACAAGCGACCGGCCTGGCTGCGCACCGTGACACTGTCATTCCCTTCCGGGCGCACCGCCGAAGAAATCGTCGTCGACGATGCGGCAGGACTCGCGTGGGTCGTGAACCTGGGTTGCATCGAGCTCCATCCGCACGCCGTTCGCGCCAGCGATCTCGATCATCCCGACGAGCTGCGCATTGATCTCGATCCGGGCCCGGGCGTCGAGTGGGTGGACGTTCGTACGGTTGCAATGGAAGCCAATGCATTGCTCACGGAGCTCGGGCTCCGCGGGTGGCCCAAGACCAGTGGCTCGCGCGGCATGCACGTCAACGTGCGCATCGAGCAGCGGTGGACGTTCACCGAGGTGCGGCGCGCGGCACTGGCATTCTCGCGAGAGATCGAGCGACGCATTCCCTCGCTCGCGACATCGAAGTGGTGGAAGGAAGAGCGTAAGGGCGTTTTCCTCGACTACAATCAGAACGCGAAGGATCGAACGACGGCGTCGGCCTACTCTATTCGGCCGCTCCCCGATGCGCGTGTGTCCGCACCGCTAGCGTGGGCGGAAGTCCCGCTCTGCGACCCGGCGGACTTTACAGTCCTCTCTATGCCCGCGCGCTTCGCGGACATTGGAGATCCGCACGCTGCGATGGATGGCTCGGTTGGATCGCTCGACGCGCTGCTCGCGCTCGCGGATCGCGATGAAGCGGCGGGGATCAGCGACGCGCCCTGGCCGCCGCACTTTCGCAAAATGGATGGAGAAGCGCCCCGCGTGGCACCGTCGCGTGCGAAGGGCGCGGCGAAGACAACGGCGGGCAAACGTGCTCCGCGCGCCAAGATGCCGCTCATCGTCGTCGCGAACTCGCCTGACAAGTCCGCCGCGCTCGCTGGGCTCGAACGATGGAAGGCGCGGTATCCCGACGTCGCGTCCCATCTCGCCGTTGACGACGTACTCGTCGATTCGATGCGCGGCCGCTCGTCGACGTGGACGCGCATTCGAGTGAATCTTCGAGCCGTGCCCGAAGCGATTCGGCCACCGCAGGTGACGCCCGATCCAGACGACGATCCTACGCGCGTGTGGCGCGAGATGTACCGGCGAAGATAGCCATCAACTCCTGCGGCGGAACAACTTCGAGCTGCGCGAACGTGCAGTCCACTGGGCGTTTGTCGCTGCGCCACCGGCGGAATTGCGCCGTGTGACGAAAGCGCGCGCCCTGCATGTGGTCATAGGCCACCTCGACGACGAGTTCCGGGCGCAAGGGCTCCCACGACAGGTCCTTCCCTTGGCTCCACCGGCTTCCGCCGCCGGGCTTTCGCTGCGCACCTGTGTCATCCGTCTGATGCGCGGCCCATTCGCGCCATGGATGGTTGACGAGGGCGTCGACACGGAACGGCTCGAGGAGGGTGACGAGCTCCTTCCGCTTCGCATCGGTGAAGCTCGCGCACACGCCAACGTGATGAAGTGCTCCGGAGTCATCGAAGAGGCCCAGGAGCAACGAGCCGACGGCGTCGCGGTCCCCACGCTTGTGCCAACGGAAGCCAGCGACGACGCAGTCACAATCGCGCTCATGTTTCACCTTGACCATGACGCGCTTGTTCGGCTCGTAGCTGCTCGTTTCTCCCTTGGCAATCACGCCATCGAGCCCCGCGCCTTCGAATCGGCGGAACCAGTCGGCGGCGATATCGCGGTTGCGCGTCGCCGGCGTGATATGCACCGGTGCCGTCGCCCTGTTCAGCAGCGCTTCCAACTCGGCGCGTCGTTCCGCGAACGGCAGCGCGCGCAGGTCGCGATCACCGATGCACAAGACGTCGAAGAACACCACAGACGACGGCATCGCTTCCGCGAGCTTTCGCACGCGCGATTCCGCGGGATGCAGACGAAGCTGCAACGATTCGAACTCCAGTCCGTGCTGGCCGGCAATGACGATCTCTCCATCCAGGACGCAGCGATCAGGCAACTGCTCGAGCAAAACGTCCGCCAATTCCGGGAAGTACCGGTTGAGCGGTTTCTCGTCTCGGCTCTGGATGAAGATCTCGTTGCCGTCGCGAAAGACGAGGGTGCGGAACCCATCCCACTTGGGTTCGAAGATCCAGGAGTCCCCCTCGGGAAGCTCGCCAGCGCGCTTGGCGAGCATCGGGAGAAGGGGCGGATTGATAGGAAGGTTCATGAGGAGCAGAGGGGTTGCGCGCAACAGGAAGTGGCTGTCATCCCGAGCGACGTCGAGGGATCTGCACGTTCAGTCTGGGGTTGAGGTGCAGACCCCTCGACTCGCTTTGCTCGCTCGGGGTGACATCCGTGTTTACAGGCGGAGCGTTCAGGATGGCCGCTATTCTCGCTGTAGCTCCGCGCCGAGCGCGTCGAGGCGCTCGGACCAGTACTGCTTGAGGCGGTCGGCCGTCTCCTTGTCGGGCAGTTTGCTGTGCTCGAGCGCGACCGCGCTCTTGCCGTCGCCCTTCGCGAGGAAGCCGACGGCGACGATCGCGCCATCGGTCCAGTCGAGCCGCATCGACTTGTTTGGTATCGATGTGCGCACGCGAACGCGCTCACCATCGAGCCAGCGCTTGCGCGCGCGCGGATTCTTCCACGCCTCGAACAACACATCCACCGGCACGTTGAACGTGCGCGACTTGGTCATGCCGAAGGTGCCGTTGCGTTGCTGCCCCTTCGTGCGCAGCCCCTTGATCCGCTCGTAACCAACGGTGACGGTCTGGGTCCACCACGAATCCGTCTTGTACTTCTCCTTGACGAGCTTTGCGATGTCGGCGTGCGAGAGCTCGTACGCTTTGTGGCGATCGAGCGCATAGGTCCAACGCTCCCATGAACACCCGGTCTTCTCCGCGATGACGGCATCGCTCATGCCGGCAACTTTCGCGTAGTCGACGGCCGGTTCTGGGACGGCTGCGGCTGCCGCGGCGGCGAGCGTGATGGGCTTCTTGATGATATTGGCGCGGGCGGCGGTATAGGCTTCACCCGTCTTCTGCATGCGAGCGCGAACGAGGCGCTTCAAGTCTTTCTGGCGTGTCATCGTCAATGTCTCCTTTGGATGCACCACGGGCCACTCCCCAGCAGCGCGCCCGTGATGGCGCAAAGGACCGACGATACTGATCAGAAGGTCTACCCCCCTTTGCCTCGCACAGGACTCCAGCTGGGGCGGAGTCATAGAGGTTGGGCGTTGATCGCCGCCGACAGTATGATGTCTCAATCGGCCGACGGCGTCAAGCGCACGGATCCGGTCCGCGGTCGTCCCCCCTCGCACGAATCCATGAACCGGCAGCTCGTCGTCATTCTCTCGATCATCACGCTCGATGCGGTCGGCATCGGATTGATCTTCCCGATCCTTCCCGGGTTGCTGAGGGAGATCACGGGCTCGAGCGACATCTCGTTGCTGTACGGCGTGATGTTATCGCTCTATGCGTTCATGCAGTTCGTCTTCTCGCCGGTTCTGGGCGCACTAAGCGACCGATACGGGCGCCGGCCCGTATTGCTTGTCTCGATCGCCGGCGCGACGGTGGACTACGTATTCATGGCATTGGCGCCGCTCTTCGCCGTTTTATTGATAGGCCGCGCCATCGCCGGTCTCACAAGCGCGAACATGGCCGTCGCGACCGCCTACATCGCCGACATCACCGCCGAGGACGAGCGAGCGAAACGCTTCGGATGGATGAGCGCTGCGTTCGGCGTCGGCTTCATTGTCGGACCGGTAATCGGCGGCGTGCTTGGCGACCTGCACCTCCGCGCGCCCTTCGTGCTGGCGGCCGCACTCAACGGCGCCACACTCGCCCTCACCTTCTTTCTCCTTCCGGAATCACGCGCCAGATCAGTCGAGCGTTTCCAGCTCGCGACGCTCAATCCCCTTGCCCCAATGCGCTGGGCGTTCGGACTCTCGATCATCCTGCCGCTCCTCGGCGTATTCACGCTGTTCGGGCTGATCGGCAACATTCCGGGAACGGTCTGGGTGCTGTACGGCCAGGACAAGTTCCAGTGGAACGGACTGATGGTCGGCTTGTCGCTCGCGTCGTTCGGCATCTGGCACGCAGGGTCGCAAGGGTTGCTCACAGGACCACTGATCGCGCGCGTTGGAGAGGTTCGCACGATCATCATCGGGATCTGTTCCGATGTGGTGGCCTTCATCCTGCTCGCGCTGGCGACGCAGGGTTGGGTGGCGTTCGCAATCTCGCCGCTCTTCGCGTTGAGTGGCGTCGCGATACCGGCGCTTCAGGCGATGATGTCGCGTGAGGTCGGCGAGGCTCGGCAGGGTGAACTGCAAGGGGTGCTCGCCAGCCTGATGAGCCTCACGGCGATTGTGGGGCCGCTCGTGGGGACGTTTGTCTACACGTACACGCGCGCTCGGTGGATCGGGGCCGTCTGGATACTTGGCGCAATGCTGTACGTGGTGATGATTCCGTTGCTGATAGCGGACAGGCGGCGATGGGCTGAGAGACGTATTTAAGTACATCGTACAACCACATACGTACGACGTACTCTGACCCGGTATCCTGACTGGCATCGACGCCAAAGAGAGCCATCGATCGTATTGCGGCAACGCTCGAACCAAGTGTTTTGAGCCGGAGCCTTCCCAGATGGCGATTAGGGGCGATTAGGGGTCGATTAGGGGCCGGTCAGCGAGCACATCATCCTGACTGTGCGATCCCGGCGAAGTGGCGAGGGGCCGTCGCGCATGAGGCCGATCCCGCCACGCTGCGGTCATACTCGCCCGTCCTTGTACCCTCGGGGCTTAGGCGCCTTTGACAGACGCCGCGTACACCGCAATGAGTCACGCCCTGCCGACAAATCCCTGTCGCAATGGGGCGTGACATGCGCCAACAGCGAAATCGAAGGTGGAGACCGGCCAGAGAATCGAACCCTGTTTGCGCGCTTTGCAGGCGCGCCACCTCGCCAGAGGTGCCGGTCGTTGAGTGTCTCGGGATGGATTCGAACCACCGTCGCCCAGCTCTTCAGGCTGGCGCTCTACCGCTGGAGCTACCGAGACAGATAGGCCGAGTGAGACGTGAACGCACCGTCTGCCAGATGTCGCTGGCGGCACTCATCGAGCCTGCTAATGCCAGAACCCCCGGAGAGACTCGAACTCTCGTGACAGGTTTAGGAAACCCGTTGCCTGGTCCGCAGGCGGAGGTGTGGTGCGGCGGAGAGTCTCCCCGGCGCGATTCGAACGCGCACTAATCGAGCTTCGGAGGCTCGTTGACTGTCCATTGCCGACAGGGAGAAAGTACCCGCGAGAAGATTCGAGTTCGAACGCGCCTTGCCGGGGCACCATCAGACAGCGCGGAATCGAACCTCGCCCGCGGATACTTCGTGTGCCACAGACTCACGTCAGTTGTCAAACAACATCCGGATGCCCCCACGCGCGTCTACCGGTGTCTAGTCCTTGTACGGATCGAACTCGTTCTCCCCGGCCATCACGACAACCAGCGGCCGTAGGACGTGCAGCACTTCGATCGTCCCCTCCTGAGCAGAGAGCACCTCAGGCAGTCGACGGTAGACGTGAGGACTCTCGTCCACACCGCCGCCGCGGAGCGTGACGCCCTTCTCCTTCACCCAACTCTCCATCATGCCGGGCGAGATGAGCCCTCGGCTCAGCTGCCGGCCCGTGCGACGCACGCGCTTTCCTGCGGCCATCGTGCGCGACATCACGCGTCCTGCGCCGTGGACCGTCGAGTAGAGCGAGGCGCGCTGCGCGCTCTGCACCTCCGTTGACGCAATGCTCGCCGACGTTCCCTTCACGATCACGGCGTCGTCACCCATCGAACCGCCGACAAAACCCTTCTGCCCAGGAAACGCAGGCGTCGCGCCCTTCCGGATGACGATCACCTCTTCACCATCGTGCTCTTCCTTCCACGCGAAGTTGTGGTGGTTGTGCACGAGTTCCATCTCGGTCCCCCCAAGGAGCGAGACAACCTTGCGGGCAACCCATTCGCGTCCGGCGTACGCGTACTCGCCTGCAAGATTCATCAGGTGCCAATAGTCGTGGCCGACCGGCTGCCCAATGTCGAGCAGCACTTCCGTCTCCGGCACGCGCTCGCCCCACTCCTTGCCCTGGCCGAGCGCAAGAAATGCCGACGCGACCGTGTGTCCGAATCCGCGCGAACCGAAGTGCACGCCAACCCACAACGTGCCCCGCTCGTCCGCGAAGACGTCGACATAGTGATTGCCACTTCCGACTGTTCCAAGCTGCTGCCGCGCCTTCACCTGCAGCGCCTGCCGGTGCTTCGCGGGCACAGCGTCCCAGGAAGCGTCGGTGAAGAGCGCGTGATCGACCGGTGCATCATCGGCGCGGTTCTTCCGGCCGATACCGAAGCTGATCGTTCCCGCGATCTCATCGGCGAGCGACGAGAGTGCCTGCTGCACGTCGGCCGGGCTCTCACCGAGCGACGCAACGGTGAGGTCCGTACGAATGGCGGCGTTGCCGCACGCGATGTCGAAACCGACTCCGACGACGGACACCTGATTCCGGTATGACGCCACACCACCAATGGGCATGACGTAGCCGACATGCCCGTCGGCCATCAGCGCAGCGTCGACCGCCTGCGCGCGAACGTTATTGAACTGGACGAGAGTCTTCTCGTCGTGCTGACCAAAAATCTTCATGATGCGGTACTCGTGAGTGTGTGGCTGAATTGCCCTGGGCAGTGATGATCCGACCAGGCAGGAATCGGGACGGCGGGATTTGCACCCGCATCTTCGGTGGCGTGCTCCTCACGGTCCGGCCTTCGTCAGGCAATGGGAGTACGTGCGGCGACACCGTGCTCTGATTGAGCTACGGACCCGTTGACGCGCGGCGAACGCCCATACGCGTCGTTCCTGGGGTTGAATGGTGTTGGTTGACCTGCCCCTGGAGCGAGGTGGCGAGAGGGCACCGCGAGCGCTCCAGAGGCAAAACAGTTGGGACGTCGCTGTCAGCGCGGCAACGACAGCGGATACCACATACAGGGGAGTCGCGTGTCTCTCTGCATGGAGCATCATGTCGCGCCGGCCGACGACGAGTGTACGTCATTTCGGATCATCACTTGTCAAACAGCGTGAATGCAGAACGCCCCGCCTGGCACGTTTGCGCAGGCGGGGCGTTGTCGCTGTCCCGTGTCCGAAGTTGAATGTCGTACTCTAAGAAGTACGGCCTCCCCCTGCGGAGCCTGCGTCGTTCGTTCCGTTGACCTGCGTCCACGGATAGGCTTTTTGTACTGCAACTGGCCTCGGTGCGTCGCCACCAATTCGCGCGATCGAGCTCGCGGCACGCTGGCAGGAGCCGGCGCATCGGTCGTTCGCGAGTAGGTGGGTAAGTGAGGTCGTCATGCAGTTGGATTGATTGAGTTCCTGAAAGTGCGAGGAGGCCAAAACGACAAATCGCGCCGCCGATGAACAACGCGAAGGGCTAAGCCTTCGGGTCTGGCCGTCTCACAATGCATGAATATGCATAGCTGAACGACACGTGAACATCGGGACGCGACTCCCTGCCGAGCATCTTAGGCGAACACCGGATTGGTGTCAAGGACTTTCTTTGGGGACGAGGGACGCACCTTGCCCCTAGATAGCAGGCGTCGGCATTCCGTACTTCGCCCAGTCCTCTTTCGCCGGGCCGTACATTCCCGGCACCGGAAGCCCCGCTTGACGCATCAGGACCGTCATCTGCCCGCGATGATGCGTCTGGTGGAGTAGGAGAATCTGAAGCGTGAGACTCCGGCGCCAGGACTCGCCGTACAGGTTGTCTTCCTGATCGAGCGTCGCGTCGGTCCAGGCGTCCAGCGACTTCACGAACGATTCGGAGGAACGCGCGTATTCCTTCACGATTTCTTCCGCGGAGGATGGCACGGGCGCATCGGGCTCCGGGCCTTCAACGTGAAGTCCCGTCCGCTCCATCATTTCGCGAATGGTCGTCGTGATGTGCCACGCGAGGCGGCCGAGGTCGCGGTGTTCGCCGGTGATGGCCTGCGGCATCGACGCGTCCGAGAGGCCCCTGAAGAGCTTCAACGTGTTGGCAGCTTCCTGGTTCCAGACGGTGACGAAATCCTCGATCGTTCGAATCATGTGATCCTTCGCTCCATTCGGTGAGATGGCCTTCTGTACCTAAACGTACGTATGCCTCGGTGTTCACTTGTCGCGAACACTGGTCGAACATACAGAATTTGCCGCGCTGAGCGAGTCGGCGTACCTTCTGCCAACTCGATTGCGACGTCGTCATCGAAAAGTTGGCCCGCGGAACACTACAGACGGCGAAGATGCCAGTGAATGTCGGCGATGACGACGACGACGACCTAAACGACGTCTCGACGAGGCGTCGGGAGGATGACCTACTCCTCCAGCAGCGTCAGGTGGTGGAGTCACTGCCGCAGGCCATCGCGCTCGCGGACCTTCAGGGCATCATCACCTACGTCAATCCGTCCTTCCTCCGGTTGTGGGGCTATTCCTCCACGGACGATGTTGTCGGGCGGCCAGTGTCGTCCTTCTCCGACGTCGCGCACGAGATCGTCCCGCAAATCCTCGAGGCACGCGGCATCTGGGTTGGCGAAGCGCGCTGCGTGCGCCGGGATGGCGGGCGCTTCTATTCGCGGCTGTCGACGTCGGTCACGCGAGACCCTGCTGGAAAGCCGACGGGAATGATCGGCGCGTTCACCGACGTGATGGAGCTGCGGGCGAGCGAACATCGCATCTCGGTTCTCTCTCGGCTCTACGCCGTGCTGAGCCACGTGAGCGCCGCGATTGTGCGACACACCAGCCAGGCGCCGCTCCTTCAGGAGATTTGCGACATCGTCGTCACCGAAGGGCAGTTCCGGATGGCACGGATCAGCCTCGCGCTCCCGGAGTCAGGACTCATCCACCCCGTGGCGCGAGCCGGCCCAGCCGACGACCACCTGAATCTCGCGGCATCAGGACACCGCGCGACAGCAAGTGTTTCACTCAGCCGTCTTGGTGTCGTCGTCGGTTCGCTCGACCTCGATTCCGCCGATCAGGGCTTTTTCTCCGAGGACGAACAGCAACTGCTGACCGAGATTGGTGCGAACATCTCCTTCGCCCTCGATGCGTTCGCGACCGCTGACCTTCGGCGCACGGCGGAGTTCGCACTCGCGTTTCGCGAGGACCAGCTTGCGCAGGTCGTGCGGGTGTCACAGATCGGCGTATTCGATCACGATCACGTCACGGGAACGATCTATTGGTCGCCCGAAGCGCGTACGCTGTTCGGCTTCCCCAGCCGTGGCAACGTTACGCTTGGCGACCTCGTGCAGCGTATTCATCCCGACGATCGTGCGCGGATTGGCGCCGCGGTGCAGCGCGCGCATGATCCGACTGGCAACGGCGTGTTCGAGGTGGATTTCCGGATCGTGCGCGATGACGGGACGGTGCGTTGGATCGAGTCGCACTCCCAGACTTTCTTCGCGAACGGCGCTCCGTCTCGCACCGTTGGCGGGTCGCGCGACGTCACCGCGAATCGCGATGCCGAGCGGGAGCGTGTGCGGTTGCTCGAGCGTCTCACGCAGGCGGAGAAGATGGAATCCGTCGGGCGGCTTGCCGGTGGCATCGCGCATGACTTCAACAACATGCTCGCAGTGATCCTCGGGTCGATCGAGTTGGCGATGGGTGACTTGCCACCCGACCACCCGGTGCGCAACGACCTGCTCGAGGTCCAGGCGGCGGGCAAGCGGTCGGCCGATCTCACGCGCCAGCTCCTTGCCTTCGCACGACGCCAGACGATCACGCCCTCCGTGCAACAGCTGAACGACAACGTCAGCACGGCCATGCGCATGCTGAGCCGCTTGATCGGCGAAGACGTGGAGTTACGGTGGGAGCCCGGTGAGGCACCATGGCCGGTGAAGGTCGATCCGTCGCAGATCGACCAGGTACTCACGAATCTCACCGTGAACGCCCGCGATTCGCTCGAAGGAACGGGCCGCGTCACGATCCGGACGGCGAACGTGTCGATCGACGAGGCGTTCGTGCTCGCGCATCCGGATGCGACGACCGGCGATTTCGTCGCACTCTCCGTGGCCGATACGGGCGCGGGAATGGACGCAGAAACCGTCGAGCACATCTTCGAACCGTTTTTCACGACCAAGGGTCCGGGGCACGGCACGGGTCTCGGCTTGGCGATGGTCTACGGCATCACGCGACAGAATCACGGATTCGTCGTCGTGGAGAGCTCATTAGGCGCGGGTACCACGGTCTCTGTCTACCTGCCGCGCCATGATGCGACGCCGGTTCATACGCCGCCAGAGGCCCACGAGGCGCTGGTGATCGGCGGAACCGAGACGATTCTGGTGGTCGAGGACGAACCGATGGTCCTCCACATGACGCGACGCATGCTCGAGGGACTCGGCTACACCGTGCTCTCGACGAATGCGCCGAGCGAAGCGATACGGCTCCTCGAGACGAATCGGGGAAAGATCTCGTTAGCAGTGCTCGATCTGGTGATGCCGGAGATGAACGGTGTGGAGCTCGGAAAGCGGCTGACGGCACTGCGTCCGGAACTCCGCTGCATGTTCGTGTCGGGATACCCATCGGCCGTCAATTCGACGCGTGACATCATCGACGAAGGAACGGCGTACTTGCAGAAGCCTTTTTCGTCCGCTGCGCTCGCGCGGCGCGTGCGAGCGGAGTTGGATCGGTAGGACGGCCAGCTTGTGCGAACGGCGTAGGGCCGAACGGCGTAGGCGTACGGCGGATCGCGGCGAGCGCATAACGCACAGCGGACTCGTTACGGCGCCCCAACGCCATCCGCGCCGACCCAATCGAACGTCTTCTCCCGCCCCATCAGCCGCCACCGCGCGGGGTACACGCTCCGCTGCCAATCAAGCGGCTCGCCGACGGGATGCGGCTGCGCCGCAAGCGCGAGGGCGTCCTTCAAATCGCGCCGTTGCTCGGCGCCGAGTGCATCGGGCGCGAGCGAGACGAAGAGCATCGTGCCGCTGCGCGCAAGCAGATCGAGCCACTGCTTGTTCTCAGCCCACGGAATCGCATTTGTGACGCCGACACAGTCCGCGTCCGCGACGTAAAACGCGCCGTGTTGCACGCCGCGAAAGGCGAGCGTGTTCACGCCCATCTTGCGTGTGCGCGCCCATTCGGTGCCGCTCGTGTCGTCACCAATGCGGCAGATCTCGAAGTGACCTGCCGAGAGATGACTCACCGTGTTGCAGCCGATCACCAGGCTGCTCCCCGCGCCGGTGCGAATGGTCGCGTACAACTCGCTGATGATCTCCGCCGTCGTTCGCGACGGCCCCGACGCGAACGTCCAATTGCCGCGCGTCAGTTCGGCGCCCATCTGAAAACCCCACCGGCCGAGCAGGTCGTAGGTGGTGTAGTCGTGCTTGATCAACTCGTAGCCCCATTGGCGAAGCCGCGTGATATCGTCGCCGACCTTCTTCCGAACCTCGGGAACCGTTGGGTCGAGATACGCCTTGTCGCGAGGCAGACGCCAGTTCTCCGGCGTGTCCTTCATCGCCAGGAGCGGCCGAATCCAGATGCCGGGCCGCGCACCGATCTTTCGAATGTCGGCGGCGAGACCAGCCATGTCGGGAAACTTTTCGTTGCCGCGATCCCACATGCCGACGCCCTGCTTGTCCCGGCTGCGCTCCGGCTGCCAGCCATCATCGATGACGGCGAAGGGACGGTTGCTACCGGACGGTGACAGCTCGACGATGTTGCGCGCATCGGCCAGCACGGATTCGACGCTGTTCTTGCCGTACGCCCAATACCAGTCGTTGCTGCCATACACCGGTTGCGACGGAAGGCGCGGAGTGGCGCACATCTGCTTGCAAAAGCCATGGAGGGCCGCGAAGGCGCTTTCTCCGGACCGCCCTGCCCTCGACACCACATCCGCGACGTCGAGCACACGGTCTCCGAGCTGAACGCCCGCGCCGCCGCTCCGAACGTCGGTCCACAGGCTGATCCCCTGTGGATCAACGTGCCAATAGCAGAACGCGCGAGCGCCTGTCTTCACACCGTAGCAATGTGTGAGCAACCCGTCGTGCGTCGCGGCATACCAGGGCATCACGCGATCTGGCGCCCATGCGCGCCATTCGAGGTCACCGTAGCCGCGTTCCCACGCATCGCCGAGTATGAGTTGCACGTCGTTCATGCGCGCGCGCCAACGGAGGCGGATTCGCCTGACGGCAACGGCTGGCGCGCCGAGCGCGATGTTGAGTGACGCCGCGCGCTGTGCTGTTGTGACCACGATACCGGTGCCGCTGGTCCAGCGGCCATTGCCTTCTCGCGCGAGGGAAACCTCGCCGGTGGCGGTCTGCACGAGAACACTGTCCGGATTGCGCAGCAGGTCGACGAAGCCTCGCGGCGCGGCGTCGGGCAGTGGCGAACTCGTTGGCAGCGTGAGGCCGACGGCCGCGAGAGCCGTGCTGCCGATGAAGTCTCGGCGCGAAGTCATAAATCGATCCATGAACGGCCTTCGTGAAAAGTCTGTGCACGAAAGTGAGAACGTCACCAACGGCTGCGAACTTATCGCGGGATCCATGTTGTCACCACCGACGACTCGGTCCGAGTACAACTTGGCATTCTCATCTTACCGCAGAGGACGCGGAGGAGCAGAGGTACGCAGAGGAAAACCATGGTTGTTTTGTCGCCCTGAGCCCTTCGTCGCTCGCGCTCCTCGAGGGTAAACTCCGCGAAGGGCCTGCACCTACGTAGTCCTCCGCGTACCTCTGCTCCTCTGCGTCCTCTGCGGTGAAAGACGGTTTCCGGCGTATCGCATGACACTCTTGGGTGGCCGTGCGGCTGGTTGTAGACCCTCTCGCTATCTTTCAGTCATGCCACCGGCCACGCTCCGCCAGTTCGCAACGAAGTTCGTTGTTCGCATCGCGCTTGTGGGCGTGATACTGGTTGTTGGCGGGCTGCTTCTGAAGACCGCAGTCGGCGGCGTCCGCTGGCCGTGGACGGCGTCGCCCCCCAAGGTGACGCACGAGCTGGTGGTCACGCAGATCCAGGACGTGGCCAAGCTGGTGTCGACGGAGCTCACGCTCCGCGACGTGGTAACCTTCGACCAGAGTCGCTTCGGGATGCATCGCAAGATGCTGGTGGTCGTTACTGGAAAGGTGCTCGCGGGCATCGACTTGTCGAAGCATGTCGACGTCGCCATCGATGACCGCGCGAAACACATCAGCATTGCGCTACCGCGCGCTGAAATTCTTGGAATCGAGGTGCTGAGCTCGCACACGTACGATGAATCAGCCGGCCTGCTCTTTCCGTTCAAGCCGGAGGACCGTGACCAGATCCAGGCGCAGACGCGCATTCAATTGCGCGCCGCAGGGGAGCAGTCCGGCTTACTCCCCCAAGCCGACCGGAGCGCGCGCCAATTGCTGGAATCGCTGCTGGCCAAAGACGGCTACACGGTCGATGTGACGACGCGTAGCGCACTGACCCTGCCCCCTCGTCAGTGAAGGGTCGTTCGCGGACTCTTCAGGTATTCCTGGCGCGCTTTCAAGAGTTTTTCGAGGTTCTTGTCTGACTTCTGTCGCGCGACGGGCGGGTGCGCGGCTTCTTCAGCTCGCCGGATGCGACGGCGCCCGCCGCCCTTGCGAGGAAGCCCACGATCGTCGTCCCGATGTCCGTCGCGCATACTGGAGTCTCCACTCATGAGTGGGCTCCTTAAAAGCAGTTGGTGTGCCACGCTCTGCGGTCGCGCTCGGCTACAGCAAACTTCACAACTGCAACTGCGGCAGGTGCAGGCCCTTCGCGGAGTTTACCCTCGAGGAGCGCGAGCGACGAAGGGCTCAGGGCGACAAAACGAACATGTCCTGCATTCGTTCTCAGCGCGACGAATGCTGCAGCAGCGGAAGCGGGTCGATTGGCTTGCCTTTCGACCACTGCTTCACGTCGGCACTGCGTGCGATGGCAAAGTGCAGGTGCGGCGCATTCTCCTGGGCATTGCCAGTCGAGCCGACGTATCCGATCACCTGCCCTCGTACGAGTGGCGAGCCATCATGCAGGCCGGCCGCGTACCCGTCGAGGTGCCCGTACATCAGGATGAAGCGCTCCGAGGAATCGGCCGCGTAGACCATCAATCCGCCGGGCACGCTGTTGAAGAGCCTGAGCACCCTCCCGCCCGTTGCCGATTTCACAGGTGTGCCGCGCGCGGCCATGAGATCGAGCGCCTCATGCGGCCGAGTTCCACCGCCTCGTCGTTCGTCGAAGCTGCTGTGGAGCTTGGCGGGATCGACGCCGTCGAGCGGCATCGCGATGCTGCGCGTCAGCAGGGCGATGTCGGCGTCCGTGACAATCTCCGTGCCGCTCGGGAGAACTGGATCGATCACGTCCACCGGCGCTGTGTTCGCGGGGACTGCGGTGTTCGGCGCGCCGTTGGCCGGTCGCGGCGTGGCATCTGAGGTCGGCGTCGCGCCGGGTGTATTCAACGGTGCTGCGCTCGCGCCGGATCCAAAGCCGCGCGCCATACTCACGGCGGCGAACACCATCACGACGACGAGTGCGCACTGGACATAGCTGATGATCTCGATGCGCCCGACATCGCGCTGGTTGGGCACCGCCTTCTTCGTCCGCCAGCGAATGAGCGTCATCATCGGCCAGATCTCGAGCGCGACGATCGTGAGAAACAAGCCCATTTTGAGCAGGAAGGCCTGGTTCGTCATGTAGTACGATGGGCTCTTCTCGGTTCCCTTGACGAGGCGCCAGACACCGGTGATGAGCCAGAGTATCGCGGCGACTCCCCACCAGGCGTCGCCGACGAATGCTCGGCGGATGAGGCTCGCGTCGTCGGGATGCCGCAGGGATTCGCGCATGCCACGCGCACGTGCCCACACACCCGCAAGGCCGAACGAAAGGGCAATGAGATGCAGCCATGCGAGAATGAGCCGGATGTTCATCCCTCGATAGTACTCGGCAATTCGTTCGCGTCAAATGCGGTGTCGGGATGCGGAACAAAACACCCTAACCACAGAGGACACAGAGGACACAGAGAAGGACGGGGTCCTCTGGGACATCTGCGCTTGATATTCGCTTGCAGTTGGCAGCGGCGTGTTGCCGTTCCGGGCCGCACTGGCGAGTTTTCCCAACCCACCACTCTACCCGACCGACAATGCGTACAACTGCCCTCCTCCTCCTCACAATCGCCGCCGCACCGGTCGTCGCACAGACCGCCACGCCCGCTACGACCAAGACAATGGCGACCAAAGCCGGCTCGGCCGTTGCCGATATCCGCAGTCACTGGCGGACGATGAGCGGCTACGTCCTCCAATCCGCCGTGGATGTGCCTGAAGCCAAGTACGCGTTCAAGCCGACGCCAGAAGTGCGTTCATTCGGCGAACTGATCGCGCACGTCGCCGGAGCGCAGTCCATGTTCTGTGCGATGGCACTCGGCGAGAAAGCGCCGCCGGAAGATGCAGTGAGTGCCAAGAGCAAGGCTGACCTGATCGCCGCGATGAAGCAGTCGAACCAGAATTGCGAGCGCGCCTATGCGCAGAGCGATGCGTCCGTCTCGGCGAATGTCGACGTATTCGGCGAGCAACACACGCGCCTCTATGCGCTGATGATGAACGCCACGCACGACGCCGAACACTACGGCAACATCATCACCTACATGCGCATCAACGGCATGGTGCCGCCGTCGAGCAAACGATAACAACGTCGGTTTGGGCCCTTCGCTTCACTCAGGGAAGCTTGGCAACGGGCGTCACGGTAACGCCCTCGGACGCGACGCTCATGCCCTGAGTGTTAGTCGCCGTCACAGAGCAGACATAGG
This sequence comes from Gemmatimonadota bacterium, assembly GCA_040389905.1. Taxonomy (GTDB): domain Bacteria; phylum Gemmatimonadota; class Gemmatimonadetes; order Gemmatimonadales; family Gemmatimonadaceae; genus AG11. Next base: position 125,593 of record JAZJZK010000007.1, on the reverse strand, counting down.
TGATTCCGTTCGTGAGACCGGCCACGGTAACCGGGCTCGAGGGAGCCGTGCCAGTCTTCACGACGCCCATCGCGACGCAGGACGCGGTATACCCCGTGATGGCCGACGCGCCGCTCAGCAATGGTTCGGTAAATGAGACAGACGCGCTGCCGTCACCAGCCGTTGCCCGAACGAGGAACGGTGGCGTCGGCGTCGTGGGCGGCGCGGTCACGCTGTTCGCGCCTCCGCACGCAGTGACCAGGAAGGCGATTGCCGCGACGGCGACGGCCCGCTCCCAGGCGCGGACGCCGCCGCTTCGCATCCGAAATAACGGGTGCGCCACCGGTTGGGTCCGCGCACAGTGTTCGTTGAACCACTGTGGGCTGCGCAGCGTCAACTTGGCCCGCAGGTGATCCCATTCGTATTCGAGTTGCCCGCGCGTTTCATTGATGCGCTCCGCCGGCTCATGCGGCACGATGCGCGCATGATCGAACTCGTAGCCCCGCGCCATCGATTCGTCGTGCACCGCATCCAGATAGCTGCCGATGGCCGCCACGGGATTCGGCGACGCGAGGAAGCGCGTGAGCTGTGGATGTCGCGTGTACCCGCGCGTACGTCCAAGGAGGACGGCCTGCGCGAGCAGTGCTTCGCGCCACAGCGCGACGAGGCCGCGCGCGTCGAGATGTTTTGGGTGCAAGGTCCAGAGTCGCAACGTGAGCAGGCTAGAAGGAATTCGCGTGAGCGCAGGATCAGGCCGGAGGCAACACTCGGTCGAGCGCAGCGAGCAATGCGTCCGCCGTGAATGGCTTCTCAAGAAACGTCTCGTGCTCCTCGAGCGCGAGGGAGTTCGTGCTTTCGCTGTACCCGGAAACGTAGACGACGGGCAAGATCGGATCTTCCTCATGAAGGAGCGTGACGAGCTCCCGCCCGCCCATCTCAGGCATCCGCAGGTCTGTGACGACGACACTGATTTCGTTGCGATGCACATTCCATAACCGCAGGGCGTCGGCGCCATGCCGCGCCTCGACGACATCGAATCCGCGGCGCGTGAGGGTCCGCGCCAGTGTCACTCGCACCGGCGTTTCATCCTCGACGAGCAGGACGCGACCACGGGAGGACGGCGTCAGTGCGTGCTGTGTTACGGTCTCGACATCCTCCTCGGTGGCGGCGCGGGGGAGCAATATCGTGAAGGTCGTACCGCGTCCCTTCACGCTGTCGACCACGATGCCACCGCCGCACTGCTGCACGATGCCGAAGACAGTGGCGAGCCCAAGTCCTGTCCCGGATCCGACCTCCTTGGTGGTGAAGAACGGCTCGAAGATGCGCGATCGCGTCGTGGGATCCATCCCATGTCCGGTATCACGCACGAACAGCCGAACGTATGCGCCTGCCTCGAGGTCGGCCCATCCGCGTGCGCCCGCCTCCGCGAGTACCGTTTCACTCACTTCGATCTCGAGAGAACCGCCCTTGCCCGGATGCCCGTGCAGTGGCGTGAGCATCGCGTCACGCGCATTGACGGCGAGGTTGAGCAACACCTGCTCGAGCTGGCCCGGATCTGCAAACACAGCGTCGTCGTGCGCAGAGAGTTCGACGTGGAGATGGATCTCCTCACCGATGAGGCGTCGCAGCAACTTCTCGGCCTTCGTCACGATCTCGCCGAGTCGCAGGCGCTGCGGTTGGATCGGCTGCTTGCGGCTGAAGGTGAGGAGTTGCTGTACCAGGGCACGCGCGCGCGACACGGCGTGATTGACCTCATCCAGATCCGGGCGCACCGGATGATCGCCGGGCAAATCCTCGTTGACGAATTCGAGGTTGCCCATGATGGCGGCCAGCAGGTTGTTCATGTCGTGCGCGATGCCACCAGCGAGCTGGCCAACGGCTTCCATCTTCTGCGATTGGCGCAGTCGCTCTTCCAGCTGGTGCTGCTGGGTGAGGTCGGCCATCGCGCCAATCATGCGCACGGGCTCGCCGGCGGCATTCCTGGCCACGTACCCGCGATCGAGGACGGGTGCATAGCGGCCGTCGCCGCGACGGAAGCGATATTGCTCCTGCCACGTCGTGCCCGTGCCGTCAATGACCTCGTGGACGCTGTCCTGTATTCGGCGTGCGTCGTCGGGATGGATTCGTTCGTTCCACCACGCGAAGGTATTCTGGATGTCGCTCGGTTCGTAGCCGAACACGGTCGCAACCGCATCGTTCCACGCGAGTGTGCCCGTGGTGATGTCCCAATCCCAGACCACGCTGTCGGTGGCGAGTGACACGAAGCGGTAGCGCTCTTCACTGGCGCGAAGCGCCTCCTCTGTGGCCAGGCGCGCACTGATATCGCGGAGGGTTCCGGCGAAGATGAGTGGTCCATCGGCGGAGATCTGCACGATGGCCATCTCTACCGGGAACTCGGTGCCGTCCTTTTTCCGTGCGCGCATGTCGAGGCGCCGGCCGAGGATGTTGGACTTCCCTGTGCTGACGTACCGGGCGAGCCCATGCCGGTGAGCGTCGCTGAGTTCTGCCGGCACGATCAGGTCAACGAGCGCCTTCCCCACGGCCTCGTCGCGTGTGTACCCGAAAGTCTCCTCGGCGGCGCGATTGAACGAGAGCACGCAGCCGTCGGCATCCATGGTGATGAAGCAATCGAGCGCGGTGTCGAACAGCGCCTGCTGGACGTCGTGCGCTTCGCGCTCGGCGCGTGCGTCGTCGGACGTGCTCATCCTGCTGCGACCGAGGGCATCAGTCGCGCCAAGCCTGGAAACGTGCGTCGTTCGGGCGGCGGTTGCATGAGGTAGGCATCGGGCGGTCCAGCCCTCCGTCAGGTAACATGACGCGCCGTACGACTCATTGCGAGGGCCCGATTGAGCAGGAGCGTGCCCTTCCAGCCTCGAGCAAGCAAGAGCTTGCAGCTCGAGCTTGTAGCTCAAGCTCAAGCTCAAGCTCAAGCTCAAGCTCAAGCTCAAGCTCTGAGCTGCTCATTGCTCAAGGCTGACGCTCACGCTCCCGCTCCTGCTCACAGCTCACGTTCCAGCTCGAGCTCAGGCTCCGAAGGGGTCAGCGAACCACGCCATCCCGTGTGAGCGTGAAATCGTACTCCAGCGCGATGGTGTCCGCCACGCTGAGGAGAATCGGCACGCGTGGCGGATTGATGCTGAAATCCGCGAAGGTGAATTTCGTCGCCGCAGTGCCGGTGACGCGTCCGCCCGCCTGCCGAGCGGTCACACGCCATGTTGTCGGGCGTGTGACGCCGCGGACGGTGAGATTGCCGATGACGTCGAACGTGACAGGCCCTGCTCCATTCACGGCCGCTGCCGTGATGCCCTTGAAAGCCGTCGGGACCAGCTCGACGGTGGGAAACTTCTCCACCTCGAGAACCCGACCGCGCACATAACCGTCGCGGCGATCGCTGTCGCTCTTCAAGGCCCCCGTGTTGACGACAAACTTCGACTGCGCACTGACGAGCGCTCCGCTGGTGCTGTCAACGACGATGGCGCCGGTGATCTGCGATGTCTCCCCGATGGCGTCGTTCGGGAAATCCTTCCCCATGAGTTGCTCGCGAACGCGATAGCGTGCCGCGTTGCCCGTGGGCGCCACAGAGAAGCGAATCGCTCCGGCCGCCATGCTCGTTCCAACGACGCTGTGGGCGTTCGATGCCGTGGCGGCGTCGGAGGACCGCGCATAGGCGACCGTTGCAATGCTGGACGCAGCAATGATGACTGTTGCGATGAGCCTGATCGTCATGATGTCACTGAAGTAGTGAGAACCAGAAGCTTGAACTGATACACAAGACGTCGTGAGCGCCGAGGCGCCCGCTATCGACCGCGCTCGGCGCGATCGACCATCCATCCGCGCCAATCAGCATCCACTTTCGCGAGCGTGAGCAGATGGCGTTTGCCGAGTACATCGCTCAGTGGTTGCGACTGGATCTGTGCGTCGATGATGGCAGCAATCAGGTCATCGCCTTCGCGAACGGACAGATACCTGGCGAACAGCATCGCTTGTGCATTGAAGAGCGCTCCGCCCTGAAGGGCTGGCGCGGCGCCACCCTCGCGCCCGCCGCCACCGCCACCGCCACCGCGTCCACCACCGCCGCCTCCGCGACCGCCACCACCACCACGCCCGCTCATCCCACCACCGCCACGCCCTCCACCGCCACCCATTCCGCCGGACATGCCCGGAGGAGGTCCATCGCCCCGCCCGCCCATTCCCTCACCCATCCCCAGCGACGCGGGCCGGTCCATCGTCAGAAAGCGCGGCAGCTCGATGATGGCATCGGGATGTGCGATCACTACACGCGCCATCCGTCCCACAAGGCTATCCGTCACGAGCGTGGCGATGGCTTCCGCGGCCCAACCCGGGACGCGCGAGTCAACAGCTGAACTCATGGATGCAGCGTCCGCCTTGTGCGTCAACGCAGACGCGTGTGCGGCCAGCCACGCGTCGACGACAGGGATCAAGCGTTCGCGCGGTGCAAAGGCTCCAGGCCCGCCAGGCCCGCCGCCCATTCTTCCGCCGCGCCCGCGGCCCTGTTCGGCTTCCACGGGAGGGTCGCCGATCATGATCTCGACGACTCGCCCGGGAAGATCCGCCGGCAACGCAACCGCCGGTGCGAAGCCTCGGCCCTCGGGCAGGAAGCGCCGCGCCGTCACGATGACTCGCGGGAGCGTGTCGAGCGGAAAGATCTTCTTGAAAACGGCGGCCTGCTGCTCGAGTTGCGGCTGGAGCATGGCCAGGTCGGACTTCGAGTGCCCGACCAGTTCGTAGCCGGCGCCTCGCGTGACCCACGTGCTCTCGCTGCGCACGACGCGCGGCGTCGCGTTGATCGCCGCGAGGGCCGCGGCGCTCGGCTCGGCGTTCTGCGACCCTCGCGCGCAGGCGAGAGACAGCAATGCGGCACCGACCGACGCCGCGCGAATGTGTCGATTCATGGTTCGTGGAGTGCTGGTGACGAGGAACATCGTGCGTCTATGACACGCGTGACGCAGGTTCCCCGCTGGTTCCACTATGAATGCACGCCAACGGCGAGAACCGTTGGTGGGGCGGCGCGATGCTATCGCGGGGGCGCCGGCGGGCATTCCGCCGTGACGACCGTGTACGTCAGCCCGACGACCTTCCAACCCGTCTCGGTGCGCAGCAGCGTGAACGAGTCGTCGCCGCAGTGCGAAAAGCGTCCGTCGATGTAAAAGTCGTACGGCGCCGTGACGTGCGCGAGGTCACGCGAAATGAACATGGTGGGTTTCCACATCCGCTCCTCGAGCACTTCCTTGCCGCTGCCGATCGATGCGAGGAAGCTCGAGTCGGACTGGCGACGAATAGACCTGCCCCCGCGCATGGACACAAACTGCGTGCCCGGTATGAGGACCGCTCGCAATAACGCAGTGTCCTTCGTTCGCATGCCGTCAAAGAGCTTCTGGACGACGCCGAGTACGACGGCGCTGTCGGTTGCCTGCGCGGCGGCACTGTTCGTCGCAAGGACGCATGCCGAAACGACGAGCGTCATCGTCGATGCTCTGATTCGCGTCATGTTCGTCAGGACTCTTCCCACCGAAATCGGTTCGCGGCGATCAGTCCAAAGACCAGCGCGAAACCGAGCAGCACCGCGGTGGGAGGAAGTGCATCGCGAAGGCCGAGGCCACGCCAGGTCATCGAGTCGAAACCATCCACCGCCCAGCGAACCGGCACGACTTTCGTCGCCTGCTGAAGCCATGCCGGGAACACAAAGGTGGGCACCCACGCGCCGCCGAGCATCACCATCATGAGCACCGCAAGGGTGGTGACGCCGCGCGCCGTTGCCGGCGTCTTGCCCAGCGCGGCGACGAGGAGACCGAATGTGGCCGCCATGATGGCGCAGGAGATCGAGATGGCGACGAAGCCGAGGATGCTGCCCTCGATGCGAACGCGGAACACGATCATCGCGAATGCGAACGAGACCCAGAGCGTCATGAGCGAGATGATCGTCCCGCTCAGCGCCTTGCCCGCAAGCAGCGTGTTCCGCGCGAGGGGTGCGCTGCGCAAGCGCATCCACAGGCCACGCTGGCGCTCGAGCAGCATGTCGATGCCGAGGTTCGCCATCGCGAACAGCAGGAACTGCACCGCCATGCCGCCGAAGGAATGTGCGTACCCGTTGTACTTGACGTTCGCGCCCGAGGTGACGGCTTCCTCGCGGATAGCGTAGGGCATGACCAACCCAGACGGCGCAGGCGACGCGGCGGCACCGGAATCGGGCTGCATGTTGTAGTACCCCTGGACCGCGCGCAGCATCTGCACGAGCGCCGCTGATTGTCCGGCGCCGCCGGGCGCTTGTTGTGCGCCGGAGACGCTCGCGTCGATGAGCGCCCTGCCCTGTGCGCCGCCGAACATCTCGCGGCTCACCGCCTCGATCACATGGCCGGAAAGAATTCCGCGGACCATCGCGAGCTCCGTGCGGCGCGAGGGATCGAACAGCAACTCCAGCGTGGGATGCGGGCCAATGCCGAGGAATGCCTTTCCCGACGCGTTGCCGAAGTCCTTCGGGATGATCACTGCGACGCTTGTCTTGCCGCCCTTCACCTCGTCGCGTGCAGCTTCCTCGGTTGGCTGCGTAATGGCGAGCGTGCGGTCGGCCTGCACACTCGCGAGTATGCCGCGTGAGATCACGCTGCTGTCGCGATCGACGACCGCGATCTTGATGCGCGCCGGCTCACTCGTGCTGGTACCGGAGAAAATAGAGCCGAAGAACGACGCAATCGCGATCGGCACCACGAACGCCACAATGACGGAGCGGCGATCGCTGAAGAAGAGGAGGAGATCCTTGCGGACCATGGCGCGTAAGGGGCCGAATCGCATCAGTCGCGGAGGCTCCGACCGGTGAGGGAGAGAAACACCGACTCGAGCGATGCGGGCTTGCCGTCGACCTCGGTGCCGCGCGCCTTGAGGCCCGCGAGCGTGTCGTCGGCGAGGACGCGTCCGTGGTCGATGACCACGATGCGGTCGGCAAGACGTTCGACTTCCTCCATGTAATGCGTGGTGTAGAGCAGCGCCTTGCCGCGCCCTCGGAGGGTTTCGAGATTCTCGAAGATCGCATTCCGGCTCTGCGGGTCGACGCCGACCGTAGGTTCGTCGAGAAGGAGGATGTCAGGATCGTGCAGAAGGCCCGCCGCGAGGTTGAGGCGCCGCTTCATGCCGCCACTGAAGTTTTTCACCTTATCGCCGACGCGGTCCGCGAGCCCGACGAGGGTGAGGGCGGCGTGCATCGCGTCGTCGAGTGCCGTGCCCTGTAAATCGTAGAGCGAGCCGAAGAAGCGCAGGTTCTCGCGCGCGCTGAGCTCATCGTAGAGGGCGAGGTCTTGCGGGACGAGTCCGATGCGCCGCTTCGCGGGATCGGTGTCGCCGGCGAGTGGCCTCCCATCGATGAGGACGTCGCCGCGCGATGGCGTAAGGAGGCCGGCGATCATCGAGACGGTCGTGGTCTTGCCGGCGCCGTTGGGACCGAGGAGGCCGACAAGTTCTCCGCGGCGAACGGTGAAGGAGACGTCATCGACTGCGACGAGGGTGCCGAACGTCTTCCGGAGATTACGGATTTCGAGCATCGGGCAATGTAGGAGTTACCAGCGGAGCGGACCAGATGATGATCCTGTTCCTACGCGCTCCGCTCGCCCCGAGTTGCACGCGAGTCGTTTCAACGACTCCGACCCCAACCGCGGCGAAGGGAGATATCCAGCGAGGATCGGAGGGAAACCGTAGTATGCTTGTCCGCTTACACATGTCCCAAAGGAGTTTCAACATGCCGTTCCGTTCCCCCTTTATCGTTCCCTCATTGATCATGGCGTTGGCCACCGCTGGCAGCGCGCAGCAGCCAGAGGCAATCGACACGGCAATGAACACCAGGATTCGCGCTGAGGGGATCGATCGGTCGAAGCTGATGTGGATCGAGCACAACCTGACGGACGTCTATGGCCCGCGTCCGATCGGCTCGCCGAACCACGTGGCCGCGGCGAACTGGGCGATCAAGACCATGACGAGTTGGGGAATGAAGAACGCCCACCTCGAACCGTTCACCTGGCGCGGTGTGGGATGGCTGCCCGGCCGCGCGAGCGGCTACATCACGTCGCCGGTGAAGGCCAATCTCAAGTTCGAAGCGGTGCCGTGGTCGCCCTCGACGAAAGGCACGGTGAGCGGGCAGGTCGTCAGTGTCGTCGCGCCCGATGCGCCAACCGAAGCGGAACTCAGCGCCTTCCTCGCGCCCCTCGCAGCGAAAGTGAAGGGCGGCATCGTGATGGTTGGCGTGCCGCCCAACGTTCCCGTGAACTTCAATGAGCGGCCGAAGCGTACGCCGGATGAACAGGTGCGCGCACGCTATGGTCCTCCCGATCCCAACGCGGCGGGTCGCGGCGGACGCGGCGCAGGCGGCGGCCCCGGCGGCTTCGGTGGAGGACGTGGCGCGCAGGCTCCGATCGCCGAGGGGCATCTCAGTGCGCAGCAGGTCAACCAGCGCATCACGGCGTTTCTGCGGGAGAACATGCCGGCGCTGCGTCTCATCGCGCAGGGTGGCGGTCGAATTCCGGGCGTCATCGTGGCGCAGAACGGCGCCGGGCAGATCTACAACGACACCACGCCGCAACCGCCCGCCGTGATTCTTCGCACCGATGATTACGGCCGGATCTTCCGCATCATCGCCGATGGAACGCCGGTGACGGTCGAGTTCAACGTCCAGAACGAATACTTCCCCGATGGCAGGACGTCGTACATCACCGTCGCCGAGATCCCCGGCACGGACAAATCCGACGAGATCGTGATGCTCGGCGGGCATCTCGATTCATGGACGAGTGCGACGGGCGCGACGGACAACGCGATCGGATGCGCCATCATGATGGAGGCGGCCCGCATTCTCCTCGCGACCGGCGCGAAGCCGCGACGCACGATTCGCGTCGCACTCTGGAGCGGCGAGGAAGAAGGAGAGCTCGGCTCCGTAGCGTACGTCAGGGAGCACTTCGGAAGTGCCGAGCAGCCAACCAAGGACTTCGGCAAGCTGAACGCCTATTGGAACATCGATGACGGCACGGGGCGCGTGCGCGGTGCGTCGATCTTCGGACCACCTGCGGCGGCGAGCATCCTGGCGCAGTACTTCACGCCGTTCGAGGAATGGGGTATCTACGGTGCATCGGCAAGCACGGCTCGCGTCGAAGGCGGGAGCGACAATGGTGCGTTCAACGTGGCCGGCCTCCCGGGAATCGGGACGCAGCAGGACAACATCGAATACAACAGCACCACGTGGCACACGAATCTCGACACATACGAGCGCATCGTGCCCGAGGACGTGATTCACAACGCGGTGATCACCGCATCCGTGATGTTGCACCTCGCGAACCGTGAGCAGATGCTGCCGCGCTTCGCTCCGGACGCAATGCCTGCGATTCCCACCGGGCGGCGCGGAGGCGGCGGCCAGTAATGAACGTCTAGTCTCGACTCGAGTCGAGCAAGCGTGTGATCTGCGCCGCGAGCGCTTCCATCTGCGCGGCGCGGGTGCGCCCCCATCGGCCGATGGAGAGGCGGATGGAGATGATCTGTCCGATGCCACCTGCGATGAAGAGGCCGGCGATCGCGATGCCGGCGGGATTGGCCTTCGGGATGACCTTGAGGAGCATCACCGACCCGAGCGTGGCGAAGATCACACCGAGTGCCGACGCGACGCCCAGGTCGTTGCGGGTGCTCATGCGGATGCGAAACCCGTCAGCCCACGGCTCCTCGTGTATCTGCAGGTTGCCGTTGGTCCACGAACGGAGTGGACCGACGGCCGACACATTGCCCGGTGCGTCGAACGTTTCGCGCAGCAACACTACGAGCTGCAGCCATTCGTCGTCGCTCATCCTGCGCTCGGTGTACACGGTGCGGGCGACGGAGGTCGGCGCGCCCATGAACGTGCTGGACTTCGCGGTGAGGTTCGGCGCGACCACCTCGCGCGCCGCGACGGCGATGCGTTCTGGCGCGATGCCGACCTGCACGGCGACGGCCTGAAGCTCGGCAAGGGTGAGTCCAGTGCCAGCCGCACGGGAGGCAATGTCTGTCTCCCTCGCGGCCGCGCGCTCGAGAATCCTGGCCACCTCGTCGTCGGAAAAACGGTGCTCGTCGCTCATGACGCGAAAGATAGGTCGGCGAACCTTTCCGCGTCACGGCGACGGCGATATAACGAACGACGCCTACGGCGAAACCGTTACAGCCGTTCCTCCCGTCTGACCCTCTCGTGATGCGCTGATGGTTGCAGTTCCATTACCGACCGCGGTGACCACTCCCTGGGCATTGACCGTCGCGACCGTGACATCGGACGACGTCCAGACTACAGGCCGGAAGGTCGGATAGGTTTTCGGCAACACGGCGCCTGATGCATCTCGCAGCGTCGCAGTGGCCTGCGTCGTCGATCCCGGCACCAAACCGGCGCTTCCCAGTCCGACGCTGATCGTCGCGACGGCAGTCGGTGTCGTGTACTGCACGCTGTCCGCGACATACGTCCCGATGGCGTCGGTGGCTTCGAAGACGAACCAGTACGTCCCCGGTGCGACGCCCGCCACGTTGAATCCTCCGTACCAGCAGTTGGCGCACTTCTGACTAATCGTCTGTGGGCCGAGGAATGTCAGCGTCGCTGTGCGCCCGGCGGCGCGCACTGTGGCGCTTGTGACTGCGTGCGGTCGCGAGACGATATGCGCTGATATCTCGGGAATCATCACATCGTTCGACACCTGCACTCCGCCTGCTTGCTGCACCGGCCAGGCCATCGCGAAGTCGAGCGTCAGCTTCACGATCGCGGTCGCGCTGATCGTCACACTCGACACGCCCGTGACAGAGGCAGTGAGGGTGTTGGCGCCCGGCAGGGAGCCGAGGCGCCAGCCCGTCGTCGTCGCGATGCCGTTCGCGTCCGTCTGCGCGCTCGTCGAACCGACGAACGTGCCGCCTCCACTCGCGACCGCGAAGGTCACCGTCACATTCGAGAGCGGGTTGCCGCTCCCGTCCAGGAGCTTGACCTTCACCGCGTTCGGCAGCGCCTCGAGCGCATAGCCGGTCTGTGTGTTGCCGGCGGTGACGACCAACGACGAGGGCGTTGGCGCCCCCCCTACCGTGATACCCACGGACCCGCTCTGACCCTCACGCGACGCCGTGATCGATGCGGTGCCATTCGCGACCGCGGTGACCAATCCCATCGTGCTCACACGCGCGATCGTCGTATCTGACGACGTCCACACGACGGGGCGCGGAATAGCGCTCGTATTTGGCAGCACGGAACCCGATCCATCACGTAGCGTCGCCGTTGCTTGCGTCGTCGAGGCAATGACGAGGGCGGGATTACCGACGGCCGCCGTTATCGTCGCGACGGCCGGGGGCACGGTGTATTGCACGCTGTCGGCAACTTGATTCCCGAGGGAGTCAGTCGCCTGGAAAACGAACCAGTACGCTCCGGGTGCGACACCGTTCAAGTCGACGCTGCCGTACCAGCAATCGGAGCACTGCTGCGCCAGCGTCCTCGGCCCCTTGTAGACCAATGCAGCAGAGCGTCCCGCGCCGTTCACTGTGGCGCTCACAACCCGATACGGCCGCCACGAGATGCTCGCCGAGGCGGATGGCACGGTCACATCGGTCGCCGCGCGCACGCCACCGGGCTCCGGAACGGGCCACGCGACGGCAAAGTTGATCACGATTCTCACGATTCCGGTCGCCGAAACAGTGACCGGCGATACACCTGGCGCCGACGCCGTGAGCGTGTTCGTGCCGGGCGTGTCACCAAGTTTCCAGCCTGTCGTCGACGCGATGCCGTTGGCGTCTGTCTGCACGGTTGGCGAACCGACCAACGTGCCTCCGCCACTCGCGACCGCGAACGTGACTGTCACATTCGAGAGCGGATTGCCACTCACGTCGAGGAGCCTGATCCTGACTGCGTTGGGTAGTACCTCGTGCGCGTAGCCCGTCTGCGCGTCGCCTGCCGTAATGGTCAATGAGGCCGCGGCCGGCGCTGAAGCCACCGTGACACTGACCGACCCGCTCTGGCCCTCACGCGATGCGGTAATCGACGCTGTGCCATTTCCGACTGCTGTAATGACGCCGGACTTGCTGACCTTAGCGACGGTGGTGTCAGAGGACGTCCAGAATACGGGCCGCGGGATGGCAAGGGTGTTCGGCAGGATGGAACCCGACCCATCGCGAAGTATCGCTGTCGCCTGTGTCGTCGAACCAATGACCAATGCTGCATTGCCGACCGCCGCGGTAATCGTCGCAACCGCCGTCGGCATGGTGTACTGCACGCTGTCCGTTACCTGATTGCCGATCGAGTCGGTCGCCAGGAATACAAACCAGTAGCTCCCCGGCGCGACGCCATTGAGGTCGATCGCGCCATACCAGCAGTGGCCGCACTGCTGCGCCAATGTCTGCGGGCCCTTGTAGACCAAGCTGGCAGTTCGCCCCGCCCCCGACACCGTGGTGCTGACCACGGGATAGGGGAATGAGGGAACGTGCGCGGACGCGGTCGGAATCGTCACGTCGGAGGAGGGTTGGACACCACCCGCCTCCGGCAATGGCCACGGCATCGTAAAGTCGATCGTGAATTCCACTTTGCCAGTCGCTGTGACAGTCGCCGTGGATGACGAGCCACTAACCGACGCCGTCAGGGTGTTCGTGCCGGGAATCAACCCCAGCTTCCACCCGGTGAGCGTCGCCCGACCATTCGGCGCGGTCTGCACCACGCCGGTGCCGGGTACGGAACCGCCACCGGACGAAACCGTGAACTGGACGTCTTCATTGGGCATCGGGCGGCCCAACGCGTCACTGACGAGAATCTCTGGCTTGATTGCAGGCGTCGCGCGCACGAAGGCGGTTTGGCCACTCCCGGCGACGACTGAGAGCGTAAACGGGGCGACCCCGGTGGACGGCAGCGCCAGCACCGTGACCAGGCCGCTCTGTGAGCGCCCTTCGCTCGTGGCAGTGATGGTCGCCCTACCAGTCGCATGCCCGACGATGCGGCCTGTGGAATCGACGGTCGCGATCTCCGGTGCGTTGGAACTCCACGTGATCGGGTGGCACCCGTTGATCGCGTTGCTCAGCACGTCACTCGGCGTCGCCCCCAATTCGGTGGGGAAACCAATGTACGTGACCGGAACGAGATCGCTCAGCGCGATCGTGTTCACGGAAGGCGCATTGCTCGATTTCGTATTCACGCGCGGCGACGCACTCAACCCCACGCTGAAGCGGGCGATCTGTTGCGCGTCAATGACATTCACCGCGCCATCGATGTTGACATCGGCTTGGCCGGCGATCGCATCGAAATTCGCAACACTCAGCGCCACAGAAAAGCGCGCGACCTGCTGTGCGTCGATGATATCGACGCGTTTGTCGCCATTTCCATCGCCCCAGAGGGCTTCGCCCGCGACGCACACGTCGAGGTGCCGAACGCGCACTTGCGCGCGAACGTCGCTGCCGGCGGCGTCTGAGGCGGACGTCGTGTTGAGCGTCAAGCGCGTACCGCCGATGCCGGCGGTCGACGTGAAATACGCTGTCGCCAGCGTCGTTGGGGCGACAATCACCGCGGACGCAGTGAGCGCCAGCGAAACCGAACCGGCGGCGGCGTTCGACACATCAGGGCCGACGGCGCCAAGACTTCCTGCCTTCAGCGAGTCGAAGCGCAGACGCGCGGCATTCCAGTTCAGGCCCAGGCCGAGTGAGCCAAGGGACAGTCCACCGGATCCACTGGGATCGATTACAAGCGGAATGACCACGCTCGTCCTCGGTTCCACTTGCAGGCTGACGGTTGACCCAGCGCGCAAGGTTACTGTCTGCGCCGCCAGCCGCGGCGCAGCACCCGCAACCAGCATCGGTAGCAAGATGTTCCGGATTTTCATACTACAAAGGTAGCCAAATTGTGCTCTGCGTGCCTGACCCTCGTGCCGCCTGGCTACAAGCCGGCGGTTGATCCGATCGGTGGATAGCGGACACGAGACAGCGGAGCGTAGTTTCAGCGCACTCCCCACCAGCCCACATCCCCAATCGATGCGCCTCAACCGTACCGCACTCCTCGCCCTGCTCTGCGTCACTGCCGCATTCGTACCGACGCCCGCCAAAGCCTTCGCCGACTTCGTCGGCGTTCGCGTCGATGCCGACCGCAACAAGGTGCTGCTCGAGATCACCAACGACCGGCTCGGCAAGGACTTCCTCTATCAGAACGTGCTCGCGACAGGCTTTGGCTCACTCGGCCTCGATCGCGGCAACCTCGGCGGCAGCGTTGTCGTGCGCTTCGAGCGGCGAGGCAAGCGCATCGTGATGGTGCGCGACAACTGGAGCGTCCGCGCGCAGGGCGCCACCGCCGCGAGCATGCGTGCGGCATCCGAAGCATTCGCGACATCGGTGATTGCGCAGTTCCCCATCGAGTCGGAAGCGAATGGCGTGATGGTCGCCGATGCGACGTCGTTCTTCCTCGCCGATCCACAAGGCATCGCCGACGCCATTCGTCGTGGGCAGCAAGGAACCGCACGACTCGACGCGAACCGAAGCTGGATCGACCCCGCGCGAACGAAGGCCTTCCCGAAGAACACCGAAGTGCACTCGGTGTTGACCTTTGCCGTCGACAACCCCGGCGCAGCGCTGCGCCGAGGGGCGCCGGATCCGGCGTCGATCACGATGGAAGTGCATCACTCGCTCGTCGAGCTTCCGAGCGCGGAAGGCTTCCGCGCGCGTGAAGGCGACTCGCGCTCCGGCGTGAACGGGCCGCAGTTCTACGACTTCGGCCAGAGTTACGACGGCACGTATCGCGACGCGATTGCCGGTCGCTGGCGGTTGGTGCCGAAGGACCCCGCGGCGTATCAGCGCGGCGAACTCACGGAGCCGGTAACGCCGATCATCTACTATCTCGATCCGGGCATTCCTGCCGAGTACCGCGAAGCGCTGCGCGAAGGCGGCATGTGGTGGAACAAGACGTTCGAGGCGGCGGGATTCAAGAACGCGTTCGCGGTGCTCGATCTTCCCGCTGGCGTCGATCCGATGGACGCGCGTTACAACATGGTGTACTGGGTTCACCGCAGTGGACCAGGTCCCTCCGTTGGCCCATCGATGTCCGATCCTCGTACCGGCGAGATCATTCGCACCGTGGTCCGCATGGACGCATGGCGCTCGCTCGTTGACTACAACATCTACGCAGGCCTGCTGCCCGCGGCCGGTCCACAAGGACTCGGCATGTCGGCCGACGCGTTCGCGATGTGGCGCCGACGCCAGCACGCCGCGCACGAGATCGGCCACACACTCGGCTTCCCGCACAACTACATCGCGCATGCGCAGGGCCGCACGTCGGTGATGGATTATCCCTTCCCGCTCATCTCGCTAAATGCGGCGGGCCAGATCGACCTCTCCAAGGCATATGCACCTGCCGGTGGCGCGTGGGATACGCTGACGGTGCGCTACGGTTACACGTGGTTCCCGAATGCAGCGGCCGAGAAGGCCGGGCTTGAGAAGATCATCAAGGACGGGTTGTCGAAGAACGTGCGCTTCGTCGCCGATCAGCATGCGGATGCGGACGGTTCGATCCCCGAGGCCACACGTTGGATCGCAGGTGCGACGATGTTCGATGCGGTCGAGCGGACGTCGAAGGTGCGGCGGCTGTTGATCGACAAGTTCGACGAGCGCGCCATCAAGCCCGGCGAGCCGATGTACCTCCTCAACATGCGCTTTGCACATGTGTATCTGCACCATCGGTACTCGCTCGAGGGTCTGGTGAAGTACGTGGGCGGAATGGACTTCCGGTACGCGATGCGTGGCGACGGCCAGACGCCGACGACGATTCTTCCCGCCGCGCAGCAGCGGCGCGCACTGACGATGGCGCTCGATGCGCTCGAACCGGCTGCGCTCGCGGTGCCGGAGCGCGTGCTGGCCATGATTCCACCCGTGCCGCCTGGTGGCGATGCGTCAATGGCGTGGTTGGGCTATGCGGGCACGGCACTCGATCAGGTGTCGCTGGCAGGTGGTCTTTCGACTGAAGTGATCGAGAACTTGTTCGAGCGCGATCGGCTCGGACGGCTGGTGTTATTCAACGCGCGTGATGCGTCGAATTTGTCGCTCGATGAAGTGATCGGCACCGTCGTTGGACGGACGTGGGGTGCTGCGCCCTCGGCGAATACGGGGACGCAGGCGTTGCGGCGGACGACGCAACAAGTGGTGCTGAATACAATGCTGGATCGGGCGGGCGATGCGCAGGCGCTACCGGACGTTCGTGCGACGATCGAGATGCATCTCGAAGCGCTGAAGAATCGGCTGTCGGCGGCGAACGGCGGAACGGCGGCGGATCGAGCGCTCCGAGCGAAGGCTGTTCGCGACATCAAGCGGTATTTCGATGGACAGGACGATGCGAAGACGCGGTCGCGATTTGCGGTGCTGCCGCTGCCGTGGCCGTGATTCTTGCTATTGGTGCACCGGCGCCTACCACGACAGCAGCGAAAAGGCGCGACGCACATCGGCGAGGACGCCGGCGGTGACGTCACGTGCACGCCGAGTGCCCTCTTCGAGCACAGCGCGCACGTACTCACGGTCAGCCTCGGCGGCCTTGCGCCGAGCGCGCATCGGTGCGACGACCTCTTCGAGCACACCGGTGAGTCGGCGTTTGAGTTGTTGATCGCCAAGCCCGCCATGCCGGTAGCGCGCCTTGAGCTCGGCCACGGCCTCGACGTTCGGATCGAATGCGTCGAGGTGCGCGAAGACCACGTTCCCTTCGACGGTTCCGGGAAAGTCGGCCTGGAGATGGGCGGGATCGGTGTACATCGCGTTCACGGCTGTCGCGATGTCTTCCGGCGTCGCGGTCAACGGGATGGCATTGCCGAGGGACTTGCTCGCCTTGCGCCCGTCGACGCCGGGCAAGCGCGGTGCGTTCGACAACATTGGCCGACACTCCGGAAGCAGATCTCGGCCCGCCAAGCGATTGAGTTTGCGCACGATCTCATTCGTCTGCTCGAGCATCGGAAGCTGGTCGTCGCCAACAGGTACCAGCGTGGCACGAAAGCCAGTGATGTCGGCGGCCTGGCTCACGGGGTAACAGAGAAACCCGGCGGGGACGTCGCGATCGTATCCGCGCGCGGCGATCTCGGATTTGACGGTTGGATTGCGCTCGAGGCGCGCGAGGGTGACGAGGTTGAGGTAGAGTACCGTCAACTCCGCGAGCGCAGGCAGCTGTGATTGTACCGCGATCATGGTGATGGCGGGATCGATGCCCACGGCGAGATAATCGAGCGCGACTTCCTCGACATGGGCCGCGATGTCCGCGGGCTTGCCGCTGTTATCGGTGAGCGCCTGGAGGTCGGCGATGAGTAGGGTCTGCTTGACGCGGCCCTGAAGTGCGACTCGACTCTTGAGCGATCCGGCGAAGTGGCCGAGGTGCAGACGGCCGGTGGGACGATCGCCGGTGAGTACGACGTCACCGGGTTCTATCTGGGTGTTCGACATGAGACTCCTCATTCCTGGAATTGAGGGCAGCTCGCGCCGAATGCGGTTTGCAGAAACAGAACGGGCCGCTCGACAGCGAGCAGCCCGTGGGAATTACGACGTCACCTGACGTGCGCTACCGACTGGCCACTCCGGGAGAGGGCCAGCGCCAGCTGGGGGTCAGCGTGCGTGCGGTGCTTGTCATTCACTGAATACTATTGGCCGCCCGAACGCATCACAAGCCTCGAGCTGGAGCTTGAGTTCGAGCTGTGAGCCTGAGCGTGAGCGTGAGCGCGAGCTTCCAGCCATGAGCAGATCAGAGCCTGAGCTGTTGCTCAGAGCTCGAGCTTCAAGCTCTCATAGGCTCAATGCTGGAGGCTCACGCTCATGCTCTCGCTGATGGCTCATGACTCGAGCTCAGGGGTTGTTCGGCGAAGATCGCGCGCGGGTGGCTGGCACGTGAGCATGATCTCGAGAATGGGGTCAGCTGTAGTTTTTTCGCCACACCTTGCTTCTGGTGCACCACACATCTGTGCGCCGCATCCTCCTTCGACAGGCCACACTCGGGCCTAAGTCTTTGACGTCTCAACGTTTAGGTGGATTGCATTGACGTTGATGATTTGGGCATGAACTTGCGTCAGCGGTCGAGATACGACCTCTACCCGCCATCAGGAGCCAGGATGTTTTCCAGGACAGTTCGCGGTATCGCGCTCACGCTACTCGTCAGCGCACCTGCGCTCGCACAAACCATCGACCAGCAATCGACGTCGGGGACGACGGGGCGCTACGTGGACGCCGGTACAGGTCAGAGTTTCACGCCCACGATGAATACGAGCCTGGGTGCTGGTGTGCTCGTGAAGGCGTCCTATGGTCTCGACTATACGACGATCATGGACGTTACGCTCTGGGGAGGGGGCCTGCCGAACGATGGCGGTACGCTACTCGCATCGAAGAGCACGACGCTCTTCATCCCCGCCCTGCAAACGGTGTGGGTCGATGCATTCTGGGACAATCCGGTGAGTCTCACTCCGGGCGGTACCTATTTCCTCGCGTTTCTCGACTCCCAGGCCCAGCCGCATGAGGGGCAGTATGCGTTCTTTGCGGAATTTCAGTACTCGCAGACCAACGTGTACGGCGGCGGTGAGTTTCTGTTCAAGCCGGGTACGGAGGTGAGTGACCCGTACCAGGCCATCAGTAGTTATGATCTGGCATTCCGCGAGTACGGCGAGGATATCTCGGCCACACCGGAACCCGCGAGTCTCGCCTTGGTGGCGACCGGGCTCGCCGGCGTGATGTTCGTTCGCCGGCGGAAACGCGCGTAAGCATCGTCAGGTAGTAACTGGACTGCCGGAAGGGCGGGAGCTAAAGGCTCCCGCCCTTTTCACACGCTCGCGCTAGAGCTCGGATTGTTCAGCGAGGGTCGCGCTTGACACCGTCGCGCGTGATCTTCACCGGCTCGATCAACCCGCGCGCGTCGAAGTGCAATTCGTCGATACTCACCACGCGGTGATTGCGGTCGGTCTCACCAAGGGGCCGGCGGTGATACACGATGTACCAGTTCGGAGAGCCGTCCGCGTGCAGCACCGAGTGGTGCCCCGCCCCGGTGGCGACGGTCGAGTCCTGCTGGAGAATCTTGCCGACGCGCTCGAAGGGCCCGAAGGCCGACGTGCCGACGGCATACGCCACCGCGTAGTTGGGCCCCGTCCAACCGCCCTCGGACCACATGAAGTAGTACTTGCCGTCGCGGATCAGCATGTATGCGCCTTCCACATAGCCTGCGGGCGTGATCTCCCTGAACGTCGTTCCGTCCGCAAATGGGATGAAGCCAGTGAACGTGTCGTTCAGGCGCGCGATGTTGCAGTGCCGCCAGCCGCCGTAGATGATGTAGTATGAGCCGTCTACGTCCTTGAACACCATCTGGTCGATCGGCTGCGCGCCGTTGTGGAACGCATCGATCAGCGGCTTGCCGAGGTAGTCCTTGAATGGGCCTTCGGGGGTGCGAGCGCGCGCGACGCCGATACCCCCGCGTGCGGTGTCGTTCTGGATGTCGTTCGCACCGAAGAAGAGGTAGTACCAGCCGTCCTTCTCGATGATCGACGGCGCCCACACGGCTCGGCGCGCCCATTTCACGTCCGCGGTGTCGAGCACGCGGGCGTGCCTGGTCCACGTGACGAGGTCCTTCGACGAGAATGCGTCGAGGAAGGTCTGTTGGTTGTACGGCGCCGAGTAGGTGGGGAAGATCCAGTATTGGCCGTTGAAGACGTGGGCTTCGGGGTCGGCGTACCAGCCGGGCAGAATGGGATTGCCGGAGTTGGCGCTCGGGGATTGCGCGCCGAGCTCGGCAGCGGCGAGTGTGAGCGCGGCGGCAAGCGAGAGGCGTGAGAGCCGGCGAACGGTGTTCGGCATCATCTCTAAAGAGGCTTCGCTTCGCGAAAGAATGCAGGAATGTCGAGCTCGAACGGCACTGCCGCTGCTGATGGATGCCACGTGAGACGCTCGGAGAGAATCGCGGGGCGCTCATCCGCGGGTTGCCAACGTTCGAACGTCTCTGCCTCCTGATCGATGACGCAGTATTCGGACACCTTGTGGCGCTGGTAGCGCGGCCGCTTGATGACACGATCGAAGCGCGCCGAGCTTGGGGAGATGACTTCGGCGGCCAGCAGCAAGGCGCGGACGATATCGTCGTGCTGGCGGAGATGGCCGGCGGGAACGACGAGGACGTCGGGCTGCATCACGAGACCGGGCTCGAGCTTTACATCGAGAGGCGCGCAGTAGGCGGTACCGATGCGTTGCTCACGCACATAGGCGTGCAGCCTGACGAACAGTTCCCACCGTTCGCCGGCGGGAGCCGCGTCGCGCGCGGCGTAGAACTCCTCTTCCGTCCAACGATGAGTCGGCGCGTGCGCTGGCATGGCCATAATCTGCTCGGCTCTAATTCCGTGGGGCAAGTGGGCGCAATACACCGTCAACGCTTGTTCTTCGAGATGAACTCGGTCACCGATGGAGGCAAGAGAAGGTCGTCCGCGATTCCCGCAATCTCTTCCGCTGCCCGCCACGATGCTTCGAGCTCGGCGAGGTCGCCGTCGATCGCCTTTTGCTCCGCGGATTCGTGCAGGGCCATCTCGATTGCAAGTCGCTTGACCGGATCGATGCGCCCGATGCCGGCACGGTTTGGTGGCCGGTGCCTTTCGTGCATCTTGAACCGTCTGCCATCGAACAACGCCTGACGCTCGCGGTCGAGCGTCCAGAATTCGGTTGACGCCACGGCGATCTGCTCGAGCATTCCGAGAAGCGGGCTTTGCTCGACCTCGACGACGGCGCGACGGATCATGTTGTCCCGCGCGCCAGCGCCATTCACGCGGGCGAGCAGCATCGAGAGGAAGCGCAGCGCCTCCGCGCCGCGATACTCCTCGGTGCCGAATTCGTGACGGACGTGCAGCATCCAGCCACCGTTGCCGTCGGCGAGGATCATGGTTCGCTCTTTCGACACATTCCACTCGCGCGAGCCGCCGCGTGGAATGCGCAGGTTCAGCCCGCCGCCGACCGACTCTCGTATCCGATTCGCGACGCCAAAGGCCAGATGCGGAAGGAAGAGTGCGGCGCCGAATGCGGCGGTTCCGACGATCAGGCCCGCGCCGAGGAGCGCTCCGCCTCCGACGATGGCGATGGCACGTGCGCGGCGGCGGCTGAACTCGCGGCCGTATCGCCACGCGGCGAACTCGGGACGCAGCGGAGCGCCAATGCGCACCAAGCCGAGTCCCGCGCGGGTGTTGGCGTAGCCGATGTTGGTGGTCTGCGCGCGTAAGCGTTGCGCGCGGAACTGGCGCTCGCATTCCTCTACGGCTTCCCAACGTTCCTCGAGGGGCGTGAGGTTCCAGCGGGCGCAATGCGGGCAAATGACCCAGAGGCGGCCGCGGTCGGAGTCGAACGCGAGTTTCTCGCCGACGGGGAAGTGCTCGATCAGCTCGTTCGTGCCGAGCTTCTGGCAGCAGTGAATGCAGATGGTGAACACGCCGTAATGTGGCAGCTTCCCGTCCGTCGTGAAACGGCCATGTCCATCGCACCACCGAGCGGGTCACGCGGATCTCGATACGTGGACAATCGGTCACACATGTTCAAAATGCCCTGACTCCGTCGAACCGCGCATCAAGAAGTGGATGCGTGCTGCCTTGGAGCACTCGATTCAAAGGCCCCGGACTCGGCACGCAATCAGCAGCAGGCCCAACCCAATGATCCATGACCAGGTTGCCGCGGGCTCACCGACTCGCACGAAGCCAAAATGCGCCGCGAGTGCAACGACGTAGAGAATCAGGGAAATGACCCATACCGGGAACGTCGGCGCTTTGCCTGAATTGCGCATGTCATATTCTTGATTGAGGGGCGAACGCCGCGGCTCGCGTCGATCGATGCTGCATGTCCACGGCAGGGTGCCGCGCCTTCAGCCGCGGTCGATGCAATGCAAGGAAGCGGCCGCTTCTTCAATGACCGAGAAGCTGAGGCCGTGAACGACGACGTGAAGTGACCCGTGAAGAACTATGTGAATAAAGACGTGAAAACCCGTGCACGCAGTTTCACGCCTGTCTTCACGGCCTTCTTCACGCTTTTCTTCACGGTCTCTTTCACGGTTCCTTCACGCTCGTCGCGCGGCTTGCTTCGCTCTTTGCACCGCACCGAGACCTGCACCCGCTCTTGAACTGACGCGAATGCAGGTCTCTTGTTACGCACCGCTATGCAGCGGCGGTGTGCTCCGGCGTTTCGGATGCGACGCCCGCGCGAAGAGTGCCAGGCTTCGCGTGAACGCGCCGGGCGATGTTCCAACCGGCGAGGAATGTTGGGTCCTTCGCAAACTGTCTTGTGACAAGTGCATTGAGGATCGAAACCGCCTCCGCGCCGGAATCGAGCGCGCACTTGATGCCGTGCGTCGATTTTGCGCGATCGACCCTGGTGTTGCCGCGATCGAGCCATGCTGCCTCGAGTGCGTCCGCCGCGGCGCCGAGTTGGGCAAGGGCGTCGTGCGGAAATCCGCCCTGCGTGAGCACCTCGGCGTATGGTGCAGCCGCCGTCGCCATCGTCCGCGCCGCGCGAACGAGGTGCGGACCGAGCAGATTCCGCGGTGACGGTGTGAGTGCGGCGATGTCGGGAACGCCATGCAGCCGAGCCTTTGCGAACGTGATGATCGGCTGCATGTGCACGACGCGGAGCTCGCGCGTGATCGCACTCTCGCGGGAGAACTGCCCGAAGATGCGACGCTGAGCACTACCCTGCTCGTTCCCGAGTGACTCGGCGGTGGCAATCGAGATGCTGAGCTGAGTGGCGGGCTCAGACGTCGCGATGCTGCCGAGTTTTTCCGCGTAGATCACGAGGTAGTCGAGGATCCGGCGGAGTGAATCGATGCGGCGCTGCTGTTTCATTTGCATTGCGGGTACCTATTGGTTCTGGTTGTGGACGCGGAAGGGAGAGAAGGTCGGTGTGCGCGTCCGTCACGCCGACCGTGTTGGTGTCATTTGTCGCTGTTCGTGCGGAGTGGTCGCCTGTTTCGGTGATGCGGTGCGTTGGCGACGCGTTGTTCCGATGTGTTCAGGTGATTCTCTTCATTGTTCGCGTGCTCCTGCGAGGTGTTCGGGCGTTGCGGTCGATTGTCCGGGCGGACTGCGCGCGTGTTCGGGTGTCATGGTCGATTGGTCGGGTGTAATTGTCGTTTGGCTGCGTGGTACTGACGGGTGGCCGGGTGATCTTTGTGGATGGCCGCGTGCTCTTTGCGTGTGGCCGAGTGGTTCAGGCGGTTGTCTGGGTGGTCGTCGTGTCGGCCTGCGTGGGTATCGTGTTCTGTCCGGTGATATTTCGAGGTGTTGCGTTGGTGATTGTGGTTGTCCGGCGGTTCTTTGTGGTTGTCCAGCGGTTCTGCGTGGTTGTCCGGCTGTTCTTTGTGGGTGTCGGGCCGTTCTTTGTGGTTGTCCGGTCGTTCTTTGTAATGGTTCGGCGGTGCAGCTTGATCTGTCGCGTAAGCATCTCGGTGGGTGGCTCGCCAAATCGTGTCGCTCGAGTCTCCCTACTAAAGGGTTGTTTTTTCACTCTCGAGTAGGAGCGTTTCGCGGCGTTACTTTGGCGGCGAGGCGGCGAGTGGCGTAAGCGCTTGTGTTGCTGACGGTTACGTCCACTCTTGCGCATGCGAAAACAGCCCTTGACAGCTTATCCACATCAGATTTGTGAGGTGCTCGCGGAAGTGCTGAAGCGCTTTAGCGGCGGAGGCGCTGCCCTATCGGGGTAATCCGTCGACCAAGCCGGCGCGATCTACCGTAAGGATGTGCAGGCCTGCGCGAGCGACGCCGGTGGCCGTGCGCCAGCGACTGGCGAGTTTGCGGAAGCGATTCGAGCGTGGGACGACCGCGGCGATGACGTCGTTGCCTTCGAAGGTCTCGCAGGTAATCGCCTGGCCGATCACCGCGCGGAGGAACCTGTGCTCGGCAGGGCTGCGGGTGCTGTCGAGGGAACCGCGACTCGTGTACGCGATGAAGCGGCGGCCAGAGGTGAGCATGGTCATGACGTCGGGAACGTCGGCGTCGTTGCTTAGGCGGATGTTGAACCTGGCGTCCTTGAGACGGTAGCTGGCGCGCCAGTCTTCCTGGACCTGGACGGGCTTGAAGCCGCGTTCTATTAGATAACGGACGACGGGGAAGCGTGGCGTCTTGCGGCGGGTGAGCTCGTAGCCGGGGAGTGAGACGGAGACGTCTTCAGTGATGAGTCTCTGCGTAATGAGATAAGTGGCGAGGCGGAGGCTGACCTCCGTTTGCGTCATGGCGTTGGACTTGAGCCAGACGGCGGGATCGGGGGAGAGCTTGGGCTCGGGGGCGCGGAGGGCGCCGGGCTCGCGGGGTTCGCGAGACTCGCGGGGTTCGGGGCGCGGGCGGTCGGGGACGCGATAGGCGCGGGCGATTTCCCTGGGGTCGAGGGAGAAGGTGGGCTTGGAGTCGGGCGCTACGGGGACGGGGTCGTCGAGATCGAGGTCGTCGGACTCGTAGTCGTCGTCCGACGTGTCGTCATCGTCGGTGTCGAGGTCGTCGTCAGGGAAGTAGCCGCGCGTAGGGCGCATTCTGCCTCACAGATCGTCAGCGGTGCGACTGGATTTCGTGACGGATACTATGGGCGCGTTAGGCGCGCCGGACAAGAGAGGGCGCGGTAACACTCCAACTCGACTTCGGGCTCAGGTCGCGAAGGTAACGAGCGGCACCGTGTCTTCCGGAAAACTTGCAAGCAGTTGCTTGTCGGACGTTACGAGTCGTCGTTTGAGACGGCGAGCGACGGCCACGAACTCGCAGTCGTACGCGGATCGCGCTGAGGCCGCGGCTAGGCTTAACACATCCTCCGATTCCGCGACATACTCTCTTCCGGTCAGGAGCGATTCAGCTGTCTCTTGAAGAGCGACGGCCTGCGCGAGGGAAAGTTCTCGCTTGCGCACGTACAGGGAAAGGATGTTGCGAAACTCGCTGCGCCAGAACATCGGTGCTGCCCATTTCGGGTCCTTCACCAGCGTTGCGCGCGCCGCTTCCGTGAATTGCCCCGGAATGAGTAGATACGCATCAACGTTGGTGTCGACGACGATCATCAGGCTCGCCCATGCGCTTTCGCCGTGCGCAGCCGAGCCTCTGTCAGCGGGGCGACGCGGAGTGTCGAGCGCAAGGCGTCCGCGCGCGCGAGCAGCACGTGCGCGTCCACCGGTTCCGCAGCAACGACCTGCTCGAGCGCGACCAGAATCTCGCTATTCAAGCTGTGGCGATGCTCGGCAGCGCGCGCTTTGAGGCGTTGGTACAGGGGAACGGGCATCCCCTTGATCGTCACTGTTGGCATCGGCGTCAGGAACTGGGGAGTGGTACCATCTGGAGCCTAATGTGCGAGCCGGTGGCATTTCAAGCGCCCATCGGGCCTCTTCTTCGCCACAAACTCAAACTGTTTTTTGGACCGGCGACGGATGTTTTGGTACGGCTTCTGTCCGCATCTTCTGCCAGATTTGTCAACGCTACAGGCTCCGCGTCGACACGCGATCCGAAGCTTTCCTCACCGCGGAGCAGCAGAGGGCATTGGCCATATGACGACCAACTTGCTAGATTATGACGTTCCTGCCAGACAAGGGAATTTCATGCCGCCCGTGGAAGTTCGTCTTGAAGCCAATGGCCGAGTGCTGCTGCCGGCCGAGGTGCGGCATAGGCTCGGCCTCAAGCCGGGCGATACGCTGCTGCTCGATGTTACTGCGGACGGAATTCTGCTGTGGACGCGCGAGATGGCGGCTCGCGAGCTCCAGGCGGCCGTGTCGAGGGCCCTGCCGCAGAATGTGTCGCTGCTGGACGAGCTCAAAGCGTTGCGACGCGCGGAGGACCGATCGCTCGACGTTGCCGCGACGGTGGCGCCCACGGTGAGGCGGCGTGGCAAGCGATAGTCTCGTCGTTCTCGATTCCTCGGCAGTCATCGCATTCGCAGGCGGAGAAGCGGGTGCGGATGTCGTTGGGCGACGTTTGTTGAACGCTGCGATCAGTGCAGTGAATGCCGTCGAATGTATTTCGGTGCTCGCTCGTTTCCTCCCGATCTCGGAGGCAGCGACCGTGGTGTCGCGGCTTGGCCTGCGAATCGTCCCCTGCGACTGGGACATCGGGGTGGTAGCCGCGAGCATTCATGCCGCGACTCGAGATCGTGGGCTTTCCCTTGGCGATTGTATCTGCTTGGCGACGGCGAAGAATCTTGGTGTGTCAGCGCTTACCGCAGACGGTGCTTGGCGAGGACTGAGCATCGGCGTCGAGATCAACCTGATCCGCTGAGCACCTCTCAGTGCTTCCATGTTTCGGGTGCCAACGGAAGCTCATTCAGCTCGGCACGCGCTTCTCGCCACGAGGGGTAGTGCTTGTCCATTGGCTCAACGAACCTCCTACCATGGCTCCTCTCCAGGCTGGCTCGGTGGCGTCGTAGTCCGCCGCCAATGCGAGGATCTCCCGGACTCGCAGGTACACCCGCCGCTCGCTGGCGCGGATGTCCCGGATGCGCTCCAGCAGTTCGTCGAAGTAGTCCGTGTGCCCTTTGCCGGGCGGAGTCCTGAGGCGCTCGTCGTCCATGGTGAATCCCTTCACCAGGTATTCGCTCAAGCGCGCGGTGGCCCATTGGCGGAACTGCGTACCGCGGTGACCACGGACGCGGAAACGGACGGCGAGGATGCCTTCGAGACGGTAGTGGCGCAGGCGTCGCGAGACCTCACGTTTGCCTTCGGCGCGAACTTGTAAGTGATCCTTACAGGTTGCCTCCTCCGACAATTCGCCTTCGGCAGATAGCCTTCAGGCGGAGCATCACGTTCTGCGGCGTGGCCTTGGAACAACTCGGCGATCTGGGCCTGAGTCAGCCATAGCGTTTCATTCTCGAACGGCATTCGATGCGCGTGCGGCCGTCCTCCGTCTGGTAGAGGACGATCTCGGACTGCGGCCGCGGCTCGTTGCTCACGCCTTCGCCTGTGCATCAGGGCCGACCAAACGTGCGCGGCCGGTGAGCAGTTCCTGCATCATTGCCTGCTTGAGCGCGCGTGTCTTCTCGCGGCGGGCGTCGAGTGCTGCCAGCTCGGCATCCATGTCGGAGAGCACTGGCGCGATTGCGGTTTGTTCTGCCACTGACGGGACAGGCAAGGTCGACTTCGGAATATTTGTCTTGCTGATGCCAGAGACCTTTGTGCCAACAGCGTAGAAGAGGAACTGTTGGCGAATCGCTGCGGCCTGGAAACAGTATCGGCGGTAATCGTGTGCCAGTTCAGTCGTTCGAGGCTTGGCGACGATCGTGTGCAGTCCCGAACGGTTGGACCGGCTCATCGGCAAGTAACGCGATCCGAAGCAAGCAGCCATGCAGTAACTCCTCACCGGCCAGACCCGCCTCGCAGGATCCCACGGGGAATGGCGTGTGAAGCGGCTGGGGGAGCTCTTCAAGTTCAGTGGTGACTACTCCGCTTCACGCGAGCAGTTGTCGACCGATGGTCATCGCCACTACGGCGACATTCACGAGTCTGCGCGTACGTACGTCGACACGGCAACGCATTACCAGGATATTCCGAAACTCGATATCCCACGTGAACCGCTTGAACGCATCGGTAGACGGGTCGGATCATCAATCCGTCGCACGGTGCCTGGTCCGATTCCGGGTGGACTTGCGCATATCACCCAGCTGTATCTAGTCGCAGTCTCTCGACAAGCGATGCGGCGATTCGCATTAGAATCGCGCGGCGAACAAGGGGAAGATACGACATTCTCATGTAGCGCAAGCACTGGAAGAGCATCGCGTTCTCATACTCGGTATCGGACACATCACCAAGCGCGACAACAGCAGCAAATACCATGTCGTTCACTAGCTTTTGGAATCCCTGATGAGAGCTGCCAGGCTCATCACGCTGAGCAAACGGGAACATCGACCACACAATTTCCCATGCAGCGGTAGCGCGAGCTGCAATGTGTTGGTTGCCTTCCTGACAATCGAGAACCGTGGCGATAAGGTCTACATGCATTGCGGCAATATCCGTGCACCGTGGATACGCGCGCGCGCTGGCAAAATCCAGCACATAGGGACGATCCATTCCATCAAGAATGATATTGCGCGTATGCATATCACCGTGCAGAAATGCCAGACCGCGACTATCTCGGAGCAATGACCATCCGCCGCGGGTCACAGCGAACACCAAGAATCGCCGAACGCTGGCAATCTGCTCGTCGCCCCCGGTCCAGAGGTGGGCGACGACTTCATGCAATTCATCTAGCGAGTCAAGCACCTCGCTACCGAACGCAAAGGTGAGACGATAGTCCCTTTCCTGCAAACCTGAAGCGATCGGGCTCCAAACCCGCGCAGGTCTAAACAGACATGCCTCGGCTACAGCCTGAGCCACTCGCGTCCTGCGGTCCCCTTCGTCAACGGTAAGAAGGAATTGCTGAAGACGCAGAGCATGCTCAACTTCCCTCATCCGCACGACATACCAGCCTGCCAATGGGCCATAGACTTCGGTCGCGGGAGCGACGCTGGTAGACTCTTCGGGCGACCCGACGCGTGGCTTACCAAGCAGCTCACGGGAGAGCGCGAATTCCCGTCGGTCGAACTTCAGAACGTTTCGGAGTGTGGTCGCGCCGACGCGCTTTGATAGGACGCCTGCCATGATCGCACCAGAGCGCCCTCCTCCTAGGCTCGTAACGTTGTGCGATACGCCTTCGGCGATCGCGCGCGTCAAAGCCTTCAGTACCACACCTTCACCCGGTCGCTCGCGAAGAGCCTGCGTTCGAATGTCGCTTCCCCACTCTATTGGTGTCGCAGCGCGCTGTTGGTCGAAACTAGCCTTCAAGGCGGTCTCGACGTACTCGCGCGCACTTTCCTCAACCAAACCGTCAAGCCAGTTACGGGACTGGACGTCACTCGCGCCTGCCTTGATGGCCTTCCTTCGGTATTCAGCGGTGATCTCGGTCCCCTCCGAGTCAAATGCCGTGGAGTACAGAACCAAGTGAGCAAATGGGAATCGGTTCCTGGCACGTTCCACAACCGCCAACCCCGTCGGCTGATCAAGGACTTGCTTGCCCCCATTATAGGGAAGCTGGCTCAGCAAAAGGTCCACAAACGCGATGTCGACGTCATCCATCGACTCAAGGCGCGCCAACGCTTCTTCGCGCGACAATGCCCTAACAACCTGAAATCCACTCGTTGCCTCCAACACGTCACAAAACGCGCTAAGCGACGGCCCATTGTTATCTACCACCAAGATTGTCGGCACCGTTAACTCCACGACCTGGCTACAAGATTGACACACACATTGCCAGCATCGTCGACATATGGACTGCTCAAATCCCCTTCATAGAGCGCAATCGCCGCGGCTGCTCGCTTTGACGCCTTGCCAGTCCTCGTTGGTCTGCGCAGTGGCTCCCCATTATTACTGATCGCAAATTGGATGTGAGAGCTGCCGACGCTGTCAATGCGTCGTGTCACTTGTACTTGCACTTCTGGCTCCTCGTAATCGTCGTTGGGGAACGCGCGTGCATCGATATTTGAGCAAATTGCGGTCAAGCAGGCTGACATCACGCGTTTGGGCAAGAATAGCTCCTCACTGCCATTGATGTCATCCAGCAACTTGACAACACATGGTACGACGATTCGTTCCCCCAAGTACTCGCGAAGTTTTAGTTCGAACAGATCGTAGACCGCGCCAACTTTGACTTCGTGTAGGCTTCTCAGGAAGCGCACAATTGTACTATCCCGGGCCGCCAGATGAGCGTAAATCTTTTCTGCCGTCTCCGCAGCCGATGTCAGGGCGCGAGGATAGTTAGGCGATTGCTGCAACTGCTCCAGACGAAAGGCGATTGACCCGAGATCGCCTATCAACTCACCTCGTAGATTCTCTGCTGTGGACAAGTACAACAAGCCATCATGCATTGTTATGTCGTCGCTATCGCCTGCCGCGTCGCGCATTAACATCGCCAAAGGCGCAATCACGGGCAGAACTCGGCGAGTAATGAAACGCGAATGCTCCTGAACGCTTTTTAGCGTGATCTCGACTGTCTCTTTCTTGATGGTCCCCGGTGCGAGACGAGACCACCTGGCGATTGCCTGGAGAGTCTGTCCAAGCGGCTGATGATACAGAGCACCGTCCCGCAGCATCAGTAGGTCGGCGCGCTCAACGCGGTCCTTCATTCCGATGGGTGCCTCGGTCATCGCACAGGCGATCCCCAACCGCATTGTCATGTCTACAATTCGCTCACGTTGCCCGTCGTGGTCCCTTTCGTCACCTGCAGACTTCCTTCCGAAGGGTGTAAGCTGAAGCGCGTCGAGAAAGAGCGCGATGCCGCTTGACTGCGTCGCTCTTGTTCGAAGCGTGAATGCATTAAATGTGGCTCGTTCGATTAGAGCAATGGATGCACCGGGCAGATTGGGAAGATCGCGCAGTTCCTCTAAAAAGCTCGAGACGAATAGGGATCTCAGGATTGCGACCGCCGCTAAACGCACGTCTTCGCGTGTATCACTTGCCCGGAGTAAGTGTACAGAGAGGCGTTCCACGCTCCTAGCGAGAGTTTGCCTCACGCGGGGGGTGCCCAATATCCGCCAGTTCTCAAGGAACGCGGATAGGACGGCCAGCTGTTCGTCCGCATCGTCCGCATTCTCACAAGCGGCGATCACATCGCGGAGGGCCTCAATAGCTTCCTGACTCTCTGTTGCAAGCTCTGCGAGAACGTGGGTTCTCACCCATGATCGTTCATAGATTTCCGACCGGCGCGCACAAGTCGCGGGGGACTGCGGCTCCACGGTCTTGAGCAGATTCCGAGCAATCTGGGCCGCTCCGTCGGTGCCGTTGGCCCATTCTCTTAGACGTCCTGCCGTAATGTCATATGAGCAGGTGTGCGCGTCATTGAAGGACACAGGAAGGTATAGGGGAAGTACGACGCAAGTCTCTACATCGTCGCCGCCGTCGCTGGACACGACTCGGAGCGACTCCCAAAACTCAAGGTCTCGCGGTTTAAGGCGCGCAACAAGACAGAACACTAGCACGCGCCCGGCGCCAGCTGCCGCCGCTAGTCTGAGCAACTCTCTCACCGTCCTTCCCGAGGAAAGTCCGTCATCCACCACCATCATGTCTGGCTTGTCGCGGCTCGGATGCACGGCGATGGGCTCCGTGAACTCAAGTACGGCCTGGCAGCGAGACCGCCCACCGGGATCAAAAGTTCGCAGTACCTCCTTCTCAACAATCTCTCTTCCTGCTGGCTTCCAGAGAGGTGAAAGGAGGCGTCGCAGTTGCTGCACGGCGGTCTCGTAGGCAGGACGGCTAGCGCCAACGTCCCGATGCGACCGCATAACCTCAATCCGACGGATCCCGCTTGGGTACAGTAGCACCGACGGGACAAAATCTCCCCAACCGCGCTTTGACACACGGGCGCGCATCTCGGCCTGACTGGTATCAAATAGCTGCGACGGACATCGATCTATCAGCTCCTTCACATCCACATAAACTTCCGAATGCCGAGCACCATCCACAATGTGTCCACACCGTACAGCCCTGGCCGAGTGAATTAGTGAAAGCGTGTGCGGAATCCGGGCATCAATGGCAGTATCCCACTCACGGCTTGCGGCAGGGATCTGCGAAATCGGGTCCACCCAGTATTCCTTGGCCGAGCCCTCATGGCTGGCTGGCCCTGGGTCGAGTGTGACCGAAGCGGACGTTGGACACGAAGAAACAGTGGCTTCAGCTCTGGCGTCTACTGCGATAGCCATCATAACGACCTTGGCGCCACACCGTTCCACGGCCGCCACGACACTGTCAGACAAAGACGAGGTTGATACCGCATCCGTCAACAAGACTACTTTGCTATCCCGCTGAACTAATGGTCGTAGTTCCTCCTGAGTCGGTGCATCGAATGAGAGTAGATTGATTGCGGAATGCGCGTGCGTCGCGGCGAGTCTACTGGACACTATGTCAGCGACTTTGGCAATTGATGTTGAGAAACCTACAAGGACCAAGTGTCCGTCGTCTCCTATGTCCTCCTCGGCGAGTCCTGCAAGAAGAAGTCCGTAAAGCGCTTCGGCCCACCTGACAGTGTTCCCATGGGCGACAGCGATATTCTTACTGAGCGAAAAGAAACGGCGCCTAGTGGTTCCGCTAAGCAGGTGTATTTTACCGGAGTAGAATCCCGCTCCTGGGCCAGCAGCATCGAATCCTCGGGCGACGAACGCAACATTGCACCTCGACGTCACAGCGTTGTACGCCCCGCCTTCAAGGGCGCACGCTAGAATCGCTTCACCCTTCTGTGCACTTTGCTCTGCATCGACCACCAGTCCATGTGTCTTTTCGACGGCCGCCAACAACTGGGGACTGTGCGTCGCTCCAAGCAATGCCACGTCATCTACTGCACGGACCACAAGTGTCGGTGGTTGATTTGCGACGGCATGCGTGGCCATCCATGCTGCCGTCTCGCTGAGCAAGGCCCAGTCCGCAGCAACATTCCAATAGACAATCATCCTCTTACGTTCGCGTGCGTGAATCGTCCGCATGAGCGTTCGAAGGCTATCCTTGTCGATCGGTGCGTATCCGAGGTCAATGATGGCTGTTCCTGATGAATTGGGCAGAGCTGAGAGGAGGTCGTTGATTGCCTCGTGCGTTGTAATTGCTCCCCAAGATCCGAGAGCATCAATGGCCGAGATCACGTCGCCATCGTTCGCCCATTCCTGACGCTGCGAGGCAAAGAGAACCCTGTCAGAAGCAGTTGGAGCCTCGAACGAGCAGGAAATTTGCACTCCGGGGAGTGCCGCGTGCGTTCTTGAGTCGTCTACGCGAATCCGCTGCTGGAGCGCTCCGCCCCGGTTTCCACCAGCCACCTCCACCCCTCCGCCTCCAGAATACAGACGCATCCGGCCCCAGGCTGCAGACAGGTACGCAAGGTCAGTCAAACCACCTACGGACTCGGAGCCGCGCTTCTTGTGGGGAATCGGTCGGCGGCTTCCTTCCGGCGTAAGTGCAAAAAGAGTAATCATCGAGGCGCGCGAGCATACACGCTTACGAATCGCCTCAGGAGCCGTGGCTTCGAACGTTTCACCGAGAGACTGTGGAATTCCTTGCCCGAGGTCGGCTACAACAATCTCGATCTTGGTTGATTGTTTCGACGAACGCGTCTGTTCGCTGTCCATGTGCGCACACATGACGCCCCATCCATCCCCGGGGTTGTTTCCGCCGTGAAGGACTGCGTTCCAGGCAGCTTCGTTGAAGAGGGCGGTATTCAGCGTTAGTATCGCTTTGCTGTCAAGAAAGCCGCCGGCAGTGAGTTGCTCTCGAAGTCTATTTGTGAACGCTGACCGGAGGTACGCGCTTGCCTCCCATATGGGCTCTTCATAGCTAAATGACTTCTTGTCGAACCACGTCAATGGTAGGTATCGGCGCACCGCTTGCTTGTCTTCCCATGACCCTTCGGAAGGAAATGCTAGTTTGTTTATTTCAAGGACTCTCGATTGCCATGGATATTCTGGCGCTCTGAGACCGATGGCCTCAGGCAGGCCGATGCGTGTTAGAAAGCGGCATCGCCCCGCCTGCTCCTCATTCGTATTCTCCGGCCACCTTACGTAGAGTCTCCTCCCATGGTCCGCAATGAACCGGATGAGCAATGCAATCAAGGCAACCTGTTCTAAGTCTATGTGAGGACAATCAATCAGTGACACCTGTACTTCATCGAGATGTTCTGGGAGCTCTATGCTCGACGCGTCTTCGCATAGCCAATTGCGCGCTCTTAGAGAGTTGGCGAGGCGCAACGGCGTCGCCAGCTCATCTGCGGTCAATACTACGCGCCCGTTGGTTCTGCCTGACGCAGTACGCTGTTGGCTCATGCGAATTGCCTAAGGAAGGAGAGATGACCGTAGGTTGCCTGCATGCGTTAGCGCGGCTGGCCCGCCCTGTGGTCCTCTATTCGGAGAGCGTCGTTCGTGCCACATTGCCAGTAACCGCACTCAGACGCTCCGTCGACGAGTTGAAATGTCCAGGTTTTGAATTGCCATGAGCTACAAAGCGGCGACTTCATATGGTCATTCCGGAGCCTGGGTCTGATGGTTGTGGTCAGTGCTCCCGTATCAATTCAGTACAATTATGCTACATATTGTTCATCGCAGCAGAATTGGGCTAGATTCGAGTACTTCTGGCCGTTGCCAGGTCAGTCCGGGTTCCTCTGCATCCAATCGCGCGGGCTGCCGATCAGATTGCCGGCACCGAGGATCTATTGTCCTGCGGTATGTCAGAGCGATGCTGACGGAGGAGGGGTGTTGCTTGGTCGGACACGCCTGCCGTAATTGCCAATCGTTTGAGAAGACGTTAAGGCCGCAGTAGGTCAGTCCGGTGTTCATGCGCGGTGTTGGCAGGTGCTGAAGCACGCTTGATCGTACTTCGCACGTCGGCACGCGATGCAGTAGGTGAGCGCTTCCTCGCATCCGGCGACATTCTTCGTGCCCGCCACGCCGAACTAGACGCTAGCCTTGTGGCCAAGTTACCGCCGGGGCGTTTGTGGCATGAGGAGCAGATTCCAGTAACAAACCCGACCAGAATTGGCCTTTCATTGCCGCATCTATTGCGGGTATTTGCTCATAATGCCACTTCAGCGCTTCCGCCGCGCCGCGGTGTTGCACCCTTTGGAGGGGTGACTTGGATGTGTCAAGCGGAGAGACAACGTCAAGGGCGAACGTTCGCCCGGTTGTTCGGTCGATCAGAACAAAGTCAAAAACCGCTTCCGCGGCATTCTCCTGAATTCGTATTTCGAATCCGTCCGAGATCAGTCTGTTCTGTGCGCCAGCGCGCCATCGCCGCGCCTTGAGGATCGGAAGCACGAAGCGTAGTTCACTGGAGGTCTCGCACCGGGAGATCACGGCCATGTAGTGCGATGGTATGCCTCCCGAGTGCAACGTCCGCCCATAGGCCGACACCCATGCCGGATATCGTTGAGCGCGCTCGGTAATCGCGAGTTGCTTCCAGTCGAATTCACGTTGCAGAACGCGCTTTACGAGCGCCGGCACGGCATAGGCCGTCTCGGGATCACGCCGATAGTCTAGCTGGAACTCCTTTTCCAGCGACGCGTGAAGCTCTCGGGCTGTTTCGACGCAATTGAGTTCATCAACCGGAATGAACAGCATCCCTCGTTCGCGAACCGTTGTGGCGAACGGGCTCCGAGCCGAATCATGTGCATCTCTCACTACGTCCACTATCGCCGCTTTCTTCGTCCATCGCGAGTTGAGTACAAAGGAAACCACGCGCCCGGCGAAGCGAAACTGTGGCCGCAACAGGTAGCGGGGATGGCCGAATGTATCAGCGTCCTTGACATACCAGCCACCCACTGAAAGCAGCCCGGCAGCGAAGCGAACCTCAGTCAGCGAGCGGCAGCGCGTGAGCACTGACACTACCGCATCGTCAGAATAGAACCCGCCATCCGACGCCAGCCAAGCGCGAATGGCTTCTGGTTCGAGCCGTGCGGAACTGTCGGCCATCAGCCAGATGCGGAGTTCATGTCATCCTCGTCTCACCCGCACTCACTAAACCCACACACATGGCACTTCACACACCCCTCAGCATACTCCAGCTGTGACCCACAGTCCGGGCACGTCCCCATGAACGTCTCGCCCCCGTTGTACGCCTCGAATGTCATCTGCTGCGCCTCGGCTCCTGTCTGCCCCGACGTTCTCGAGACGACAACCGCCTCGGGTGGCACCGGCGTCCCATGAACCGGCGTAGACAGGTCGAGCAGTGATTGCTGCACCCCCTCCTTGTCCTTCCACCACTGCTCGAGCGCGATTCCAATGGCATCCGGCACCGACAACACCTTGTTGGCCCCAAACCCGACCGCACGATCCGACGAGATCCCCCGCAGTTGCTTGTGAATCGTCGTAATCGGAATGCCGGACCGTAGTGCCAAAGAAATAAGCCGCCCCATCGCCTCCGCATCCGCCATGGCAGATCCGCCAGCCTTGCCGAGCGTGATGAAGACCTCGAACGGCTGCCCCTTATCATCCTCGGTGATGTTCACGAACATCGTACCGAGCGGGGTTTCAAGCCGGTGCGTGGTTCCACGCAGCCGGTCAGGCCGCGAGCGCTTCTGCCGACGCTGAAGGTTCTCGGCCTCCACATCGAACAACTGCTTCCGCAACCGCTCGATCTCCACGTCCTTCTCGGCGATCGTACCATGCAGGTCGCCAATCTCCCGGCGCTCAGCGGCGGTCGGTGGCTTGGCATCACGCTGCTCGGCGGCCTTCTGCGTCGCGCCCGTCGACAAGACCTGCGCATCGCGCGACCCATCACGGTAGACAGTGACGCCCTTGCACTTCATCTCATACGCCATCTCATAGATGGCGCGCACATCCTCGACCGTCGCCGCGTGCGAGAAGTTGGTCGTCTTCGAGATGGCCGAGTCGCAGTGCAACTGGAAAGCCGCCTGCATCCGCACATGCCACTCGGGCGCGATAGCGTTCGCGGTGACGAACACCTTCTGCCACTTGACCGGCACTTCGCTGAAGTTGACGTGCCCTTCCTTCGCAATCTTCTCGATCAGCGAGTCGGAGTACCATCCCTCACGCTTGGCGATGGCGACGAACTCCTCGTTCACATCCGGCATCATCACGCCGGCCTGGTTGCGCATGAAGGCAACGGCAAACAGCGGCTCCAGCCCCGACGAGCAGCCCGCGATGATGGAGATGGTGCCGGTGGGCGCAACGGTGGTGACGTTGCAGTTGCGCAGCATCTGCATCGGACGAATGCGATTGCCGTTCGCGTCGCGCGCGCAGGTGGAATCCGGACCCCAGATCGACCGCGCCCACTCGGGGAACGGTCCACGCTCGTTCGCCAGCCGCTCGGACTCCTTCTTTGACTCAACGTCCAAAAATTCCATCACGCGACGTCCGAACTCCACACCCTCGGCGGAGTCGTACGCGATGCCGAGCTTGATCAGCGCATCGGCGAAGCCCATGACGCCGAGTCCGATGCGGCGGATGCGCTTGGACAGTGCGTCGATTTCCGGCAGCGGATACTTGTTCGCGTCGATGATGTTGTCGAGCAGGTGCGTGCTGAGCGCGATGTCCTTTCCGAACGCGCTCCAATCCAACTGCCCGTCTCTCACATACAACCCGATGTTGATCGACCCGAGGTTGCACACGTCGTAGCTCAGCAGCGGCTGCTCACCGCACGGATTGGTCGCCTCGTAGGGACCAAGGTGCGGCACGGGGTTGTACTTGTTGGCTTCGTCGATGAAGAAGCAGCCAGGCTCGCCGGTCTTCCACGCGCCCTGGATCATCTTGTCCCACACCATGTTCGCGTCGAGCGAGCCGACGACGGCACCGTTGGAGGGATCGTAGAGATCGTAGGACGTCTTGTTCTTCACCGCGTCCATGAACTTCGCGGTGACGGCGACGGAGATATTGAAGTTCGTGACCTGCGTGAGGTCTTCCTTGCAGGCGATGAAGTCCATCACGTCGGGATGGTCGACGCGCAGGATGCCCATGTTGGCGCCACGACGGGTGCCACCCTGCTTCACGGCATCGGTGCTGGCGTCATACAGCTTCATGAAGCTGATGGGGCCGCTGGCCACGCCGGTGGTGCTGCGGACCATGCTGCCCTTCCCGCGGAGACGCGAGAAGCCGAAGCCGGTGCCACCACCACTCTGGTGGATGATGGCCATGGCCTTGAGGGTGTCGTAGATGCCGTTCTTGCCGTTGGCGAGCGCATCCTCGACGGGCAGGACAAAGCACGCGGAAAGCTGGCCGAGTGGGCGGCCGGCGTTCATGAGGGTGGGTGAGTTGGGCTCGAAGCGGCGCTGCGTCATGAGGAAGTAGAACTCCTCGGCGGTACGCTGCACGTCGTCTTCGGTGGCGCCATAGCGGGCGTCGGGTTCTGCAACTACTGTCGCGACTCGCCAGAACAAACTTTCTGGTGATTCCGTGGCCTTTCCTGTCCGGTCTTTAATGAGGTAGCGCTTTTCGAGAACGGTGCGGGCGTTGCTGGACAGGGTGACGGGACCAGATGGTGGCGTAGCGGACAGGGACATGGGCACTTCTCCGGAATTGACTTCTTTATGAACTCTGACGGCTCCAACGCCGCCTTCGGTGCACGGTGCTGTTCTTACTGAGGGGGCGGAAGTTACTTCACATGTGAGTCCGCGCCAGCCCTACCTTAAGTCCATGAAATATAACGAGTTCCAATTGGTGCATCACTTTGCTGGCAGACCTAGTTTTGTAACGTGGAGAACATGTGGAGCGGCCGAATTGATGAGTCAATTGTGAGCGCCGCGCGCAACTTTTCGACGCATAGAAAATCTTAAACGCATAGCTGGACAGCACTTAGACGGGGACCGAGCGCTTAAGTATTTCGTGGTTGAGGCCGATACTGCCGCTTCTGCGTCGGAATGCTGCGGCCGTCAACTTGCCTGGAAACACGTCGAAGCGGGCCCTGCAACTTTAGCGCCGATGTGTTCGCTCGATCCGAAATTACCCAGCGGGCGCGATAGCAAGTGCAGGCCATTCGCTCCGCTCAGGGCGACAAAAAGAGCAAGCGACAAAAACGAGCGAGCGTCCATCCTGAAACCGCCCATTCAAGCGTTGTCACCCCAAGCAAGCTCGTCGACTACGCTTGGGGAGCGGGCTACGCGGTCGCTCGGGATGACATCCACGGCCAGCCGCGCCGTAAATTGCACTGTCAGGATCGGAACGAGGTCCGTAACACTTCAGTCACTCAGTGAAATTCATGCGACGTTCTGTGATCGCGCCACTCATGCTGGCCGCTGCGTTGGCCGCCTCGGCGCCCCTTGCCGCCCAAGGCACAATCCACGTGCGCGCCGGCAGCGTGAGCGCAGCGACGTATGCGCCCAACACGACGGTCGCCGTACCGATCATCATCGACATGAGCGATGCCGCGGGCGCGAACCTCGCCTCGCTGACGACACAGCTCAAGTGGGGAGCGACGCGGCTGACCTTCGATTCGGTAAAGGCCGGGAACTTCGGCAGCCTCACCGCCAATGCGGCGGACGCCGCGAACGGCAACCTCACGCTCTCGATCTTCAACGCCACCGGCACAACGACGACGGTCACCATGGCGACCGTCTACTTCACGAGCACCCCCGGCGCGACCACCGTGGAGGTTCGGCCCACGGCGGCCGGCAACGAGACGGCGGCGAACATCATGTCGCTCGTTCGGGTGCGCTGGCTGGACGCCTGCATCGCGCAGGGTGGCTACTGGGGCGACGTCAACGCGGACAACACGGTCAACATCGTCGACGCGCAGCAGTTGGCACGTTCCAGCGTGGGGTTGAGCGTGGCGAACCCGGCTGCGCTGGCCACGAACGGTGATGTGACGGCGGACGGCACGATCAACATCGTCGACGCCCAGCAGATTGCCCGCTTCTCGGTCGGCCTCAGCGCATCTCCGCGAACCAATACATTGCTGTCCACGCCGGCGACGGTCGCAACGCTCACTGTCCCACACAGCTATGCCGCCACGCTGGGCAGCTTCGACCCTGCCAACGAGGTCTTTCGCACACACGTGCCCCTTCAGCCCGAGGCCCAGCTCCGGCCACTGGCCAAGGATGCCGGCGGCGCAGATGTGACGGCGTGCGCAAGCCTGACGTATGCGTCTATCAGGCCTGCTGTTCTGACGGTGTCCTCCTCGGGTCTGGTGACCGGCCTCGTGCCGGATACTGCGAGCATCACTGTGTACTCCGCCTCGGGCGGGGTCGTGACGATCCCGTTCAAGGTCGACGGCAACGTCGCGATCGCCACGTCGGTGAATCCCTCTGGCGCCGGCACGACGCTCGGCGGCGGCACCTCGGTTCAAACGAGCACGGCGACGACTGTTCAGGTCACGGCGAATGCGGGGTGGAAGTTCTCCAACTGGATGGAGAATGGTACGGTCGTTTCTACGGATTCGCAGTACACCTTCAACGTCACGCGCGCGCGCACCCTCGTCGCAAACTTCGCGACGACCTCGCTGCGCGGCGTCATCGCCGTATCGGCGAATCCGTCCGGAGGCGGCGCGGTGTATGGCGCTTCGACCTACGACGTCGGCACGAAGATCAGTGTCGCCACGGCTCCGAATTCTGGCTACAATTTCCTGAACTGGACGGAGAACGGGGTCATCGTCCACCCCTTCACTGACTATCCGTTCGCGGTCACCGGCAACCGGACGCTCGTTGCGAACTTCGAGCTCTCGCCGTTGCATGTCGCCATCGGAGTTCCTCCTGCGTACGCGTACGCCGGCGACAGCTACTCGCTCAACGTCAGCGCGGCGTCCAACACGACGATCACATCCATGTCGGTGACGGTAGGCGGGCGGCCAGTCACCATTACGCGCAACAGCCCGACGTCCACAACGTGGACCGGGACGATGGACCTCACGGGGCTCTCGAGGGACACACTCTTCGTCGTCGCGACGGCCGTCGATGCGAATGGCGTGACGGCATCGGCCACCAAGCCGATCATCCATGATGCGCTGCCGAGCGTTTCGGTGTCGTCGCCCACCGAGGCCAGCGCGGCGATCGGCACCTTGAACTATGCGGCCACCTGCGGGGATGATGACCCGGCGGGCTGCGCGAGCCTGACGGTGTCTATCACCGGTGGACCGATGCTCGCAACCGGGACGAGCAGCGTCAGTGGCTCGACCTCGGTGAGCAGCTACACCGGACAGACAATCGAGATCGTATTCAAGGGGACGGATTCGCAGGGACGTTCGACGACGATCAAGCGAGCAGTGTACGTCAGTTCCAGCGCGCACTTTACGCTCCTCGGCACCGCCCCAGGCAACGTCGATGACGCCAGCGGGGACCGCGCGATATACCGGCGTCCGAGTGACGGCGGCCAGCCCCTCGCGCTCTGGAATCTGTCGAGCAGCGCGAGTACCACCATACCGTTGCCCACCGGACTGACGGGGACGACGCGCCTCGTGACGCCGCTCGGGGCCATCCTGGGCGCGGGCGTCGCCGGTTCGGTGAACTACTCGCTGTACGACTACCGGAGTGGCTCGCTCTACACGACGACGAATCTCGAGAGTTGGGGGAACATCGTCGTGAACGGCAACTATGCGGCGTTTACGACATCCCCTGCGCCCGGACTGTTCGACCTCTACCGTCGCGATCTGATCTCAGGTAGCGACATCCTCGTGACGTCGTGGGCCAACAATACCAACAACGACGTGGCACCAGACGGATCCATCGCGTACATGGGTCGCGGAGACATGGACGTCTACTGGTACCACGCTGGCGCTGTGCAACGACTGACGAACGACGACAATGCGACGTGGTGGAACGTCGATCCAAGAACAGATGGGACCAATGTCGTGTTCACCCGGAGGACACCATCGACGGGCGGCACACGAACCTACTACACGGTGCTGCACGACGGAACGACCGAAACGACGCTCGCCACCTATGTGTACAGTAACCTGGGCGACCCGGCCTACAGTTACGAACTGAACAATGGCTGGACCGCATTCCTCAAGCCCGACGGATCGAATATTCGCCAGGTGTGGCTGCGCGCACCATCGGGCACGCTGCGACAAGTCTCCTCGCTCACGTCCAGTGCCTCGATCGATGCGATCGGGAGCGATGGGACGACGGTGTTCCGTGCGGGTGGACGCACCTACATCGCAACCGCGACTGGTGCGCCCGTCGACGTGAACGGGGGCGGCCGAGTCGTGTGGAGGAATACCGAATTCCTGGTGATTCTCGGGAGCTCGGTGCTTCGTCTCACGCCGTAATCGACAGTCGCAATTGCGGTCAACCGCCGGAACGATGTACGTCCTGGAGATATAGGTACGAGGCCACTGCGCGAGCGATTCGCTCGCGCTCCAGCGTGGTCGTTTCCCGGATGACTTTGCCCGGGACACCCACGACGAGCGAGTGGGGTGGAATGACCGTGCCCTCGCGGCACACCGCCCCTGCCCCGATTACGGATCCGCTTCCGATTCGAACGTTGTTCAGCACGACGGCCCCCATCCCGACGAGCACGTCGTCGTCGATCGTGGCGCCGTGCACGATGGCGCGGTGACCGAGTGACACGCGATTGCCGATGGTGCACGGGATGCCGGGGTCGCAGTGGATGATCGCGCCATCCTGCACGTTGGAATCGTCGCCGATGACGACGGCGTCGGTATCGGCACGAATGACAGCAGTGGGCCACACGCTCACGCGCGCGCCGAGCGTGACGTCGCCGATGACGTGGGCGGCGGGGTGGACGAACGCGTGGGGATGGATAGTTGGCGTTTTCATTCTTGGGCTGCTTCATCAAGGCTGTATTCGTGAGCATCAGCCCGCTTGATGTTGCCGTACGGACGTGCGCCTTCGCCTGAATTCGTATACATTTGAACAGTCAATAACAATATGCCGCTGATGTCGTCGGCGACATGTACCCACCAGAGGTCTCATGTCAATTCGCCGCCGCCTCGCGCTCGCGATCTGCGCGTCCGCGCTGGCCTTCGCCGGCCGTGTGCTCAGCGCACAGAACGTCATCACGATTCGCCCAGGAGCGGGCGGCCAGATCACGGCGACGCCGAATACGACCGTCGCGGTTCCCATCGTGATCGACATGTCGGCCGCGGGAGGGACCAATCTTGCCTCGTTGACGACGACGGTGTCGTGGAGCCCGACGCGACTCACCTTCGACTCATTGAAGGCCGGGTCATTCGGATCGGTCTCGTTCAATAGCGCGAATGCATCGGCAGGCCAACTCTCGTTGTCGGTGTTCGACGCGGCGGGAACGACCAGCACGGTTACCGTCGCGACGGTGTATTTCACCGCGTCCACCGGCGCGACGAGCGTCACGCTCCTGCCGACGGCCGCGGGCAGTGACGTCGGCGCAAATCTCATGTCGATCGTGCGCGTGCGAAAGCTGGACGCGTGCGTTGCGCTGAGCGGTCTCTGGGGCGACGTGAATATCGACAATGCGGTGGACATCATCGATGCGCAGCAGCTCGCGCGATCCACCGTTGGCTTGAGCGTCTCGAATGCAGCGGCCGTGGCAACGCAGGGCGACGTGACGAACGACGGGGTCGTGAACATCGTGGACGCGCAGCAGATCGCGCGCTTCTCCGTGAGCCTGAGCGCCTCGGCGCGCACGAACACGACGCTTGCCGTGACGCCTGTCGCCACCACGATCACGATTCCGCGGGTGTACGCGTTGATCGGTGACTCATACCTGCCCTCGCCACTTCTGGAGCCCTCGCCGGGCGGGCAGCTCATCGATCTGGCAGTTGGTCAGCGGGCACAGCTCGATCCCGTTGCGAAGGACGCGAACGGCGTCGACATCAGCGCGTGCCTCACCTTCGTGTACACAACGAATGATCCGACGACGGCAACGGTCTCGGCGAGCGGCGTCGTAACGGCGCTTCTGCCGGGCCTCCCAGGGATCTTCGCTGCGGCGGGCAGTGGCGCGGGCGCTCCGTCGGTTGCGAAGGCGTTCAGGGTGCGGGGCTCGATGGTACTGATCGCGCCACTCGTGAATGGAACAAAGAACGTCGCATTGCCAGTGCAGCCGGAGCTCGTCTTCAAGACCGCGTCTGGCGACACGGCGACGAACATCAACGGACTGATCGTCACTGCCGCGAAGTTGGGCGGACCGGGCGCGGCGCCTGGTAGCCTGCAGGGAACGCAGAGCGTGCAAGTCGCCAACGGCGTTGCACGATTCACCGATCTCAGCATAACGGCCGAGGGTCAGTATCAGTTGGTGTTCTCGGCGCCTGGAACGCCATCTGTAACATCCAACGCCTTTGCGATTGGGACCTCAGGACCGGCAGTTCGAGTTTCCGTACAACCGGCGGGTGCAACGAGTGGCGCACCATTCGCCACGCAACCGGTCGTCGAGGTGGTCGATGGTGCGGGTCAGGTGGTGACGAGCGACAACAGCACTGTCGTGACCGCGGCATACGATTTGGGATCGGGCACGCTTTCTGGCACGCTGACGGCCACTGCTTCGAGCGGAATCGCGACGTTCACCAATCTGGCCGTCACTGGAGTTGGCACGCATCGCATCAGTTTCTCTGCGCCTTCGAAGGTGCCGGCGACGTCGACGCTCATCGTGGCGGGACCGGCG
This sequence comes from Gemmatimonadota bacterium, assembly GCA_040389905.1. Taxonomy (GTDB): domain Bacteria; phylum Gemmatimonadota; class Gemmatimonadetes; order Gemmatimonadales; family Gemmatimonadaceae; genus AG11. The sequence goes on along the minus strand of JAZJZK010000007.1, from coordinate 81,646 downwards.
AGTGCACTGGCGATGTCGCGTCAGCCGGGGGGCTCGGTGACCGGGACTGTGCTTTCGATCCAGCCCGTCATTCAACTCGTCGACAATGCTGGTAACGGTACCACTGGGAGCAATGCCGTGACGGCGTCGATCGCGAGCGGGAGCGGCACCCTCTCGGGGACAACGACCGTGAACGCCGTAGGTGGCGTCGCATCATTCACCAACCTTGCGGTCACTGGGAGCGGAACAGTCGCGCTCACCTTCAGCGCGTCGGGTCTGACACCGGTCACCTCAGCGGGCTTTGCGGTGCTCACCGACGCCGCACCGATCGTGTCGAGCGTGGCGGCGGGCATTCACTCCTGCAGTCATTCGTCGGCCGGGACCTACTGTTGGGGGGGAGGTCAACTGGGGCAACTCGGCGACGGGACGACGGTGCAGACGCGGCCCACGCCAATAAAGGTGAGCAATGGAGATTCAATCGTGTCGCTCGTGGTCGGGATGCAACACACCTGCGGACTGACGTCGGGTGGTATTGCCTACTGCTGGGGTGACAATACCCTGGGGAGCGTAGGAAATGGCGCCACAACCGGTCTCGAGAGTGTGCCGCAAGCCGTCTCGGGCGGATTGACCTTCACGAGTCTCTCGACAGGGGGAGGGAGTCGGCACACGTGCGGGGTGACGACAACCGGGGCTGCCTACTGTTGGGGAAACAATTCCTCTGGAGCGTTGGGCAGCGCTGTTGGGTCTTACTCCAGAATTCCCGTCCTCGTGCCAGGCGGCCGGACGTTCGCCGTGCTGGCTGTGGGGGGAGTCCATACCTGCGGGGTCACGACCGGCAATGACATCTACTGCTGGGGCTTGAATTACTACGGACAGATCGGGAACGGTTCCACCTCTGGCAATCTGGTCGCAAGCCCGCCACAGCTTGTCGTTGGGGGCCACCAATTCGTGAAGGTTGCGGCGGGGCTCAATCTTTCGTGCGGACTTACGGTGGCGGGGAAAGCGTATTGCTGGGGAGGAAACTCCGGATACGGCACCGGTGACGGCTCCACTACCGCGCACAACGTACCAACTGCGGTCGCCGGCACGTTGGTTTTTTCCAGCGTCACGGCAGGCTGGGAAACCATGTGCGGACTCACGACGTCGGCGGCCGCCTATTGCTGGGGATCGAACGAAGATGGTGTCGTGGGAGACGGAACGACCGTGATTACCCGATTGACGCCGGTTGCGGTCGCCGGCAGCCTGACGTTTTCAATGCTGAGCGTTGGCGAGAGGGCGGCGTGCGGACTGACGACGGGCGGCACGGCGTATTGCTGGGGAAAGAATGAATTTGGAGGAGTGGGCGATGGGACGACGATCATGCGCAGCGCGCCAACCGCTGTCCTGTACCCCTGAACCAGCTGCGCAAATTGGCGTTAGTGCAGCACTTGTCATCCCGACCCCGAAACCCAGACTGAAAGTGCAGATCCCTCGACTTCGCTCGGGATGACATCCACAGTGATACACGCCTAGATAGGGCTCGCGACACACGGGCAGGTGCGCAATCGTGCAAGACGACCGCCACATGCGATCCTATTGTGGCCGCATGTGGAAACGAATTGTCGGCGCGGTAACCGCGCTCCTGTCGGTGTTCTTTGCGGTGTTGGTGCTCCTGCTCGCTCGCCCGAACGACATGATCGAGTTCTTCGCGGGCATCGTTGGTGGGTCGGTGCCCATGATGCAGCTCATCTTCTCAGTCGTCGCGCTTGCGCTGTTCGGCGTTTCGAGATGGGTCGACGCGGCACCGCCACTATTGGTGCGCATCGGACATGCATCGGTGCTCGCGTTCATCGGTCTCGCGGTGATCGGCACCTCCTGGCGCGAATTCAGCGCGTACTCGAGAACGACGACCGACGTGATGGTCGACGGATCGCCACGCTCCGCCACGATCTACCGTCCCCGCGGCTCATCGGCGGAGGCTCGGCCGGGCGTGGTGATCGTCCACGGTTCGGGCAATTCGAAGCGTGGGGCCTATCACTTTCTCGCGCGCCGATTCGCGGAACATGGCTTCGTGGTGCTGAACGTGGACAAGCGAGGCGTTGGTGGGTCAGCCGGACGCTATTGGGGCGACGATCTCGAGGACGGCAAAGTGATGGCGCTCCGCGCGCACGAGACGAGCGTCGCATTGGAAACGCTCGCGGCACTGCGCGGCGTGGACCCGAAGCGAATCGGCGTCGTCACGATCAGCCAGGGTGGCTGGGTGATGTCGTCGCTCTTGGACGGCACGTCACGCGCGCAATTCGCGATCAACATCTCGGGCCCGGCGGTGTCGCCGCACGAAGAAGGCGTGTGGAGCCGGTGGACCGATGAGAACACGGATCACTTCGGCGTAAAGCCGCCGCCGATTCCCTTCGAGGAGCTCGACCGGCGCATGCTCGCGGTGCCGCCCAAGGGATTTGACCCGCGCGCGAATCTGGCGCACATGGAGCGTCCGTCGCTGTGGCTCTACGGCGCGTGGGATTCGAGCCTGCCGGTGACGAAGAGCATCGCGGTGCTGGATTCGTTGCCGACGCCGAACCAGGTGACGTGGCGGTTGTTCCCGGAGGCGAACCATGGGCTGTTTGTGGTGCGCGGGCCGAATGGGAACAGGATGGCGAGCTTCGCGCCGGGGGTGTGGGATACGGTGTTCGCGTGGACGGCGCGGCAGGGGATCAGACGATAGTCGATGTGCTCGCCACGGTTCCTCTGCATGACAAGCATCGCAAAGCATTTTACCGCAGAGGGCGCAGAGGAACTGCAACAGCCGCAGAGAACGCAGAGGAAAACAAAACCGCTTTTGCCTTCCCGTTCTCCTCTGCGTTCCTCTGCGACCTCTGCGGTAAATGGCTCTTACTGAGCCAGTGGCTCGTTGCGAGACGTCACGTTCCGATGATCTCGAGCGGCGCGGCGAGAAACCAATTCCTATGCAGGCCGTCGGCCATGCGTGCGCGCAGGCGAGACGGGGTCTCACCGGTCTCGCGGACGAAGGTGCGCGTCATGTGACTCTGGTCAGCGAAGCCACAGTCGTTGGCAATGACGCCGAGCGAGTTGGTGGAGGAGGTAAACATGTCCCACGCGCGATCGACCTGGCGGCGACGATAGTACCGGTGGATCGACACGGCGTGCGCAGCGCGGAACGTTCGCGCGACGAGGCCAGGGCTTCGGTCGGCGATGCGGGCGGCGTCGGCCAATGGTGTCGACGAGGCGCCAACGGTGTCGAGCATGCGGCGCACGTCGTCGAGCCATGGCGTGGACGTCGATGGTGCTCCGCGGTCGAAGTCACGGATATGACAGAAGAGCGCGAGCACACAATCCTCCACGCGCGCTGGTGACGCGCACGATTCCGTAAAGAGCCAGCGGGCGAGCGATTCGCGCATGCCGGCCGAATCACGAGCGGGGACGTAGATGCGGTTCCGGAATCTGAGATCGGGGAAGCCGCCCGCTTCGATCACGAGGCAGTGTGCGCCATTCGACGAGATGCGCACGTGGTGCCGGTCGCGTCCGGGGGAGTAGCGCAGCGAACCTCGAGCGCACACGGTTTCTGTCGCGCCTTCGACGTCGGCGAGTTCGCCGTCGAGCATGACGAGGATGTGCGGTGGCGCGTGCTCGTGGACAGGAATGGGGCAGTTCGGAGGCAGGACGAACTCGTTGATCGTGGCGCCGAGGGTGCGGCAACTGCGCTGAGCGGGAAGGTGAGGCATGGACTCACCTACGCGCGTTGGTGCTTTGGAGTTACGACGTGAACTCCGCATGAGGTGCAGGCCCTTCGCTTCGCTCCCTTCGTCGCTTGCGCTCCTCAAGGGCAGGCAGGCGACAAAACGAGCGGAAGTGCAGACCCGCTCGACTCGCTGCGCTCGCTCGGGGTGACAATAAGTCTCTGCTAGAAGGACAAGCCGTACGCGAGGTAGACGCTGACGCGGCTCGCTCCGGTAACGGCACGACCGGCGACCGGCACCGCGAACCCTAACCGGATACTCTGCGGCGTGTCCCAATCGAGCACGGACGCCGAGAGGATGAATTCCCCACCCGCACTCGCGATGGTTCGACCGATACGTGGCGAGGGCGCGCACACTGTCGGCACGAGGGGATTCTCTGCGCACGTTGCGACGCCGGCATCAGCGAAGGCGGTGAAGAACGCGCGATCGTAAAAGAGCGGCAGCATTCCGAAGCCGCGTCCACCCAACGAGAGCGGTGCGCGATACTCGAGTGTTCCGCTCGCCGCGCGAGTGCCGAAGACGCTCGCCGGCGAGAAGCCGCGCACGCCGAAGGTGCGACGTCCTTCGCCGAGCGTGTAGTTCGACGCGAATTGAATCGTTCCGCTGCTGACGCCGCCCACCTGGAACGACGAGGCCGCCCGGCGATCGGCAATGCCGCCCGCGACGCGCAGCGCCAGCACATGATGCGCAAAGCCAGGCAGGTCGAGGCTCTTATACATCGACGTCGCGCCCACGACGCTCGTCGAGCGCGTGTTCTTCGCGATGTCCGCGCGCGCACGTTCGCGCACCGTGAACGAGAGACTCACGCCGTCTTCCGCGGAGATGGAGAGCGACGGCCGCTGCGTGTTCGACCACGAGCCGCTGAGGAACGCGCTTGGAAAGTTGTAGTCGCGGGCGTACGCGGTGTCGAGCTGCTTGAGGAATTCGCCCGGATCAGCGCGGAAACTTCGTCGCTCGAGATTGCCGCCGAAGGAGAAGGACGAGTAGGTCCGCACGCGTGGCCGCACGAACGTTGCACCGAGCGACGCGTTCTGGGACCGGCGTAACAAGGCGCCAAGTATCTCGCCCGTGCCGCCATTCTGGAAGGTGAAATCCGACGTGTAGTCCTGCGAAAGCTGGAGATCGATGTACGGCTTCCTGAAGCCGGCGTAGCGATATGTGAAGCGGCCCGTCGGATATGAGCCGGTAGTCGGAACGGCGAGGAAGCCGTCCCAAAGATGCCGGTAAATGGCATCGTGACCGCTCGTCTCGAAGCCGAGGCGAGTGCCGCGGTTCGGGGCGGCTTCGATGAGCGGGTGCCAGTACGTGGGCAGGACAGTGCCCCACGCGGAGTATTTGCGGTAATCGCCGGCGGCGAGGGGTTGGCTGTCTTGAGCTTGGGCCAATTGAAGGCCCTTCGCTTCGCTCAGGGGGCTGACGGCGCCAGTGGCAGCGCTGGAGGCAGGCATCACCCCAACGTGAAAGCCGTCGGCACGCAGATGCACGCCGGCAATCACCTGCGCACTCGGTGCTATCTCGCCGGCATACGCGCCCGTTCCGCCGCCCTGATCACCCTGACGACGCTGCATCAGGTCGCGGCGGACGACGGTAAGGGTCGGCACGCCAGACGCTTCGCTGGTGTACACGACGCTCCCTCCGCTCGGCGCCCAGCTCGGCGCAGCGAGAATGGCGCGGCTGACGTCGAGCACGTCCGCGGCGTTCGTCTGGATGTCGATCACCTCGAGTGTGAACTCGCCACCGTGCACGCGATGAATGGCGGCGACGTATCGCCCATCGGGTGACCAGCGCGGTTCGCTCCACGTTTCGTCGGGCCCAGCATCCCGCAGCAGTCGATGGTGCGTGAATGTGGAATCGATGAGGAGCAGACTCGCACGCGTTGGCGCGAGCTGTACTGCGATGATGGTTCCATCGCGGCGCGCGTCGGGCTGCACGAGGCGCATTCCTTTCGTGATTCTGTGCTGCTTGCCGTTCTTCTCGACGTACAAATCCGAGCGCACTTCACTCGGCGACACGAGCTCGAGCTGCGAGAAGATGAAGCTGCCATCAGGAAGCGGGACGCTGGCGCCGAGTGAGTTTCGTCGTCCGAGACGTTCGCGGCCGCCGTCGAGCCGGAGCGAGTACGCGGCCTGGGTGGAGCGTCCATCGTTTCCGGCGTATACGAGCACGGAGTCATTAATCCAACGCGGATCCGTGGCGTAGTACGGATGCTTGGTCAGTTCGCGCCATTCCGTGTACGTCATGTTGGGGCTGCCCTGGCGCACGCTGGCGCGAACGGAGTCGCTCCACGCGTCGAACGCGGTCGAGAAGTCGACGCCGAAGGCCTTTTGGGCAACGTGGTTGAGCCGATACGGAATCAGGAGCCCGCTCTGCGCGTCAATCAGCTTCGCTACACCGGTGTCGCCATGGGTGCGCGCGATGTACTCGACCAGCAACGAGCCGTAGCCGTACGCGCGTTCGCCGCCGGGGAACAATGGTGACGAGAGACTGAGGTCGCCGAGCCGCGGGAGCTTGTTCTCGATGGCGGCGGCGCGAGCGAGCATACGGTGCTCGGAGCTATTCAGCCGCCCGCCAGCGGTCAGGCGGGATTCATAGTAGACGGCCAACCCCTCGGTGAGCCACGACGGGCCCTGGAGGTTTGGAAAGAGGGACGGCGCGCGTCCAAAAATGTGTTGCGCAAATCCAGGCAGCCCGCGCGCACGATCGAGATGGAAGATGTGCGTGAGCTCGTGCGTGATGACGATCTCGAGCCAGTCCGCATTCAGTCGTAACGACGGTGATTCAACGGGCGGCGTCGCAAAAACGACGATACGATTGCTTGGGAGCGGCGTGGCGAAGCCATTGGAGTAGTCGGCATCGTCGCTGACGACGAGCTCGATCATGCCGCGCGGCGGGGCTAATTCTCTGGCGAGTAGTTCATAGGCTCGCTCAGCGTACGCGCCGGCGACACGGCCTTCGCGTTCCAGGCCGGCCGGGACGTGGACGTGGAAGTGCCTGGTGTCGAGGGTATAGTAGCGGTGGTAGGGGGCGGGCTGTGCACCAGCGGCAGTGCTGAAAAACAAAAACAGCAACAGACTCACCGCAGAGGTCGCAGAGGAGCAGAGGTTCGCAGAGGACTGCGGGAGGTGCAGGCCCTTCGCTGCGCTCAGGGCGACAAAACGAGCGTAACTGCGGCGCAGGGCAACAAAACGCGCGTGCAGTCCTCTGCGCTCCTCTGCGCCTCTGCGCCCTCTGCGGTTCAAATGATATTCCTCTTTCTCTAACACTGATTATCGATTGGCGAGATTACGGAAGTAGTTCTCCAGCCCATCCACCACGCCCCGCGCATACCGATCCTGGAACTCCGGCGTCCGCAAGGCGGCCTCCTGCTCGGGGATCATCAGAAATGCGCCTTCGCAGAGCACCGCTGGATACCATGTGCTACGAACCACCGCGAGGTTGTCGTAGTTGACGCCGAGGTCCCGGAGGCCCAGCTGCGCGACCAGGGTGCGCTGGACTTCTCGCGCGAGCGGTTCGCTGTGCGTGCGGAAGAAGTACGTTCCCGTTCCGTTGTTGACGAATGGATTCACGCCGTCGGGATAGGCATTCAGGTGAATCGACACGAAGGCATGCGCATTCGCGCGCCGCGCAATGATGGGGCGATCGCCCAGCGCGACGGGCGCTTCCGTCGTGCGCGTCATGATGACCGTGGCGCCGCGCTCCTCGAGCATGCGCTGCACGCGTTGGCCGATCATCAGGGTGGCGTTGCCTTCGTAGAGTCCTGTTGGCCCTGTGGCGCCAATCGGCGGGTGGCCGGGATCGACGGCGATGGTGAGACCGGCAAGCGGACGCGCCGAGACGATGGCGGGCCGGCCGCGCAGTTTGAGCACGAGGGAATTGTTTTCCCACAGCACGAGATAGCCGTAGGGCGCGTTGTGCAGATTCACCGTGACGCGCGTGCGCTCGCTGCCGAGCTGCGACCATTCGACCGTGCGCACGAGTGAATCGTCGGACGCATAGTTGATGATGTCCGTGTTGCCCCGCACGCCATAGAGCGTTACCGAGATGCTGCGGTCGCCCTCCTCGACGAAATAAGGCGCCTTGGCCCCGATGGGCATGATGACATCGGCGCCAGTGGAGGTGGCGCGAACGCGCATGTTGGACAGCGTGCGCCGTGGGAGCGTGGCGCCCGCGGGGGCGTCGCGTGCGTCGGCGGAATCGACGAAGACATCGAGCTGGTCGTCGAGGCGAACGCGCACGGCGCCGGGGACTCGGCCGACGACGGGTACGAGCGTGCCTGGTGTGAAGAACCATTTGTACGTGCCGGCGACGATCGGCTTGCCATAGATCGTGATATCCGAGTCGGCGGCGGCAGGCTGGCCGAGTTGCGCGATGCCAATGGGATCGTTGCGTGAGAGCTGCGTCCGCAGTGAGTCGATTCGCGAATTCAGCGCGGCGATCGTGTCGGCACGGGAGGTTGGCAGGTTTTCCGGCTTTGTCGCGGGAGGCACCACGGCGGGGCGCGCGGCCACGACGGGGTACCGGATGTTCAGCGTGTGCGACACGGAATCGGTACCACGGGAGGCGACGATGTCGTATTTCGGTGCGGTGGCCGATGGATTGGCGAGATAGGCGGTGAAGGCGCCGTTCGGATAGACCGGCACCGGGACGCCGTTGATGGTCAATGAGGCGCGGCCACTGCCCACCGACCCGAAGATGAAATTCGAGTCGCGCGAGGTGATGGTCTGATTCGGGGATGGGTAGACGACGCGAATCGCAAGCGGGCCATCGACCAGGGGAATGGCGGGCAGGGGCGGCGCTGCCTCGTGGGGCCGGCTGGCAACAGCTCCGCTCACGGGCGGTGGGGCGGGCGCCGGCGAGGGAGCGGGCGCCGGGGCGGCCACGCCACCACCCCCGCTGCAGGCGCCGGCGGCGACCAGCAGGGCCAGCGTCAAGAATGTGTTACGCAAAAGCGGCATGGGAGTTAAGGTAAACGAGGTTCGCTGGAGCAGGCTACGCTGGGCACGTCGCGGGAGTGTGCAGGCCCTTCGTTTTGCCCGGGCGACAAACGAGCGGAAGGGCGGAACTGAAGGTGCAGATCCCTCGACTCGCTTCGCTCGCTCGGGATGACAGCTCTTCGCTTCGCTCGCTCGGGATGACAGGTAGTTTGCCCAATCGCTCGGGATGACCGTGGGGGTGACAATTCTTCTCAATTGGGACGAATGACATTGAATACTGGCCGGTTTGTTGACGCCCCTGTTTCGCGCCCCATATATTCGCGCCACATGGTTGCCTCCAATCTCTCGTGACGGAACTCGTCTCCTGCGCCTTCTGCGGCCGTGACAACGAGCCGGTGTCCCGCTTCTGCATGGACTGCGGCAAGCCGATTTCTGCATCGGCGGCTCGGCCAATGCCCACGGCTGCGCCCGTGATCCGCAACAGCGCGCCCATACCAGGCGCCGCCGTCGGTTCCGGGGCGTTGGTGCAACCCCCGCGCCCGCCGGCCGCGGACTCGCAGACGTGCCCGAAGTGTGCCAAGGACGTTGACCTCACGCAGCCGTTCTGCGGCCATTGTGGTACGCGCGTCACCGCATCCGTCGGGTCGGGAGCGTGCTGGACCTGCGGCGCTACCTATATGGATGGCGTGGATTTGTTCTGCGCGCGGTGCGGCACCCGCGTCGGCCAGCGTGTGAGCGTGGAAGTCAACAACGCGTTCGGCACACTCGTGGGGACGCCTCCCGAGAACAGCCCTCGGCTCGCGCTGCTCGACGACAACGGAGCGATCTCGAAGACGTTCACGCTCGATCGGGGCGAGGCCGTCGTGGGCCGCGGCGAAGCCGATATCAAGTTCGAAGACGTGTTTCTCTCGCCGCTCCACGCGCGGTTCGACCTTCGCGACGGCGAGCTCTGGATCCGCGACCTCGGTTCGCGAAACGGGACGTGGACGTTCATCGATGGGCCGACACGGCTCGCCGATTGTGACGTGATCCTCGTCGGGTCGCAGCTCATTCGCTTCCGGCGCCTCGGCTATCCGGGCCCGCATCCACCCGAGGCCGACGCCACGCGACGCATGGGCTCCCTGGTGCCGTCCGCCGACGTCGCCGTGCTGGAGCAGCTCCGCGCCGATGGCAGCGTGCGCGACACCTTCCACCTTTCTCCCGCTCGCACCGTGTTGCTCGGCCGCGAATCAGGCGACTGGGTTTTCCCGTACGATCAAACCATGAGTGGGAAACACGCAGAGATTCGAAGTCAGGATGCGGAGTTCTTCGTCCACGATGCGGGCAGCCGCAACGGTGTGGCGGTGGGCGTCCGCGGCGACCGCGTGCTCAAGCCGGGGCAGCGCGTTCTCATTGGAGACCAGATCCTTCGCATAGAGAGTGTCGGCTCGTGAGTGTTGAAAAGATCTGCCCGACCTGCGGCACGGAGTACCCCGCGAACGAACGTTTCTGCCCCCGGGACGGCACGGCCCTGCGCTCGCAGGGCGGCGAGAGCAACGACCTCGTCGGATCGATCATCGCCGAGCGATATCACGTGCTCAAGAAGTTGGGCGAAGGCGGGATGGGTCAGGTGTATCTCGCCGAACACGTGAAGATGGGGCGCAAGAGCGCTGTGAAGGTGATGAACCCCGGCATGGTGCACGACGCCGACGCGATCAGCCGCTTCAATCGCGAGGCGGCGAACGCGAGCCGGATCAACCACCCGAACGTCGCGGGCATCTACGACTTCGGTGAAACGCCGGACGGGCTGATCTACCTCGCGATGGAGTTCATCGAGGGGCAGTCGCTCACGGCGCTGGTGGAATCCGCTGGTGCGCTGCCGCCGACGCGCGCGGCGGACATCACCAAGCAGGCGGCAGACGGCCTCGCCGTTGCGCACGACATGGGAATCGTCCATCGCGATCTCAAGCCCGATAACATCATGATCGCGAAGAATCGCGACGGGTCGGATTGCGTGAAGGTGGTCGATTTCGGCATCGCGAAAGCGGCCGGCGCCGAGAACCAGAAGGTGACGAAGACGGGACTCGTGGTTGGGACGCCGGAGTACATGAGCCCCGAGCAGCTCGCCGGTGACAAATTGGACGGGCGAAGTGACATCTATTCGCTGGCGCTCGTGGCGTTCAACATGTTCACGGGCAAGCTTCCCTTCCCCAGCGAGTCGGCGCAGGAGTCGATGATCATGCGGCTCACGGATGAGCCGAAGTCGCTCCAGGAAATGAAGCCCGACCGGAGTTGGTCTGCGGAGGTCCAGAGTGTGATGCGGAAGGCATTGCAGCGACGCCGCGAAGACCGGTACGGCAAGGCATCGGACTTTGGGACCGACCTGCTCGTGGCGGTCGAGCGGATGCCGAAACAGGCGCCCGCCGCGACTCAGATGGTAGGCGCGATAGACGGCGCGACCGCGGTGATGAGTGCCCCGCCGCCGACGCGGATCGACGCGAGTGCGTCGGCCGCGCCTGCACCGGCACCGGTGGCTCCTGTTGCGCCTCCGCCCGCGTACGCGCCTCCTGCCGCTCCTGCCAAGTCGAGCACGGGACTGTACGTCGGCGTGGGTGTGGCAGCCGTGGCGATCGCCTTCGTGGCGTACACGCAGATGGGGAAAAAGGACGCGCCGCCGGGCACCGATACGTCAAAAGCTGCGACGCCGGTCACAGCGACGGCGCCACCGGCGACACAAACTCCATCTGGTGCGTCCAACACCGGCAATCGAGGAAACACGGGTGGTCAGGGCTCCGGCAACCCCGGCACGAAGGCTGCTGGCGCGGTCAATCCGCCGGCGGGTACAACCGGGCCGATCGTCGCAGTGTCATATGACGCAGATCTGCTGTCGCTCTCGAATTCGATCATCAACGACGTAACAGCGCAGGCTGCACTCAAGAAGCTGGCAGACTACGAAGCGAAAGTGACCTTGCCTGCCGACAAGGCCGCCATGGCGTTCGTCGAAGCCAAGGCGACGATGATTGCGGTGGGCGCGGAGAAAGGCTGTCGTCTCTTGCGGGTACTTCGGGCAAACGACCTCCACGGTGAGTTAAAATCCGACTTCACCGAAGCACTTCAATCCTGCGGAACGCCGTGATCCTGTGACTGCACCCCAAGAATCGGGATCGATTGGACAAGTCGTCGTCCACGTCTTTGGCCGAACGGACGTTGGACGCACTCGTGAGCACAACGAGGACGCGTTCGTCGTTGCGGACCTGACTCGCGGCAATGCGACTCTCCAACCAGAGGTACGCACACACATCGTGGGTGACCGTGGATCGCTGTTCATGGTGGCCGACGGCATGGGCGGCGCCGCGGCCGGCGAAATCGCCAGCGCGATGGCCATCGAGGTCGTCCTCGGTGAGCTGTCGGGCGCCTTCGCCGAGGCCGACGCCCCGGACAAGGAGACGTACGCCGCTGCCCTCAAGCGGGCGACGGCGACCGCCAACGCGCGCATCCACCAGTATGCGCTCGAGCATCCGGAGTACCGCGGCATGGGTACGACGGCGACGATCGCATGCGTCCTGGGCGACACGCTGTTCCTCGCGCAGGTCGGCGACAGCCGAGCGTATCTCGTGCGCGACGGCACAGCGATGCAGATCACGAAGGACCAATCGTTGATGCAGAAGCTCATCGAAGCCGGCGAAATCACCGAAGAGGAAGCCGAGCAGAGCGAGCGACGTAACATCATCCTTCAGGCGCTTGGCCCGGAGGCGAACGTCAAAGTCGATCTGACGCACCAACAGGTGCGCACCGGCGATGTGCTGATCCTGTGCAGTGATGGGTTGAGCGGCCAGGTGAAGATCGACGAGATCTCGCGCGTCGCGACCGACGAGCCCGATCTCATGCAGGTGTGCAAGCGCCTGATCGACCGCGCGAACGAGAATGGTGGGCCGGATAACATCACGGTCATCGCCGTGCGATTCGACGGGACCGGACTGGTGCACGCGGTTTCGGGAGATGACGTTGGGCATCGCGTCTTCCCGTTACCAACGGATTCTGGCCAGAGTCCCGCCGCATCGCGCGGCACGGCGCCACCCGGCAACGTCACCGCGCCAACGAACGCCGTCCGAATCGACGAGGCTCGGCGGCCAACGCTCAAGATCGCTCCGCAAGACGATCCCCTCGCGGCATTTCGCACGGCCCCGGCGGTGTCCGCGAAGCGCCGCACACGTGGCTCGATCATCGCGCTGGTCCTGATGCTCGCTTTTCTCCTCGGCGCGATGTGGGCCGTTTACCGCACAGTTTCGCGAATGGCACCGAAGAAGGCCGCGCCGCCCGCAGTCACGCCCACATGACGCTCGAGCTCAAGGTCCTGAGCGGCTCACGTGCCGGCCACGAACTGCGTTTCGATACGGAGGAAGTCAGCGTCGGCCGGCATGCGACGAGCGACGTGCGGTTCGATCCGCAGAAGGACCTCGACGTCTCGACTCGTCACGCTGAGCTCCGCAAGAATGCCGATGGGTGGATCGTCACCGATCTGGGGAGCACGAACGGCACGCTGGTGAATGGCGAGCGCGTGACCGGCGAATGTCGCATCTACGATGGCGACATCATCACGTTCGGTGCGAACGGACCGCGCGTCGAAGTGCGTGGCGTCGGTGCGTCGAGGAAGTCGCCGCCCGCGGGAAGTGCGGCCGCACCGGGCGCCAAGCGCATCGACACCGGCGTGCGCGTGGCGATCGAAGTCAAGAAGCAAACCAAGACCCTTCGCAACACTTTTGCGGTGGTCATCGGGCTTCTCGTGATCGCGGGCGCCGCGGCGTTTGCGTGGACGCAAAAACAGAGTGCCGCGCGCGAGGCAGAGTATGCCGCGCTCATCGCGCGCGGCGATAGCACGACGGCCGCACTGCAGAAGGCGCTTGCGTCGATTCCGGCGACGGACACGGCGTTGATGAATCGCCTCAAGCAGGAGATCGCCGAGAAGGAGGGCGAGATCCAGCGAGCGAAGGCGATGATCGCCGGTGGTACGATGACCGCGGGCTCTGTGGAGGCGCTCTCGCAGCGAATGCGCCAGTCGCCCGCCGCGCTCCAGATGGATTTCAGCAAAGTGTCCACGTTGAATGACGCCGCAGTCGCGATGGTGGTGTCCGATCTCGATGGGGTTCCGACGGCGGGTACGGCGTTCTGCATTTCTGCGAGCGGCTTGCTGGTGACCAACAAGCACGTCGTGCGCACGGAAGCGGGCCAGCCTGCTCGGCGGATCGCGGTGTTGTTCGCGAACAAGCAAGGCTGGACGCCGGCGAAGATCGTCCGCGTGAGCGACACGGATGATCTCGCCCTCATTCAGATCGACGGCACCACACCGCGGCCCGTCGTGAGCGGCGTGAGTCGTGAAGGACAACTGGCGAAGGTGGGCGCGCCGGTCGCGTCGATCGGATATCCGCTTGCCAACGACACGCCGATGGGCGGGTCGTCGCTGACGGACCTGGTCGCGCGAACGACGATCACGCCGGGCACCGTGAGCAAGCGTCTCGATGACGTGATCCAGATGGACTCCTTCGCGGGACATGGGTCGAGCGGCTCACCGCTGTTCGACGCCTCGGGCACGGTGGTTGGCGTGATCTACGGCGGCGCGAAGGAGAGCGGCGGGCGGATCGTGTATGCCGTTCCTGCGCAGCGGCTCGCGGCGTTCCTGGGTCCCGATGGCAACTCGGTGCTCCGCTAGGAACCTCGACTTTCCGATTTCCTCTTCTCCGCGCCCTCTGCGTCACGGGCCAACCGCGGGCTTGGGCTAGGGCCGGGGCTGGGGCTTGCCTGCAGGCTCGGACCCGGGCTCGGGTGCGGGCGCGGGCGGAAATTGGGAGCGGTGAGCGGTTCACGCGCCCAATGGCCCAACACCCTCGGAATGACGGAAGTGCCCTGCGCGGGGTGATACTGATGGCGTCGGCCAGCGGCGCGAAGAATCCGACTCGGAGCATTCAATGAGGCTCATCGTCCCCCTCGCGCTGCTCTTCATCACAGGAAGTGTTGCCGCCGCTCGCAGTCATAGCGCGGACGCCGTTCCCTACCCCGACGGGTACCGTGGTTGGACGCACGTGAAGAGCAGCGTCGTCAGCCCCAGCCACAAGAACTTCGCGAGCCAGGGCGGCTTCCAGCACATCTACGCAAACACGCAAGCGATGACCGGCTATCGCACACGCGTTTTCCCGGAGGGTTCAGTCGTCGTGTTCGACTGGCTGGCGATGTCCGAGTCGAACGGCGCGTTCGCCGAGGGCGCGCGTCGTCAGGTCGACGTGATGGTCAAGGACTCAGTGACGTATGCGAGCACCGGCGGCTGGGGGTTCCAGCGCTTCGTGAAGGACAGCAAGACGGAACTCGCAGCAGCACCGACGCCGCAGCAGTGTTATGCGTGTCACGACCAGATGAAGAAGGACGGGCTCGTGCTCAGTGCGTATCGCCCGTAGACGTGTCATACGACAACCCGGCCCCTGAGCCGGCGAACACATCGGCGAATCGCCCCGTCTCCTCTTCATAGCGGCGCGCGATCTGCCGCACGCAACTCTCCGCATCAGTGCGGCCGAGTATCGCGACGGTGCCGCCACTGCCACCGCCGGTGATTTTTGCACCGAAGAGTCCCTTCTCCACGCCACATTCCGTTACCATCGCAACGAGCCGATCGGTACCCTCGCTACCAAGTCCACAGGCACCGTAGCTCTCGTGCGACGCGTGCATGAGTTGACCCATCTGCTGCGCCGCCGCAGGATCGGACGTGAGACGCTCGAGCAGATTTGCGAACTCCGCCACGCGCGCGTTCTCGTGAATCGGATGCGCGGTCGCCTGACGAACGGGATACGTGCGCTCCGGCTTTACGCGAGTCACCGAGTCCGTGGTGCCCTGGTAGCGCGCGATGAATTCCGCGCCTGACATCGCTTCCGGCAAGCGTGCTTCGAAGTCTCGCACGAACTCGACCGGCGCAATATTCGCCAGATAGCCGTTCCACCGACGGTCGTCCACTCGCATGAGTTCTCCCTTCTGCACAGCGGGGAACTGCGCGAGGTCCGCAATGATGCGATACCCCATGAACGCCGCGGTGCGCACCGTGCCGTAGTCGGCGCCGGTAACCGCGTGCCGAACGCCGGAGTCGATTCCGAAGAACCGATACCCGCCGGGGATGGCGACGTGTCCCTCGATTCTCGCGGGCTGACAACGCAGTCGAAGCAGGTGATCACGACGCCCGCAGGCGCTCGTCATCTGGTCCATGATGCCGCAGGGCGCACCCGCGACATGATTCTCTGCCCACTGGCTCGAGAGGGCGATCTCCTCGGAGGTCATGTCGACGTGGTACGCCGCCGCAATCGCGGCGAGCGAAGCGACTTCGAGCGCGGCCGACGAGCTGACGCCTTTTCCCTCGGGCACAGTGGACTCGATGCGCATGCGAAGACCCTTGAGCGGCGACGCCGCCGCCGCTGGCCCAAGGCGCTTCAGCACGACAAGCGCAACACCGGCGATGTAGCTCATCCAGTGGGCGTCCGGTGTGTGCTCGAAGGCCTCTCCGAGTCGCCTGGGACTCCTCGAACCTACGGCGAGAATGCCCTCGGTGGTCATGCGCATGACCGACTCCGCACCCTCACGCACGGATACGACGTCGAGCATTGGTTCGCGCTGGCGCTGCGCCGTCACCACCGTGTGGCGATCGAGGGGAAGCTGAAGTACCAGTGACCCGCTGTAATCCGCGATGCCGCCCATCACGTCGAGCCGGCCGGGAGCGCGCGCGACGATGATCGGCTCATCTCCACTGAAGAAACCGTCAGCTGTGCTCACGTAGCGAGCAATCCCCTGCTCGTGAGCGCAGCGCGCAACGCAGGCTCAACGCGGGCGCGGAGCGCGTCGTTCGCGTACCCGACCCACGACACGTCGCTCTCGAGATCCATCGTTGCATCGAGCGGGTTGCCGTGCGCGTCGGTGACGATCAGCCCCAACTCTTCCGCGATGAGCACGGCGCAGAGGTCATAGGGATGACAGCAGAGCGGGTGTGGCATGCCACGCGCCGTCAGCAGCGCGTTGAGCAGCGGACGAATGTCGGCAATGAAGCGATCGTGGCCAGCCATCATCTCATACAACTGCCCGCCCGTGGAGATGTACTGGTCCTCGAAGCACAGTGCCTTTCCATCCACCAACGGGCCCGAGACCGCGACGGCGATCTCATCATCGATCGACGCCAGGACATCGCGCGCGCCTGGGAAGAAGCGGCTGATGGATGCGAATCCATGGGCAATCGTCGAGTCGCCCGACGGCCGCAGCGTCAGCGGCAGCCGTTCCCCGGTGAGGCGATTGATGCGCTGCGCCTCGGCGCCCTGTCCACGTATCGCCCACGCCTGGTCACACAGATGCT
This sequence comes from Gemmatimonadota bacterium, assembly GCA_040389905.1. GTDB lineage: Bacteria > Gemmatimonadota > Gemmatimonadetes > Gemmatimonadales > Gemmatimonadaceae > AG11. Next base: position 64,646 of record JAZJZK010000007.1, on the reverse strand, counting down.
GTTTTACCAGTGGGATTTCGGACTGTACGGCGAGAGTGATGTCCCGCAGCCTCGTTTCCGTTCCGCGATTCGGCGCAACGCCGGTGAGAATCCACGCAGGCCGCTTCTGGTACATGAGGCCCCGCGTGCCATCGATCGGGTCGACGAGGACGCGCCACTGGCAGTCTGAGTCGGTAGATGCGCCGAGCACGAGGCCTTCGGACGGCAAGCCTTCGGCGATGAGGACGAGAGGCTCCGACTTGGCAAGGTCGGCGAGACAGGCGACGAGCGTGTCCTCGCTGACGCGATCTACGGCGTAGATGGTGTCGCCGTCGTCGTCGTGCGCCACCGCCGACATCGCGGCCGCACTCTGTTGCTCGCACGCGGCGACGACCGCGTCGCGGATGCGGTCGTGCATGGCGAGAATGGGGGCGAGCAGCGTGTTCATGGTAACTGCGTGAGGTGCGGGCCCTTCGTTTCACTCAGGGCGACAAAACGAGCGTTATCGGCCATCGGCCGTGGTGTAGTGCACGGCGCTCACGGCTCGAAGCTCCGCGGCCTTTTCCTCGGGCGCCGTATCATTCAGGAAATTCCCGCCGCCGATTTCAGGGCCCGCCAGATACTTCAGCAAGCCAGGCTTCCGCAGGGGCGGATGAATCTGGATATGAAAATGGAAACCGTGGTGCGTCGCGCCATCTGTCGGCGCCTGATGTAGCACGAGCACGTAGGGGAAGGACATGCGCCACAGATTGTCCATGCGAACGAGTGTCTCCTTCAACACGCTCGCAAACTCCTCGAGTTCCTGTTCCGAGAGATCGGCGATGCTCGCGTGCGACGCGCGTGGTGCCACGTAGGTCTCATACGGATAGCGCGCAAAGTACGGCACGAACGCCAGCGCCTGCTCGCGCGACGCAATGACCCGCCGGCCATCGGCCTCCTCGGCGTCGATGATGTCCGCCATCAGCGCGCGACCGCGTACGGCGAAGTGCTCGGACGCTGCCAGCGCCTCCGTCTCGATGGTCTTGAAGACGAAATTCGTCGCATAAATCTGACAATGCGGATGCGGATTGCTCACGCCGACGACGTCGCCCTTGTTCTCGAACATCAACACGTGCTTCACTTCCGGGCGAGCACCCAGCTCACGGTATTGCTCTTGAAGCGTTCGAAGCAATGCGACGATCTCTTCCTGCGACTGCTCGGCGAGCGTCAGATCATGGCGTGGTGTAAAGCAGACGACGCGCGCGACGCCATCCGCCCGGCGATTCCGGAAGACGCTCCACTCCGGCGATTCGACGACCGGCGCCGCCGGGCTTACACACGGATGATCATTGTCGAAGACGTAGACGCCGGTGTAGTCCGGATTCGTGTGTCCTGATACGCGGGTATTGCCGGCACAGAGGTAGCAATCCGCGACATGCGGCGGCAGCGCCGCGCGGTCTTTGCCGACGGTCTCACCGAGCCACGGCCGGTTGCTGCGGTTCGACGAGACGACGACCCACTCGCGGCGCAGTGGGTGCCAGCGTTCCTCGAGTGTCATGTCAGCTCACCTGCATAACAGCGAGGTGCAGATCCCTCGACTCGCTTCGCTCGCTCGGGATGACAGTTTCTCATGTCTACGCGGGCGTGAGCATGCCGAGCACGCGCGGACCGCGCGCACCAGTGGCAGTTGGAACGTTGCCCGGAATTCGCGCGAGATGCAGGTGCGCGAGCAACGCGAAGGCCACGGCCTCTTTCGCCTCGCCGTCGAAATAACGTTCGTCGAAGGTCACGAGATCGAGTGGTTTTACGCTCTCCCGCAACATGGAGAGCAGGAGTGGATTCTTTGCCCCGCCGCCAGATACGAGCACTTCCTCGACAGGTTCGGGGATAAACCTGAAATACGCGTCGCCGATGCTGAGCGCGGTAAACCACGTGGCCGTCATGACGATGTCGGCGTCGCTCGCGCCATGCGCGCGGCACGCGTCCACGAACGCCGTGACGTAGGCAGGATCGAAGAGTTCACGCCCCGTACTCTTCGGCGGCTCGGCGCTGAAGAACGGATGTGACATCGACGCGCTGGCGACCTCGATAACCGGCTTCCCTGTGGACGCGATGAGTCCGTCCTTGTCGTAGCGCTGCCCCGGATACAGCAGTCGAACCACGGCATCGATGATGGTGACGCCCGGCCCCGTGTCGAATGCTCGGACACTCGCCAGAGTGCCGTCGGGCGGCACGATCGTCACGTTGCCAATGCCGCCGATGTTCTGGAGCGCGCGCCACTTTCCGCCACCGAACAACAGAGCATCCGCAATCGGCACCAGCGGCGCTCCCTGCCCACCTGCCGCCACATCACGCACGCGAAAGTCACTGACGACATCGATTCCGGTTCGCTCGGCGATCACCGCGGGCGCGTCGAGCTGCCAGGTCGAATGCCCCGGCTCGTGCCAGAGCGTTTGCCCGTGCGTTCCAATTGCGCGAATGTCGTGGCGAGCCACACCTGCCTCCGCCATCACGGCGATCGCAGCGTCGGCGAGCCATCCACCGAAGTCCACAGCGAGGCGACAGTAGTCGCGCGCCGATCCATCGCGCATAGCGGCGAGGAGTCGTTCCCGTTGCTCGGTGGAATACTCATGGACGTGGAAGCCAAGCAGCTCGACGTCGAACGCTCCATTGTTCGACGGCGCAAAGCGCGCAACAGCGGCCGAAATACCGTCCAGCGATGTGCCCGACATCAGCCCGACGTACGTGCCACCGGCAGGAGTTTCGACGCTCATTCGACGGGCGGCGGATCGCCGCCGATGACGCGGCGAATCACTCCTCCGCCCTCCTCGATGCGGCGCTCGGCCTCCTCCTTCTCGACGCCGAGTGCGTGCATCACGATCGCGAGCTTCACCGAGCCGCCGGAGCGGCCGATCAACTCCCGCGCTGTTTCACGAGACACGGTGCAGACCTCGGCGACGATGCGCTCGCTGCGATCGACGAGCTTCACGTTCGTCGCGCGGAGATCGATCATCAAATTGCCGAACGTCTTGCCGATGCGAATCATCGCGCCCGTCGTGATCATGTTGAGGATCAACTTCGTCGCCGTACCCGCCTTGAGACGCGTGCTGCCGGTGACGACTTCGGGTCCGGTGATCGCCACGATGGGAATGTCCACCACGGCCATCGTATTCTCGGGAGGCGGCGAGCATGCAACGATCGCCGTTCGCGCACCGACCTCGCGCGCGTATTCGAGCGCGACGCGCACATACGGCGTCGTGCCGGAGGCCGCGACGCCGACGACCATGTCACCGGCGCGCACGCCCTTTTCGGCGAGGTCGATGCGCGCCTGGTTGAGGCTGTCTTCCGCCCCCTCCTGCGCCCGCGTGAGCGCGGGCAACCCTCCGGCGATGATACCCTGCACCATTTCGTGCGGCGTGCCAAAGGTCGGCGGGCATTCCGAGGCATCGAGAACGCCGAGCCGGCCCGAGGTGCCTGCGCCGACGTAAAACAGGCGGCCACCGCTCCGGAATGTGGCTTCCGCCGCCGATATCGCCTCCGCGATTCTCTCCCGCTGTGTCGCGACCGCATCGGGGACGGTGCGGTCCTCGGCGAGCATGAGGTCGGTGATGCCGAGTGAATCGGCCAGGTCGATTTGCTGCGTTCGCGGATTGCGACGCTCGGTGATGCGGGGGTCGGTGACGCGCAGAGTCTCTCCGATTTCAGTAACGAGAACTTGAGGCGCACACGAGGGTACTTCTCAGGACGATGCACATCCTCGAACGCAGTGGCTAAGTTACCGGCCGCCGTTCACCACTCGCAAGCCAGTCGGAGCGACCGTGCACCGATCGAAGCTCGTCTGCCTGTTGATTCTGCTCTCGGCCGAGGCCGGTGCGCAGATCATTCGTCCCCGATATCAGCTTCGCGAGCCGACTGCGTCGGCGTCCCTTGGCATGGGGTTTCAGCAGGGATGGTCGGTCTCGGATGGGAGTACAAACTCGACGTGGGATTTTGGCAGCGCCAACCCGTGGGTGGCGTCGCTCGAGAAGCATATCTCATCGGGCGTGAGCCTTGGCGTGCGCGGCACGACGGCGAGCGTCCCCCTGCGCTACCAACGTGTGAACGGTGGTGACGGAAGTCTCTCGACCGATGCTGACGCGAACGTCTCGCAGCTGTTCGGGGTGCTTCACGTCGCAAACGGGACTGGGTTTCACAGCGTGCTCGAATTGAGCGCGGGCGCGACCATGTACTCCAACTTTCGTGCGCGGCCCGATGCGTTCCCGCTGAATCCCGGCTCGCAGGATTTCGATTTCACGTTCGCATTCGGGTATGGGCTCGGATACTCCCTTTCGCCACGCTTCTCGATCGACGTGGTGCAGGATGTGATGACGATGATCCATCAGACCACCGGACTGGACGCCGGCGCCAACAACAGCGTTCGAGTGCAGCAGACTCGGGTGGTGGGGAGATTCGGGCTCGGCGGATGAAGGGCCTGCAGCTCGCGCTTCATCGGGCGACGCAACACCTCACACTGGCGTCGTCATCGTCACCGCAGAGGGCGCAGAGAGGCAGAGGGTCGCAGAGGAACCGCCACTGCCACTGCCTTGAGGACCGAATTGAACGGATTTTGAGGGGAACAGCCAGATTCCCGCGTATTGATCCGTGCTGTTTCCATGTCATCCGTCATCTCCGCTCCTTTCCTGGGGCCATGCGTGCGTGCGAATTGCCTCGCAGGAATGCAGATTCCTGACTGGCAACTCGATCAGAAATCCGCCCGCCGAGAATTCCACGTGATGTCACGAAAGACTCTTATCGCCGTCGTGGCGATCGCCGCCTGCCACAGCCAAGCTCCAAGCCCCGGTCCGCAGCACGGCGCGACTGACGTCGGCACGCCGCAGACGCTCGCGTCGAGCGCAGGGTACGTCCCTGCCGCTGACCGACGGCCCGCAGTGTTTCCCGATGCCTGGCGACACAAGGCAGGGCGTGCGCCGGTCTTCGGTGCGCACGCCATGGTCGCGAGCGACGCGCCACTTGGCAGCGCTGCCGGGGTCGAGATCCTCAGGAAAGGCGGAAACGCGGTGGATGCGGCCGTCGCAGTCGGCTTCGCGATTGCGGTCGCGTATCCGGAAGCGGGCAACCTCGGCGGCGGTGGATACATGGTCATACACATGGCCGACGGACGCGCCGCCGCGATCGACTATCGCGAGATTGCGCCCCTCGCCGCGACGCGCAACATGTACCTCGACGCCGAGGGCAAGCTCACGGACAAGAGTGTCGTCGGCCCCCTTGCCTCGGGCGTGCCGGGTGCCGTGGCGGGAATGACGGAGGCGTTGGCGAAGTACGGCACGATGTCGCTTGCCGACGTGATGGCGCCGGCGATTCGGTACGCGGAAGAGGGCATCACAGTGGACAGCGCGTTCGCGAACGGTATTCGCGGCAGCCAGAAGCTGATCGCGTCGTTCAGCGGAGCCTCGGTGTTTCTGCCGAACGGCGCACCACCGGTCGTCGGTTCCACTCTCAAGCAGCCGGTGCTTGCACGCACACTCGGCGCGATCGCGTCGAAGGGACGGAGCGCCTTTTACGAGGGCCCCATCGCCGAGGCGTGGACGAGTGAGTTGAAGAAGGCGGGTGGCATCATCACCGTCGACGATCTCAAGAGTTACAAGCCGATCTGGCGCGAGCCGGTCCGCTCGACGTATCGGGGATACAGTTTGTTCACGATGCCGCCGTCATCATCCGGCGGCGTGGTGGTGACCGAGGCGCTGAACATTCTCGAGGGATTCGACGCGCTTCCCGCATATGGCAGCGCCGGATGGGCGCACCTCCTCGGCTCCGCCTATCAGCGCGCCTTTGTCGATCGCAACGAGAAGCTCGCCGACCCGGGTTTCGTGCCGGTGCCCATCACGCAGCTCACTGACAAGAAGTACGCAGCGAAGTTGCGCGGCACGATTGGCCAGATGCGCGCGACGCCGACGACCTCGGTGAGCAAGTCAATGCGCGAAGGGATGGAAACGACGCACTACTCCGTGGTCGATGAAAAAGGCAACGCGGTGGCTACGACGACGACGCTCAACAATCTGTTCGGATCGGGAGTGTACTTGACGTCCGCGGGCTTCTTCCTCAACGACGAGATGGACGACTTTGCGGCGCTGCCTGGAAAGCCGAACATGTTCGGGCTCGTGCAGGGCGAAGCGAATGCGATCCAGCCCGGAAAGCGAATGCTGAGCGCGATGTCGCCGACGATCGTGCTCGATCGCGACGGTTCACTGTTGTTGGTGGTGGGCAGCCGAGGCGGACCACGCATCATCACTAGCACGTCGGAGGTGATCGTCAACGTGCTCGATTACAAGATGACGCTGGCGGACGCGATGAGCGCGCCGCGCGTCCATCATCAAGCGCTGCCGGACACGCTCTACTTCGAGCGCGATGCGATCACGCCGGCGGTGGCGGACTCCCTCCGCTTCATGGGGTACAGTATCTCATCGGGTCGCGGCATCGGGCTCGTGAACGCGATCATGCGCGTTCGCGGCGGATACGAAGGCGTATCGGATCCGCGATCGGCGGGCCGACCGATCGGCTACTGACGAGAAGCTGATGGCAGGCGCCGCCGAAACCGCGCGGCGCCGACGACAAGGAGTCCGGTCGCCATCAGGATGACGCTGGCGGGTTCCGGCGTGGCATCTTCGGTCGTATTCGACAGGAGTTGGAAGGCATTCTCGTTCTGGCTCGCGGACTCGCCGCCGCCAAACCTGTCAGGTTGTGTCCACTGGCGGTCCTGATACGACGACGACCCTGAGGGCGTGGCGGTCTCCCAGTAGTAGGCAAACGAGTTCGTCGCATCGCTGAGTTGCAGCCAGTACGTGCCCGCGGCAAGCGAGATCGCTCCGACGGAGAATTCGTCCTCGTTGGTCACATAGCCATTGCAACAGGTTCCGGTTGCGACGCCGGTCACCGACGCGACGCCGCCGAAGAGCGCGGATCCAAGCGCACCGCCATTGTTGGCCAGGATCGACCACGTGACCGACCCCGCATCCGGAGTTGAACGGAGGTCCCAAATGCGCACCGTGTTGATGGTCGCTGAGGTCAGCAGGGTGAAATCACTTGCTCCCCACGCGCCCGCTCCGCGAATGAAGGCCCCCTGCGCGCCACTGGGCGCGCCGTTGTCGTACACGATCGTCTGCGCGTTGAGCGTACCCGCAGCGAGGAGGAGCAGCGCTGCGGCCAGACGGCTGGCGGAGGGGAATGGCTTCGGCATCGAAGTCTTTGTGTCGGAGTGTGGGAAAGTGCACCGCGACAGTGCAAAGCAATTCGATGTCCCCGTTTGTTTACCAGCAAGTCGTTTACTCGCAGTGACTTACGAAATTCCCGGAATTTGAGGCGGGCCGAGCTGTCGCGGAATGGCCGCACATAGTGTTGCGTAAACGGACGGTGTGCGCGCTCATAGCAGTCGAGGGACCCACACTCGACGTGCAGATCCCTCGACGAACCTTGCTGATACGGGGAGCGGCTTACGGCCGCCGCTTCCCGCCACCGCCGTCAGCGCCTCCGCCGCGCTCGGACCTGCTCGCCTCGAACTTCGCCCGCTGCTGCTGATCGAGGCGCGCGAGCATCGCGACGCGAGAAGAATCGAATACCGCGCGAATCTTTGGCTGCATCTCGAGGCGAATCGCGCGCAAGGATGAATCCGTGTGCTTCATGACGGAGTCGAGACCTCCGCGCTGGGCCGCGGTGAGATCGAGGCTCGTCGTCATGCGATCGAGCATTTCGCCGCGGCGCTTCGCGTCGGCTTCCGGCGAAAAACGATCGCGGCCCCCCGGCCCTCCAGGCGCAACCGGTTGTCCGCCACCGCGATGACGACCCATGCGCTGCACGGCGACACGATCGAGTGCGGCGCCGGCCAGCGCGCTACAGACAGCGATGAGCGCGAGCACACCACCCGCCCGCATGCGACTGGTCATTCCGGTACTCCAATCATCGGATCGACGGCGTTCGTGATGGCCGTCGCAAAGGTCGCGGCCGCATCCTCCGGCGGCGCACCGTCAGCCACTGCGGTCGAGATCGACGACGATGTCACGAACTGCACGCCGCTGGGAGCCGCCAGCGAGGCGTTCCACAACGCGAACGACGCCGCAAGCCCTGCGGCGAGGGCAAGAGGGACGACCCGCCGCTCCCACCGCGTGGCGTAGTCCCACCACGACGACGATGATGCCTGCGCCGCGACGCCATCCGCGATGCGACTCGCGAGCGCTGCCCAGTCGACCGACGCGTCGGGCGTGACGCCCTCGATCTCGCGCAGGAGCGCGCCGAGTTTGACATCGCGCGACGGCTCGGGTCCGAACGCGCCTTCGCCTAGTGTCCTACGTGAATCAGTCATACATCGCCCTTGTAGAATCGGGAGAGCGCGTCGCGTAATGTGCGCCGCGCCTCGTGAAGATGCCACCGTACCGTACCAGGCGAGAGTTCCAGCATCTCGCCGATTTCCGTGCTCGTCTGGCCATCAACGTCGAAGAGCGTGACGATCATCCGCTGCCGTTCCGACAACCCCGCCAACGCCTGCGTGAGAACGACGCGCGCCTCACTCCGTTCACTTTCATCGAGCGGCGTCGGCGCCGAGCTGACGACGTCGACCTCCGGCTCCGTCTCGCGGCGCTTTCTCGACCGGCGCAGGTTCGCGCCGCGATTGAGAACGATTCGCATGAGCCACGGCCCAAACGGTCGCGCCGCGTCGTACGTGTCCAGATACTGATACGCCGCGAGAAACGCCTCCTGAACGAGATCTTCGGCGTCCTCCCGGTGCCCCACGACGCGATACGCCAGCTGGAACGCCTGGCGCATGTACGCGTGGACCAGCCCGTCGAACGCGGACCGGTCGCCGCCACGCACGCGCGCGACGAGCGCGGAATCGCGAAGGCGCGCAGCGAGGCGCTCGTCAGCTCGGGACGAGTCTGTTTCGGTGGGTTCGATCACCGGTTCAAGAAACGCGAGTGCAGACGTTTGATCAATCCTCTCGTGAGCGCCCGCTCCCGTGACCGGGGTTGGACGATCAGGCTCTGGTGGTATTGAGACGGCGCGCTGGTGGGCGTTCGGCTCCACTCTCTATGCACCTGAGGACGGCTAACCGTTGGAAAGCGAAAGGGCCGGCGATTGCTCGCCGGCCCCCGTGCTTCCTCCGAAAGGAATCAGACTTTGATCTGGAGGGGCCCGGTGAGGGACACCGTGATGTTTCCACCGTCCGGCACACAGCCCTCGTAGTTGGCCGTACCCGCCGCGACGCCTGCTCCAGCGGCGGCACCGGCTGCCGCACCAATCACCGTTCCCTTGGTGTTCTTGCCGATGATCTGGCCCGCGATCGCTCCGAGGACCGCGCCGCCCACGACTTTCTGGACGTCCTTGCTCTTCGGCTGGTTGCGAACCTTGTCAACCTGGGCATCGGCCACGGTGGCGCTGACCGGATACGTGCGCCCGCCAAAGCTCACCGACTTGACGGCGAACTCCATGATGATCTTGTCCGTGGCGTTCTCGCTCCGCTTGAGATTCGTGATCTCGAGATTGACCGTGGCGCCCGCTGGAATGGACGCGCCGTTCGAGCCGCTCACGGCGTCGGCAAGTGTGGCGGAGAAGGTCTGGCCGACCGTGTGCGTGTTCGTACAGACGCGGGCGTTGGAATGGAGCGCGAGCGATGTACCCGAGGCGATTGTCCCAACGGCCCCACCGGCGCTCGAGCTCGCTGAGCCCGACGGGTTCTTCGTCACCGTGTTGCCCGACGCGGTCGTCGTGGCGGCTGGCGGCTTCGGTGTCGCTTTCGGCGCGGCGGGCTTGGCCGCAGGCTTCGTGGCCGTCGGCGTGGAGGCCACGTCATTCAAGGCAGGCTGAGCGGACGTGTCGCGACCGGCCAATGCGAGATCCTTGTTCAGCGCGGTGTCAACGGCAAGTGCGGTGTCCTTCGCCTTATCCGACGCGGAGCACGCACCAGCCAGTAGCGCGACCGTCAGCGCTAGCGGTGCACGGAGCCTGCGAAAATGAATCCCCATGAACGACCTCCAAAGATTTTAGTGCGGAGCTCTTAGCGAGCGAAATTGCTGTGCTACAACAACTTAACTCATTTCTAACCATTCAGGAAGTAGCAAGAAACCTGCCAGCCGACTCGACTGTCCGCGAATAGCTGTGTACGGTAGCGCCGCATGTCAAGGCATACGATCGCACAATACCGAACGAGAACGGCACCGAGGACGTTTGATTGTTATCCCGGTCCGGCGACAATGCTGCGACCTATCAGCCTGGTGCAACGTACAGTTAGGTTTCCGCGATGCCGCGAATCGAATCACTATCACATTCTGCCCTCATGCACTCCGTCGCTCCGGGATCAGTTGAAGCCCAGCTCGAACAGGCGCGCGAACGGATTGCGGAGCTCGAAGCAGGTGATTCCCTAAAAACGCAGTTTCTCGCCAACATCTCACACGACCTGCGCACACCGTTGACGGCGGTGATCACGCACGCCGAAATCCTGCGCGACGGAATTCTCGGGACACTGACCGAACGACAGCTCGAAAGCATTGCGGGCATCATCAACGGCGGGCGACAGCTCCTCGAACAGGTGGGCGAGATCCTGACGTACGCCCGGGGTGCCGCAAACCAGCTGTCGATTACGGGAAGCGAATTCAAGTTGAGCGACGTCGTCACACAGCTCCGCGCCCTCAATGAATCACTGGTGAGCAAGAAGGGGCTCGAGCTCATTAGCGACGTATCCGACGACCTCCCACTCCTCACGGCGGATCGCGAAAAGGTCGCCCACATCATCGGCAACCTGCTCGGCAACGCCATCGACTTCACGCCCCAGGGTGGCCGCGTGTGGGTGAGCGCGAAGTGCGCCTGCGGCCCGAACGGCGCCGAGTGCGTCGTCGAGGTTGGCGACACCGGCATCGGCATCGACTCGGAGCATCACGAACTGGTGTTCCGCGAATTCGCGCAGGTGGACGCAAGCGCCTCTCGCCAGCACCACGGAACGGGGCTGGGCCTCACGATCGCCCGCAAGCTCGTCGAGCTGCACGGAGGGCGCATCTGGCTCGAGAGCGAGCTTGGCGCGGGCAGTCGCTTCTTCTTCGCGATTCCGTACCCGTCGAAGTGACCGCGCCGCGACCGCACCTGCTCGTCGCCGAGGACAACCAGCTCGTCTGCGATGCCATGCGGGTGCTGTTCGATGCGTCAGGGTATCGCGTCTCGACGGCAGGTCATATCGCGGAAATCATCGACATCGCGACGTCGGACCCGGTTGATCTTCTCCTGTTGGATCTCGGCCTCTCCGGTGGCGATGGCTTCGACGTGCTCGCGACGCTGCGCGCCGAGGGTGCGATGCCGCGCGTGTGCGTGGCGCTGACGGGGCGCGACGAGCCAGAAACGGCGCTGCGCTGCAAGGAAGCGGGGTGCGTGGCGATGCTGCTCAAACCAGTGCCTTCGCGGGACCTGGTCCGAATGGTGGGGGAGTGGTTGGCAGGGGCTGACTGACGTACGAAAGTACCGAGTACAAACACAGACGTACGAAGTACCCGGGCTCTGGTACCCTGACTGGCATACGAGCCAAGAAGAGCCATCAGAAAGTGGCATTCCGGATAACGCCGTTCGCAACTGCGGACGGCGTTTGGCGTTGGGTCGATGCGATCCACCTGTCTCGATGGCTCTCCTTGGCCTGGATGCCAGTCCCGGTACAGGGTCAGAGTACTTCGTACGTCATGGGTTGTGCTGGGTACCGAGTACGTATGTCAGGCGGAACAAGAGTCGGTCCCGCCTGTATCTTCTGCATTCGTGGCACGTGTGCGCCACTCCCGCCTCCGCGAAATGCTTCGTCGCGCCATCTACACATTTCTCAGTCTCGCCCTCTGCGCGGCGCTCGGCGTCCAGAGAGCGACCGCGCAGGCACCCGGTCGCGGCAATATCGTCGGGAGCGTCGTCGATAGCGCCACGGGCAAGCCGCGCGTCGGCGTCGCGGTGCTGCTCGACGGAACGGGACGCGGCGTGCTTTCCGATGACGCGGGCCGCTTCGCGCTCACTGATATCGTGCCGGGCACCTACACCCTACGCACGCGGCAGATCAGCACGCGCGGCCTCGAGCAGCAAGTCGTCGTCCGCGCGGGTGAGATCGTCACGTTGACGTTGCGCGTCGCGAATTCCGCAGTGACACTGGCCGCCGTGCGCGCGATTGCAAAGTCGCCGGAGCGAGAAGCCTTCGAGATGAGCCCCAGCGTCGGCTCGATCAAGCTCACGGCAAGCTCGGTCAAGGCGGTTCCGCAATTCGGCGAGCCCGACGTCATGCGCGCCGTGCAACTCATGCCCGGCGTCAATGCCCGGAATGACTTCTCGTCGGGCTTCAACGTGCGCGGCGGCGAGGCCGACCAGAATCTCATCCTGCTCGACGGCTACCCGATCTACAACCCGTTTCACCTCGGCGGGTTGTTCAGCACGTTCCTCGACGAAACCGTTGGGTCGATCGACCTCCTGACGGGCGGATTCGGTGCGGAGTACGGTGGCCGTCTCTCGAGCGTGCTCGATGTGACGTCAGCGAATCCCGACAAAACCGGACTGCACGGCACGCTCGGTGTTTCCGCGATCAGCTCGAGCCTGTCCGTCGGCTCCGCGACGCAGGACGGGCGCTCCAGCTGGACCATCTCGGGTCGTCGCACGTATGCCGACAAGCTGATCGCCGCGATCAGCGACAAGACCTTCCCGTATCATTTCTCGGACGGACAGTTCCACGGCGTGAAAGCGTTAGGCAACGGCGAGATGAAGCTCGAGGTCACTGGGTACTCGGGCAAGGACATTCTCGACGCGGACCTCTCGCTGTTTACTGATTCGGCGACGAACGGCGGCGGCGTTGGTTCTTTCAAGTTTGGATGGTCGAACCAATTGGCAGGCGCGCGACTGCACAACATCTGGCGCGACGGCGTGGCACTGCCATTGGTGGGTCTCGCCGACAGTGTCTCCGTCGAACAGAGCGCGTCATACACACGCTTCGAAACGGGACTCGACCTCGGCAGCGGCGCGCTGACGCTGAACAACGAGGTCAAGGAGCTGCGCCTCTCGGGCAACATCCAGTGGAACCGCGCAGCACACGAGCGAAAGCTCGGCTATGAGCTGTCGAGCTATTCCGTGCACTACGACGTTCACTCGGATGCGTCGCCCTTTGCGCTCTTCGAGTTGTCGCAGCGACCGACGGCGACTGCGCTCTTTTACCAGGAGCGCTGGAAGCCGACGAAGAAACTGATCGCCGAGGCGGGAATGCGCCTCGAGCACCTGACAGGTCGTCAGTGGACGGAGTTGTCTCCCCGACTCGCGGTGAAGTACTTCGTGACACCGGATCTCGCGGTCACGGCTGCGGTTGGTGACTACGCACAGTGGCTGCACTCGCTCAACCGCGAAGACATCCCGATTCGCATCTTCGACTTCTGGGTGGCGGCCGATCCCTACACCGATGTCTCCCGCGCGCGGCACTACGTGCTCGGCATGGAGCGATGGCTGGGCCCTCTCCGCTTTGTGCGGCTCGAGGCGTGGGCCAAGCAGTACCGCAATCTCCTCGAGCAGAATACGGCGGACGATCCTGCGTTTCGTGGTGATGAATTCCTCGTCTCGAAAGGTACGTCGTATGGGTATGACCTCTTGTTCCGCCAGCTCGAAATCGGTCCATTCGGCGGGTGGCTGTCGTACACATACGGTGTCAGCTCACGGACGCGCGACACGTTAGCGTACTGGCCCGGCCACGACCGCCGTCACAACCTGAACGTCGTGGCGTCGTACCGGCCCGGAGAGCATTACATCTTTTCGGCGCGGCTCGGCCTGGCGACTGGTACACCGTATACGGACATCGTCGGCCAGCTCGTGCGGCACGGCTACAATCCGCGGACGCATGTCTTCGACGCCCAAAGCGGCGACGAGCTCGAACCGGTCGGCGGGACACGCAATGGGTCGCGCTATCCGTTCTTCCAGCGGCTCGACCTCGGGCTCTCGCGCGTGTCACGCTGGCACGGACTCGGGCTCACGCCGTACGTCAGCATCGTCAACGCGTACAACGCGAAGAACGTGTTCATCTATTCGTTCGACTACACTCGCAATCCGCCGACACGCGAGGCCGCGTCGCAGTTTCCGTTTCTTCCGAGCATCGGCTTGACGGTGAATTTCTGATGAGCCACAACCGCAAGGGCGTGAGGTGCAGACCCCTCCCTGCGTCGCTGGCACTCCTCGAGGGCAGGCTGCTGCGCTCGCTCGGGGTGACAAAGGCCTCGTTTAGAACGCTCGGTGTGACGATCGTTGCGGCGCTTTCCGTATCGGCGTGTGCGTTCGATCAGGAAACGATCGCGTATTCAACTCCTCAAGTTGTCGTGCACGCAGTGCTCGACCCGAGCGCGACGATGCAGATCGTGCTCGTCGAGAAGACGTTGACGGGCACTGTGTTCATCAACGACAACCAGCGGTTCGACGTGCTGGACCCGGTGAATACCGCTGGTGGCCTCCCCATTGCGAACGCTCAGGTCACGATCACCGGCCCTGATGGTGTGCTCATCGGAAAAGAGCGCACGTTTACCGGCAAGGCCGCTGGCTATGGAACCGGGCGATACGAAGTGCTTGCCGGCTTACCGGAGCCGAACGTCTTCAAGGCACCGATTCGGCCGGGCGCAACCTACACCCTCACCGTAAAAACGCCGGATGGCGTGATCGTCACCGGCAAGACGGTCGTGCCGAGCGCGCCTCCGATGATCACGACGCCGACGGTTCTGTTCGACCGATCCAAGGACACACTGAAAATCAACTGGGCGCCTGTCACGGGCGCGCGGTCGTTCGGCGTACGTGTTGAATCGCCATTTGGGGCGCTGCTGTTATTCAGCGATTCGACCAAGCTCTCGATTGCCGGCAGCTTTCGCAATTTCTTTGCGGACGACTTTCAGCGTCTTTTCATCCCCGGCTTTCAACAGGTCTCGACGATCTTCGCGGCCGATACGAATTATTTCGACTACTACCGGTCGCGCAACGACCCATTCACGGGATCCGGCATCATCAACAATCTCTCGGGCGGCATCGGCCTCTTCGGGTCGATTGTGGTTATCGATTCCCGCTTGCTGGATGTGACGCAGCCCATCAAGGAGCCCAAGTTCGAGGGCGAATACGAAATCGTGCAGAGTCCGGTAACGACCGGCGGTCGACCATACGTCGACGTCTTGAAGCTGTTCGTCGAGACGCCGGGAACGTCGGCGTCGCTGAGCGGTTGGTACCAGAAGGATCGAAAGGTTGCGACGCGCGATGGGCTTGCCGGTGCACGCGACGGCGACCGCATCGAACTGCAGTTCACGAACAACTCGGACGTGCATTCGACGTTCGTGCGTTTCGTCGGAACGCAGGTCGGTGACTCGCTCAAAGGCAACTACAACGGCATTGCCGGGCTGGTGGTGTTCAAGAAGCGGCCGTAGCAATCCGCGTTCACTGGGCCGGCGGTGCGGGCTCGTGCAGGATGCTGGCTAGGAAACCGGTATCGGAAGCAGCGCGCGGAACTCGTCGCCGCTGAGGCGCGACGCCTCTTCGACATCACCGGAACGGCGCTGCACACCCCGAACCACGGCTTCGACGGTGAGGAGCGGTGCATCGGCCTCCTCGGTCACCGATACTTCCCATTTGCCACGGTCGAGACCCTTGAGCGTGTGGCGATAGCGCGCTGAGAAGATCGTGTAGCGCGAGAGTGGTGGTTCAGGTGGGGCTTCCGCCGCCGCCGGCACGTCGACTGCAAGTTCCTGGACGATCTCAGAAACGTCGGCGTACGGCGAATCCTCCGTCGCGACCACCTCATCGGCAACGAACGCTGATTCGTCCGCGAGTTGATCGCTAACGACGACGGCTTCGGTTGTCTCGATCGACGCCGCCTCGGCGACTTCGGTCACGAGCGGCAGCGGTTTCTCGACGGCGATGACTGCGACGCCACTCTCGACGCCACCTTGGCGAATCCCCGCGAAGACATGGACCTCGGCGACGCGCTCGGCGGGCACCTGCTTCGCGATCGACGCGAGAAAACGCGTCCGTGTTTCCTCGTTCATGCGCTCACCGCACTGGCGGTTCGGCGCTGATCCAGCTCACGTTCGACATAGAGCCGCAAGATGTGCATGAAATCCTGTGCATTCGTGACGACGCCGAACGCCTGATGCGTTCCGCGATCCTTGAGTTTGCTGACAACGAACTCGAGCGAGTCGACGCAAATCGTCGAGAGTTCGCGAAGCGATCCATCTGGTTCAGTGACGAAGGCCGGGAGCATGTTGCCCGTCGCGATCGCATGTAGCGCGGTCGCGATGAGAATGGCCATCGTGGCCTTCATCGTGTGCGCGCGCATCGCGTCCTGCGCGGCAAGGGCATCGGTGATGACGTCGGGGAGTGGACCATCATCGCGAATGGACCCCGTGAGCACGAACGGAATGCTGTTCGTCACGCACGCGTGCATGATCCCACCGGTGATCGTGCCGTCGGCAACGGCGGCGGCAATCGAACCTGCGGCGCGCACCTTGTTGATGGCGCGCATGTGCAGTCCGTGTCCCCCCTGGGTGTTTTCCCCCGCGCCTGTCATGCCCAGCGTCGTGCCAAAGATTGCCGCCTCGATGTCGTGCACCGCGACGGCGTTGCCCGCGAGCAGCGCACCGACAAAACCATTCTGGATGAACCAGATCATGTCGTGACGCGCGCGGGAATGCACGAGCGCCGGACCGGTGACCCAGACGCAATAGCCACCGCGATCGCGTTCGTCGATGAGAATGCGCGCCATCAGCGAGTAGTCGATGGGCTTCTCTCGCGACACCTCGCTCGCCATGAACTTGAACTCGCCGTCGCCACTCTGGTCGCCAAGGAAACCTGCGACGTCGACGTAGATGCCTTCCGAGCCGTCTTCTGCCATTCCAACGGCGACGAGTTGGTCTTTTTCGACACGTCGCATCTCACGAACCCAGAGCTCCCCCTCCCGGTCGAGTACGAGCACCGAGTCCATCCTCGGCTCGCGCGGCATCCGCCAGGTGCCGTTCACCCGCACGTAGGTCGGAAGATTGGTGGTCGAGAAAAATCCCTCGGGAAGCACGCCGTCTGCCGGAGCGGGGAGGAAGGATGCGTCCGGGTACTCGATAAACGGGTGCTGCGTGAAGTCGGGATGCTTGAAGGAGGTCACACATGAAAGATCATTGGCGCGATCTTTCGGAACAAGGCGTGCGATTGGTCGGATACGGCGTTGGAAAAGCGTTTTTCGGAGGGGGAGGAGCAGATTGTACGGATTCTACGGATAACTGCCGGATTTGTACGGTGCGCTTGCAAAATGTCGTTCCGCCAGTTTGTCCAATCTGATTCTCGGCAGCCTCGAACAACGCAGTTCCTCAACGCAGTTCCCTGACGTCCGAAACATCCGACCAATCTAGAGCAGCGCGACGGGGTCCCGATCGACCGTCATCCGCAACCCGAACTGTTTCGGAATCTCGAACTTCTGCACGAGATACCGTGCGACGCGCCCGAGGTCCTGTTGCGTCTCGCTCTTGATCAGCACATGCCAGCGCCAGCGGTTCTTCACACGTTCGACGGGGCACGGTGCGGGGCCGATCACCGTGATCGCCGGCGAGGGTCGAGCTTTGAGAAGCTTGTGCAGCCACCCGGTGACCGACGTCGCCAGCCGAGCGGTCGCCTCTTCCTGCGTGCCGCTGAGGACGACATTCGCCAGGCGCACGTTGGGAGGATACGGCGGCCGAATTCGGCCGGCGAGCTCCTCCTTCACGAAGCGGTGGTAATCATGCGTCACCGCGCACTGGACCGCGTGGTGCGACGGGGAGCGCGTCTGGATCACCACTTCCCCGCCCTTCGGACCTCGGCCCGCTCGTCCCGCGACCTGGCTGAGCAATTGGAAACATCGCTCCGATGCGCGAAAGTCCGGCAGATTGATTCCAACGTCCGCGTCGATCACGCCAACCAGCGTCACATTGGGAAAGTCCAAACCCTTTGCGATCATCTGTGTGCCGAGCAGGATGTCCACTTCACCGGCACCGACGCGATCGAGGATCTGGGTGTGCGCCCACTTTCCACTCGTCGTATCCACATCCATGCGAGCAACGCGCGCCGTCGGATATCGATCGTTCAGCATGCGCTCGACCTGCTGCGTGCCAAGACCCCGCTGCCGCAGTCGCAGGCCGCCACAACGCACACAGCTCGCGTGTAGTGGCTCCCCATGCATGCAGTAGTGGCAGACGAGTTGCTCCGGCGTACGGTGATACGTGAGACTGATGCTGCAGTTCGGGCAGACGGCGACGTCTCCGCAGGTATTACACTGCACGAACGCCGCATAGCCCCGCCGGTTCAACAACAGGATGCTCTGTTCGCCCTTGGCCAGGCGGTCGCGTAGCCGAGCGTCGAGCGGTGCGCTGACCGCGATAGCGAATGCAGCGTCGGATTCCGGCGATTCCGTCTGCGGCACCTTGGGCCGCGCGGCGCGCAGGTCGACGATCTCGACTCCGGGCAGCTTCGCGCCGCCCGCCCGATCGGGCAGCGGAAGGAGCTCGTACTTTCCGGATGCCGCATTGGTCCAACTCTCGAGACTCGGCGTCGCACTCCCAAGCACGACGACTGCACCCTCCGCCCTCGCGCGTACGATTGCCACCTCGCGGGCGTGATACCGCGGTGACTCGCCCTGCTTGTAACTCGACTCATGCTCCTCATCCACGACGATCGCGCCGAGGTCGCGGAGTGGTGCGAAGATGGCCGACCGCGCGCCGACGGCGATTCGCTTCTCGCCGCGCCGCAGTGCGAGCCACGCGTCATACCGTTCGCCGTCGGAGAGTGCACTGTGGAGCACGGCGATGCGATCTCCAAACACAGCGCGAAAGCGATCGACCGTTTGCGGAGTGAGCGCAATCTCCGGCACGAGGACGATGGCGGTCTTGCCTTCCTCCATGACGACGCGCCTGAGGAGCTCGAGATAGACGAGCGTCTTTCCACTGCCCGTGATGCCGTGCAGCAGTGCGACGTGACCCGGTGCCGCCGCCGCGAGCCGCTCGATCGCGTGGCTCTGTGCCGCGGTGGGCACGTGAGCGTCGGGAGCGCGTTGGGCGCGCGTCAGGAAAGGATCTCGCTCGACCGTCTCGAAGCCGATCTCGACGAATCCTCGCGTCACGAGCCCCTTCAGCACCGATGCGGAAAACGCCAGCTTCTCGTTGAGCATCTCGATGGCGGCGCGCCCACCGAGCGCTTCAATCAATTCGTACAGCACGCGCTGCTGTGGTGCGCGCGCGAACGTCTTGTCACGCTCCAACAGGCTCGGAAGCTCGACGATGATCTGCGCGACACGGCGCTTCTTGCGCACGGGTACAGGGACGTCGGCGCCTGTAAGCGCGGCGGGAAGCGCCGTGCGCAACGCAACGCCGAGCGGCACGACATAGTAATCAGCGATCCATCGGCAGAGCTCGAGCATCGGTGCGTCCATCACCGGCGCGTCATCTGGCGCCGAGACGACGTCTTTCAACTTCATTCCTTCTTTCGGCTCGACGGTAGCGATGACGACGCCGAGCTCGGTCTTGTTGCGAAAGGGAACGACGACGCGCGAGCCTGGGGCGATACTTCCCTTGAGATCGTCAGGCACCCGATACGTGAAGGTGCGGAACAAGGGAAGCGCGAGGGCGACGTCAACGCAGGTCATGGATGACAAAGATAAACGCGAGCGGAGTCGCTGCGCGCCGCTTGACGTCCATCACCATGACTGCCTTCGTACCGATCTCAAGGAGCTCACATCTGCATCACACTGCCGGCGCGCACTACGCTTATCGCGGCTCGACACCAAGTCCGGGCGATGATGGAATCTGAATAATCCCATCATCGATCGTCGCGCCAACATAGGGATCATTCGATATCAGCACGTGCCCATCGAAATCCGCACAATCGAGTAGTGGCGCGAACTGGGCCGCCGCCGTGATGCCGAGCGAGCTCTCGATCATGCAGCCCGCCATCACGAGCATGTCGTGCGCGCGCGCCACAGCTACCATCCGTAACGCTTCACGCAAACCGCCGCACTTGGCGAGCTTGATGTTGATGCCATCGACGACGCCGGCGAGCTTCGGAATATCGGACGACACGAGGCAGCTCTCGTCGGCGATGATCGGCAACGACGACCGCTCGCGGATAAAGCGAAGCCCCTCGACGTCTTCCGGCGGGAGTGGCTGCTCCACGAACTCGACGCCGAGTTCCTGCAGTAACGGTACGATGCGCAACGTGGACTTCGGGGTCCACCCTGCATTGGCGTCGACGCGCAAGATCTTTTTCGGCGCGAGCTCACGTACCACGCGGACGATGCGCTCGTCCCAATTCGAACCCAACTTGATCTTGAGGACCGGATACTGCTCCGCCTCGGCAACGCGCGCGCGCAGCGTTTCCTCATCGGGCGCAATGCCAATCGTGAAGCTCGTCAGCGGAGACGCCGCCGGGTCGAGTCCCCACATCCTGTAAATCGGGACACCGAGCCGCTTGCCCACCAGATCATGCAACGCGGCGCTCACACCAGCGCGTGCCGATCCGTTGAACCGGATCGTCTTGGCGAGCGTATGCTCCATCGCCTCGAGCGACCACGTGTCCATTCCAGAGATCGCGTCGGCGAGGAGTGGCAGCACATCCACGACCGTATCCGCCGTTTCGCCGTAGAACTTGCTCGGCGCGGCTTCACCCCAGCCGGTTGCGCCGTCGGGCGCCGTGATCGTGATCCGGACGACGCGGTATTCGCTCGATCCGCCGCGGGCAATGATGAATGGGTTCTTCGTGCGAAGTGTGACGATTTCGTGCGTGAGCTTCATGCGCGTTCAGAGGGTACGGGTCGGCGAGCGAGGCCCGCGGACCGGCGGGCAGAGTCCGAGTCTTCAGCGGTGGCGAGGTACGCGAGCAGCGCATCCGCCAGCGCATCCCCCCGGGGGTAGCGTTCATCCGCCGGCTTCGCGAGGCAACGCATGACGATTTCCGTCAGCGCCTCTGGCAGGCGCGAGTCGACGTCCGCAAGATCGACCGGCTTTTCGTGGACGTGCTTGTAGCCCACGGAGAACGCATCAGCGCCGTCAAATGGCGGGAAGCCGACGAGCGATTCGTACAGCACGATGCCGAGCGCGTAGAGGTCGCTCCGGCCGTCCACGAGCTTGCCCATGGCCTGCTCGGGGCTCATGTAGTGTGGCGTGCCCATCGCGCGACCGCTCGCCGTGAGCCGTCCGTGAAATCGCGCGGTGGCAATGCCGAAATCGGTGATGTACGCGTTGCCGTCGTCGTCGAAGAGAATGTTGTCCGGCTTGATGTCGCGGTGCACGACACCGCGCCGATGCGCGTGGTCGAGTGCCACCGCCACCTGCGCCGCCGCCGCCGCGATCAACGGTGGCGAGAGCGCATGATCTTTCGACACGCGATCGGCGAGGGAGCCGCCGCCGAGGTACGGCATGACGATGTAGACCGTCTCACCCGAGCGCCCGAAGTCGAGCAACGGGCAGATGAACGGATGCACCAGCTGCGCTGCGGCTTCGGCCTCTCGGCGAAAGCGCTCCGCCATCTCGGCGTCGCGCGCCAGGTGCGGATGAAGGACCTTCACGACGACATCGCGGCCCAGCGGCATCTGCTCGGCACGGTAGACCGTTGCCATTCCTCCACCGCCAAGCCGGCGGAGGATGCGGTACCGGCTGCCAGTGGCGCGGCGCAACGTCGTGATTTCGTCGTCCGGCTTCTCCATCGGCTGCCCCGACACCGCCGGCAATGCCGATGTGCACCGGCTGCAAGCAGCGGCGTTCGCCCGATTCCACGTTCCACACTCAGGACAAAACACGTCAGCTACCGAGCTGCATCTGGATAAAGTCGTAAGGCGGCCACGGGCCGGTCAACTCGAATCGGACGCCAGTCACCGACTCCTTCTGTGCGGCGACCTGGGCGACGAATTCCTTCCACAATTCTTCTTCCACGAGAAACGCCGCGCTCAGCACGACTCCGGTGAGCTTCTCGACGCGCAACGGAACCGTCGCCACGGCGCTTCGCCGCAACACGCGGAGACTCTCTGCGGCGATTGCGGCGAGATCTGCGCCTGCCTCCCGCTCTTCCTCGGGGCCGGGGCGCCAGATGTGCACGCGGCCCGCAACGCGGTTTTCGACGAACACCATCGCGCCCGTCAGCGCGCTGTAGTGAAGCTCGAGCCAGCGCCGCACCGCGTCGTGCGTGCGGAACACCGCACCGACAGGCGCTGGAAGCACCGGTCCCCGGGCGGAGTACGTCGACACAACGACTGCGTGTCGATCGACCGACGGCTCCGTCGTCTGAGCCGCCTTGTAGTCCACAATACCGCAAATGGCGGCGAGATCTCGAATGGCAATAAGCTCGACATCGGCGACGACGATGTCATTCGCAGAAGTGTCGTTTACCGTAACGCCGTACAGAGTCAATGCCACTGGCTGCTCCCTCGCTGATGGAGAGAAGATAACCCCCGGCGTGCAACGCCGGACAGCAGTTCAAAGCAATGCCCGCATGTGGCGGACGCAGGCGACACCGAGCCGGTCAGGGGCATACCCTCCCTCCAGGGCGCTCACGACCCTGCCGCCACACCACTGTTCGGCACGCGAAACGATCTCGCGCGTGAGGTAATCGAAGTCGTCGAACTCGAGGGTGAAGGCACCCAGCGGATCGCCCGCGAGAGAGTCGAACCCGGCGGAGATCATGATGAGGTCCGGGGAAAAACCAACGGCAGCCGCATCGACGGCAGAGACGAATGCGTCCACGTAGTTCGAACGAGCGAGGCCGCCGGGAAGGGGCACGTTCCACACGTTCGCGTGCGGCCCGCGGTCGTGTGACGCGCCAGTGCCGGGGTACCAGGGCCACTGGTGCATGGATACGAAGTGAATGTCCTTCGTCGACTCCACGAGCGCTTGCGTTCCGTTGCCGTGATGCACATCCCAGTCGACGATCAGCACGCGTTCGGCGCCGTGCTGTACACGGGCGTAGTGCGCACCCAGCGCGACGTTTCCGAAGAGACAGAATCCCATACCCGCGGCCCGAAGCGCGTGATGGCCCGGCGGACGAACGGCGCAAAAACTTCGCGTCGGACCTGCGCCGAACGCGAGATCGACGGCATCGAGCACGGCGCCAGCAGACGCCGTGGCGGCGCGCCACGATCCGGCGCTCACGACGGTATCGGCCTCGACACGTCCACCGCCAGCCTGCGCAAATGCTTCGATCTGAGCGATATAAGCGCGATCGTGCGCGAGCGAAATCTCATCGGCCGTCGCGTGACGCGCTTCTCGATGCTCCAGCAGATGGTACAATTCCGCGTCGTCGCGCAGCGCGCGAGGAATGGCTCGAAGACGCCCGACGTGCTCCGGATGTCCCCAACCTGTGTCGTGCCCGCCGCAATCCGAGTGTGAGATGTAGCCTACGCTCATTTTGCCCCCCGGAAGCGCCGCGATGCCGTCTCTGCGAGCAGCGCGATCGTGATCGTCAGCAGGAGGAAGATCGAGAGCCCAATGCGAACCGGCGACGGCGCCTCGATCGGCCCACTCGCACGCGGCGGACCAAGTGCTGAAAAGAGCGCCGCCCGTGGCGCTGCCTCGTCTCCGGCGGGCCGAGCATCCTCGAGCCGCTCGGCGACGACCGAACCAACCGCGCGCGACCACCACGCTCGATGGGCAGCCAACCCACTGCTGCCGCCGAGCATCCGCCATCGCCAGCTTTCGTCATATCCGACCGCGAGCACGCGCCCCAGCCCCGCGCGGCGCGCGGCGAGCGCCACGCCGGCCGACTGGCGTTCGAGCGCGATTGCATCCGTGCGAAGCGATGCGACCGGCCGGATCGGCAGGTCGCGCGACGTTACGGTGTCTTCCGCGAGAAGGATTCGTCCCGGGCGGCGATCACCGGCGTTGCCCGGCGCGAGAGACTTCAGCGCATCGACAGAGTTCGTCGTCAACACCAAGCCACCGCCCTGTTGAACGAAGCGCGCGATCGCTTCGGTCATGTCAGCCGCAGTGGAATCGAGCGCGATGACTGCATCGTAGCGCGCTGTATCGAGGGGAAGCAGGCCATCGTCGTGTACGAAAACGTTCGGCGCCGTCGGGATACGCGAGCGCACGTTCCATCCGGACTCCGTCAGGGCCGTCATGACGAACTTCGTCTCCCACCCCGCGCGGCCCAGCACAAGTACGGGACGACGCGTCGCCGCATCGGGAACGCGCGTGCGCGAGTAGAAGTCGCCGGACTTTGCCCGCACGGCACCAACAAGCGTTCCCATCGCGAGGGTGGCTCCGCGCTGCGCAACGACGCTATCCAGCGGACCCGCCGAGTCGACGATAGCGACGGCTGCGGCACCGTCGCCAGCAATCCGCAGGATTGCACCGGCGGCCGGCTCGCGCTCGCGTACGAGCTGCATCGCCAGCGGAGGTTGCGAGCCGGACCAGCTGACCGGTATTCCAGCACGACGCAACGCAACCAGCAGATCGCGATCCGCTCGCGTGGGTGTTGCGTCAATGGAAAAATCGATCGACACCGAATCGTTCGTTGTTAGCGCGTACTGAAGTTCCTCGGCCAACGTCGCAGGCGTGGCGCGCCGTGGGTGCGGCGACGACTCCGCACGACGTATGCTCAACCAGAGCGCCCACGCGAGCGCCGCGATCAGCGCGCCGCGCAGCACCCACTCGGCAGAACGGCGTGCGTCAGCGCGTGAGGGCATAGACCACGATGTTTACGGCGAACTTAGTGTTGTCCACCGAAAGGAAGCGCTTGTTCTCCGGATGATAGTTCCATTCGGAGCTATAGTCTTTACTGCTATAGAGAAGCACGAGCCGACCGTCGCGCTCGACACCGGAGAGCGTCTTGTGCACCAGGTTGTCTCCCCAGCCATTGAGCTCGTGGCTCGTCGTCGGCGGGCCATCGTCGAACTTGAAGAACGACGAGTACAACGCATGGGTTTTCGGCAGCGGTTTTGGGGCACCGTAGAGCCGGGTAAGCTCCTCGGTGCATGTGCGATGAAACGTGCCGTCGACGTCGTGATTGTGATCGTCCACGAAGAGCATGCCGCCACGCTCCGCATACCGCTTGAGGTTCGCGGATTCTCCCGGCCCGAACCGCACGGGTAGATGTCCGGTGAGGTACACCAATGGGTACCTGAACAGTGATGGTGACGCCAGCGGGACAATGATGCCTGACGGAGCAACGTCGATCGACGTATAACGCGCGATGGTGTCGATGATGTTGGCCGGGACGAGCGGCGCGCTGTCCCAGTCGCCCGACTCATATTGCGCCGTGGCAAAGACGAAATCGCTCACGGCATGCCCAACCATGCGGACACACCCGCGCGTTGCACCGGCGCGCCACCGAGTGCTCGGCGCACACGCGTCCACGCGAGCGGAATGGCGGCGGCGTCCCGCTTGCGCAACGCACGAGCGGCTTCGTCCAGCGCGGTCGCGAGCGCGGGGGCGTCACCGAGTGCTTCCACCCGCATCAACAGCAACGAATCCGCGGCTGCATCCGGGTCGCGAGCCAGGATCGCCGTAACGCGCTCGAACGTCGCATTACGCCGGCGCAGCACCGGATCAACCACGAGTCGCGCCTCGCGGATCGACGACAAGCCCTTGTCCTTGCCCGACAGCCGGACCTTCGAGAGGTCCACGATCTGCGTGCCTGGCTTGCCGCGCAGATAGATACGCTCTGCCATTCGCGCTTTCTGAATGGCAGCGAGAGCAATGCGCATTGGAGGCAACGCTTTCGCCGGTTCGCCGACTTCAAGTGCTCGGCCGGCGTCCCACATGGCGTTGAACGCCTCGAGCAACGGCTTGTTGATGGCGAGAATCGGCGTTTCGTCTCCTTCGACGTCCATCACGTTGCCGCCGGCGTTCCCGGTAGCGGAGTCCGCGAGCGCCAACACCCGCTCGGGTGTCAGCTTACCTACTTCCGGAGTGTCCGCCCCCTCCTCGGAGAGCGGCTCCGCGCCAAGTCGCTGGAACACCACATCGCCGACCCGTTTGCGCAGCTTCTTCTGATCCGCCGCGATGCGTTGCGATTCGGCGACGAGCACCGAACGCGTCAGTGACCGCTGCTTCTTCACGAGCGCCTCGGTAAGGTTGATCAACATGCGCTGGCTGAGCACCTGTTGTTCTTCCTCTGGCGGCGGCAAGGCCTCGACCGATACGGAGTCGTATTCGTCTGCACGCGCCACTCGCAGTGCGCGTGTTTCCGACGCGCCGAGTCCAGGTCCGTTCACTGTGTTGCCGTCGCGCGCCACGGCGCGCAGCTGAAGAATGTCGCCGGGTTCGAGACGCAACGAATCAAGTGAGAGTCGTGCGTCGAGCGTCGCCTCGAGCGCGTTGTTGATTCGCACTCGGCCAACGCTGCCAGTGCGGAAGGTGAAGTTTTCACCGCCACCCGACGTGATCACCAGCTCGAACGTCGCATCACGAAGCCCGATGTCATCGCGCAGTTGCGCGTGGAGACGGATGCTCCCGGCTGCGCGGCGCACAATCGTGTCGCGGGCCGGCATGAGAAGCGTTACAGCAGGAGCAGCGTCCGCGATCGGTGCGAGAACGATGAGTCGGTCGCGACCCGCAGCGGAATGCAGCCGAATGATCGCGGGCCGGGTGGGCATGGTGAGCGAGAGGCTCCAGCCGTCGCCGCGCGGCGCCACGCTGCGCGCCGTTGAATCCGCGCTTGCGGTGAGGAGCTTTGCGTCACCCTTTCCGCTCAGCGTAATCGCACTGCCGACGAGTGATTCAATACTGGTCGGGTCGTCGAACGCCGTCGGTGCGACACCGGCGTAATTGGGCGGAGTGACAGCGACGTGAATCGAGGCGAGGACGTCGGTGACCGGCCCGCTTCCACTCGTGGCCGATGGTGGGCGAGCTGAACTACTCACGCGCGCGGCGATAACAGGTGCCCAGATCGCAAGCGCAGCCGTCACGAGCGCCGCAAGCGTAGGCGCCACTAACGATTTGAGCTGCGCCGAGCGTGCGTCCGTCCACCATGGAACGGAAAGGGCCTGGTGGTTCAGGATTGGCGATTCAACGCCATCTGCAACGGTGACGAGTGCATAGCGAAGCGTGGGCGTCCGCTCTTCGACCCACAGCGCGACGTTCGACAGCGACTTGGCGGACCTCAGGCGGGCGAGGAATATGGTCGCGGCAATCGCACCGGCGAGCGCGCCAATTGATCCCGACCAAGGGACTCCAACAGACCGGCCAGCTGCGAGTATTCCGAGCGCCACCGCGAGACCGATCAACACCGCGCGCGTCGCAAGTGTCACCACCAGCGAACGGCGCAACTGGAGCAATCGCGTGAGCGCGGTCATGCAGCACCCGCGGCAACAGGCCGGCCGCGCACAACCAACTCCGCAAAGGCAAGCAGCAATGCCATGGCGAGCAGCCACGTCGCAATCGGGCTGGGCCGATTTGCGTCATTGCGGAGGTCACGAGAGCGCGCTGCGCCTGGTTGCGCTCCCGCCAGAGACCTCATGAACGCAGAATCAACCGGCTGCTCGGCAACTTTCAGCGCGCACGGAGCGAGCAGCCCGCGCACGATCCGCTGGAACGGTGGATGGAGTGCAAGATCACCGGCGCCGGGAATCGCGATGCCTACGTCGCGAATGCAGCCGGATCCGACGGACACCTCAATCGCTGCGGCGACGCCGTCAGCCCAACGCGCGATGGGTCGCCCAGCGCCTGCGAGCGTGCGTCGTTCGAACGCCGCGACGACGACATCATCCCCGACGGCGAGTCCCTCGGGCAAGGCGCGAGCTGCCGCGATGCTGTCCCAACGGACCACCGTTCCGCCGGCGCGCGCGAATGCGCTGTCACTGTCGGAGAACGGGCCACGCGTGAGGCGTGTGGTCCGCGCGCCAGTGGTGGCACGAACTCCGATCATCGACGGGCCAAGTGGGTCTTGTGCAATCAGCGGCCGCTCGAGGTGCCATGACTCGCCCGGGTCGCTCCGCAACGACACGCGCTCCGTTCGGATCGAACCCGGCCACGCATCTCGAATTCGCCTCGTCGCCGAATCGACAGCGCTCGATCCGAAGGCCGACACGATGATCAACTGCACCGAATCCGCGCGGTCGGCAAGCAGGAGGCTCGCTCGTCGGGCGGCGATCAATGCAGCACTCAGCGAGCCTGGCGCGCCGGAGTGAGGCGCTGCACGCAACGAATCCCACTGTGGCGCCGCAAGCGTCGTGGCGATCGAATCAAATACAATGACGAGGTACGGAGCGTCGTCACCGACCAGTGAGCGTGCACGTTCAACGGCCGCCGACGGATCAGCAACTGCACGCGAACGGTCGAGCACCACCACACGCGCGATGGCACCACGTCGCGGCGTTACAACGGGACGCGCGAACGCCGCTGCAGCGCTGAGGAGAAGCAATATGCGTAGCGCGAGCAGCAGTAGGTCACGCGGCCTCGTGGCCGCTCGGCTTACAAGCGTCCGCTGGTCGGGAATGAAACGCGTTGTCGGAAAGACGTACGCCGCCGGCCGCTGCGTTGCCACGAGATGCAGCACGACAGTCGCCAACGCCGCGAATGCACCGAGTGCGAGTGCCCAGGGCGCGAGAAACGTCATCCGCTCCTCGTCGCTTCACCCGCAATTCGCCGGACGAGATGCGGCGTCGGTTCGGTCGTCGGCGCGCGCACATAGCGAATACCGGCGGTGCGTGCCGTGGCCGCGGTCTCGTCCATCCAGCGCGAGAACGCATGCTGATATTCGGCGCGCAGCTCGCCATCCATCACGCGTCGTAGCGTGGGGGACTCGGAATCGACCGCCAGCATCGCGCCGGCAGGCGGCTCGAGCTCCGCCGCAGCGACGACATGCACGAGGATGACTTCACCGCGCGCGGCAATCCGAAGGCGCGCCGCAGCAATGAGATCGTCGGCGTCGCCGAGCAGGTCGGTGATGACCACGATGCGAGCGGCGCGAGCGGCGATCACCAGCGGCGCGATTGCCGTACTGCCGGAGGGCGTGGTGGCATCGAGTGCGCGCATCATTTCCAGCAACACGCTGCGCCGTGCGCGCGGCGTCAGAACGGTCTGTCCCGCACCGGCGATCGCAAGGCCGACGGGATCCGCTTCGCTGTGCGCTACCGCCGCCAACCCGATCGCGACCTCACGCGCCAGACGCCACTTGTCGAAATCAGGCGTCGGAAACGCCATCGATGCCGAAGCATCTACGATCATGCTCGTGCGGAGGGTCGCGCGATCCGTGGTGAGCCGCACATAGGCGCGCTCGCTGCGCGCGAGCAACCGCCAGTCGACGCGGCGCGGGTCGTCCCCCTGCCGATATGGGCGAAACTCACTGAACTCCGACGAGTTGCCGCGAAGCTGCGAGGGATGCGCGCCCAGCGTGGCACCCATCACGCGGCGCGCCGCCGGCCAGCGGACACCGCGAACGGCGTCGAGGAGCGCGCCGTACGGGCCCGCTGACACCTAAACGACCAGCCCGCTCCGCGGCGGAGCGACGCGCTCGAGGATGTCGGCGATCACCTGCTCCGGCGTCAGCCCTTCGGCCTCGGCGGCGAAGCTCGCGAGCACGCGGTGACGCAACACCGGGAGCGCCACGCGCTGAATGTCTTCTGGGGCAACTGCGGCACGACCGGCGAGAAATGCGTGTGCCTTTGCGCCAAGCACGAGCGCTTGCCCGGCACGGGGGCCGGCACCCCAGCGGACGGCTCGCTTGACCAACGCAGTGGCCGAGGGATCATCGGGCCGCGTGGCCCGCGACAGCGACGCCGCATATCGCAGTGCGGGCTCCGACGCCGACACGTCGCGCACCGCGCGTTGCAGCGCAACCGCCTCTTCCGCACCAAGCATCGGACGCAGTGGCTCCTGTGCGGCACCGGTGGTCGCGCGAAGAATCGAGACCTCGTCTTCCGCATTCGGGTAGCCGACGCGCACATCGAAGAGGAAGCGATCGAGCTGCGCTTCCGGGAGCGGATACGTGCCTTCCTGCTCGATTGGGTTCTGCGTGGCGAGTACGAAGAACGGTTCCGGCAGCCGCAGTGATTCACCGGCTGCAGTGACACGATGTTCCTGCATCGCTTCGAGCAACGCGGCCTGCGTACGCGGCGGCGCGCGATTGATTTCGTCAGCGAGCACGATGTTCGCGAAGATCGGCCCACGCACGAAGCGAAAGCTCCGCGCTCCCGTCGCATGATCTTCCTCGAGGATCTCGCTGCCGGTGATGTCACTCGGCACCAGATCCGGCGTGAACTGAATTCGCCGGAAGTCGAGTGAGAGCGCCTCGGCGATGGAGCGAATCATCAGCGTCTTCGCGAGACCCGGCACACCGACCAGCAACGCATGACCGCCGCAGGCCAGCGCCATCAGGATTTCGTCGAGCGGCTTTTCCTGACCAACAATGCGACGTTGAACCTCAGTCCGGAGGCGGCCCAGTGCGTCACGGAGTGCGTCGGGATCCGTGGCGCGGCTGCCTACGGAAGCGATGGAGCTGGCGGCTGTACTCAGCGGACTGCGCGCCGACGGCGGAGTGTAAGGAGAAAGATCGAGCCGTCGATAGCGCCGGCTTGCGTGAGTGAAACGCTTTCGTCGAGCACTTCCCACCCCTTGAGCTTCACCACGAAGTCATCCGTCGCAGCAAGCGGATCGAGTGCATCGAGCGCGGCGGCCTTGAGCGCGGAGACCGAGGCGTCTGGTGACACATTGGCCTTGACGGTATCCCAGCTCTCCGGCATTTCCACGCGAACCGAAATTGCCGACGCACCATCGGCGGCGAGTTGAATGGCGTCGCCCCGCGCACGCAACTGCGACACGAATGGCTGTGTCATGCGGTCACCGGTGCGGCGAGCAGGGCGGCGGACGACTGCGCTTCCGGGAGCGTCGTGAAGAACCGGCCGATCTGCATGTCGAAGATGTAGGAGGAGCCCGTCACCAGCGTGGCACCGTCGCGCTCGATGGCCGCCAAAACGATCTCCTCGCCGCCCTGTCCGCGAAAGGTGAGATGGTTCGCGCTTTCCTGCTCGAGAAAGGTGGCGTACAGGCTGTTACGCCCCCCGAAGAACTGCTTCGCGGAACCGAGAACCGCGGACGGCGTAAGCGTGGTGCGGAACTCCTGAAGTGTGCGCTGAGAACTAGTCATGGCCGAATCCGGAGCACGAAGGAGCTGAGCTCGTTGGACAACGAGGATCAGAGATTGGTTGTGGAAGTTAATCGGTCTGTGGTAAGTGGCGCAGCGATCCACTTGCGCCACCTTCGGAAGACCAGTCGGCTTACTGCGCCGGGGCCTGGTATTCCATCGGTAGCTCGACCGTGAAGACCGAACCACTCCCGGGCGTGGACTCCACGTAGATCTCGCCCCCGAGCAGGCGTGCAAGGCGCTGTGCGAGTGACAGGCCCAGCCCCGATCCTCCGTACCGCCTGGTGCTCGATCCATCCACCTGGCGAAACTCCTCGAACACGAGGCTCTGCATCTCCTCTGGAATGCCGATGCCCGTGTCCTGTACGCGATACACGATGCGATCGTTGCGCGCCGAGACCGACACCCGCACCTCGCCGTCGGTGGTGAATTTGTACGCGTTGCTCAGGAGCGCGACCAGCATTTTCGCGATCTTGCGCTTGTCGCTCACGATCATCACAGGCGCATCCGGCTCGGTGACGCGAAGCGCGACACCCTCCGCTCGACCGCGTGTCGACGTGATCGCATCGTGCATCGGTTCGCGCATGTCGAACGCGGTTGGTACGACGCCTACCCCGCCGCGCTTGAGCGTCGTCAGCTCCAGGAGGTCGCCAATGAGGTCGAGGAGAACGTGGCTCGACGACTTGACCTGCGCGAGCGTCTTGCGCTGCTCGGCGGTGATCGGACCAGCGAGCCCTTCCTCCATGAGCGAGAGATAGCCCATGACCGCGGTCAGTGGCGTCCGCAGCTCGTGCGAGATATTGGCGAGGAATTCATCCTTGACCCGCCGCGCCTCGAGGAGCGAGACGTATTGCCGCTCGAGCTCCGAGTTCGTTTCCATCAGGGCGGCGTTGGCGCGTCGCAAGTCCTCGATGAGGCGCGCCTTCTGCGCCGTGGCCGCCATTTGATCGGCAACCATGCGCAACAGGCTTCTCGTCTCGGAGTTGATCGTGCCCGCTTTCTCGAAGTAGAACGCGACCGCGCCGAGCACGCCTTCGCCGGTCTGGAGTGGGAGTGCCACGATCGCGCGAAAGCCGAGCTCGGCCGCCACTTCGGCCCAGTCGTCGAGCGATGTGTCGGACATGATATCCGGCACTTCAATCACGCGACGTTCGGCAGCGGCCTCGCCGCTCGGACCAAAACCCAGCCGCACCCGCATCTCGCCAAGAAAGGGGGCGAACTTCTCGGGCCAGTTGTGCACCGCCGCCAGGCGCATCAGCTCCGACGCGCCATCGATCAGGTAGACGCAGGCAAACGAGCCACCGACCAGCGGCGTCACCCTGTCGAGCGCGAACTGAAAGACATCTTCAGGGCGATCGGCCGTGAGAAACGCATGAACGATCTCACGAATGGCCATCAGCTCGCGCAGGCCGGTCTCGGGAGCCTCGGGCGAGCGATGCCGGTCTTTAGTGAGCGGAGTGATCCTGGTCACGGCGCGAATATGGGAGGTAAATCGTTACGCCGCAAGGCGTTCGCACGCCTTGCTCGATTGTCATCCCGAGCGACGTCGAGGGATCTGCACCCTCGGTCTGGGTTTGCCGTGCAGACCCCCTCGACTCGCGGAGTTTTACCCCGCGCGCCGTATCCGGGGCTCGCTCGGGGTGACGGCTGGAGTGACGCTCACCTACTTGCGCGGAGGCGGAGAATTCAGCGTCCGCACTTCGAGCCTATGTACGAGTACAGACGCCGGCGTCGACGCGACGAACGCCACTGCCTCGGCCACGTCCTCGGCCTTCAGCTTCCAATCGTCCGCGGCCGTTGGCGTCTTCCCGCCGAACTCCGTCGCCACGCCGCCTGGCGTCACGACAGACACTTTCACGCCAAGCTCGCGCACCTCGAGCAGCAGCGATTCGGCCCACGCGTTCACGAATGCCTTCGTCGCCGCGTAGCACGATCCGCCGATGAACGCGCTACGCCCCGAGATCGAGCCCACCGTGCACACGTGACCCGACCGGCGCGCGAGCATGCCCGGCAACACCGCACGCGTGACGTGAAAGAGCGCGTTGACGTTCACATCGAGCATCCGCTGCCACTCATCCGGCGACAGATCCATCATCGGCTTGATGATGCCGATGCCGGCGTTGTTCACCAGGAGATCCACCTCGATCGAGTCGAGCGCCGTAGCGATGGCGTGAGGATCCCGGAGGTCGAGCGCAATCGTCCGGCAACGGCCTCCTGCCGCTTCGATTTCGGCGGTCAGTGATCGCAGTTCAGCGGATTCGCGCGCAACAGCAATGATGCCATAGCCGTCCGCCGCTAACCGCACACAAGTTGCGCGGCCAATTCCGCGCGACGCACCGGTAACGAGCGCGGTGCTCACTTGGCCACGCGCAGGATGGCGCCGTAGATCATCTTCGTCCCGAACTCGAGGCTGGTCACGGGCACACGTTCATCGTTGCCGTGCATCCGGTCTTCGTCGTTCTGGTTCATCGGAAATGGCAGCAGTCCGAACGCTTGCATTCCCCAGTTACGAAGCCGCGCACTGTCCGTCGCGCCGGTGCTCAAGTAGGGTACCACCGCGAGCGAGGGATCGAGCCCCTGCGCGCTCTCACGAATCGCGTTGAACATCGGCGAATGAAAGTCCGACGCGGGGGAGTCGTCGCCGCGATCGGCGATCGTGACGTCGACCTGCGCGTCATCGATGACCCCCTTGATCCGCTTTACCACACTGTCGATCGACTGCCCCGGCAGGGTGCGAACGTTGAGCTTCGCTACGGCTTCGGTGGGAATGACGTTCGTTCGAATGCCACCCTCGAGCATCGTCGCGGAAATCCCGGTACGGAGCACTGCGTCGAACACCGGGATGTGCTCGAGGACCCGAGCGCCTCGTTGCACACGACGCGTGTCGTTTGACGCGACGTCCGACATCGCCTGCCGCTCTGCCTTCACCGGCCACACGGCTGCCAACTGATTGAAAAACTCGCGCGTCGACGGCGTCAGGAACACCGGTTCCTTGTGCGCGGAGATCTTCGCCAGCGCTCGGCCGAGCCGGAGAATGACATTGCCCGCGAGCGGAATCGACGCGTGACCACCGGGCCCGTGCGCCGTGAGCGCAACGACGTGCGAGACCTTCTCCGTGTTCTGCACGGCGACGTACAGCAACTTTCCGCCGACGATCCGGGTGCGCCCGCCCTCGTTCAGCCCGAACTCGGCCTTGATGAGCTCCGGGTGATTCGCGATCAGCCACCCCATGCCGTAGTCGCCACCCTGCTCTTCGTCGGAGTTCGCGACGAAGATGACGTCGCGCGAGAGCGTGCCACCCTTGTCGATGACGTTTTTCTTGAGGAGGAGCATCGTCTGGAGATTCACGGCGAGCATGCCTTTGTCGTCAATTGCGCCGCGGCCGTACAGATACCCGTCCTTGATCTCCGCAGCGAAGGGATCGACCGTCCAGTGCGCCTTCTCGACCCCGACGACGTCCATATGGCCCATGATGAGCACGGGCCGCTTGCTCCCATTCCCCTTGAGTCGTGCGACGAAGGCCGCGCGGCCGGGGGCGGGCTCGAAGAGGTGCGTTTCGATCCCTACGGCCTTCATCGTCGATTCGAGAAACTTCGCGACCTGCATTTCGTTGCCGGGCGGATTCACGGTGTTCATGCGAATCATCGTCTGGAGGTGCGCGAGCGTCTCCTTGTGGGCCGCGGGCCAATCGGGCTCCTGCGCGCCGAGTGTGGTCGAGGCAGTCATGAGGAGTGCGAGGGCGGAACGAGACAGGTTCATGAAGAGCTACGCCAGCATGCGTTCGATGCTGCGAATGAGCGGCGCGAACGACAACGCTTTTCCCGCAACGCGCTTCGCCTGTTCGTGCGCCAGCTCGCGCTGCGCTTCGCCAAACAACTGCTCGACCATCCACGGCCCGCAACGCGGATTCCGCCACCAGTCCGCGTCGTATCGCTCAGTCAGCGTCTCGCCGAGCAACGCTTGCAGTTGCCACGCGCGCAAATACCGGGCGGCGTAGAATCGCGGGTCGACGTCAACGAAGGCATCAGCGCTCGCATAGCGGAAGTCCGTCGCGGCCGTCAACGTCTCGACGAAGAGGTCCGGCAGCGCGTCCCAACTGACATCTCCGCCGTACAACTGCGTTTCGTAAACGAGCTTCGCGCAGTAGCGTCGCAGGAAATGCAGCTCCTCGAAACCGGCGCTTCGGAGGAACTCGGGCGTGTTCTTCTTTTCCAAGCCCGTGTATCGCTGCAACCACCCGGCATCCTGCATGAGATGATCGAAGAGCATCGCGTACCCTTCGGTGACAGAGGAATCGCCGAAGAATCGGTACTCCATCGCATGGTCGGGCCGAGCATACGCGTAGTGAAGCGAGTGGCCGAGCTCGTGGAGAAACGTGCTCCAGTCGGTCTGCCCACCGTGGGGGCGTAGCACGAGGTACACCTCGTCGGGAATGCGCACCGGCGCACAGAACGCGCGTGAGCGCTTGCCCTGCCGTTCACCGGTGTCGAAGCGAATGCGGCCGTTCGCCTCGGGATCGATTCCCATCTCCGTAACCTGGCGCCGGATCGCCGACTCCATGTCTCGGCCCGGGAAGAACTCGTCGAATTCACGCGCACGAAAGAGCGCGAGCGCGTCGGCGCGTGAGGTCTCGCGCAATTCCATTCCCAGCACGCGTTTCGTCATTCGCGGCGCAACATCGTCCCACATCGGTTGCGTGTCGCGTAAGAATGCGGCGCATTCGTCGCGGAGGGCGCGCACGGAGAATCCGCTCAGGAGTTCCCACGTCGCGACGTAACCGTCCGCGATGCCGATCGATTCGGTGATGTCGCGCTCGCGTTGGAACCGCTCTCGCTTGAGCGGCGCCAGTTCGCGGGCCACGAGCGCCGCGCGCGCGCGTTCGATCATGGCGCGCTCGTCACGATCGGTGCTGTTCCCGAGCTCGATCGACGCACGCTGATAGGGAATCTGGCGCCCATCGGAAAGCTGTAGGACTGCGTCCGACTCCCACGCGATTTCCCGCTCATCCAGGGTGGCGAGTTCGCGGTTGCTGCGTGAGTCGACCTGCCAATCGAGGAGCAACCGCGCGGACCGCCGCTCCTCGCTGCCCTCCGTGCTGCCCACGAATGCTTCACGCGCCACCTCGAGCGAATCGTCGCTGAAGATGGCGCGGTGTTTCTCGTAGAGTGGTTGAATCTGCGCGTCGGCCTTGAGTCCGCTCAGCGACTCGTAGTACTCTCTCGAGAGCGCTATCGAAAACTCTTCGCCTTCCCTGCGGAGCCGTTCGACGGACAACGGCTCGCTCATGTGGGGAGACGCTCCTGAAGGTAGGCGCGCAGCGAGTCGGCGCCGATGCGATCCTGCTTCAACGTGTCACGATCGCGCACGGTGACGGTGCCGTCCTTGACCGACTCGGTGTCGACGGTGACGCAATACGGTGTGCCCACTTCATCCTGCCGGCGGTAGCGCTTGCCGATGCTGCCCGTTTCATCGTAGTCGACGGGGAAGTGCTGCCGGAGCTCGTTCGCGATGCGATGCGCCATCTCGGGCATCCCTTCCTTCTTCGTCAGCGCGAATACGGCGGCCTTGATTGGCGCCAGCGACGCATGCAGGCGCAGTACGGTGCGGCCCTCGTCTTCGCCTTCGACTGTCTCCTCGCGATAACCATTTACGAGCGCTGCAAGCGTCGTCCTGTCGGCGCCAACGGAGGTCTCGATGACGTACGGCAGGAAGCGGTTGTTCTTCGGCTGGTCGAAATACTCGAGCTTCTTACCGGAAAACTCCTGGTGC
Source organism: Gemmatimonadota bacterium (assembly GCA_040389905.1). Lineage (GTDB taxonomy): Bacteria > Gemmatimonadota > Gemmatimonadetes > Gemmatimonadales > Gemmatimonadaceae > AG11. The sequence continues at coordinate 27,833 of JAZJZK010000007.1, read as the reverse complement.
TTTCCAAGGTCGAAGTCGCCGCGATTGTGGATGCCCTCGATCTCCTGGAAGCCGAGTGTGCCACCGAAGTCGAACTCGATGTCGAACGCCGCGCGCGCGTAGTGCGCGAGTTCAGCGCCCGCATGCTGATGGTAGTTCAAACGCTCCAGCGCCAACCCCAGCGTTTGATGCCACTTCATCCGCTCTGCCTTCCAGAACTCGAACCACTCCATGTCCGTGCCAGGCTCGACGAAGAACTGCATCTCCATCTGCTCGAACTCGCGTGTGCGGAAGATGAAGTTGCCCGGCGTGATTTCGTTGCGGAACGCCTTGCCGATCTGCGCAATGCCGAATGGCACCTTCTGCCGCGTGCTCTGCTGGACGTTCAGGAAGTTCACGAAGATGCCCTGCGCCGTTTCGGGCCGCAGATAGACCGTCGACGCACTCTCCTCGACTGGACCCATGAACGTCTTGAACATCAGGTTGAACATGCGCGGCTCGGTGAGCTGGCACTGTTCCGCTTCACCCGGTCGCTTGCTCGGCTTCTGCAGACAGCGCGCATCATCGAGCTTGTCTGCGCGGAAGCGACCTTTGCACACTTTGCAGTCCACCAGTGGATCCGTGAAGCCCGCCACGTGACCGCTGGCTTCCCACGTGCGCGGGTGCATGAGAATGGCGGCGTCCAGGCCGACGACGTCCTCGCGCATGCGAACCATCGCCTTCCACCACGCGTCCTTGAGATTCTTCTTCAGCTCGACGCCGAGCGGCCCGTAGTCCCACACGGACCCAGTGCCTCCGTAAATCTCGGAGCTCTGGAAAATGAAGCCGCGTCGCTTGCAGAGCGACACGAGTTTGTCCATCACATCGGGCTGGGTGCTGGCGGGCATCGGGTCGTTGAGTTTTTGGGTCGACTACAAAGTTAACTCAGGTATCGAGCTCGGCGCTCAGTCGCGGAGGCGCGGGTACCGGCCGGCCGAGTATCCGAGCGACGATCTTGTCGCCGTGAAATCGGCCGTTTTCGATGAACACCTTGTTCGCGTCGAACCCTGCGACGACAACACCGGCGATGAAGAGACCGTCTTCGGTCGTCTCCAGCGTGTCGGGATCATGTTGCGGGATGCCGGTAATCGGATCGATCGGCACTCCGGCGACGCGCAACAGTTCGGTGTTGGGCGCGAAGCCCGTCATGACGTACACGAAGCGCGCCGCAATGTCCTCGTCGCCCGTCGGCGTCGAAACGACCGCGACGCCGGGTTCGATGCTTTTCACACGGCTGTTCCAGCGCGTCGCAATCATTCCGTCTTTCGCCCGATTCACGAAATCGGGCAGCACCCACGGCTTGATACGTTTGTCGAAGTCCGGACCGAAGTGCACGAGCGTCACACGCGCCCCCGCGCGCCAGAGATCCAGCGCGGCCTCGGCGGCGGAGTTCCCGCCCCCGACGACGACGACATCCTGATCGAACGCGTCGTGCCCTTCGCGGTAAACATGCCGCACGTGCGACAGTTCCTCGCCGGGAACCTTGAGGTAATTCGGCGAACCGAAATAGCCGGTTGCGATCACGACCGACCGTGCCGGGGTCGTACGATTCACCGACTCGTGCGTAGTGGAGTGGACAGCCCACGCGTCTCCCGATCGCTCGAGCCTCGTCACCTTCTCGTATTGGCGCACGTCGATCGCGAAGTGCTTCACGATTGCGCGGTAGTAGGCGAGTCCGTCGCGCCGCGTCGGCTTGTCCGTCGCGACCACGAAGGGAACGGAGCCCAACGACAGCTTCTCGGCGGTCGAGAAGAAGCTGACGTAATACGGGTATTGCGTGATCGTGCTGACCACGGCGCCTGCATCGAGTACTTGTACCGAGAGCCCGGCGCGTTGCGCCGAGATTGCAGCGGCGAGCCCACAAGGCCCCGCTCCGACAATCAAGAGATCAAGCATGGGCGTGACGTGCAGACCCCTCGATTCCCTTCGGTCGCTCGGGGTGACAAGACGAGTGGCTGTCACCCCGAGCGAAGTCGAGGGGTCTGCACCTCACGTCGTTCATCACAATCCGATGATCTGATCGCGTCGCGTGCCTACGCTGACGTACGTGATCGGCGCCTCGCACAGTTGCTCGATGCGGTCGAGATACGCGCGCGCTGCAGAGGGAAGGTCGCCCAGCTTTCGCGCACCCGCGGTCGATTGCTTCCACCCTTCGAACCGCTCGTATCTCGGCACCACGCGTTCGAGTGCAAAGAGGTCGCTCGGAAACTCGTCGTGCAACTCGCCGTCGATCTCATACCCCGAGCAAATCTGCAACTCGTCGAGTGTGTCGAGCACGTCGAGCTTGGTGACGGCCAGATCGCTCAGGCCATTCACGCGCGTCGCGTACTTCACAACCAGTGCATCGAACCAGCCGCACCGGCGAGGGCGTCCAGTCGTCGCGCCGAACTCGTTGCCCAGCGTGCGCACCTCGCTTTGCAGTGGCTCCGTAAACTCGGTGGGCAACGGCCCGTTGCCGACGCGAGTGGTGTACGCCTTCACAACGCCGAGGACGCGGTCGATCGCGTTGGGTCCAATGCCGACGCCAACGGCGGCGCCCCCCGCCGTCGTGTTGCTCGACGTGACGAAGGGATACGTGCCGTGATCGATATCCAGCAGCGAGCCCTGCGCACCCTCGAGCAGCACCGCCGCGTCCGACTTGATGGCACGATGCACGGTGAGGCCGACGTCTTCCGCGAGCGGCAGGAGCCGCTGGCCAAGACGCTCCAGCTGCGCGACGACCGCATCGACATCGATTTTCGTTCCCAATCCGTTTCGGTCGAGGCGCGCCTGCGCGTTTTCCGCTCCCTTGACGACGACGTCTCGGAGCCGCGCGGGGTTGCGCAGGTCCAGAACCCGCACGCCCCGCCGCGCGATCTTGTCCTCGTACGCGGGACCGATGCCGCGGCCCGTCGTCCCAATGGCTTTACTCGACGCACTTTCGCCGTCCACCTGCTTGTGGTACGGCAGCACCATATGCGCCCGATCGCTCACGTAGAGTCGCCCTTCCACATCGACGCCCGCCTTCACGAGGCCGTCGATCTCCTCGAAGAGCGTGTCGGGGTCGAGCACCACGCCATTGCCGATGGCGCAGCGCACTCCGGGATGGAGGATTCCGCTCGGGATTTGGTGTAACACGAAGGAGCGGTCGCCGAGATCGACGGTGTGTCCAGCGTTCGCGCCACCCTGGTAGCGCACGACCCAATCGGCGCGCTCGGCAAGGACGTCGACGAGCTTCCCCTTCCCCTCGTCGCCCCACTGCGCTCCCACGACGACGACCACGCGTGATTCCGGTCCGAACAATTTGCGCTCCCGTGGCTTCCAGACACACAAAACGCCCCGCGAGGCGCGGGGCGTTGTTTGAATCTATCGGACGCTGGGGCGATGTCAAATCACTGAACAGCTTCGGGCTCGGGCTGACCGACTGATAACTGGGGATCGGGGCGAGGGCTTGGGCTCGGGTCAACCGCGGGCTTGGCCGCGGGCGTGGGCTACGGCGGGGGCTTGGGCTTACCCTGCAGGCACGGGACCGGGAACGGGTCTGGGCTGGCAGCTGATTACTGGTGTTGCGCAAGCCTCAAGCCCAAGCGCTCGCCCGAGCCTGCTGGTAGGCCCGAGCCCAAGCCCTCGCCCGGGCCCGCGCCCCAGCCCGCGGTTGGCCCGGGCCCGACCCCACGCCCCCATCCCTCGTTATCACCTTCCCAAGCCCAAGCGGCAACCCTAGACCATCGCCACGAACAGAATCCACGCCGCCATACCAACGCCGATCCCAACCTTCACTGCCGACGCCAGCGCGCGACCGACCAACGCACCCCACGCCACGCGCGTCGAGTCGCCCCCGCTTGTCCCGCGCGACATTTCAAACAAGAATGCCCCTACGAAGGCACCCGCAAACGCGCCGATCACTGAGCCGATAATCGGGATCGGTACGCCCATCACGGCGCCGACCATACCGCCAATTACGGCGCCCCAGCTCGCACGCGTCGATCCACCGTACTTCTTCGTGTACTTGGCGGTCATCGTCCACTCGATGACTTCGCCGATGATCGCGAGCACCGTGACCGCGATGATCGTGAAGATGCCGATCGAATTCGGCACGAGAATGGAAAAACCGAGCGCCGAACCGGCGATGATCCACGTTCCGGGTAGACCGAACGGAATCATGATCAGGCCAAGCAACAGCAGGAGTGCAAGCAGGATGACTTCCATTAGGCCAGCGCCTCCGCGGCGCGCGCTAGGATGACGGCGACTTCGTCGATCTTGGTGCCGCGAAGGTTCGCGAGCGAGTCGCGCTCCGTGTGAATGCGGCGCAGTGTGGCGAGCGACCCATGACTCACCGTGACGGTGCGCCAGCCAGCATGTGCCAGCGCGGTTGAATCCGTGAGCAGGCCCAGCGGCATCCGGCGAGCAACGACCGGTCGCGTCGCCGCGCGTCGAACAGCACCAACCAACTCTTCGGGTGCTGCGTCGTTGTACATGATCACGAGTGCTCCGCCATCGTCAACTCCATCGCAATTGAGCGCCGTGCCGACTGCGCGCGTCTGCGCCCACGCTCGAGCTCCGGCGAGGCCAAGCTCTTCAGCGCTCGGCACGAGCACACCAATCGCAACATTGGGTCCTACCAGCGCTGCGGCGGCAAGCACCGCAGCCACACCGGATGCATTGTCAACCGCTCCATCCGAGCGCGATCCGACAACACTCGCCATGACAGGCAGACCTCCGGCACCGACAACGAAAAGCGCTCCTACCATGAGCGTACCTGACTCGCCACCGAGAAGTTTCAGGGCGAGCGCCGCGCCGGCGAGTACAATCCCGGTTGCCAGTAGTGCCACACCAGCGACTCGCGCGGCAGACGGCACCGGTTGCGATTTGCTGTCGATGTGAGCGACCAACCAGACACGCGGCTCTCCTGCACCGCGTTCGGCGACCAGGTTCACGCCTCGCGCGCGCATCCATGGCACCGTCAGTACGCCATCGCCGAGCATCCAGCGGGCAAACGTGGAGACAGCCGTCAACACGATGATCAGGAGCGCCATCGCCGTCCACGCGTCGTCCCGCGCGAGTGAGAACCACCCGCTGGTGAACGCGGCCGTGGTCAGGACCGCTCCGGCGAGGGGCGTCGCACATCGACCGGGAAACGACGAATACTCGAACGGTTCCTCGCTCACGCGAAATCCGAGCGCTGACAGCACATTTGTGACGTACCGTCTGGCATCATCCTCGGCCGAACTGCCCGCCGGCCGAGGAGATGCCGCGATCGCGCGCAGGTGGCGAACGCCCGGGCGCTCGTCCACCGGTACGGTCAAACCGCCGGCGCCAGCTCCGCCGCGCGGAGAAGTCCGTCCACCGTCGCGCGTGCCTCCGCGCCGAGCGCGCTCAGCGGAGGACGCGGCGTCCCTCCGGCGAGCCCAACGGCGTCGAGCGCAGCTTTCACGCCGGGCACGCCCAGTGTCCCGACGATCGTTGCAGCCATCGGACGCAGCAGTTCCTGCGCCCGCGCGGCAGCCTCGTCATCGCCGCGCTGGCTCGCGTCCCAGACATCGAACGCCAACGTTGGCGCGAAAAGGCTGACGGCGAGAATACCGCCGTATGCCCCCATGCGAAGGGCCTCGGCCCAGAATGGCCCGTTGCCCGTGAGCACGCGGAATGACTCACTCGCGGACTTGAGGTATCCTGCGAACAGCTTCGCGTCGCCTGAGCTGTCCTTCATCCCGACGATGTTCTGGTGCTGCGCCAGCGCCGCGACGACCTCTGCCGGCAGTGCGAAGTGCATGTACTTGGGAATCGAGTACAACAGCACCGGAATTGGACTCTCGTCGGCGATGCGCTCGTAGTGCGACTGGAGTGCGACCGGCTTCATCTGGTCGCCGTAATAGTGCGGCGCCACGACAAGCACTCCGTCGGCGCCGAGTTCGGCCGCCGCGCGCGACCGTGCGATCGTCACCCGCGTGGACTCGGCACCCGTGCCAATCAAGAGGGTGCGATCCGAATCCACTTCGCGTCGCGCGCGCTCGACGAGCAGGGTGCGCTCACGCTCATCGAGCAATGCGGCTTCACCGGTGGAGCCAGTGACGACGATACCGCAGACACCGGCCGCGAGATGTGCACGGATGTTGAGCGCAAATCCGTCGAGGTCGACCTCGCCATCCGCCGAAAAGGGCGTGACGAGTGGCGCGAGGATGCCGTGGAGGTTCATCACTGTTGCATGAAGTCGAAGCCGCCGCTCGTGATGCCGTCCATCCCACTCGGCGTGTCTGCCGCGGCCGGCTTCGCCGCCGCCGCTTCCGCGGCCGCAACCGCGCTTGCCGTCACCGTGGTGGAGACTCGGCGGAACATGCGCATCTTGAGCTCGAAGTCCGATGGATTCGATGCTGCGCCCATCGCCGTCTCGAAGGTCACCTCTCCATCCTGGACCAGGTCCGCGAGATGCTGGTCGAAGCTCTGCATCCCGTACTGGTCGCGGCCTTCCTCGATGTAATCCTTGATCTCGCCGATGCGCTTGCCGTCGGCAATCATGTCGCGCACCGCAGGCGTGACGATGAGGATCTCCGCCGCCACCGCGCGTCCATTTCCATCGGCACGCGGAAGCAGTCGCTGCGATACGACGGAATTGAGTGTCTCGCTGAGACGAATCCGCACGACCTCCTGCTCTTCCGGTGGAAACATCGCCATGATGCGGAGGATCGTGCTCTGCGCATCCGGTGTGTGCAACGTCGAGATGAGCAGGTGTCCCGTCTCTGCGGCCTTCATTGCGGTGTCGATCGTCTCGGCATCGCGCATTTCGCCGATCATAACGACGTCTGGATCCTGACGCAGTGCGGCACGGAGTCCCATCTTGAAATCCACCGTGTCGGATCCAATCTCGCGCTGGGTGATCGCGCTCTGGATGTCGGTGTGGAGGAACTCGATCGGATTCTCGAGGGTGAGAATGTGCCGATTCTCGTGGCGATTGATGTAGTTGACCATCGCCGCCATGGTGCTCGACTTGCCGGAGCCGGTCACGCCCGTCACGAGCACCATGCCGCGCTCTGCCTGTGCAACACGTTCGAGTGCAGCGGGAAGGCGCAGTTTCTGGAAGGTCGGCACCTCGAAGGGGATGACGCGCATCACCACCATGAAGCTCGACCGCTGCTTCAGGATGTTGACGCGGAAGCGCCCAATCCCTGGTGACGCCCACGAACAATCGTAATCCGTCAACTTGTCGATCCGCGCCTTGTCGTCCTCGTTGGACATGAGGTGCAGCGCGATCGTGCGCGTCTGCTCGGGCGTCAGCGCCTGCTTCGTGAGCGGCACCAACTTGCCGTGGATGCGCGCGCGGAAGACGTCTCCCGCCTTGATATGGAGGTCAGAGGCGCCACGATCGACCGCGGCCTTGATGATGCGTTCCATGAATCAATACCCTGCGTGTTTGTCGACGAGGTTGCGCAATGGCTCTCCGGAAACGTAGCGCCGCCAATTGTCGAGGAAGAGGTCGAGTTGGCGCGGCCAGAACCGCCCGGGCGAAACCGGGGAAACATGCGGCACCAGCAGCACCGACCGAAGCTGCCAAAGGCGACTGGTCGTCGCCAGTGGCTCTTGGCGAAAGACGTCGAGTGCAGCACCACGAAGCGTTCCGGACTCGAGCATGTCGGCGAGCGCCTCCTCATCGAGCATGGCGCCTCGCGAGACGTTGACCACGATCGCGTGCCTCGGCAGTCGTTCGAGACGCGCTCGCGACAGCAATTCGTTGGTATCCGGCGTGAGCGGGGCGGCGAGCACCACGGCGTCCGCGGTCGGGAGCAGGTCGTCGATCGAATCCAGTGCCGCGACCGATAGGAACCCCGGCGGCGCGCCGAGTTCGGGTCGTCGCCGCAGACCGATGCAGTGCGCACCAAGGCACGACAGCCGCCGAGCAGTCTCGCCGCCCAGACCGCCGGTGCCGACAATCAGGATCCGCGACCCACTGATCTCGCGCAGTGGCGAATCATCAGCGACGAAGAAGGCCTTGTTCCATTCTCCGCGGCGCTGCTGGTCGATCGCCACGTCGAGGCCGCGCATGAAATGCAGCAGGCCTGCCACGACGAATTCGCTGATTGGCGGGCCGTGGATGCCCGCGGAGTTGGTCAGCGCCACACTGGTGTCGGCGATCCCGGATTTGAGCACGTTGCCAACCCCTGCGGCGGCGGAGTGCACCCACCGAAGTGCCTTGGCGGCCTGAAACAGGTCAGGGGTTATGCCAAAGCCGAAGTAGACTTCCGCGTTGGCAATCAACCGCTGCGCTTCGCTGCTGCCACCCGGGGGGCCGTCGCCGTCCGAGCTCGTCGGCGCGGAAACGACGTCGATGTCCCACCCCGGCGGGGCTTCGGCGCGGATGCGCGCCTCTCCCTCCGGCGTCAGTGCCCAGTTCCGTGACGTCGCCGCAAGGTCGACGACGAGTTGTCTTCGCTCAGTCAACGTGGACTCCGTAGACATGATCCCGCGTGAGAAGCGCGGCGGTGACGACGTCGAACTGCCGTGCCGGTCCGGAAAGCTTCAGCTTGCGCCCTCAATGTAAGAGCCGGAGCCAAGCTGCGGGCTCACGATCAGGATAGCGGGCTCCCGCCCGCGCTCAACGCATCAGATGAGGCCGAGGTCGCGCACGTCGCCTTGCGTGGTGTCCGGCGAACTATCGCCGTACGCCATGCTGCGTGCCTGCGCCTCGAGCGCATCGATCGTCGCGTCGTCGGGCTCGGTAGGAGTTGCAAAAGACCGGAATACCGTGCCCGCGCACTGCTCGCAGGTGGCACGCTCGGGAACCTCTTCAGTAAAGAACTTCTCCTTGCCACACGTCAGGCACACCAGCGTGACAATCCCTCTCGTCCCTTGCGTTGCCATGATACGCTCACGGTTCAGTGAGCCGGATCGAAACGCAAGAGCCGTGCAGCGTCACCACGCTCGTCTGTATCGGGCCGAAAAGATGGAAGCGTTATGGCGCCAGCGCCAGCGATGGGTTCCATGGAGTCCCGTCGAGCTTCGACATCGATGCGTTCAAACCGAGCTGTAGAATCGCCATCACGACGGCGAGGATCACCACGGCTTGTCGCTTGGCGCGAGTGGTCGCGAAGGCTCGTGCGTACAAATAACAGGCGGTCGCAATGACCACGCATTCCAGAAGGAACTCCGCGGGCGGTACATGATAGAGATCGAGCCCGATCAAGGGGTTCAACCCGATCACGGGTTTGCGACCGCTCAGCAGGTCGGCCAGCCAGTGCAGCAGCCATGCGGCCGCGACTTGCTTCGCTCCTGGCCGTCTCGCAATCAGCGCATACGCGCCGCTCGCAATCACTGCGCCGAGCATGACCGCTGGGATGGAATGCGTGTAGGGTGCCATTCCCTCCCTGGTATGTGGCATCATCAGGGCAGCTTCCACCCAATCAGGGCCGAACGCGGCGATGACCAGCGGGACGAGCGCCGCGCGAGGCTCGCCTGACTTGAGACTGATGGCGATCGCAAGATGACCCATGTACACGCTACGGCCTCTGCATCCGTCGGTCGATGAACATTGCCAATATCAGCGGTACCAGCAGCGCCACGATCATTGGCGCAGCGCCCAGACCCCACCGATTCGAAACGAGGAATATTCGACCGAACGCCTCGACAAACGTCACGTCAATCGAACCCCATCTGATCACGCACCGCGCGCATGGTTTCGCCGGCGAGCACGCGACACTTCGCCGCCGCCGAGCTCAAGGCATCATCAACGCGCGAAGGGTCTTCACGAAGTGCCTCGGCGCGTCGCCGGATGGGAACGAGTTCCAACTCCATGGACTCCGCGAGCACTTTCTTGCAGTCAATACATCCCCATCCGGCCGAACTGCATTGCGTTGCGACGTGCTCAACCGTTTCCGGTGTGCTGAACGCCTTGTGCAGATGGTAAATGTTGCAGACTTCCGGCGTGCCGGGGTCGGTCTTCCGGATGCGTGCCGGATCCGTGACGGCGGGGCGAAGCTTGGCCCAGATGTCGTCCTTCGACTCCAACAGGCCGATGGTATTTCCCATCGACTTCGACATCTTGGCCTGCCCATCGAGTCCCATGATGCGGCGTGTCGGCGTCAGGATCGGCTGGGGCTCCGGGAAGAAACCGGCGTCGGGCGCGAACTGCGCATTCCACCGGCGCGCGATGACGCGCGAAAGCTCCAGATGCTGGACCTGATCCTCTCCCACCGGCACCGTGTCCGCGCGATACAGCAGGATGTCGGCAGCCTGGAGGATGGGATAGTTGAGCAATCCTGCGCTCACGCTCTCTTGCTTGGCCGACTTATCCTTGAATTGCGTCTGTCGTTCGAGCTCGCCCAGCGGCGTGACGGTGTTGAAGAACCACGCAAGCTCAGTATGTTCCGGCACGTCCGACTGCACGAAGACATGGCAGCGGTCCGGGTCGAGTCCGGCGGCGAGCAGACCAAGCGCCATCTCGCGCCGGCGCAGGCGAAGCTGGGCCGGGTCGTATGCGACGACGATTGCGTGAAGGTCGACGATGCAGAAGAGCGATTCCGCCGTTCCCTGCAGGGCGACCCAGTTCTTGACCGCGCCAAGGTAGTTCCCAATGTGGAGCTCCCCGGACGGCTGAATCCCACTGAAGATGCGTGCCATCCCGAGAACGTAATGAGCGCGTCTGACGCGAGGCAAGCAATGCAGGGTGAGAAGGCTGAACAACAACAGACGAATACCACGCACGCCGATCGGCGCGCCTTGCTCGCGACGTGCGTCTCGGCGGTGGTTCGCTGCGCGGAAGTCGTGCGCGAAGGTGCCGCGCGGCGTGCGACGCTCACCTGGGAATCCAAGGGCGCATTCGATTTCGTGAGTGAAATCGATCGCGCGAGCGAGTCGGCACTTGCCGAGGTTGTTGCCGGCCGGCATCCCGACGCGTCGCTACTCGCCGAGGAGGGCACGCCCGACGCGGACGCGACCCGCGGGTTGGTCTTTGTCGCCGACCCGCTCGACGGAACGACCAACTTTCTGCATGGCGTGCCGTGGTACGCGGTATCCGTTGCCGCGCTGGTCGACGGCGTCCCGGTGGCGGGCGCAATCATCAATGCACACAGCGGCGAGCTGTTCACGGCAACGGTCGGTGGGGGTGCGCGTCGCGCCGGTGAGCCGATGCGCGTGAGCACGACGACGGAGCCGGCGCGGGCCCTCATCGCCACCGGTTTCCCGTTCTCCAACGACGAACACATCGATCGGTACGTGCCACTGCTTCCAGCCATCATGCGCGCGACGTCTGGCATCCGCCGCAACGGTGCCGCGGCCCTCGACCTCGCCGACGTTGCCTGCGGGCGCTACGACGCGTTCTTCGAACTCCGGTTGTCGCCGTGGGACCTCGCGGCAGGCGTGCTGCTCGTGCACGAGGCCGGTGGCGTTGTGACGACGATTGAGGGAAACCCGATCCCGATTGCGGCAACGTCAATCCTCGCCGGCGGCACGGCGATGCATGCGTGGCTGCTGAAAACGCTGAATGGGTGACGCCGATATGCTTCCGTTCTGCGTCGTTCCGCTCGTTTTGTCGCCCTGAGCCTTAGCGAAGTGCCCGCACCTAGCTCCTTGCCTTAGCTCCTGACCTTGTCCCTGTCCCCTGTCCCCCGCAATGAAGCTCATCGAGTGCGTTCCGAACTTTTCTGAAGGCCGCCGTCCTGAAGTGATCGCCGCAATTCGTGACGCGATCGCCGCCGTCGCTGGCGCGCACGTGCTGGACACGAGTGCGGACGCGAGTCACAACCGCTGCGTCATTACCTTTGTCGCGCAGATCGACGCTGCCGTGGACGCTGCATTTGCCGGCATCCGCGAGGCACAGCGCTGGATCGACCTGACCACACACAGCGGCGAACACCCGCGAATGGGCGCGGCCGACGTGGTGCCGTTCATTCCACTCGACGGCTCCACGATGGAGGACTGCATCGCGCTCGCTCGGCAACTTGGCGAGCGCGTGGGGCGTGAGCTCGCGATTCCCGTGTTTCTCTACGAGCGCGCCGCGACGCGTCCCGATCGTGAGAATCTCGCCGACGTCAGGCGCGGCGAGTTCGAAGGCCGGCGCGACGACATCGGCACGACACCGCAACGCACACCTGACTTCGGGCCGTCCGTCGTTCATCCGACGGCCGGCGCGGTCGCCATTGGCGCGCGCCCGTTCCTCGTGGCCTACAACGTCTATCTTGGACCCGCCTCGAACATGTCCATCGCGAAGGAAGTCGCGAAGTCGGTGCGGGGTTCCGTCGGCGGATTGAAGTACGTCAAAGGCCTTGCGTTCGAGGTGGACGGACAGGCGCAGGTCTCGATGAATCTCGTGGACACCGAGAAGACGCCACTGCATCAGGCGTACGACATGGTGAAGATGGAAGCCGAGGCGCGTGGCGTGACGCCTACCTGGAGCGAGCTCGTGGGCCTGGTGCCCGAGCGCGCACTCTTCGAGGCGGCGGCGCGGCACATTCGCCTGCGGAATTTCACCCCGGACATGGTGGTCGAACGAAAAGTTCGCACGGCGATTTCCGGCGGCGAATCATTGAGCGGATTCGTGGCGTCGGTCGCCTCGGCGAGTCCGACGCCAGGCGGCGGAAGCGTCGCGGCGCACGCCGGCGCGCTCGGTGCCGCACTGGCTCAGATGATGGCGGGCCTTACGATGGGCCGGAAGAAATACGCCGCCGTCGACGCAGAAATGCGCGAAGCCGCGGTTCGTGCGGCGGCACTGGGCAACACACTGAGCGAACTCGTCTCCCGCGACGCGGCGGCCTATGCCATTGTCTCGGCCGCGTACAAGCTTCCCGCTGACGGCGACGAGCAGAAGGCGGAAAAAACACGCACGATCGACGAAGCGCTCGTCCACGCAGCGGAGGTGCCGTTGGAAACGGCAATTGCCTGTGCCGAGGTCGCCGAGCTTGCGGCAGATCTCGCGAGCAAGGGAAACACGAATGCCGTGAGCGATGCGGGCGTCGCGGCGCTGATGGCAGAAGCCGGCGGCATCGGCGCCGTGTTCAACGTGCGGATCAACATCTCCGCAATGTCCGACAAGTCACGTGGCGACGATCTTGCGCGCCGAGCGAGTGAATGCGCGGTGCGTCTCCGCGCGGCGTCGAAGCGCGCGCAGGAGATCGTCGAGGCGGCGATCTGCTAAAACAAGAACAACTTTAACCACAGAGGACACAGAGGACTGCACGTCGTTTACGCTCTCCTCTGTGTCCTCTGTGTCCTCTGTGGTCAATTGCTGTTGCTGTTACAATTTGTCGTCTAAGGAAGGGCTGGCCTCCGAGTACGAGGCCAGCCCTTTCTATGAACGAATCCGAAGAATCAGCTGTTATCCGTCAAATCCGTTCCGAATGCAGTGGCAGTTCCGCAGTATCCGATCAATCAAGGAACTGGTGCAGGATCCGGCGCCGAGTAGATCCCGTTGAACAGCCACTTGAACGTGCCATGTGGCTGGCCGCGGAAGGTGATCTCCGGGGCGAACATGTACAGCTTGCCCTTGCCCATCGACGCCTCGACCGCTTCAACCGCACCATCGAGATACGCCTGCCCCCAAGCCCATCCGCTTCGCAGCGGTGTCGCATTGGGGAACCACGCGAGTGGCTTGAGCCCCTTGGCCGCGGCATCGCTGCCGAGCCTGAACGCTGGGCTGTTGTCGAAGAAGACGTCCAGATCCCGCGGCAGTCCCTGCGAAATGGCCATAGTGGTGTCGACCTGCACACGCAACACAGAGCCCGGGACGTAGTACTTGTCACCCGGCAGATCGCGCTCCGCTCCGGCGGCTGTCTTCTCCGTCAGCGCACTGGTCATCGGCAACCCGAGCTGCGAGCCGATGTTCGATGACGTTCCCACCGCGATGAGCGTACCCCCGGCCTCGACGAATTGCTTCAACTGCGGAAGCGTGCGCGCCGGTGTAAAGCGCCCGAGCCGATCGCGGAACTCCGCAGGAATGCTCGACGAATCCGCACCGCCGCCACCACCACCACCACCGCCACCACCACGGCCGCCTTGGCCTTCACGCGGCACAGCACCAGAGGGCAGGACAATCACGTCATACTTGCTCGCCAGGTTCCCCGCATCCAGCGTCGCCGGATAGACCACGTCGAAGGGAATCTCGAACTGCTCGAGCAGCCACCGCGTGTGGCCGGACGGCATGGAGCCACCGTAGACGTCGTACAGCGCCACGCGCATGGAGTGAAGCTTCCGCGCATCCGTCGGCGCCGACGTGACCGCAACCGCCGAGACGCCGTTCGACTTCGCCAGATCTTTCAGCATCGATGTCGACGCGGGGGTCGCGGCGATGTAGAACGTGCCGGCGGGATACGTCTTCCCGCTGGCCGTCATCGGTGTGCGAAGCGTAAATACATCCGCCTTGGCCTTGAACGCGCGGTTGATCGCGATGAAGGCGTCATTCACCGAACGGCTCACCAGATAGCCAGCCGGCGTCGCTGCTCCGGCGACGGTTCCCGCCATCGGCGTGGCGAGTCCCTTGATCGCCTCGAACGGACCGTCGAAGCCATCGAGGATGCGATCGAATTTCACACCCATCTGGAACGCCAGCGTGTAGCCAGCGTTGTCATATGGACGCTTCGGCGGGCCACCCGGGTACGCAAAATCGTTCGGGTGATCCTGTGGCTCGAACATGTCGAGCACGTGCGGGCGGAACGCCTGATTGGACTTCACCACGTACGATCCCGCGGGATACTGCTTCCCTTTCACCGTGAACGGCGCCGTGGCGCGATGCACGATCACGCCGACATGGCGAAGCGCATTGATGAACTTCGTCGCCGTCGGGAAGTCAGGCTGGTCGCTCGGCAGGATGTAGCCGCGCGGATCGCGAAGCTCCGGTGCATGAAGCACGTCGGTGAAGTACTTCGGGTCGGCGCCGCGGCCGAACTGGAAGATCGGATCACCGACCGGCCCACCCGCCGCTGCGTCGGCGCCACCTGCGGCGCCGCCACCGCCACCACGACCACCACGGCCGCCGCGGCCACCGCCCGCACCGCCACCCGCGAGCGCGACGTCTGCGTCAATCTTCTTCTTCACGGCATCGATCCGGCTGGGGCTCGCGGTCCACGAGTCGCGATTCCCACGGTCGATCGAATTCTTTCCCATCCGGTAGAAGTTGTACAGCAGCATCTCGCGCTGCTTGGACGCGATGTCGAGCACCGCGCGGTTGGCCGTCAACGAATACTCGATCGACTGCCGGAAGTGCCAGCGCTGCGGTGCGATCGGATATGGCAAGTCGGCGCGCGGCAGTTGCTGCTCGGGAATGAACGGAATCGTCGTCGGCGTCGGATTGCCGATTGTCTCCGTGAGCAGTCCGATCATGTTGTGGAAATACACCGTCGTGCGAAGGCCGCCGTTCCACCACGTCGAGTAGGACGAACCGGTGCGCATCGTCACGCCAGGCTTGCCTTCGGCCTCGAAGCGCGTGTGCATCGACGACGCGACCATGTCGAGTTCCATCGGCACGATC
The DNA here is from genome assembly GCA_040389905.1 of Gemmatimonadota bacterium. GTDB lineage: Bacteria > Gemmatimonadota > Gemmatimonadetes > Gemmatimonadales > Gemmatimonadaceae > AG11. The sequence goes on along the minus strand of JAZJZK010000007.1, from coordinate 12,388 downwards.
GGATCGAAGTTGAAATTGAACGGGTCGCGGAACGGTGGCGCGAACATCACCGTGCCGGCAGGACCAGTCTGGTGATGGTTGTAGACGATCTGCGGGAACCATTCCCAGTACAACTGGTGGTTGACGTTCTGCGTCTCCGGCTGATTGGAGATGTAGAAATCGCGATTGTCGTCGTGCCCGATGTACTTCTGATACAGTCGCGGAATATTCATGCTCCGTTTCAGCGTATCCGCGTCCTTCATGTACCAGTTCGAGACGAGCTCCATTCCGTCCGGATTGGCGTGCGCCGCCAAGATGATGCAATCGTTCAGGAAGCGCTGCGTCTCCGCGTCGTTCTTGCTCACGAGCTGGTAGATCGTCTCGATGAGCTGCGCGGCGCCAAGCACCTCGGTGGCATGCAAGCCACCGTCGATCCAGACGATCGCCTTGCCCTCGTGCGCCAACGCTTTCGCCTCGTCGTCGGTGAGGCCCTCGGCGAACGCGAGCTTGCGGGAGATCTCCTTGTATCGATCGAGCTTCGCGAGATTGGCGGGCGACGAAATGATCGCCATGAGTTGCGTGCGACCCTCCGCCGTCTTGCCCATGTCCACGAGCTTCATCCGGTTGGATTCCTTCGCAAGCTTCCGGACGTACGTCTCGAACTGCGTGTAGTTGGCGAGCTTGTAGTCGTCGCCGATATTGAAGCCGAATTGCTGCTTTGGCGACGTGATCGTCTGCGCGACGGCCGCCGTACTGAACATCAACGCGCCGGCGACTGCGATCGCGAGTGCGCTTCTCGTGGTGGGTCCCCGCATTCTCTCTCCGTGGGATGCTTGGTCGACAGCGTCCGTGTGGGCGACGCCGCTTGGTGAGGGTAGGCCAGCTGTCCTCGACTATTCAACGCTATGGATGCACGCTCCGTTGAGCAATTCCGCTCGCGACCACTGCGCTGCTCGACCTTTCTGTGGGCGTGCTCCGTCCGCCGCACGCAACACGTTGCGACCACACATCTTACGCCGCGCGTGTTCTGCCGCTTCCGTTCGTGGGTCGCCCTGAGCGCAGCGAAGGGCCTGCACCGCGCAAGAGTATCCTCGGATCGATAAACACTCTCCCGGTCATCGGCATCTTACCACCACTCCTTCAACCGCCCGAGACCACCATGCGTGCGCTTCGATTCGTTCGGCAGGTCGCTCTACTCTCTATCGTCAGTGCCGTTGCCGTTGCCGCAACTCCTTCGCGCCTGAGCGATCCGGTGGGCATCTATGCGCTCATCGACAAGGTTGTCGTCAGCGCCAACGAAGAAACCGTCCAGATCTGGGGCGTGTTCGCGCTCTCCACGGGCATGGGTGGCGACAGCTACAAGCCCGTCCAGCGAGGATACATGTTCTTCAAGGCCGCGAGCGATCCAAGGGTCAGCCGCGCCGAATGGAACGATTTCCAGAGTGTGGCGGGTAGCGGCCAGGTTGTGGGATTCGGCCAGCGATATACGCCAACCGGCCGAGTACGGTCTGCCTCCGAACCGCTCACCGCGCCGGAACCCTATCCGATTGGCTTCGGTGTGAGGAAGACGACGAATAATCCGCTCGCCTCGTCCATCCAACGCGACCTCGCCAGCATCCCCCTTCCCCTCTCGCCGCTGGACGGATCGACGGTGAAATCGGGACCGGTCCGCTTCGTCGTCCGCAACGTGAAAGACACGCTCGTGCGCTACGTCTTCTCGCTGGACGGCAAGGGACAGCATGAAACCAGCGAGCCGCTGCCCGCCGGTAAGGACGAGACCAGCTGGACGCCGAAGCTCGCGCTCCGCCCGGGCGAGGACTACATCTGGCGCGTGGTCGCCAGGTCAGGAAATTGGACCGGGCAACCGGTCGAGAGCTCCATTCGCGTGGCCAAGTAGCGTGTCCGTCGCCGTGCTGCGGCACTCCTCCCGCGATGCCTTGTTGATCGTGCTCGCGGGAGCATACGCCGTTCTTCTCGTGACGGCGTTCTCGCCCTTGCTGGTTGCCGTTGGGATCTGGTGGATCGCCAATACGGTTTCACACAACTTCATCCACCTGCCCTTCTTCCGCGATCGGCGGTTGAACCTCGTTTTCTCCGCGTATCTCAGTCTTCTGCTCGGGGTTCCGCAGACGCTCTGGCGAGATCGCCACATTGCGCACCACGCTGACCGTCCCTGCCAGGTGCGCTGGAGCGCGCAGCTCTCGGCGGAACTCGCGTTGGTCATCACGGCCTGGCTTGCGCTCGCCATTGCGACGCCGGACAAGTTCGTGCCGTTCGGAATCGGCTGGCTTACGGCGATGGTGCTCTGCTGGCTTCAAGGCCACTACGAGCACGTGCGCGGAACGGTGAGCCACTACGGTTCGCTCTATAACTTCGCGTTCTTCAACGACGGCTACCACGTCGAGCATCACGCGCGACCCGGTTTGCACTGGACCGTGCTGCCGCACACTGCGAACGCGCGCGCGCAGCAGAGTGCGTGGCCTGCGGTGTTGCGTTGGTTGGAAGTCGTACACCTCAACACCCTCGAGCGACTCGTACTCCGTTCTACGCTGTTGCAGCGTTTCGTCGTCGACCGGCATGCTCGCGCCTTTGCTCCGCTCATCGCGGCACTGCCGCCGGTCAGGTCGGTGGCGATCGTCGGCGGCGGACTCTTCCCCAGAACTGCACTCGTCCTGCGTCGCCTGCTTCCAGCGGCACAGCTCTCGGTCATCGACATGTCCGCGGAGAGTATCCGCTGTGCGCGCCCGTTCATCGAGGGCGAGGTCACCTGGATCCAGGCTGCCTACTCGCCACAGCTCTGTGACGGCGCTGACCTTGTGATCGTGCCGCTCGCGTTCTCCGGCGATCGCGCGCGTTTCTACAGTCATCCGCCCGCGCCTGCAGTGCTGGTGCACGACTGGATCTGGCATCGCATCGGGGATGGATGCGTGGTTTCCCTTCCGTTACTCAAGCGCATCAATCTCGTGCGCGCATGATGGCATCGTGCCTTTTGGTCGTCCTGATTGCGGCGAGAATTATCACGCTGGCCGCGCACCCGGTGCCGGCGTCGCCGCTGATGCCGTTCGCCCTCGTCTCGCAGGACCTCGCAGTGGTCCTCGTCTTCGCCGCGTTCGAGCGCATCGTTCGGCATCCCCTTCCCGCGCGCGTGGCGTACGCGGTGATCGTCGCATTCGTCGCGATTACGCTTCCGGTCGTCCGCGTGCTCGGCACACCGCTCACTGCGCCCATGCTACGTGCAGCGACGGGAACACTCTCCGACTCCATCCGGTATCACGCCACGACTCCCAACATGCTCGCGGTGGCCGGCATCATCGCACTCGGCGTGGCTCTGCCCTTCATCTGGAAGCGCGAGCATCAGCCGGGCAGGCGTTGGATCCCTGTGGCCGCGGCACTGGTGCTCCTAGGGCCGACGGCTGCGCGCCGAGTCGAGACGAACGGGCTCGAACGCAATGCGGTATGGACGTTGGCGCGCACCGCGGTCCCGCGCGTGCACGCGGGGGCGCTGACCGAGATGCGTTCCGCGGATTGGCGCTCGAGTCCATTCGGCGGTAGTCACGGCACGACACCGTCGCCACGCGAATCGCTTGCAGCCCTGCGCACGATTGCACCGCGCGCGAACGTGCTCCTCATCATTCTCGAGTCGACCGCGGCGCAATACCTCGGCGCGTTCGGTGCGACGTCCGATCCCACACCGAACCTCAGCGCGCTCGCGCGACGCTCAGTTGTCTTCACCAACGCCTACACGGCCTACCCCGAGAGTGTCAAAGGGCTCGTCGCCACGCTCGCGTCACGGTATCCTGGCTTCGACGTGTCCGCGGAACACCACGCGCCCATGATGTCGGCGTCGGTCGCGACCGCGCTTGCCCACGACGGATACAAGACCGGACTCTTTCACTCGGGCCGCTTCGTGTACCTCGGGATGAGCGAGCTGCTCGCCAATGCCGGCTTTGAGCGGCTCGAGGACGCGGGAGACATTGGCGGCAATCATGCCTCGAGCTTCGGCGTGGACGAGCGCGCGGCGGTCGATCACGTCTTGCGGTGGATCGATGCTGTTCCACGCCGTCAGCCCTTCTTCGCGGCGTACCTGCCGATCGCGGGCCATCATCCATATGGCTACTCCATGCCAGGCCCGTTCGACGCGACGGACGAATCGAATCGCTATCGCAACGCGCTGCACGAAGGCGACGCAGCGATCGGCACCCTTCTCCGTGGACTCGCCGAACGGGGGCTCGATAGTTCCACTGTCGTCGTGGTCTTCGGTGATCACGGCGAAGCGTTCGGACAACACCGCGGCAACTACGGTCACGACCTCGCGCTGTACGAAGAGAACGTACACGTACCCCTGCTCATCGCGCGGCCCGTCCGCGGAACCCGCGCGCAAGCCCGTCTCGACGTTGACTATCCGGTGAGCCTGATGGATGTCGCGCCGACGATTCTCGACCTCGTCGGCGTCCACGCTCCGGCCGCCTTTCAGGGCAACTCGTTGCTCGGCGCCGAGCCGGGGATGGCGCTCTTCTTTACCGACTATTCGCTCGGACTGCTCGGCCTGCGTGACGGCTGCATGAAGTACACGTACGAGATGGAGTCGCGCCGCTCGAAGCTGTTCGACGTGTGCACCGACCCCGCCGAGCGGATCAACGTGGCGTCGAGCGCTGAGGCTCGGGTCGTGTTCTATCGCGAGCGGTTGCGCGCCTGGAGCGCTGCCCAGGTTACCAAGGTACGAGCGGCGAAAGGATGATGAGCAGACAGCCGTACTTCGCGTGCCAAGTATGACAACTGACGTACGACGTACTCGGGCTCTGGTACCCTGACTGGCATACTGGCCAAGAAGAGCCATCGAAAGTGGCGTCACGCCAAACGCTGTCGCAAACTCGGAACTGCGTTTGGCGTCGTGTCGATGCCATCGAATGTATCGATGGCTCCTCTTGGCTCGGATGCCAGTGCGGGTTCACGGTTCCGGGTACCTCGTACGTGTGTGTCTGTACTCGGTACGGAGTACGTCAGTTTGCCAGGCGCCGTCAGGCGGCGGTGAGCACCCGATTCCCGGTGGTCGTAATAGCGACCGTGTGCTCGAAGTGCGCCGAGCGCGACCCGTCGACGGTCACGATCGTCCACTTGTCCGCAAGCGTCCGCGTCGCCGGCCCGCCGATGTTCACCATCGGTTCGATCGCCAACGTCAGACCCGGCACCAGCTTCAGCCCGCGCTTCGCCTTTCCGTAGTTCGGCACCTGCGGCTCCTCGTGGAACTCGACGCCAATGCCATGTCCAACGAGGTCCCGCACGACGCTGAATCCCGCGTCCTCGACAACGCGCTGAACCGCTGCACCGATATCGCCGAGATGATTGCCCGGCAACGCTGCGGCAATTCCAGCCGCCAGTGATTGTTCGGTCACCTCGAGCAGTCGGGCCGCTTCGGTATCCACGTGCCCGACGGCCACGGTCTGTGCGGCATCCGTGAAGTAGCCCCGGAAACCAACGCCGAGATCGATGGAAATAATGTCGCCGTCTTTCAGCACGCGCTTCTTCGAGGGAATGCCGTGCACGATCTCCTGGTTGATCGACGTGCACAGTGTACCTGGGAAACCATACAGTCCCTTGAAGGCGGGCGTCGCACCGTCGTGGCTGCGAATGAACGCCTCCGCCAGTGCGTCGAGTGCTTCGGTCGAGACCCCAGGTCGGACCTCGCGACGGAGCATCGCATGCGTGGCCGCGAGGATCTTGCCCCCCTCGGCCATGATGTCGATTTCGCGGACGCTCTTGAGTTGTATCACGCGATCACCGCGCGGCATTCAGGAGGCCAGCACGCCAAGCGCGCGCGCGGTCACGTCCTGCACCCGTCCCACGGCATCGATTACCGCGACCTTGGTGCCGTGCTCGCGGAACCAGGCAAGCACCGGCGCCGTCTGCCGGGCGTAGACTTCGAGCCGGTTACGGATGGCATCTGGCTCGTCGTCCTTTCGGCGGATGAGCGCCCCGCCGTCATTGTTGTCGCACGGCGTGCCCGGCTCGCGGCCCGTATACGGCGTCTGACAGCGCTCGCAGACGGTGCGTTCGGCGAGACGCCGAACGATCTCGTCATCATCGATGTCGAAGCACAGCACCGCATCGACTCGGCGACCAAGCTCCTCGCATACCACGGACAATCCCTCGGCCTGCGGGACGGTGCGCACAACGCCGTCGAGCAGCACGCCACCGGCTGCGCGCGGCTCGCTCATCGCCTGCTTGAGAATGCCGAGGATCACCGAATCCGGTACGAGATCACCGCGATCCATGTACGCCTTCGCCTCGAGACCGAGTGTGGTCCCCGCGCGAATTGCCGAGCGTAGCTCGTCGCCCGTCGACAGCGTTGGAACACCAAGCGCCGCTGCGAGCAGCGGCGCCTGTGTTCCCTTTCCTGCACCTGGCTTTCCGAAAAGAACGATGATCATCGTGTGAAGGCCTTAGAAGCCCGCGGGACCCGGCTGCTGACGTCCGCGAATCTTCAACTTTCCTTTCTTCATGAAGCCATCGTACTTGCGGAGGAGCAGGTGCTGCTGCATCTGCGCCAGTGTGTCGAGCGCGACACCGACAACGATCAACAGCGACGTTCCACCGAACGTGAACGGGACGTTCGCCGCACGCGACACCACGACCGGCAGCAGCGCGATGAACGTCAGGAACAGCGCGCCCGGCAGCGTGATGCGTGACACCACGGTGTCGATGTACTCCGCCGTCTTCGCACCCGGCTTGACGCCGGGAATGAAGCCGCCCTGCTTCTTCAGGTTCTCCGCCAGGTCAATCGGGTTGAAGATGATCGACGTGTAGAAGTACGTGAAGAACAGGATGAGTACCGCGTTGGCGATCAGGTACAGCACGCTCCCCGGTGTGAACAGCTCCGAGATGCGCTGCGCCGTGGCGTTGTGCGTGAACTGCGCAAACGCGCCCGGTACGACGATGATCGACTGCGCGAACACAATCGGCATGACGCCGGCGGTGTTGATGCGGAGCGGGATAAAGCTGCGTGCGGCTTCGCGCATCCGTCCCCGCGCCATCGTGCGCTGCGGGATCTGGATGAGGATGCGGCGCGCCGCCATGGTGATTGCGACCACACCGGCCACCACCACCACCATCACTGCGATCAGCACGAACAGGTTGAACAGTCCAAGCGCGCCCGTGGCAACGTAGTTGTACGTCGTGCCGATGCCCGGCCAGATGCGCTCGACGATCGAGAAGAAGATGATCAAGCTCGCGCCATTGCCGAGCCCGCGCTCCGTGATCTGCTCGCCCAGCCACATGACGAAGATCGCACCCGTCGTCAGGAAGAAGGCCATCATCAAGCGGAACGACATGCCCGGTGACGCCACGGCACCCGTCAACGACTCCGTGAACAGTGCGAAGCCCCAACCCTGCACCGCGGCGAGCGCCACGGTGGCATACCGCGTCCACTGGTTGATCTTCTTTCTGCCCTCTTCGTCCTTCTGCATCTTCTCGACCTGCGGAATCACGGCGCCCGCGATCTGCAGGAAGATGCTCGCCGAGATATATGGCATGATCCCGAGGGCGAATACCGTCGCCTTCGACAATCCGCCACCCGTGAACAGGTCATACAGGCCGAGCAACCCGTTCTTCTGCGACTGGTTCTGGAAGAAGTCCGTGATTGCAAGTACGTCAACGCCGGGCGCCGTTACGTGCGCGCCCACCCGATAGATGAACAGGCACAGCAGCGTGAAGAGGATCTTGTCCTTCAGCTCCGGCGTGCGAAACACACTCGATACCGCCGCAGCGGCATTATTCTGGGCCATGGAACTCCTTGAATGTCAGGTGTCAGGTGTCAGGCATCAGGCGACAGGTACAACGCGCTGAACCTGTCCCCTGTCTCCTGTCCCCTGTCTCCTATTCCTCTACCGACCCACCAGCCGCGACGATCGCGTCACGGGCCTTGGCGCTGACTTTGAGGCCACGCACCGTCACTGCGGACGCGACTTCGCCATTCGCCAACACCTTGACCGGACCGCTGCGTTTCACGAGACCCGCCGCACGAAGCGATTCCGCCGTCACATCGCCCTCCAGCCCTGTGAGCTGGTCGAGACGAATGACATTGGATTCCTCGCGGAACGGATTGGTGAAACCACGCTTCGGCAGACGACGCGTGAGCGGCATCTGACCACCTTCGAACTGCGGCTTGCCGCCGCCGGGGCCGTGGTGGCCCGCGCGTGCCTTGATACCCTTATGGCCCTTGCCCGACGTCTTACCCGTTCCGGAGCCCGGGCCGCGTCCAAGACGCTTGCGATCCCGATTGCTGCCCGGTGCGGGCGAGAGGTTGTGAAGGCCGATCTTGTCCGTCGCCACTGTCTTACTCCTCGACGGGCACCACCTCAATGAGGTGGCGCACCTGCTTGAGTTGTCCACGAAGCGCGGGGGAGTCCTGCTTGACTACCTCGTCCTGGTGGTGCTTGAGCCCGATCGCCTTGAGCGTCAGGTTCATCTTCCACGAGTGACCGATGCCCGAGCGCACCTGCTTGATGCGCACCTTGCCCGTGGTCAGCTCGTTCTTGCCGGTCGTCTTGGGCCCCTTGCTCGGGTGCCACACGAATGTCCGTGCCATTATGCCGTCACCTTCGACTTGCCGCGCGACCGGTAGCCCAGCTTGCTCGCGTCCACGCCGCGCTCGCGCGCGACCTGGTCCACCGTCGTGAGCTGCGCCAGTCCGTCCATCGCCGCGCGAACCATGTTGTGCGGGTTCGTCGAGCCAAGGCTCTTCGTGAGGATGTCGCTGATGCCGACACACTCCATCACGGCGCGCACCGCGCCGCCGGCAATCACGCCGGCGCCCGGAGCCGCCGGCTTCATCCAGACTTCGCCGGCGCCATGCTTGCCCGTGACTTCGTGCGGGATCGTGGCGCCCGTGAGGGGCACCGTCACCAGGTTGCGACGCGCCGCTTCGACGGCCTTGCGGACCGCCTCGGAGACTTCGTTCGCCTTGCCCGACGCATAGCCCACCTTCCCCTGCCCGTCGCCCACGGCGACCAGCGCGTTGAAGCTGAACCGACGTCCGCCCTTCACGACCTTCGCCACGCGGTTGATCGCGACGACGTTCTCGATCAGGTCACTCTGCTCGCGCTCGCCGCCACCCCGGCTGTCGCCGCCGCGTCCACCACCACGACCGCCGCGATCGCCACCGGGACCGCCGCCCTGGCCGCCACCGGGGCCGCCACGACCGCCACCAGGGCCGCCGCCCGGACCGCCACGGCCACGGCCACCGCCGCCACCGCCCGGACCGCCGCGTCCGCGACCGCCGCCTGGGCCGCCACGTCCACCGCCGCCGCCACCGCTGCGCGCGCTCCGTCCACCCTGCGCGCCGCCACCACCGCTGCGAGGTGCGCCGCCGGTCTGTCCGCCCGTCGCCGGGGCTCCCTCGTTCGAATTCGATTCCATGTTAGAACTCCAGCCCGCCTTCGCGGGCTCCGTCGGCCACCGCCTTCACGCGGCCGTGATACTGATACCCACCGCGGTCGAAGACGACCTTCGTGATCCCCTTCTCCTTGGCGACCACCGCGATCTGCTTCCCGACCTCGAGCGACTTCTCGGACTTCTTCCCCTCGCCAACCTTGGTCGACGTGACCGTCGCGAGCGTGCGCGCCGCGTCGTCGTCCACCAGCTGGGCGGTGATGTGCTTCAGCGAGCGAAACACCACCAGGCGCGGACGCTCGGCCGTGCCCTGCACGGCCTTGCGGACGCGAAGGTGACGGCGAACGCGCTTCTCGGCGCGATTCTTCGGAATCTTGATTCCCATGGCTTACTTACCTCCCGCCTTGCCGGCCTTACGGCGAATGACTTCGCCCGCGTACTTCACGCCCTTCCCCTTGTACGGCTCGGGCGGACGCAGGCTGCGGATCTCCGCGGCGACCTGGCCGACCACTTCCTTGTTCGAGCCCTCGACGAGGATCTGCGTCGGCGCCGGGGCGCTCAGCTTGATGCCCGCCGGAGCCTTGTACTCGATCGCGTGCGAGTAGCCCAGCGCGAGCTGCAGCCCGTAGGGCCGCACCTCCGCCTTGTACCCGACGCCCACGAGCTCGAGGTTCTTCGTGAAGCCCTTCGTCACCCCTTCCACCATGTTGGCGATGAGGGTGCGCGTCAGGCCGTGCAGCGACTTGTGGCCTGGCTCGTCCGAGGGACGCGTCACGAGCAGCTCGCCGCCTTCCTGCTTCAGGTCCATCGCGGCCGGCACCGTGCGGGTCAGTTCCCCCTTGGGGCCCTTCACCGTGACCGTGTTGCCGTCCTTGATCGTGACCGTGACGCCATTCGGGATGACGACCGGTGCCTTTCCAATACGCGACATGTGTCTCTCCTTTACCAGACGAGGGCGAGGAGCTCGCCGCCCGTGCGCGCCTGACGCGCCTCACGGTCGGACATCAGCCCCTTCGACGTGGAGAGAATCGCGATGCCGAGGCCGTTGCGGACGCGCGGCACGTCGGCGACGCCGACGTACTTGCGGAGGCCCGGCGTGGACACGCGCTCCAGCGCACGGATGACCGGCTGGCCACCCGCCGCGTACTTGAGCCGCACGCGCAGCACCTTCTTCCCTTCCTCGGTCTCGACGGTCGCGTAATCCTGGATGAAGTCGTTCTCCTTCAGGATGCGCGCAACCTCGGTCTTCATCTTCGACACCGGCATGTCGACGCGGCGGTGCTTCGATCCGCAGGCATTGCGGATCCGCGTCAGCATGTCGGCGATCGGATCTGTCATGCTCATGTAATCTGATCCCTTGTCCGCTCGTATCCCTTCGGACGTGGCGGAATGAATGTGAATGCGTGGTGTGCGCCGTACGCCGTACGCCGCACGCCGACCTACGGTCCTACCAGCTGGCCTTCCGAACGCCCGGGATCATCCCGAACAGCGCCAGCTCGCGGAAGCAGATGCGGCAGAGACCGAAGCGGCGCAGGAAGGCGCGCGAGCGCCCGCACCGGCCACAACGATTGTGCACACGCACCTGGAACTTCGGCTTCCGCTTGCTCTTCTCGATCATGGCCTTACGAGCCATTGCAGTGTCTCTCTTCTGACTTGTGGTGTTCTCACTGACTGTCAGACTGTCCGACTGTCAGACGGTCCGACTGCCTACAGCCGCGAACCCTTCTTGTCGTCGCCACGGAACGGCATGCCCAGCTCCTTGAGCAGGGCAAGCGCGATGTCATCGCGGCCGGCCGACGTGACGAACGTGATGTCCATGCCGTGGATCGACTCGATCGAATCGTAGTTGATCTCCGGGAAGATCATCTGCTCCTTGATGCCCAGCGAGTAGTTGCCACGCCCGTCGAACGACTTGGTGCCCACGCCGCGGAAGTCACGCACGCGCGGCAGCGCGACGGTGACGAACCGGTCCATGAACTCCCACATGCGCGCGCCACGGAGCGTCACCGACGCACCGATCTCCTGCCCCTCGCGGAGGCCGAAGTTCGCGATCGACTTCTTCGCCTTGCGACGCACCGGCGCCTGCCCCGTGATCGTCGCCAGCTCCTCCACGATGTTGTCGAGGAACTTCGGCTGCTTGATCGCCTCGCCCGCGCCCACGTTCAGCACGATCTTCGTCAGCGTCGGCAGCTGGTGCGGGTTCTTCAACCCGAACTGCTCCGTCAGCTTCCCGCGGACCGTGTTCTCGTAGTACGCCTTCAGGCGCGGCGCCGGCACCGGCTTGCCCGCACCAGCGTGGGGGCCGCGCGCCTTCTTCTCCTCGCCGCCCTTCTTCTTGCCGGCGCTCTTCGGCTGCTTCGCGCCGCCAGGCGCGCCGGCTGCCGGCTTGCCGCCCTTCTTTTCCTTCGTGTCCTTGGTCGCCATTCTCTATTCCTCTCAGGGCTTAGCGGACGCGGGGAATTGCTTCCCCACTCTTCACGGCCAAGCGCTCCTTGGTTCCGTCCGTGTCGATACGGCGGCGCGTACGCGTCGGCGCATCCGACTTCGGATCGAGCAGCATCACGTTCGACGCGTGGATGGGCGCCTCGAACGAGACGATCCCCCCCTGCTCGTCGGCCGTGCGCGCCTTCCGATGACGCTTCACGAAGTTGGCGCCCTCCACCACCACGCGGCCCGTCTTCCGGTACACGCGCATCACCTTGCCCACGTGACCCTTGTCGTCACCGCGCACGACCTTCACCGTGTCGCCCGTGCTGACGTGCAGCTTCACGCGCTCCGAATTCTGCGCGTGACGCTTCTGGCCCTTGTGGCGGGCGCGGTCGGTCTTCTTGTACTTGAGAATACGCATCTTACAGGACCTCGGGCGCGAGCGAGACGATCTTCATGTACTTCTTCTCGCGCAGCTCGCGGGCGACGGGGCCGAAGATACGCGTGGCCCTCGGCTCGCCTGCATCATTGATGATCACCACGGCGTTCTCGTCGAAGCGGATGTAGCTGCCATCCTTCCGCCGCGTCTCCTTCA
>JAZJZK010000006.1:202199-215964 GCA_040389905.1 Gemmatimonadota bacterium | reverse complement strand
AACACGCGCATCAGCAAGACCAACGACAACGGCTCCGGCTGCTCGGCCGACGGCAACCTGCTGATCGACGCGTCCATCTATGACGCCATGCTCGCGCGACTCGTCGCGGAAAATGGCTACCTGTTGACTGCCGCCGATCGCGAGAGGCTGCGCGCCGTGTACTGGGATGCCGAAGGCCGTCGGACGTCGAATACCATTGCGCGCGCCGCCACAGTGATCGCTGAGCTCGCGGGAATCGACGTGCCTGCAGGAACCAAGTTTCTCATGACGGAAGAGACGGAAGTCGGCCGATCGCATCCCTTCTCGACGGAAAAACTCGGACCCGTACTCGCCGTCTTTCGCTACCACGGTTTCGACAATGCCCTCGATATGGTGCGGCGTATTCTCGAAACCGGCGGCAAGGGCCACTCCTGCGGCATCTATTCCTTCAACGACGAGCACATCGATCAGCTCGCGCGCATGGCGCCCGTGAGCCGCATCATGGTGCGGCAGGTGCAGTCCGCCGGTAACGCCGGCTCGTTCACCAACGGAATGCCGATGACCTCGAGCATGGGGTGCGGCGTGTGGGGCGGCAACATCACCAATGAGAACATCTCACTCAAGCACTACATGAATGTCACGTGGGTGAGTCGGCCCATCGCCGAAGATCGTCCCTCGGAACCGGAGTTGTTCGGCGAGTTTTTCGGGAGCGAGGTGTTCTGATGTCGAAACGCATCGCAGCCTACCTGCTTACTGACTACCTCGAGCGACTCGGCGTCGAAGTGGTGTTCGGGCTGTGTGGCCATACGGTCATCGCCATGCTCGACGCGCTGGAGAAGAGCAGGATCCGCTTCGTCAGCACACGTCATGAGCAAGTTGCAGCGCACGCCGCCGACGGCTACGCTCGCGCAACCGGAAAGCCCGGCGTCGTGCTGCTGCACCTCGGACCCGGACTCACGAACGGCGTTACGGGCGTCGCGAACGCGGCCCTCGATTCCATCCCGATGGTCGTCATCGCCGGTGGTCCGCAGTCGTATTTCCAGGGGCGCCATCCGCACCAGGAGTTCAACCTCCACCAGGATGCGGACCAGTTCCAGATCTATCGGCCATTCTGCAAGCGCGTGTATCGCGTCGATCGCGTGGAGGACTTGCCACGCATCATGGAGCGGGCGTTTCATCTCGCGCAGTCCGGTCGCCCTGGCCCAGTACTCGTCGATGTGCCGATGGACATCTTCTCGGCTGACCTTGCCGTCGACGCGTTCACGAAAACGCCCGCTCCGCTCGTCCAGCCGACGTTGCATCCTTCCGACGCCGCGCGAATCGTCGAGGCGCTCGCGAGTGCCGAGCGGCCGGTGATCTACGCCGGTGGCGGTGTGATCTCCGGTCTCGCGACTGCCGAGCTGGCGGCGCTCGTCGAGGCGCTCGAGGTCCCCGTCGTGCACTCGCTGATGGGCAAGGGATGTCTCCCCGACACGCATCCCCTGCTCCTCGGCCAGACGGGATTCTGGGGACTACCGATCTCCAACGAGATGTGCCGCACCGCCGATCTCATTCTCGCCGTCGGTACACGGCTCGCCGAGGCGAATTCGAGCTCGTGGGACCCCGAGTTCACCTTTTCCATTCCGCCGACGCGGCTCATGCACATCGACATCGATGCCGCAGAGATCGGGAGGAACTACCCCACCGAGCTCGGCGTCGTCGCAGATTCGCGGGTCGCACTCGGCGCACTCGCAGAGGCGGCGCGTGGAGTGAAGCCGCGCGATCGCGGTACGCTACGCGCTCGTATCGCCGAGGGACGTCGCGATTTCTCGAAGACGTGGGCCGGTGCGTGGTCGTCCGATCAGTTCCCGATGCGACCCGAGCGGATTCTCCACGAACTGCGCGCCGCCGTGCCGCAGGATGGCTTCATCGTGACAGATGTCGGCTGGAACAAGAACGGCGTCGCGCAGCAATTCCCCATCACGGTGCCCGGCACGTTCGTAACGCCGAGCGGTCTCGCGACGATGGGCTTCGGGCCGGCGGCCGTGCTGGGCGTCAAGCTGGCACATCCGCATCGCGCCGCGGTGTCCCTCGTCGGCGATGGCGGCTTCAGCGCCAATCCCTCCGTGGTGGCAACCGCGATGGAGGCCGATCTCCCCGTGATCTGGGTGGTCATGGACAACGCCGGCTTCGGCACGATCGCGGGCCTCGAGTCGATGCACTACAAAACCACGTTCGGCACGATGTTCACGCGACGAGGGCAACCATACCGTGCGGACTACGCGGCTATGGCACGCGCGTGTGGAGCGCGCGGTGTCGCCATCGAGCGCGCCGAGGACCTCGCCGCAGCGCTGCAGGAGGCGCTCGCGTCAGACCTGCCGACGGTGATCCAGGCGCCCATGGACAACTCGCCCACGCCGACGCCGGGACACTGGGACATCAACCGTGTCTATCGGAAGGGAGACTGATAAGTTCAGGGCGTGACCAATCCGAGCGAAGCAGCCGTAGCCGAACAGCTTTCGCGGATCATTGCGAGCCCGATGTTCGAGCGAGCAGATCGGCTCAAGCGCTTTCTCGAGTTCATCGTTGGTGAAGCAGTCGCGGGGCGCGCTGGCGCTCTCAAGGAATACACCGTCGCCACGCGGGTCTTCGGCAAGGAGACGGCGTTTGATCCGCGCACGGATCCCATCGTGCGCGTGCAGGCGCGGCGCCTTCGCGCCAAGCTCCAGCGCTACTATGCCACTGAAGGCGCTGCGGATCCCCTCGTGATCGATCTGCCGCGCGGCGGATATGGTCCCGTGATTCGCCCGTCCACCGCGCCGTCGTCAACACACCGGGCGGTGCGCGCGAGTCTTCTGGGCCGCAATACCATCACCGTGCAGCACTTTGCGGACTTGAGCTCCGACCGCTCCCTTTCCGCCATCACAGCCGGCCTGCGCGAGGAGATCATTCATCGCCTGTCGGACCTGACGACGTTGCGCATCAGTGCCGTGCCGACGGGTGCGGATGATTTCAACGACCACGAACATGCGGCGCTGCTGATTGGTGGGAGTGTTCGGTGCGGCGCCGATCGCTTGCGCGTTCATGTCCACCTCATCGATGGCGCGACGAACACGTATCTCTGGACTGATGCGATAGACGGACCAGTCACCGATCCGATTGCGATTCAGGAACGCGCGGCCGTGGCAGTGCGCGCACAACTCGACGGAAAGGCGCGCGGAGCTGGCTCCGTTCACGCTCGGCCCGCTGCGAACCTCGCCGCGCAGAATTTCTACCGCCAGGGGCGATATCATCTCGATCAAAGAACCGAGGAAGGCCTCACGCGCGCGGTGACGTTCTTCGAGCGAGCGATCGGGGAGGACGCGCAGTACGCGCAGGCACACGCTGGGCTCGCGGATGCCTTTGGCCTGCTTGCGCATTACGGCGCACTCGGGCCGGCGGATGCATGGCCGAGTGCCGCATCAGCGGCAGAGACTGCCGTGATGCTCGACGACCTCTCGGCGGAGGCACATACATCACTCGCCCACGTGCGGGCGACGCAGGATTGGGACTGGCACGCTGCGGAAGAGGGCTTTCGGCGCGCCATCGAGCGTGATCCGCAATACACGACCGCCCACCACTGGTACGCCACTTCTTGCCTTGTCCCGCTCGGCCGGCTCGACGAGGCGCGCGAGGAGATGATCG
The DNA here is from genome assembly GCA_040389905.1 of Gemmatimonadota bacterium. Taxonomy (GTDB): domain Bacteria; phylum Gemmatimonadota; class Gemmatimonadetes; order Gemmatimonadales; family Gemmatimonadaceae; genus AG11. Next base: position 212,322 of record JAZJZK010000006.1, on the reverse strand, counting down.
TGGCGCAGTCACTCGATCCCGTCTCGTCGATCGTTGCGCGCGATCTGGCGATGATCCACTACTATCGCCGCGACTACGATGCGGCTCTGGAACAGTGCGATCATACGATCGAGTTGAACCCGCATTTCGCGCCGGCGTATTGGTCCCTTGGCATCGTGCAGGAACAGTTGGGCGATCCTGATGAATCGGCGGCGGCGTTCCAGCGCGCGGTCCTGCTGTCGCCACGCACGCCGCGCCTGATCGGTTCACTCGGACGCGCGCTCGCACTTGCGGGCCGCGAAGAGGAGGCGATCGCCGAGCGTACCGCGCTCGAGCAGCGAGCCGCTGACAGGTACGTATCGCCGCTCGAGTTTGGGTGGATCGAGTTAGGACTGGGCAATGTGGACGTGGCGTTCCGCTGGTTGACGGAGGCGTTCGACGAGCGCGCGTTCGATCTCATCGCAGCGCACGTCGATCCGAGATTTGACGTCATTCGGAACGACGAGCGATTCGTCGCATTGGCGTCCCGCCTGGGGCTCGGCGCTTAGCGTAGCTACGCCAGGCGTAGGCTAGCTCCAATGCTGTTCAGTTAGGCGGGCATGGCTATGATTGTCACCCTGAGCGATCGCAGCGAGTCGAAGGGTCTGCACCTCGCTTACAGGCGCCAAGTGCAGATCCCTCGACTTCGCTCGGGATGACAGTCCTATCTGAACCGTATTGAGCCTATCACCAGGCTAGCTCCTGTCCTGACACTGCCAATTCGAGGATTGTCACCCCGAGCGAGCGCAGCGAGTCGAGGGGTCTGCACCTCAATCCAGACTACTTGCGTCGTACGATCGAAAGTGGTCTTACGCGCGATCAGATCACCGAAGCTCCTCGAAGGCTAGCGACGACGACAGCGCGCGATACGCATCGATCTGTGCTCGTAGCTCGGCCACCTTCTGTTCGGCGGTGGCTATGGAGTCGGCACCCGCGATGAAGCGTCGCGGCGGTGGCGATTCCGCAGCGATTGTGATTACCGCCTTCGCGAGCTTCGCCGGATCGCCGCCCTGTTTGCCGTTTTGCGATTTCCAGAACGCCTGTTGCGCTGCGGTGCGCACCGCGTAGTCCTCGATGGAAGTCTCCGCATACTGCGTCGACTCCTCTGTCAGAAGTTCCGTGCGGAAAAAGCCCGGATTGACGATCGTCGTGGCAATGCCGAAGGGCGCGACCTCGGCGTGCAACGCTTCCATCCAGCCCTCGAGCCCGAACTTGGACGCCGAGTACGCGGTGCAGAACTCAAAGCCGACGAGCCCTGCGCTCGATGAGATCGAGATGATGTGACCCGAACGCTTCTCCCGCATGACGGGCAGCACGGCGCGCGCAACGTTCATCGGCCCGATGAGGCTCGTGGCGAGCTGTCGCTCGACCTGCTTTGGGGTGAGCTCTTCGAAGTAGCCCGCCTGAAAGTTCGCGGCATTGTTGACGACGACGTCGATGTGTCCGAAGTGCGCGACCGCAGCCGCGGCGGTGGCCTTGGCATCGGCGAGGCTGGTGACGTCGAGCTTGCTCACGAGAAGATCATCGTGGACCCCGAGTGCGGCGCTGACGGCGTCAGGTCGGCGGCCCGTTGCGACGACGGCGTGTCCCGCCGCGAGCGCGGCCTTCGCGAAATCGACGCCCATCCCGCGGGCTGCTCCGGTAATGAGCCAGACTTTCTTGATAGTCATCGTTCGTCCTTCCAACTGAAAGGTTATTGCCTATTCCCGAGATCGCCTGATGGTCGCGTGAGGCGGCTCCCGCGACTGCGTTCGCGTGTCGATTCATGCTTTCTCGTGTTTCGCGTGGAGGAAGCTATGACCAGTGGCTCTGGAGTTCCCTGCCGAAAGGTCGCCTGTTCTTGCCTAATCCTCTGTATTGCTGGAGCTATGGTTCGAGCGGGTGTATCGTGCGTGGCAGCAATTGTCACCCCGAGCGAGCGAGTCGAGGGGTCTGTACCTCGGACCGAGGTGAAAGACAGGGATGCCAGTGACGCTTGGTAGATCCAACTCGGCGTTGGACGGCGGATCGGAAGGCGATCGTGAAGCGACTCTCCTGAACGAGCTTGTCCAACGCCTTTCGCGACACACGCGCTCGGATGGACGGCACGAGACGACGATCCCGGAGCTGCTGTTTTACCGCTTCTCAGAACCTACGGCGCCGGCCATAGTGCTCCAGGAGCCCGCGGTGTACGTCGTCGTCCAAGGTCGCAAGCAGGTGATCGTCGGCGACGAGACGTACATCTATGATCCAACGCAATACCTCGCCGTTGCGGTCTCTCTCCCAGCACTCGGCAATGTGCTCGAGGCGAGTCCGGAAGAGCCGTATCTCTGCATGACGCTCACCGTTGATCCGCGCGAGCTCGCGGCGCTCATCGTCGAGACGGGGCGGTCAGCACCGAGCGACGATCATGATGGACGAGCGCTTTACGTGAGCGCGCTACGCGCACCACTGCTCGAGGCGTTCCTCCGTTTGGTGCGACTCCTCGACGCGCCGGAGGAAATTCCGGTGCTAACGCCGCTCATCCTACGGGAGCTGAGCTTTCGCCTGCTCCAGAGCGAGCAGTTCGGGCGACTGGCGCAGATCGCCATCGGGGATGGTCGGCTCAAGCGGGTCGCGGGCGCGATCGCATGGATCAAGCAGCACTATGCTGCCCCACTCAGGGTCGAAGATCTGGCGAAGCGCGTGAACATGAGTCCGTCGGCACTGCACGGTCACTTCAAGTCCGTCGTGGCAATGAGCCCGATCCAATACCAGAAACGCCTTCGCTTGCAGGAAGCGCGACGACTTCTTCTCTCGGAGGAAACGAGCGCTGAGGCCGTGGCACGCGAGGTCGGCTACGTCAGCGCCTCGCAGTTCAGTCGGGAGTACGTTCGGTTGTTCGGCGAGCCGCCGCGCCGCGATGCGCAACGAATGCGTGACGCGGCTTCCGGCGCACGCGAATAGCGGTATTGCTCTCCATTTGCCCCTCTACTCACGCTGAACTCGTTTGGTACTGCTCGTCGCTCACCTTCTCCATCCAATCAACAGCCTTTCCCTCCAACGCTTCTTGAATGGCGATGTGCGTCATGGCGTTGTTCGGTGACGCGCCATGCCAGTGCTTCTCCTCAGGCTCGAACCAGACCACATCACCCGGGCGTATCTCTTCGATCGGCCCACCGTCGCGCTGCACGAAGCCCAAGCCGAAGGTCACAATCAGCGTCTGGCCAAGTGGATGTGTGTGCCACGCTGTGCGGGCGCCCGGTTCGAAGGTGACCACGTTTCCCGCTGCGCGAGCAGGCACGTTGACGGGAAAGAGCGGATCGATGCGCACCGTGCCGGTGAACCAGTCCGCTGGTCCCTTCGCCGACGGCTGCGATCCGACACGAGTAATCTTCATTCCAAGTCCTCCTGTGGTCTGAAAGTGATCATAACCTTTATCGCCTCGCGATCATTCATCGCACCGGTGGCTCAGGCCCGAGCCCTGAGTAGCTCGCGCTCAAGCTCAGAGGAGCTCATGCTCGAGCTCTGAGTTGCTCATTGCTGGAGGCTCACGCTCACGCTCGCGCTCCCGCTGACGGCTCACGTTCAAGCTCGTGCTCAAGCTCAAGGCGCAAGTTCGCCATACCAGTATGCGGCGGTCACACCACCATCCATCAGGATGTCACTGCCCGTGACGAAACCTCCATCACTTCGGCCGCCGCCGCCGCGTTCTCTGGGCGATTGCCCGCCAACACCACGTGCTTTCCGACCCCGACCCGTCGCGCGATGGCCTGGCCGATTTGACCGACGCCGATGACGACGATGACATGGCTCATACGCGGCCTCCTCCCTGGAACCGGTGACGCTTCATCGAAAGTGAAGCATCACCGATGCTTGTGTCCGGGATCTGCTCAGCGGAACAGGAGCGGAGCGAACTCGTTGAGATACGCTCGCCAGTTTGGCCAGGTGTGTCCACCGTCCGTCTCCTTGTACATGTATCGGACCTTGTGCTGACCGAGCATCGCCAGCGCCGACTTTGTACTCGATAGAACGAAGTCGTCCTTGCCCGTAGCAAACCAGAACAGCTTGATGCGATCGTTGATCTTTGGGTCCGCCAGAAGCGCCTGATTGTTCTTCTCGAATGTCGCTGCGCCATCCTGCCCGAACCAGCCGGAGCTGAACACACCGAGCTGGCTGAACTTATCGAGGTTCGTCAGGCCGATGTTGAGCGTCTGCTGCCCACCCATCGACAGCCCTGCGATCGCGCGGTTCTCGCGCCCGGGCAACCCCCGGTAATTCTGTTCCACGTACGGAGTGATGACGGTCAGGAGATCACGTGCATACGCATCGGCCGGCGCTGGCGCACCACCCGGCCCCGCCGGCGTGTGACCGGCCGGCATCACCACGATCATCGGCTTCGCCTTCCCTGCGGCGATGAGATTATCGATGATGAAGTTCGCGCGGCCTGCCAGGAGCCACGATTCATCGTTGTCACCGGCGCCGTGCAGCAGGTACAGAACGGGGTACCGCTGGTTGCTCGTCGAGTAGCCCGGTGGCGTGTAGATGTGCATGCGTCGTGCAACGCCCAACGCTTGCGACTGGTAGTAGACGGTCGCGACCTGTCCGTGTGGCACCGCCCGTTCGGCGAAGAACTCCGACGGCGCACCGGGCACTTCGAGCAGACTTCGCACGGTGCTCATGTTGATGCGCGGCCGGTTGTTTTTCGGATCGACGACGGGCACACCATCCACGTCGTACCAATAGATGTAGAGATCGGCTGGCACCTGAGCGGTGAGCGACCAGACTCCGGAGTCGCTCTTCACCATCGGTTGGTTGGCAAATGGCGCCGGCCCTTCGGTGCGCACGAACACCTCGGTTGCCTTCGGTGCATACAGCCGAAAGGACACCTTTCCGTCTGCGCTGATGACCGGTGACGTAAGCGTGTCTTGCACGCGACGCGGACGTGCGCCAGGCGCCTGCGCACCTGCTGCCGCACTCAACAGCATCGCGATCGCTATGGAATATCGCCCGATCGTGAGTCTCATGGCAATTGTGCTCCTCTTCGTCTCAAGTGATGTAACCCAGTTCTCTCCACATCTCGCGCTCAGAGCGGTCGCGATCGTCGATCACGCTGCACGCAACGTCGATCCGCATCATCGGTCGGCGCGTGAGATCGTACGCCGGCCACTCCGGCTGCCCGCGAGCAGCAGGCCGACCGGTGCGTGCGAACGTCGTCCATAACTCCGCCATGTTGCGCGACGCAACCAAGCGCTCTGGCCGACTTCCCGAGAACGCGCTCGGCGCATCAACGTTGTTGAACTTGAAATGCAATATCTGCTGCGTGTGGCGTACCCATGGGGTAGTCCGTACCGGGGACTTTCGCTTCTGACTTGTACCCGAAGTTATAGAGTTACACGGGCGCAGCGCGTTGCGCGACGGACGAGATTCGATCCATCTTGTCCGCGACTCCCGGAAGTGCGTCTCGGACGCCCGTCCACGATTCGATGGGAGCTGGCCGTCGGAGGCGCCGATCTCCACAGACTCTGCCGGCGTACGGCATGCCGCGGAAGACACTGACATCGTCGTTCCGAAGCCCGCGCACCTTGCCCCGCTGCCTCTACCACGACGCACTCTTCCGAGTGTTGGCCATCCCACGACTTTGCGGAGCGCGCAAACCGGCCAGGCCAGCAGTCGCGAGTGAGGCGGGGGAAAGAAACTGCCGGCGCGACATGCAGCGTGATGCTGATGACGCCCGACGAATTCCTCGTGCATCCGATCGAGGTCCTTCCCGGATGTCGATGCGAAGTCGCGGAGGTGTTTGAGGGGATCGCCCGCTAAAGTCAGACCTCCCGCCGATCGACCGCAGCGCGCCGATGCTATTTTCACCCATGCTGACTTTCGCCGCACGTATGCGTCGCCCCCCGCGAGTGCTTCTCCTCTTGGCGCTCCTCGGTCCACCGCTCCGCTCTCTTTCTGCCCAGCAATCGGCCGCAACGGCCCAGGTATTTCGCACGTTCGCGAACCACGTGGTGAAGATCCAGGTCATCGAGACCGGCTCCTCGGCGAAGTCGACGATCGGCTCGGGATTCTTTGTAACCGGCCGTGGCCACGTCGTCACGAATTATCACGTGATCTCGAGTCTCATCAACGCGCCAGAGCGTTACCGCGCCGAGTTGATCGACTCAACGGGGACGGCGAAGAAAGTGAAGGTGATTGCGATCGACGTCGTGCACGATCTCGCCATCCTTTCGTCCGGGCTCGCCTCACCGTCGTATTTCACGCCTGCCGTTACACCGATCGCACAGGGCGACCGTCTTTTTGCGCTCGGCCATCCGCGAGACCTCGGCCTCAGCATCGTCGAAGGGACGAACAACGGCCTCCTCCTTCACACACTCTATCCGCACATCCATTTCACCGGCTCCTTGAATCCGGGCATGAGCGGTGGCCCCACCATCGACGAGTCAGGACATGTCATCGGTGTAAACGTGTCGACCGCCGGCAACCAGCTCAGTTTCCTCGTTCCCGCTGATCGCGTCGTCGCGCTCCTCGCGAAAGCGCTGGCGACCGACGGGAAACGGAGCCCGTCACTCGCACAAGTCGGGCTGCAACTCCGGGAGTACCAGGATGTCTATCTCCGGAACATGTTCGATTCGTCGACGCAGAAGATTGCATTCGGTCCGTTTCACGTCATCACGCAGCCGGCGCCTTTCTTCCGGTGTTGGGGCGACGCCAGTCCCGCGCGGGAACTCGCATTTCAGTCGGCCCGCCACTCATGCGAAACAGACGATGAGATCTATCTCAGCGAGGATCAGACGACTGGTTCGGTCAGTGTAACGCATCAGCTGCTCACGTCACAGGAGTTGAATGCGTTCCGCTTCATGTCGCTCTATAGCGAACGGCTCGGCCGCCACGATTTCAGTTCGGGCGACGAAGAGTATGTGACGCCGTGGAAGTGCAAGGCGCGCAACGTCGCGAACGGTGCCACGAAGCAACGCGCCATCTTGTGCGTACGCCGGTATCGCAAGCTCGGCGAGCTCTACGACGGCGTGCTCAAGGTCGCGGTGCTCGGCGCTGGCAAGGCCGGCCTCGTGTCGACCCTCACCATGTCGGGCGTCACCTTCGCGAATCTTGATCGCCTCTCGCGCCGATACTTGGGGATGATCACATGGCATTGATGCTCGAGATTCGGGACGCGAGCGGTGGCGTCACGCGCCGGCGTCTCGACGGTTCGCCGCTCACCGTTGGACGCGCGTTGTCCAACGACATCATCCTCGACGATCCCTATGCCGATGCGCATCACGCGCATCTCCGCGTGAACGAAGATGGCACGCTCGCGTTGGAGGACCTCGGAAGCGTGAATGGCCTTCGTCTGGGCGATTCGAGTGCGCAATTGATCGCGATCACGCCCGGAACCATCGTGCATGTCGGACGCACCACATTCCATTTTCGTGACGTCGACGAAGCCGTCGCCCCGGCCATCCGCGAGAAGCAAGCCGACGTCGTCGCGATGCTCACGTCGCAACCGCCCGTCTCCATCGGCCGTCTCGAACGCTTTGAACAGCGAGTCGGCAATGTCATTCGCTCGACGCGTGGCCGGTTTCTTATTGTAGGTACCGAGCTTCTCATCGGTGGCGTGGTCGCGTGGCTCGACGACTACAGCAGGAACGGCACGTCCGCTGTCCTGGCGGCAATACTGGCGATGGTCGGTTTCCAGTTTGTGTGGGCCGGTATCTGGACGATGGCAACCCGAGCGCATGCGCGTCGCCCCACACTCTTTGCGAATTATGCCGTCACAGCATTGATGGCTGTTTTCGCGATCATCGCCACGCGTGTCTCCACATTGGTCGACTTCCTGTTCCCCACGTCAGGCGTGGTGGACGTGTTCCTTGGAGGATGCTTCCTCGCGCTGCTGGCAGCGCTGGTGTCCGCGCATCTCGCTATCGCGGGCGTGTCGACGCACCGGAAGCGTTGGCGCACGGGGTGGATCACGTCCGGTGCGGTCCTTGGAATCTCCGTCGTGATCGGCCTGCTCGCATCCGACAAGACGAACGATGTTCCCTCCTTCCGTCACGACATCGAACCGGTTCCGGCGTCGGTCATCCCCGCGCAGAAGATCGATCGCATCAGCGACGACCTCGCGGAGTTGAAGAAGGACGTCGACGAGGCGGCGGAGAAGGAAGGAGTCAACGGACGGTAGTCGTGAGCTTCTCTTATCTGACCAGCGTCGAACACTGAGGTCGGGTCTATGAAGGATTTCACAACGGAGATGGCCCGTCGCGAATCACACGTCGTACGTTTTGTACGTCGCGCGTGCATTGCGGCCGCCTGCATCTATGCCGTTTCCTTTTCGTGGAGCATGTACCGCAGGATCCGGCAGATTCTGCACATCGAAGCACGCGCCAACTCGCTCGTGCTCGTTCCCGGCGCCACGGTCGGCTACGATGTCGTTGCGTCCGGCGAGACCCATAACCGAATCCGCCTCGAACTCGTGCAGGACGCGCATCGTGAAGTCCTGCTCGAGCAGCGCGCGAGCGTCAACAGGATCAGTGGCCTCGATCCGCGAGTCTTTCGGTACACACCGACTGTGATCATCACCCCCGAGATTCTCGCACGATTCCACCAAGGACCGGCGATACTGCGCGTGACGGGCTTTGGAGGTCAGAAACTGCTTCGCGTTCCGGCTTCTCGGGTACACGAACTCGAGGTCCGATTACAGCCTTAGTTCAGCGCGGACCGGGCTGGACGACTGCGCCGACCGGCACATTGAACGCGGATTGAGCGGATCTGAACAGCAAAGCACTCATCTCTCAGTGAGGCGCGACAGAAGTGGCGCGCCCATGGACCCTTCAAGAACAATGCATTTCGTGTTCATGCTTGATGCTTGATCCTTTTTCTTCTTTTCGGTCCGCTCAATCCGCGTTCTGTGTGCCGGCGCGCATTGTTGCGCTTAAATGTGCCGGCGCGCTGAGACGCGCGCGCTTGCGGCGTGTTTGGACGACCACGCCGATCAAGCCAGCAGTCGCGAGGAGCACGAGGCTCGACGGCTCTGGGGTGGCGGTGTTCTCGTACTGGTGGAAGCCGGTGCCGTCGAAGACATAGACGCCACCGCTGTCATCGGTGGTCACATACGGCGTGCCACCTGAGAACACCGGCTGGTTCGCGTCACCGGGAAGTGAAAAGGACCCAAGGTAGGTGCCGTACTGCGAGTAGGCCGAGCCGCCGCCCTGCCCGTCGCCCAGGTAGACCGTGCCATCGGGACCGATGGCGAACTGCATGTTGGCCGTGGTGACACCGCTTTCCAGCGCGAATTGCCCAGTGTACGCGAAGCCGTTGGCGGGATCGAGCATCTGCACTCGGCTGTTGCCGTAATCGAGAACGTACAGCAGGTCGTTCTGTCCGTAGATGTGGTAGAGGGCGTTGTCGAACTGACCGTCACCATTGCCCGTTCCAAGATTGCCAAACGCGACAGTCGCTGTCCGGGTGGGGCTGATCGTATACCCGACCGCGGCATTGCTCATGGCAGTCAGCGCTCCAGAGCGGCTCGCTGCCAGTGACGACGCGGTCGTCGGCGGAGCAATTCCCGAGACCGTCGCTGTGGAAAATGCGAGTGTTGTTGGATCAAGGGTGACGAGCGAATTTCTGCTGCCGGTCACCGTGAAAACGCCACCAGTAATCGTCGCTTCGGAACCAGCGCCGAACCCCAGACCCGTGATCGTGGAGTAGCTCACGAACCCGTCGGCAGGGTCGAATGCCCCATATCCTGCGGTCGCAAGGAGCCACTGGAGATTGCTGGCGCCAGCCTGACCTGGGACCACCGGCGATTTCACTACCGGAATTATGTAGGTCGGGAGACTGTTGCCAAAGTCCAGATTGCGCACGTATGCGAACTGCGCGGCGGCCGGCGGCGCGAGCATGGCCACCAACACGGCCGCGCGGATGCAGCCCCGCGCTGGGCGACCGAGAGAAAAACCAGTGGAGATCATCGGTCGCAGCGTTGTCAATTGTGAAACATCGTCGGCGGCGTTCGTGCCTAACGTAAACTAATGTAGTCGGCGTGCGCCCGCGGTACACGATGAAATGCGTCGTACCTGCAGAAACGGCACTGCGTACGATCAACGGCGTAGGATCAACGGCGTAGGATCAACGGCGTAGGATCAACGGCGTA
>JAZJZK010000006.1:116891-202099 GCA_040389905.1 Gemmatimonadota bacterium | reverse complement strand
GATCAACGGCGTAGGATCAACGGCGTAGGATCAACGGCGTAGGATCAACGGCGTACGCAGTACCGGGTACCGAAGGGAACGCCCAACGTGGACATCATTCGCCGGGAGGAAGGCGGTCGATCAACGACTGGATCATTTTTTCGATCACGATAACCCGGTCGAGAAGCGGGCGCAGCCGCTTCGCGGTGAGATAGCCGCTTTTGCCGGCAATGAGCAGGTGGCTCTCGGTCTCTGTCGCTGAGGATAGAGCCATTCCGAAAAACCTGACGCTATCGGGGCGTGTGGCCCTGCCGCAACCCTCTGCGATGTTCGACGGAATCGATAGCGCACTCCGTCGGAGCTGGCCCGCAAGTTCGGTGGCGTTTGGCCGCGGCAAAGCCCTCGTCAACGGCTCGATTTCGACCGCGAGGTCCGAGGCGACATGCCAGACGCGAAGTTCTTTGAAGTTGTGCATGAAGCAATGATGCGGCATTCGCTTTGCGAACGCCGCATCCTTTCATTGCGCGCTGTATCGTTTTCGTGCCGCGCGTTTTTTTGAACCGTCGCGTACTTATTTCGTCCGCCGGTATTCCTACGCCGTTATCCGTACGCCGTTCTCCGTACGCCGTTATCAGTACGCCGTTGATCATACGCGGTGCTGGTCCTGTACGCCGTACGTCGTTGGCCGTCAAGCCGTCAAGCCGTCAACGGCTCGTCCGCCGCGCCCGATCCTCCTCCCATTCGATGAACGGCCCGTCGAAATCAACGAGCCGCGTCCCATCAAACGCCCACACTCGAGTCGCCACCTCGCGCAGAAACGCGCGGTCGTGGCTCACCAGCAGCACGGTGCCCTCATACTCGTCGAGCGCATCTTCGAGCACCTCGATGTTCTCGACGTCGAGATGGTTGGTCGGCTCATCGAGCACCAGGAGATTCGCGCGCTCGAGCGTCATGAGCGCGAGTGCCATCCGCGCGCGCTCGCCACCGCTGAGTGTGCCGATTTCGCGGAAGACTTCCTCCCCCGTGAAACCGAATGCGCCGAGATGGTTCTGCACCTGGCCCCGGTTCCAGGTCCCGCGTTGCGCCTGGATCGCATCGAACATCGACGCGCGGAGCGGGAGGTCGGACAAGTCCTGCCGGAACCACGCAGGCTTGATTGACCCGCCGATCCTCGCCTGGCCGCTCGCCGGCGCGAGATCGCCGAGAATCGTGGAGATGAACGTTGACTTCCCCGCACCGTTCGGCCCGACGAGCGCGACGAAGTCATTCCGCCGGAGCACCGCGGTGAAGTCGTCCACCAGCACGCGCCCCGGAACCTCCACGCGAAGCGCCTCGACGGACACCACCTGGTCGCCACCGCGCTCCGCGACGTCGAAGGTGAGGCTCATCGCCGCTGGATCACCCGGCGGTGGCGCGAGGCGCGGCAGGCGCTCGAGCCGCTTACGCTTGCCCTTCGCCTGGAAGGAGTTCACGCCGGCGATGTTCCGCTTGATGTACTCCTCTTCCTTCTTCACGTATGCACGCTGCTTCTCCAGCTCACGCTCCCGCGTCAGCCGGCGTTCGGCACGCTGCGGAACGAACTGGCTGTAGTTGCCCTTGTACGATTCGCTCGTTTTCGCCTCAACGTGCAGGATGTGCGTGCAGATGGCGTCCATGAATGCACGATCGTGCGATACGACGATCACCGTTTCGTCGGCCTCGCTGAGCCACTCCTGAAGCCAGGTCGTGGTATCGAGGTCGAGGTGGTTGGTGGGTTCGTCGAGGAGCAGCAGGTCGGCGGGCGCGATCAGTTGCGCCGCGAGGCCGACGCGCCCCCGCTCGCCCCCCGAGAGTGACGACACGAGGCGCGTCTTGGACTCCTCGGCGTCGAAGCCGAGTCCCTGGAGCACTGCGTCCACCCGAGCGTGGTAGATGTAGCCGCCGAGGTCGGCGAAACGCTCCTGGTCGCGCCCGAACCGGTCGAGAAAGTCGTCAGTGACCCGCTCGCCCAGTTCGCCGAGCTCGATCGCCTGCTCGGCAATGCGCTGCTCGAGCGCCATGACCTCGCGCCAGGCTGCCGCACCGGCCTGCCAGACCGTGGTGGCGCCCTCGAAGGCACGGTGCTGGTCGAGCAGCGCGTGCCGGAGTCCCGGCTTGCGCGCGACACTGCCCACCGTGGGCTGGATCTCGCCGGTAATGACCTTGAAGATCGACGTCTTGCCGGCGCCGTTGCGCCCGATAATCCCCCACCGTTCGCCGTCGGCGACGGTGAAGGTGATGTTCTTGAAGAGTTCAGTGGCACCGAAGGAGATGCCGACGTTGGATACGGAAAGAAGGGTCACGATCTCATGGTGATGTGTTTCGGTATGCTGCGAAAACAGCACCAGGGCATCCATCGCGGATGCCCTGATGCTGTCCTACGACCTCAATAGTGATAGCGTGCCTGAAGAAACTCGACTCGATCGTCAAAGACCTCGTAAACCAGCCGATCCACCTCCGTGACGCGCCGGGACCACACGTTGCCCCCCATGTGTTTCAAATGCTCCGGCTTCCCAATCCCCTCGTACGGATCCCGTATCGTGGCTTCCATCAGGTCGAGCACGCGGAGCGCGAGCTTCCGATTTGTGTCCACCCAGTATCGGATGTCCTCGCGGCACTCATCCTGTACAACTGCACTACGCTTCCGTTTTGCCGCCATTGAGGATCTCGCCTACCTGCCGATTGTCCTACTCATCGAGTCCAAGTTGCGTCCGGAGTTCGGTGAGATCCTGAGACTTTGTCGAGCCCTTTCGCGCGCGCGCAAGAGCGGTCAGCAGGCGGGCCGCGTTTCGCGGTGACCGCAGCAGATACGCCGTTTCCCGCAAGCTCGCCAACTCGCCCGCCGGGATGAGAGCCATATCCTCATGACCTCGGCGCTGGATGACAGCCGCGTCTCGCGTATCCTCGACTTCGTCCCAGATCTCAGCCAGATGCTCGCGCGCGTGGCTATAACTCACCGAAACCGCCATTGCTCTACCCTCTCGTCTTGTACAGGAAATCTGTACAACTTGTCGCGCTCGGTCAAGGATCGATGAGCGAAAGCCTCTTAGTGCGGCGTCGTGACGCAGCGGTGCGGGTTACCGGATTTTGCCGAACCAACGGAACTCGTTTTGATGTTCCGTGCACTCAGCTCGTCGAACGCGATCTGCTGAAGGGACTTGGCTTGCTCGCGCGACAGGCCCAGCTCGAACGCAGAACACTCGTTGTCGCCCAGCGACCGTGGGTCGCGTCCGGTGACGGCGCCGAAGATCGTCAGTGCTTCCAGATAGTAGCCGTACGTGCTCGCGTGATACGAGTCATACGTCCACAGATTCAGCTTTTGCGCGTCGATTCCGTCATACGGGTTTGGGTCTGCGACACCATTCGCGATCGCGCGATTGAACGCTTCGCCAACCGGGATGACGGTCTTGATGCCAGCGGTTGCAGCCGCCTTGACGTACGCCGCCTGCACGTCGTGTCCCATCGCATCGATTGGCTGGCCGGCCCACGCGCCATTCTTGGGGTAGGTCTGGTCGGGGCGTGACCACGTCGCCATCAGATACACGTCGACGTTCGGATTCTTCGAGCGGAGTAGCGCGGCCATTTGCTGACTTGTCGCAATCAGCTTGGCCGCATCGCGCGGCTTCTCGGCGTCGAGCGTACTGTAGCCGTGCATCACGACCTTGTCGTACGGACGCGCGCTTATCTCCTTGCTCTTCTGCGCGACATGAAAATCGAGACCAGTACCGCCCCGCGTTTCGAGTGCGACGTCGTAGTCGAGTCCCGCCTGTTGCGTGAAAGATTTGAACAGCGCCGGCACGCCGCCGGTGCCTTCGTTGTTCAAGTCCGTCACCGTATCGTTGCGGTAGAAGCGGACGGCGGAACCCGAACCGAAGGTGAAGCTATTGCCAATGAACAAAATGCTTGTACTGGCAGTGACGTGGGTGCCTGTTGCCGCCAGGATCAGACCCACACCGAATGAAACCGGAACCCTCATAGCATCACCCCAGCCTGGTTAATTGGTTCGTCCAACCTCCTACTTCACCTTCGGTGCCGCGATTGCCGTGAGCACGTCGGGCACGCCGCTCACGCGTTCGAGGTGCGGATAACGCAGACCGCCATGATAGTCCACCTGCACCGTCTTCACATAGCCCGCGTTGTCGATGATGAATTCCATCGGTGTCGAGGCACTCCTGGAATCGGCGAGTGCACGACGCACCTCGTCGACCGAGAAGCGGCGCCCGTTCACTGCCATGATTCTCATTCCGTTCGAGATGCCCGCCTTGAATGCCGGGAAGGTTGGCCACGCATCATCCACCGTACCATCCGCGGCGATGTGAATGCCGAGTGAGCCGTAGGCATTCAAGCTACCATCCAACGCCCACGGGTCGGTGAAGATGTTCGGCGCCTCCGTGTACACGAGCGTGTAGCCGCCGCGTTCCACCCCGCCGAGTGGAATGCTTGCGCTCTTGGACGTGAGGCGCCTCTCGAAGAAGCTCTTCCAGTCGTTCGGCGCGACCATGCTCAACGTGCGATACACCTCGTCCGCATCGTACGGCTTCACCCACACTTTGCCGTTGTCGCTCTGGCCGTGGAAGAGCGTGCAGAAATCGTCGAGCGATTTCTTCCCGTTGGTCAGCGCGCGAATCATCACGTCCGCCTCCAGCCAGATGAGCGTGCCCTCGTTGTAGAAGGTGGGCAACCCGCCATTCACTTGGCGACGCATGCCGTACCACCCGCCACCTGCGGTATACAGAAAGGGCGACGCATCAGCCGCATCCTGCAACGAGCGCCACGTGCGCCCCGGTGCCGTGAGCGTCATGGCGTCAGCGGCGATTTCGTCGAACCACTCGTCCGGTGAGATGAGTCGAGAGCGCGCCGACAGCAGCTCGCCATAGTAGTTCGTCAGTCCTTCGTACACCCAGAGAAGGTCATCCTTCATCGGCTTCTCGTACCCACCATTGATCAGGCCAACGGGGCGACGCGCCTTTCCATTCCACGAATGGAAGAACTCGTGCGGCAGCAGCAGCGAACTCCGCTTCGCCGCATCATCGTCCACAAACGTATTCTCGGCGACACGATCATCCGCCGACTCGTGATGCTCAACACCGAATGCGCCGAGATTGTCGCTGAGGGTGAGGAGCCAGTGGTACTTCCGGTAGTGGCCAACCCCGCCGAACACGGCGCGCTCTTCCTGCACGATTCGCTTGTAGATCTCGATGCGTGACTCCGGAAAGCGGAGCGCCCAGTCATGGTCGGCGACCACGTCGAGCACGTGCTCGCCCATCGGTGAGTTCGCAGACCACAGCGTGATGCTGCGGAAGTATTCGCCGAGCAGCACCGGGTGATCGATGAGCATATCGAGCGGCGTCGGCGCATAGTGGATCGTCGCGCGGTCGACCGACGCAACGTCCAGGGCCCCACCGTGCTTCCAGTTCGCCGGCGCCTTGAGTGACGCCGTCACCGTGACGCTCGACGGATTCTCGCCCATGGGATACAGAAGGACGGTATTCCAGTTGATGACCGCGATCTTTGCGTTGGTCGACGGAAGCGAGCCAAATGCGCCCCCGGAGCTGGGAACGGTGTAGTCGTAGCTCGCGCTGACTGTCGCAGAACCTGCCGGCACCGTGAAGCCGATCGCGTTCATCTCCACGAGGTCGCGCCGCCACTCAAGCTCGCGGCCGTCGGCGAAGACGTGGAGGCCGTTGAGGTTGGAGATCGGCCCCGACGGCATGTGCTCACCGGGAATCCACTTGGGGTAGAAGAGCGACATCGCCCCTGCGCGCGCAGGCATGGTGACGGTCGCGTGGAGGATCTTCATCGGCGCGTCCGTCGCGTCCACGGCGAGGGTCATCGCCGTTTGCGCCGTTGCGCCTGGCTGTGCCTGGAGGCACGGCGCGACGGCAAATGCGATGAGCGTAGCCGCAAGTGGTATGGCGCGGAGGAGCGTTGCTCGTTCTGTCATGTGCCTGTCGATGGATGGGGGGCGGGAGAGCATCCGTGAGGTTCTTTGGCGCGTGTCCTTTGTGCTGCTCAGCCGCCGGGGCGGTGGCAACCGTTGATGCTGCCGGCAGCCTACACCTGCCGGGCAAGACCCTCGAACAGCTCTTCCACCGCGCACGAGAATCCGGGGATGATGTCTCCTGCATCGAGCACGTCTCCCTCCCGGAGCCAGCGGACGGGTGCATCGCTCGCAACGATCATCACTGTGCGACGCGCCGGATCCACAACCCAGATCAGTGGCGTGCCACACGCGCGATAGTCGTCGAGTTTTTCCTCCAACTCAGAGGCGGACTCGCTCGGTGACAACACTTCCACCGCGAGATCCGGCGCGAGCTTCAGCAGCCCTGGGCCGATACCCTCGGCCGGCAGTCGGTCGGCGCGCACGAAGGACGCGTCGGGCGCGCGGACTGTTCGCGGGAGTTGCACCAACTCGTAGCCACCATCCCCGAACGCACGACCGAGTCCGCGCCCTTTGAGGTACACGGAAAGGAGCGCGTGAATGTTGCTCGATACACACAAATGCGGACCACCGGCCGGGGGCGTCACGCGCACCTCACCGCGAACAAGCTCCGCCTTCCCGTCCGGAAGCGACTGCACGAGGAATTCCTCGGGCGTCATCAACACGACGTCCTCCCGCGTGGCGTGTGCCATTGGGGACTCCTGATATCGACCATTGTGTGTGAAGCGTACGCTCGGCGCACGCGGGGAAGCAAGATGGCATAGCCGAACACTATTCCAGCAGACGGCGGGCAGCGTTACCAATCGACTGCCCGTTGGATCATTATGTTGCGGTCAGTGAAGCATCGAACCCTGGGCCACGCCCACTCCACTCGCAGACCCAGGACATCCAATGCGCCGCCTGTCCGCCGTCTCGTTGCTTGCCCTCGTGGTGTCGCTGCCGTCCGCCGCGCAGTCCTCCGCGCACGAACAGCTCGCATGCTCCATCTACAAGGAGCTCATCGAGATCAACACGGTTGACTCCGTGGGCTCGGTCACCAAGGCGGCCCAAGCGATGGCGGCGCGATTCAAGGCCGCAGGCTTTCCCGACAATGATGTGCAGCTGCTGATCCCACCTGGCAAGCCGAACAAGGGAAACCTCATCGTGCGCTATCACGGTCGCGGCGGTGCCAACGCGCCAAAACCGATCTTGCTCATGGCGCATCTCGACGTCGTGGCGGCGTTGCGTTCCGACTGGCCGCGCGATCCCTTCACGCTGTTCGAGGAAAATGGATTCTTCATTGGCCGCGGCACGGCCGACGACAAGGCGATGGCGTCGATATTCGTCGCGAACCTGCTCCGGATGAAAGCGGAGCGTTTTGTATCGGACCGCGACGTCATCCTGATGCTCAACGCCGATGAAGAAGGCGGCGACGCAAACGGTGCCTACTGGATCGCCACGCAGCACAGGGATCTCATCGACGCGGAGTACGCGATCAATGAAGGTGGCCAGGGCGCGCTGGTGAACGGCAAGCCCGTGGCGAACGCGGTCCAGGCCGCCGAGAAGGTGGTGGTCAACTTCACGCTCACCGTTACAAACGTGGGCGGACATTCCAGCGTGCCGCGCCCGGATAACGCCATCAACCAGTTGGCGGTGGCGCTGACGAAGTTGGCGAACTTCCAGTTCCCGGTGGTCCTGAATGACGTCACGAGGGCGTTCTTCGCTGCGTCCGCCAAGGCGGAGCCGCGAGCGGACCGAGCGGCCGCGATGGCGGCGATTGTCGCTAACCCGAACGACACCAAGGCCGTGGCGGTGGTGTCGAAGGATCCCTTCCTCGCTTCCATGCTGCACACGTCATGCGTGGCGACTCGGCTTTTCGCTGGCCACGCCTACAATGCGCTCCCACAGCTCGCGACGGCGAACCTGAACTGTCGCATGGAGCCGACAACCACGTACGAGTACGTGAAGTCGACGCTCGAACGCGTCATCGACGACGCCGAGGTAAAGGTGACCTTCCTTGGAGGGGCAACACGTTCTGGCCTCGTCGGTGCGCCGCCCAGCGTCATGCCGAGCGACCTGGCCGCTGCCGTCGCGTCCATCACGAAGAAGATGTTCGGCGACATCCCCGTCGTGCCGGAGATGACCACGGGCGCGACAGACGGGAGGTTCCTGCGCGCCGTCGGCATTCCGACGTTCGGCGTGAGCGGCATCTTCGTCGAGGGTGCGGAGAACAACATGCACGGGCGCAATGAGAAGCTGCGGGTGAAATCGTTCTACGACGGTCTCTCTTTTCTCGATCAGTTGGTGAGAACGCTCGCGGTGAAGACGAAGATGTGACCGAAGATGGGTTGTTCTACAGTTCACAGCGAAGGATCCGCCAGCAACGCGCCAGTCTGAAACGCGGCTCTGGAGCCTCGCTGGACGTGAATTCTTGACTCGGCGGTCGCGCCGAGCGTACCCTCCGTGTGGAATTGATACGCGCTGCGTTCGCATGATGACGCTCGCGACCGGCCTCCATGTGATCCTTGGTTCATGGATGCCGCCACACAGCAACCAGGGAAAGGTGCGCGATGCCGATGGCCGCAGCGACAAAGCGGTGGACGCTCGACGAGTTCCATGCACTCCCGGACGACGGCAGGAAGTGCGAGCTCGTTCGTGGAGAGTTGTTCGTGACGCCCGCGCCCGCATGGAAGCACGAAGTCATTCTCGCACGGTTGGCTCGCATACTCGATCCATACGTCGAGCACGAGCACCTTGGCTTCGTTTTCCATCGCGCCGTGATTCAGATCGGGGACTCTGAGGTCGAGCCCGATCTGACGGTACAGCAGAATCCGAGCGATGATCTCCAGTGGGCGTCCGCACCAACTCCCTCGCTGGTGGTGGAAGTCCTCTCGACGCCCACAAAACGCCGCGACGAAAACGAGAAGCGTGATATCTATATGGACGCGGGCGTTGGCGAATACTGGATGATCGATCCCCGGCACATTGAACGCGGATTGAGCGGTCCACGGCTTCTGTCGCGCCTCGCCGAACCCATCACTGTTTCGCTGGTCAATCCGCTCAATCCGCGTTCAATGTGCCGGTGCAACCGTGCTATCGATACTTGCGAAACGCTCCGCTCGATCCCTTAGACTCGCTCCGCTCGCTCGGAATGACAGGTTGGCTGAATATGAAAACGGGGCACTCCCGAAGGAGGGCCCCGCTTCAAACCGCGTGAAGCTCGAGATCAGCTGGCGCGACGACGGCGGCTCCACATGGCAACGCCGGCGAGTCCAGTTCCGAGAAGGAAAATGCTGGCCGGCTCCGGCGTCCCCACCGGCTCGTCAGCGAACTCAATCGACCATCCTCCCGACAGCTGGCCCTCATCCTCACTCGTATCATCAAAGATGTAGAGGCCGTACGTGGCGTTCGGACTCGCGTCGAGGAAAGACGCGAACGTGTCGAAGAAGGTGGGCGAACCGAGCGATCCGCTGAAGGCGCCCCCAGCCGGCGTCGTGAAACCCTGCGGTTTGTAGTCACCGGTAATACCGGCAAGGCTGCCGAAGATGCCCCCGAAGAAGGGCGTGTTCGCGTCCGCAAAAAAGACATTGGTGTTGCTAAGGTCGTTACCGCCGCCACGATCCGTGGTCAGGATGATCCCGCGGTTATGCGTGATGTCAAGCAACGCAATATCGAGATCGGCAGGAAACGTGTGGTACGCCCCATACAGCTTGACCCCAGCGAGCGTGGCGGCGCCGGACAATCCGGTTACCGCGATGGAGGAGGGGTACAGCCCCGCATTCCCGATATCTGAAATACCAATGGGCGTCGTGTTGCTGAAGGTCTGCGCGCCGGCCTGCGTCACAACCGCAAGGGAGAGCACGAGAGAAAGCAAACGTGTTCGCATTTCGGATGACGGATTGGAGGGGGCACGGACGCCGGTGGGAAACGCACTGGGCGGAAACAAATGAGGCAAGAAGGAGTCCCTTTTGCGTCAACTGCGTGCGAGATTTACGATCTTCTTGATGGCCGCATAAACAGTTATGGACAAAGAGCTTAGCCGCTGACGGCGGGCCACTACGCGCCGCCCGCTCGACGACGCAAGCGAACCCGGCCGGACGCCAAGTGTTGCTGCGGCGCCACACGTGTTGAGCGAATCGCGTTACGGTTCGAAGCGCCGAGGCGGGTGAAGATGGCGGCGACAGTCGGTATCATGCTTGATCTCACCAGCCACCGAGCCATCCAATGCGCTTCGCCATAGCCGCAATCTCTGCACTGACGCTCGCGGCTCCGTTCGCAGGCGCCCAACAGCTCACGGCCGACCAACAGTTCGCGAAGGACGTCTACAAGGAGCTAATCGAGATCAATTCGTCGAACATGACGTCAGGAACCACGGTGGCCGCGGAAGCGATGGCCAAACGCTTTCGCGAAGCAGGATTCCCAGACCCGGACATTTTCCTCGGCGGCGCCCGTCCTGACAAATTCAACCTCGTGGTGCGGTACCACGGGAAGGGCGGCGCTGGCGGTGCCAAGCCATTGCTCCTCCTCGCACATCTCGACGTCGTCGAGGCACTGAAGACCGACTGGTCGCCAGACCTCGATCCGTTCAGGTTTCTCGAGCGCGACGGCTACTTCTACGGCCGCGGCACAGCCGACGACAAGTCGATGGCTGCGATCTTCGTCGCCAACCTCATCAAGTTCAAGCGCGAAGGGTACGTCCCCGATCGCGACATCATCGTCGCATTGACCGCCGATGAAGAGGGTAGCCCATGCGGCTGTAACGGCGTGCGGTGGCTCATCCAGAATCATCGCGAGCTCGTGGATGCCGCCTACGTGATCAATGAAGGCGGCGGCGGGTCGCTCCGCGGTGACAAGCCGTTCCTCAATTCATTGCAGGCGACGCAGAAGAACTCCGTCAACTTTACGGCGACGGCGAAGAACCGCGGTGGACATTCATCGGTACCGCGCCCGGACAACGCGATCTATCAGCTGGCGGAAGCAGTCGCGCGTTTCTCGAAGCACAGCTTTCCGGTGCACTTCAACACGGTGACTCGCGCGTTCTTCGAGAAGACGGCGGACATCGAGACACCGGAGATGGGCCGAGCGATGAAGGCGCTCGTCAAGAATGAGAACGATGCGGCGGCAGCGGCGGTGGTGTCAGCGGACCCACGATACAACTCGATGCTGCGTTCGACGTGCGTGGCCACGGGACTGACCGGAGGCCATGCGGCGAACGCCCTTCCGCAGACGGCCGAGGTTCGCATCAATTGCCGCATCCTGCCTGACGCAGTGCCAAGCCAGATCCGCGACGGAATCATCGCTGCGCTCGGCGACACGGCAATCGAGGTCTCGAGGGCGGGGCAAGCAAACTTCGTCGCGCCCTCGCCGCTGATGGCAGAGATGGTGGGGCCGGTGGAGCGCGTGACCAAGGAGTTGTTCGGTAACATTCCGGTGATTCCGACGATGTCCACTGGCGCGACAGATTCACAGCCGTTCCGACAGATCGGTATTCCCTCGTATGGCGTATCGGGATTGATGGGTGATCCGGAAGACATTCGATCGCATGGTCGTGACGAGCGCATGCGCGTCAAGAGTTTCTTCGACGGCCAGGAGTTCCTCTTGCGGCTCACCAACCTGTTGGCGACGGGCAAGCCGATTACCTGAGCCAGGGAGCCGGTGTCAGCGCTTCCCGCAGATGCTGCACAAATGCCTGCGTACGCGCCGCTCGCCCAAAGCGCGGCGCCACGAGCGCCACGATGTCGGCTCGTGGTTGTGTGTACGCATCGAGCACCCGTATCAATCGCCCTTCCCGAAGGTCGCGCGCCACTGACCACTCCGACCGCACCATGATCCCGTGGCCGTCGAGTGCCCATTCGCGCACGATCTCACCATCATTGCTCGACATGCGCGGCTCGACGCGCACCGACAGGTTCTCACCATCGGGGGCGATGAAGCGCCACAGGGTGACATCCTCATCGTTTTCGCGGATGGCAATGCACGCCAGCCGCCGGAGATCAGCCGGAGTCTCCGGAAATCCGTAGCGCTCGAGGAATTGCGGCGCGGCGCAAGCAATGCGCGCGTTTGGCGCGAGTGGCTGGGCAACGAGTGCCGAGTCGTGCAGGACGCCGATGTGCACCGCGACGTCCCATGAGTAGTCCGGCACTCGCCCCAGCCGGTCGGAGACGTGCAGTTCGATCGTGACATCGGGGTAGCGGGCGTCGAATTCCGCGACCGCACGCGCCACATAGGCGCGTCCAAAACCAAATGGTGCGAGCACCCGTAAATGACCCGACACTGCACCCTGCCGGTGCGTGACGGTCTCGGCGAGTTCGCCAAGGTCATCGATAATCGCCTGTCCGCGAAGGGAGAGCAGCTGGCCTTCATCAGTGAGCGTCAATCGCCGAGCACTGCGCACGACGAGCCGAACTCCCAGCCGGCGCTCGAGATGCTGCAGTCGCTGACTCACCGCGGACAGCGTGACGTCGAGAGCACGCGCCGCCGCCGCGAGTGAGCCTGCCCGCGCAACCTCCGCGAAAAATTGAAGATCCTGGCTCGTGATGCTCAAGATTCACCTAAATCATTGACTAAGTCTGATTGTGAAGAAACTACGCATTCCAGTCGTAGGGAGTGTCAGCGCTCAAGCCAACCAGACACAGACGAAGCGGACGCAAGCATGCTCAGCATCACCAACCTCACGAAGACCTACCCCAACGGCGTACACGCGCTCAAGGGCGTGACCCTCACGATCGATACCGGGCTCTTCGGCCTCCTCGGTCCAAACGGCGCCGGCAAGTCCACGCTCATGAGGACGCTCGCAACACTCCAGGAGCCCGATGCGGGCGCGATTGTTTTCGATGGCCTCGACGTCGTCGCGCAACCGGAGATCCATCGCCGGCAGCTGGGCTACCTGCCGCAGGACTTCGGCGTCTACCCCGGCGTATCCGCGTACGATCTGCTCGATCATATCGCCGTACTCAAAGGAATGTCCGAGAAGAAGGCCCGCCGCGAACAGGTGGAGGCACTCCTCGCGCAAACCAACCTGACGAGTCACCGCAAGAAGGCCGTGAGCAGTTTCTCCGGGGGAATGCGACAGCGCTTCGGCATCGCGCAAGCGCTCCTCGGCGATCCGAAACTGATCATCGTGGATGAACCCACAGCGGGTCTCGATCCCGAGGAACGCAACCGCTTCCACAATCTGCTCAGCGAAGTCAGCGAGAACATCGTGGTCATCCTCTCCACGCATATCGTGGAGGACGTCCGCCAGCTGTGTCCGCGCATGGCGATTCTCGCCGACGGGCGCGTGTTGCGAACAGATGCACCGCGCACGCTGGTCGCGGAGCTCGAGGGACGCGTCTGGAGAAAGACCGCTGACAGGTCAACCGTGGAGCAATACCGTCGATCGTTCAACGTGATCTCGACCCAATTATATGAAGGGCGGACCCTTGTCCACGTCCTGAACGACGGGCAGCCGGAACAGGGCTTCGAGGTCGTGGAGCCAAATCTCGAGGATGTGTACTTCTCCATCCTGCGCGCTCACTCCAGCGCCACGGAGTCTCTGCATGCTGCGTGATGTGATCCGGTTCGAGTGGCGATACCACACGCGGCAGATCGCATTTCCAGTCGCGGTACTCTTCTTCCTCGGCATGGGGTACTTGCTGCCGGCGATCGGATACGGCCCGACCGGCGCCAACTTGAACTCGCCCTTCGTCGTGATGCAGTCGGTCGGGCTGCTGTCTCTGCTCATGATCTTTGTGCTCACGGTGTTCTGCACGAACGCGGTGAGCCGTGACGCCGAGAGCGGCATGCAGGAAATCGTGTTCGCAACGCCAGTGGGTAAGCTGCGCTATCTCACCGCGCGATTTGCCGGCGCCCTGCTGGCATCACTGGCGACATTCAGCGCCTGCATCGTTGGATTGTTCGTGAGTCCAATGGTCGCGAGAATGGATCCGGCGCGAGTGGGCGCAACGATCCCAGTTGCATACCTGTGGGCGCTCCTGGTCATGGCGGTGCCGAACATCCTCGTTGCCGCGGCGGTGATCTTCGCCGTCGCGATCCTGAGCCGCAGTGTCCTGGCCAGCTATGTAGGCAGCGTCTTCCTCTACATGCTGTACATGGTCGTCGGCATGATGATCGGCTCACCGCTTTTCGCTGGCGCCAAGCCCCTCGGGCAAGCCGCTCTGGTTCGCGCCGCCATTCTCGATCCGTTCGGCATCTCCGCATTCTTTCAGCAAACCTGGTATTGGACGCCTGCTCAACGGAACTCTGAGTTGCTGGCGCTCAGCGGATACTTCCTGCTGAATCGCGTGGTGGTGCTCGTGGTCGCACTCGGTATTCTTACGGTCACCTATCAGCGCTTCTCATTTCGCGTCGCTGCGCACAGCGTGAAGCGGATGCTTGACCTTACAGACGCCGCACCATCGCACACCACCGCATATCAACGTGTCGTCGTCGCGGCACCGAGTTGGCGTTCACATTGGACAGCGCTGCGCGTTGCCACCGAGCGTGAATTCCGCGCGACAGCTACCAGCAAGCCATTTCTCGCGCTGATGGCGCTGTGGGTCTGCGTCGCACTGATCGACATCACGGACAACACGGTGTGGGAGTATCACACGCTCGCCTATCCCACCACGCGCATGATGCTCGCGGATATCCAGACCACACTTCCCGTGCTCGGTGCGTTGATGCTCGTGTACTTCGCCGCCGAAGTGGTATGGCGCGAGCGCATCGTGAGGGCGGATGAGATCATCGATGCGACTCCAACGCCGAGTGGTGTGTTCTATCTCGCGAAGGGCTCCGCACTCGTGTTGCTCACGTGGCTGATGACGATTCTGCCGATCGTGCTCGCCATTGGATATCAGCTTGCGACAGGATACACCAACGTGCATCCGCTGGCGTACCTGTCGCTGTTCTACTTCGTGGGGCTGCCGTTGGTGCTGCTCACGGTTGTGATTGTGCTCGTGCAGACGCTGACGCCCAACCGATGGCTAGGCGTCCTGCTTGCGATGATCCTCGCGTTGGCCATCCTGAGCCCCGACGAGCTCGGATTGCGCCACGGCATGCTCCGTTTCGCAAAGCCACCGGTCGCTCCATACACCGAGATGAATGGCTTCGTCGGTGCGGGATCGTTCGCGTGGTATATGGTGTTTTGGTTCAGCCTTGCCGGGCTGCTGGCTGCGGTCACGCTCGGGATCTGGCGGCGCGGCCGCGCGCAGAGCCTTCTGACGAGAATCCGCGCGCTGCCACATCGCCTGGGGAAAGCGGGGCTCATCGGGGCGGCGGGCTCTCTTGCACTCTTCGCGGCCACCGGCGGAATCATCTTCCACGACACGAACATCGCGCACCGCTTCGAGACTGAGAGCCAGAGTCTCGCGTGGCGTGCGTCGTATGAGCGCAGTTACAGGCGGTTCGACAGCATGCCGTTGCCGGCGATCGTTGCGGCGAAGGCGACGGTGAACCTGTATCCCTCCGAGCGGCGCTATGCCATCACTGGCAGCTATTCGCTCGAGAATCGCACCACGAAGGCGATCGATACCGTGATCGTGTCGCAGCCGCGCGACGTCCCGGCGTCACTGCTGGAGTTGACCGGTGCTCGTGTGGTGCGGCACGACGACGTATCAGACACCTACATCTTCGCGCTCGAGCAACCGATGGCACCAGGAGCGCGCAGTGAACTTCGTTTCAGCGTGCGATCGCCGCAGCGTCACGTGGTCGCTGACGGATTCGACTACGACGTCGTGGCAAATGGGAGTTACGTCACTCGCGCGGCAGCGTTCCCGCGACTCGGGTATGTGCGTGGCTACGAGGTGGACGACGCCTCCGAGCGGCGGGCACGCGGACTCGCACCACCGCGCGTTGGTCCCGGTCCCATCGAAGACGCGCTTGCTGGACGCGATCGGCACGAGAGTTGGATGACGCTGGACGCGACGATCGTGACCGACGAGGATCAGACCGCGCTCGCCCCGGGTGACCTCGTTCGCGAGTGGAAGGACAATGGGCGCCACTACTTTCACTTCGTCACACCCAAGCCGACGACTCCGGTGTTTGGCTTCGTGTCGGCGAGGTACGCGGTGCGCCGCGTCACTCACGCTGGCGTGAATGTCGAGGTGCACTACGACCCGGCACATGCGTACAACGTGGATCGCATGATCGCCGCGGCAACACGAACGCTCGACGTACTCGGCTCGAAGTTCGGCCCATACCCGAGTTCGTCCCTGCGCATCGTTGAATTGCCGGCGCACTGGGGATTCGGGGCATACGCGATGCCCGGTGTGATCGTGTGGCCGGAGGATCGTGGCTTCGTCACCAGGTATCGCGAGGGAGATGTTGACCTCGTCACGAAGCGACTCGCGCACGAGGTATCGCATCAGTGGTGGGGACACACGTTGTATCCGGCGCAGGTCGAGGGCGGCGTCACGCTCGTGGAGACAATGGCGAAGTATTCCGAGCTGCTGGTGATGGAGGCGATACAGGGAAAGGCGTCCCTGCCCGCGATGCTTCGGTACGAACGGGAGCTCTATGTGATGTCGCGTGCCAACATGCCCTTCCCCGAGCCAACCCTACTCCGCGCATACGACTACGACTTCGTCTATTACGCAAAAGGCGCCATCGTCATGGAAGCGCTGCGTGACCTCATCGGCGAAGAGGCGTTGAACCGTGCACTGCGCACGCTGCTCGAGGAGCACGGTGGCGAGGGAAAGCGCCCGGCGACGACGCTGGACGTCGAGGCGGCGTTGCATGCCGTATCGACGCCGGAGCAACAACAGCTGATCGACGAGTGGTTCGGCAAGGTGACGCTGTACGACTTGCGCATCGAATCCGCCTCGATGGAAGCGCGCCCGGAGAATCAATCTCGCGTCACTCTGACGATTCGCGCGCGGAAGTCCCTGGAGCCGGGCGGCGGCATCAAGCCGAGCGAGGCCGCACTCGATGAGCTGATCGACGTCGCGGTGTACGCGGAGAATCCGTTGAGCAGCACTGCGCCAGCGCTGTGGAGTGGCAAGTATCGTTTGCGCACGGGAGAGAACCGCATCACGATCGACGTGCGTGGCACACCGGCGTTCGTCAGCGTCGATCCGTTCGAGCGGCGTATCGAGGTGGAGCGGGCGGACAACGTACGAGAAGTCACTCGTCGCCAATGAGGAAGGGCATCGAGCGCGTACTTTCGCACGCTTGCGTTCTGGACCGCCTTTGCGCAGAGTGAGTGGACCGAGCGGGCAGCTTCCTCACGAATCATCGAGATATGAGCCGATCGACCCCTGTACGTTCGCTGATCACGGCCCTCGTCCTGGGCGCTTCAGCTGCATCCGTCGTCACCGCGCAAACATGGAAGGCCGATAACGGGAACGGCACGTTCTCCAATCCTCTCTTCTACGATGAGTTCTCCGATCCCGACCTGATCCGTGTGGGTGATGACTTCTATCTCACGGGCACGACGATGCACACGATGCCCGGACTCCCCGTGCTGCATTCGCGCGACCTCGTGAACTGGGAGTTGATGAGCTACGCGTTGGACAAGCTCGATCTCGGACCGGCGTACCGCCTCGAAGGGGGAAAGGAGATCTACGGCAAGGGCATCTGGGCGCCGAGCTTTCGCTATTACAAGGGCACGTTCCACATCTTC
The DNA here is from genome assembly GCA_040389905.1 of Gemmatimonadota bacterium. Taxonomy (GTDB): domain Bacteria; phylum Gemmatimonadota; class Gemmatimonadetes; order Gemmatimonadales; family Gemmatimonadaceae; genus AG11. Next base: position 184,583 of record JAZJZK010000006.1, on the reverse strand, counting down.
AGCAACGTGAACGGGCAGACGACGCAGCACTTCTCGGCGACCAGCCCGAAGGGTCCGTGGACGCGTACGCCGATGAAGAAGTCACTGCATGACCTCTCCGTGCTGTTCGATGACGACGGCAAGGTATACGCGATCTGGGGGTATCAGGACATCCATCTCGCGCAGCTCGACAGTGCGCTCATGGACATCGTGCCTGGCACCGAGCGCGTGCTCTTCGCGAAGGACGCTGGAATGGGTGAGGGGTCGCACTTCTACAAGATCGACGGCAAGTACTACATCACCAGCGCGTGGTACGCCGGGAGAATGCGACTGGCCGCTGCGCGCGCCGACAAGGTTGACGGCCCGTACGAAGTGAACAAGGAGGTCAGCGCGGACGAGACATTCGGACTCCGCGAGGGATACCGCGTGCGCGGCAATGGGAACGCGCCGCAGATCGTGGTGACGCCGCCCAACGTGACGGGGCGCGGCCACATGTCGATGCATCAGGGCGGCATCGTCCGCACGCCGGCGGGCGAGTGGTGGGGCTTCTCCATGATGGACGCGAACTCCGTGGGGCGGCTCACGGCGTTATCACCCGTCACATGGAAGGACGGCTGGCCGTACTTCGGGCTCCCAGGAAACCTCGGCCGCACGCCGCGCGTGTGGGTGAAGCCGAAGACCGCGTCGCCGAGCAAGCTGATGGCGCCGTATACGCGCAACGATGCGTTCACCGGCCCGCAACTCGCGAACGTGTGGGAATGGAACCACGTCCCCGACGATACGAAGTGGTCGCTCGCGGAGCGCACCGGATACCTGCGCCTGCACTCCCTGCCGGCGGCGGATTTCTGGATGGCGAGGAATTCGCTGACGCAGCGTGCCGTAGGTCCACAATCAACGGCGACCACTGTGCTCGACGCCGCGGGGATGACCGAGCATGACGTCGCGGGTCTTGCGCTCCTGAACAAACCGTACGCCTGGATTGGCGTGCGGCGTTCGTCCAACGGATTGGTCCTGCAGCAATACGACCAGACCGTGGACTCCACAATGTCCACCGAGTTGAAAGGCACGAAGGTGTGGCTGCGCGCAGAAAGCGACTTCCTCACTGAACAGACGCACTTCAGCTACAGCACGAACGGCACGACCTGGACGACCTTCGGACGTCCCTTCATCACCGCGTTCCAGCTCAAGACGTTCCAGGGGGTCCGCTTTTCGTTATTCCATTACAATGACGGTGGAGCGGCGGGCGGCGTCGCGGATTTCGACATGATGCGGGTAGACGAGCCGAATCCGCGCGGCTTGATGAAGGCGATTCCCACCGGCCGCACCATCTCGCTCTCCGCGGCGGGACGTGATGCCCCCGTCGCCATCGACGGCCAAAGCGCCTTCACCGTGACTGATCGCGGACTCGGCCGCGTCGCGCTGCGCGTCGGCGCGAAGTACGTCTCCATTACGCCGGTTACCGACAGTACGAGTACGATCGCACTTCGCACCGTGAAGCCGGCCGATGGTGAAACCTTCCAGTGGATGGAAACGGTCTACGGCGACGTGGTGCTCATGTCCCTCGCCACGCACCGCTACATTCGCGTCGAGATGGATGGCACGGTGACGAGTGATAGCCGGGGACCGGAGCCGGACCCGAAAGATGGCACTGCCTTGCGTTGGAGCCTTTCGAAGCCAAAATGACAGCTCGAATAGTGCCCGTCGCCCCGCACCATTAGACAATGTCGCCATCCCGTCGAGAGTTCCTGCTGCAGACCGCCGCCGGCCTCGCACTTCCGCTGCTCGAGCCGGCCGCTCGCGCGGCCGCACAGCTGCCAAGTGCCGCGGAACCATTCGAAGCGACGTGGGAATCACTCGCGAACTACAAGACACCGGACTGGTTTCGCGATGCGAAGTTCGGCCTCTGGGCCCACTGGGGTCCGCAATGCCAACCGGAGCACGGCGACTGGTATGCGCGGCAGATGTACATCCAGGGGCATCCGCAGAACGTTCATCACGTTGCCACGTATGGTCACCCATCGCGCTACGGATTCAAGGACGTCATCAATGCATGGAAGGCTGAGCATTGGGATCCGGAGGAATTGCTGACGCTGTACCAGCGCGCGGGTGCACGCTACTTCGTGGCGCTGGCGAATCATCACGACAACCTCGATCTCTACGATTCATCGCACCATGCGTGGAACACGATGAACGTGGGCCCGAAGCGCGACATCGTCGGCACGTGGGCGAAGATTGCGCGCGCCAAGGGCATGCGATTTGGCGTCACCAATCATTCCGCACACGCATGGCACTGGTACCAGACCGCATACGGGTACGACGCAGAGGGGCGAGAGGCCGGTGTGCGATACGATGCCGCGACGCTCACGAAGGCCGACGGAAAGGGCACGTGGTGGGACGGCCTCGATCCGCAGCAACTCTACACGGGCCCGCGGATGGTCATGCCCGACGGCATCACCACCGCGAAGGAAGCCGCGAAGTGGCATGAGGACAACGACCGGAAGTGGAACGAGAATCCGCCACCGGACGGCGGCGCCTATGCTCGGCAATGGTTTCTTCGCTGCCAGGAACTGGTGACAAAGTACCGCCCGGACCTTCTCTACTTCGACAACACCGAACTACCGCTCGGTCAGACCGGACTCGATATCGCCGCGTGGTTCTACAATGCGAACATGAAGTTGAACGGCGGCTCGCTGCAGGCCGTGTTGAACGCCAAAGCGCTGGCTCCGGGGCATCGCAGCGCCCTCGTCGAAGACTACGAGCGCGGGTTCAGCGAGACGTTGCAGCCACTGCCCTGGCAAACGGATACGTGCATCGGTGGGTGGCACTATGATCGCGGCATCTACGAGCGTCACGGATACAAGAGTGCGGATACGGTCGTGAAGCTGCTGGTGGACATCGTGAGCAAGAACGGCAACCTGCTCCTCAATATTCCGGTGCGATCCGACGGCACCATCGATTCCGACGAACGCTCGGTCGTTGAGGGCATCGCGAGGTGGACTGCCGAGAATGGTGACGCCATATTCGGCACTCGGCCGTGGAAGATCTTTGGAGAAGGCCCCACAAGAGTGCGCGGCGGCATGTTCGTTGAACGTCCGTCAACGCCATTCACACCAGAGGACATTCGCTTCACAACGAAGGGCGATACGCTGTATGCGCTTCCGCTCGCGCGCGCACAGAGCGGAATGATCACCATCAAGTCTCTCGCGACAGGGTCGTCGCTCGCCGCGGGCGAGGTGAGGCGTGTGGAACTGTTGGGTGCGCCGGGGCCGCTCCAATACTCGCGCGACGCAAATGGGCTCGCTGTTTCAATTCCGGAATCGGCGCGCGCTGGCAATCCTGCCGTAATTGCGCTCGCCATCACGACAACGGGAATAGCCAGGGCGTAATGCGCGCACTGATGATCGATGCTGCGGGCCGAGTGCGGCTCGGAGATGCGCCGTCACCGAGCCTGGGGCAGGAAGACGTCCTGCTTCGCGTGAGGATGATTGGTTTCTGCGGTTCCGACCTCAATACGTTCCGTGGCCTGAATCCCCTCGTTGCGTATCCGAGAATTCCGGGACACGAGATTGCGGCGACCGTCGAGACCATCGGGGAGCATGTGCCAGATGGCCTGTTCGCAGTTGGGGACGATGTCACCGTCCTCCCTTACACCGCATGTGGTCGTTGTGCAGCCTGTCGCAGGGGGCGGAGCAACGCATGTCGCGACAATGAGACCCTTGGTGTTCAGCGCGACGGGGCGATGACGGAGCTCCTGTCCGTGCCATGGAACAAGGTCGTCAGCGCCCAGGGGCTATCGAGGCGCGAGTTGGCGCTCGTCGAACCATTGAGTGTCGGGTTTCATGCAGTCGATCGCGGGCGCGTGCTTCCGAGTGACACGGTGGTGGTGATCGGGTGTGGAGCCGTTGGTTTGGGCGCCATCGCCGGCGCACGTGAACGTGGCGCGAATGTCATTGCGGTCGACGTCGATGAAGGCAAGCTCGAGATTGCGCGCCGGGCCGGAGCATCCATCACGCTCAGTACTGCACCGGCACTGCTCTCCGAGCGTGTTGCGGCGTTGACGAATGGCGATGGTGCTGATGTCGTCATCGAAGCGGTCGGTATTCCGGAGACGTTCGTCGCGTCGGTGCAGGCGGCGGCGTTCACTGGGCGCGTCGTCTACATCGGATACGCCAAGGCTCCGGTGTCGTACGACACGTCGCAGTTCGTGAAAAAAGAGCTCGATATCCTGGGATCGCGCAACGCAACACGGGAGGACTTCCAGCGAGTCACCACCCTGTTGCAGCGGCGCACCTTTCCGGTTGATGCCGCGGTGAGCCGGTGTGTCTCGCTGGATGACGCGGGCCGTGCACTTGAAGACTGGGATCGGGATACGCGCAGCATCACGCGTATCCATGTGGAACTGAGCTGACCGGCAGCGCCGGAATCTCTCTCCCTACTTCTTTACGGGAAATGCGTAGACGCCCACGCTGATTGCAGGGATGGTGAGCACAGCAGAAGCGTCCGCCGATGATTCCCCCACTCGCACCTGCGGCTCGCGACCCACCAGGTTCGCCGACGCGGTGCTCGGAGGTGCCATGCGCCAGACCTTGCCGGGCCCCGAGACACCGAGCCCGCGCACGTCGAGTTGCAGTTGCCGAGCACTTTCGGTGGGATTTACAACGGACACCGTCAACATCTTCCCATCCTCGGACAGCGCCGCGGCTACGTCGATCGGATAGGTCGGGCTCCCGGCATTCACGTTGGGCGTCTCGGCGCCCACGCGACCTGTGCGCTCCGGTTGTGGCGAGTTGCCACTCACCGCGAGTGGGATGCGACCGAAGTGCTGGCTGTACAGGGCGAACATCAACCCGATCGGATTCAACACGGCATCCGTGCGTGACGCACTCAGTGTGGAGCCCGCGAAGGTGAAACCGCCCATGGCGAAGATGTCGCTGTGGCGAAAGAGTTCATTGAGGCCCCACGCGTACGCGAGGACGGGCTTGTACGAGCCCGGCGCCGTTCCCGAGTAGGCCCACTCGTCGAGCGCGATGGGCACGTGCTTTCGCCGCATCGCCGGAATCTTGTCCATGTACGTCTGGTAGTGCTCGTACTCCACACGCACCATGCTCGCGGGTTTACGCGCCCAATCGACCAGTGGAATGTTGGGGTCATCCGGCACTTGCTTCCCCTGCTCGAGGTCGTAGTGAGTGCCGCCGTAGACATAGAAGTGCTGGCTCAACATCTCGAAGTCATCGATGCTCCGCGACAGGAGTGCCGCACTGAAGTCGGAGGGCCCCATCTCCTCGGCGATGACTTTTCCGGTGAGCTTCTTCGCCATCCCCGATCCCGTCATCGCATCCGGCATTGCGCCAGGCGCAATGAGCGTGATCGTCCGGTCTGCCTTGCGCATCGCACGCGCAAACTGGCCTTGCTTGGAAATCCACTGGTCCACTGACATGTAGCCGTACTGCCAGTCGCCCCACATCTCGTTGCCGATTCCCCAGTACTTGATGCCGTAGGGTTTTGCATGTCCGTTGGCCGCGCGGAGCCGGCCCATCGGCGTCGTCACCGCGCCATTCGCATACTTCACCTGCTGTGCGGCGGACCATGCGTCACCGAAGCCGGCGTTCACCGTGATGTACGGTTGCACGTCGAGCAGTTGGCAGAGGTCCATGAATTCATCGAGCCCAAAGTCGTTGGGCTGAAGGGCGCTCCATACCGGGTCCCAGCGTGGCGGACGCTTGTCAGGATCGCCGATCGCATCGCGCCAGTCGAAGGGCCCCGAGACGAAGTTTCCGCCTGGAAAGCGGTACACGCCGGAGTGCAACGTTGCGAGCGCGGTCACGATCTCGCGCCGGAAACCCTTCACGTTGTCCGCAGGCATGAGCGACACTGCGCCGACGCGGAAGCTTCCCCGCCCCGTGCCGGATATTTCGACGCGCGCCGAGTCGCTATTCGCAGCGGGTGCGGAAAAGCGGAATGTGCGCGTCGTCCATGCGCCGCCGGGGGGAGCGAGGCGCACGGTCTGACGGCCCGCCGAGCCATCGCCCCACACGAGGCTCACGGAGACAACCGCACTGGGATCACCCGCGACGACGATTCGTCCGGTGTACTCCTTGCCAGCCCTGATTGCGACGCCGGTCTGACGAATGCCGCGCGGCTCCGCTCCCGCGAGCGTCACGAGCGGGACATGTTCCGAGGCGTACGCATGCGCGCTATCCATGGTGACAGACCCATCGGCAGCGAGCGGCTGCCAGGTGCGTCTCGGACCACCACGGTTACCACGCCCACCCGCCGGCGGTTGCTGCCCCACCGCGAAATAGAACTTGCGATCGTCCAGCATCTCGGCGCGAAAGCCCTGTTCGAGCAGTGCGCCGGCATGTTCCACGAACATACCGTAGATGAGCGGTTGGATCGGCGCGCCCTTCGCGCTGCCGTCGATGGTCGCTGTGATGACCTGCGACTGCACCTTTGCAGCACACACGATCATCGCGAAGACAAGCGGCTTCATCAGCTTGCGCATGGAACTCCCGGAGTAGCGGTACCCGTTGTCGATACGAATCGCGATGTAGCCAATTCATCTGCTGATCGCCAGTGATCACACAATGTTCACTCCTGGCAACGCGCGTTGCATCATTCCGTTGTTTCAACTATTGTGGCTCACCCATGGCCACTTTTGAAGTGTCTCGCCCCACCGAATCGGGCGACGGAGCAGAGCGCCGCCTGTCGCGCCGCGAACTCCTTGCGCTCCTCGGCGCCGGAGCGATGGCAGCTTCGCTTCCCGTGCACGCGCTCTTCGCCGAAGAGCCTGCGGCATCCGGAGCGACGCCGTTCAGCTTGCGCGATGTGCGGCTCCTCGACGGACCATTCCGTGCCGCGCAGGAACTCAACGCCAAGTATCTCCTCTCGCTCGACCCTGACCGGCTTCTTCACAATTTTCATGTGAACGCCGCACTGGTGCCCAAGGCGCCCGTGTATGGCGGCTGGGAGTCGCAGCAACCATGGATCGACATCCGGTGTCATGGGCACACGCTCGGCCACTATCTCTCCGCGATCGCGATGCAGTTCGCGGCCACCGATGATGCGCGCTTTGGCCAGCGCGCGACATACATCGTGTCGGAGTTGCGAGCGTGCCAGCGCGCGCGTGGCGATGGGCTCGTGTGTGCGTTTCCCGACGGCAGCAAGCCGCTTGACGACGCCGTCGCGGGCCGCCGCTTTTCGGGCGTGCCGTGGTACACCATGCACAAGATCTTCGCCGGACTTCGTGATGCGCATGTCTGCGCCGGAACTGCCGACGCGTTGACCGCGCTCGTCGCGCTCTCTGATTGGACGTTGAACGCGACGGGCGCCATGAGCGACGAGCAGATGCAGCGTATGCTCGACACGGAACATGGTGGCATGACGGAAGTATTCGCCGACGTCTCGGCACTCATGGGCGACTCGAAATACCTGGACCTCGCTCGGCGGTTCGCACACCAGAAGGTCCTCGTGCCCCTCGCCGAAGGGCGTGACGTGCTGGACGGTCTGCACTCGAATACGCAAATCCCAAAGTTCGTTGGCTATCAACGCGTGCACGAACTCTCCGGCGACGCGACGCATGGCGCGGCCGCGAAGTCGTTCTGGACGACGGTGACGACACGCCGCTCGTACGTGACAGGTGGCAATGGCGACGGCGAACACTTCTTCCCCGTGACGGAGTTCGCAAAGCGACTCAACTCGGCGAAGACGATGGAGACCTGCTGCACGCACAACATGCTGCGGCTCACCCGAGCGCTCTTCACGGAATCGCCCAGTGCCGCGTATGCGGACTATTACGAGCGCGCGCTGTACAATGGCATCCTTGCCTCGCAGGATCCCGATTCGGGGATGATGACCTACTTCCAGGCGACGCGTCCCGGATACGTTCGGCTGTATCACACGCCGGAGGATTCGTTTTGGTGCTGCACCGGTACAGGCATCGAGAACCACACCAAGTACGGCGACTCCATTTACTTCCATACGTCCGACACGCTGTACGTGAACCTGTTCATCCCATCGGCGGTAACGTGGCGCGAGCGCGGACTCACCGTCACGCAGAAGACGCGCTTTCCCGATGAAGAGAAGACCACGCTGACGATCGCCGCGACACGACCCGTGCGCGCATCCATTCGCGTGCGGAAACCCGCCTGGTGTGATCGCCTGGCACTCTCGGTGAACGGCCGCGCCGTGGCGTCGAAGGTCGAGACGGATGGCTTCGTCGCCATCGACCGCACATGGCGAACCGGGGATGTGGTGAGTGTCATGCTTCCCATGCGCGTGCGAACGGAATTCCTTCCTGGCACCACGGACATCGTGGCATTCGCGTACGGCCCCATCGTGTTGGCAGGGAAACTCGGCAGTGATGGCGTGACGCCCGAAGCACAGATCATCAAGAACGAGCGTACGTCGGGCACCATGCTGAACGCCGTTGCGATGGAAGTGCCGTCGCTCGCCGGCGAACCGTCCGCGCTCGCGGCGAAAGTGCGTCGTGTTCGCGGTGAATCGATGACGTTCGAGACATCAGTCGCTGGAAGTGCAGAACCCGTCCGGCTGGCGCCCTGGCACCGGCTGGCGCACGAACGATATCTCCTGTACTGGCGCGTACAGCCAGCGTGAGACTCATCCATCTTCAACAAGCGGATGTCCCCGTGATCCCGTCCCGAATTCGTTCCGCGCTCGCAGGGTTCCTGATCGTCGCCGTTGCCCCGCTGGCGGTCGCGCAGACTCCAGCTCCTGCGAAGCCGGCGCTGAACATCCCCGCTCCTGTGGCCGGCGCGGCAGCCGTCACCGTGGAGCGCATCAAGGTGCATGGCGCGTCGCTCGAGGGGAATCTCGAAGGCGATTCTCCGGATCGTGGCGTGATCGTGTATCTCCCGCCCGGCTATGCGAAGACGCCTGCCCAGCGGTATCCCGTTGTGTACGCGTTGCACGGATACTCCATCAACAACGAGAAGTGGACGACGGAGATCAAGACGCCGCAGACGATCGAAGGCGCGTTCGCCACGGGTACGCGTGAAATGATCGTGGTGCTCGCTGACGCGCAGACGTTGCACAACGGTTCGATGTACTCGAACTCGGTCACGACGGGCAACTGGGAGGACTTCATCTCCCACGACCTCGTGAACTACATCGACGCGCACTACCGCACGATCGCGAACCGCGCGAGCCGCGGGATCGCCGGCCACTCGATGGGCGGATACGGCACGGTACGTATCGCGATGCGCCACCCGGACGTGTTTTCATCCTTCTACGCAATGAGCCCCTGCTGCATGAGCGCACGCGGCGCGCCGTCGGCCGAGGCGGGAAAGAAGCTCGAGGCTGCGGTGGCGGCCGGCGAGAGCGCGACGCTCGACTTCGGGTCCCGCGCGACGCTCGCCTCCGCGGCGGCATGGTCGCCGAATCCGAAGGCGCCCCCGTTCTATCTCGACCTGCCCACGAAAGACGGTGTCGCGCAGCCGAGTGTGCTCGCTCGTTGGGCGGCGAATTCGCCGCTCGCGATGGTGGACCAGTACGTCGCGAACCTGCGGCGGTACACCGCAATCGCGCTCGACGTCGGCGACGCTGATCGCCTGCGCATCGATACCGCAGAACTGCACCGGTTGCTCGACAGTTATGGTATTGCCAACTCGTTCGAGCTCTATCCGGGCGACCACGTGAGTGCGGTGGCAGACCGCATGCAGAACCATGTACTGCCGTTCTTCAGTCGCAACCTTGCGAGATGAGCATGAGCGAGCACTTCCACCCATGGAGCTGAGTTGAGTTCACAGCGTGAGCACGAGCTCACGCTCCGGCTCTCAGTTGCTCATTGCTCAAGGCTCACGCTGAAGCTCGCGCTCAAGCTGACAGCTCAATTTCCAGCTCGCGCTCGAGCTGGATCGGCGTTAGAAGCCCCGCTGCGAAATCTTCATGATCGGGAACAGGCTGCTGTAGTCGTCCGTCCAAGCGCGCAGCCCAGCCAGCACGTCGATTGGTTTCCGCGCGCGCGCCACCGCCGGGTCCGCGAGACACTCGGCATTTGCCGTGACCGGCACCCACTCCGATTCGAGGACTCTGCGGTCACATCCTCCGGATTGGTAACGAGAACCGCCTGCACGCCCACGTTGCGTGCGAGCTGTTCCACCACTGGTGCAAGCGCCCGGAACCGATTCGAGGCATGAAACACGATCACCCCACCGGGGAAACGCCGGCCGATTCGCCTCGCGTCGTCGCATGCCCGTCGCCAACCGCGTTGCGAATGGAGGCACTGATGACACCCGCGACGATCAACAGCGCGCCGAGAACAATCGCGACGACGTACGGGAGCGCACGCGCCGATAATGAGAAGGGGTCGACGCGGGTTGCTCGCGCGCGCCGCGCTTCGCCGCGACTTTCCTCCTTCTTTTCGGTGCTGGCGGACGTTCGCCGAATATGCGGCGCCGCGTCGGCGGCTTGCTACACCTGTTGCGAAGTCACCTACGGTTGCAACAATCGTTTTCGGAGCCCGATCAGCATCTTGCGAACTTCGACCGTGGCGGCTGTGAGCGTCGCGTGCTCGCCCTCTGCGCACAGTTTGCTATCGACCGCGCGCTGGAGGTGAGACTCCAACTCATTGGCCTCCTTGATTGCCATCGTCATGTAGCGCGCAAAATCGAGGTCGGTTGAACTTCCGCGACCTTCTGCGATGTGCGACGGTATCGCATCAGCGGCGCGCGTGATCTGATCGGCCAGTCCGCGGCGCCTTCGTGCGAGCCGTCTGGCGAACGCGGCGGATTCGAGCGAAAGCACATGGGCTTTCTGCCATACCTGAAGTTTTCGGAAGTCAGTCATGGCAGGGAATTTCGCATGCGTGCGCCGCGCGCCCGTCACCATTTTACCGCGCGGCGAAGCTTTCTATTTCGAGGCCAGTATCTCGCGCTCAGGCTCGAGCTTAGCTCTGTTTGCTCATTGCTCAAGGCTCAAGCTCTGAGTTGCTCATTGCTCAACGCTCACGCTCCCGCTCGTGCTCAAGCTGTCAGCTCACCCTCCAGCTCGAGCTCAAAGCTCCGAGTTGCTCATAGCTCTTTCACCAGTCTCATCGCCTCTTCGAGCGACAACTCCGTCCCGAGCCTCAGCTCGCGCACCGCTTCCATCGTCCGCCCCGCCCGAGCCATCACCCGCGCGCGATCAATCGCCGTCGGCAGCGGCTCGCTGCCGAGCGCGGCGCGTATCGCCGCTGCCATAGCCATCGCCTCTCCTCCGTCGGCGGCGTAGCCCGCCGTCAGCGGCACCCCCGTTCCATTACGCAACCGCAACACCAGGCGGCGGTGCGCCACTGGTCCGTCGCCAATCGCGGACTCCGCAACCACGCTCTCGATGTCCGCGAACAGCAGCGTGCCTTCGTACCGGCGCCATGCCCACTGGCGCCGGTAGGTGACCGTGGCCGCCCGTGGGTCGAATTCGAACCACGAGACTTCGTAGCTGACGAGCGCACAGAGGCTCACGGTTACCAGGCCCGCGACCGCGCCGCCAATGCCGTCACCGAAACGCCGTCCCGTGACCAGCTCGTACGCGACCAGGGACGACAGCGCGAACGCGATGATCGAAAGGATTCGTGTCATGGTGCGCGAATCTCGTCGGAAGATCAGCCGGCCGTCGCTCGTCGTCAGAATAGCGGCACCCTCCACGACGCCCGGCTCTCCGGAGAGGCGTATCCGCCGCGTATCCTGAAGTACTCGTAGCCGCTGCTCGTCGCCCTCTTGAGGCGGACATAGTATGTCCATCGCGACGCGAAGGGTGGACCAATGATCGAGCGCCGTACCGCCAGGGTTACGATCGTTCGCTCGCGCGCATCGCGCATGGCGTCTCCCATCGACGCGGCAGTCGCGCGCGCTGATTCCGGAGGCGCCGATTGCATTCGAGGCATCCACTCCGCGCTCGCTTGGCGACCCCAATACGCACGGATTGCGGACTCTGCCTGCGCGTTCGTGGGCGTCGGAACGAACCAACGCGGCGCAACAAGCAGCGCGACGATGACGAGCGCTCGCCGGCCGAATACCCGAACAATCACCACAGGCCTGCGATTTGAGGATGCGACATGACCCCGTCGGCGAAAGTGGTCTCCATCCTGATCGATCTATTCTGGGGTTAACTTGCGAACGAATGTCCCGGCAAGTCCACCCCCTTCGTTCCTGTCATGCGCCTGGCACCGCTCGTTTCGGCAATGCTCGCCTTCGCATCAATTTCCGCCAAGGCCGAGGATGGTTCCGAGCTCTGGCTCCGCTATCGGCTGACGAGCAACCCGGCCCGACTCGCCGAGTACAGAAGGGCGCTCAGCGGCGTCAGCGCCGCCACCGGCTCGCCGACGCTCTCGGCGGCCAGTGAGGAACTCGCTCGGGGATTGCGCGCCATTCTTGGGCGGTCTGTTCCGCGTGTCGACAGTGTTCGCGACGGCACGTTGATCGTCGGCACACCGGCAACCTCGGCGCAGGTCGCCGCGCTCGGCCTCGCGCGCGCGCTCACCGCTGCCGGGCCAGAGGGATACCTCATCCGCACTGTCTCGATGGCTGGAAGGCACACCATCGTCATCGCAGCGAACTCCGACATCGGAGTGCTTTACGGCACATTTGCCTTCCTGCGCGAGTTGCAAGCGGAGCATGGAATCGGCTCATTGAACGTGCTCAGCGCGCCGAAAATTCAGCTCCGCATGCTCGACCACTGGGACAACATCGACCGCAGCGTCGAGCGTGGATACGCGGGATTGTCGCTGTGGGAGTGGGACGCATTACCGAACACGTTGTCGGCGCGGTACAAGGACTACGCGCGCGCCAACGCCTCGATCGGCATCAACGGCGCCGCGCTCACCAACGTCAACTCCAACGCCAAATTCATCTCGGCGGAGTACCTGCCCAAGGTCGCGGCGATTGCCGGTGTGTTGCGGCCATATGGCGTGCGTGTATTCCTGTCCGCACGTTTCAGCGCGCCCATCGAAATTGGTGGCCTCAAGACAGCGGACCCACTCGACCCCGCCGTTCGCGACTGGTGGAAGAAAAAGATCGACGAGATTTATGCTGTCATACCGGACTTCGGAGGCTTCGTCGTCAAGGCGAACTCGGAAGGTCAGCCGGGACCACAGGACTACAAGCGCACGCACGCCGACGGCGCGAACATGTTCGCCGAGGCGCTCGCGCCGCACGGCGGCCTGGTGATGTGGCGGGCGTTCGTGTACAGCGGCAAGGCGCCCACCGATCGCATTGGACAGGCCTATGACGAGTTCAAGCCGCTCGACGGGCAGTTCGCTGCGAACGCACTCCTCCAGGTGAAGAACGGTCCCCTCGACTTCCAGCCGCGTGAACCCTTTCATCCGCTCTTTGGTGCCATGCCGAAGACTCCGCTGATGATGGAATTCCAGATCACCAAGGAGTACCTCGGGCAGGATACCCACCTCGTGTACCTCGGTGCCGAGTTCGAAGAAGTGCTCAGGGCCGACACATACGCGAGGGGAAAAGGCTCGACCGTCGCGAAGGTGATCGATGGCTCGCTGCACGGTTACACGCGCACGGGAATCAGCGGCGTGGCCAATGTCGGCACCGACGCGAACTGGACTGGCTCTCACTTCAATCAGGCGAACTGGTATTCATTCGGTCGTCTGGCGTGGGATCCTGAGATGAGCTCCGCGAAGGTCGCCGATGAATGGGTTCGTGCGACGTTCACCACCCGTCCCGCGGCGGTGGCGACAATCGTTCACATGATGATGATCTCGCGCGAGGCGGTGGTGAACTACACGACACCACTGGGGCTGACCCTGCTCATCTCGTCGGGGCACTATGGTCCCGCACCGTGGACGAAGAGTCGCAACGAGTATCACCGTGCCGATTCACTCGGCATTGGCTTCGATCGCACGGCTACGGGGAGCAAGCAGGTGAATCAGTACTTCGCGCCCGTGCGCGACAAATACGAAAGTCTCGCGACGGTGCCCGACTCGAACCTGCTGTGGTTTCATCACGTACCGTGGACGCACAGGATGAAGTCAGGCCGGTCGCTCTGGAATGAGTTGGTCGCGAGGATGAACGCCGGTGTGGATTCGGTACGGTCGATGCAGCGATCGTGGAACAGTGTGCAGGGCACGATCGACCCTGACCGCTTTGCCGAGGTCCAATCGTTCCTTGCCATCCAGGAAAAGGAAGCGCGTTGGTGGCGCGATGCGGAACTCTTGTACTTCCAGACTCTCTCGAAGCAGCCGATTCCGGCACTGTACGAGAAGCCGGCGCATGACCTTCGATACTACCAGGCCGTGTCGTGCCCCACCGACAAAACCAAGCCGCGCTGCGACGCGATTCCGTGAGTGTCGGCTGAGGCTACTACACGTTACGCACTAGGCGTTTCGCGCGTATCGATAGCACGGTCCTTGGGCAACACCTCCACTAGCCTTTAGATGAAGTCCTCGTCGCATCCCGCGGCGATCCCCCCCACTGACTCCGCCACGCCCGCCGCAGTTGTAACCCCGACCTGAACCCCGCCACCTCCGCCGCGCGCGTCACTGTCGCTCCGAATTCGAGCGATTGCCGCGCGCGCTCGAGCCGAATCATGCGCAGGTAGTTCAACGGCGACACGCAGGCGTGCTCGATGAATAGTCGAAGGAGGTGGCGTTCCGTGGTATTCCCCACCGACGCGAGTGACGCCATATCCCAATCGCGTTCCGGCCGAGTGATGACCGCGTCCTGCACCCGATGGACGGTGGCGTGCAGGTGCCGGCGGTGCAGATGAAAGGGCGACAGCTCCGGATCACTCGGCGAGCGTCTCAGGTACACCACCATATCCTCGGCCACACTGGCAGCAAGCGCGTCGCCACACTCCTCGGCGATGAGATGCAAGGCGATGTCGATGCCCGCGGTTATGCCGGTACTCGATGCGAGCGGCCCATCGACGACGATGACACGGTTGTCGATCACCTGCGCCTCCGGCGCGAGCGTCTTCAACGTTGCAAGGAGCTCGTGGTGCGTCGTGCACCGCCGTCTCCCCAGTAGGCCGGCTCGCGCCGCGAGGAGAGTCCCGGAACAGATGGTCAGCAGGCGATGCGGCGTATCTACGTCGAACAGCGGACCGTGCAAGTGGTCGTTCAGCCACCGCGCCGTCGCGACGACCGAAGGCGTCGCCTCCCGCGTATGCACAGTCGGTTGACCGACCACCACCACCCACGTCGGCACGGTGAGTCGCCTCGGCAGGGGAATCAGCCCGGCAATCGATAGGCCGACCGACGTGGAGAGCGATGCGTCGTGACTCGCAAAGCGCAGGCGAAAGCGCGGCGGCTGACCGCGCCGCTCGCGATGCTGGTTCGCCAGGCGAAACGCCTCCGCCGGCCCTGCAATGTCAAGGAGGAGCGAATGGGGGACGATAACGAACAGAACGTCGACCAGGTGTGCGCGTGTGATCATTGTCGGACATTGGGTAGACACCGAAGCATACGTCGCGCAGGGAGATGACGGGATACCCTCGTTGCGTGAATGTCCGAAAGTGATCGAAAGTCGTCTTTCCCTGATGCGCCGGATGGTCGCGACGTTTCTACCTTCGCGGTGTCGCCCTGCCATCGAGAGGTTCCAGATGCACGTCAATCCAACGCGCACGACGCAGATGTCGGTGTTTGTCGTGGCCGTCTCGTTCTGTTCGTCGCTCGCACTGTACGCGCAATCGCACGGCCCAGGAAGAGCGTCTCCGCTCGAACGGTCCGTTGACGCCAGCATCAAGCCGGGTGACGATTTCTTCGCCTACGCGAACGGGGCCTGGCTCGAGGCAACCGAGATTCCACAAGGAAAGGAACGCTGGGGCGCCCGCGATGAGACCAATGAGCTGACGCGTCAGCGCATTGCGCGCGTCTTCGATGAGGCGCGCAGCGCGCCTCGGGGATCGACCGCGCGCAAAGTAGCCGACTTCCACGCCGCATGGCTGAACGAAGGGGCGATCGAAGCGCGAGGCGTTTCGCCGATCAAGGCGCAGCTCGAACGCATCGAGTCTATCACCGACAAGGGCACGCTCACTCGCGCACTGGGGCACCGCGTGCGCGCAGACGTCGACCCGCTCAACTGGGCAGTCTACGAGTCGTCCAGTCTGTTGGGCTTGTCGGTGGAACCGAGCATTCACGGTGAGAAGACGTACGTGGCGTTTCTGCTGCAAGGCGGGCTCGGTCTCACGGATCGCGACAGGTACCTCAGCGCTGATCCGCGCATGCAGTCGCTGCGAAAGACCTACCGTGACTACATCAAGGGTCTGCTTGCCTTCGGCAACGTCGACCGAGCCGACCAGCGCGCCGATGCGGTGTTGGCACTCGAGACGGCAATTGCGCAGAGTCACGGCACACCCGAGCGCTCAGCGAACGACCACAACGCGGACACGGTGTGGACACGCGCGGACTTCGCACGCCGCGCGCCTGGTATCGACTGGTCTGCGTTCCTTGACGCGGCGGGTTTGGCACAACAGAAGTCCTTCGTCGCATGGCAGCCCTCCGCGCTCACCGGTGTCGCCGCCTTGATCGCAGCACAACCGCTCGAAGCGTGGAAGGACTACCTGCGCTTTCATGTGGTCGCCGAGTATGCGGATGTGTTGCCGCGCGCCGTGTCGGAGAGCGCGGTGGCGCTGCGCGCTGCGATGGGTGGTCAATCGCAAGCCTCGCGCGAACAGCGTGCACTCGACGCCACGCAATTGGCGATGAGTGACGCCATCGGCCGGCTGTATTCCGAGCGATACTTCCCCGCCGCGCAGAAGGCCCATGTGCAGCGCATTGCCGACAACGTCACGGCGGCGTTCATCAAGCGACTCGAAGCCGCGACGTGGATGTCGCCTGCGACAAAGAAGATCGCGCTGGCCAAGCTGCACGCGTTGTATGTCGGAATCGGTTACCCCGAACAGTGGCAGGACTATTCCGATCTCACCATCGATCCAAGTGATGCCGCGGGCAATCTCCGTCGTGTTCGGGAGCGCAACGACCGGCGCGCGCTGGCGCGACTCGGCAAGCCGGTTGACATGAAGGAGTGGTGGATCGCACCACAACGAGCAGGTGCGCTCCTCGTGTTTCAGCAGAATGCTTACACCTTCGCGGCCGCTCTCCTTCAACCGCCAAAGTTCGATGCGACGGCGTCGGACGCGGCGAGTTACGGCGCAATCGGCGCGATCATCGCCCACGATGTGACGCACTATGTCGACGTGCTCGGCGCGGAATACCAGGTCAACGGTGCGATGCGCCGCTGGTGGACAGCCGAAGACTCGTCGCGCTATGAGGCGATAACCAATCCGCTCGCCGAGCAGTTTTCCAGTTACCGTCCCTTTCCCGATGCAGCCGTAGACGGGCGGCTCACGCTGCGTGAGAATATCGCGGATCTCGCCGGTCTCGCGGCGGCGTTCGATGCGTACCGTCTCTCGCTTGGCAATAGGGTTAGGGATAAGCAGTACGTTCGCGATCACGACCGAGAGTTCTTCATCGCGTTCGCGCAGGCGTGGCGTGCGAAGCTGAGTGATGGATCTATGCGCACACAACTCACCAACGATCACGCGCCCGAGATGTACCGCTTCAATACCGTCCGCAATCTCGATGCATGGTACGATGCATTCGACGTGCGTCCGGGCCAGCGGCTGTACCTCGAGCCGAAGTCGCGGGTGAGAATCTGGTAACTCCAACAAGACACGCAATTCATGCGCGTTACCGTTTGTGAACTTCCGCACGAACCCGTTGCGCTGATGGTTGCCTGGTCGGCTTTGTGCGAACACACGACACGCCACGCGTCGGAGCTCGTCTTGCTGCCCGAGTTCGCGATGGTCGAGCCGGTGTGGGAGTCTGAGCACTTTGGCCTGGCCCGCTGGAGCGCCGCAGAGTCACTCGGGGAATGCTGGCTCGCTCGACTTCCGGAGCTACACGCGACGTACGTCGTCGGTACGCGCCCGGTCACGATCGAATCACGACGATTCAATCAGGGGTACGTGGCTTCTGCCACCGACGAAGTGGTGCCCTTGCGTCGCAAGTTTTTCCTCCCCGATGAAGCCGGTGGTTGGGAGGCGAACTGGTTCGAACCGGGCGACGCGGACTTTCCTGTGCATCACGTGGGCGCGTTGTCGTTTGCGCTCAACATCTGCACGGAGTTGTGGGCGGTTGAGAACTATGGTGTGTATGCGCGATGTGGCGTGCAGGCCATCCTGTCGCCGCGCGCGACCGCGGCTACTACTGCGAAGTGGCTGGCCGTTGGGGTGGTCGCAGCGGTGCGATCGGGCGCCTTCAGTCTTTCGTCCAACCGCGTGGACCCGACGGGTGCCTGCGGCGGAACAGGATGGATCGTTAGTCCCGACGGCGAGCTGCTGGCAACCACGACGCGGGAGGAGCCGTTCGCTACGGTCGACATCGATCTGAATGCACCGATCGCCGCGCGAGGGACGTACCCGCGATATGTATTTATGTGAGACCTGAGCATGGCTGAGCGCTCCCGCTCATTGCCCACGTTGCGCTAGAGAGCGGGAACGTGGGCGACACACAGACCTTGACCACACACACTTGTCTGACTAAAGTCAGACAATGTCGCACGACCCGGTCCCGACCGTCCGCAGCTTCTACCGCGCGCTCACCCTCCGGGTTGGCGTGTTCACCGACCGCTTCCTCGGCCGCGACCGCCCGATCGCGCAGTCGCGGTTGCTGTTCGAGATCGGAAGCGAGGGCGCGGATATTCGCGAGCTTCGCGCTCGGCTGGATTTCGACTCCGGTTATCTCAGCCGGCTGTTGCGTTCCCTTGAAAAGGATGGCCTGATCGAGGTCGCCCCCCTCGAATCGGATCTGCGCAGCCGCCGTGCATTCCTGACGATCGCCGGCCTCGCGGAGCTCGAGGAACTCGATCGGCTCGGCGACCGATTTGCGGAAGGGACCCTGGAGCCACTCAGTGAGATTGAACGCGCGCGTCTCGTGACTGCAATGTCGGAAGTGGAGAAGCTGCTCAACCTGTCGTTCACCCGGATCGGCATCGAAGATCCGGAGAGCCCGGAGGCAAGGTGGTGTCTCGAGCAGTACTTCGCGGAGTTGGCCACGCGCTTCGAGGCTGGCTTCAATGTCGGCAATTCGATCCCGGCCGACTCTGAAGATTTGCGGCGTCCGCGCGGTGTCTTTCTGCTCGCCCGCCTCGACGGGCACCCGGTGGGTTGCGGCGCGGTCAAGGTGGCGGAGCCGGGTGTCGGCTCGATCAAGAGAATGTGGGTCTCCCGCGAAGTACGCGGCGCCGGTGTGGGCCGTCGTCTGCTCGTCGCTCTCGAACGAGAGGCCGCTGGTCTCGGCGTGACGCTGCTGCGCCTCGAAACCAACCGGAGCCTCAACGAGGCACAGGCGCTCTATCGTCGAAATGGGTACGTGGAAGTTGCGGCATTCAGCGACGAGGCCTACGCGCACCACTGGTTCGAAAAGCATCTCCATAACTCGGAGTGCTGACATGCTGAGAATCGACAACATTTCCAAGAATTACGGCAACGGTGTTCAGGCGCTGACCGATGTGACGCTCGAGATCCCCAGGGGAATGTTCGGTCTTCTCGGTCCCAACGGCGCCGGAAAGTCGACGCTGATGCGGACGATTGCCACGCTGCAGGGCGTCGACGCCGGGAGAGTTTTCTTCGACAACCTGGATGTGCTCGAGGAGAAGCACGAGGTCCGTAAGATTCTGGGCTATCTGCCGCAGGACATGGGCATCTACCCGGGCATCTCGGCCGAGGCGTTGTTGGATCACTTTGCAGTTCTGAAAGGGCTGGTGTCGCCGGTCGAACGGCGCGAAGCGGTCGAACGACTCCTGCGCATGACCAACCTGTACGACGTCCGGAAGCGCAAGCTCGGAAGTTTCTCGGGCGGAATGCGCCGGCGCTTCGGCATCGCACAGGCGCTCCTGGGCAATCCTGAGCTGATCATCGTCGACGAGCCTACTGCGGGGCTCGACCCCGAGGAGCGCAATCGCTTCCACAATCTACTGTGCGAGATTGGTGAGAACGCGGTGGTGATCCTCTCGACCCACATCGTCGAAGATGTGCGCGAGCTGTGCAGCCGGATGGCCATCCTGTCGAAGGGACGGGTACTCCTTCACGGAGAACCCGGCGCGCTCGTCGCTCGGCTCGAGGGGAAGGTCTGGCGCAAGGTCGTCGAGCGGAGTGAGGTGGCCACGTATCAGGAGGCTATGACCGTCCTCTCCACTCGGCTCGTCAGCGGGCGCTCGATCGTCCATGTGCTGAGCGATCAATCTCCGGGCAACGGATTCGATGCGGCCGAGCCGGATCTCGAGCACGTCTACTTCGCTGCGCTCCATGGCGGCTAGACGCGCGTGGACTGAGATCTTCTGGTTCGAGATCCGATATCAACTCAGGCAGCCCCTGTTCTACCTGGTCACGTTCGGTCTCAGCGTGCTGCTGTTCATTGGGGGTGCAGACAACGGCGCTTCCGGCAGACTTGATCTGAATGCGCCGGCGGTGATCCTCGAGCAGCTCATGAAGTGGATTTATCTCGTCCTGTTCCTCCTGACCGCGTTCGTCACGAGCGCGGCCGTGCGCGACGTCGAGCGGCACACCGATGACCTCTTCTTCTCGAAGCCGATCTCGCACGTCACCTTCCTGACGGCGCGCTTCGCGGGAACGATGGTGGTCTGCACCCTCCCGTATCTGGTCGGTACCACTGCGCTTGCTGCAAGCTTTTTCTTGCCCGGACTCGATCCGTCACGACTGGGGCCATTCCGGCTCGCCCCATACGTGTTCGGTCTTGGCGTGCTGATCATCCCAACACTCCTCGCGCTCGGCGCGGCGTTCTTCGCGCTCGCGAGTTTTATGCGGAGCACGCTCGCCACCTACGTCGGTGTCGTTGCCTTGTTCGTGGCCAGCGCGTCGGCCGTGTTCGCGGCTTCGCGTTTCGAACCGCAGTGGATCGGGCAACTCCTCGATCCGTTCGGCGTGACGGCATTGGCCGGTGCCCTCAAGTATTGGACGGTCGCTGAGCTGAACTCCGCGACTCCTGAAGTCGGTGGGACCCTGCTCTGGAATCGGATCCTCTGGCTCGGTCTCGGTCTCTCAGCGCTCGGCCTCTCAGTCGTCGGCTTCGATCCGTCGCGCTCGCGGAAGCGTCGTGGCCGCAATCGCGATGCGACCAATGTCGCATCGCCCGTGGAAGAGACTGCGCGAGTGTTCGCACCGGCGCTTCGTCGCGTGTTCTCGCGTTTCACCGTGGTCCGTCAGTTCACGCGGCAAGTGCGCCACGAGGCGACGAACGTTCTGTGGAGCGTTCCGTTTCTCGGCATCCTTGTGTTGGGGTTGCTCGTTCTCATTCAGGGAGCGACGTCCGCCGGGAACCTGTTCGGGATGCCCGTTTATCCCCGCACGTACCTGATGCTCGAGGCGTTGCAGGGCATCTACTCGATCGTGCTGCTGCTCGTGGTCGTGCTCTACAGCGGTGAACTGATCTGGAGAGAGCGCTCGGCGGAGTTGAATGAGGTATTCGATTCGATGCCGGCGCCCAGCGGCGTCTACTTGGCGGGAAAGCTCACGGCGCTGCTGCTGGTGATTGGCATTTTTCTCTTGGCGGGCGTTCTCGCCCTGATCGGCTTCCAACTCATAAACGGTTACGACGACATCGCGCTTGGCCTCTACGCGCAGGGCGTCGCGGTCGCGGCCGTCTATCCGATCCTCATGATGGTCCTCGCGTGCTCGTTCCACGTCGGCGCGCGCAGCAAGCTCGCGGGCTATGGACTGGTGATCCTCTTCATCATCAGCTGGGATCTCCTCGAGGAGTTCGGGTTCGAGCATCATCTCTATCGCTTCGCGAGCCTCCCACCGACGCCCTACTCCGACTTCAACGGCTACGGACCATTCGGCGCGCCGTTCGCCTGGTACAGCCTGTATTGGGCGTTCGTCGCAGTCGTGCTTGGCGGGCTTGCAATCATGTTCTGGCGGAGGGGTACCGACGACGCGTGGGGGACGCGGTTTGCCTCGGCGCGCGCGCGGTTCCGTGGGCCTGCGCGGGCGGTTGTCACCGTTGGCGCCATCGGCGCGGTGGCCGTGGGCTCCTGGATATTCTACAACACCAACGTCCTGAATGCGTATGTGCCGAGCACGCGTGCGGCGGACGCTCGAGCGCGCTATGAGCAGCGGTATCGGAAGTATCAGGGTGTCACGATGCCCCGGATCACCGCTGTGCGGTCGGAGGTCGACATCTTTCCCGAGCGACGACGCGTCGAGATTCGGGGCACGTATCGCATGCGACACCGCTCCGCGACACCGCTCCGAGACATTCACGTGAGCATTCCGGTGCACGTCCGCGTAAACCACCTTGCCCTTCCCCCCTACGACCTCATCCTCGTCGACACGGCGCTTGGCTACCGTATTCTTCGCCTGCGAACGCCGCTCGCGCCGGAAGAGGTCATCGAGATCGGCTTCGATCTCACGGTCGAGAACAACGGCTTCGTGAACAATGACGCGGACGTCGCCATCATCGACAATGGCACATACTTCACAAAGCGGGACTTCTTCCCCGTCATCGGATACGACGCTCACCGGCAGCTCACCGACCCTAAGGAGCGGCGGCGACATGGACTGGGGCCCGCCGCTCGCCTTGCCGGCATCGACGATGTCGTAGCGCGTCGCACCACGCCCCGTGCTCCTGACGCAGACCGCATCGAGTTCGAGAGCACCGTATCCACGAGCAGCGATCAGATCGCTGTCACCTCCGGCGAGTTGGAGCGAGAGTGGGTCAAGGACGGACGGCGCTACTTCCACTACAACGCGGAGGTACCCATCACCCACCACTTCGCGTACGCATCTGCGAGGTATGAGGTGACCAGGAGCGAGAGCAATGGGGTCGCGATCGAGGTCTACCATCATCCCATGCACAACGCCAACGTCGGCCGCATGGTCGATGCGGCCAGAAAGTCGCTCGCATACTACTCAGCGAACTTCGGTCCCTACCAGCACCGTTCCTTGAGGATCGTCGAGTTCCCTCGCTATGTCCGCGATGCCACGTCCTTTCCCGGCTTGATCGCATTCTCCGAATCGATGGGCTTCAACGCCCGCCTCGATGGCGACGAGGCGATCGACTATCCGTTTTACGTCACCGCACATGAGATCGCGCATCAATGGTGGGGTCAGCAGTTGGTGGGCGCCAACGTGCAAGGCGTCGGCATGCTGCACGAGACGCTCGCGCAGTACTCGGCGCTGATGGTGATGGAGGCCGAGTTCGGGCGGCAGCAGATGCGCCGCGTTCTCGGGTGGGAACACGATCAGTATCTCCGCGGCCGTGGTGGTGAACGTGGGGTGGAGGCACCGCTCGCGTTCGTCGACGGCCAGGAGTACGCGTACTACCACAAAGGCGCGCTGGCGATGTATGCGCTTCGCGATGCCGTGGGTGAGGCGCCGCTCAACCAGGCACTGACGCGGTTTCTCTCGCGCTACGCCTCGGGGAATCCGCCCTACAGCACGACGGCAGAACTCCTCGAGGAGATCCGTCCGGTGGTGCCTTCAGGATCGGAGGAGCTGGTGGCAGACCTGTTCGAACGGATCACGACGTTCGATACGAAGGTCGTCGCGGCGACGTGCACCAAGCGCACCGACGGCGCATGGCTTGTGCGCCTGGAATTGGAGGCCCGTAAGCGGCGCGGCGACGGCACGGGGAGCGAGCGCGTGGTCCCGCTCGATGATTGGCTCGACATCGCAATCTTCGGCGAGAGCGGCGACTCGGTGCTCTTTCTCGAGAAACGGCAAATCAGTGTTTCGCCAGTTGTCTTCGAGCTCGTCGTCGACAAACAGCCAGCGCGAGTGGTGATCGACCCGCTTTACAAACTCATCGACCGCGACCGGGCCGACAACGTCCGCGCCGTGGAGTCAGCTCGCGCTGGCTCCCGCTCATGCTAAGTAATAAGAAGTCACAGCCCAGGCTCACGGCTCAGGCTCATGCTGTAGGCTCAAGGCTCGAGCTCTGAGTTGCTCATTGCTCAAGGCTCGCGCTCAGGCTCACGCTCCCGCTGGTCGCTCACCTTCAAGCTCCTGCTCGAGCGCAAGTCCTACGGCACAATCCCCCGTGAAGTGAGCCGCTTCACGAGCCGCGCGGTAAACTCCTGTGCGTCGTAAAAGCTCTTCACCGGCACGCGCTCGTCTCGCCCGTGCAGCCTCAAATCGTCTGGGTCCACCATCAGCCCCGAGATCCCGTATGCGGGAATCCCCGCGTTGCGCCAGGGGATTGCGTCCGTCGCGCCTCCCTGCATGATCTGGATCACCGGGATGTCGCCCCACAGCTCCTTGGTGACTCCTTCAACGGCGCGAAGCATCTCCGGTACAACCGCTGCCGACCCGCGGGGTTCGCGATCGGCAGCGTTCGACACTTCGAGCCCGGTGTCCGCCAGCGCCCGCACGATCCCGGCGCGAACGTCTGCCGAGCGCGCTTCCGGCAGCATGCGGCAGTTGATGGTCGCCTCGGCCGTCTGCGGGAGTGCGTTCGACGCATGCCCTCCCTTCAGCATCGTGGCGACGCAGGTCGTGCGCAGCATCGAGTTGTACAGCGGATCGGCTGCCAGCACCGCCTCCGCCGTGGCATCGGCGGGATTCTTGATGAGCGCTCGCATCGCGGTCGCGACCTCCGGCGTCTCGATTCGTGCCGTCTGCTCGAAGTAAGCGCGCGAGACATCGTTGAACTGTACCGGGAACTTGTAGTCCGCCAGTCGCATCAGCCCCGCCGCGAGCTGGTAGATCGCATTGTCGCGGCGCGGCAGTGATGAGTGCCCGCCGCGGTTCTTCGACGTGACAGTGAATCCGCCCACCACCTTCTGCGTCGCCTCGATGGTGTTGGCGACTGGCTTTCCATTGCGGATGAACCCGAATGCCCCCTCGTTCAGCACGAACGATGCGTCGACGAGATTGCGATGGTTGGTGAACAGCCAGCGCGCACCGTTGCAGCACCCGCCCTCTTCGTCTGCGGTGAGGGCGAGCACGACGTCGCGATCGGGCGTCGCGCGGTCCTTCTTCATCTGCAGCACGAGCGCCGAAAAGATCGCCACCTGCGCCTTGTCGTCGATGATGCCGCGACCGTAGAAGTACCCGTCTTTCTCGAGGAACTTGAACGGATCGAGGCCCGCCGACCAGTCGCTCTTCAGCGCCTCGACGACATCGAGATGAGCGAGGAGCACGAGGGGTTTCGCGCCGGCAGCGCCTCCCGTACCGTGGTAGCGCACGACGAGGTTGCGCTTGTTCGGTTGCACGCCGCCAAGAAAGATGTCGTCCTCCGGGAACCCGGCATCGCGGAACCGTTTCGCGAGCGCGTTCGCGACGTCGGTCGTACCGCCGCCGATGTTCACGCTGTTGAATTCGATGACTTCCTTGTAGATCTCGCGGGCGAGCTGCTGCACCGGCGTCAGCGGAGTGGATTGCGCCCTGGCGGCGGTGGCGAGAAGAGCGGCGGCAGCGAGCTGGCGAAATGCCTTGCGCATGGGGATCGGCCCGGGAGGAGGTGGAGGTCGGGAGAATCTATGCTGGCAAAACAGAATAGCGATTCGCCACGGCAGGGAACGGGTGCCGGTGGCAGCATGTCGACTACCCGTTGCGTGTACCTGACGAATGACACCTTTCGAGCACCTCTCCGTCCTCATCTCGATCGTGCTCGGCCTCGGCCTCGCGCACATGCTCACGACACTCCACGAGCTCATTCAGGCGCGCGCCCGTGTGAGGGTGTACTGGCTCTCCATCGTCTGGTTCGTCCTGATCTTCATCAGCCTGATCGAATGGTGGTGGGCGAGTTTCGCGCTGCGCACCACGCTCAAGTGGAACTTCTTCTATTTCCTGTTCATCCTGCTCAGCCCTATCAGCATGTATCTCGCGGCGGCGTTCGTGCTCCCCACGGACAGCGAGCGCGATGATCGCATTATCGACCTGCGCGAATACTACTTCAGCAACAGTGCCTGGTTCTTTGGCATCCTCGCGGTCAGTCCCGCACTCGATGCCATCCGCCGCGCGTTGCAGGCTGGCTCATTCTTCGCTTCTGGCGCAGCGAGCAACGCGATTTCTGCGGTGCTGCTGACCTCCGTGGCTGTGGTCAAGCGGCCATGGTATCACGTATTGATCACCGTGATCGTCGGTGGCCTGTTCCTGTCGTTCATTGTTTCCTCGGCGCTCGAACTGAGGTAGACCAATGAGCGTGCACCTCGAGCGGTGAGCTGACAAGAGCTCAAAGCTGGGGCTCAATGGTGGAGCTTAAAGCCGGAGCTCAAAGCTCGTGCTCAAGCTCTGAGTTGCTCATTGCTCAAGGCTCACGCTCAGGCTCAGGCTCCCGCTGATAGCTCTCACTTGAGCCAACTGTGCGAGCTTCATTGAAATGGCCGCGACGCTGAAGCCGAATGCTGCAAACATGGCGAGGGTCGACTGCATATAGTGCCACTCTATCAGCCGGCCTCCCCCCAGAAGACTCGCGCCCTGCACGAATATGGTGATGCTGGCGACGGTCACGACGGCGCCGCCGACGCCGAATTTCAACCAGCTGATCTCCTGAATCCGTCGGTTGCGATACGCGAACGCGATGAAGGCGGAGAAGGCTACTCCGGCGATCGCGCCGCCGAGGCCCACCTTGAGGCCGACCACTGCTGAATCGAACACGGATATCGGCGCATTGATGATGCCAGTCGTCCGCATCACCATGTTTGTCGCGAAGCCGAGCACCGCCCAGCCGATTCCCCATATAACGGTGTTCTTGATCGTTCCGCGCAAACGTCTGCGAGTGTCCGACATGATGCTCACACAGGCTAGCGTGGAATCAGCGGGAGTGTCACATGTGATGGGTGTGCCGCGTCGTGGAGAATGCGTTGGTGCGCAGTGACAAACCGTGTTTCGGTTTCGTTGTTACCACCCGTATTGAGATTACGGTCGTATTTCGGGAACGCGGCGGACGCAATCGACACCCGGAGCTTGTGTCCCTTCGGGATCACGATGCCGGTCCACCACATGTCGACGTCGTAGCGATAGACCTTGCCCGGAGTCGGCAGTTCCTGCTTTTCGAAGCCGTTGCGAAAGCGCGCGCGCCGCACACCGTCGACCAGCCGTCGGACCTGACCGTCGGGATGCACATCGAACAGCATGACGTTCCAATCCGTGTCCCTCGCATCTGTTGCGGCCCAGAGGCTCGCGGAAATGGGACCGGTAATCTCTGTGTCCTTGGTCAACGCGTCGGTCTCGTACAGCAGCATGTCGTTGCGCGCCGTGTGGACGCGGGCGTAGTCCTCGTTGGAATTCAGTTCGAGCTCGCGGCCGTCAACGAGGAACGGTGTGGGATCGGCGGGATCGTAGCTGTACGTGTCGGCGCGCTCGCTCTTGGGTGGTGTCGTACCGAACTTGCCGTTGCTGTGGAGGTAGAACTTCGTCCACTTCGTGCGCGCGAGAGGCCATTCGCTTTCCTTTCGCCACCTGTTGTCACCCATGATGAACATGTCGATGCGCGGACCTTTGTCGACGCCATTGTCGATGCCCTTCAGGTAGCGGTCGAACCACATGACGGTGACACGGTTGAAATCGGCACGCGCCTGCGGACCGAAATCGCCGGACACATAGTCGATTCCCTTGTGCGCACCTGCACTGATCATCAACCGCTGGTACGGGTGGTTGGCAATCGAGTCGAGCCGTGCGAAATGACGAATCGGACCGCGCGAATCATCGAACCAGCCGGTCATTCCCAGAAACGGCACGCGCACATCCTTCAAGCGACGCTCGACGCTGAGCTCCTTCCAGAAGGAGTCGTAGGTGTTGTGCTGCATCCAGAGGTCCCAGAACGTCTGATCGGTGCAACCCATTTTCCTGGTGAGGTCCGCGACTGGCAGGTGCAGCATCGGTCGGCCGATGTCGAGTGAAGCGAGGTCGTGCATCTCGTGACCCTGCACGAAGCACGCGTACGGCAGGTTGTTCGCGATCGAGAACACCATGTCGATGTAGACGCCGAGGATGTGCCCATCGCCCGTCGTGACGGTGGGTGCGATCGCAGCGAGATGTGGCGGCTGCGAGAGCGCCGCGTACACGGCGTACTGGCCTGGATTCGAGCCGCCGATCAGCCCGACCTTGCCATTGCTCCCGGGCAGTTGCGCGGCCCATTCGACCGCGTCGTAGCCGTCGTTGATTTGATCGACCTCATGCAGGTACACGCCCCCTGATGCCCCACGGCCTCGCACGTCCTGCCGAACGAGGATGTAGCCGCGCGAGGCCCAATACTGCGTGACACCGCCGCCGTTGAGTCGCAGATACGGGGTTCGCTCCATGACAACCGGAAACGGACCATCACCGATTGGTCGCGCGACCAGATTCATGAGCGTCGTACCGTCGCGCGCCTTCATTGGTACGGCGCTGTCGATATGCACCTGGTACTTCGGTGCTGATGCCTCGCCCTGCCATGGTGAATATGGCGGCTCGAATACGGGAGGTGCTTTGCGCCTGATCAACGACACCAGGAAGAGTGTTGTCGTGTCGCTCAGCTGTCTCCCTGCAATCGTATCGCCGCGAAGTACTCCCCGGATTTGCGTGGCGGCTCCGCTCGCCGGCTGAAGCTGGAACGTGATCGAGTCCTGCGTACGCGAGAGATTGGTGATGCGGTACGTCGTGGCGCCGGACCGGGTCTTCAGCCAGGAACTGTCCGCGGCGAAATGCGCAAATCCGAAGTGGCGCCGCGCGGTGAAGGCGCCCTCCTTTGGTTCGTTCCCGCGGTAGTAGTCGTAGTCGCCGCCGATTTGTGCGCTGGCGGGACTGGCCCAGAGGGCCAGGGCGAACAGCGTGAGGAAGGCTTTCATGGCTTCTGTCGTGACGATCAATGAGAGGACGGCAGCATGTAAGACGATATCGCCGGAGTAAGATGGAGCCAGCTGGCTTGCTTGTCGACGTTACATCCCTCCCGTTCCTGGCCTCGTCATTTCCGGAAACCCCGAACCGGTACGCACGTAGTGACCGCATCCACTCCAGTCCCAAATCATGACAATGACGGACCAGACGACGTTGAACCGATACGCACGAGCCGCCGGCGTAGCGATGCTGCTCTCCGTGATCTTCGGCGCGCTCGGAGAGATGTACATCCCGGGTCTGTTCATCGTTCGCGGTGACGCTGCCGCGACGGCGGCAAGAATCCTCGCGGACCCCACCCTGTACCGCCTTGGCTTCGCGGCGTACTACGTCGAGGGGTTGTGCGATGTCGCCCTCTGCCTGCTCTTCTACGTCCTGCTGAAGCCCGTCGACCAAAACCTCGCGCTCTTGAGCGCGTTCTTCGGCATCGTCTCGATGGTGATGTACGCCGTCGCGGAATCGTGTTACTACGCCGCGCTCGTCATCCTGCGCGACCCCGCTGGCCTCACGGCCTTCACCGCTGATCAGCGGAGCGCGCTCGCCCTGTTGTCGCTTCGCTTGTTCTCAACCATCGCCGGCTTGTTCCTCGCGACATACGGTATCGCATCGATGATCCGGGGCTACCTCATGATGCGATCCGGATATTTCCCGAGGGCGGTGGGCGCGCTGCTCGTACTCGGTGGAGCGGGGTTCGTTCTGCGCACCGCAACCATTCTCGTGGCGCCCTCGTTCTCCAGCGGGTTCATGCTCCTGCCGATGGCGGTCGCTGGAATACCCCTCACCCTGTGGCTGCTCGTCCGCGGAGTCAAAGTGGCGAGCGTCCCGCAGTAAGTTCTGTCAGGATGGCCTTGTCGGAACGCAGGTCGTCTCGCGAAACATCACACGTCGGTCCCTCGGCGGGCCGCCTCGATTGCGGCGACGTCGATCTTCTTCATTTGCATCATCGCATCGAACACCCGTTTGGCGACCGCGGGGTCGGGATCGGTAACGCCCTCTGTGAGCACGACCGGCGTGATCTGCCAGGACAATCCCCATTTGTCCCTGCACCACCCGCACTCACTCTCCGCGCCTCCGTTGCCGATGATCGCATTCCAGTAGCGATCTGTTTCGGCCTGGTCCCTGGTGGCAACCTGAAAGGAAAACGCTTCGGTGTGCTTGAACATGGGACCGCCGTTGAGCCCCATGCACGGAATTCCCAGCACCGTAAAGTCGACGGTCAACACATCCCCTTGCTTGCCCGACGGATAGTCTCCCGGTGCACGATGGACGGCGGTGACGGACGAATCGGGAAAGGTCGCGGCGTAGAATCGCGCGGCATCCTCGGCCTCGCGATCATACCACAGGCAAATCGTGTTCTTTGCGGGCGTTGTCATGTCATGCCTCCATTGAGATGAGCTCCCCGGGGACCAGCGTCGAGGTGCTGAGCAGAGTTCACCCGCCGGTCGACAGTTGCGGCACCCGACGTGTGAACGCACCGAACAGCAAGCCGACGGCAAGGAGTGCGCCGACAACGATCGGAAGCATCGTCATACGCGAACGGTCGGCGGTGGTGGCAAGATGAATGATCTGGACGACCGTCGATCCAACCGAGACCATCGCGAGCGTCAGAAATCCCATTCGACTTGTGCCGAGCCACCGCCCAAGGGCGAACCCAAGTACCACGAGCACCAAGAGCGCCATGTTTGCCGTTCCTCGCTAAGGAAATTGGGGACCGCGACTGCCGAGCTCTCACCGTTGGAGATAGTCCCACGATCGCTAATGTTGCACGCCGACGCGCGCTTAGCCAGACGGTGCGACGTGACCGCGCGCCGCCAGCCCATGAGCAATGAGCAACTCAGAGCTTGCGCTCGTGCTCAAAGCTCCCGCTCGCGCTCTGATTAGCTCGTGTCCGTCCTGAAACTGCCAATTCCAGAGTTGTCACCCCGAGCGAGCGAAGCGAGTCGAGAGGGTCTGCACTACAAACCCAGACTGAACGTGCAGACCCCTCGACTTCGCTCGGGATGACATCCATGGCGTTGCGCGCCAGAAATGGCAGTGTCAGGATGGAGACGAGCTCAGTGCTGGACGCTCAATCTCGAGCAGATTCATCGAGGCGGTCGCGGCAGGGCCGACGGCGGTACCAAGCCGAGCAGCCGCATATAGCTCGAGAGCTGGCTATAGTGCTCGGCCAGATCCGTGATCAAGAGCATGAGGTAACGCGCTCGCAGGACGGTCTGTCGGCCACTGGGTGTGTCAATTGTGAGCTCGTCTGCGAGTTGGGCGTCCGACAGCTTCCTTATGGCAGCAGCGCAGAACTCCAATGACGCGCGCACCCGGGCGATCAGGGTGTCCTTGGGCCATTGTGCTTTGAGGGTATCCGTCAGGGAATCCTTCGCCGTCAACGCGTGCTTCTCCGCGCCGAAGGTTGAGCAGAGTCCGTAGTTCGCCGCCTCGAGGTGCTGCGCAATAAAGCCGATGCTCTGTTGCGGCGGTGTTGGCCGGTAGCCGTAACTACGCTCCGGAATAGAATCGAAGGCGAGCAGCAGCCAGCCTCCGTACGGCGGCCCGAACGAAAGAAACGTCCTCGCGACACCGTTGGGCTGGGCTGAAGCGGTGCTCGGCGGCTGCTGACCACGGAGGCTGAGCGGGAGACAGAGTAATGCGATCAGCGCGATACGTCGCATAACTGGGGCGATGATAGGGAATCGAGCGGGGGCGCTGGCGATACCCGACCGGCGGCACGCGGTTCCACAAACGCATCTCACCATTGCATGGAATCTCAGCTCGAGCATGAGCTCGAAGGTGAGCTCCGAGCGAGAGCGTGAGCCTGAGCGTGAGCCACGAGTAATGAGCAGCTCAGAGATTGAGCTCCCGCTCATAGCTCACGTTCAGCTCGTGCTCTAGCTCAAGAAAGAACTCGCTTGAATGGAGCGTGTTGAGCGTTGGTGTACCGCTCCGTGACAACCCCGCGATATGACCGTGACGTCCGCGCGCTCGATTTCCGTCGAACTCGACCGCGAGCCAACAAACCGTGCGCCCACTGCGCGTCCTGTACTGCACCGATACGTACCCGCCCCAGGTGAACGGCGTCAGCGTCGTGACCGCATTGTCAGTCGATGGATTGACGTATCGGGGGTGGGAATGCGGCGTCGTTGCGCCGAGATATCCGTCCCGGTGGCGCGATCCATTTCGCCGCGATGAGGGTGCCTCGTCGGCAACATACGTCGCCACGCTGCCGAGCCTGCCGCTGCCAATCTATCCGGACATTCGGCTGAGCTGGCCCCGGCGCAGTTGTGTCGAAGACGCGATTCGCGTCGTGCAACCGGACATCATCCATGCGCAAACAGAGTTCGTCATCGGCCGCCTGGGAGCGGCGGCGGCCCTCCGTGCCGGCATTCCGCTCGTGACCTCGTACCACACCGACTTCGGCAAGTACGCTGACGCCTATGGCGTCCCCGCGTTGCGCGGTGCGGTCTGTCGCAGCCTTGCCCGCTTTCACGACTCGGCGGCTCGCACCTATACGCCGAGCACGCCGTCGGCCGCCGCGCTGCGCGCGATGGGTGTGTCGAATGTGGAGGTGTGGGGTCGCGGTGTCGATCTCGAGATCTTCTCGCCGTCGCGAGACAGTACCGCGTTGCGACAAAGCCTCGGCCTCGGCGACGCGTTCGTCTTCCTTCACGTTGGCCGGCTGGCTGCCGAGAAAGGTGTCGAGCGCATTCTCTCCGCCTTTGCCGCGGCCCGAGAGCGATTGGCGCCTCGGCCCGTGCGATTGGTGATTGCGGGCTCCGGCCCCAAGAAGGAAGCGCTACGGCTCGCCGCGCCACCCGATACGCACTTTCTCGGTCACCTCGATCGCACGACGTGCCTTCCGGCACTCTATGCAACAGCCGACGCATTCGTCTTCGCCTCGTACACGGAGACGTTGGGTCTCGTCATCCTCGAAGCGATGGCAAGCGGCCTGCCTGTCGTTGCTGCACCGGAGGGCGGAGTCGCCGATCACCTTCGCAACGGGGTCAACGGGATCGCGTACCCCGCAGGCAACGAACCCCTGTTCATCGATGCCCTGGTGCGACTCGTCCACGACGAGAAACTCCGGCGCTTCCTCGCCGTCGGTGCGCGCTGCACCGCGGAAGCGCTGTCGTGGGAGAGGGAGATGGATCGGTTGGACCTCAGCTATCGCGAAGTCATCGCAGAGCCAGCGATCATCGCAGCGGCGCTGTCCGCATGAGAATCACGCACTCACTCCAGGCGCGCATCGCGCTGTTGATCAGTGTCGCGCTGATGCTGGGCGTTTCAATCGCGGCGATTTCCTTGTTCACCCTCCGCAGTACGATGCACGGCTACGAGCGCGTACTGAGCACCGACGTCCGCGACCGCGAAGACGCGCGCAAAATGCAGGTGACGTTCAAGAAGCAGGTGCAGGAGTGGAAGGACATCCTCCTGCGCGGTGAAGACAGCGCCTCGCTGCGAAAGTACACCGTCGCCTTCCACGCTCGCACGCGCGACGTCGACAGCATGGCGGCGATGCTGCACGCTCGCATTGCGGACCCGCCGTCGCGCGGGATGCTCGCCATGTTCGCCCGGGCCCACGACGGAATGTCGACGCGGTATGAGTCGGCGCTCTCGCTCGTTGTCGCGAGCCAGGGCCGCGCCTTTCACAAGGCGGACAGTCTGGTCAAGGGCCAGGATCGTGCGCCCACCGATCTCATTGACTCCCTCGTCCAGCGTTTGGACGCCAATGTTGTCGCCCAGCGTGCCGATATGCGCGCAGACACCGCGACGGTGCTGCGCTGGCTCGTGGCATTCCTGGTCCTCGCGGCCCTCGTGCTCCTTGTGGTGACGATTGCATTGTCGCGTGAAATGATCGCTCCCCTCCGTGCCCTCGAGCGCGCGGCCGTCCTCGTTGCGGACGGCGACTTGTCAGACCAGACCGTCGCTGCGCTGGGACGATCGAACGATGATGAAATCGGGCGGTTGGCCGCGACCTTCACCGCGATGGTCGTCTCACTTCGCTCCGTCCTCACCGCCGTGGAGCATTCGGCAGCGACGTTCGAGTCCAACGCCGATGCACTGGGGGACGCGACCACCCGTCTGTCTTCGACCACGGACCAGCTGAACGACGCTGCCGCATCGGTCGCGGTCGGCGCGCTGCAACAAACGCAGGCGATGGAAGCTGTCGTGGCGGCCGCGCTGGTGGTGGACGCGACGGTGCTCGCCGTCTCACGGCAGGCGTCCCAGGCCGTCGCATCGGCCGATCGCGCCAGCGCGCGCGCCGCCGATGGGTCGCGATCAGCCGAGGTCGCGATGGTTCGCTTCGGCGAGATCAGCGATTCGGCGCGTGAAGCCACGCGCGTCGTGGACGTGCTGGCGGCCAAGTCGGCACGCATCGGCGAGATCGCCGTTGGCGTCGAACAATTGGCGCGACAGACGAACCTCCTCGCGCTCAACGCCGCGATCGAGGCGGCACGCGCGGGAGACCATGGTCGCGGCTTCGCCGTGATTGCCGACGAGGTCCGGTCGCTGGCCGATGAAAGTGCGACCGCTCTCAAGGTCATCCGCACGCTCGTCGCCGATATCGACTCGGCATCGAGCGACGTGTCGCGGCGGGTTGGCCTGGTCACGCAGTCCGTGGTTCAAGGCGAGAACGTTGTACGGGAATCATCGGAATCGTTGCTTCGCATCGCCGAGGACATGAAGGGTAGTCGCGCAACGGCAGCGGGTATTGGTGAGGGCGCTGAGCGTTTGCACGCACAATCCACGTTGCTCATCCGCGAGCTTCGGAGCGTTGCGGCAACCGCCGATGACCACGCCGCCACATCACAGCACATGATCTCGCTCACCAAGCAGCAGTCGACGTCGACGTCGCTGCTGGCGCAGGCAGGCAACCACATGTCGGTGCTTGCTGGCGGTTTGCGTGAAACGGTCGATCAATTCACCCGCTCCGCGACACGGACGGGTTCGCACAAGGTTGCCGCGTCGGCCCCAATCTCGATGCAGTCGGCTCGGCACCGCGTCTCGCGCGGCAGCAAGGGTCAGAAGACCGCCTGACTGTTACCGCTTCGTCATGAAATGATGGGCGGTTCGCGATGAGTTGGTGTTTACGTACGCTCGTCTCCAACGAGTGAGGGACCATGGCAATCCTGCATCGCTTCGACGAGCGCGATCGTGCGCTGTTCAACCGTCTGCGATTCGTGCGCACGACCAAGCCGGTCTGGCGGAGCCTCGCGTTGGTGCTGACGCACCTCGGCGGCGCTCGCGCCACGATCCTGCTTGTGATCGTCCCAATGTTCTCGCCGCGCTCGGAGTCGGCGGGACTTCACGGTCTGTATACGCTGGCGTTGTCGCACGTGCTCGTTCAGATCGTCAAGCGTACGGTCGGGAGACCTCGGCCGTCCCGCTCCGACGACGACGTCGCGCTGATTCATGAGCCCGATCGCTTCTCCTTTCCCTCGGGGCACGCTGCGGCGGCGATCTCACTGGCGTTGGCGTGGAGCGGTGCGGTTCCCCAGCTCGCCATTCCGCTCTTCGTGTTGGCGGGAGTCGTCGGCGCCACGCGCGTGCTGCTCGGCGTGCACTACCCCGGCGACGTCGCGGTCGGCCAGGGCATCGCGGTTGGCACACACTGGCTCCTGATTGCAACCGGTTCGTGACCACTGATCTCGCAGTGCAACTGTTCGGCCCGTCGGCGTTACTTCGAACTCATTTCGTCGCTCGTTCGCTACCGCGACCGCAGCCTCGCGCCCAGCGAACGGTGCTCGATGTGTCGGAATTCTTTGGCGAAACGAGCGGTGGTGTTCGTACTTACCTGACGGAGAAAGCACGATTCGTGGAGCGTTCGTCCACGCTCCGGCAGTCGATCGTCGTGCCGGGCCCACGCGATGCAATCACGGAGAGCGCGCGAGTACGATGCTATCGGGTCGGGTCGTTCCCCGTCCCCGGACAACCACCGTACCGCTTTCTGCTCGACCGCGCTGCCAGCGCAATGATTCTCGCGCACGAGCGCCCCGACATTATCGAGGTTGGCAGTTCGGGGCTCGCTCCCTGGCACGTTCTGAATACGAGGAGACGCTTCGACATTCCCCTCGTCTCATTTTTCCACTCCGACATCGCGAGCGTCGTCGGAGGAGCGCGGCAGCCGCGCACGCTGGCCGGTCGCGCGCGCGCGTCGCTCGCCTGGCGCTACATACGATACATGGACCAACGGTTTTCTCGCACGATCGTATCGTCACGCTATGCCGCAAACCAGTTGGCGACGCACGGCATCGGACGAACGGCGTACATCCCGCTCGGCGTCGACTTGCGACAGTTCCATCCGGCGCATCGCAGCCGCGGATTGGAGCAGCTTGCCCAGCTCGGAATCGACGAGCGCCCCATCGCAATGTTCGTTGGCCGCTTTTCGCAGGAAAAGCGACTCGAGCTGCTGTTGGCCGCGTGGCCGCGTGTGGCAGCCAGAACCGGCGCACAGTTGGTACTCATTGGCGACGGTCCGCTCCGTCGGCGCTTGCTTGCGATCTATGCGCATCCCTCGATTCGGTGGCTCGGGTATATGAATCGGCGAGTCGATGTCGCGCGGCTGCTCGCTGCCGCTGACGTCGTTGTCTCTCCGTGCGAATGCGAAACCTTCGGCCTTGCGGCCGTCGAGGCGCTCGCGAGTGGAACCCCAGTGCTCTCCGCTGACGGCGGTGGCGCAGCCGAGTTGATCACCGATTCGGGGGGAGGCATGCTCTTTCCGAGCGGCGACTCGCATGGTCTCGCTGAACAACTGGAGCGCCTGCTGCTGAGTCCAAGCGTGGCTCGGCGCGAGCGCGGCAGGGCGCACGCAGAACGTCGCCACCGCTGGGACGACGTGTTCGCCTCGCTGTTTGCGATCTACGATGATGTGCTGAGCGGATCCCAATGAAACTGCTCGTCTCCATTCACGACGTCACACCCGCGCACGACGAGTGCGTTCGTGAGCTCTGGGCGATCTGCGCGGAACGCCGGATCGAGCCCGCCCTGCTCGTCGTGCCGAATTGGCACGGCCAATGGCCGCTTGGTGGCTCACTGTCGTTTCTCACATGGATACGGCAGCGCGCCGACGCGGGCGCGGAAGTGTTTCTGCACGGCGAGCGACACGACGAATTCGAATGTCACCGGAGCGTGCGCGACTCACTGCGCGCATTCGGGCGGACGGATGCGGAAGGTGAATTCCTCGCGCTCTCGTGCGACGAGTCGTACGAACGCATCTCGCGCGGCGCGGCGACGCTGCGCGCATGTGGCCTGGAGCCGATTGGCTTCGTGCCACCGGCATGGCTGGGGCACCGTGGCCTGCCCGCCGTTGTTGCCTCGGCCGGACTGCGATTCAGCGAGGATGAGTCCAACGTCCACCTTCACGAACGCGCCATGTTCATCGAGGCGCCCGTGACCCGCTGGAGCGCGAGAACGCACCTCCGTGCGAAAGCATCGTCGATGGTCGCCGCGCTTCGCTGGTACGCCGAGCGAGCCAGTCCGTGCGTGCGCGTCGCGTTGCACCCGCAGGACCTCGTGTCGACGGATGTCCGCCACTCTATCGAAGCGACGCTCGATCGCTGGCTCACCGCTCACTATCCCTGGACCTATGCCAGTCTCTGAGCTGCGCGTCGCGCTGTTCACCGACACCTATGCGCCGCAGATGAACGGCGTTGCGCGCACGCTGGCTCGCGTCGCCGGTGCCATTCGGCAACGTGGCGGCGCCGTTCGCGTCTTCACGACAACAGACCCGCGAGCGCCGGCGTCGAGCGATGTCGTGCGATATCCGAGCATCGCGTGCCCGCTCTACGGTGAGCTTCGGCTTGCCGCGCCGCACGCGGCAACCATTGCGCACGAGCTCGCGCGCTTTCGGCCGTCGATCGTGCACATCGCCACACCGTTCGGCGTCGGGCTCGCGGCGCGCAGCGCCGCACGAAGACTTGGGTTGCCGTGCGTCACGTCGTACCACACGTCGTTCGCCGCATACGCTCGCTACTATGGTCTCGGGCCGCTGCACGGCGCCGCCTGGCGCTACCTTCGGTGGTTCCATAATTCCGGGCTGCGAACGCTGGCCCCAACACACGCCGTGCAGACGGAGCTCGAATCGCATGGCTTCGAGCGCGTGAGCGTGTGGGGACGCGGCGTCGATCGCACGCGATTCACGAGCGCCAAGCGCTCGCGCGTCATGCGCCTGCGTGTCGGCGCGAACGACGGTGACCTCATCGTCGCATATGTCGGCCGGATCGCGAAGGAGAAGGGACTCGAGGACATGCTCGAGGCGGCCGGCGAGCTACATCATTCCAACCGGCGGATTGTCTTTGCGTTCGCCGGCGACGGCCCGTTTCTCGACGAGTGCCGGCGGAGAGCTCCGGCGAACTGTTTCTTCGCGGGAAGGCTGGAGGGCGACGACGTCGCGATGTTCTTTGCGTCGGCGGACATGTTCGTCTTTCCGTCGACGACGGATACCTTCGGCAACGTTCTCATCGAGGCAATGGCGAGCGCGTTGCCCGTGCTCGCCGCAGACACCGTTTCATCGCGCGAAGTCCTTGGCGACGCGGGTGAGTTCTACGTCGCGGGAAAAGGACATGCGCTTGCGCGCCTCATTCACGCGAATGCCGGTGATCCGCACGGGCGTCGACATCTCGCCGCCGCCTCGTTGCGGCGCGCTGCAGACTTCGATTGGGATGTCGTTACGGAGCAACTGATCGCTGTGTACGAGTGCGTGCGTTACCCCGCGACGGCCTCCCTCGCGGGTGTGCGCCGTTACCGGACCGCGACCAGCTTGTGCTGCTGACGTGGGCTGTGAGCGTCACCTTCCACGCATGAAATGTCCGACTTGCCATCACACGCTATCGCAACGCACGCTTGCGCTGTGGGATTGCCCGTACTGCGCGTATTCGGTGCATCTGCCACCACCCTGTGCCACGTCGGTGGAACTCGAGCCGGATCGTCCGATACACGGCGCAGCGGACACCGGCGAACCGGATACCGAGGACATCACCTACACCACGGGCTCCGCCGCGGGCCTCTACATCGTGTCCGAGCGCAACAACGCCAGCAATGCCGTTAGCAGGAACAGCATTCTCCGCTTCGATCCGAGCGGCAGCGCGACGTCGCTCAATGCAACGAACGAGTGGAACCTGACCGCCGACCTTCCGGTCACGGGTGCCAACCTCGGCGTCGAAGGCATCACGTGGATTCCGGATGCCTTCCTCGTCACCCATCAGTTCAGCCGCCCGGCATCGATGCCAAACCTGAACAACGAAGGGTTCGCCATCTCACCGCAGTCGGAGTGCGTGGCGGGCCGGAATCTCGTCTATTGGTCCGACGACAGTGAAACCGGCGGACACTCGATTCGACGAGCTTCCATTACCTGCACGCTTTTTCCATAGGCCCTTTCAGCTTGAGCACGAGCTCAAGAGTGAGCTATGAGCGGGAGCGCGAGCGGGAGCGTGAGCTTCGAGCAATGAGCAGCTCAGAGCTTGAGCTCGTGCTCAAAGCTCTCGCTCGAGCTCTGATTAGCTCATTGCTGGAGGCTCAATCTCAAGCTCATGCTCAAGCTCAAAGCTCACCTTCAGCTCGAGCTCTAGCTCAAGACTTGAGCTTGATGCCTGCCGGATCGATCACATTGGCCATTCCATCCGGCAGGTCGGTGTAGATCACGATCGCCCGTCCATCAACGAGCCGAGTCGAAATCGATGTTGTCCGCCCCTTCGGGCGGAACGTCGCACCGCCCGCCGCCTCGCGCCGCTCCTGCATGCCCGTGAACCGGCCCGCCGCCCGAATGAGCGCATCGGAGAACTCGGCTGCCTCGAGCGTCGAGTCCCAGACCGTCACCCACACGATTCCTTTCTTCCCGGTTCCCGCCTGCACGATCGCGAACTTGTCGCCGTCCCACCCTGTCGCCGCGCGTGCTGAGGTCACCTCGTCCTTGAGGTGCTGATAGAGAAAGAGGCGAGTGCCGAACTCGCCCATGTCGTTCTCGTACGTGTTCGTCGCTCCGCGCACCGGTGGCAGCACCACGGTCGTCGGCTCGTCGGGCGTCGCACCGAAGTAGGCGTCCGTGTGCATGATCTGCTCGGTCGACAGCGGAGCCTTCGCCAGCGGGTTCGCATTGCCGCGCTTCTCCTTGAAGCGCTGCACGTAGTCCGCACCACTCAGATATGGAAACAACAGCGACTCCTGGATCACCATGGGCGCCGTCGCAAAGATCGGCTGCGCACTCTGGTTCTCGCGAATCATTTCGCGAATGCGGTCGCGCCCCCCGACGCGCAGCGCAATGTTTCTCGGGCCCCCCGCCATGATCGACAACTGCTCGAACATCGCCTGCCCTTCGATGACCGCCTGCGCGGCACTCAGCCGGTCATTGTCCGACGATGACTTCTGGATCGAATCCAGATTGACGTACTGGTCCTGCAACGCATGGACAAGCTCGTGCGTGATGGTGATCCCCACCGCCTTCTCGTCCGCTCCATCCACGATGTACAGCGACTTGGCCGCCGGGTCGTAGTAGCCGATCACCTGCTCCGTCAGCACGGAAATGAAAAACTTTCGCAGATCCATCGCGTCGGGAATCAGTCCGAGCAACTTGTATGCGGACTCTTCGCCGGTGATCTCCTTGGATGGCGTGGACTCGTCGAACTTCTTGAGCAGGAAATCGCGCACCTGCTCCTTGGTGCGGACCTCCAGGCGCGGCGGTTGTTTGAACTTCAGCCCCGTGGATTCCTCAATGCGCGGAATGGCATCCGCAAGCTCCTTCGCGAATGGACCACCTCCGACGGCATTGCCTCGGCTCAGCACAAAGGCAGCAGCCGCCACGACGACGATCACTGCCCCGATCACGCGCACGTTCATCCTTGCCATTCGCCTCTCCGTCGGATCCCCACGTCAAAACGCTGGAAACAGTTTAGCCAGTATGACGTCTCCCCAGAACAGCATGATAACCGCTGCGGGGGCGAGGAAGACACCGAAGGGCACGAGAGGCAGTTCCACTGGAGCGGCCGTGGAGCCTCCGAGCGCCAGTTCGGTCTGCTGGATCACACGGTCGCGGCGAAGAAACGCGATCGGATACACAACGAAGAGAAACGTGACGGCGCCGATCGTCGCGCCGAGGAAGATCGTGGCGATGGAGCGGGACGGCCCAAGCGCCGCCCCGACGAACGCCATGAGCGTCATGTCGCCCATCCCCATCGCTTCGCGCTTGAGGGCGGCCTCACCCAGCCAGCCGATGATCGCGATGAGACCGGCACCGGCGCACGCACCGATGAGCGCATCGTACGGTCCGGCGAAGAGGGTCGTCTCGTAGAAGAACACACCGACGAGCGCCGTGGCAAGCGTCCAGAGCAGCCCGGTCACGGTGAAACCATCAGGAATCAGGTAGTGGCGCAGATCCGTCATCGCGACGCCGGTCAGGATCGTGAGGAACACGGCGACGCGCACGGCGGTAAATGACGGACCGAACTGCGACACACACACCGCCCACATGATCCCGATCGTCAACTCACCGAATGGATAGATCCACGAAATGGGCTCCTCGCAGCAGCGGCATTTGGCGCGCAGCACGAGCCAGCTGAAGAGCGGAATGTTCTCGAACCAGGAGAGTTGGTGGCCGCAGGAGGGGCACCGCGAACGAGGTCGAACCACGCTCATTTCGCGCGGCCACCGGGCGACACAGACGTTGAGGAATGATCCGACGCACAGTCCGACGAGGAAGGCGTAGACGGTCGCGAGAGTAGATAGGGTCACGTGCGCAACTGGTAGAGAAAGATGCCCGTCGCAACGGCGACGTTCAGAGATTCCACGATCGATCCGATGGGCAACGAGGCGAGACTGTCGACCCGTGCGCGCGCGTCACCCGAGAGCCCACCACCTTCGTTGCCCACGATCAGGCCGAGTCGGGCAGGTGGAACGAGGGACTCGAGTGCAGGGCCCCCGACGTCGGCGCCCCAGAGTGTTAAGTTGTGTGTCGTCCGGTAATCGTCGAGCTCGGTCCACGTGGCAGAGAGCACCGGGAGGTGAAAGCTGGCCCCCATCGCACTACGGACGACCTTGGCGTTCCATAGGTCAACGGTTCCCGGCATTGCCGCGACGCCGGCGGCGCCGAGCGCCGCTGCTGTCCTCAGGATAGTCCCGGCATTTCCCGGATCCTGGACGGCGTCCAGCACAACGATTCGCGCGACGGGAGGCAGCGCGAGCGCCTCGAGTCGCGCCTCAGGAATCTGCCCCAACGCCAGCACCCCCTGTGGGGACTCCGTCTCGGCGGCGCTCGCAAACTCGGCGGCGGTCACCTCGACCGTTTCCACGCCCGCGGTGCGAAGCATGCCAAGGAGCGCAAGACCGCGCGGCGCGTCGGCAAGCTGTGGAGAAACGAGCACGCCCCGGATGGGAACGCGCGACCGCGTGAGCTCCTCGACGGTCCGCACGCCTTCCGCCGCGAAAAGGCCGAGTTTTTCTCGCGCTTTTCGGCGCTGGATGTCACGTGCTAAAGTGAGCAGTTTCAATATGTTAGCATTTCCCACGTACGGGGAATGGCTCTTGCAAAGGGTGTGTGTGAACGCTTAGACGAGAGAGACAATGAAACGCATTCTGACGGTGGCGCTCGCGGTATCTGTGACGGCCTGTGGCGTCTCGACGCAACAAGAAGTCGATATGGGCGCGCAGTATTCGGCGCAGATCAACCAGCAGCTTCCAATTGTGGGCGACCCGGAGATCAACCGGTACATCAATGTGATCGGCGATTCCATCGCCCGCCTCACCTCGCGGACCGACCTCACCGAGGCGGGCGCGTGGAAGTTCTACATGGTGGATTCGAAGGAGGTCAATGCCTTCGCGGTCCCCGGTGGCTTCATCTACGTGAATCGTGGGCTCGTCGAACGCACCCAGCGCATGGATCAGCTGGCGGGCGTACTCGGTCACGAGATTGGTCACGTGGTCCGACGCCATTCGATCAAGCAGATGCAGCAGCAGCAGGGCGCGAACATCGGCGTCACGCTCGCCTGCGTGCTCACGAGCGTCTGCAACAGCCAGGCGGGTCAGGCTGCGATTCAGGTGGGTGGAACAGCGCTCTTCGCGCGCTTCAGCCGCTCCGACGAAACCGAAGCCGACGAAGAGGGCGTCCGGAACACGATCCGCGCCGGCATCAGCCCGAACGGCATCCCCGAGATGTTCCAGATCCTGATCAATGAACGGACGTCGAATCCTTCGGCCGTCGAAGGATGGTTTGCGACGCACCCGATGGAAGAGGATCGCATCGCGGTGACCAAGGCGATGATCGCAGGCTACGACCCCGCGATCATCCGCTCACTACCCACCGATTCGAAGAACTACCAGACGTTCAAGACCCGCGTCCGCTCGTTGCCGCCTTCCCCGACGCCGCGCAGCCAGTAACCGCGCCTTTTCCGAACTGAAGGGCGGTGAGCACGGAGTCATAGTGGGCGATGGTGTCCGGCGGCAACGTCGTGTACTCCATCGCCTGTGCCTGGCTCGCTCCATGCCGAAGAGCCCAACGGATGAACGACACCAAGGCGCTACCTCGCTCGTTGGACACATGTGTTGCGTCGATAACAAGTAGCGTGCGCGCCGTGATTGGATAGTCCGGCGACTCGCGACCTGGAAGCTGGTAGCCGCGGTCTGGCGTACGAACCGCGGCGATGGACAGCCGGTTCAGTCTGGCGTACGCGAGTTCCATGTAGCCGATCGCACCCACGGTCACCTTTACCTCTGTGGCCACCCCCTCGTTTCCCTCAGCCGCAAGTCCGACGGGCCATTTTGCGTCAGCCGTATCCCCAACGGCACTCCCCCACGATCCGGACGTCGCAAGGTAGCTGCTGAATGCGCGGCCGGTGCCGCTTCCGTTTGCTCGGTGAACCACCACAATCGGCATCGACGGCAGCAAAACCCCTGGGTTCAGCTTTCTGATTCCCTCGTCATTCCACCGCCTGACGCGCCCGGAATAGATGTTTGACAGCAGACGAGCATCCACCTGGAGAGATTGCTCGGTGCCCAAGCGAGGCAAATTGTACGCAACGGCAATTGGTCCGATCACCGTTGGAATGGCCACTCGTCCGCAAGCCGCATCCCCTGCGGTCAACCGCATCGGCCGGTCGGTCGCACCGAAGTCCACGTCGCCCTGTGACAGGAGCCGAAGTCCTTCGGCCGATCCGACGGAGAAGTAGTTGATGCGAACATTTGCTTGAGCACCATACTCGGAAAACCACGCCCGATAGAGCGGATATGGAAACGTCGCTCCTGCGCCCGTAAGATTCACTTCCGGGTGGCGGCTGCTGTCCGCTCCACCAGAACAGGACACCACGATCGTCGATGCAATCGCGACGACGGCCAATCGCA
The DNA here is from genome assembly GCA_040389905.1 of Gemmatimonadota bacterium. Lineage (GTDB taxonomy): Bacteria > Gemmatimonadota > Gemmatimonadetes > Gemmatimonadales > Gemmatimonadaceae > AG11. The sequence continues at coordinate 140,504 of JAZJZK010000006.1, read as the reverse complement.
GCCCCACGCGCGGCTCAGAAGTCATTGGTGTAGCTGAGGAACTTGAAATGACCGTCGCGCTCCACGATTGAACCGTAGTAGCGCCTCGTCGCCGTGTCCGCCACACCGCTCACAACTCGCACGAGGCAACCGGCGTAGCGTGTCGTCCGGCCCTCATGCAGTACCTTGGGGTCACACATCTCACTGACGAAGCGCAGGGGCGTTCCGCCGAGACGGCGAAGCAGTCTCGTGAAACCCGCGTCGCTCGGCTGCTGAATACGGCGCCACGCGAATGACAGTGGTTGGCGATAGGGTGGGTGCGAGTATGGCGAGTCCGGATAGTAAAGGTCCGAGAACTCGCGTGCGTGCACCGCCATCGCCCGCAAGTCAGCGGTGTCGTTCGCGGCCAACGCGCGCAGGAACCGACGGACCAGCGCCTCGCGCGTCGGACTCCCACTCTGGAAGGCCTGGGGCCGCTCACCCGGAAACGCCTCCCGAAAGCGGCGCAGTTCTTCTTCGGGAGGCAAGATGGAGTCAATGATGTATCCCGGTTGCGCGCGGTTGACGGAGTCCTGCCGTGCTCGCGCGATCGAATCCACGACCACGGAATCGGCCATCGATTGCGCTGTACGCTGCTCGCTCGATACGCACCCCGCACAAATGAGCGAGACGACCACGGTTGCACCGCGAAAAAACGAGATGTTCATGTCGTGAATTATGTCGGGATTGCGCTGAGGTGTGCAAACTGGCCGGCGCCCCGGAAGGACGCCGGCCAGTTGGTCCAGTAGAGACGGCTAGTTGCGAGCGTAATTCGTCCAGCCCAGGAACCACTTGGTTCCCCCGGGTGCAACACCGCCCACGTAGGTAGTACCTGTCACGACGGTTCCCGCCTTTGTCGCCAGTGCACCCGTAAACGTGGCCAACCCGCCCGATGCGATCGCGGATCCGGCGACGGGCGTAAAGTCGAACGCAGCGATGCTCGTTGGCGACCCGCCAACCGCTGGGATGGCGGTGAACAACGACGCCGCAGTCGACGTGCTCAGAATGAGGCTATTGGCGGCTGCATCGAAGGCGAACTGGGTTGCCGATGGCGCCTGAAAGATAAGCCCGTTCGTTTCGGCGAATACAACATTTCTGATCTGCAAGTCCGCAGTTGCGGCAGGCGCCGCCACAGATCCCGCGCGGACGTACGTCGCTGCGTCGCGGAGCGAAATGCCGTCGGCTGGGAAGCGGGCGATCACGCCATTGACATAGTATCCGCCCGATCCGCGCCGAATCATCATCCCGTGTCCGCCGCCAGAACCCGTGCAGTTCAGGTCACCGCAGCCGATCAAGGTGAAGTTCGCGACCAGTGGAAGAGTAAAGGGCGTTGAATCGAAGCCAAGATCGCAGCCGGTACCAGCGCATCCGTCGTTCTCGATGCCTTCGGCGTCCGTTGAATAGAAGCCGGCACCCGTACGGGGCGTGAGCCGTACCGTGTTCTGCGCCACGACGAACTGAATGCGGCCCTGGAAGCCCTCGGACATGTCGAGAATGTCATCGGCCGTTTCGAACGCCACCAGGTGATCCAGGTCAAATCCACCGCCGAAGAATTCGTAGGAGTCGTCCAGGCCGTTAAGCGCCTCGAGATACGATGCGCGAGTACCGGAGCCGATGGCGCCAAAGGTGAAGGCATTGAACTCGTTGTCCTGAATCGGCGCATAACCCGCGAACTCGACTCGCACATAGCTCAACGTTCCCGAATTGTCGGTTGGCGTGGTTCCACCGTTGTAAATGACGGTGTAGTTCTTTCCGCCAACAACGGCTGTCCCGTCCGTCCCCGTGCCTTCGACGGCTACGCTACCGCTGCGACTGTTGATCGCGTTTCCGATGATGACCAGGCCGCCCCAGTCTCCTGGCTGACGGGACCCAGGCGCCCGCGATGACGTGAACACGATAGGCGCCGCCGCCGTGCCGACCGCCTGAATCTTGGCGCCACGCATAACGAGAAGCATGGAGCCGAGGGTATTGAAGTCGCCTTTGATCGTCGTCCCTGGCTGAATCGTCAACGTCGCGCCGTTGGCGACGTGAATGAAGCCCGTGAGCGTGTACGCGGTATCCGCGAACAAGGTGCGGCTTGCTGTGATATCCGTCGTGATTGACGCGGCCGCGTTGCCAAACGGCAGCGTGGCAATCGTCAAATCACTCGATGCAACACTCTTCAGGCCACCCTTGTTTGTGATGATGTGATAGCGATAGCTCGTGTTGGCCGTGAGCCCGTTGTCGGTGTATGTCACCGTGCCAGCAGCGGCAGGGGCGGGGAGGTTCGTGACCGCCGCAAAGGTGCCGGCGGCGCCCTCCGCGCGCTCGACGTCGTAGCTCGCGTCACCCGCGGTGCTCGTGAACGAGATGGTTATGCTCGACGCGCTCTTTGACGTCGCCGATGCGCCGATGACCGGACTTGGAGCGACCGGTTCGGTGGGGGTGTCACTACCGCAGGCTACAGTGGCCAGCGCGATGACGACTGCGGCTGCCGAGAGTGCTCGACGGGCGAACTGCATGCAATTCCTCGGGACTGAAAGTGAGCAGGACACGAATAAAAGGAGGTGGCGAGCGACCAGCCGCTCACCACCTCCGAGAATCAACCGCGCACGTGTCTGCGCCCCGTTACGTGCCTGTCACGATCCAGTCACGTACGTACCCCACTTACGGTCACGGATGCCACAGGAAACCGAGATTGACCGACCTGCCCGATCGATAAAAGTCACGGGTCACGGTTCCCTGCTCCACCTTGTACGGCGCATCAAGCAGGTTCTTCAGGTCGAGCCGCAATGTGACTGGTGCAGTGATGCTCTTTCGAATCGACGCGTCAAGCACATTGCGCGGCTGTTCGATCACGTCGGGGAGCGGGCTGCTGCCTGCTGCGGTAATCCGCTCACCCACGCGATTGAACAGCAACGTCGCCGTCGTTGTGCCACTCAAGGATGAGTACGTCAGCCCCGCATTGAGGACGTATGGCGCCTGCCCCACGAGCGCGCGGTTCAGGTTGGTCGCTGCCGCCTGCGTGCTATCATATAAGTGAATCTGGCTGCGCATCACCGTCACGTTGCTGAAGACACTGAACGGCTCGTACCTGCGGCCGAACGCCCCAAGATCCTTGCGCACCTCGAACTCGATGCCGTAGTCGTCGGCACTCTTTGCATTCGTGTAAAACACATAGCTGGTACCACCACTCCCGGAGCCATACACGCGTTCGATGGGCGAGTCGAAGTGCTTCGCGAAAACGCCAACGCTCACCAGTTCACCAGCGTTGGGATACATTTCCCAGCGGATGTCCGCATTGTTGATGTTGGTCCGCTGGAGATTTTCATCGCCGCGCACGTTCTCCCCGCCGATCACGTCGCGGCTGATGATTGGGGATAGTTCACGGTACTCGGGACGCGCGAGTGTCCGTGTACCGGAAAAGCGCAGTTGCTGCGTTTCCGACAGCTTTACGTTCAGCGCAAGCGACGGAAGCCAGTCGTTCCAAACTTTGTGCGTAAACACGGGCGAGCCCAGCGTCGAAAACGCGTTTACATCCAGCCTGTCTGCCTCGTACCGCGCGCCGCCGACGAGCCGCAACGACGGCGTGAGAGGAACCTCCGCCATGACGAATGCCGCACTCAGCGCATCGTCAGCCACGTACGACCCGCCCTGCGACAGAGGCGCGAAGGTGAAGACCTTCGAGCTCGGCGTCGAGAACCTGCCGTCAAAGATCTGTTCGAGCGAAAGCTCGCGCTGCGCGTTCGTGAGATTGTTCCCACTGAACGCATAGGACAGGCTCTGCGCATCGCGGGACGTTTTGCGATACAGTCCACCGGCCTTGAGCAATGTCTGCGATCCCGCCGGACCAACGCTGAGCTGGTACTTGCCGGAGTACTCGTGACTGGTCTCATTCAGGTCGGAAAACGTTCGCACGGCACCACCACTTCCACCGTTGTACCAACGTAAAACCTGCGGACCGCTCGGCGTATCCCGCTCGAAGTCCTGTACAAATTCGGTCCGATCGGGCTCATACCGCCGAACACCGCTCGAAGTCGCAGACCAGTCGAACCGTTGCCCCGCTGACAGTTGGTGCTCCCCCGCGAACTGCCCGGAGTAAATGCTTCGCTGCGTGTACTGCATCCGGGTGATCTTCACTGGCAGCGCCTCCGCCGTGAATTCACCGATTTCCACACGCGCGTCATTGTCGGCGGACCTGTTGAACAGACCATTGAACGAGAGTCGTGACGCGGAACCGACCAGTGTACTCAGATTGGTCAATCCACCCCACAGCACACTTTCGCTGGACGTCTGTCCGGCAAACCGGTCCATTTCGATCGTCTCGCCCCTCGTCGTCCCGCGATCCGCGAGGGCGCGGATCTGCCCGTCCTTTACATCGGTGCCAGAAGAGATCGATCCGGAAACCAGGTAACCCACGCGGTGCCCGAACAGCAACGGGTCATTCCCGCCGAACGACGCAGACCCGTTGATCAATGGTGATCCAGTCCTCACCTTCGGTGTCCAGGCGTTCCGGAATGACCCGACCAGGAGGTTTGCATCCCCTTGACTCAACGTCACGTGCTGAAGGTCTCCAAGATTCCGCACGATACTTGGCAGGTCGCGCTTGTGATTGACCATCGCAAACGCCTCGCCCCCAACCCCGGACGCGGTCAACAAACTCGAGCCCGTTGCACCGTCAGCGTAGCCACTGCCGATTTGCAGCGTTCCCGTCCGGCTGGCAGGGAACTCTCGTGTCTTGATGTCGACCATTGCTCCGCTGAAGTCGCCCTGAAGCTCGGGGGTGAACGTCTTCGACGTCGTGATCGTCTGGAGCAAGCCGGACGGAAACATGTCAAGAGGGACCATGCGTTTCTCAGGTTCCGGGCTGGGAACGCGTGCACTATTCAACGACGCCGTGGTGTACCGCTCACCAAGTCCGCGGGCCTGGACATACTTGCCGTCCTGTACTGTGACGCCGCTGATACGTTTCACAGCCTGCGCCGCGTCGCCATCCGGACTCTTCGCAATCTGCTCCGCGGTCACAGAATTGACGACGCCAACCGCATTCTTCTGCGCATCGAGCGCGTCGCTAACCGTTCCACGCTCCTTCGATGCCGTCACGACCTGCGCCGTGAGTTGAACGCTGGCACTGGTCAGCGCGATGCTCTGTTCGAGCGTCTTACCGGCTTCGAGCAGGAGGCCGGTGACCGTCTTCGACGCGTAGCCAATGCGCCGCACCTGAAGGGTGACGGTGCCTGCCGGCACATTGGAGAGGGAGAAGCTGCCGTCGACACCCGAGCGTCCGCCCTGGGTCGTGCCGACGATCTGAACGCCGGCGTCGGCGATGCCTGCGCCACTCGCAGCGTCGACGATCTTGCCAACGATGCGGCCGGTTGATGTTGCGGTTGTGGACTGCGCGGAGAGGGCGTTGAGCGAAACGGTCGAGAGAAGAAGGGCGCTGCCGAGTATCGTGAGACGTCGCATAGGGCGTCGATTGGGTCGAAGGGGATTGCTCGCAGGCACGCGTATACTGGCCTGCCCCTGATTTCGCCCGAAAGAAGTCCCTGACTCGTCTCGTTATGCTTTCGATATTGCAACGGACGTGTAACGACGGCCGTTTTTCGCTCGGTCGTCGCTTACCAGCACTCGAGGAGCACGAGCGACGAAGGGAGCGAAGCGGAGGGCCTGCGCCTCAGTCCGCTGTCAGGGCGGCGCGTGACGCGCACAGTCAGTGCTGGTCGTGCCGCGTCGCGCAAGATATATTAACGTACATGTACTTCGCCCAGGCGCCGCTCGCGCCAAGGATGATCGTGACGTTTGCAAATGCCGTCGCCTGATCAACCGCGGTCCGACGAGCCGCCTCGTGCGGAGGCCGGCGACGACCTCCCGCCCGCCGCCCTCCAGGCCTTCATTGTTCAGCACATGCCGTCGTTGGATCACGTCGCGGTGCTTCTTGCCATGCGCAACGCTCCAGACGCGGCGCACCAGATCGCGGGTCTCGCCGTGACGACGCGGCTGGAAGCACAGGTCATCGAGCGCGTGGCACGCGATCTCGTATCGAGCGGCCTCTTGCAACGGGACGGGGAGATGTTCCGGTATGCGCCGGTGGAAGAAGTGCGACAAACGATCGATCGATTGGCCGACATGTACCACAGAAAGCCTGTGACGCTTATTCGCGCCCTCTACGATCGTCCCGCTCGTGCCGTCCAGAGCTTCGCGGACGCCTTCCGCGTTCGCAAGGTTGGCGAGTGATATGGGACTGCTCGTCTACGCCCTCTGCGCGCTCACGAGTCTTGGTTGTGCGGTCATGCTTCTGCGCGGGTATCGGCGAAGCCAGCTCCGTCTGCTCCTCTGGAGTGCACTCTGCTTCGCGTGCTTTGCCTTGAACAACGTCCTATTGATCATCGACGAGCGCGTCCTGCCCGCGCGGGACCTGTCCGTCGTGCGCTCGCTTCCAGCGCTCGTCGGCATCGCCCTGTTGCTCTACGGCCTCGTGTGGGAATCGGACCGATGATGGCGACGCATGACGTCACGCTATTCATCTCCGGAATGCTCGCCGCGGGGTATGCCGTGGCCGCGCTGTACTTTCTCAAGTTCTGGCGCCGGAGCGGCGACCGACTCTTCGCCTTCTTTGCCGCATCCTTTGTCCTCCTCCTGCTGCAACGGATCGCCCTCGCGCTGGCCACGGACATGATCGGCGACAACATGTGGTACTACGTCATTCGGTTGACGGCATTCGCTCTGATCATTGTCGCAATCGTGGACAAGAACAGAGCCACGAAGAACTGACGTTGCGCGCTCGGGGCGACGCGGTGCGCTGGCGCACGCGCATTGCAGCGCTGGCGCGTCGAGCACAACACAATATGGCCAGTGGGATTGGCATCGGTGACGATCAGCGCATGCAAACCGTTGTCACCATGCTCGAGAACAACGCTCGGCGTGCCCCCGGTTACTGGATCCAGCTCGTCCTCGCGATGGGCATCGCCACACTAGGTCTCGTGCTCGGAAGCACCGCCGTGGTCATCGGCGCGATGCTCGTGTCACCGTTGATGGGGCCAATCCTGGAACTCGGGATGGGCTTCGCCGTCGGCTCTTCACTGCTGGTGATGCGCGCATCGCTCCGCGTACTCCTGAGTATTGCTCTCGTTGTACTTGGTGCGGCGATGCTGACCCTTGCGCTGCCCTTTCATGAGATCACCGCCGAGATCTCGACGCGAACGGCTCCGACAGCACTCGACTTGCTCGTCGCAGCATTCTGCGCGCTGACGGCAGCCTATACCACCGTCCGTCCGGGCACGGATTCCACCGCGGCTGCCGCGGGGACGGCAATCGGAATCGCGCTCGTGCCACCCCTCTGCGTCATCGGGTTCGGGCTTGGCACATTCGACCCGGCCGTGGCGAACGGTGCGATGCTGCTCTTCACGGCGAATCTCTCCGCCATTCTCGTCCTGTCCGTCATCAGCTTCCTCCTTCTCGGCTTCAATCAGGTGGATGCGGAGATCGTCGAGCGTGACTTTATCGAGGCGCCGGACACTCGCTCGGATCGCCTCGCGTATCGCGTTCACAGGACGATCCACCGCGCCTTTGGTTCTCGGTACGGTGTGGCAATGCGGGTCCTGATTCCGGCTGCGTTTCTTGCCGTCATCTATGTCCCCCTCCGTCGTGCACTCACGGAGGTCACGTGGGAAGTGCGCACACGCGACACCGTTCGGCGTCTCGTCGAGGAGGCGAGCCCGCATGCCATGCAAACGGCGCTGGTCGTCGATCGCAACGCATTGTCAATTCGCCTGCTGGTGATCGGCACCGCGCGGCAGGCCCGGGCGGTGGAAGACACGCTCGTGACCCGAGTCATGCGTTCGGTTGGAGTTCGCCCCACGGTTTCCGTGGTTGCCGTATCTGATACGAAAATGCTGCGCGAGGCCGCGGTCGCGGTAACGCACGCGCCGCAGAACGTCGACGCGAATCCCCTCGTAGCTGTACGCAATCGTACCGGCCTGGCGCTACGCACACTCTTCCCGCGTGAGGCGGGGCAGCTCCTGGCATGGGAGCTAACGATTGCCTCCGGCGATACTGCGGCAGTCACCCTGCACCACCTTGGCCCTCCCCTGGGCGAGAGTGGCGCAGCGCTCCTTGGGCGCGCCGTCAGCGCGGAAACCGGGTTCCCAGTGCGCGTGCGGGCCGTTGCCTTGCCCACGTCAGCATTGATCGCAGCTCCGCAGGCCGAACGCGCGTGGCTCGATTCAGTCCGCGTTCTCCTCTCGGAGGTCGCCCGTGCCCCTCCGCCGTTGCCTGTATCAAAGGGCCCGCTGGTGCGCCGGTAGGTCGCATTACGAATCAGCACCGCGCAATGCTCGCGGAACTCCGCGACACCGATGCAGCACGGGACGACCGCTTGACCATCACCGTGGCGCCGCGATGGGAGTTCCGAGTGACCGCGGGCGCTTGTGATCCACAAGCCGCCGCGGATCGGTGAAGGGGCGGTGACGGCGCGGTCGGCGTTGCCGTTGGCCCGATGTTGGTATCCGATTGCGGCGTACTGGCCACGGCACCGATGGGATATATATTGATGTTCATATGTCAGCCCCCACACGCGCAGGCACTCCGAAGGTCATTCGGCGGCTTCTCGTCACCGGATGCGTCACGCTGTTGGCTATTGATTGCGCAACGGACGGCTTACCGAGTGGGCCCCCGTTGGTACCTGCGATATCCGAAACCGATGAGCCGCCTCCCAGGGCGGATGGCATATCCGCGAAGCCCATCGTACTTCGAGCAGTGACGTACGACGAATCAGGCGAGCTGGTTCACCCAGATGCCTTCGTCTTTCCGCACGCATGGCATGGAAAGCGTCGCTGGTTTGCGGCGACCCCGTACCCCCGGGGAGACCCTCTCTACGAGAACCCCTCGCTCTTTGTCACGGGCAACGGCCTTGAATGGGCGCCACCGCCGGGCGTGACGAACCCGCTCGCGACGCCGACCCAGGGCTACCTCTCCGATCCGGATATCATACACGATCCGGTCAGCGACGAGCTGTTCATGTACTATCGCGCATATTGGGCCGGCGACCAGATCTTCCTCCGTCGCAGTAGTGACGGCGTCAACTGGAAGCCGCCGACGCTGGTGCTCGAAGGGGAGCGAAACAGTCTCATTTCCCCAGCGGTCGTCCGTGAACTGGACGGCTCGTGGCGCATGTGGACGGTGGACGCCGGAACATACGGATGCCGTGCGCAGCCCACCGATATTCGCCTCGGCCAGCGACGCTCTCGTGATGGAATCACATGGGGGGACTCCCGTGAGGTGAACCTGTCAATTGCCGGCTGGGTCCCATGGCACTGGGATGTGCAGTACATCAGTGCGAAGAACGAGTACTGGTCCCTCGTCACCGCGTATCCCGAGCATCACGATTGCAGCCGGACGTCGGTGTTCCTTGCGACGAGCGTAAACGGTTCGGATTGGACGGTCTTTCCGAGCCCATTGCTCGGACCCGATCAGGTGAGCGCTATGCGCGACATGGTCTATCGATCCACCTTTCGGTACTACCCGGCCACAGACGAAGTCAGCGTCTGGTTCTCTGGTGCGCGCCTCGAAGACGGCTCCTATCATTATGCGCTCGCCATGGCACACTACGGCGCGGCGGAACTGCTGCGCGGCGTTAGCGTGGCGATGGCAGTGCCCTCAGCGACTATCGCCGATCGCCGATTGAGGGAGAGAAGCGCCGCGGATCAGGCGGCGATTGCGGCATTCGTCGATCACTTTCCGTGATATGAGGTGAGCGCCGAGGGGCGTGCCCCCGGGATGCGCGATCACTCCATCGAAGCCAACAGCAACACGAGTGCGCGATTCACGACATACGACGGCACACATGTCGTTCGGCTCGCCCATAGCTGAACGGCGAGTGCCGTCAGCGTCTGTGGTGACATCCATGCTGAGGCCTTCCCAAGCCTTCTCGCTGCATTGGTAACCTCACCCGTCGGTACCTGCCCAGCGCACCGTTCCCGTTCTCCGATCACCATGGTAAGGAGTAGGCTCGCTCGTGCCGCGTGCTGTCGGAACGTGAGTCCCTTCGCCCGCGGATCGAGTACGAGAATGCTGTCCGCGATTGCAAGTTGTGTCGCGCTCCTGATGTCATCGGGTTGAAGTCTCTGCGCTTCACTCAGGTCGGCATGTGCCACAGCAAAATTACCAACGGCCAGTGCCGCCTCGCCCAGCCCGGTGTACGCGTCTGCGTCTTTCGGGTTGGAACGAAGCAGTGCGCGAAGTATGGGGACGCTGCGACGCGGCGACCCGGCAGCGAGGAACAGGTGCGCGAGCCGCCGGCGCATTGGTGCGCTATCGGGCAATGTTGCCTCGAGCGGCAACAACTCCGCGAGCACCGCGCCGCTGTCGTGCCGTGTTGCGAGAAGTTCCGCCAGTTCGAATCGCACATCGTTGCGCGCCCGAATTGAATCGGCACTCCATTCTCCATAGATCGACCGATGATAATAGACGGGCGCCACGTCTGCCTGATCCGAGGCAGCGAGCATCCGTGCTTTTGCCAGGTTGACGGCTCCGTCGTTTCCCGCGCGCGCGAGCAACGCGTCGAGTTCCCGCTCCGCATCGTCCCGACGGCCATCGGCGACCATCGCATGAATGAGGGCGAGCGCATAGCGCGTGTTGCGACGATCAATCGCTGCCGCGGAGGCGAAACGATCGCTCGCACGGCTGGCGTCACCCTTCACCAGGAGCGTCTCGCCGTCGGCGTACAAGCGTGCCGCGCGCACGAGCGATTCGCGTTGCTCGAGACGCACGATATGCGTATCGACATAGAAAAGCGCGACAATGAATAGGACGAGACCGAGGAACGTCGACACGAACGTCGACGCACGACTCGGTTGCGCGTGCAGCGCCACGATGCGCAGCGGATCAGTCATCGCGCACCATGTCGTCGGGCGGCACCTCTTCCGCGCGCTCCACGCCATAGGCCGCGAGGATATCTGCAAGCGTCACGACGCCGAGGAGGATGCGGACATTGGCGCGCGACACGACGGGCAGGACGCTGAGACGCGTCCTCCCCATGATGGCCAGGGCCTGACCGAGTGGGTGGTCGCCATGAACGTGCGGAAATCCTTGCTCGGCGGTACTGCCGCCGGTGCGATCCAGCACGTCCCGCACGGTGGCATCGGGGTTCGCAGCGGCAAGATCAGCGACGCGGACCATGCCGAGGAAATCCACGGGATCACCGACAGGCCATGACTCAAGCGGTGTGGCGGCCGACCGTGCCAACGCCCAACCGACCGTCTCATCGACGGGAAGCAGTTCCGGTGCTTCACGCACTGCGCCATTCACCCGAAGGTGGCGGCCTTGCTCACGAAAGCGTCCGGTGGGAAGGTGAATTCCATCCTGCCGAGCGAGCGCCTCATATATCGGTTCGTGCTGAAGACGTTGTGAGATGTAGAACGCGATGAGATTCGACGTCATGAGCGGCACGATGATCGTATAGTCGCGAGTGACCTCGAAGATCATGATCACCGACGTGAGCGGCGTGCGAAGGATGCCGGCGAATGCGGTACCCATGCCAACCAGCGCATACGCGCCGGCGCCAGCAGTGGACGCGGGGAAGGCGTGGTGTGCCACCTGTCCAACGGCGGCGCCGATCATCGCACCGATGAACATACTCGGGCCGAATATCCCGCCAGCGTTTCCGGACGCATAGCAGACGGCGGTCGCCACGATCTTGAGGACCGCGAGAATGACGACAAAGGACAGCACCACATTCCCGCCCAGTACGCGGTCGACCTGATCGTATCCCACGCCAAGCACCTGAGGCACGGCGAATCCCAGAAGTCCGACCGTAAGGCCGCCGGCGACCGGCTGGAACCACAAGGTTTCGTGTGGCAGCGCATGAAAGCGCAGGCGCAACCACAAAAGCAGCTTCACGAAGCCGACGGAGCCGAGCCCTCCGACGATTCCCAGGACGACATAGGCGAGCAGTTCCCGGGAACTGACGAGCTGGTATGCGCCAACATGAAATAGCGGGTCATTGCCGAGGACAAGATGCATCGCCATCCAGGACGTCACGGCACTCAGGACAATCGATCCCAGGATGGGCGCGTGCAAATCACCGACAATCTCCTCGAGAGAGAAGAGCACCGCCGCGATCGGCGTATTGAATGCGGCTGCGAGCGCCGCCGATGCACCCACCGGAATCAGCCACCGCACCTGTGCACGGCTGAGACCGAAGCGTCGCGAAACAACGGAGGCGATACCGGCGCCGATGTGTACGGAGGGCCCCTCACGACCGAGCGCAATTCCAGACGACAGTGACATCACACAGCACACGAACTTCCCGACGACGGTTCGAAGCGAAATCCCCCCCTCGTTGACGAAGATGGCCGCCCGCGTCTGCGGAATGCCGCTTCCTCGCGCCTCTGGAAAGAATCGAACGAGGAGCCAACCGGTAACGAGAGAACCGACCGTCGGGACCGCAATGCGACGCCAGTCTGCGCCGCCCACGGGATACAGCCGCGCTGCAAGGCGCCCCGTGATAAGGACGAAGGCGACGATGACGAGCCCGACCGCCGCGCCGATCAACACGCTCAGCACGAGTGCAAACCGGTCTTCGCGGCGGCGCAGATCCTCGACCAATTCCGCGACCCGTCGTCCGAACGCCTCGCCGGCGACCACGGGGCTGCTCCACGAGAGGTTCATCTCGTGCCTTGGCCGGGGGTTGCGTCGCGGACGTCCGCGCGCAGGCAAGTCGAGTCGTAGACCACCATCACAAGAGTCTACGTGTCCCGCCGGTCGCGTGCGAACCGGCGATGGGTTTCGGCAGCGTCGGCGATGCCGCATGAACGGCGAGAGGCGTTTGAGGTGTCGATGTCAATACGCCTGATCCCACGAGAGTGAGAGACGAGCCGCTGAATCGATGATGCCGACCATGCTGTACGTCTGCACGAAATTGCCCCACTGCTCCCGTGACCTCGCGTCGATATCCTCCGCGAGCAGTCCGTGCCGGCCGCGCGACGCGAGAATATTCTCGAACAGCGCGCGCGCCTCGTCACGTCGGCCAAGGGCCGCGAGCGCATTGATGAACCAGAAAGTACACGCGAGGAACGCATTGGTGGGCACGCCAAAATCGTCCGGTTCGGAATACCGGTAGATGAAGTCACCGTGTCGCAATTCGGCCTCGATCGCCTTCACCGTTCCGGCGAAACGAGGATCGTCCGCGGCGAGGAATCCCACCTCGTGGAGGCGCAACAGGCTCGCGTCGAGTGTGTCACCATCCATGGCGGCGACAAAACTGCCCCGCGACGGGTTCCACGAGCGCTCGCAGATCACGGCATGCAACCGTCCCGCTTCACTGGCCCAGTACGCTGCCTCAGGCAACATCCCCAGGTGCGCGGCAATGCGCGCGAGCCGGTCACACGCAGCCCAGCACATGACGCTTGAAAACGTGTGCACGCGTTCCATGCCCCGGAGTTCCCATATTCCTGCATCGGGCACATCAAAATTCTGGGCTGCGCGGACACCGAGTGTCTCGAGCCGGCGAAAGAGCGCGACATCGCCACGCTGGACCAATCGTTCATCGAAGAAGGCGTGTGGCGCGGCGAGGACGACGGCGCCGTACACGTCGTGCTGGATCTGATCCTGTGCGGCATTGCCGAGTCTGACGGGTCCCATCCCCCGGTAGCCAGAGAGAGACGTCACCGTAATCTCGGTAGGCGCTGGACGTCCGCTGATGCCGTACAGTGGCTTGATGCGACCGTCACCCGTACTGGCGACGATGTCCATGATGTAGTGGAGGTACCGCTCCATCGAGCGAGTGGCGCCCAGACGGTTCAGTGCATTGATGACGAAATAGGCATCGCGAAGCCAGCAATAGCGGTAGTCCCACGTGCGCTCCGTGGAGGGCGCCTCCGGAATCGACGTTGTCATTGCGGCGATGATCGCGCCCGTATCCTCAAACACATTGAGCTTGAGGGTGATGGCCGCACGAATGACCGCCGCTTGCCACTCGAAGGGAATCGCCAGCGACCGAACCCAGGTCCGCCAGTAGGCGATCGTCTCGCTCTGGAAGTGTCGTCCGAGTTCCGCAACACTGCTGGGTGTCGTTTCGTCCGGCCCGAGTAGCATCGTGATGCCGTCTTCCAGCGTGAACCTGTTTCCCTCGAGCAACGCGGAAATCGAGGCATCCGTCGTCAACCGGAGCACCGTGTTCGACCCGACATATCGGATGTGATTGCTCCCGCTCGTTACGCCTGCGCGCGCGGCGCCGTAGTCTCGCGCTGGACAGAGGCACACGCTGATGCGTGGCGCACCTGCAAGTCGGGTCACTCGGCGCACGAGCATCATGGGACAGAAGACTCGACCATACTGCTGAAAGCGAGGCGCAAAGTCTGCGATCTCGATCGCCCCGCCTTCGGCGTCGAACAGCCGCGTCACGAGGACGGGGGTATTGGTAAGGTATTCCTGCTCAACCCGCGTCATGTTCGCGAGCGTGATGCGGAACTCGCCCGCGTTATCTGCCGGTGGGTTCGCCCGCAGCAAGGCACAGAACATTGGATCGCCATCGAAACGCGGAAAACACGACCACACCACGCTGGCCGACGCGTCGATCAGCGCCCCGATCGTTCCGTTGCCGATGAGCGCGAGATCCAGCGAACTCATTCTGCCGTTGTCAGCCATCGCAGCAACTCTGATGTGTTGTGGAGACGCCACCGCGCTCGGGTCCTGCCGCGTCCAATCTTGATCGAAACGCCACCGAGCTGATTCACCGCGCAGAACGCGTCCTCGTCCGTGACGTCGTCACCGACGAAAACGGGTCGACGCCCGCTGAAGGGCGTCAGGGACATGAGACGGAGCACAGCCTGTCCCTTGTTCACCGCGGCAGGCTTCAACTCGATGACGCTCTTTCCGCGTTGCACCACGAATTCCTCACCCACTGCTTTCTGCGCGGATCGCATGAGACGGTGGGAAAACGCGCTGAGTCCGGGAACAAGACGGTAGTGCAGGGCGATCGTGAAGCCCTTGTCCTCCAGGAGAAGCCCAGGACGCCCCGACACGCCCATCGTCAACACTTCCCGCGCGGGGTCGAGTCGCTCGATTCTCGCACACACCTCTTTTCCGAGTCCGTCGACATTCCGCCACTCGACGCCGTGTTGGCCCGAGAGCGGGATCTTGCAGCGTGGATACAGGTAGTAGAAGTCCGAGAGCGCACGACCGGTCACGAGCGCAACCGCACCACCCGTCGCGGCAAACAGCGCATCGATGACCGCCCGCGAACTGCTCGGGACTTGCACGCCCCTCGGAGTCGGGCCGATATCGACGAGTGTTCCATCGACGTCCAGCAGAAACGCCCAGGCAAGCTTCGGCCGTGGCAAATCGGAATCGACCGCGCTGTCGTCCCGCGGCACGGTCACGCCGGCTCCTTCGCCGTCTGCGCCGGTACCGTGCGTACGAGGCGATCACTCCAGCGGCGCGCGCGACGGTGCAGGCGCCCATGGCGCCGCATTCCAGCCGCGTCGATCAACATGCGTCCAGCCCAGCGGAAGACGTTGAACTCCCGGACGAGGCCGCGCATGAGCCGCATTCGCGCGCGCTGCTCATTCGCCGGCATACGAAGCGCCTGGAAGAGCGCTGCGGCCGATTCATCGACATCGTATGGATTGATGAGCAACGCTTCAGGCAGCTCCCGCGCCGCACCGGTGAAGCGGCTCAGCACCAGGACGCCGCGTTCGTCGTCGCGCGCTGCAACGAATTCCTTCGCAACGAGATTCATGCCGTCATGCAGGGAGCTAACGACACAGACGTCCGCCGCGCGATAATACGCATAAACGTCGGGCGGCTCGCGATGGCCAATCTCGAGCAGAATCGGAGGATGCGGCGCCATTGAAAAGCGCGCGTTGATGCGCGCCGCCAACTCCCGCACGTGGTCAGCGTAATTCTTGTATTCGTCGATGGTCGCGCGCGTCGGTGCAGCGACCTGGATGAACGAGAATCGCCCGATCCATTCTGGGTGCAGCTCCAGCAACCGCTCGACGGCGCGAAAGCGTTCGTCGATGCCCTTCGTGTAGTCCAGTCGATCCACCCCCACACCGATCGCATGGTCGGCCGGCAGGCGATGCTGCTGGCGCACCGCGGTTCGACACGCCTCGACGGGTTGCTCGAGTAGAACCGGCGCGGGCGGCCACTCGATTGAAATGGGGTATCGCTTCACCGACGTCAGTTCGGCGCGATAGGATACGCCGAATGTTTCCCGGTCGACACGCGCCTCCAACAGACGGTCGACCGTGTCCACGAAATTGTTGCAGTGAAACTGCGTGTGAAAGCCGAGGATGCTGCTGCCTAGCATGCCGTCGAGCAGTTCTTCTCGCCACGGACAAATCGCGAAGGCCTCCGGGTTCGGCCAGGGGATATGCCAGAAGGTGATGATCGTGGCATCCGGCAGCTTTTCACGGATCATTCTGGGGAGCAGCGCGAAATGATAATCCTGCACGAGGACGATCGGATCGCTCGACGTCGCTTCAGCCGCCACGGCGCGTGCAAACTTCGCATTCACGCGCGAATACGCGTCCCAGTCCGACGCACGAAAGGTCGGCCGCACATGTGCGACGTGGCAGAGCGGCCACAACCCCTGATTGGCGAATCCGTAGTAGTACCCCTTTTCTTCCTCCGTCGTGAGCCAGACGCGTCGCAGTTGATACGCCGGGTTGCCCACCGGCACCGCAATGCGGTCATGCTGGTCCACAACCGCCCGATCGGCGTTCCCGCTCCCGTGCGCGATCCACGTGCCTGAACAGGCACGCATGATCGGCTCCAGTGCCGTCACCAGCCCACTCGCGGGCTGCCGGACCACGATTGTACCGTTGCTTTCGACGTGAATGTACGGTTCACGATTCGAGACGACGATCACCTGTTGTCCGCGAAGATCTTCGCGGAGAATCTCGCGAATCGATTCGACAGACCAGTTGAGCTGCGCTTCGTCGCGGCCGCGGTGTTCGGCCTCGATGTCGCGAATCAACTCGCGGAGGTCCTGGGCGATGGGCTGCAAGTCGCCACGCTCCGTCGTCCCGGGAAGGCGCTCCAGTCCTTCACCACGAACGAGGGATCGCAAGCCATTGATCCATCCGCGCCAGCTCCACTGTGCGATCAGCACCGTGATGGCAGAGATGAGGAGCCCTTGCGCGATGAAGAAGTAGAACAGGTAGGTGCGCGCCTGCGCGCTTCGGCGCGTGATGAACCCCACGTCATGGACCAGGATGAGGCGGCCGGTGTCGACGCTGTCACTCGACATGGCGCGGACCGACACGTAGAGGGCGCCACGGGGCCCGTTGAGCAGTCGACTCTCGGTTGAGTCGATCGTCGCGCATCCCAGCGTCGCCGAGAACGCAGGGGTGGCGATTGGGGTGGACGTCAGCGAGGGACAATACCCGATCGCATAGATCTTCTCGTCCTGCGCGATCCGGGAGAACAACTGGCTGAGGCGCGAGGAGTCGCCCACCGAGGCGAACTCTTGAACGCGTCCATTCAACGCTGTCGCAATCAGTGTCGCGCGCGAATCCAGGTCACGTTCGAACCAGCGCAGGGTGAGCCGGTCCACCAACGGGATCACCCCATAGGCAACCACGGCCAACGCCAGCATCAGCGGAAGGACGAAGCGGAGTGAAAGACGCACACGCCTCCAAACATATATTGACATTCATCCAATAACCCCAACATAATTGCCCGCCCGCAGCCGGACAACGTTACGAACTCAAGTGTGAGGATACCCATGCCCCGGACATCGCTCATCGCACTGGCCGCAACTTTCACGATCGTCACCGTCACCGCCTGCCGGCATCACGACCCTGCCCCCGTGCTCGGCCCCGTCGCCGCTCGTGCCAATCCGGACAGCGAGGCCGCGCTCGCACGGGCCCAACGCGACGCGGCGCGACGCGACTCCGTCGCACGGGCAGATGCGGCGAGCCGCGAAGCAGCGCGTCTGGACGCCGATCGGCGTACCCGCTTGGCCGCCGACAGGATGACGCTGGCCAGACCGGTGTTTTTCGAATATGACGATGGCGAGCTCACGACCCAGGCGCGGGCATCGCTGGACACGAAGCTGCCGATCCTCCGCGCACATCCAACGCTGCGCATTCGCATCGACGGAAACACGGACGAGCGCGGTACACCCGAATACAACCTCGCACTCGGTCAACGCCGCGCCGCGTCGGCGAAGCGCTATCTGCTCGCCGCGGGCATTGAGGAAAGTCGTATCGAGACCGCGAGCTACGGAGAGGAGCGACGCGCCTGTGACGGGGAAGACGACACCTGTCAGCAACGGAATCGACGAGATGAGTTCGTGGTTACCGCAGGCGCAATGTAGTCTCTAGCGAGGTGGATGCGTCTTCGTGGTTCTCGAGCGCGCCTTCGGCTCGAACAACATCATGGGCTCTTCGTCTGGTCGCGTGCCTCGTTCGGCCAGGATCTTACCGAGGCTCGCGCCCAGTTGTCGCAGTTCTGCGTCCGGCAACGCCTTGCGCGCAATCTTGCGGCCGACTGGCGTCGTCGACACATCGACACGGCGCGCGTCCGCTCTTGATCGAGTGCGCCTCACCAAACCTGCGCGCTCGAGGCGGGACACGATGACTGACACGGCGCTCTGATGTGTGAGTGCGAGCGACGCGATCTCGTTGATGGAATGCGGCACGTCGTCGGCAAGGAGTTGAAGCACAAATAGTTGTGCGTTCGTTACACCGCTGCGTTGCTCGATGGTGCGTGCCGATTGGCCCAGTACCGCGATCAGGGACCGAATAGCGCGCATGACTTCGCGCAATAATTCGTCGTCCGCACGTTGTTCGCCGACTTGTAGTCGCACGACTGTCACGTCTGCTGGCCGTTGAGCTCGAGGCGCCGAAGGAGCGGCGCCATGGTGAGGCCCGAACGAGCAGAGACAGCACAACGACGCCTGTCGTCATGGGAGACGACCAATCCTCGACCTGCGAGATCCGCGCCGAGCGAAGGAGCAAGGACCATCGAGAGGGCGCCGCGAGCCCATGTTGCCGCACACGATGCCGGCCACAAGGTGCCGCAGATGGCGGACAACGAGCGCGACCGCCGTGGCGATGCAAAACAGAACGATGAATGTGCTGAGTTCGATCGCCACCGGGCGCGCTCGTCGCGCGGGCATGGAACAGCATGATCATCGACCTGATCAGCATTCCCGTCAGGGCCGGGTGTGCGAGTGACGCTACTTTCTCGCAACGCCGACGGGCGGAATCCCAGCATGAACCTTTCGCCGGGAATCTCGACTCCCAAGACATGACCATGGAAAACGCGGTCGGCATCGATGAAGACATCGGCCTCGCACTCGCCGACGAGCTGCTCGGAATCCGCTGCCAGCTCGGAGAGCCGGGAGCGATGGATGCTCTGGTCGAGCGGTGGCATCCGTCGCTCTGGCGATACGTTCGCGGACTGGCCTCGGACGATGATGCCGCTGCCGAGGCCGTTCAGGATGTATGGCTCCGCGTCGTGCACGGGATCTCTCGCCTGCGCGAGCCGGCGCGCCTCCGCGCGTGGCTGTTCGGCATTGCACGCCGCGTCATGATGGATCGACTTCGGCAAGCATACGCGGAGCCGGAGCGCGCCGAGCTGGATCTTACGGAGGTTGCCGCTCCGGACGACACCGACGATCGCACTGAGGACCTCGCACAAATGCGCGACGCCCTTTCGATGATGCCGGTGACGGAGCGCGATGCGCTCGTGCTCTTCTACTTGAAAGAGCTGACGCTCGCCCAGATGGCCGAGGTGCTGGCCGTTCCAGTCGGAACGGTCAAGTCACGACTCTTTCGCGCGCGGCGGCTGCTGCGTCGTACGCTCACAGACAGGGGGTTGCACCTATGACCGAAGTTCACTCGCCCTCGCCGGTGTACGACGCGCCGAAGCCGTCGGCCGCCGAGATCCGCGCGCTCGTCGCTGCGCAGCTTGGGCGCGCATCAGGTCCCTGGCACGTCGCACTGTTGCTCTTCGCGCTGAGCGCAACCGGCCTCGTCATCGCGCTGTTGATGACCGAGCCGGCACTACCGCCGCGAGCGAAAACCGCGTTTGCGGTCATGATTGCGATCGGCGCGTCATGGAGTGCGTTCGCTGCCTGGGTGTTGCTGAGGCGGGGGCTCCTGTTCGGAAAGGATCAGATGGTTGCGGCACGACTCGCCGTCAGCTTTGCAACGCTGTTCACATTCGGCGCGTCGACGGCGGCGAAGTGGAGTCCGACCGGGCGTCCCTGGTACGGAGCGATGGCCTTTGGACTCGCAATGATGGCATTCGCGGTCGCGCGTCTCATTCGCGCGCGTCGCCGCTTCGACAAGCTATCGAAGCGCCGCGCCGTGTTGGAGCAACAGCTTGCGGCCGGAGCAAAGAGCGGCGCAGTCGTTCTGCTCTTGCTCGCGCTGTTGGGAGGCGCCTCGGCAGCGCAGCAGTCGCCGCCGAACCCCGACATCGTGCTGAGCGCCGGCACCTTTCGCGTCGGCGAACAGTCGATTCCGGTGACCGACGGCCGCCTCACCGTGCCGGCGAACCGCGCATCCGCTTCTGACGCGCAGCTGACGTTGGCCTTCGTGCGGATCAAGTCGACGGCTGCGGAGCCGGGCGCACCGATTGTCTTTCTCGCCGGCGGACCCGGCGACGCCGGAACGCGCATGGTGAGCGGCATGCCCAAGTCGCTGCTCGACCAACTCCTTGCGATCGCGGACGTGATAGCGTTCGATCAGCGCGGCACTGGTCTCTCGCAACCACTCAACGCCTACTGCGCACCCGGTGAGGCGGTTCCACTCGATCGTCCAGCCGACCCCAAGGCAATGGCGATCGCGTTGCGCGCTCAGGTCGACGCATGCCTGGCGAACGCGCGACGGACCGGTGTCGACGTGATGGGCCTCACCACGGTTGAGAGCGCGGATGATCTCGAAGCGCTTCGTCGCGCGCTCGCCGTGGAGAAGCTGTCGCTCCTTGCGGGCAGCTACGGAACGCATCTCGCCCTTGCGATGGCGCGGCGTCATCCCGCGTCCATTGACCGAATGATGCTGGTTGGCGTCGAGGGCCCGGATGACACGTTCAAGCTGCCGTCTCGCGTGGATGATGTGCTCGGCGAGATCGGCAAAGTGATACGACCGACGCTTGTGGAAGAGGTCCGCTCGCTGCACGCTCTGATGAGCGCCGGACCCGTGCGATACACCTTTCCGACCGGTCAGGTGATCGTGCTCGGTGGCTGGGATTTACAACGCTGGGTGAGCGAGTCGATGGATGAGGCGCCGAAGATCAAGGCGATGACTGCCGCGGTGTCTCTGATGCTTGCCGGCGACTTCACCAGCCTCGCGCAGTGGGCCGTCGTTTACCGCCGCGCCCGTCCACTCCAGCTGATGCACCTCGCGATGGACTGTGCGTCGTACGCATCGTCGGAAAGACTGCAGCGCATCGCACGAGAAGCGCAGAAGTCGGTGCTTGGCGACGCGATCAACTTCCCGCTGCCGGGCGTGTGCGACGTTCCCGGACTGCCACGGTTGTCGGACTCCTATCGGGAGTCGGTGACGTCGCCGGTCTCGGCGCTGCTCGTCGCTGGAACGTGGGATGGCCGAACGCCGGTGCAGAACGCGATCGACGTCGGCCGCACCCTGTCTCGTTCACGGATGCTCATCGTCAACCGCGCCTCGCACGCACTGTTTCGTGAACCCGAAGTGAACGCGGCTCTCCTGGAGTTTTTCAAGAAGTAGCAGAACAGAGCCCACGTAAATGACACGATCGCCGTCCGTGAGCTGCGGGCGGATGATGCTTCATTCGCGTTACCCCTCAGGGGCCGGAACGGAGCCCATCCGGGCAGGAAGAACGGCGATCGGCGCGTTCACAGTGCAAAGGGATTTCGGCAGAGTGCCAATTAACTTGTGCACAATGATGAGCTGTTTGGGCGCATTGCTCCGCGTCTGAGGCGCAGTGACGAGCGAACCGTCCGCATTGCGCAGACATCTTGGCGCGGTGCTGAGCAAACCGGACGCACTGCGCACCGGCGCGGAAGCATCGATCACCACGCCGTCCGCAGTGCGTAGCACGCCAGACGCATTGCGCAGTACTTCTGGCGCAGTGTGGAACGTTGTTGTCGCCGTGCATAGCGATTCGTCCGCACTGCTGAGGCGTCCGTCCGCGATGATCACGGACGTAGGCGCGATGCGCAGCAAAGTGTACCGGGTGCGCAGCACACTCGAAGCAACGCAAAGGGCAGTTTGCGCACTGCAACGATGTTCTGGCGCATTGCGCAGACGGCCGTGCGCACCGCAGACGCAGCCAGGCGCATTGCAGAAGTGCAGCTGAAGCACTGCGCACTGCACCAGGCGCAACGCGCGGGGACAATGGCGCGGCGCAGAGCATCTCGTCCGCACTGCAGAGCAGATCGTCCGCGTTGTCACACGCTGCGGACGCGTTGTGCACGTGTCTTGGCGCAGCGTGACCGCGTCAGCCGCCGGCCGACAGCACACGATCGGCGCTCGCGTCAGCACTCGGACAGTAGATCCGCCACTCGGTCCCTTCGCCCCGCCTGCGGGATAACACCCCTTGCAAAACCAATGTGGAAAACTCTTTCAATAAGTAGAGGCCGGATTCTCGACAGTTCGGTCGGCTCCTCTTAGAAAAAAGAAGCCTTGCAAAAGCGATGTGGAAAAATCTTTGAATAAGTATGGGGGCGATTCAACCCTCACTTCGGACTCGGTACGGCGGTGCACGAGTCCGGCCCATCTCAACACCGCCATTACAGGGAGGACGTTCGTTTGCAAACGGCCCAAGGCCAGATGAGGAGCTCGCTCGAGAACGTGCAAGCGTTTCTCGACAAGCACGCCGACGTACTCGGCGCAGTCGTCTCCACCGGCGCACGAGCGATGCTCGCCGAAGCCATCGTCGAGTTGTCGGAGCACATCGAAGCACAGAACGGCCAGACCCGGGCAGCCAGAAGCGCAGTCGCCCGGCGGATCACCCTGCGACAAGCACTCCTGCGCGATCACATGATACCGATCGCGCGGATCGCCAAGCTGGAGCTGGCAGGAAAACCCGAACTGATATCGCTGGGGCTTCCAAGGAACAAGCCGTCCGTGGAACGGCTCGCCGGTCTTGCGGCCGGCATGGCACAAGCCGCGGCGCCGTACGCGGACGTGTTCATCCATGCAGGCCTCAAGCCGGATTTCATCCAGGCGCTGCGGACTGCAGCGGACGACCTGCTCCAGGCACTGAAGGATCGCACACAGTGCAGAAGTGCGGTGGAAACGGCCACGTCGGGACTTCGCACCACACTGCTGCGTGGCCGCAAAGTCGTTCTCGTCCTCGATGCGTTCGTCAGGTCTGCGCTCGTAGGCAACAAGGACTTGCTCGAAGGCTGGCAGCTCGTGAAGCGCATTCCACGTTCACGTCGCGGACCGAAGGAACTCGCGACGCCTATCACGTCCACCCGTTCGATCCCCTCCGGCGCGGCCGCGGCGTGATCACGCCCGCCACGCGGAGGAATGCGTGACGACACGCTGCCCGAGGGACGCGCCCAGCAACCCGTGCCTGAGAAGGGAGGTCACTGAAAGTGACCTCCCTCCTTTCCGCTCTTCAGACCGCGTCTCCAAAAGTCATGCGCATCAGGGGAGGAGCGGGGCGTTTCAT
>JAZJZK010000006.1:0-116881 GCA_040389905.1 Gemmatimonadota bacterium | reverse complement strand
GCGGCTTCTGAGCGCTGCGAGGGAGGTGGCGTCAAGCCACCTCCCTCGCCGCGAAGGGGCCGCTGGAATGAAATGCCCCGCGGATCCACAACCACACCTCTGTCCGTACGAGCAGAGCCGCGCCGATCTTGCCCTAAGACCTCACAAGTCCGCAACGAACCGCTCCACAAGTGACTCGAACCGGTCTGCAACGAGCGTCGTTGTTTCGAGAACTTCTTCATGCGACAACGCATGATGCGAAATACCAGACGCCATGTTGGTGATACAGCTGATCCCCGCCACCCGTAGCCCCAGTGCCCGCGCAACGATGACCTCCGGAACCGTCGACATCCCGACGGCATCGGCGCCCAGCGTGCCGAGCATGCGGACCTCCGCCGGCGTCTCGTATGCCGGACCCAGGAGGCCAGCGTAGACGCCTTCCTGCAACGGAATCCCGAGCGCCGCGGCGTGCCGACGGAGGTGTTCACACAGTACGTCGTCATACGGCGCACTCATATCGGGAAAGCGCTCATCACCCGGTTCGAGCGCTCCAATGAGCGGGTTTCGAAACATGAGATTCAGATGATCACGAATGATCATGAGATCGCCAGCTTTGAAGGTGCGGCGGATGCCGCCAGCAGCGTTCGAGACGAAGAGGGCCCCCACGCCGAGTGCGTGCAGCACTCGAACCGGAAAGCCGGCGAGCGCCGCGTCGTGCCCTTCGTACATGTGAAAGCGCCCCGCGAGCGCAACGAGCGGGCGGCCACCGAGCTTACCAACGATCAACTTCCCTGAATGCCCGACGACCGTTGCCGTCGGAAAACCAGGAACCTCGGCGAAAGGAATCGCGACAGGCTCCGTGATCCGGCTGGCCAGCCCGCCAAGTCCGGAACCAAGAATGATTCCAGCGACAGGCACTTCAGAACCGCCACGCGCACGAATCGACTCCGCCGCCCTGGATGCGGCCTCCGCACCATACGCATTCGTCATGCGGCCACACTCCTCAATGCCTTGATTTCCTGCTCCGCCTGCGCGATGAGGCGGACCCGCTCCTCATAGGGCAGAAACGCACTCTCGAATCCGTTCATCGCCACGCGGGCCAGCTCATCGAACCCAAAACCGAGCGATTCCGCGGCGTGGACATATTCATCGGTGAGCGTCACGTCGCTCATGAGCCGATTGTCGGTGTTCAACACGACGTTGAGTCCGCGATCGAAGTATTCACGAAACGGATGCAGCGCGTACGATTCGACGGCGCGCGTCTGCACGTTGCTGGTGAGGCAGATCTCGAGGGGAATGCGCCGGTCATTGCAGTAGTCGGTGAGCGATGTGTCCTCGATCAGGCGCGTCGCATGCCCGATGCGATGCGCTCCGCAGACGTGGACCGCCTCCCGCACGGACTCCGCACCGTCGCCCTCACCCGCGTGACAGGTACACGCCAGATCGTGTTTCCGCACATAATCGAACGCCTTGACGTGCGCCTTGGCCGGGTAGCCCGCTTCTCCACCAGCGAGATCGAATCCCACGACGCCTCGGTGCCGATACGACACCGCGAGCTCTGCCAACTCCTGCGAGACGCTTGGCGCCATGTTGCGAATGGCGCACACGATCACGCGGCCGACGATGCCGAATTCCGACTCAGCACGGGCCAGGCCACGCAGGGGGGCCTCCACCGCCTCTTCCAACGACAGTCCTTCTCGCACGTTCAGCACCGGTGCATAGCGCACCTCGATGTAGCGGACGCCATCGCGGCGTGCGTCCTCCGCAAGCTCATACGCGATGCGTTCGAGCGCCGGCGCTGTTTGCATCACAGATAGCGTGTGCGAGAAGCGCTCGAGGTAGTCTTCGAGATTCTGCGCGTCATCCACGTGCATGTATTCCCGCATCCCGCTCGCGTCCTCGGCGGGCATCGGCTTTACAAGCTCCTCCCCCAGGTCGAGCATGGTCTGCGGCCGGAGCGAACCGTCGAGGTGGCAGTGCAGCTCCGCCTTGGGCAGCTGGCGGAGTAGATCGCGTGTGAGAAGAGAGGTCATTCGTCGAAGTGCGTCGCCGGATCCGCGGCATCGCGGCCCCGGTTGGGAATGAGCCGAAATACCGCGCCATTGAAGAGCGGGGTCTCGGCGGGAACGGGAAGCCCGCGACTGTCGGTGACGATCATCGTCTCATCGCGCACCGACTGCGCATCGGAGGCCGAGTGCACCGCGATTGCATCGATCGCCGTGCCACTTGCAGGCGCATCGCACCCGATGCCGTTGACGAACACTCGCACGGTATCGCTCATCGGGGCGAACCGGCGACAATGCGAACATCAGTCGGTGGTGCCACGGGTTGTGGCCGAGAGCGCAAATACTCGATCAACACATCGAGGTCGTTGACCGAGAGGATCTCCGTTTTGATAGCAGCCGTTCCGAGGCCGAGCCCGTCGCCGCCCGTTGCAAGAAAGTCGTTCATCACGATCGTGTACTCGGCAGCGTCATCGATCGCTCGGCCATTCGCGAGCCGCGCGCTGACCAACCGCTTGCCGGCGACGCCCGTGGAGTCGTAGGTGAGCACGGCACCACTGATGTGCACATTCGGCCGGCGCGCCACGAGCTTCTCGAAGTACTCACGCAGCGACTTGCCATTCACCGTCATGCGATACAGGAGATTGCCAAATGGTTGGATCTCGAAGAGCGTTCCGTAGGTCGCCTGCCCCGCGCGAAGATTGGCGCGGACGCCACCGTTGTTCGTGATTCCGATGTCTCCCTTACCGGCGAAACGAATTCCATCGGCGATCAGGTTGCCGAGGGGGTACTGGTTTCCGTCACGGTTCATGTCGGCGGCAATCGTGGCCACCGGATTGTTGACGAGCGAGGCGACGTTGGCGACTGCCTGATCCACGATTCTCGCGACGACTGGATCCGGCGCAATCGAATCGGGAAGCACGTCACTCACGTGATGGCGACTGCCATCCGGGCCAAGGTCGACCGTCTCGAACGCCGTGCCGCTCGACCGCGCCTGCACGATCGGGATGCCATTGATCGTTGCGTCGACCAGCGAGTGCGTGTGCCCACTCACGATGGCATCGATCGGCTCATGGATTGTCTTTGCGAGATTCACGATCTCGCCGTTGCAATTGCTCGCACCGTCGCGGTCGCAGAACGCGCCGGAGTGCGCAATGACGATGACGTAGTCGGCGCCGCGCGCGCGGAGTCGCTTCGCAAGGCTGTCGACGATCGGAGCGGGTTCGAGGAACTGAATGTCGGCGACGTTGATCGCTTTCGTTGTCGTCGCGGTTGCGACGGTGGCTAGACCGATGATCCCGATCTTGAGAGCGCCACGCGTCACGAGGGTGTCGTCGCGAATCCATGGGACATCGCGTCCATCCTTGTAGCGCACATTCGCGCCGAGGATCGCGTAGTGCGCATCGCGCATCCGGGCACGGAGGGTGTCCTGGCCCCAGTCGAACTCATGATTGCCGAGAGCGCCGGCGGCGTAGCCCAACTGGTTGAACACGGCCACAATCGGCCGGCCGAAGGCGAGATTCGATGCCGGCGTGCCTTGGAACTCGTCACCGCCGTCGAGAAGGATCGACTCGCACGCGGGCGACACACACTCCGCGGCGGCCTTGCGGATTGCGCTGGCGAGATACGCAGCGCCGCCGCGACGCTTTCCGTTTGCGTCTGGCCGCGGCTCGAGTGCGCCGTGGAAATCGTTGGTGCCGATGATGCGAAGCCGGGTCGATGGCCTCGGACGCGCCGCAGTCGCTCCGACGGCGTGTGCGTCTTCGCGGTTGTCGCGGCGCAGTTGCGCATAGAGCGACGAGACCGCACTGGCGGGTTCGATCTTCCAGTTCTGCGTGAAGTAGTCTCCCGGAGCGATGCTGCCCTTTCGTTTCACTTCGTCGACGAGCAGCTGGCGGATCTCCTGCTGTTTGTCGAAGACGAGCGGGGCGCCCGCGAGCATGGCATACCCGCCGCCGCCCGTCTGGCGGTAGTTGTTCAACGCCATCGTGAAGCTGTCGGTTGCGGCGACCGGCTTGCCACGCACTTCCAGGCGCGTCACGCGCTGGCCGGCCGGCCTGGACACATCGAGCGTGTAGTCCGCACCGGCCACGATGTCGAAATTGAAGCCGGGGAAACTCGGGTCGACGCCGACGCGTCCGTCGGCGCTCGTGGTGTAGTAGCGCGCACTCTGTTCGAGATACTCCCGGAGCTGCTTGCCTGAGATCTTGATGGCGCGGAGCGTGTTGTCGTACGGATACAGCGCCATCAGCCGAGCCGCGGTGATGTCGCCGGCAGCGATGGTGGCGTCGAGCGAGAACGCCGCGCTCGATGCGAGATCGGTTCCCGCCGCTCTGCGCTCCACTTCGAGGATGAAGTCGAGCAACGGGGTGTCGGACACGCGCGCGGAGTCGGCCCGCCAAGCCACCAGCGTTTTGCCGATCGGCGCATTCACCCACGCAAGTGTCGCTTTGTGTGCTGTTTCGGTTGCCGCAACGATCGCCGGATTCTCCGCTTGGCGTGCAGCCTGGACGACTCGTGAGCTCTTGGATGCGACGCGCCAACCGCTCTTGCCCCTTTCCAGTGCCAGGTGCGCGACCGCGACGCTCGTCGCCCAATTGCGCGGCTGCATGAGCAGCACGCCGTTGATCACCGTGTCGCCGACTTCCTGGTGCGAATGCCCGTACAGAATCAGGTCGATGCCCGGCACCTCACGTGCGACGCGCGCCGCGACGTTCTCACTCGGGATGCCGGTGCCGACCGTATCGTAACTCGACGCGCCGGCGAGACCCGAGTGCATGGTCACAAAGATGATTTCTGCCCCCGCGCGTCGTGCCTCCGCAACGGCTGCGCGCACGGCGGGGATGATATCCCGCATGACGATCCGGCCCTTCAGGTTGTCGCGGTCCCACACCATGGAGCCCGGCGTGGTTGCCCCGACGATTCCGATGCGCGCACTGCCCCGTCGAATGATCGTCCAGCTCTTGAAGGCGTGCGATCCGTCGATTCGCCGGGCGTTTGCGGCAAGGAAGGGAAACTTTGCCTGCTTCAGCGTGCGCTCGAGGAACGGCACCCCGTAGTTGAACTCGTGGTTCCCCACCGCGGCAGCGTCGTACATCATCGCATTCATCGCGGCGATCACCGGGTGCGGCGTACCGCTCGGCGCGACGCGCGCGGCGACGTACGTCAGCGCATTGCCTTGGAGCAGGTCGCCGGCGTCCATGAGAACGACGCGCCCAGGCGCGTCGCGCCGCAGCGAATCGACGATGGTGGCCGCGCGGGTGAGGCCGCGAGTCGTGTCGGGGCGGTTCGACTCGTAGTTCCACCCGCGAAGACGTCCATGAACGTCCGTGGTGCCGGCGACGATGAGATCGAACGTGGCGGCGGGGCCGGCCTGCGCGAAGGCCGGGACGAAACCAGCCGCGACAGTGAAGGCCGCGGCGGCGACTGAAAAGGGGATCCGCATGGGAAAAATCTAGTCGCCGGTCGAGCGCTCTGGGAGACGAGTCGGTTGACGGCCCCGGCGGCTCCGGGCACACTTCGCAGGCGGACTTTGGGCTGCAGTCATCCGACCAGCATTATACATGACCGTGACATATGCACCACTGCTCCACAGCGCACGCATCCGCGAGCTTTCTCCGCATCACTTCCTCGGCAATCCGGTGACGTGAACATGAAGCCTCTCGTCATCGGCGTCGCCGGAGGAACGGGCTCCGGCAAGAGCACAGTCGCACGCAACGTCGCGGCTGCGCTCGGCGACGCATCCGTCGCGTTCATCGACATGGACGCCTACTACCTCAACCACTCGCACCTCTCGCTCGAGGAACGGAAAAAGGTCAACTGGGATCATCCGAATGCGTTCGACTGGGACCACCTCGTCACGCAACTCGCACAGCTCGGCAGCGGGTCGGCAATCGACAAGCCCGTCTATGACTTCGTCCAGCACGCCCGCAGCGCTGACACCATTCGCATTCCGCCTGCCGATGTCGTCGTCATTGACGGAATCCTCCTGTTCGTCGACGCGCGCGTGCGGGACCTCTGTGACGTGAAGGTCTTCG
This sequence comes from Gemmatimonadota bacterium, assembly GCA_040389905.1. Classification (GTDB taxonomy): domain Bacteria; phylum Gemmatimonadota; class Gemmatimonadetes; order Gemmatimonadales; family Gemmatimonadaceae; genus AG11. Next base: position 110,862 of record JAZJZK010000006.1, on the reverse strand, counting down.
TCGATGCGGACGCCGACGTTCGGTTGATCAGGCGAATTCGCCGTGACATGGCCAAGCGCGGGCGTCCTCTGGCAGAAATCCTCGAGCAGTATCTCGCAACCGTCCAACCAATGCATCTGGAATTCGTCGAACCGAGTAAGCGATACGCTGATGTGATCGTCCCGCGCGGAGGTCATAATCCCGTCGCGATCGAGATGATCGTGGCCAAGATTGCGCGCCGCATCGCGGCGGCGAGCCCGTGAGTAGTGCCCCAGTCGTCACCGGCGAACGCATTCTCGTCGTCGACGACGAGGCGGACATCGTCGCGCTCGTGGCGTACCATCTGGCGAAGAGCGGCTATCGCGTCTCGACCGCAAGCTCGGGGACGGAAGCGCTGGATGCGGCACGTCGTGAGCGGCCCGCACTCATCGTGCTCGACCTCATGCTGCCCGGCATGTCGGGTTACGAAGTGATTGGACAGTTGCGCGCGTCGGACGCGACACGCGACACCGCCGTGCTGATGCTCACCGCGCGGCGAGACGAACCGGATCGCATTCATGGACTTTCGCTCGGTGCGGACGACTATCTCACCAAGCCGTTCAGCCCGCAGGAGCTCGTGCTGCGGGTTGGGGCGATTCTTCGGCGGCTGGGCGCTGGTGGCCCAACGACGAGCGAGACGCTGCACATCGGGCCACTCGCGATCGACCTGGCGGCGCATCTCGTCGAAGTGGACGGCGAACCTGTCGAGCTGACGCCGACGGAATTCAAGCTGCTCCTTACTCTCGCCGAGCGACGCGGGCGAGTCCAGGCGCGCGCGCATCTGCTTCAGACGGTCTGGGAGGCTGCGCCAGACATTCAGACCCGGACCGTTGACATGCACGTCCAGCGGCTCCGCGCCAAGCTCGGCGTGGCGGGCGATCTCATCGAAACGGTGCGAGGGTTCGGATATCGCATCAGGGCACCCCACGGCCGAACGACGTGACGCTCGCGCGTCGCCTGCTCGCTGGCACCCTCGTCCTCGTCGCGGCGCTCGTCGCCGCGATCGTGCTCATTGCTGGCGGACGACTGCGACAGCACCTTCAGGACGAGTTGTCGAATCGTCTGTTGCACGAGGCCCGTCTACTTGCGACGGAGTGGAAGCCGGGCGTCGACGCCGCCGCACTCGCAGCTCGCACAGGCGGTGCATTGGGGCACCGCGTCACGATCATTGACAGCACGGGCGTCGTCATCGGCGACTCGGAATTCGACGAAGCGGGCCGTCGGCGCCTCCAGAACCACGCGCAGCGGCCCGAGGTCGTCCAAGCACGGCAGTTCGGCGTTGGCAGCTCTCGCCGTCATAGCGTTTCCGCCGGTGACGACGAGGTGTATCTCGCCATCCGTCATCCCCTCGGCTTCGTGCGCGTCTCCCTCGCGACGCGAAGTCTCGAGGACATCGTCGTGCGTGCACAGCGCGACGTTCTGGTGAGCGGCCTGATCGCCCTCGTCGGCGCACTTGCGCTCAGCGTGCTCTTCGCACGCAGCATCTCGCGCCCCGTCGAGGAGTTGCGCGACGTGGCAGCCGCAATCGCCGCCGGCAATCTCGCGCGACGGCCCGCATTGTCGGCGCCGGGCGAGGTCGGCGATCTTGCCAAGGCTCTCACACGAATGGCAGAACAGCTCGGAGTCCGCCTCGAGGCACTGAAGGACGACGAGCAGCTCATGGCCGCCGTCCTCGAATCACTCGACGAAGGCCTCCTGGCGCTGGATGCCGAAGGCAGAATCGTGCGCATCAACGAGCGGGGACGTTCACTCCTTCGCGCGAACGAGCCGACGCCATTCCCGCAATCGAGCCTGCCGAACGATCTCGCACTGCACGTCATCATCGATGATGCCCTGTCAGGGATCCTTACCGAAGCACGCGAAATCGCCATGCACGGCCGCACCGTGGCCATTGCATCTCGGCCACTCTCGACGGGTGGTGCGGTCGTCACGCTGCTCGAATTGACGGCGCTCCGCCGCCTCGAAACGGTGCGTCGAGATTTCGTGGCGAACGTGTCGCACGAGCTCAAGACTCCACTCACCGCCGTCAGTGGCTTCGCGGAAACGCTGCTCGACGACGACACAATTTCGACTGAGAATCGCCGACGCTTCATCGAGACGATTCGCTCGAACGCCACGCGTATGCAGCGCATTGTCGATGACCTCCTCGACCTGTCACGTATCGAAAGCGGCGGGTGGCGCCCGCAGCTCGTCGCCGAGCCCGTTCCCACGCTCGTCGCCGAGATTCTCACCGCGTGCCAGCCCGCCGCGAGTCTCAAGTCGCTCGCACTCATCGCCGACGTGAGCCCGGAAGCGCTCGAGTTGCGCGCGGACCCGACCGCCGCGCGGCAAGTGTTGCAAAACCTCGTCGAAAACGCCGTCCGCTATACCACGGAGGGAAGCGTCACGCTCCGCGCATCGAAGTGGGGCCAGACGGGCATCAGGTTCACGGTACAGGATACCGGCGTGGGAATTCCGGCAGAGCACTTGCCCCGTATCTTCGAGCGTTTCTACCGCGTCGACTCCGCACGATCGCGCGACGTCGGCGGAACGGGGCTCGGCCTCGCCATCGTGAAACATCTCGTCGAGGCGCACAACGGGGACGTGGAGGCGTCGAGCCAACCGGGGCGCGGAACGGCGATCAATGTGGTGTTCCCGGGGACACCAGTCTGATATCGGCAGAGGGTGTGCACCTGAGATCCGCATCGTCACATTGCAAGATCCGAGAGATTCACCGCAGAGGGCGCGGAGGAGCAGAGGTACGCAGAGGAAAGCGGAACTTAAGTGCAGGCCCCTCGACTCGCTTCGCTCGCTCGGGGTGACAGCTATTTCGCAGTGTCACGCTCGTTTTGTCGCCCTGAGTGAAACGACGGGCCCGCACTTTCAGTCGCAGTTCCGTCATCACGTGGTCCTCTGCGAACCTCTGCTCCTCTGCGCCCTCTGCGGTAAAGATGACGACGCCGCTTGCCCTAAACCGATGCTCAGGAGCGCGCGCCGATTCCTCGAATCTAACGCAATCGAAATACCGACCCCGCCGCCGCATTCCCAACCCGCACGCTGAACACTTCCTGCAGCGGATACGCCTCCGGGTGGAAACGATAGTTCGTGGCCAGGTAATCACCCTCCCCTGTTGGATCCACGAATTGGATGCGCGAGCGGTCCGCATCCGGTAGCATGAGACTGTTCAACACACCCGGGAGATTCGGGATTTGCACGCGGATCGACGGCGATGGATCAGTTCGAACGATGTATTCCAGCAATCGCCGATACGAGAGCCCCCAATAGTCGAACTCGTAGCGCTGCTTGGCTTCCGCCATGTCACGCCCGGCGAATCGATTGAAGTACAGATGCTCGAATGGATGATTGCGTACCATGAACCAGGCGACTGGCGAGAGCGATAGGAGCAGCGCGGCGGCGAGCGCCGCGGGCACGCGCGAGTGCTTTCGTCCATCGACACGCGTGAGCGTAAACGCGAGAACGGATTCCATGCCGGCTGCGCTGAGATAGATGAGTGCCGGATACACGAAGAACAAATGTCGCCAGCCGTCATACAGGGTTGGCCGCAGCACCACGCATCCGCCCACCGGTAGAAAGAACCACGCGATCACGAGCAGATCCCGGCGTCGCGCACCGGTAATGAACTCGCGCGTGTGCCGCACGAGTCCCGCTACCGTGACAACGGAGCCCGCGAGGAAGAGCACCGTTATCGCATACGGCGTCGTGATGAGCATCCACGTGGGCACGTAGTCCCACGGCAGCTCCGTACCGAGAAGCTGACGCCCCCGAAAGAGCGTGGTCGCGGTATACTCGTTCTTCGACACGGCCACCAACGCGTTTTGTACGATGCCGAGTGCATCGACCCGAAGCACTGGCCAGACGAATGGCAGAACGAGCGAGATGACCACGCCGTACGCTAGTAGCGCGAGAACCGTTCGAAGCGTTGGACGCCGAACCAGCGATGCCGCCACCGTCAACGCGACGGCAAAGAAGCCAAGGACGCGCATTCCGATCAAGAGACCGGTCGTGATGCCATGGAGTGCGAGCAGCCGCCACGATGGTTTCTCCAGCAGGAGGTCCAGCGTCGACATGGCCGCGAGGAAGACCGTGAAGAACGAGATGTCCTTGGTATTGTAGAATCCATGTGCAAACAACACCGGGCTGAGGACCAGGCACACACACGCGAGCAGCGTGATGCCTGGTGCGAATCGCCGCCGGCAGAAGAAATAGAAGATGACGACGCCGAGGTAGAACGTGAGAAAGGTGAGCAGATGCCGTACGAAGAACACGGTGCGCATGCTCTTCAGTTGCAACGCTTTCTCGACGTGGACGAGGAAGATCTCGTACGCCGGCCCGAATCGCTCGAAGTCCCTGCCTTTCTCGGCGCGAAGCGAGTCGAGTGCGCGGACGTTTGGCACGACGTGGTTGATGTTCATGACACCGAACTCGCGCGTGTTCCCTTCGTCCCACGAAATACCGTAATCGCGGAACACTAAGAGGCCGACCAACAGGAAGCCGACGAAGAACGCGATGGTCGCGAGGCGAATGCGTGTCACGAGACGCGAACGAAGCAGAGTCCCGAATACCGGTGCACCCATCGGTCCCGATGAAACGGGACAATACAGGAGTCAGCCAGGTCGTCCCAGTGGTCCACGAGCTGATAGCCTCGCTTCGTTACCGATGCGATGAACGCGGTGCGATTGAACACGTGCTGCGGATAGCACACCAGACCGCCGTTCTGCAGCGTGACGTACTCCTCGCCGTCATAGAGCGGCAACCGGTTCAGAATCAGGATGGCCGGACGCTTGTCTTCCAGATCCATCCACTCGAGGAATTCATTCAACGCGGGGCGCGCGTTCTGAAGCATGCCGGAGCTCAGCAACACGTCGACGGCCCGCGCGTCGAGTTCACCCAACTCGCTAATGAACGAGACAGCTGGCATCCCATCGCACAACGCCCGCCCTTCCGCGGCAATCCTTGGTACCTCGAGGACGATCCAGCGAGCCCGGTCGAGATCGAGCCATTTTCGGTAGGTCAGGAAGTGGGTGCCGACGTTTCCACCCATGTCGAGCACGGTGCCGCCCGCCGGCAGCAGTCGGCTCAGGTGGAAGAGAACGGGGTAATCGTACGTCTGAAGTACGGGCTCGAACCTGTCGCGGTATTCGGCCGCCAACTCGGCGTGATCGTAGCCGGTCTTCTTGCCCCGGGGCGCATGCGCAAGCGCCTCGTCGAAGGTCTGGTAGACGCCGCGAAAGCCGCCCGGAGGAAAGCTGACGTAACGCTGCACATCGAGCACAATCCGGAAGACCGGGCGAATCAGCGTTCGCAACCAGTTGAGCATCGCGGAAAATTGTACGCTGGCGGTCACCCTCGCTACGTTTCACGTGAGATGGAACCAATCTTCGTCGGCCATCATGGGTGCTAGACGCCGCTCGCCCGGCGTGAAACTTCCGCACCGCTCGCGGAACGACACGCGCGCTGCCGTGCCGACCACGCGAATTGCCGCCATCGATATCGGGTCGAATTCCATCCGACAGATCGTCGCGGACGTGTCATCCGACGGTACGATCTCGGTCGTGGACGAGATGAAGGCCGCTCCGCGCCTCGGCGCGGGCGTGGACGCCACGGGCGTACTGGATCCGATCGCGATCGAAAGCGCCGTCGAGGCCATCGCGCGCATGGCCACCCTTGCCCGGCAGCTCGGCGCGCAGCGGATCGAAGCCGTGGCCACGAGCGCTGTGCGCGACGCGGAGAACGCCGTGCGCTTCCTCGCGCGCGTGCAGCAGGAAACCGGCCTCAAGGTGCGCGTGCTGCGCGGCATCGACGAAGCACGACTCAGTTTTCGGAGCGCCCTCGCCCATTTCGATCTCGCGGCTGGCCGCTCCGTCATCATGGACATCGGCGGAGGCTCGCTCGAGCTGGCGCTGAGCGCCGACGGCGTTGTCGAAAGCCTCGACTCGCTGCCCCTCGGCGCCCTCCGTCTTACTGAGCGCTACCTCAGCGATGGTGTCACGCCGAGAGGCATTCGGAAACTGCGAAAGGAGATCAAGGCGGCGTTACGCGACGCCCTTCCCTCCCGCTCGTGGAACGGAGCGCAGGTCATTGGTTCCGGGGGAACGTTCACCAACCTCGGCGGCATGTTCCTCGCCCGGCAGCGCATGCTCGCTGCGAGGAACGTCCACGCGACGCACATTCCGCGCACAGACGTCGAGCATCTGCTCGATGCGCTGGCGGCAATGACGCCTGAAGAGCGACGCAGCATGCCGGGCCTGAACGCGGCGCGCGCCGATATCATCGTCGCCGGCGTCGCCGTGGCCGCCGAGGTGCTTGCGCGTGTGGACGCCCGCGAATTGATCGTATCCCGCTACGGAATCCGGGAGGGAATTCTTCTTGAAGCGGCTCGAGTCCGCGCGACCGCCGCCGATCCCGGCGAGGCACGCGAACGATCGGTCAAGGAGTTCGCCGAACGCTGCCACTTCGAAGCGCCGCACGCACTCCAGGTGCAACGCCTCGCGCTACGACTCTTCGACGCGCTCGGCCCCCGGCTGGGTTGCCCGCCGTCAGACCGCGCCATCCTGAGCGACGCCGCACTACTGCACGACGTTGGTTATCACATCAGCTACGATCGCCACCACAAGCATTCGTACCACCTGATTCTGCACGCGGAACTGCTCGGCATAGCGCCGGCCGATCAGGTCGTCATGGCCAACGTTGCACGGTACCACCGCGGTGCTGAACCAAAGCGCAAACATCGCAATTTCGGGGCGCTCGAACCGGAGTTGCGCGACAGCGTCCAGCGTCTCTCGGCCATTCTCCGCGTGGCGGACGGATTCGACCGCGGTCACATCGGTGCCGTCGCGGACGTCAAGGTACGATGGCTCAAACGCGCCATCCGCATCACGCCCGTTCCCGAGAAGGCGGCGGGCAGCATTCGCCTGGATACATGGGGAGCGCACCGCAAGTCGGAGTTGCTTGCGGAAGTCGCCGGCGTGCCCGTCGAGATTGTCGGCGCGGACGGCAGCGTGTACTCGTCCGAGAGTATCGAGGGCGGTAAGGACGAATAGCGTCCGAGTCGCAATACGGGTCACTAGCGTCAAAAACGCGCAGGCCACGGTTCCCAGCTTTCGATTGGCGCTAGCCGAACAGCAACTGCAAAGTTTACCGCAGAGGACGCAAAGGTTCTGCCCTCCGTGCACACATCTGTGCGCCGGACCGCAGAGGGGCGCAAAGGACTACGGAAAGGAGTTGGGGTTCTGGTAGTCCTCTGCGATCCTTTGCGGTCCGGCGCGTCGGGGCTTGCTCAGGGTGCGCATGGCCCCTGCGTCCTCTGCGGTAAAGCTTTTGCTGTGCTGCGGGTCCGAGCACCCCTACTCGCCGCTTCGCTCCGCATAGGAGCGTGTGTCGGCGAACGCCCCCTCGAGCTGACGGCTGCTTCCGGAATGCCCCCATGAGTCGGTGAGCAGTATCGTGTGCGTGGCGCTCTCGGGACCGTCCGGGCGACGCTGCACCCACGTGCCGTTGCCGTGAAGATCCCACGCCTGACGGTTGTCGTTGAGCAGCGTGTCGACCAGGCTGTCCAATCGCTCGTGCAGCGCGGGATCTTCGATGGGGACGATCGCCTCGACTCGGCGGATGAAATTCCGGGGCATCCAATCCGCCGAGCCGATGTAGTACTCCGGCGCGCCGTTGTTCTGGAAGTAGAAGAGCCGAGAATGTTCAAGGAATCGCCCGATGACGCTGACGACACGGATGCGATCACTCAGCCCTTCGACGCGCGGCCGCAAACAACAGATGCCGCGAATGATGAGGTCCACGTCGACGCCCGCTTGCGAGGCGCGATAGAGCGCATCGATGATTTCAGCGTCCACGAGCGAGTTCATTTTCGCCACGATGCGTGCGCGTTTGCCGGCCTCGGCGTGCGAGACTTCGCGGCTGATCAACTCGAGGAATCGGTCCTTCATGTTCGACGGAGCGACGAGCAGCTTGCGATAGTATCGCTGCCGTGCGTAGCCGGTAAGCGAGTTGAAGAGATCGCTCACATCTGCGCCCACGGATGGATTGCAGGTGAAGATGCCAATGTCGGTGTAGTGCCGGGCCGTTTTCGAATTGTAGTTGCCCGTTCCGACATGGATGTAGCGGCGGATGCCGTCCGTCTCGCGACGCACGACCATCGCAATCTTGGTGTGCGTCTTCAGGTTCGCCGATCCGTACGCGACGTGCACACCGAAGCTTTCGAGCTGCCGCGCCCACGTGATGTTGTTCGCTTCGTCGAATCGCGCTTTCAGCTCGACGAGCACGGCGACCTGTTTTCCGCGTTGCGCCGCGTGCGTCAGGGCGCGCACGATTTCCGTGTCACCGCTCGTACGGTAGAGCGTGAGCTTGATCGCCAGCACGTGCTCGTCCGTCGCGGCAGTCTCGAGGAATCGCTCGACAGTGGCCGGAAAGGAATCGAACGGATGGTGGACGAGCAGGTCGCGCTCCCGAATCACTTCGAAGATCGATCGCCCTCCGTCCTGTAACTCGATGGGCGTCTTCGGCGTGAAGGGAGGATCCTTGAGCTCCGGCACATCGAGCGAGGCAAGCCACATCAGATCGCTCAGATCGAGCAGGTTCCCTGCCTGTTCGACATCGCGCTCCGAGAGCATCATGGCCGGCTCGTCGTCGTCCTTGAGCTCCTCGAGGAGCAGTGACCGGATGTGCGCCGGAAGGTCGTCCTGCACCTCGAGACGGATCACTTCACCGAAGCGGCGCTTGAACACCTGCTGCTCGATCTCCGCGAGCAGGTCCTCGGGCTCCTCTGCGTTCGGAATTTCCAGATCGGAGTACCGAGTGATCCGGAAGGCGTGCCATCCGAGAACGTCCATTCCCGGAAAGAGCGCATCCAGATTCTCGCCGATCACCTGCTCCAGTGGCACGAACGCATTCGTCCGTCCGGCGATTGGAATCCAGCGCGGTAGTGACTTCGGAACCTTGACGCGTGCGAAGTGATCGGTTCCGTGCTCCGGGTCACGTACCTCCACGGCGAGCGACAACGACAGATTGGAGAGGTATGGAAACGGATGACCCGGGTCCACCGCCAACGGCGTCAGCACCGGGAAAATCTGCGATTCGAAGACGCCGTCGAGCGCGGCACACTCTCCCTGCGTCAGCTCGTTCATCCGCAACAGCCGCACGCCCCTCGGCGACAACTCCGCGAGGAGTTGGTGCAGCAGAGCCCTCTGGTCGAACAGGAGTCCGTCGACGCGGCGGCGAATCGCGTCGAGCTGCTCGACGGGCGAAAGCCCATCCGGTGGCGCGGAGGTGACCTTGGCGGCCGCCTGCCGGCGCAGACCGGCAACCCGAACCATGAAGAACTCGTCGAGATTCGAGCTGAAGATCGCGAGAAACTTGAGTCGCTCGAGCAGCGGCACGCGCGGATCGGCCGCCTCCCGCAGTACGCGCTCGTTGAACGCGAGCCAACTCAACTCGCGATTGAAGTACGGTGACTCAGGTACTGGCGGACTCGCAATCGTCACGGAATGCTCTACTGAATCTGAACCAGCCTCGACAGGACCATGTATGAGATCGCGGCCATGATACCTGCGGCAGGTATGGTCAGAATCCATGCCCAGACGATGCGCCCGGCGATTCCCCATCGCACGGCGGAGAGTCGTTTCGTTGCTCCGACGCCGATGATCGAACCCGTGATGGTGTGCGTCGTGCTCACGGGAATGTGCCAGTGCGTGGCCAACTGAATTGCGATTGCGCCCCCGGTTTCCGCAGCGAATCCACCGATGGGCCTCAGCTTGGTAATCCTCGATCCCATGGTATGCACGATGCGCCAGCCGCCAAACAGGGTGCCCAGGGAAATGGCGGAGTACGCGCCGACCTCGACCCACCGTGGAATCTTGCTGAAGTCCTCGACATACATGTTGTGGAGAATTCCCGTTTGCGCCGCGAAATAACTCTTGCTCGCCACGAGGAGTCCGACGATGATGCCCATCGTCTTCTGCGCGTCGTTCCCGCCATGCGCATACGAAAGCGCGGCGGATGACAAGAGTTGCATGGGGCGAAAGACCCGATCCGCCTTGCTGCCGCTCATTCCCTGAAAAAGCCAGTAGCACGCGACCATCAGGATGAAGCCGGCGAAAAAACCCACGAACGGCGAGATCACGATGAACGACAACGTCTTGATCCACGCCGAGCCCCAGGTGATGCCGACAAACCCAGCCTTCGCGATGGCCGAGCCGGCGTATGCGCCAATGAGCGCGTGCGACGAGCTCGACGGAATGCCGTAATACCAGGTGATCGCGTTCCAGAGAATGGCGCCCAGCAACGCAGCGAGGATCACATTCGGATCGACGATGCTCTGGAGAATCATTCCCTTGCCCACCGTACTCGCCACACCGGTGGTGCCGAAGAACAGCGCCGAGAAATTGAAGATCGCAGCCCAAAGGACCGCGGCAAACGGGCTGAGAACGCGCGTTCCAACGATGGTGGCAATGGAATTCGCCGAATCGTGGAAGCCGTTACTAAAATCGAAAATGAAGGCGATCGCTACGATCGCGATGACGTACCAGACCACGGAGATCAGCTCACGAATTCTTGATGGAGATGCTGTGCACCGCGTTCGCGACGCCCATACACTGATCGATCGCTATCTCGAGCGTTTCGTAGATCTCCTTCCACCGAATGACCTCGAGCGGATCCGGGGTGCCCTCGAACAAGGCGCCCACCGCCGCGTGATACAGCGCGTCGCCTTGTTCCTCGAGCCGTTTGATCTCGGTGGCCTGTAGCGCGACTTCTCGCGGCCGTTTGATCGAGCGCACGGCCTTCGCAATGTGCTCGGACGCCTGAACGATGACGTGCGCCATCTCCTTCGCCGGCTCGCGCACCTCGTTGATCTTCATCATCACCACCCGTCGCGCCGTTCCGTCGAGCCGGTCGATCACGTCATCCAATCGGGAGGCGAGAACATGGATATCCTCCCGGTCGATCGGCGTGATGAAGCTCTTGTCGATGCGAACGTTGATGGAATGCGTCAGCTCGTCCGCCAGATGCTCAACGTCCTTGATCTGTTTGACAAGCTCCGTCGTATTGTCGGGCTCCGCAAAAAGCTGGTTTACGAGTTGGGCCGCTGTATGGAGATGGTCGGCCAGTTGATTGAACAGCGCAAAGAATTCTTCGTCCCGCGGGATGAGGCGGCTCAGCATGAGCGCGTGTGGGATCAGAGGTATGAACGGCCGTGCAGCACGAAGATACCGACCGTCGGAAGGGCCTGCAAACGAACCAGCTTGTTCTGCGAGCGATGTCGCTGAACCGTTACACTGTGAAATGTGTGCCACGGCACCGCTTCGCGCCTCTGCAAGCAAACGTTCACTCTGCTGCCGAGCTGGCACGCTCGTGCTAGCGTACGCCAGCGTGACACGCCCGTTACCGTCCCACCCGCTCATCTTCTGCCAGTCTGGCGGGTCCTAGAGGTCCTGTATTTGCCCTCTTTTGGGCGTTCGCGGCAGACTGCCGCCCCCCACAACACTTACTAAAAGGAAGCAATGGCGGACAAAGTCATCGGCATTGACCTCGGGACAACAAATTCCGTGGTCGCCGTCATGGAAGGCGGTGATCCGGTCGTCATCCCGAACGCGGAGGGCGGCCGCACCACGCCATCGGTCGTCGGATTCACCAAGGATGGTGAACGGCTCGTCGGGCAGGTCGCCAAGCGACAGGCCGTCACCAACCCGACCAATACCGTCTTCTCCATCAAGCGCTTCATGGGCCGGAAGATGAACGAGGTCCAGGAAGAGACGAAGCGCGTTCCGTACAAGGTCAACAGCGGCCAGAACGACGTGGCCACCGTCGAGGTCCAGGGGAAGCGCTATAGCGCACCCGAAGTCTCCGCGATGATCCTCCAGAAGATGAAGCAGACCGCGGAAGACTACCTCGGCCAGCCCGTCACCAAGGCCGTGATCACCGTCCCCGCGTACTTCAACGATGCGCAGCGCCAGGCCACGAAGGACGCCGGCAAGATCGCGGGCCTCGACGTCCTCCGGATCATCAATGAGCCCACGGCGGCGGCATTGGCCTACGGACTCGACAAGAAGAAGGACGAAAAGGTCGCCGTGTTCGATCTCGGCGGCGGTACGTACGACATCTCCATCCTCGAGCTGTACGACGTCGACGGATCACGCCAGTTCGAGGTCAAGTCCACCAACGGTGACACGCACCTCGGCGGAGATGATTTCGACCAGCGCGTGATGGATTGGATCGTCGCGGAGTTCAAGAAGGATCAGGGCATCGATCTCTCGAAGGATCCCATGGCCCTCCAGCGCCTCAAGGAGGCGGCGGAGAAGGCCAAGATGGAGCTCTCGAGCACCAACTCGACCGACATCAACCTGCCATTCATCACCGCCGACCAGAGCGGCCCGAAGCACCTGAACTACACGCTCTCCCGCGCCAAGTTCGAGCAGCTCGTGGATGACCTGATCACGCGGACGCTCGAGCCGATGCGCAAGGCGTTGAAGGATGCCGGCCTCGAGCCAAAGGATATCGACGAAGTCCTGCTCGTCGGCGGTTCGACGCGTATCCCGAAGATCCAGGACGAGGTCCGTCGCTTCTTCGGCAAGGATCCGAACAAGGGTGTGAACCCGGATGAGGTGGTCGCGATCGGTGCAGCCGTACAGGGAGCAGTGCTCACGGGCGAGCAGAAGGATGTGCTCCTGCTCGACGTCACGCCGCTGTCGCTCGGCATCGAGACCCTGGGTGGCGTCACGACCGTGCTCATCGCGCGCAACACGACCATCCCCACCAAGAAGTCGGAGACCTTCAGCACGGCGGACGACAATCAGACGACGGTGGAGATTCACGTCCTCCAGGGCGAGCGCGAGCTCGCTCGTGACAACCGGACGATCGGGAAGTTCCAGCTGACGGGAATTCCACCCGCACCGCGCGGCATGCCGCAGGTCGAAGTCACCTTCGATATCGACGCCAACGGCATCCTGCATGTGACCGCGAAGGACAAGGCGACGGGCAAGGAGCAGAAGATTCGCGTCGAGGCGTCGAGCGGACTCTCCGATTCCGACATCGAAAAGATGGTCAAGGATGCGGAAAAGAACGCGGATGCCGACAAGCTGCGCCGTGAGGAAATCGACACGCGCAACCGGCTCGACTCCATGACGTACGAAGTGGAGAAGAACGCGAAGGAGTGGTCGGAGAAGCTTCCGGCCGATATGAAGACCCGTCTCGAGTCGTCTGTCGAGCGTGCACGGAAGGCGCTACGCGGCGACGATCTGAGCGAGATCAAGGCGGCACAGGAAGAGCTCAGCAAGGCGTACGGAGAGGCCGGGCAGTCATTCTACGCGCAGAGCCAGGCGGCCTCTGACGCGCCTGGCAGCGCAGGCCCGGATGCGGCGTCGCAGCCGGCGGGTGGCAGCACCGGCGGGGCGAAGGCGGCGGATGACGTCGTCGAAGCCGACTACGAGATCGTGGACGACAAGAAGTCCTAACCTCGGAGTCTCCGTAGCGGAAACCGGACGAGCGCCGTACGTGTCTATAGGGAACGTATGGCGCTCGTTCGTGTACATCACAATTATGATGTAATTCCATCCCTATTCAGGGAACGAACCCTCAAGGACAGGTAGGAGATATGGCTACACGGTTTCATCGTGCGCGGCTCGCAGCCGCCGTCGTCACCGCATTCGTGTGCGGGCTGGTGTTTGCGTCGGGTTTCGACCTCACCCAATTCGGTTTTGCGCAGAATGGCAAAGCGGGGAAAGTCGCCTCCGCTGAGGTGAAGTCCCTTGCTGAAACGGGCAATGCGTTCGAAGCGATCGCCGATCACGTTACCCCGAGTGTCGTCTCGATTCAGACGCAGCGTGTGCAGACGGCGCGGCCGCGCATCCAGCGACAGGCGCCTGGCGGACTCGAGGATTTCTTCCGGAATTTCGAGCCGCAGGCTCCTCGTGAATCACAGGATGCCAGTGGTACAGGTTTCATCGTGTCGAAAGATGGCTACATCCTCACGAACAATCACGTCGTAGCCGACGCCAACAAAGTGACGGTTACGCTACTCGACAAGCGCACCTTTACCGCGAAGGTCATCGGTCGCGACCCGACCACGGATGTTGCGGTGATCAAGGTCGATGGATCGGACCTGCCCGTCGCGGCACTGGGTGATGACAACGCATCCCGTGTCGGCCAGTGGGTGGTCGCCATCGGCAACCCCCTCGGTCTCGATTTCACCGTGACCGCCGGCATCATCAGCGCAAAGGGTCGCCCGCTGACCGGCTTGCTCGGCACAAATTACGCGATCACCGACTACATCCAGACGGATGCGGCGATCAACCCGGGAAATTCTGGTGGCCCGCTGGTGAACATTCGCGGTGAGGTCATCGGCATCAACAGTGCGATTGCGAGCCAGACCGGAACGTACGCCGGCTATGGATTCGCGATTCCGGTGACGTTGGCGAAGCAGGTTATGGACGACCTGATCGCCTACGGAAAGGTGCGCCGAGGGGTCATTGGCGTGTCCATCGGTGATGCAACGCCGGAGGATGCGCGGGCCGCGGGGCTGGACAAGGTGACCGGAGTATTCGTCCGGGACTACAATCTCGACCCCTCCGGCTTCAGCGCGGCAAAGGCCGCAGGCATCCAGCCGGGCGATGTAATCGTCGCTGCTGACGGCAAGCCGACGGACCGTGTCGCCGTGCTCCAGCGCATTGTTCGTGGTCACAAGCCTGGAGAGGTGCTGCCCTTCGACGTCATGCGGTTCGGCTCGAAGAAGACCTTCCGGGTCAAGCTGACTGAGGCGCCTGAGGAAACACAGCTCGTTGCGTCGTCAGGCCGCGCACCGTCTGACGCCGAGCCGGCGAGTGCCCGCAAGTTCGACAAGCTGGGTATCACCGTCGAACCCGTGTCTGCGGAGCTGGTGACGCAGGCGAAGCTCGCCGAACCGTACTCGAAAGGCCTCGTCGTTAGCGATGTCAACTTGACCGGACCTGCGTATCGGAAGCTGTCGGCCGATGCGACGATTCTTCTGGAAGTCATCAATCCCGGTCCGCGTCACGCGTTGCGGAGCGCGTCGGACCTCGAAAGCGTGCTCTCCAAGCTGAAGAGTGGCGACCTGGTTTCCTTTATGGTGTACGACCTGCGGAGCTCGAGCACCAGCGCGGTAACGGTTCAGGTACAGTAGGCACGCGCGTTCTACCTCTACCTATAAGAAGCACGGTCGGGGCAGAATGCATGGATTCAAGCAGAAGGCCCCGCGCTCTTGCGCGGGGCCTTCTGCTTTTGAGCTAGCGCACGAGCTTGAATGTGAGCTTTGAGCGGGAGCAAGCGCTTGAGATTGAGCCTCCAGCATTGAGCCGACAAGAGCACGAGCGAGAGCTTTGAGCTCAAGCTCAAGCGCTGAGAGGCTCATTGCTCACAGCTCGCGCTCCCGCTCGCGCTGCAGCTCAGAGCTCACGTTCAGCTCGTGCTCCAGCTCACGGGAGAGACGCCCGCCCCCGTCCTCTTCGCTCGGGATGCCCGCCGCTCGTGACGCAATAACAGGGGCGGCGCCATTCGAATGGCGCCGCCCCTGTTATGTACCCTGATCGACTACTTGTTCGCCCGACTCAAGCGAGCGTTCTGCCCAGGAATCACTCGCTCCGTTGCGAAGACTAGGCCTGCTTGCGGCGGCGACGAGCGACGCCGATCACTCCGACCAGACCCGTCGCCAAGAGGACCATGCTGGCTGGCTCCGGCGTGGCGGCACCTTCGTAGTACTCCTCGAACACCATGTCACCGCTCTCGGAGTAATTGTTGTTCTCCATGTCGAAGCGGAACGCCACGCCATCGGGGTAGAGCTCGTTCGTGTCGATGACGTAGTGGATCTCAGAGTCATACAAGCTGAAGTCATCGTTGAGGATGACATAGTCCAGATAGTACGTCTGGCCTGGTGTGACGAGTGCCGGCGTGAATGGAACCGTCGCGATCAGGTACGTGCCTGGGAGGAAATTCGTCCAGTGGTTGGAGCCGTCGGTGACGAACGTATCGGTCGCATCGTACACTTCCGTGCCCAGGTAGAACGACTTTGCAGTCGTGCCGTCGTTGTACAGGATGATGCTCGCGCCGATGATGTTGTTCTGCTGCGGCACGAAGTACTGGCCGAAGAACACATTACCCATACTGGTGTTGGAGTAGCCGACACCCGTATACGGGCCAGAAACGCCATCGCTACCGTAATTGGACTGGTCAATCAACTGCGCCTGCGCCATCGAAGGCGCGAGCAGCACGGCAGCCAATAATGCCACGCGCTTGATGATCTTATTCATGGGCAAAGCTCCGGAATGGGCGGGTCGAACAGGGTTTACGTGAGGAGGCGAGCAGACAACTCATCCAACTTACGAGCACCGTCATCTGCCTTCCGGCCACATACTAGGCAAAACAGGTGCCGATCCGAGGAACAGTATTTACATCGCGTGCCAATCTACTAACTGCCTGAACTACAACGACTTACGGAATTCCCGCAACTGGCATCGCACCGGCAGACCAAGGAGATGTGTTGCGTCCGTACCGCACATCTGCGGAGGTGATGAAACAGCTTGCTTTCCGTGCCACATCGGTCAACCCTACCGCAATGCCAACAACTGTCATAAATTAGAACACTACGCGAGAGTGGCGAAACTGGCAGACGCACCAGACTTAGGATCTGGCGCCGCAAGGCTTAGGGGTTCGAGTCCCCTCTCTCGCACTGACTGTGAGTTTTCAAAACCCACCAGCGCACAATCTTCGCCTCAGCGCGCTGTTTGGCAAGATCCACTCTGCGTCCACGCCGACCGCGCCGCGCGCCCGGCCTTTATGCGCCGCGCACCGCCCGCACCTGCAAGCCGGAATCACCGGCCGTTAGATTCCAGCCCATGGACATACAGATCACAACGAAGAAGAGCGAGGGCGTTGAGCGCCTGCTCGAAGTTTCCGTCCCGTTCGCCACCGTTCAGAGCGAAGAGGACAAGCAAGCGAAGCGGTACGCCTCCTCCGTTCGCCTACCCGGTTTTCGCCCAGGAAAGGCGCCGGCCGCCATGGTGCGCAAGCGCTTCAAGGACGCGATTCGGCAGCAGGTCATCGAATCGCTGGTCCAGGAGGCGTTCAAGGAAGTGATGGAACGCGAAAAAATCGATGTGGCCGCACAGCCACACGTGCACGGTATCAAGTTCGAGGACGGCCAGCCGTTGACCTTCGAGCTGCATCTCGAAGTCAAGCCCACGATCGAGCTCAAGCGGACGCAGGGCTTTCGCGTGACGCGGACCGCGCGCGCCGTGACCGACGAGACGGTCGCTGAACAGATCGAAACACTCCGCGACCAGAAGGCCACATGGGCCCCGGTCGAGGAAGCGCCGCGCGAAGGCGACCGTGTCCAGGTCCTGCTCGCGACGCCCGACACGCCCGGAGCGGACATGCCTGAGGGGCGTCCCTATCCGCTCGTTCTCGGAAGCGATCAGGCGATTCCCGGTGTAGAAGAGCTCATCATGGAGCTCACCCCCGGCGAAACGAAGGAACGCATCGTCCGATGGCCCGACGACTTCCCGGACGAGGCGCAGCGCGGCACGAGCAAGAACGTCCGCGTCACGCTGCAGGAGGTGAAGCGGAAGGCGGCGCCCGCGCTCGACGACACCTTCGCCCGCGAAGTCGGTGATTTCGACACCCTCGACGCACTGCAGACGGCGGTGCGCGCCGACCTCACGGAGCACGCCACACGCGACGCCGACGCACTCGTTCGACAGGCCCTGCTCGACCAGGTCGCCGAAGCAAATCCGTTCGACGTGCCCCCCAGCTGGGTCCACCGGATGATCGACGCCTACATGCAAGCGTATCAGATCCCCGAGGAACAGCGACAGACGTTCGCCGCCGAGTTCGCGTCGGTCGCCGAGAAGCAGGTGCGCCGCGATATGCTGATCGATGCGATCGCCGACCAGGAAAAGTTGGCCGCCACCGAGCGCGATGTCGACGATCGCGTCGCCAAGGTGGCCGAACAGCGGAAAACCGATCCGGGCCAAGTCTATGCGTCCCTTCAGAAGGCCGGCCGCCTGCCCGAGATCGAGCGGAGCATCACGGAAGAAAAAGTGTTCGAGTGGTTGACCGCACGTAACGAAGTCACCAATGGTGTAGAACAGTGAGCAACCCCATGGCCACGATCTATCCGCCGTACGTCATCGAGCGCTCCAGCCGGGGCGAACGCACCTACGACATCTTCTCGCGGTTGTTGATGGACCGCATCGTCTTCCTCGGCACGCCGATCAACGATGACGTCGCGAACATCATCATTGCCCAGCTGCTCTTTCTCGAGGCGGACAATCCGGATCGCGACATTTTTGTGTACATCAACTCACCGGGCGGCAGCGTGTCGGCAGGGCTCGCGATCTACGACACGATGCAGTACCTGAAGGCACCGGTCAACACGATCTGCATGGGTCTGGCGGCCAGCATGGGCTCGTTCCTCCTGGCGGCGGGCCGCAAGGGCAAGCGCAGCGCGTTGCCCCACTCCCGCATCATGATCCACCAACCCTCCGGTGGCACGCAGGGGACGGCGGCGGACATCGAAATCCAGGCGAAGGAAATCCTGTTCCTCCGGCACCAGCTCAACACGATTTACAGCAAGCACACCGGACGCCCGGTCGAACAGATCGAGCGTGACATGATTCGCGACTTTTTCATGTCGGCGGAGGAAGCGAAGGGCTATGGCCTCATCGACAACGTGATCTCGAATCGCGGCGATCTCGTGGATCCTCAGGTGATTGCAGCGCAAGCAGCGGCCATAAAGTGATGGTCGCTCGCTTCGCTCGCTGGCAGTCCTGAGCGTGCCGTCGTCGGTAGTCCAGTCGTCCATTGCTTGACCAGTTGAAACGCCCGCATTAACTCTTTCGCAGTACCCCTCGCAGAGCCACCGCCATGTCGCACGACAAACACCTCCGCTGTTCGTTCTGCGGCAAGTCGAAGGACTCCGTCCGGAAGTTCATCTCCGGGCCCTCCGTCTACATCTGCAACGAGTGCATCGCGCTCTGCAACGAAATCCTCGCCGAGGACGAAGAGCGCGAGGTCGCGGAAGCGATCACGCAGGTCCCGACGCCGCAGGAGATCAAGGATACGCTCGACGGCTACGTCATCGGCCAGGAGCGGGCGAAGAAGGCCCTCGCGGTTGCCGTCTACAATCACTACAAGCGCATCAACTCGGCGTCCGTCCGCGAAGACGACGTCGAACTGGACAAGTCCAACATCCTGTTGATCGGACCAACGGGTGTCGGGAAGACGCTCCTCGCGCAGACGCTCGCACGCATCCTCGATGTGCCCTTCACCATCGCCGACGCAACAACGCTGACGGAAGCCGGCTACGTCGGGGAAGACGTCGAGAACATCCTCGTGCGGCTGCTCCAGGCGGGCGACTTCAACGTCGCCGAGTGCGAGCGCGGAATCGTCTACATCGACGAAATTGACAAGATCGCGCGCAAGTCGGAAAACCCGAGCATTACGCGCGACGTCAGTGGCGAAGGCGTGCAGCAGGCGCTCCTCAAGATTCTCGAGGGCACCGTCGCAAGCGTACCGCCGCAGGGCGGCCGCAAGCATCCGCAACAGGAATACATCCAGATCAACACCAAGGACATCCTGTTCATCTGTGGCGGTGCGTTCGACGGCCTCGAAAAGATCATCGAATCACGTACCGGCCGCCGGCAAATCGGGTTCTCCAAGGTTGAGACCGATCCCGTCAAGCTCGCGACGCTCTCGAAGAACGCCTTCTCCGAAGTCGAGCCCGATGATCTCCTGCGCTTCGGCCTCATTCCAGAGCTGGTTGGCCGCCTGCCCGTCACGGTGCCGCTCGAAGGGCTCGACGAGGAGTCGCTCGTCCGCATCCTTCAGGAGCCGAAGAACGCGCTCACCAAGCAGTACACCAAGTTGTTCGATCTCGAGGAAGTGCGTCTCACCTTCGAGGTCTCCGCACTGCGCGCGATCGCGCAGAAGGCGCTCAAGCGCGGCACGGGGGCCCGCGGCCTCCGCGCCATTCTCGAAGAATTACTGACGGATGTGATGTTCGACCTGCCGACGCGCGAGGATGTCGTCGAGGTGAAGATCACCGAGTCGAGTGTGCTGAACGGCACGGCGCCGCTTCTCGAACTGGCTCCGACGAAGCGAAAGAAAGAGGCGTAATCACTTCACGCGCGTACATCCTGTTCGTTGCCGCGCTCCTTGGGGGCGCGGTTCGTGGTGGCAGCGCGCAGACGTTCCAACCTCCGCCGCTGCCCGCCGGCGCGGACCGAAACGACTGGAACGCGTACTACGATCTCGGCATCGAAAAGCTTCGGAACGACCGGAAGACAGCCGAAAATGCATTCCAGTGGGCCGCGCGCCTCGACCCAAGTCGTGCGGAGCCGCTGTTCGCCTGTTGGATCGCCTTTTGGGCGCGCGACCCCGACCGATTTCTCGAGTACATGCGAGGGGACAAGAAGATCGCAATAGAGCCGGCCGTGCAGCACGCCGATTCTCTTCGCGCGCTCGCACTGCGACGGAATCCGCTCGTTCATCAGGGCCTCAGCGTGTTCCTGTACGACCTCCTTCCGGGCAAGTGGGGGGACGATGCAATCACGCGTGGATGGATTGCGTATGCAAACGGTGAACTGCAGCAGGCCGCCGACGCCTTCGGGCGGGCCGTGGCGCGCGACCCCAAGAAGTTCGGCTATCTTCGCTATAATCGCGCGTCCGCGCTATTGAATCTGCAGCGAGTGGACAGCGCGGCAGCCGAACTTGCGACGCTCCTGGCGCAGTTGCGCGAACAGGACAGCGCGACTGTCGGTCAGGGCTATCAGTCGAAAGAACTGCTGGAATACGCGGCGGGCATGCTGAACATGCTCCAGCGGCGGACGGCAGAGGCGAAGCAGTCGTTTGCACGCTCAGTTACCGAGAACCCTGGGTTCGTCCCCGCCCACGCGATGCTCGGCGACCTCGCGCTGCAGAAGAAGGATACGACTTCCGCGCTGCTGGAGTACGCGACGGCCGTCGAGATCGATCCCAGCGACGTGATGCTTCGACTCGGTTATGGCAAGGTGTTGCTTGCCGCCGGCCGCTCCAAGGACGCCGTGACGCAGATGCGCGCGGCCGTCGCGCTCGAGCCGTTCTTCGCCGCAGCCTATTTCCGCCTCGGTAATGCACTCGAGGTGTCCGGTGACACGAAGGCGGCCACCGCGGCCTATGCGCAGTTCGTTGCGCGTGCTCCGCGTGAAGATCCGCTCCGAGCACAGGCGGAGGAGGTGCTGAAAATCCTGTCGGCGCCGAACGATTTCTGACGCGTTGACGCGGTAGGCTGCGCGCGTCGGGCCGGTCGGGAGTATCTTTCGGCATGCCCTCTTTTCTCGTCGACGGCGAAACGATCACGACCGCAGCGCGCCTCCCGGTGCTGCCGCTGCGTGACGTTGTCGTGTTCCCATACGTGGTGATGCCGCTCCTCGTCGGTCGCGCCGCGTCACTCGCCGCACTCGAAGCCGCCGCGGCCTCCGACAACCTCGTGCTCCTCGTGGCACAGCGCGATCCCGAAAAGCAGGAACCTGCGTCGGCAGACCTGTATCGCGTGGGAGTGATTGCGCGTGTGCGGCAGCTCTCGCGGCTCGGCACGGGTACGGTCAAGGTGCTCGTCGAGGGAGTGACGCGTGCACGCGTGTCGCGATACGTCCCGAGCACCGAGACCTTGCGGGCCGTGGTCGAGCCGATGGCGCCGTTGACGCTCGACGATGATGGCGACGCCGCGGCGCATCTGCGGCGCGCGGTGTCGTTGTTCGAGGAGTACGTCGCGGTGCATCGTCGACTGCCGGCCGAGCTCGTCACACTCATCCAGAGCGCTGAAACGCCGGGGCGGCAGACCTTCGGCATTGCCGCCCATGTCGGAACGCGTCTCGAACGCCGGCAGGCGCTGCTCGAGTCGGCGGATTTCCCGTCGCTCCTCCGCGCGCTTGGTGAGACGCTGACGAGCGAGATCGACCTCCTCAAGCTCGAGCGGAAGATCGATGACGATGTGCGCGGGTCGCTCTTCCAGAACCAGCGCGAGTTCTATCTGCAGGAGCAGCTCAAGGCGATCCACCGGGAACTCGGAGCCGACGACGGCGACGATACGGACGAACTGGCGGCAACCCTCGAGTCGAAGGGACTTCCGGAGGCCGTCCACGCGCGTGCGCAGCGCGAGTTGCGCCGCTTGCGAAGGCTGTCGGCCATGTCGCCGGAGTCTGGCGTCGCGCGGACGTACCTCGAATGGATCGCGGCGCTTCCGTGGCGGGAGCGCACCGATGACGTGCTCGATGTAGCGCATGCGCGGCAAGTGCTCGACGAGGATCACTACGGGCTCGACGACGTGAAGGAGCGCGTGCTCGACTACATCGGCGTGCTCGCGCTCGTGGAGCGGCTCGATGGACCTATCCTCTGCCTCGTCGGGCCGCCGGGTGTGGGCAAAACCTCTCTCGGCCGGTCGATCGCGCGCGCGCTGGGCCGCAAGTTCGTTCGGATGTCCCTCGGTGGCGTGCGTGACGAGGCGGAGATTCGCGGACACCGGCGCACGTACATCGGCGCCATGCCCGGCCGAGTGATCCAGGCGATGCGACGCGCGGAGACGGTCAATCCCGTGATCCTGCTCGACGAGATCGACAAGCTCGGAAACGACTACCGCGGAGATCCATCGGCCGCCCTGCTCGAGGTGCTCGACCCGGAGCAGAATCGGGCGTTCAACGATCACTATCTCGAGGCAGACTACGACCTGTCGCAGGTGCTGTTCATCACGACGGCCAATTCCCTCGGGACGATTCCGGAGCCGCTGCGCGACCGGATGGAGATCATTCGCCTCGCCGGGTACCTTGACCAGGAGAAGTACGCGATCGCGCGACAATTCCTTCAGCCGCGACAGCTCAAGCAGCATGGCATCGATCCGGCGACGGTCACGCTCGACGCCGACGTCATCCCCGCGATCGTGCATGGATACACACGAGAGGCAGGGGTCCGCGACCTGGAACGGCGGCTTGCGCGTATCTCGCGCAAGCTCGCCCGCGCGCGCGCCGAGCGACGGACGTTGTCGAGCGCCGAGCCGGCCGTGGAGACGGACGTTGTTACGCGGGCAATGCTCACCGGCATGCTCGGTGTGGCACCCTTCGATCCGGAAGCGAACCAGATCGAAGACAAGGTCGGTGTGGCGACTGGTCTCGCATACACGAGCGTCGGGGGCGATGTGCTCGAGATCGAAGTCAGTGTCGTCCCGGGCCGCGGCCGTCTCCAGCTCACCGGTACCCTTGGCGACGTGATGAAGGAGTCGGCGAGCGCCGCGCTGAGCTACGCACGCGCACGGGCATCCTCCCTCGGGCTGGAACGGGAGTTCCTCCGCACGCGCGACCTGCATGTCCACATCCCGGCCGGCGCAACGCCGAAGGATGGACCGAGTGCGGGCATCGCGATCGCGTGTGCCATTGTGAGTGCGCTCACCGGCATCCCGCTGCGCGGTGATGTCGCGATGACCGGCGAGATCACGCTCCGAGGCCGCGTGCTAGGCATCGGCGGGTTGAAAGAGAAGACAGTCGCCGCGCTGCGGAATCGTATCTCGCATGTCATCCTTCCACAGGAGAATGCGCGAGACCTCGATGAGCTACCCGCCGAGGTGAAGGCCGGAATACAGTTCCATCCCGTGCGCTCGATGGACGAAGTGCTCGCGGTGGCGCTGGCGCGCGGTGTCAAACCGCGCGCCGATGAAGAGACCGCAACGATGGTGGCACATTGAGCAGCGGGCCGGATCCGCTGGTGATCAAGTCGCTCGAGTTCATCGGGCCGATGGCAACTGCGGAGGGCTGGCGCCCGACGAACGAGTTGCCGGAAGTGGCGTTTGCGGGGCGATCGAACGTCGGCAAGTCGTCGCTGCTCAACCGATTGGTGCGGAGAAAGGCGTTCGCGCGCGTGAGCAACACGCCCGGGCGGACGCGCGAGATCAATTTCTTCAAGGTGAATGGGACGTTCGTCCTCGCGGATCTACCGGGCTACGGCTACGCGAAGATCTCGAAGACGCGCAAGGCGGAGTGGCTCCCGCTCATCGAGGGGTATCTACGGATCTCTCCGGCGCTCCGAGGCGTGGTGCAGTTGCTCGACATCCGGCATCATCCGTCGGAGGAAGACATCCAGATGTTCGATTTCCTCGCGGAGATCGAGGTGCCGACCATCGTTGTCCTGACCAAGATCGACAAGTTGCGCACGCGGGAAGTGGCGGGCCGCGTGCACGAGATCGCGGTGGCACTTCGGCTGGAGGACGAACAGATGATTCCGTTCAGCGCGGAGACCAATCATGGTCGCGACGATCTGGCCGACGCCGTCGTGTCGCTCGTTGGGCAACCGTCGTGGCGAACGCCCGCACCGCCGGACGGCGAGGCGGCGCCGGAAACGCCTCCGGTCGTGCCTGGAGCAACGGCGTGAACCGGCACCGCGCGGCGACTGCGGCGGCGGTGCTCTTGCTTCATGCCGCCCTCGGGTGCGCGCAGAGCCCGCCCGCTTCGGCAACGAAGCCCGCGACGCCGCCGGTCACGGTCGCGGATACGAATGCCAGCGGGCTCATTCCTGCCGGTTTCGGGACGCTCAAGCAGGATAACATCGCGATCAAGCTCCAGTTGTCGGACGTTCTGGTGAAGGCGATTCCGCTCGACGAGAATGTCATTCGCACATTATCGCCCGACTCATACCGTGCCTTGCGAGACCTTGCGGAGAGCAAGCGGACCGCGGTCACGCGACTCGCGGCGCAACACGGTCTGCTTCGTGGCGTTCTCTGGTCGGTCGATTTCTTCGGTCTGGCGGCTGACGCGCGCTTTTCACCACTCGAGTTGACCATCACGTCTGCGGGGCGTGACTTCCGACCGGTCGAAGTGCTTCCGCTCACCGCGGGATTCGGCGAGCAACGCCTGCAAGCACGCTCCACGCAGCGCGCGATCTACCTCTTCGATGATGCGCTCGACGTCAACCAGCCGCTCACGGTATCCCTCGGCAGTGAGCGCTCGGCGAGTACCGACTGGAGTTCCAAATTGCGCGAGATCGAAAAGGAACGCGCGCTGGTCCGGTCGAGGGCACAGACGCGCTCAGCAACCCCACCGCCTGAGAATTGATCATGCCTTTTCTTCCACTTCGCTCGCTTCCCCCGAACGGTACTTCGGCAATCGCAGATGCTTGGCTGGAGCAGATCGGGGACCGGCTCGCCGCCGGCAGCAGTGATCTGTCGGCTGACAGATCGGTGCTCTGCCGCGAGACGCTGACGGATCTCACCTTTCCGGAGTACCGAGGGAACTGGGAAACGGCGGTGAACGACGAGTCACTGCCGCTCGCGACGCGGCTGGCGCTATCCTCGCTCGACCCGCGCAACATCACGCTCGAGCCGGAGTTCTACGCGGATTGTGATGACGAGCGTTTCCAGCCGGTCAAGCCGCTGCTCTGGCTGTGGTATTCGTTCGACCGAACGGTGCTCGGCGGGCAGAATGTGGGGCTGGCGGTTCGCTTTCGGCGGCTGCTCGCGCAGAAGATTTTCAAGCGGTGCGGCGAGAACTTCAAGGCGTTCCAGAACGTGGAGTTCTCGTTCGGCTACAACATGGATGTTGGCGATAACGTCGTCGTGCACCGTCACGTGCTGCTCGATGACCGCGGCGGCATTCAACTCGCCGACAATGTGTCGATCAGTGATTACGCGAACATTTACAGCCACACGCACAGCATCGTGGACCAACGTGATGTGACGAACGCGTTGACGGTACTCGAGAACGGCGTGCGCGTGACGTATCATGCGACGGTGCTCGCCGGGGTACACGTTGGTGAACAAGGCATGGTGGGCGCGAACGCGGTTGCCACGAAGGACGTGCGCCCCTACCACGTGTATGTGGGGATTCCGGCGAAGAGCGTGCGCGTGAAGCCGAACGCGCCGGACCCGGCGACGATTCTCAGGACATCGGAGCACCGAGTTCCACGCTAGGTAGCCGCTGGGACAGCTGACAGACTGACAGCTGACTGGCTGATAACCAGGGATTGGGGCGAGGGGCTCGTGCCCGGGCCGGGGCCTACCTGCCGGCGGGGGCTGAGGCCGGGGCTCAAGCCTCAGCAAAGTCAGCCCCCAGCCCTAACCCAAGCCCCGGCCCGAGCCTGCGGGCAAGCCCTTGCCCAAGCCCTGGCCCAAGCCCGCGGCCAAGCCCGCGTTTAGCTCGGGCGCCAGCCCTCGCCCCCATCATCAGTTAGGCCTGGCCCGGGCCCGCCCGTTACCTGACTCGCAGCACGTCCTCTGCTTCGCCGCCGTCCCCGGTGCGAAAGAGGTGTAAGACATCAGCTAAGGCGGATCGCTCGCGAGGCCAGAAGAATCGCTCCATCGCGGCTTCAGGAGCCAACCACTCGCAGTCGGAATGCTCCTCGCCGAGGGTGACGCTTGCGGGCCAGGCGACAAATGCGGCGAAGACGACCGCGAGTTCGACTGTGTGTGTTCGGTGGAGATAAAATGGCTGGACGGTGACGTTGTAGAGCCGTTCGAACTCCAACCCGGTTTCCTCACGAAGCTCGCGCACGGCCGCGTCTTCGGGCTCCTCGCCGACCTCGATTCGGCCGTGCACGGTTTCCCAGGCGCCCGGGCAGCGCGTCGTGCGTGAGCGTTTTAGAACCAGAACGCGCCACTCTGCGCCGTTGCGGGCGAGCACATAGACGTCGATTGTGCCGACGTTAACGGTGGCCATCGAGAGTGCGGAAGATGCGATCGGGACGATGTCGGGCGGATTCTCCAATGTACGAAACTCGCCACTCACCCGCCGAGCGGTTTCGCGGACTGATCGCGCTGGCTCGGCCGCGACCCGCCGGAGTTCATCCATCGTCGTCTCGCCGGATCGCACCAGACTCACCCCCGAGTCCCAGAGTGCGATGCACCCGTTCGCGCGCGCGGCCTCGGCGAGCGACTCCGTCGGCGCGCCCGCCGCGACGCGCTTCTCGAACTCCGGGGACGTGAGAAGGATCTCGGCAATTGCCCGCCGTCCGCGGTAGCCGCTGTCTTCGCACGCCGGGCAACCAGCGGCACCACATTCCGGGCAACTGCGACGCACCAGGCGTTGTGCGATGACCCCCTTCACGGCGGTCGCGATCTGATACGAGGCCACCCCGATATCGATCAAGCGGGTCACCGCGCTTGCTGCGTCGTTGGTGTGCAGGGTGGAGAGTACGAGGTGGCCGGTGAGCGACGCCTGAATGGCGATTTCCGCCGTCTCGCGATCGCGAATTTCGCCGACGAGGATGACGTCTGGATCCTGTCGAACGATGGAGCGGAGTGCGGCGCCAAAAGTGAGGCCCGCACGTTCGTGCACCTGCACCTGCACGATGCCCGGCAGGCGATACTCGATGGGATCTTCGACCGTCACCACGTTGACGCCGCGGGCCTGGATCTCCCTGAGCGCCGCGTAGAGGGTGGTCGTCTTTCCGGAGCCGGTCGGTCCGGTGACGAGAATCAAGCCTTCGCGTTGCTGGAGCAGGGTCCGGATACGTTCCAGGTCGGCCGGTAAGAACCCGATCGACTCGAGTGTCCGAAGGCCGGCGCTGCCATCGAGCACGCGCACCACGATCTTTTCTCCATGCGAGACCGGAAGCGTCGAGACGCGGAGGTCGACAACCGATCCCAACACGCTGACGCGCGCGCGGCCGTCCTGCGGTCGCATGCGATCGGCGATGTCGAGGCCGGAGAGGATCTTGACGCGCGAAACGAGCGACGGGCCAACAGAGCGCGCGAGGACCCGCACCTGCCGGATGACGCCGTCGACTCGGTGACGGACCGCGATGCCCTGCTCTTCCGGCTCGAGGTGGAGGTCGCTCGCGCCGGCGGTAATCGCCTCGGCGAGCAGTTGATCGACCAGGCGAATGATGGACGCACCGCCGTCGGCGGGAGACTCGGCACCGGCGCCCTCGGAGAAGCCGAGATGCTGGACTTCGACTGGCGGCGCAACGGGATCGCGGCGGAGTTGTGTTTCCGAATAGACCCGGTCGAGCTGGCGTCCGATCTCATCGGGGGAGGCCAGTGTCCACCGCACGCGATGGCCGGTGGCGAATGCCACGGCGCGTTCCGCGTCGAGGTCGAGCGGATTCGACGTGGCGACGATGAGCGTTGCACCATCCACGGCGATCGGCACCACGTGGTGGTGCCTCGCCCACCGTTCCGCGAGCAGTGTGATGGCACGCGGATCGATGGAGGTAAAGTCGGCGCGCGGATGCGCGATGAGCGGAGTCGAAGTCACGCGTCGAGAATAGCGAGTCGATTGCCGACGTGCGTCACCATGATCGCGCACAGCGGAGCATTTTCACGCACTGTGGTTCCCGTGGCGTCAAGCATCATCGTCCTGCACTATTCCGCACACATCAATTGCGTTTCGTGTCGAGGGAGGAACCCGTGACGGAGCAACGTGCCATTGGAACCAGCGAGGAGGGCAACATCGATGTGGTGCGCCGTTTCTCGCGGCAATGGAAGACGGCGGGGATGTATCCCAATCGCGTCACCGACACTACTACAGCCACGCGAGATCTCTCGGAAATCGCGCTAGCGGATGAGCGTGCTCGGTTCTGAGCTGCGTTGTTCGGAGGGGGAGGAGCAGATTCTACGGATTCTACGGATACCGACGGATCGGTCCCGTGCGCAGGCCAATTGTCGGTCCGGCCGTTAACCGGCATGCCGCAACCGTCTTTGCTTCAATTTTTGTAAAGAAGCGTCTGGCGCGCTGCGGTCAGCCTTGGCGAGGGAGCAATCCGTGCCAATCCGTAGAATCCGTAAGATCTGCAGTTGTAGCCCTATCCGAAGACCGCAGTTCGAATCGGGCCCCTCTGCGCGGAACTACAGCACGCTCCACAAGTCGCGTGCGACGTCGACATTGAAGCTCCATCTGCCGTTCCGAAGTCCGCGCGCGAGTTGAAAGCGGAGGAGGTCGAAAAAGGGCTGCACCGCCACGCCGACACTGGGATAGACGCCGTCGGCGTGCGTGAGGTCGGTGCGTATCGCCCGATGGAGATAGGTGCCTTGCACGAATGGCGCGACGGTGGCCTGCGCTGGCGTCCGTCCAAAACGACCGAGTGAAAACGACGGCGCGGGTACGGCCGTGCGCCACTCCAGCCGCGTCGTGGCAGCCACGTCTCCACGAAGCTCATGGAAGGCGTATCCTGGCGCACTCACCGGACCGCCGAAATAGAGCAACTCCTGCTGCGGGAGCCGGTGGCTTCCGTAGACGACGCCTCCGGCCAACAGCACCGCGAGGCGTCCTGATTCTGTCGGCTTCTCGATGGTGAGTTGGCCAAACCCGCGCGTGACGAGCGGACTCCGTGGGAGTACGGCACGGTCGTCGGAGCGGCTGTCGGCCACGCGAATTTCGCCGCTCGCCTTCATCTCGGTTCCGAAATACCAGAGCGTGGTCGGTCTGTCACCGGCGAGCGAGACCCGTCTGGAGCGAACCGGCGCCGCAGCGACGAGAGGATCAAAACTCCCCTGCGCCGGCGTGGCGCGAATGGTGAGTGGACGCTGGCGCTCGACAGACGCATCGAGCTTCAGGCGAAACCCGAACATCGTTCTCGCATCGATGCCGATCCCCGCGCCTTCGACCGAGTACGGATCAGTCGCATCCGCACCGAATTCCTGTCCGGCGAGCGAATTGATCACGCGAGAGCGCTCCTGCATGTCGCCCGCTTCGCGATGATCACGCAGGCCGAACACGCGGACGCCCCATGCCGGGCTTTGCCAATCGAGGGTCGCCGTGCCTTTGACGGTGCGATCGTCGATACCGTAGCGCATGCGGAACTGCGCACCGTATCCGCCCCCAACTCGCGAGGCGATGCCACCGCCGACGGCCAACCCTTCGGCGCGATTGTAATGCACGAAGTCGGAAATGCCGGTCGCCGCCATCGAGAGGGCCTGTGGCCGCCGAAGAGCCTGTGCGCGAACGAGCGACCTCGCCTCGTCACGCACTTTCTGAATGTCGATATCCGTAACGGCACGGACGTCCGGAGGGAGCGAGTCGAGTATCCGGCCGCCGAAATGGAAGGAATCCGTCACGATCTTGGGAGCGAACGCGATTTCCGGCCCGTTGAAGAATGCCGGAGTCAAACCGATATTGACGTCGTAGTCGCCGATGTCCCATCGGCCGCGAATGATGCCTCTGATCGGGTAGTCGAGCCACGTGCCGCCGCGCCTGATTTCAATCTCCTGCCGGTGTGGGAGCCAGAAGCGCCCGCTCACGAGGCTGTTCTCGATGATGACGAACAGGTCTTCGAGGGCGTTGTCGCGAAAGGCGGCGCGCGTGAAATTGAACGCCATGCGGACGACCTGCGCATCGTCTCGATCGATATAGAGCGCGCCGATGATGCGCGGTTGCCGGTCGTTCTTTGGACGGACCTTCACCTCGAGCATCCGCACGGTGCGTCCGGGATACTGGAACGACAGCGAGTCACTGATGGCGAAATCGTAGGTGGCGAGCCCGACATCCGACAGCGGATGGGGGACGTCGATGACTTCATCGCCATCGCCAAGGCGGATGATTGCGGGAAAGTTGTTCTGGACGATGCCCAGGTGATCGCGGTGGTAGGCGATGTCGGTGGGCAGGAGTAGCGTGTCACGCCGCCCAAGGATGCGCTGCTTGCTCAGGTTGGGCGCGAGCCAATAGACTTCATTCATCAGCTCGTCGGCCTTTACGACCTTCGGCGGCTCGGCGAGTCCCTCACCGACCGCGGCGAGGAATGTGACGTATCCGTGCGCAAGGGCCTTGTAGTCCTTGAGACCGGTGTCCGCGAGCTGCTGGGCGCGACGAGCGGTTGCCCGCTCGACGAGCTCACGCGAACGTGGATCGTTCCACGCCTGGGCGTTCGCCGATGCCGGTGCGAGCGCCAACGACAAACAGCAAGCGGCGCAGGCCGCACCAACCAAGCGATGCATCGATGAAAGTTCGTTTGCGTGTGAGGTCCGGACAAGCGCGCGTGATACTGCCATGAGCTTCGAAGAGTTCCGCCGTCGCGCGGTTGCCGAGCACACGGTGCCGGTCTGGCAGGACTGTTTGCTGGATATGGATACGCCCGTCACCGCCTTCGCCAAGCTGCGCGAGGGCCCGTTCGCGTTTCTCCTCGAGAGCGCCCCCGCTGGTGGCGAGACATGGGCCCGATACACCTTCCTCGGCAGTGCGCCGCGCGCCGCGTGGCGGCTCCGCGACGGTGTCGTCGACGACTGGACCGAGGCATTGGGGTGGCATGGCACGCGCACGCCGGCCGATCCGCTCGCCGACCTGAACGCGCTGATCAGGGCGTGTCCGCCAATTCAAGTCCCGGAGCTTCCCGGCTTCTGGACGGGGGCGGTCGGCTTCTTCAGCTACGACACCGTCAGACTCATCGAGCGGTTGCCCTCACCGCCGCCGCGGGGAGACAGGAACCCCGATGCCCTGTTCGTGTTTACGGATGCGCTGGCCATCATCGACAACCTGCGTGCGCAGGCGCGCGTCGTGGTGGGTACGCCTCTCGGCACGGACCTCAGCGAGGACACACTTCGCGCCGCATATGATGCGGCCCGCGCAACCGTCAGTCGCACCATTGCGCGGCTGCGCGCGCCGGTCACCCTCAAGTCGCTCGACCTGCGAGCGGACGCGCCGCCTGCGACGGGAACGTCATCCTACGAGCGCGAGAAGTATCTGGCGGACGTCGATCGGATCAAGGAGTACATCGCGGCGGGCGATGCCTTCCAGGTACTGCTCGCACGGCGCATCCGCGTACCGCAGGACTTTGCGTCAGATGACCTGTACCGGGCGCTCCGCGCCTTGAACCCGTCGCCGTACATGTATCATCTCGTACTCGACGGCATGGAGTTGGTCGGAAGCTCCCCCGAGCTGCTGGTGCGCGTCGAGGGAGGTCGCGTCACCGTTCGCCCGATTGCGGGCACTCGGCCGCGCGGCGCGACGCCCGAGGACGACGCCATCATGGTCGAAGAGCTGGAGACCGACGAAAAGGAGCGCGCCGAGCACGTCATGCTGGTGGATCTTGGGAGGAACGACGTCGGACGCATCGCCGAGTACGGCAGCGTGCAGGTGTCGGACTACATGACGGTGGAACGCTACTCGCATGTGTTTCACCTCGTGAGCCAGGTCGACGGAAAGTTGCGGACGGAATTGGATGCGCTCGATACGTTCCGGGCGACCTTTCCCGCCGGAACCATGACCGGTGCGCCGAAAGTACGGGCGATGGAAATCATCGACGAACTCGAGCCGGAACGGCGCGGCGCCTATGCGGGTGCCGTGGGCTACATCCACGGCGGGGGCACGCGAATGGACATGGCAATCACGATCCGGACGTGCGTGATCGCCGACGGGGTGGCGTCCGTGCAGTGCGGCGGAGGTATCGTCCTGGACTCGGTGCCCGAGAGCGAATGGGCGGAGACCGAGAACAAAGCGCGCGCCATGTTGACTGCGATCGGCCGAGTGCGTGACGCGATGCAGCGGTAGGCACGACCAGGCCGCGCCCTATGCAGTGGGCTCCCCAACAAGCATATTCGTCCCGAATGGCCCTTCGACTCATCAGCCCCGACGGCACCCAATCGTTTGACCTGCGCGACGGCGTGCCGCTTCTCGTCGGGCGGGCGCCGACATGTGACCTGCCGATATTCGATCCAACGATCTCACGCCGTCATGCGGAAATCGTCGCCGAAGACGACCGGCTGAGGATTCGTGATCTTGGCTCGAGCAACGGGACTTTCATCAACGGTGCGAAGGTCGAACAGGCGACCGCCGTGCTCGATGATCTCATCGCATTCGGGAAAGTGCCCTTTCGGCTGACGTCGGTCGTCGCAGCGATTCCGGAGAAGATCGTCCCGCCGCCGGCCGCTGCGCCTCCGGGCGCCACGATCGTCCGCCAGATTCCGATGCGGGACTCGAACGCCGGGCTCGCGGCACTTGGCGCGCCGCCAACGGCTCCCGGCGGGATGACGCGCATCAGCGCCATCCCCGCTGCTGCCGCCGCCGCCGACAAGAACCAGCAGAAGCTCGCCACGCTGCTGGAAGTGTCGAAAGGGCTCACGCGGGCGGTGGATGTCGATACGATCCTGGACAAGATCGTCGGCTACGCCTACCAGACGCTGGAAGTCGATCGCGTGGCGATTCTTCTTGTGGATCCGCAGGGCGAGCTACAGCCCAAGATCTCACGCGACAAGCGGGGCGGCGATGCGCCGCGCGCCGTGCCGCAGTCGATCGCCCGAAAGGCCGTCGCCGAAAAGGTCGCACTGCTCTCGGACAACGCGGGCGAGGACCAGCGCTTCGGCGGGCAGTCGATTCTCATGCAGCAAGTACGGTCTGCCATCTGCGCACCGCTGATTGGCAGCGAGGATAAGGCACTCGGCGTGTTGTATGTCGATAACCCGAGCCTGACACACCGCTTCAGTGACGAAGACCTCGAGTTCCTCGTGGCGTTTGCCGGCATCGCGGCCGTCGCCATCGAGAATTCACAGTTCGCGGAGCGCATCCGCCGCGAAGGCATCGTCCGCAGCAACTTCGAGCGGTACTTCGCACCGCAGCTTGCGGCGCGCATCGCCGGCTCGCCCGAGGCGTTGAAGCTGGGCGGGGAGAAGCGGCCCGTTGCGGTATTGTTCAGCGATATCCGCGGTTTTACGGCGCTCTCCGAGACCATGATGCCGGAAGCCATGGCGACACTGCTGACAGAGTACTTCACCGAAATGGTGGAGTGCGTGTTCCGTCATGGCGGCACCCTCGACAAGTTCATCGGCGATGCGGTGATGGCACAGTGGGGTGCGCCTATTGGCAGCGCCGACGACGCCGATCAGGCGATGGCGGCGGCGCTGGAGATGATGGCAGAGCTTCGGAAGCTGAACGCGGGGTGGGTTGCCGCGGGGCGTCCCCCGCTCGAAATCGGCATCGGGCTCAACTTCGGCGAAGCGTTCGCGGGCAACATCGGCTCGGAGCGCCGACTCGAGTTCACGGTGATCGGAGACACGGTGAACACGGCCAGCCGCCTGTGCGGAGCAGCCGCTGCGGCGGAGATCCTGATTTCGGACGATTTCCGCAGTGCGCTGACGGCACCGCCGCTGCTCGATGAGTGTCCCCCGATGGAATTGAAGAACAAGAGCCAGCCCGTCAAAGTCTTCCGCGTCAGAAAGGAATGACGCAGGGCGCGGCGACGCCCGGCTATGAGCGACTCGAGGCTGGCCGGTGCGTCGTGGTTGTTCGGTCGGATCTGGTCGCGGATGCTCGCGTCTTGCTCGCTGAGGGTACGCTGTACGAGGCAGCCGCTCGCGATCTCGGCGCCCGTGTGCTGCACGGGCGTGGCCCGGTGTACTCCATCGCCCTGCCGGTGTCGGGCACGCGGGCCGTGGTTCGCAGGAATCGGCACGGGGGCCTATTCGCTCCCATTACGCGCGACCTCTTCCTGCCGCCGACGCGAGCGCCGCGCGAGCTTGCGATCGCAAACCGATTGATAGCGGCTGGGGTTCGAACGCCTCCCGTGTTGATGTACGGCGTCGTATCGGTGGGCGGCATTGCGCGGCGAGCGGACGTCGTGACGCAGGAAATCGGCGACAGTCGTGACCTTGCGACCTACATGATGCCGGGGGAATCGTCAGCGTCGCGCTCCGCTGCGTGGTCGGCGGCGAGGACCCTGCTGGCTGGTCTCGCCAAGGCCGGCGTGCGGCATCCGGACCTGAACGTCAAGAACATTCTCATCACCGCCGGCGACAGTGTTCCTCACGCCTGGGTGCTGGATGTGGACGTTGTGCAATTCGGCACTCCCGGCGACGAACAGCTGGTGCGAGCGAACACTGCGCGACTCTCCAGATCCGCCCGTAAGTGGCGTGATGAGCGCGGCGCGGTGTTCGATGGAGGGGAGCTGGAGGAGTTCTCCCGAGTCTCTTGCGATGCGGCCACTCGGGTGGAATACTGATCTGTCCAGCCCGGTATCCTAGTCACAACCTGTGGATACGCTGATCCATCGCCCTGAACCTTGCGCGTGTTCCCTCTCCTTCCAAGCCGCCAGCGCCGCGAGCAGACCAGCGGCGCGTATCGTGGGCGTCGAACCAGCGCTTCGCCGTCCCTGCCGGCGCTGCGCCTGTCGAGGCTCGAGGACGAGGGTCCGTCACACAAAATCCTCGTCGTGTCGCCGGGGGACGCCAGCGAAATGGTGTTCGCATCAGCGTTGATGCCACTTCTCCGCGCGCGGTATCCGCGCTGCGAGATTTCGATGTTGTGCGGCCCGCGCTCCGCCTCGATTGCCGCGCTGATTCCCGACGTGGACGCCATCGAAATGACGGCGGGCAACAGCAACGCACTGTGGCGGGGCCGCGGCGCACTCGGCTCATTCGCGCAGAGCGTGGTTCGGGTGCGCAAGGAGCATTTCGATATCGCGGTGCTGCTGTCGCCGGAGTGGCGGGCGACGCTCGTCGCGACGCTTGCCGGCGCTCGACGGCGGATCGGGCACGCCGGCGGGCTGGGGGACCGTTTCCTGACTGACGTCATTGCCGCGGGCCGCGAAATCCGGCCTGTGCTTCACGAACTGACAGACCTCCTTGCGCCGCTCGCCATCTGGAAGCCGGAGTTACTTCGCTACCAGTTGAATGCCGCCCCACTGAGCTCTCGTCGTGAGCGCTTCCGCCTCTTGCTCGGGTCGCGGCCCGTTTCGTTGCGGCCATTTTCCGCCATCCGGGGCGAGTCCGTCGACCTCAAGCAATGGATACGCGTCGCGGTTGAACTCGGGCGTCGCGGCTTCGATCCGCTCTGGATTGGATCGCCGTCGGAGCTCAACGCGGTACATCGTGCCGCAGGGTCGGCGGCGTGGCGCTATGTGAACAAGCTCGGCGGCGGTTCGTCATCCGACGCCGCCGCGGCGATTTCGCTTTCGCACCTCTTCATCGGCCACGACTCGTCGTCGCTCCACCTCGCCGGAGCGTTCGGCGTACCGGTCGTCGGCGTGTACACACCTGGCCAGCCGATGCGCCGCTTTCCGCAGGGGACGGGCGATTCCGTCATGCTCTCCCGCGGAAGCCCCGCCGGTGTGACGTCGCGAGACATTCTCTCCGTCGTCGACGAACTCCCGATTGCGCCACGATTGCAGCTCGTCTGAGCGCCCGAACTATCTTTGACGATGCTCACGACTCCGCTGCGCCGAGTCGGCATCGTGATGATGTCGGCGGTCGGTGACGCCGTGCACGTTTTGCCTGTCATCACGGCACTGAAGCGCCACGCGCCAGACGTTTGGATTACCTGGGTGCTTCAACCCGGCGCCGCGGCGCTCGTGCGCGGCCACTGGGCGGTCGACGAGATCATCGAGTTCGATCGATCGCGCGGTTGGCGCGCGTACCCTGCGGTGCGTCGGGCACTGGCGCAGCAGACGTTCGACGTCGTGCTCGCGCTCCAGGTGTATTTCAAGGCAGGCATCGTCACCTCGTTCACCACCGCGCCCGTGAAACTGGGATTCGACCGTGCCCGCGCGCGCGACCTGAACTGGCTGTTCACCACCCATCGCGTCCCCGCACGCGAGGGACGTCACGTGCAGGACCAGTATTTCGAGTTCCTCGAGGCACTCGGCGTTCCGCACGAGCCGGTCATCTGGGATCTCGGACCGTGGGATCACGAGCGGGCGTGGCAGCGGGAGTTTCTCTCACAATTCGAACGGCCGATTGCGCCGATTGTGATCGCGACGAGCAAGCCGGAAAAGGACTGGATGCCGGAGCGCTGGGCATCGGTGTGCGATGCGCTCTGGAGCGACTTCGGATTGCAGCCGGTCCTCGTCGGCGGACGATCGCCGCGCGAGCTCGCCGCCGAGCAGGTGATCCTTGGTCAAGTGAGCGCGCCGGTGTTTTCCGCGCTTGGGAGTGGCCTTCGCAACCTCGTGGGTATCCTCGACGGCGCCGCGCTGGTGCTCTCGCCGGACACCGGGCCGCTGCACATGACGATCGCACTCGACCGGCCGGTGATCTCCCTCATGGGCTACACGAATCCCAAACGCGTTGGACCGTACCGCCGCTACCATGATCTGCTGATCGACGCGTACGGCGACCCCGGCGAAGACTATCCCATCTCGATGGAGAACCGGACCGGTCGAATGCAGAGGATTTCCATCAACGACGTGCTGGAGAAGGTGGCGTACTGGAAGCGCACCTACGGCTCGTCGGTCAACGTGCCAAAGCGATAGTGCACGCCGAGCTGCTCCATCAGGCGCACGAGCCGCTGGAGTGGCAGTCCCATGACGGCGAAGTAGTCTCCGTCGACGCGCTCGACGATCGTCGCTCCAAAGCCCTGGATTCCATACGCGCCCGCCTTGTCCATCGGCTCGCGTGTGGCGATGTATGCGTCGATTTCCTCGCGCGTGAGCGGATGAAAGGTCACACCGACCTCGACGACGTCAGACAACTCGACCCCGCGCCGCTGCACGGCCACCGCCGTCATCACGATGTGTGATCGTCCGGAAAGGCGAGTCAGCATCTCGACGGCATGCGCCTCGTCCCGCGGTTTGCCGAGGACATCGCCATCCACGACCACGATGGTGTCGCTGCCGATGACGAGGGCATCGGGCTCACCGTGGGCTAGAGCGGCCGCCTTTTGGCGAGCGAGGCGTTCCGCGTGTGCGCGCGGTGCTTCGCCCGGAAGATACGCTTCATCGATGTCCGCGGGCCGGACCTCGTGCTCGATGCCCACGAGCGTCAGCAGTTCACGCCGGCGTGGTGACTGCGACGCGAGGATGACACGTGGCGAGCTCAACGTTCGAGCCACAGGGTGACGGGTCCGTCATTCACGAGTTCGACGTCCATCATTGCGCCGAACTCCCCCGTCTCGACGACGATGTTGCGTTCTCTCAGCAGGCCGATGAAGCGCTCGTACAGCGGAATGGCGGCATCGGGACGGGCGGCGTCGATGAAGCTGGGCCGTCTGCCCTTGGCGACGTCACCGTAGAGGGTGAATTGTGAAACGACGAGCAGTGCGCCACCAACATCCGCGATCGAGAGGTTCATCTTGTCGTCGGCGTCGGAGAAGAGCCGGAGCCCGACGACCTTGTCGGCCATCCACTGCACAATGGCCTCGTTGTCGGCATGCGTAAAACCCACGAGCAGGAGGAATCCGCTCGCAATGCGCCCAGTCGTCCGGTCTCCAACGCGCACCTCCGCGCGTGAAACGCGCTGCAGCAGCACTCGCATGCGGGCAAAGATAGCGATGAGCCAACGCTGCATGCTATTGTTGGCCGCATGAGCACACGCCCCTTCGAGCAGACCGTTGACGTTGAAACACCAGAACTGGTGGTGCTCACCTACTCGCTTGCGGGGGTGGGATCACGCGTGCTCGCGGCGCTCACGGACCTCGCCATCTGCATCGGGGCGTTCCTTACGATCGTCATCGCGCTGGTTGCATTGACGCGCAGCCGGCTCGGCCTTTCGTTCGACGCAAGCGCCAGCTGGGGGATCGCGGTGCTCGGCATCGCCCAGTTCCTCATCGTGTGGGGCTATTACGTCCTGTTCGAGGGACTGATGGATGGTCAGACGCCCGGGAAACGGCTGCACCGTTTGCGCGTCGTGCGCGATGGTGGGTATTCGGTGACGTTCGGTACGTCGGCGGTACGAAATCTCGTGCGCATGATCGACATGCAGCCCGTGTTCTTCTACTTCGTCGGCCTCACGAGCATGCTGTTCACGAAGCGCGGGCGTCGGCTCGGTGATCTGGTCGCCGGCACGATCGTCGTGCGGGAGGACGTGAAGCGCACGGCAGATCCGTCGAGGCAGCGTCGCGAGCACAGCAGCGCCGCCGCGGCGCTCCAGACGTCGCTCGACGAGGAGCAGTACATCCTGTTGTCGCGCTTCGTCTCGCGATGGAACTCCATCGATCCGCTTCGTCGTGCGGCGCTCGCGTCGCAGCTCGCGCAACGCTTCGGCGGCGCCCTTCCCGATGACGGCCGGCCTCTTGGCCAACGCCTGCTCGAGTTGCATGAGCGAGAGAAGTCAGCCAGAACTCGCGGTGTCGCGTCGCGGGGCGATACTGGGGCTGGCCGCGAACGCCAGGCGCTCATCGCCGCTGGACTTCCTCGATGGACGGCCTTTTCGGCGACGCTCGCCAAGGCGCAGAAGGGCGGCCTCAAGGTGCTCGGTGAAGAGGGCGTTCGCGAATTCGTCTCGGACTATCGAACACTGTCGGCAGACCTTGCTCGATTGCGTACGGCGTCCGCAGGTCGCACACTCGACGAGTTGTTTTTCCTCGGGCGGCTCGTCGCCGGCGCACACAATCTGCTGTATCGCGACCGCGGACTGGGGCTGCGCGGCGGCACGCGATACCTCTTCACGGACGTGCCGACCGAGATCCGCCGAAGCGTGGCGCCAATTTCGCTCGCTGCCCTGCTGCTGTTCGGGCCGGCGATCATCGCTGGAGTCGGCGTCGCGCGCTCGCCGGTAATTGCGGCAAAGCTGCTTCCGCCGGCCATGCTCGAGCGCGCGTCGGACGGAGTGCGCCGTGCGAAGGACGGCGAGGGATATATCGACGATCCGCAAATCCTGCGGCCCGTGATGTCGAGCAGGATCGTCACCAACAACGTCCAGGTGACCTTCGCCGTTTTTGCCGGCGGTGTCGCGGCGGGCGCGCTGAGCGCGCTCATGCTGGTGTTGAACGGCATCTCGATCGGCAGCGTTTTTGGGCTGTACGCGAGCAAGGGCATCGCGCGCCTTCTCATCGCGTTCGTCGCGCCACATGGCGTGTTGGAATTGTTCGCCATCTGCGTTGCCGGCGGTGGCGGGTTCCTCCTTGCCGCGGGCATTCTTCTCCCCGGCGACCGGAGCCGCCGTCGCGCGCTCGTGGAGAATGGGCGGCGTGCCATCCGGCTCATTGCCGGTTCCACGTTCCTCCTCGTCATCGCCGGGTTGCTGGAGGGCTTTGTTTCGCCGATCGAGTGGTGGCCCATCGAGGGGAAGCTGGCCGTGAGCGGCCTCACCCTGCTCTTCCTTATCATGTACCTGCGTGGCGGCCGGCCGGCGTCTCGGCGCACCGTGGCGCGCGACCCCTCGATACCCAGCGGCGACAGCGCGCTCGCGCTGGCTCCAGCCGCTACAACGCGCCGCGCGACTTGAGCTCGAGATATTGATTGACGACGGCGGCCGCCATTGCGTCGGGCGCCACGTCCAGAACGACGACGCCCGCATCCCGCATGCGCTGAAGCGCGGTGAGTCGTTCGGAGATGAGCTCCTCGGCCGCCGCACTCGTGTAGAGGTCCGAGACCCGCGTTCCGCCCGCGGCCGCCGTGGCCAGGAGCGCCTCGTTGCGGAGGGCCACGACTACCGCGAGATGCCGAGAGGCGCCTTTCGTAAGATGCGCGAGCAGTGATCGCGCGGCGCGTGCGTCGATCACGTCCGTGACGAGGACGATCAATGAGCGCTTCCGCTGTCGTTGCGCGAGCGCGCGAAACGCCGACGCGTAGTCCGGCTCGACGAGCGTCGGTTGGACGGGAACGAGCGCCGTCCGGATCGCCTGTAACGCCGTCGCGCCGCGCTGCGCCGGAACGAGTGCGCGTAACTGATCGTCGAAAACGAGCGCGCCGACGCGGTCTCCCGCGGTGATGGCGACGTCTGCCAGGAGCAACGTCGCCGACAACGCATACTCGAATCGCGGATGCCGTCCCGACAGCTGCGTCATCGACCGGCCCGCATCGACGAGAACAAACACGGTCTGGGACTGCTCGACGGTGAACTCGCGCGTGATGGGGTGGCCGCGACGCGCCGTGGCTTTCCAGTCGATGTACCGCGGGTCGTCGCCAACGACATAGTCTCGAAGCCGCGAAAAACTCCGGCCTTCGCCGCGACGGCGTGTCGTGCGGATGCCGACGGTCGCAAGGCGATGATGGATCGCCAACCAGCGGAATCGCTTCACACCCGCCAGCGACGGCGCCACGAGGACGCGGTCATGCATCTCGTACCGAATCGTTCGCGCGACGAGTCCGAGCCGTGTCCCGACTCGCAATGCCACGTCGCCGAGTGCCGCGTCTCCTCGGGCCGCTCCTGAGGCGTGGAAGCGCGTCTCGACGCGTCCGCGCGGTGGTATTGCCATCGCTGAGAGCGGCGCGGAGTCGGACAGGTGCCGCGGTGGAAGTGTGTGATAGAGGCGTGCATGCAGCGAGGCGTTCCACCGCGACTCCACCACGTATCGACCCTCGGCCTGGTCGCCGACGCCGACGGTTTCCGGAAAGTCGCGACGCACATCGAGATCACGCCGGCGAGGCAGCGCGGCGACATCAGAGACGCACAGCGCTGCGAGTGCGAGCACCGCGCCCGCGGCGATCCACGCACCGACTGGGTTCGCGCTCACCAACCAGAGCGGTGCGACGCATGCGAGCGCGACGGCGAAGCGCCGCGTCGGTGCAAAGGTCGTCAGTGCGCGCATCCGCCGCACCACTACCTGCATTCGCGTCACCGCATCACTCGGGAACGCGCACGCGATCCAGGAGTGACGCGAGGACATCGTCTGGCGTGCGGCCCTCCACTTCGAGCTCCGGTGACAACGCAATACGGTGACGGAGCACCGCCGGCGCGATTCCCTTGACGTCATCCGGCGTCACGAAATCCCGCCCTTCGAGCACGGCAACGGCGCGCGCGGCCCGGAAGAGCGCAACGGTGGCACGTGGTGACGCGCCCAACGCAAGCATCCGCTCCTCACGGGTGGAGCGCGTAATGTCCGCGATGTAGCCGCGGACTTCTTCGGCCACGCGGACACGGTCGACCAGCCCTCGCAGTGCGCTCACCTCCGCGGGCTCCAGAGCCGTGGGCATGTCCGCGACCACGAGACGCTCGGCATCGAAGCCATTCTCGTACCGGGCCAGCAGTTCCAACTCGGCCTCGCGTGAGGGATATGGCATCACCGCCTTGATGAGGAAGCGGTCGAGCTGCGCTTCGGGTAGCGGATATGTCCCTTCGTGCTCGACGGGATTCTGCGTGGCAAACACCGTAAAGAGATCACCGAGTGGGCGCGAAATGCCGTCGACGGTCACCTGTCGCTCGGCCATCGCCTCGAGCAACGCCGCCTGGGTCTTCGCGGGTGCGCGGTTGATCTCGTCCCCGAGAAGGAGGTCAGTGAACACCGGGCCAGCCTGGAATTCGAACCCGCGCGCGGGGTCACGCAAGACGTTCACACCCGTGACGTCGGACGGCATGAGATCGGGCGTGAACTGAATTCTGGCGAAGCGCACGCCAAGTGCGGCAGAGAGTGATCGCACGAGTAACGTCTTCGCCGTTCCGGGCACGCCCTCAACGAGGACATGTCCCCGCGCGAGAAACGCCACCAGCACATCGGCAACGGTTGCCTCCTGGCCCACCACGCGCGTCGCCACCGCTTCGCGCACGCGTGCAAGCAGGGTGGCGCCCTGCGCCGGAGAAATCGGTATGCTCATGAGATCGTGGTCGTGAGTGTGTGTTCAATACGACGAAGCGCTTCGCCGAGCGCGGGCAGGTCGCGGTCCGGAATAGTCGCCGCGAGTGCGTGACGGACGCGTGCGACATCATCACCGAGCGACGGTGCGCGGGCCAGCGCATCGTTGAGAAATGCGTCGTCGGCGCGTGCACGCGCAACCGAACCACCGCGCTCGACTCGCCAGCGCACCCCGCGCAACAGCCGAGCGGCCAGGGTTTTCGTGGCGTGCACCTGTTCGTATGCGTGCGCGAGTGCATCGACCTGCTCGAGTGGATCGCGACGCTCGATCGCCTCGACGTGCACGGGGGGCAGCGCGCGCGGCGCCACGGCGAAGAGCAGCACCAGCGCGGCAAGCGCGAGTTGGAGAATCGCTCGGCCAGCCGGGTGGTCGACAAGGAAGGATCCGGTCACATCGAAGACGGATGGTTTCGCGCCGTAGCCCTGATGGTATTCGTCGAATGCCAGCGTT
Source organism: Gemmatimonadota bacterium (assembly GCA_040389905.1). Lineage (GTDB taxonomy): Bacteria > Gemmatimonadota > Gemmatimonadetes > Gemmatimonadales > Gemmatimonadaceae > AG11. Next base: position 67,995 of record JAZJZK010000006.1, on the reverse strand, counting down.
GTGCGCGGGGCGTCCCCGCCGGCGCGCAGCCATTCGAGGATCCGTACGGTGATGACGTCGGTTCCCCATCCACAGTGCCGAAGCACATCGTTTCGCATGAGGTCAGGGTCCGCCACCACGACGACGCGGCCATTGCCGTACGCGAAGCCGACCGCTGCGTCGCCGGGTGCGGTGCTGCCGGTTTCGTCAGGGCTCAACGTCGCAAACACAACATTCCCCCGAGGAACGCCCCTGAGCCAGCGCAGGCCATACAGGTGGACGCGTCCATCAGGCCAGACAGGGGGAACCGACTCCGTATATTTCGCACACTCCGCTCCCGCGCCGGCGCGGCGCGGGAGGAGACCTCCGCGCCTGAAGTTGGTAACGCCAAGGGAGTCGGAAAGCGGCGATCGCCCGTCCACGACGAGCAGCAGCGCATCTCCGCCGCGGACCGCCGTGAGAAACTGGTGCGCTTCCTCCGCGGTGGCGGGCAGTGGAGGGGCGAGAACCGCATGAATGGTTCTCGCGTCCGCCGCCTCAGGCGAGGGCTGACTGTCGCGTTGGATCACCGTCCAGCCGAGACGCTTCGACAGGTCAGCCAGTAAGCGCGCACCCTGTGCTCCGGCAAGGTGCGTCGAGAGGCGCGAGTCACCGAAGCGGCCTTGCGCCGCCTGGGGTGTGAGAAAGGCCACGAGCAAGGCGATCGATGCGACGACGGGAAGCACCGTCGCCGGGCGCGTCCACCACTCACGGCGGTCGGCGGTTGATGGATCGGTCACGCCGCGCGCGCGTTCGCGTAAAATGGCGTACTGAGCTCGCGCAGCGCGACAAACGCGTCCGCGTCGCAGCCGCCATGCCCGTACACCGCGATATCGAACCGTCGCGTAAACGTCCTGAAGGGCCCGTGTGCGGCCGATCCACGTCTCCGTAGCTCTCGCGCGTAGTCGCCACTCGTCTTCGATGGTTCGAGGCGAAGTCGCTCCGAGCGCCCCAGTGCGACGAGCACCCCGCGATACAGTGCGTGCGCGGCCTCCTCGTAGTGGCCCGCTTCCGCGAGGCGATCGGCCTGAAGCCATGCGTCCTCGGTCGCGCTCGATCCTCGACGCGTCACGTGCCGAACAACCCCAGCATCGCGTTGCCGTGCAGCGATCACCAGTCGAACGACAACGAAGATGACGATGAGTGCCACCAGTGCCAGGCCGAACGATCTCATCGATGGCATGTGCGCCAGGAGCCGCGAGACGCGCGTCCACCATTCAGCCAGCCAGAGCATGAGGCGGTCGGCGAGCGAACGCCGCAGCGTACGGTGAAAGGCTGGATCGCGCAGGACTGCCTGCACGGAATCGTGCACCGCTGACGCCGACCAGCTCCGTTCCGCGACCTGCATGAGGAAGAGCAAGACCGTCAGGGCGCGATCGGGGCGGCTGGTACTCCGGCGCCCAACTCGTCGGCCATGAGCTCGATATCGAGCCCCTCACTCTGAATGCGCGCGTCGTAGTAGAGCAGCGCTTCCGTAATCGCAATGACCGGATAGGCGAGGATCGTATAGAACGCGCCGGCGAGCGCGTTCACGACGAAGTCACCGAACATCGCGGACAGGAGCGTGACGCCGATGGCGAGCGTGTAATAGATGATGGCGATCAGCCCGAGCGTGTTGAGCACGTGGCGCTTGCGGCCCTTCGAGAGGGCGAGCGTCCGCCTGAAGGCGCCGGGAACGCTGGCGTCCTCGAGGATGATCACCGGCGTGAGCGCGAACAGCGCGGCGACGACGTAGAGTGAACCGACCATCATCGCGAGGAACCCAACCATGATCAGGACATAGCGCGCGATGGCGGCGATCATTACGCGGTGCAGCTTGGGGAGCGCCAGACGGACAGCCGCTCCGACATCCACCGCGTCGCCGAGATACGCCTGCGAGGCACAGGTGATGATCACGGCGCTCATGAGCGCGTAGGTGACCCAGATGCCGGCCAGCGCCGCCATTCCGGCCCAGAGACTCGTCCCCGCCATTCGCTGGGGGTCGCCGACGAAGACCAGCTCGACGAGGAGCCATGGGAGGTATGCGATCGCGGAGCACATCACGAATTGACCGTAGTGTGCGCGAAGGATCTGGAATGCGACGTCCACGATCTCGGTAACCGACCGTGGGCGGAGCGCGGCGGTTGCCATACTCGTTAACGCGCTCCAACGGCGCGCGCACGCGCATTCACCGCATCGACGAACCGCTGCGCATCCTCCGGCCGGAACGATTCGAGCAGCTTCTTCTTGTTCACGTTGACGCTGTTGAAGGTGATGCGTGGTTTTCCGATCCAGTCGAACTCGATTTTCCCGTCGCGGTACGTCGCCCCACGAATATCGGTGATCGGAAATCCGACGCGCGTCGCGATCGCGCTCTGGACGGAGCTCTTGACCATTCGCTCGATCGACGCGCCCAACCCTGAGCCCTTGACCGATGCGGTGTCGGTTCCTTGCTTCGCGCTGGCCAACGTGGATTGCGAGAGCCCGCTACTGATCGTGTCACTCACGAGCCACAGGTCGACACCGCCATCTTCGCTGACGATGCGCACATCGCCGGGGTGCGCCACAGCAGCGCCGGACGACGCCTGCGCCACCACCGGCGTCTCGTCGGGCACGGGCTTGGCGTCATCGTGGTTGCGGCATCCGCCCGCGACGAGAATCGTTGCTGCAAACAGGGAGCAAACGCGAGCGATGTGCATGATGACCCGGTGTGAAGGACCGCCTATCTTCGGCGGTTGCGAGTATGTCCGCAAGAGTTCAGGCCCCGAGCACGCATGCGACCATCAACGCTACGACGCGACGCCGGGCCCCATCGAGCGCGTGTCCTCCAATTGACGCAGCGCCAGCTCGAGCGTGATTGCGAACCAATGGGCCTCATGATCGTCGAGTGCAATCAGCGTCCGCAGGTTGGCGTCGGGAAGCAATCTCGCCAGGCGACTGGGTTCGGCGCCTCGGAATAGCTCCGGAACCCATCGCGGCGACATCGAATCCATGATCCACCGCTCATGCGGTGCCCCGAACCCGATCTTCGGCCACGCCAGTACCTCCGCCGGCAGGTAGCGACCGCAGAGCGCGCGGAGAATGGGCTTCCCTTTACCATTCCGCAGCTTGTGCCGAAACGGAAGCACGGAGGCCACGGCGAGTCCCTCCGAACTGCAAAACGGAAGGCACACGGAAAGGCCAAGGGGTGACGCGTGTCGGTCGATGCGCAACAACGATCCCTGAAGGAAGGTCGCACACTGATAGGCGTGAATTGCGTCGCTGTTCAATGCGTCCGTCGAGGGGAGCAGCTCCCTGATGTCTTCGCCGAGCTCCGCACCCGAGTAGAGCGGCTCGAGCAACGCCAGGGCTCTTGGCGAATACTCGATCAACCGGGATTGGCGATAGAATTCTGCGGCGTCGTTGGTCAGCACCTTCGCGATTCTCCTGGCCCGCTCACTCGGCATCGCAGCGAATACCTTGGCGAGGCGTGGTCGCTTGCGCCCGCCAGTCAGCGCCATCGCGATCCGTCGCCGACGCTCGAACTGACCCACGCGGTGCACGTCCTTCAACCCAAAGATCGCCTCGGCACCGTCGCCGTGAATCACCACCGACGAGCGTTGCGCGCAGGCGTCGAGGAGTATCCGAAGCGCCACCGTGTTCGCGTGGCGCGGAGTGCGTTCCTCGCGCCACACCATGTACGGGACCATCGTGGACAGCGCATTACGAGGCACCGTGACTTCCTCGACGGGAAGATCCAGCATCTTCGACACCGCTATCGCGCGGTCGTACTCGGGATTGACGTACCCCTCGTAGCGAAGCACATAGGCGCGGAGCGGAATGCCCTCCGCCTTCGCGAGTGCGGCCAAGAGTGACGAATCGATGCCGCCGCTGAGCAGGACGGCGGCTTCGCCCGCTCCTTTACACGCCCGTCGAATAGTGGAGCGAAACGCCTCGTCCGTGCGGTCGCAGAACCACTCGAAGGATTCGTTGTGCGCGTCCCTGCGTGCCACGTCGAAGGTGATCGTTTCGAGCGGCGTGCTCCTCGCGGGCTGTCCGGGCACGAGCCAAACAGTCGCGCCGGGCAGTACCTGCGTGATCTGTTCGTCGAGATATCCGGAACCGGGCATCCAGTGATAGCGAACGAGTTCCGCCAACGCGTCGCGATCGACGGAGACGCCGTTGAGGAACGGCGTCAGGCACTTCGCCTCCGAGGCGATCAGCCATCCGCCACGATGCGCCACATAGAAGAGCGGCTTGGCGCCGAAGCGGTCGCGTGTCAGCACGGCCCGCGCACCGTGATCTTCCACGGTGACGCTCACGACGGGCTGTTGACCGGTGGGTGGCTCGACCATGAAGGGACTGGTGTCCCGCACGATAAACCGATCCACGCCATCGGATAGCTCGCCGTCCGTCGCGATCGCCGCCCAGCGAAACCCGATGCCTCCGCTCCTCACCTGCCCCGGCCGTCGCGATGAAAGACGGCCGGTCGATACGCGGAAGGCAACGTCGTCGACGTGACTCACGTCATGAGTCCCGCCGCCGTGCAGTTGCACGACAAAAGACGACATGACGGCCTATTCGACGGTCACGGACTTTGCCAGGTTCCTCGGCTGATCGACGTTTAGCCCTCGCCTCGCGGCGATGTAGTACGCCAGCAACTGCAAGGGGATCGCAGACAACACGGGGTTCAGCATGTCGATCGTTTCCGGAACACGGAACTCGTAGTCGATGATGCCTTCGAGTGCCGGCTCGTCGCGGCTGGTGATGGCGATCACCCGGCCACCACGGGCCTTCACCTCCTGAATGTTCGACACGACCTTGTCGAACACCGAGTCGTGCGGCGCGATGAAGACGACCGGCATGTCAGCGTCGATGAGCGCGATGGGCCCGTGCTTCATCTCGGCGGCCGGATACCCCTCGGCGTGGATGTAACTGATCTCCTTCAACTTCAGCGCACCTTCGAGCGCCACGGGGAAATTGTAGCCGCGGCCGAGATACAGAAAGTTCGTCGCGTCGACGAATGCCATCGCGATCTTCTCGATTTCCTCCGCCCGGTCGAGAATGCTCTGAATCTGCGCGGGAAGCCGGTCCAGCGCCTGTGTCACCTCTCGGCCCTGCATGATCGACATCGTGCGCAAGCGGCCGAGCTTGAGCGTGAGCAACGCCAGTGCGACCACCTGGCTGGTGAACGCCTTGGTGGACGCGACGCCGATCTCGGGCCCCGCATGCAGATAGATGCCGCCATCATCCTCTCGCGCGATGGTCGATCCCACCTGATTCACGAGACCGAGCGTCTTGGCACCGCGCCGCTTCGCTTCGCGCATTGCGGCGAGCGTGTCCGCCGTCTCGCCGGACTGGGAGATCACGATGCACAGCGTCTTGTCGGTGACGATGGGATTCCGGTACCGGAACTCGGACGCGTACTCAACCTCGCAGCGAATCCGTGCGTGCTCCTCGATCATCATTTTCCCAATGAGCGCGCTGTGCCAGCTCGTCCCGCACGCGGTAATGATGATGTGGTCGAAGTGCTGAAGCTCTTCCTTCGAGAGATTCAAGCCTCCGAGCTTCGAAAAACCATCCTCGTCGACGGAGCGGCCCCGCATGGTGTTCTGGATCGTCTGCGGCTGCTCCATGATCTCCTTCAACATGAAGTGATCGAAGCCACCCTTCTCGATCTGATCGAGGTCCCATTCGATACGGCTCACACGCTTCTTGACGGTCTTCGCGTTCAGGTCCATGACGCGGTAGTCGTCTTTCCGAAGGACCGCCATCTCGCCATCGTCCAGATAGACCACGTGCCGCGTGTGCTGAAGGATCGCGGCCACATCGCTGGCGATGTAGTTCTCGCCATCGCCGAGGCCGATCAGCAGCGGACTCCCCTTGCGCGCCGCCACGAGCTTGTCGGGATCCTTCGCCGAAATCACGGCGATGCCGTACGTGCCCTCCACGAGCGCCAGTGCGTCGATCACCGCTTCCTCGAGATTGCCGTCGAAGGCCGCTTCGATAAGGTGCGCGAGAACCTCCGTATCCGTCTCCGACACGAACGTGTGCCCCGTTTTCCGAAGCATGTCGCGGAGGGGACCATAGTTCTCGATGATGCCGTTGTGAACGACGGAGACGGCGCCGGTGCAGTCGTGATGCGGGTGCGCGTTGCACTCGTTCGGTGGGCCGTGCGTCGCCCACCGCGTGTGGGCAATACCAACGTGCCCGTGGATGGGCTTGTCGCCGATCGCCTGTTCGAGCATGGCGATCTTGCCCTTCGCTTTCCTCGTTTCGACGATACCGTTTCCGTTCATGAGCGACACGCCGGCCGAGTCATAGCCCCGGTATTCAAGTCGCTTCAGTCCGTCAACGAGCAACGTCGTCGCGCTACGTGTCCCGACGAATCCAACAATTCCGCACATGGTCTCATTCTCCCGTGAGTGATCCAGCCGCGTTCCGCTCAGCCCCGCAGGGCGTCCAGCGGCTCGCGCGACCGCCGTACCAGTTCTCGCGCAGATTCTTCATCTGGCCCCTCTGCAATCACCCGCACGATCGGCTCCGTTCCGGAGGGACGCACATGCACCCACCGGTCCGGCCATGACAGCCGAAGTCCGTCCTGCGTGTCGACCTTCGCATCCGCAAACGCGGTACGGAGGGCGGCATACACCGTATCCAACGGCACGTTCGGACGATCGAGCTTGTCCTTGACGATCACGTAGCGCGGCAATCGCGCCACGATCTCCGAGAGCGGGCAATTCTCCTCGACCAACAATTGCAGGAGCAGGGCCGCGCCGATCGGCGCATCGCGTCCGAGATGCACTTCGGGCAGGATCACTCCGCCATTTCCTTCGCCGCCGATTGGCGCACCGAGCTCCCGCATGCGAACCGCGACGTTCACTTCACCGACAGGCGCGCGAACCGCCTCGACCCCTGCCTCACGGGCAACGTCGTCGATCAACAGGCTCGTGGACAGGTTCGTCACGACCGGTCCCTTCCGGTGCCGCAGGACGAGCTTGGCCGCGAGCGCGAGCGTGTAGTCTTCTCCGATGGCGCGCCCTTCGTTGCTGACGAGCGCCAGCCGGTCGACATCGGGGTCGACGGCGAAACCGATGTCGGCCCCAGTATGCGCAACGAATGCCTCGAACTCCCGAAGGTTCTGGGGAATCGGTTCCGGCTCGCGCGGAAAGCGGCCATCCGGCTCCATGTTCATCCCCACGACCTCACAGCCGAGCCACTCGAGCAACGCCGGCATGATCGTGGAACCCGCCCCGCGCACGCAATCCAACGCAACCTTGAACTTGCGACCCCGAATCGCGTCGACGTCCAAGTACGGAATGGCAAGGACCGCATCGATGTGCCGAATGGCGACCGCTTCATCCGAAACGACGCTCCCGATTCCGTCCCACGTTGCATAGGGAATTCCGGACTCGACCAGCGCGCGCATCGCCAAACCCTCGTGCGCTTCCAGGAACAGGCCGGTCGAGCCAATGCACTTGAGCGCATTCCACTCGATGGGATTGTGGCTCGCCGACAGCATCAGGCCGCCCGCGGCATGATGATATTCGACGGCCAGCTGCGTTCCCGGCGTTGTAGTGAGGCCGATATCGATCACGTCGCAGCCAACAAGCTGGAGTGTGCCGACGACGATGCGATGAAACATTGCCCCCGAGACACGGCTGTCGCGACCCACCACGATCTGACGTGACGGGCCCTGGGAAATGGACCACGCGCCGAAAGCCGCTGCGTACCGCGCCACCACTTCCGGGGTCAGGCCACCGCCCACACGGCCGCGAATTCCCGACACGCTCACCATCAATTCCCCGCCCGTACTACCCTGCGCCATGAATCCTCCGTCACGGTGAAGCCGAAAGCTATTCCGGGCCCATGACTGGGCAAGCTTCACGCGACGCTTGTCCACACCCATTCACGACCGGTAACTTCTCGTCTCGCCACGCACTCGCGGGCGCTCCCGATTCGTGTCTTTTCCCTTACCTCGTCCCATAGTCCCCCTGCGCGCCGCCACCCGATTTCCCGTGCGGCTCAAGATGGCCGCCCTCGCCGGCGGCACCGTGCTCGTCACGTTCGCCATCCTTCTGGCGCCCGTGTACGGACACGTCCGCTCGTCGCTGTCGCGTGCGCAGGCCGAGCGACTGCTCTCGATCGGTCGGGCGGCGGTGGCGCAGCTGCCCGCGTCGATTCCCCCCCTCCTTCTCTCCCCCTCCACTCTCGACAGCGCCGAAGCGGTCGCTCGCGATCCACTCCTTCGCATCCGTGCCGAGAATGCACAATCGCTCGTCGGCGCCGACGAAGGTCTGTTCATCGACCTGGTTGTTCGGGACAGCGCTGGTAAGTATCGGTACGTTGCGCGCGGAGATGCGGCCGGTGGGACCGGAGGAGAATGGACAGCGCCGCCGGGACTCGATGACGCACTCATTTCCGGACGGCCAGGCGCCACCGGCCTCCACGACCTCGATGGCGAGAGCGTCATCACGGTGGCCACGCCGGTCCTCGCGGCTGACCGGCGCGTCGCGGGAGCCGTCATCACCACGAGCCGCGCTGACGCCCTGCTGGCCGACGCACGCTCGGCCGAGGTGGAACTCGCGCTGTTCGCCCTCGTGGCCCTGCTGATTTCGGTGACCTTCGCCTTCTGGACGGCACGCCGGATGACACGGGGACTGACGAACCTCCGCATCCAGTCCGAGCACGTCGCGGAAGGACGTCTTCGCCATGAACTGACCTTCGAGTCCGACGATGAGGTCGGTGACCTCGCGTCCGGCTTTCGCGAAATGACCCGCGGGCTCCGTATCCTCATGGCCGACCTCGGCGGCAGCGCGATCGACGTGGCAGCGACGGCGGAGCAACTCGCGGCGAGCGCGGAGCAGATGACCGCATCGACACAGCAGGTATCCGGCGCCGCGGTGGCCATTGCGGATGCCGCCGCGATGCAAAAGAAGGGTGTGAACAAGGCATCGGATGCGTCGAGTCGCGTGGCAAGCCGCTCCGCCGCAGTAGCAAGTCATGCCGAGCAGGCGCGCTCTGCCGCCGACGTCGCGCAGCGCACCACACGCCGCGGCACGATCGCCGCGAGCGAGGCACTACAGGCGATGACCGAGATCAGCGCGGTCACGAGCGCCGCGGTTCCTTCCGTCGTGGAACTGGGAGAGAAGTCGCAACGCATCGGCAAGATCACCGACGTCATCGGCTCGATTGCCCGCCAGACGAATCTGCTCGCCCTCAACGCGGCAATCGAAGCGTCGCGCGCGGGCGAGCACGGCAAAGGCTTCGCCGTCGTCGCCGATGAGGTGCGCAAACTCGCGGCCGAGAGTGCGCGGGCGCTCGCGCAGATTCGAAAGCTCGCGGCCGAGATCCGCACGAGCGCAGTGCGGACGGAAGAGCAGATCCTCGAGGCGAGCGACCGCGTCACCACCGGCGAGGCGGTGATCCGTGCGTCCGCTGAGGCGCTGACGCAGATCGACCGGGAGATTGCCAGCGCGCGCGCGGCGGTCGATCGCATCGTGGAAGCGGCGGACGCGCAGCGCACGGAAACCGAGTCGCTCGCGCATGAGATCGAAGCGCTCGCGTCCTCCGCCGACATGAATGCCGCGACGGCACTCGAGGTGAGTGCGGTCGTGCAGGAGCAGAACGCCGCGATGTCGAGTGTCGCGGCATCGAGCGAACAACTCGCGCAGGTCGCGCAGCGCCTCAAGTCATCGCTGGAGCGATTCGACACCTGAGCAACCCGCTTTCACTCGTGACGCTGGCCGTTGCGGCTGGAAACGGCCGCATACGCACCGTCGCTCCGGTTGCTGAGTTCGAAGCGCAGCAACTCGTCGCGGCGGGGCTCACGCTCCTCCAGCGCAGCGCGACCGTGGTCCGCGCGCTCAACGGACGGCGCGCCGCGATCCTCCTTCCGCCATCTCCGGCATTCATCACCGCACTCGCTGCCAGCGAAGGGCGCGGTGCTGTGCTCATCGACCCGCGTGCCACGTCCGAGGACATCGCCTTTCAGTGCGCCGATGCTGGAGTCGGCGCCGTATTTACCGAATCGTCATTGTTCCGCGGTGTTCCCGAGGGCATGCCGGCGGTGCTGCTGGACGACGCCCCACGCATCGCGCGCGTGGTTTCCGCTGGGCTGGTGAAGGAGGTCGACCTCGGCTCGCACCACGGGCTTTCGATCGACGGAGAACTCGGCGTCGCGGGGAGTGATGAAGAGGCCGTTGTCATCTACGACCGCGCGGACCACGTGTCGCGCGCGACCATCATGACGCATGCGGACCTCCTCGCTGATTCGCGAGCGGCGAACCTCGCGCTCGGCAACTCTGCGGACGATCACGTGCTCGCGTTGCGTCCATGGACATACCCGTTCGAACTCATCGTCACGGCGTGCGCACCGCTGTTGGCCGGCGCGCGCGTCACCACGCTGGCGGCTTTTCATCCAGCCGAGGCGGCGGGCGTGCTCGCCGACGGCGTGACGCAGATCGCCGGCGACGCCTCGCTCTACCGCGACCTGCTCGATGCCGTTTCCAGCCGCGAGTTGGATCTGCGCAACAACGATCTGCGGGTGTGCATCTGTCGCAACCGCGACATCTCACGCGAACTGCGCGAGCGTTGGCTCGATGCGACCGGAGTCGAACTACACCAGTATCACGGGCCCGGCGAGGGGATCAACTCGCTCCGATGAACGACGGCACGCGCGGAACGAGCTCGATGCGCCCGGCATCCACGGCCGCGATCATCGCGCGCACGACGATCGGATCGAATTGTGCCCCGCTGCATCGCACGATCTCCGCGACGGCGGACTCGATGCTCATGCCGTCGGGCCGATACGGGCGGTCGGACGTCATCGCATCGAAGGAGTCAGCAACCGCCGCGATGCGCGCCTCGAATGGGATCGCGGTACCCGCGAGGCGATCCGGGACACCTCGGCCGTCGTAGCGCTCGTGGTGTGAGCGCACGATGTTGAGCGCCAGCGGCGTCTCGCCAAGCAGCGGCGCGAGAATGCGCCAACCGACGACGGGATGCGTCATGATGTGCTCGTACTCCGCATCCGTCAGTTTGCCGGGCTTGTTCAGCACATCCTCGCGCACGCCGATTTTCCCGATGTCATGCACGTGCCCGCCGAGTTCGATCTGGCGCAACTGCTCGCCGTCCAGGCCCAGTTCGCGCGCCAGCACGAGCGAATAGTGGCTGACGCGAATCGAGTGCCCGCGCGTGTAGGGGTCCTTGACTTCCAACGCCTCGGCGAGCGACTGCACGCTGGCGAGAAACAACTCTTCCAGCCGCCGCGCCTGCACCGCGACCTTTTCCTGGAGGCTTTCCTGGTAGCCACGGTTTTCCACGACGAGCCGCCGTTTTTCGAGCGCCTGTGCCACGCGTGCACGGACCTCTTCGAGATGGAACGGCTTCGTGAGATAGTCCATTGCGCCGATCGCGAGGCAACTCACCGCGACTTCGACATCGGCGACCGCCGTAATCATCACCACCGCGGTGTCGGGCCACTGGCCACGAACGCGACGCAGCAACTCGAGACCATCCATCTTTGGCATGCGCAGGTCGCTCATCACGAGCGTGACCGAGTGATGCTCGAGTTGCGCGAGCGCCTCCTCACCGTTGCCGGCTTCGAGGCAGAGGAATCCGTCGTTTCGCATGAGGTGCACCAGCACCTGTCGAAGACGAGGCTCGTCATCCACGATCAAACAGTATTGCTGCATCGTACCTGCTTCAGACATGGGCTCGCGCCAGCTTCTGGTCCTTGACGTCGAATCCAGCACCGAGCGTCCTCGCTCGCCTTCGGCCCTACCGCTATCTTGCCCGGCATGACTCGACTCGGAGTAGTATCGGCATGACACGGGTTTTCGACGACGACCTCACCCCGGCCTTCGCGACCCGCGCGATCCACGCGGGACAACGACCAGAACCGTTGGCGGGCGCCATCATGACGCCGGTCTATCTCACTTCGACGTATGTGCAGGACGCGCTGGGGCAGAATAAGGGATACGAGTACGCCCGTGGCAAGAACCCGACGCGGGAAGCACTCGAGCGCAACGTAGCCGCACTGGAAGGCGGGCGCCATGGATTCGCCTTCAGCTCGGGGATGGGTTGCGTCGATTCAATCATGAAGCTCTTCAAGGCGGGCGACCACATCGTCTGCGGAGAGAACTTGTACGGCGGAGTGTTCCGCCTGTTCGACAAGATCCTCCAGAATTATGGCCTGACGTTCTCGTGGGTCGATACACGCGATCCGCAGCACATCGAGGACGCCATGACGCCGGCGACCCGCCTCGTCTTTGTGGAGACGCCGACCAATCCGCTGATGCGCATCTGCGATCTCCAGGCAGCGGCCGACATCGCGCACCGCGGGAACGCGCTGCTCCTGGTCGATAACACGTTCGCCTCTCCCTTTTTTCAAAGACCGCTGGAGTACGGCGCCGACATCATCTACCACTCGACAACGAAGTACCTGAACGGCCATTCGGACATGATCGGCGGCATCGCCATCCTGAATGACGACGACCTGGCCACGCGCCTGCAGTTCATTCTCAACGCGGCCGGCGCCGTCCCTGGACCATTCGACTCGTGGCTGGCGCTGCGCGGCACGAAGACACTCCACCTCCGGATGCCGAGGCACGACGCGAATGGCCGACAGATTGCCGCCTGGCTGACGGAGCGGCTTGGCGAGGAGCGAGTCATCTATCCCGGCCTCCCGACGCATCCACAGCACGAGCTGGCGAAACGGCAGATGTCCGGCTTCGGGGGCATGATCTCGGTCGACCTGGATACCAAGGTACGGGCAAATGCAGTCCTCAGCCGGTGTCGCCTGTTTTCCCTGGCTGAGTCCCTGGGCGGGGTGGAAAGCCTGATCAGCCATCCCGCGTCGATGACCCACGCGAGCGTCGAGCCGGCGCGACGTGCGCAGCTTGGCATTGGCGAAGGGTTGATCCGGTTGAGTTGTGGGGTCGAGGACGTGGGTGATTTGCTCGCCGATCTGGAGCACGCGTTCCACGTGGTTTGACCGCCAAGCGGATCAGCTCGCTCCGACCTGTTGTAGCGCCGCGACAGACTGTTGTGCGCGTGCGCGTTATCTAGGTGTTATCTGGTCCGTGAAGGCGCCTTAAGTCGTGATTTCACAGAGGTTTCTGGCTCTCTGAGTCACGAAAAAACGGCATGTCGATTGCGTGCCATTTCTCGGTGAAGGCCTCAATCCCGAGCGAGAAATCCGACGTGAAAAAAGCTCTCCGTACTGCGCGCGTTGCCGCGTCTGCCCTGCTGCTGACCGCCGCCTCGGCGTCCGCCGTCCGCGCGCAGACGTTCTTTGACGGCAATTTCACGTCGGGTTGGTCGAGCACGCTGGTGATCCACCACACCGGGGGAGACTCCGGATCGGGCGCACTGGACGGACCGGACGGTAATCCAGGCGCGTACTGGGGCACCAGCAACTACGTCTATTTCGGCTATTCCGGCATGGTGCATACGAGTCCATTCGGGTGGGATCCGTCGACGCAGGGTGCGATCACGAGTCTCGCGATCTCGTACGACATTGGGGCAAAATCCAGCAACCAGATCGCGTTTCTGACGACCGCGCGCCAGAACGGCCACTACTTCGTCTCCCCGGGCGACGCGAACCCTGATCCGACCAATATCGACTACAACATCGCCGGTCCGTCATCGAGCTGGATACACGTCAGCAACCCGGCCGAGGCACTTTCCGGTTGGTGCGAGATCTACTCGACTTTTGGATTTGGGGGGAACTACACCTGTGGGGCCGCGACCCTCGATTTTTCGACCTCCGGCGGCCTGATCGAATTCGGCGTGGAGTCCGCGAATTCAGGTGCGGCGAGCAACTATTCGACGATAGGCGGCATCGACAATTTCTCGGTCACCGTCAACAACCAGGACGCGGAAGTTGCGACACCCGAGCCGGCAAGCCTCGTCCTGTTCGCGACGGGACTCACGGGCGTCCTCGCCCTTGCCCGGCGCCGTCGTACCACTAAGCTGTAGCCATTCAAAGGTGGCTGACACTTTTCGGCGAGGGCGCGCGTAGGCTCTCTGGTCACCCCGTCCAGGAGCTTTGCGCCCGATGCCGACCCCGCTACCCCAGATCTCGAGTCTCGCGTGGGAACACCCCGCTGATCGCGCCGCGCTCAACACCTTGCGGGCGATCCCGGGATTCGATGAAGTCGTGCGCAAGGCCGCGACATTCATCACTGAACGCCGCGTGCGCCAGATCTTTCTCGCCAACGCCGTGCAGGTAGGCGAAACCCAGCGACCGAAACTCCACGCGCTCTTCACCGACGTGCTCGGCACGATGGATTGGCCCAAGCGTCCGGAACTCTACGTTACCCAATCGCAGAACGTGAACGCGTACGCGATCGGCTTCGAAGATCCGTTCATCGTCTTCACCTCCGGTGCGCTCGAACTGCTCGAGAGCGACGACGAACGTCGCTTCCTCCTCGCGCATGAGCTTGGCCACATCATGAGCGACCACATGACGTATCGCACGCTCGCGATGGTCATCATGGCGGTCGGGACGATGGCGCTCATTCCCGTCGGGCTCGCGCTCCTCCCCTTCCAGCTCGCTCTGCTCGAGTGGCATCGGAAGAGCGAGCTCTCGAGCGATCGCGCTGCGCTCCTCGCACTCCAGGACAAGGGCGTCGCGCAGAGCACGTTCATGCGTTTGGCGGGCGGGCGCGACTTTGGCGACACCTCGAGCGTCGACGCGTTCATGGCACAGGCGAGCACGTACGAGGCCGGTGGCGACACCTGGGACAAGCTGCTCAAGATGTTCAATACCGCGTTTCGTGATCATCCCTTCCACACGGTGCGTGCCGCTGAACTGGAACGTTGGCGTACGAGCGGTGAGTACGACGCCATCATCGCCGGCGCCTACACGCGGCGCGGCGAGAAGAAGCAGGGACTCGGCGACGATTTCTCTGATGCTGCGCGCTACTACTCCGGCAAGGCGGACGCTGGATTCGCGAGTGTTGGTGACGCATTCGACCGCGCGAAATCGGCGTTCAATGACGCATTCAAGGGCCGCGAGGAGCCGCCGGCAGCGCCACCGACCGACGCAGTGTAATTCGAACGGGTCGTAGCGGGTGGCCTCGTTACTTCGAGAGGCCGACCAACGCGGCGGTTCGGCGAAGTGAGGTTTCATGGATGCATCGGCATCGTTCCAGAGACGCGCGGCCGCGAGGTAACTCGCGGTCGCGCTGTCGCGTTGGCCATGCGATGGAACAATGCGCATCTCGACCCTGCGCTCAAGGACGCGTATATCGTCATGGGCGGCGTTCGTCTCACGGACCCCCTCGAGCAGGAATTGCTCAGCCACTCGGGTATCCAGCAGCTCACGGTAGAGGACCTCAAGGCTGGCACGCCTGCCGTCTTCGCGCAGCTCGATCGCCTCAGCCGGCTGACGGACAAGATCTACATCCACATCGATATGGATGTCTTGGAGCCGCGCGAGGTCATGTCACACCAGAACAAGGTGCCCGGCGGACCTTCCAGTGAAGAGTTGGCATCACTCCTCGAACGCATCTTTTCGCGCTATCCGACCGCATCCGCGATCGGCTTCGCAACCATTCCCGACAAGGACGAAGGGGGACTGTCCCTCGCGGCGGTGAATCGAATGATCCTCGGCGCAGTCCGTGGTGTGAAGGCGCGAGAGGGGCAACGCGGACGGCACCCGGGAAAGTGAGCGACATAGACGCTCCGGCGCTTCCTATATTTGTCGAATGCGAGTACTGATCGTTGGCGGCGGTGGACGGGAGCATGCGCTCGCCTGGAAGTTCAAGCAGGAACATCCGGCAGTCGAGTTGATCGCGGCGCCCGGCAATCCAGGTATCGCCGAATTGGGAGAGTGTGTCCCCGTTGCGGTCTCCGATATTCGGGCCCTGCTGGCATTGGCGTGCGATCGGCAAGTGGACCTGACGGTCGTGGGCCCTGAAGGGCCGCTGGCATTGGGTATCGTCGACACATTTCGCGAAAACGGGCTTCCGATTTTTGGACCCACGCGAGCCGCGGCGGAAATCGAGACGTCGAAGGCGTTTGCGAAACAGCTGATGCTCGACGACGGCATCCCCACCGCGCGCGCTGAGATGCACACGAGTCCGACGTCAGCGAAGGCTGCGGCACAGCGATTCGGCGCACCGCTGGTCGTGAAGGCCTCGGGTCTCGCGAGCGGAAAGGGTGTTCTGGTGTGTGAGACGATCAAGGCCGCCGAGGCGGCGATCGACGACATGCTCGAGGGCGGCCGTTTTGGCGACGCCGGCCACGAGGTGCTCGTTGAAGAGTTCATGGAGGGCGAAGAACTGTCCGTCTTCGCGCTGACGGATGGAACGTCCTTTCTCTTGTTGCCCGGTCTCCAGGATCACAAACGATTGCTCGACGGCGATCGTGGTCCGAACACCGGGGGTATGGGCGCCTACGTTCCCGTCTCGCTCCCGGTGGGCGAAGGCGAGGTGGCTGCCATCGTCGAGAGCACCCTACGCGGAATGCGTGAACGTGGGCGACCGTTCGCTGGACTGCTGTACGCCGGCCTCATGATCACGCGTGACGGAGCCAAGGTCGTCGAGTTCAACTGCCGCTTCGGCGATCCGGAGACGCAAGCCCTGATGCCCGTCCTCGAGGTACAGCCCGGACTGCTCGACGTCATGTTTGCGATCGGCGCGGGGCAGCCGCTCGACGCCGCGAGCGCTGAGGTGCACAATGCGTGCGTCACCACGGTGCTCGCGGCGGCAAACTATCCCGATTCGCCGCGGACCGGCGACGTCATTTCGGTGCCGGCGGTCCCCGATGGTGTTACGGTGTTCCATGCCGGAACGCAACGCACGGCGGATGGTCAGCTCGTGACGGCCGCCGGACGCGTACTTGCGGTGAGTGCTGTCGGCTCGTCGCTGGATGACGCCCGGGCGCGGAGCCTCGCCGTCGCGCAGCGGATCCAATTCGAAGGCAAGCAACTGCGCACCGACATCGGCTGGCGAGAGAGTGCCCGAACTTCCAGAAACTGAGACGATCGCGCGCGACCTCGACGGTGAACTGCGCGGGCGAAGAATCGTCGGCGTCGCTGTCTCGAAAACCGACGTGTTGCGCGAGGTCACGACGACAGAGCTTCTGCGTCGCACCGTTGGCTCGACGATCACCCGATGCTGGCGGCGCGCGAAGCTCGTCGTGATCGACCTCGACTCCCGTGACCGCGTCGTTGTGCAGCCGCGGTTCACTGGCGCACTCTTGCTGAGCCGAGGTCCGTTGCCTGAGCGAGAAGCAAACTATTCGACCCTCCATTTCTCCCTCGACGACGATCGCGACCTTCACTACCGCGACATCCGTCGCCTGGGAACCGTTTCCCTGATGGGGCCGGACCGCTTCGAGTCCTATGTCGGCGCGTTGGGCATCGAGCCTCTTGACCCCGCGTTCACGATCCCCCATCTATCGGTACTTGTTCGGGGGTCGAAACAGGCGTTGAAAAAGCTGCTCATGGATCAGCGAATGATCGTCGGGATCGGAAACATCTACGCGAACGAAGCGTGTTGGCGCGCTGAGGTGGACCCCTCTCGAATGGCGCGCGAGCTCACCGACGAGGAGATCGCGGACCTCCATCAGGGCATTATCAGCGTGCTGACTGAATCCATTGCCGCCCGGGGCACATCGTTTCGAGACTATCGCGACGCGTCCGGAGGCAAGGGAGACTTCCAGCGGTCGCTTGCCGCCTATGGTCGCGGGGGGCAACCGTGCATGCGTTGCGGGGCGCGGCTCATCGAGACGCACGCGATCGACGGCCGCACGACGGTGTTATGCGCCCGCTGTCAAAAGTAGGCATCCTCCGGCCAGCCACGCCGGAGGCGCAGGTCGAAGCCATGCGTCTCGTGGTGAAGGCGAATGCCAAGGACCGGCCGGGCGTCTACCGCATGGTCGCAAACGACGGGGAGATCGTTTACGTCGGAAAGGCAAAAAAGCTCCGGACGCGACTGCTGAGCTATTTCCGTTGCGGACCCGACGACAAGGGCGCTCGGATTGTTCGCGAGGCCGACCGCATCGAGTGGGATTACATGCCGAGCGAATTCGCGGCGCTGCTCGAAGAACTGCGGCTCATCAAGCGCTTCCGCCCGCGCTTGAACGTCGCGATGAAGAAGGATGCGCGGCATTTCGCCTTCATCAAACTCACGCGTACGACGGCGCCAAAGCTCCTCGTGGTTCGCGGCGCGGGCGCCGACGACGCGCAGGTCTACTATGGCCCATTCCATGGCGCGCAGCGCGTCGGCGAGGCCATTCGAGAATTGAACGACGCGCTCGGCCTGAGGGACTGCCGGCTCGATCAGCCAATGCATTTCTCCGATCAACCCGAACTCTTCCAGATCTTTCCGCGCACACCCGGGTGCATTCGACACGAGATCCACAAGTGTCTGGGCCCGTGTGTCGGCGGCTGTTCGGCCGCGGAGTACATGGAACGCGTCGACATGGTGCGTGGCTTTCTTGACGGCGCGGACGACGGACCCATGAACACGTTGCGCGACGAGATGATCGCGGCCAGCGACGCGATGGAATTTGAACGAGCCGCCTCTCTCCGCGATAAGCTTCATCGTCTCGAGGGGCTCCGCGAACAGTTCATCAAGTTTCGCTTTGCGGTCGAGACGTTATCGTTCGTCTACACGGTGCCGGGCTACGACGGCGACGACCGCATCTACCTGATTCGTCGCGGGCGGGTGCGTGGGGAATACGCGTTGCCGCGCAGCGAGCCGGACCGCATTCGATTGCTCGAGATGGTCTCGGATGTCTTCCATCCGGTGGAGCGCGACAGCACGCAGGTACCAAGTCACGAAGTAGACGAGCTGCTGTTGCTCTCCTCGTGGTTCCGCCGCTTTCCGCAAGAGCTGCATCGCTCCACGCCCGCTGCGGAATTCGTCGCGTAGGCTTGGCGAGCCTCTTGCATTTCCGGGCGGCCATGGCGACTTCATGGCAACCCGTGACCCTGGTCCAGTGCGTCAGCGTGGACCCCTGGCTCACATATCCCGGCTGCGATGAGCCCGGCGGATGTCACGACCTTACACTCGGGCGGATCTATGAGATGCTCGGCGTCGAGGCGAGCGGGTCGTTCTACAGAATCCTCGATGATTCAGGGGAGGACTATCTCTATCCCGCGAATCATTTCAAGGCTGTGTAGGTGGCGTTTCTCACCGCAGGCATCGGGAATCCGTGTAGTTTCCGCCGCATCCGTTAAATCCGTTCCTCAATCTGGCGGGTCCTTCTTAGGAACGGATTCATCGGATGCAGCGGAAACTTCCCGATCCCAGCAGCTTTAGGATTGGTCCGCGCATGCGAAGGGCCCGCACCTTCACGCAGTCTAGTTTAGTTAGGTCAGCTCCACGATCTCCACGCTCGCTTTCCCGCCAGCGATCGTCAACCGAGCCACACTCGGTTCGAGGTTGAACCGTCGCGCTCCTGCCGCTCCCGGATTGATGACGAGTCGTCCCTCTGCCTGCGCAATGAGTTGGCGGTGGGTGTGACCATAGACGATCACGTCCGCAGCATAATGCTCTAGCAGTCGCGCCGGAGTGGGAGAGCCCACTTCGTGCCCGTGCGACACGTGGACCGTTACTCCGCCGATCGTTCGCTCGATACTCGCGGCGAGGCGTGGATTCCCAGGGACATCCGTGTTCCCGAAGACCGCAAAGACCGGCGCGATCAGTTCCAGCTCATCGAGTATGACGTCTTCGCCGACATCACCCGCGTGCAGGATCAGCCCCACGCCGGCCAACGCCGTGTGTACGCTTGGCCGCACGAGCCCATGCGTATCGGAAATAAGCCCGACGATGATCGGGCCACTCACTCGTCGGTATCTCCCCATCGTTTGCCCAACGCGTGTTCGACGTCGAGATGATCGAGGACGCGCGCGACCATGAAATCAACCAGCTCATCGATACTGCCTGGACGATGATAGAATCCGGGGCTCGCCGGCATCACGACGGCACCGGCGCGCGTCACGCGCAGCATGTTCTCGAGGTGAATCGCGCTGAGTGGCGTTTCGCGCGTGACCAGCACGAGCGTCCGCCGTTCCTTGAGGGCCACGTCTGCCGCGCGCTCGACCAACGACCGTGACGTTCCCTGGCTGATCGCGCTCAATGTGCCCATCGAGCATGGACAGATGATCATTCCCTTATTGCGTGCCGAACCCGAGGCGGGCGCCGCACCACGATCATCATCGTCGAAAACGGTCACCAGGGCATCGAAGCGTCGTGCGTCGACAACCGTGCGTAGTGATTCAAGCGAGGCGACGTCCGTCTCCGTTCGCAGCAGGCGAAGGCCATGACTCGACAGGATGAGCTGCACGGGTTGCCCCACGACGAGCAACTGCTCCAGCAGCCGAACCGCGTACGGGGCACCGGAGGCACCCGTGATCGCCATGACAACTGGCAGACCGCTCACAGAACTCTACCGCCCGTCTCGAATATCACGCCATCCAGCAGTCGACCCACGAGCACAAACGCGAAGAGCGTCAGGCTGATGACACCGTTCATGGTGAAAAACGCGGCATCCAGCTTGGAGAGGTCGTCCGCGCTGACCAGTGAATGCTCATAGCAGAGGAGTGCCGCCGCCACGCTCACGCCCAGCGCATACAGGACCTGCGAGAGCGACCAGTAGTGGGGAAAGACCACCCATCCAACAAGCGCCAGGCAGACCACCGTCAGGGTGTGAAGGACGCGCGAAACGATGATCGCCTTGTGTTCGCCCATCGTCGAGGGAATGGAGTAAAGGCCATGCTCCTTGTCAAAGCTGACGTCCGGCAACGCGTACAGGATGTCGAACCCGCCCCCCCACGTGGCCACGGCGGTCGCGAGGGCGCACAACATCCACCACGGCCGGCTCCAATGCCCGGCCACCGCGAGAAAACCGCCCACCGGCGCGATCGCCATGCCGAGCCCAAGGACGATGTGCGCAAAGCGGGTGAACCGCTTGGTGTAGCTGTAAAAGAACACCCACGCCAACGCGATTGGCGACAGCGCAAGGCAGAGCGGGCTCAGCGCGCCCGCCGCGAGTACGAAGACGGCGGACGCGACGATGACGGAGGTCCACGCCTCGCGAACAGTGAGCGCCCCACGAGGAATCTCACGCATCCGTGTACGTGGGTTCTCGGCATCGAAGTCGCGATCGACGACGCGATTGAACCCCATCGCCGCGAACCGGGCCGCGGTGAACGCCAGTACGACCCAGCCGAGCATCGCCCACGTGACCGCATTCTCATACGATGCCAACACCACCCCAATAAGGGCGAACGGCAGCGCGAAGACGGTGTGAGGTAGCTTGACGAAACTCGCGTACGTCGCGAGCCGGGACGTTCCGGCAAAGGTCTGCCCTTCGCGCGTCACGCGATCCCCAGCGACGGCCACATCGCGTCCACCGCGGCCTTCGTCTTTTCGTCCATGACGATGACCGCCGGCCAATCGCGCGTGAATCCTTCCTCGGGAAATTTTCGCGTCGCGTCGATGCCCATTTTCGACCCATAGGTAAATGCACGACTCGAGTGATCGAGCACGTCCATTGGCCCCATGGTGAAGCGCGTGTCACGCTCCGGGTCGATGTTGTTGAGTGCGACCCACCACGCTTCCTGCGGATCGCGAACGTTCACCCAGTCGTCCACGATCACGAGCACCTTGGCGAGCGACATCAGCCCCTGGCCCCACATGGCGTTCATCACCTTGTAGGCCTGGCCGGGATACTCTTTCTTGATGCTCACGAACACGAGGTTGTGAAAGATCCCCTCCGCCGGCATGTGATAATCCACGATCTCTGGAATCGTGAGCTTGAGCAGCGGTAGGAAAATTCGCTCCGTGGCATGGCCGAGGTAGAAGTCTTCCATCGGCGGGCGACCGACAATCGTACACGGGAGAATAGGATCGCGGCGCATCGTGATCGCCGTCACGTGCACGAGCGGGTAGTAGTCCGCCAACGAGTAGAAGCCCGTGTGATCGCCGAATGGACCCTCCATCACGAGATCCTCGGCCGGGTCGATGTAGCCTTCGATGACGAAGTCGGCCTCGGCCGGCACGTCGAGGTCGCACGTCACGGCCTTCGCGAGCAGAACCGGCTTACTGCGAAGAAATCCCGAGAAGATGAACTCATCGACCGTTGGCGGCAGCGGAGCACTCGCTGAATAGATCGATGCGGGATCGGCGCCGACGGCAATCACCACCGGCATCGTTTCGCCACGCTCCGCCATTTCGCGCCAGTGCGCCGCGCCGACCTTGTGCCGCTGCCAGTGCATCGCAAGCGTGTTCTTGCTCATCTGCTGCACGCGATACATCCCGACGTTCCGAATGCCGCGCTTGGGATCGGTCGTGATCACCATCGGCAGCGTGATGTACGGACCGCCGTCTTCCGGCCAGCAGGTGAGAATGGGCAGCTTGTCGAGATCGATGTCGTCACCGCGCCAGATTACTTCCTGGCAGCGTGGGCTGGTCGTCGACCGTGGTGGAAACTTGGCCACCTCCATGAGTCGAGGCAGCATGGACAGCTTGCCCATGATGCCTTCCGGCACCTTGAGGTCGAGCAGCCTCGTGATCCGCGCACCATGATCGTCGAGCTTGTCGACACCGAGCGACATGGCCATCCGGGACATCGAGCCGAACAGGTTGATGCCGACGGGGAATGCGGAGCGTGATCCGTCCTTGAGAATGACATGCTCGAACAGCAGAGCGGGTCCACCGCCCGGCATCTTCATGGCCCGGTCGCTGATCTCGCATAGCTCGAGGTGGGCGCGCACGGGGTGCTTGATCCGCACGAGCTCTCCGGCAGCGTCAATTGCGTCTATGAATTCGCGAAGTGTGTCGAGCGACAAGATGCGGTCTTGTGATAGGAAATGCAGGTGATAGGCGAGCAGCGAACCTTCAATGTCATCCCGAGCGAAGTCGAGGGATCTGCACGTTCAGTCTGGGTTTGAGGTGCAGACCCCTCGACTCGCTTCGCTCGCTCGGGGTGACGAGCACGAGCTAACCGTTCGGTTTTTCGCCCACATGAATAGCGGCGATGCCAAGTGTGAGCGTCTCGAAGCGAACATTGGAGAAACCGGCCTCCGTCATTCGGCGCGCCAGTTCCGGCTCGGACGGAAAGTGAGCCACTGACTTCGGAAGGTACTGATAGGCAGAACGGTGCCCGCTGATCAAACCGCCGATCAGCGGCAGCACCTGGTGAAAATAGAAGTGATAGAACGTGCGGACGAGGAATGAGCGAGGTGTCGTGAACTCGAGGATCACGAACCTCGCGCCTGGCGCGAGGACGCGATGCACCTCGCGGAGCGCGACATCCAGGGACGCGACGTTACGAATTCCGAACGCCACGGTCGCGCCGTCCATCGAAGCATCGGCGAGCGGTAATTGCTGTGCGTCGGCCCCCACCGGCGCGACAACCTCCCGTGGCGCCTTGCCGGAACCGGCGCGCAGCATCGCGATCGCGAAATCCGCCCCCACGATGAACCCGCCGAACCCGCGACGTGCGCTCAGTTCCGCCGCGACGTCGAGTGTGCCGGCGCAGAGGTCCAGGTAGACACCGGCCGGACGCCGCTCCCACTCCAACGCTCGGAGCGCGCGGCGACGCCACATCTTGTCGATGTTCAGGCTGAGCAGGTGGTTCAGCAGATCGTACCGAGGCGCGATCTCCTCGAAGACGGTCCGCACGTACGCGCGCTTCTCCGCTCCTCCTTCCGCCGCCCGTTCGGCAAGGCGCGCCTCAACTTCGGTTTCGACCATCGTCGAAAGTTCGCCGGGCGCCGGAACAGGGGCAAGCACGCGGCTGGATTGCGGCGTGAGCCGTACATACTTTCCGCAGTGCTCCGCGCCCTCGATCTCGCCAATCTGCCCGACGCGGATGTCGTCGCCCTCGCCCTCGAGGGTCGCGACTCCGCGCACCGTGAGCTGATCAAGCGGTACGAGCGGCCCGTTTTCTCGCTCGTATTCCGCATGGTGCGCGATCGCGAGCTGGCCGAGGACCTCACCCAGGACACCTTCGTCAAAGTCCTGTCGCACCTCGACCGCTATCGGACGGACTTCAAGTTTTCCTCCTGGCTCTTCAAGATCGCCAACAATGTCGCGATCGATCACCTGCGCCGGCGCCAGCTGGACACCATCAGCATCGACGGCTCACCGCACGCGAGTACCTCCGACGCCGTCGAGGCGTCTCGCTTCGATATCGGCGACGACGCCGAGAATGCCCTGGAGGAGATGGAGGCCAAGGAGTTGGGCTCGGCCATTGAACGCGCCATCGCCAGCCTCCGGCCCGAATACCGATCCTGCATTCTGCTGCGGCACGTCGAAGGCCGTTCCTACGAAGAAATCGCCGGAACGCTCGACCTGCCGCTCGGCACGGTCAAGACCTACATCCACCGGGCCCGGCACGAGCTCCGGAAGGCGCTCGAGCATACCCGCGAATGATTTCCGAATCACGACCCCTTTCGTTCTTGAAACCTGTAGTGCATACCTCCCGTATTAGGGTGCAGATCACATGAACCACAGACACCTCCTCCCCAACGAGATCGACCTGCTGGTCGACGGCGAAGCCGGATTCGGCGTCGCCCCGCTCCGCGCGCACATTGATGAGTGCGCCGACTGCCGAGAGCGGCTCGAGGATGCGCGTATCGTCGTCGATGCGCTGGAGTCACTCCCACACTTTGCGCCCGATTCGCGGTTGGCTGACCGGGTCATGGCGCAGGTGCCAGTCTTCGTGCCGGCGCATGTGGCAGCGCGCGATTCTGTCGTCCAATGGATGCCGGCCGCGGGTATCGCCCGTGTGGCAGCGGCCGCGACCATTGCGTCGGTCATGGGTGCGTTGACGCTTGCCATGGTCTGGTTGGCCACGCAGGGCGATGCTGCGGTGTTCATGACGGGATTGCTGGGTGACCGCCTTCGGGGCGTCATTGTTGTGGCCGCGCGCGATATCGCCGTCGCGCTCCTTGGTGAGTCCGCACTCGCGGCTATTCAGGCGACCGGAGCCATCGGCGTGACGCTCTTGCTGGGTGGGTTCGTTCTCACCGCCTTCGGAACAGTCGCCGGAATCCGGAAACTGGCCGCCGTCGGCAGGCAGTAGGATGAACGCCCGGGTTCGCACCCTGGCGGCCGCATTGCTCGCAGTTAGCCCACTGGCACTCGGTGCCCAGGGCCAGAGCCGTGCCGACCTCGACCGCGATCTGAAGCGCCTCAGCAAAGGCGAACAGATCGCAGGCGTTCCGCCAGCAGACAGCGTATCGGTGGGGCCGCGCAGCATCGCGGCGGGTACGGTCGTTCGCGGCACCGTCGTCGCCAAGGGACCCGTCGACGTCTACGGTCGCGTCGAAGGAAGTGTCGTGAGCCTGGCCGGCGATGTGAACGTCCACACTGGCGGGAGTGTCACCGGCGACGCGCTGGCAGTCGGCGGCCACGTGAATGCGGACAGCGGCAGAGTCGACGGAGAGATGCGGGCGATGGCGTCGCTGCCGATCGAGGCCGGCGCCATTCTGCTCGCTGCTCGGCCCCGGACCGCGGCGGAACGTACGGCCGAGGCCACCAAAATCGTCGCCGCAACCTTTTCGGTCCTGCTGTGCGTCGCCGTGGGCGTCCTCCTCTTCGCTGGACCGAATCTCAATGAGGTCGTCGCGACCATTGAACTGCGCTTTTCACGCGCGTTCTGGTACGGACTGCTCGGCCAACTGGTTGCCCTGCCAGTACTTGCGTTACTCGTTGTCGCGTTGGCCCTCACGCTCATCGGCGTTCTGCTCATCCCCTTTGCCATCGTCGCCTACGCGATCGCAGTGATTGGCCTCGTGACACTCGGCTTCCTGGCCACCGCCCGGCTGGTTGGCGGAGCGATCTGGAAAACCGGCGAAACCAACAGCCGAGTACGCGGACTTGGCGCTCTCGCGGTTGGCATTGCGTTGTTCTTCGTACTCTGGATGGTTGCCGCGATTCTCACAGGTGCTCCGTTGGCGGCAACGGTGGTACGGGCTGCGGCGTTGGCCGCGAGTTGGGCGGCCATGACCCTTGGACTGGGTGCCGCCCTCCTGTCGCGAGCCGGTACGCACAAGCGCGTTCCCGCCGGTACAACGAAAGCGGTCGAGTTCGCATCGTGGCAGACACCGACGCCGGTGGCGGGTGTCGTTGCCGCTCGCCGCAGCGTGAGCACAACGCGCGAGGGTTCGCACCGGTGAAGCGCCTCCGACTACTCGCCGCCGCTGCGAGTCTCCTTCCGCTGGTTGCCAAGGCGCAAGGCGACCCCCAGTGGCGAAACGTGGACATCGCGCGCCAACTGCGGGACACGCAGCCTCAGCGAATTCACGTGCAGTATCGTGCAGGCAAGGTTGACGTGCGCGGAACGAGTGATCGCCTGCTCTACTCCATGCACCTGCGCTACGACGAACTCCGGTCGGTTCCGCTTCATCGGCACGATGCGGATCAGCGCACGACCTCGCTTGGGCTCGAGTCGAATGGAAACGACGCGCATCGGGCGCCCGGGGACGTGTACACCGGCGAGTTACGGCTCACGCTGCCGCGGAGCGTGCCACTCGATCTCGATCTCGAATTCGGCGGAACGCAATCCACGCTCGATCTCGGCGAGATGATGCTGACGTCGCTTCGCATGGAATGCGGCGCGACGGACGCCACCCTGCTGTTCACCAAGCCGAATCGCGTCCGCATGCGCGACATGGACGTGAACGTCGGCGCGGCAGACTTTTCCGCGCGCAACCTCGCAAACGCCAATGCCGACCAGATTCGCGTACGGGGCGGGATTGGCAGCGTGGATCTCGATTTCGGCGGCATTTGGTCGCGCGACCTGACCGTGTCCACGCGACTCGTGCTCGGCAAGTTGACGTTGAGGGTGCCGCCAGATGTCGGCGTGAAACTCGAGGTGCAGCGGATTGCCGCGGGCTTCGATCACGCCGGACTTGTGAAGAGGGACGATGGGTGGTACTCGCCCAACTTCGAGACGGCGACGCACAAGCTCCGCATCAAGGCGGAGACGCTGTTCGGCGGTATCGACGTGGTGACCTCGGGGCGCTAGCCAAGTCTGGCCCGCTCATTGCCCCCTGAAGGCCCATGATCATCAAGGGTTTCAGGGTAGGTCCGCTCTTGAAAAAGACGGTGCGTGAGATCGGCGAAGACCGCATTCTCTCCCTGTCCGCGGAAACTGCGTACTACTTCTTCTTTTCGCTTTTCCCCCTCCTGCTGTTCCTCACACCACTTCTCGGACTCGTCGGGAATGGCCGTGAGTTGATGGAGGCGCTGATTTCCACCCTGGCAACGACGCTTCCGGCGGACGCGCTTTCACTCCTCCGAAAGACGCTCCTCGAGATCATCACGTCCAGCGGCAATGCCGGCATCATGTCGGTTGGCGTCCTGCTGGCTGGCTGGTCTGGCTCAGGCATCTTCGGCTCGCTGATGGACGCGCTCAACGTCGCGTATGACGTGAGCGAGACCCGCCCCTGGTGGAAGAAACAGGCGATCCGATTGACGTGCCTGGCGCTGTCTGGTGCGGTCGTCCTGTTATCGACAGTCGTGTTGCTCGACGGCGAGCGGGTCGCGCACTGGTTGGGCGGCATCCTCCATCTCGACGCGGGGGTCATCGCCATTTGGGCCATCGCGCAGACCGGTGTTGCCATCGTCCTGGTCATCGCGCTCTGCGTCGCCCTCTTCAAGCTGCTCCCGAACGTTTCGCAACGTTGGGCCCATCTGATCGTGGCTGCGTCCGCTGGTACCGCGCTCTGGATTGCCGCCACGCTGCTGTTCCGGGTGTACGTGCAGCACTTCGGCTCCTACAACAAGACGTACGGCACGATCGGCGGCGTCATCGTGCTCCTCTCGTGGATGTACTACACGATGCTCGTGTTTCTCAGCGCCGGCGAATTGGCGTCGGAGCTGCACCATGGAACCGGGGCAGTGGATCCGTTGAAAGGCGCCATCTATCTCGGGCGGATCGTATCGCAGGACGGCCCTGGCACTCCGTCCATGGAACGCGTCAAGAAGTCACACTGATATCCGGCGCCAACGGCCAGCCTTCCAGATCGCCATCATCGCCAGCGCGCGCCCAAGCGCTGTCAGCGAGATCGTCCACCAGATCCCCGCCGTACCATAGCGCGACGCCGCCCACGCCGCGATCGGAATGCGCAGCACAGTGATCGACGTGGAGGTGAGCATCGGCGCCATCGTATGTCCCGCGCCGCCGAGCGCGCCCTCGAGGACGATTTCGGCACAGATTCCCAACTGCGAGATCGCGGCAATCCGCAGGAAGTTCGCGCCTTCCTTGACCACGGCGGGATCGCTGCTGAAGATCGAAGCAAATCGCTCCGGCATGCTCAACTCCACGATGCACGCCACGAGTCCAATCACGGAGCAAAAGGCGACGGACAGCCAGCCCGCTCGTGCAGCGCGGTCCGCGCGGCCGGCGCCGAGATTCTGCCCGACGATCGCCGCCGTTGCCGCGCCGAACCCAACGGCGATCATGTACAACCAACTCTCGACACGGTGACCAATTCCAAATGCGGCGAGCGCCGGGGTTCCGAATTGCGTCGCGGAGCGCGTAACCATCACGTAAATCAGAGAAAACACAACGCCGGTGACGGCGGTGGGCAGGCCGATGCGCGCGACCTGCCGTAGCGCACGCCAGTCCGGCTTGCCAAAGGTAAGCACGCCTCGTCGGCCCACGATCGTCACGCCGAGCGCGAACGCAACGGCACGCGTGCCAACCGTGGCAATCGCCGCACCGGACATGCCGAGCGCGGGAATCGGCCCCCACCCAATGATGAGCACGGGATCGGCGACGAGCGTCAGCCCAACACTCACGACGAGCAGGAGAAATGGTGTCCTCGTATCTCCCGATGCGCGGAATGCCGCGTCGATCGCGAAGAAGCCGAAGAGCAATGGCGCACCGAGGAGATACGTGGCGAGATAGCGCTGCCCGAGCGCGCTGATCTCCGGCCCCGTGCCCATCACCGCAAACATGTGCGGCAGGAGTGGCAGACCGACCGCCGTGCACACGGCACCGAGCGCGAGGGCGAGGAGGAGCGCATCCCCGGCGATGCGTGCCGCCGCCTCCGGCCGCCCTTCGCCATGCCGCCTTGCCGCGACGGCGGTCAATCCCACGTTGATCATTTCCGCGATCGACACGAGCAGCCAGATCCAGAATACCGATGTGGACGCCGCCGCGAGTGCCGTGGAGCCGAGCTTCGTTCCGATCCAGAAGGTGTCGACGGAAAAGAAGAGCGTCATCAAGAGCGACGACGCGACCGCCGGCAGCGCGACCCGCGCGATTGTGCGCCCGAGCGGGTCGTTCACGAGATGCGCGGACTCGGACCTGCTGGTGACCGCGACAGTAACCAGTCCCTCGTGGGACTCGAGGGGGAGCGAGCTGCCGAGGATCGTCTCGGACACGTCCAGCGCTCAGCGCTGCGAGTGCGCGCTCAAGCCGACGTGAGCGCGCGCGCGGCGGTGTCGACGGTTGATGCGATCTTCGCCAACGCCTTCGCGGCGGACGATTGCGGATCCGCGGTCACGATGGGCTTACCGGTGTCTCCCCCTTCCATGACGCGTGGGTAGAGCGGTACCTGCCCGAGGAGTGGGAGTTCGACGGAGGCGGCCAGGCGTTCGCCACCCCCCGAGCCGAAGAGCGCAGACGGTTTTCCGCAATGCGGGCATTCGAACCAGCTCATGTTCTCGATGATGCCGAGCACCGGCACGCCGACGCGCTGGAACATCTTCACACCGCGAAGCGCGTCGCCGACACTCACCTCTTGCGGCGTGGTCACGATGAGCGCACCGTCGACTTGCGTCGCCTGCACGAGCGAGAGCTGCGCGTCGCCCGTGCCTGGCGGCATGTCCACAAAGAGATAGTCGAGCTGTCCCCACGCAACGTCCTGCAGGAACTGCGTGATGATCTTCATGACGATGGGCCCACGCCAGATGGCGGGCTGGTCGGGCTCGATCATCATGCCAAGCGACATCAACTTTACGCCGTGCGCCTCGAGCGGGATAATCTTCTCGTCGATGACCGAAGGCTGGCCGCTCACGCCCATCATGCGCGGAATGTTCGGCCCGTAGATGTCGGCATCCATCAGGCCGATGCGCTTACCGCTCTGCGCGAGTGAGACGGCGAGATTCACCGCGACAGTCGACTTGCCGACGCCGCCCTTTCCTGACGACACCGCGATGATCTTGCCGAGGTTGGGATAACGCTTGGGCGTCGGCGCCGCGGGGCGTGCCGGGGCGGCGGGTGCCTGATCCATGACCGGCAATGAACGGCCGGAAGACATGGGCTTCGGCGGCGCTCCCTGCGGGGCGCCGTCCGGGATTCGAACGGGCTTCACTTGCAGTTGCACATCCGTCACCCCCTCGATCTTTTCCACTTCCTGCCTGACCGTTCGCGCGAGCGTCGGGTCGTCGTCCTTCGTGAGCAGCAGCGTCATGTGGACTTTGCCGTCCGTCGTCGTCGCGATGTCACGGACCTGTTGCGTGGAATAGACGTCCGCGCCGGTGCGCGGATTCCTGATATTCGAAAGCGTCTTGGCGACGCGCTCCTGGAGAGTCTCTGGCATGCAGAAAAATAGTCGCCGGAGGCAGCCGGTGAGTAAATTCGTGAACGTTTCCTGGGCACTCGGGTTTTTCCTTACGCCATGATGCACGGACTCATCATCGGGAAGTTTCTTCCCTACCACGCAGGGCATGCCCACCTGATTCGCGCGGCACGCGCCAGGGTGGACAGACTGACGGTCCTCGTGTGCTCGATCGCCGCCGAGCCGATTCCCGGCGGCGTGCGGCACCGGTGGATGCACGGCGAACACCCGGATTGCACCGTCCTTCATGTGAGCGAGGAACTGCCCCAGACGCCGGAGGAGCACCCCAGCTTCTGGGCACGGTGGCTCGATGTGATCGCGCGCCACGCGGGTCACGTCGACGTGGTGTTCACGTCGGAAATGTACGGCGATGAGTTGGCCGCGCGGCTCGGAGCGCGACACGATTGCGTCGACCTGGCTCGCCACACGGTTCCCATTTCCGGTTCCGCCATCCGCGAAGATCCCATGGCGACCTGGGATTTTCTTCCCCGCGCTGCACGGCCGTGGTTCGCGCGTCGCGTCGTGCTGCTTGGTCCGGAATCGTCGGGAAAGACCACACTCGCACGCACACTCGCCGAGGAATTCGAGACAGTGTGGGTGCCTGAATACGGGCGTGAATACTGTGAGGCGGGCAGGCCGGCGCTCGATCTGACGCTCCCGGATTTCGAGGCGATCGCCTGGGGCCAGGCGGCGATGGAGGACGCCGCCGTATTCGATGCGAACCGGTTGCTCATCTGCGACACGGACCTGCTCACGACGTGTACGTGGAGCGACCTGATTCTCGATGCGCGACCGGCGTGGCTTACACAGGCGGCGCGCTCGCGCCACTACGACCTTGCCCTGCTCCTCGATGGCGACGTCCCGTGGGTGGACGACGGCACACGCGTGCTCGATATGCGGCGCGCGGAGCACTCTCGGCGGCTCAGGGCAGAACTCCGCGCGGCCCATCAGCCCTACGTGAGGCTCGGCGGAACATTCGCGGAGCGCACGGCCACCGCCATCGAGCGGGTGCGGTCGTTGCTGACCGCACACGCCGAGAAAGCAGCATTAGTCGCGCCGCTTCGTTGATTTCGCAGGACGCTTCTCCTCCCTCTTCTCCTCGCGATCTTCGTCGGCCACATCGACGGACATTGGAAAGAACAAGGACGCCCTGACGTCGGGGTACGGATTCTTCCAGCCCTTCGCGTCATGCCAGAGTATCCGGTTGAGCGTCTCGGTTGGCGCCTCATCAGGACGATCGAGAACCATGCGCGCTGACGCGAGCGCAGCTTGTTTGCGAGCCGCCGCGTCCGGCCCTGTGATCGCACCAACACGCGGATTCTTGTCGAGAAGCGATTGCGTGGGCGTCAGGGCGCTGTAGGGTCGAAGGTCGGGAGCCGCACCATCATCGATGAAGCTGGCGCGCATGTCCGTCGCCACCAGGTCGAAGATCGACATCGACGGCAGGCCAAGCATCAGCTCGATCGTCTTCACCATGCTCGGCTGGGAATAGAACGTCGAGTCCACGATGCCACGGCGGGCGTAGGGCGAGATCGCGAGCGCCACGGTGCGGTGGCCGTCGATGTGGTCGACGCCATTCTGTGCATCGTCCTCGACCACGAGAATCGCCATGTCCTTCCAGAACGTCGAGTGCGAAAGTCCGTCCACGATCTTCCCGAGCGCGAGATCGTTGTCGGCGACACACGCCTTCGGCGTACACCACGCTGCGCTCGTGCCCTGCGTGTGATCGCTCGGCAGGATGACCATGATGAGATTCGGCATCTTTCCCGCCTTCTCCCATTCGCCGAGGTGATAGAGGATATCGCCCGCCTTGACCACATCCGGTGACTCCTGCGTCCAGCCCGGATACTCTTCGACGAGCGCACGGTCGAGCGACGGAATTTCAGAGTGGGTCTTGTACTTCTTCCTGAGTAGTTCGCGCTGGCCGGCGAAATCATCGGGTCGCTTGAAGTACTCCTCGAGCATCGTCGAGCGCAGGGCGGCCGACGACCCTTTCGGCGACGGCGCGTACTCACCGAAGACGACGACCGACTTGTTCTTCTTCTGTGCGCTCTCCCAGAGAAAGCCACCCGAGGAATAGGCGAGCGCGTCCTCGCCCTCCGAGGGATAGCTACGACCGAAGTACAGAGGCCACATCGGGTAGTCCGTCTCGTTCGCCTGCGTCAACCACTGATGCCCGTCCGCAGAGTTGCCACCCGATGCGAAGAAGTGATCGAGCGTGACGAATTGCTCGGACAGTGCATGCGCGTTCGGCGTGACGTCGCGTCCGTAGATCACCAGCGACGAATCGTGCGCGCCACGATCGAGATCGCCGAGCACCTGATCGTATGTTCGGTTCTCCCGGACGATGAACACCACGTGCTCGATCAGCGACGGATCACCGGGACGCTCCGGAACCGCGCGCTTCAACGTCGCGACCGGGCGCGCGGGCGACACCGCCGCTGAGGAGAGGTTGAGGCGATTGTTCGTCGCAACGGCCGTCGAAAAGGCGGTAAGCTCGGCCGGTGTCGGAAGCGGCAGGACATTCACGGATCCACGCACGGCGTGCACGTACCGCCCCCGTTTTCCACTCGTGGTGCCCACGCCGGAACCGACGCCGAGGAGCGCGCCAACCGCGAGATACTTGCCGTCGGCACTCACATCCAGGCTCGCGGGATACCAGGCGGTCGGAATCAATCCCGAGAGTCTCGCCGCGCCACCACTCACGTCGTAGACCGCAACGGCATTCACCCCACCAAGCGACACGAAGAGCGTCGACCCGTCTGGAGTCAGCGCGAGCGCGGTCGGCGCCAACCCCGCATTCCGTTCGCGAAATGGTGCCACGGCGATGCGTGCAGAAACGGCGTTCGACTTTGTATCGATTACCCACACCGAATCGGAGTTGCCCGCGGCAACGAAGAGACGGCCATGACGTTCGTCGAGCGCAAGCGCCGTTGGGTGACGCCCTGCTGGAATGTCGGCGATCACCTTCCCCGCCTCGAGATCGACGCGACTGACGGATCCAGGCTCGGCGATGCCGCGTGCATCGATACGTACGGCCTCGACCCGCGGGTCGCAGCACTGCATCGCCGAGCGTTGCGTGCCGGTCGGCTTGGGCCCGCCAAGGATGGACACCCACGCGGTTTTCCCATCGCTCGCGATCACGGCCGCGATCGGTTCGACGCCTAAAGAGATCGTTCGAATGGTGGCGCCCGTCACGGCGTCGAGCACGGCGAGTCCATCATTCGCGGGAAGAGGGAGCGCCGCGAGACGCCGTCCGTCGGAGCTGGCCCTGGCAGCAATCGCCGGCGCGCCGGCCATGTAATCGCCGAGCCCTGCGGTGCGCCAGGTCGGCGCGGCGCTGTCGCCGGCGACATCCGCGGACATCGCGCTCAGGTATGTTACCGCGGGATTCCGCGGAGCCGCCATGCCTGGTGTCTGCGACACCGCCGGCAGTCGTCCGACCGAGGAAACAAATACCCGATGCGTGACCGGGTCGATGGATATGCCGTGCACACCCGGCGTACCGTCGAGTCGCGCGCGTGCGACGGCGCGATTGGCGCGCCAATCGAGGCGATACGTCATGCTTGGCGCGGCCACCCATACTTCACTCGGGTCCGCGCCGAATCGCACACCCGCGACGCGCCCGTCGAAGACACTTTGCACCCCCGCTGGTGAAATGCGCTGTCCGGTCGCGACGACGCCAGGATCACTGATGTCGCGGTGTGGTGCTCGTTGTGCCGGCGCGGCCTGCAGCAGCGCGACGAGGGTGAATGCAATCATGGAATTCCGGTGGTGAGAGTGTTCACGACTCAGTACCAGCCAATCGGACGCTCGTCGAGGTTGATGTGCACCTGCTTCACGTGCAAGTACTCCTCGACGCCCCACTTGCCTAGCTCGCGGCCGATGCCGCTCTGTTTGTAACCGCCCCACGGTGCTTCGACGAAGGTCGGTTGCATGTGGTTGACCCACACGATTCCGGCGCGAAGTTGCTTCACCGTGCGCATCGCCCGAAAGATGTCGCGAGTCCACACGGCCGCGGCGAGACCGAATTCACTGTCATTGGCGATCCGGATCGCGTCCGCCTCGTCGTCGAAGGGAATAACGCACGCCACTGGACCGAAAATCTCTTCCCGTGCAACGCGTGCCGTTGTATCGACGTCGTAAAAGATCGTTGGCTCGACGAACAGACCGCGATCGAGCTCTGCGCCGGTTGCCCGTTTTCCGCCGATCGCGAGCGTTGCCTCGCCACGGCCGATCTCAAGATACGCAAGCACGCGATCGAGCTGCTCTCGGCTCACGAGCGGGCCCATCTTCGTTGTGCGATCGAGGCCGTTTCCGAGCGTGATGCGACGCGCCTTCTCGACCATCGCCTCGATCACCTGCTTGTAGATCGGTCGCTGAACCAGAATGCGGCTACCTGCCGAACATACTTCGCCTTGGTTGATGAACACCCCGAACAATGCGCCGTCGACGCACGCTTCGAAATCCGAATCAGCAAAGAGGATGTTCGGCGACTTGCCACCCAACTCGAGCGTGATCTTCTTGAGCGTGTCGGCGGCCGACCGCATGATGATTTTTCCAACGTCAGCACTGCCGGTGAACGCGATCTTGTCGACGTCCGGATGCTCCACGAGCAACGCACCACTGGTGCCAACGCCGGTGATGATGTTCACCACACCCGGCGGAAGACCGACTCCATCGAAGTGCTTCGCCAGTTCCAGGATGGTCAGCGGCGTCTGCTCAGCAGGCTTCAAGACGACCGTGCACCCCGCGCAGATCGCAGGCGCGATTTTCCACGCCGCCATGAGCAACGGGTAGTTCCATGGAACGATCTGGCCACACACGCCGACCGGTTCTCTGAGCGCGAGGCTCATGGCGTTATCGGGAACCGGAATGACGTCGCCGTGAATTTTCGTGGCCATGCCGCCATAGTACTCGAAGCACGTAGCGACATCCGCGATGTCGAACTCCGCTTCCACGATCGGCTTGCCATTGTTGATCGTCTCGAGTTCGGCAAGATGTGCAGCATGCTCACGCACGACGTGTGCGAGGCGGAAGAGAATTCGGCCGCGCTCCTGCGCCGTCGTGACATTCCACGGCGCCGAATCGAACGCGCGTCGCGCCGCGACGACTGCGGCGTTCACGTCACGCGCATCACACTCGGGTACGCGCGCAATCACGTCCTGCGTTGCCGGATTGATGACGTCGGTCACGCCGGCGCCATGCGCGCGAACGAAGCGACCGTCGATGTAGACCTCGAGCACGCGCATTGTGACGGTAAGGTTTTGAGTGAAACGTTCGCACGAATGTGTGCGGGCGACTCATCCGTGACTAGCTCTCGCGCCCGCCTCCCGTATCGAGGTAGCGAGCCGAGCATGCGTTTTTGCCGAGTCCGTCGCGACGAAAATGCGACGTGGCGTTCGGCGGTAAATGACGCAGTGAGGCACGAGCGTTGCTTCTCGGTCGACGCGAGTGAACTGCTAGTGAGAATGGACGCGTGCGTCAGGCGAGCGCCGATTGGCTTCCGGCCGCGTCCCAACATGATCACCGCCCGCAGGGCATCAGCATCGGGCACGCAGAATGGAGGTAGCATGTACATCCCTACGATTCGCCAGCGACCATTCGAGCTCGCTCTCGCGCTCGGCGTCGTCTGTGCGAGCGGCGTCGGCGCGCAGGTGACCGCCAAGAGCACGGCAACGCCTCGCATGGCCTACACCTGCCGAGTGACGCCGGTGAAGGTCATGGCCAGCGATACGGCGTATACGATCCGCACAAATGACCGAGCAGCGGACAGCACTCGCCTCGCAGTCAACGGCACGACTGTTCGTTGCCGCACCGCAACGCAAACGTCAGGTGGAGACGTATCGCTCGACCCGCGGCGGGTCGCGTCGTCAACGCGCATTCCGGTCTCAAAAGAACCGCCGATGCCCGTCGCTGCGGCTCCCGTCGACACACCAATGACGCCACCACCGCCGCCACCGACCCCTGAGCCGGTGCCCCCGACACCTGTTGTGGTCGATACGCCCATGACGCCGCCCCCGCCGGAACCGCCGGCACCGGAACCTGCGCCCGTGGTCATGAAGCGCTATGGCAACGGTTTCTATATTGGTCTCGGCGGTGGATCGGGCATCCCGACGGAAGCACTCCGCGAAGCGTATGATCCAGGCGCAACCGTGGTCGTGCCGATTGGCTGGGACTCACAGACTGGGCCGCTCGGTCTTCGTCTCAACCTCGGCTACACGAACTTTGATTCTCGGAGGGCGTTCCGCACAACTGGGTTGCCAACCGCTCCGGGGACCGGCACCCCAACGACTGCTGTCATTGCTACCGAGAATCCACAGATCTGGTCCGCTATGGCCGACCTCAAGTTGCGCTGGCCGTTCAGTGGGTACTTCGATGGCGCACGCAGTGGATTGTATGTCGTTGGCGGCGGCGGCGTGAACTACTTCAACCACTACAACACCAGCTTCGCGCTCACGAACCCCGAATTCAACAACGGCACAACCGTAACCAGTACGAGCCAGTCGCTCACGCGAGGCGCGCTCAACGCAGGTGGCGGCCTCACGTGGGGTATTGGAACGACCGAGGTGTTCATCGAGTCCCGTTACGTCACGACATTCACCAATGGACGCCGGGCAAGTTACGTCCCGATCACGCTCGGTCTGACCTTCCGCTGATTCAGCGCAGGGATGCTGGAAAGGGCGCGCCGAGACGGCGCGCCCTTTTCGCGTTGGCGTCGCGCCGCGGCGAAATGGTTTGTCGCGCGCGAATTCGACGCAGCGAATCGAGCCCAATGGTGACATTCGGAATCGACCGATCGACAACAGCCATCCTTGACTGCCTCATATATATGTCGTATATATATGCCATGAAGCGCACGACGATGTTCATCGACGAAGATTTGCTCAAGCGCCTGCAGCGGATGGCGCAGAAACAGAACGTCAGCTACGCCACACTCGTGAGGGAGGCGCTCATGGAGTATCTCGACAAACCGCGCAGCGCAGGAACCCTGCCCTCGATCGCGGGACGCTTCGCGAGCGGAACGGCGGACACCTCCGTGCGCGTGGACGAACTGCTCTGGCGCGACCCGCACGCGTGACGGTCATCGCTGACACCGGTGCGCTTTACGCGCTTGTCGACAAGAGCGATGCCTGGCACACACGCGTCGTGACCTGGTGGAGCGAGTCAACGAGCGCTGTAACCGTTCCGGTAACGGTTCTCCCTGAGGTTGCCTACCTGCTCCAGACGCGCATCGGCGTGGAGGCAGAGCAGGCGTTCATCCAGAGCGTTGCCAACGGCGAGTTTGCACTGGAGCAGGTCGAAGCAGAGGACATGAGCCGAGCCGCTGACGTGATGAGCGAGTATTCGGATTTTCCCCTTGGCTTTGTCGATGCAAGCATCGTTGCTCTCGCCGAGCGCTTCGATGCCCGCGAACTACTGACCACAGATCGCCGGCATTTCGGAGTCGTGCGCCCGCGCCACGCAAGGCGCTTTACCCTGCTGCCGTAGTCTTCGCGAGCGCCTGCATGGTGAAGCCTGCAGAGCCGCGTTCGCAGCCAAGGGCATGGAAGAAACCCGCCGAGTGGTCGCGTGCGACGATATAGAGCACGCCGGCGGGCGTGCATCCGAGGGCACGGTTCATCAGCTCGCGCCCGATCCCACGTTGCCGATATGCCGAGTGAACGACGATATCGGAGAGCGCGGCAAAGAAATACCCATCGGTGAGGATGCGGGCGACACCAACCAGGCGATCGCCGTTCCACGCGCCGATGTTGATCGTTTTTTCGACGGCCGCGCTGACGCGTGCGA
Organism: Gemmatimonadota bacterium; assembly: GCA_040389905.1. Taxonomy (GTDB): domain Bacteria; phylum Gemmatimonadota; class Gemmatimonadetes; order Gemmatimonadales; family Gemmatimonadaceae; genus AG11. The sequence goes on along the minus strand of JAZJZK010000006.1, from coordinate 29,684 downwards.
GGTCATCGGCACGCGGCGAAAGTCCAGCGAGCGCCAAATATGCGTTCACATCCACGTCGCCCACGCCAAAGCGCAGCGGAGGGAGCGCTTCTGGCGGAATGGAAAGCGGCGTGCGCGTTCCTTTCGCGGCGCGGGGTAGACCGACGATCGCTTCGTCCTGTTGCGCGGGGCGACGAAGGCGGTGAATGTGTTCCCACAAGCGCCCCGCCGCCGCGCCCAGGGCAAGGCCCGCAAGGCCCGCCGCGGCTCCGCCGACGAACACCACGCCGAGAAACTTCAACACACCGAGCCCCGGCGCGTCGTTGTCGAAGCCGTCGGCGATGTAGTGCCACCCAAACGGTGCGGACGCAAACCAACCGGCGATGAAAGCGAGCAGCCCAGTGCCGTCCTTGATGGACGTGCGGCGTTGCGCGTAGAACTCGGACAGAACGCCTCCGGTACAATTCTCGGGACTGCTGCTCTAGTGTCGTACGACTGTTATGCTGGGAACGTTGGACTTCCTTGCGAAGCATGACGTGATCCAAGCAGACTATGCGTATGCAACCATCGACACGACGGCGTGCCACCGAGCCGCCTGCCAAGCTTCAGCCCTTCGCGGCGGCCACTACCGACCAGCGCTATTTGCCCCTCATGCTCCTGCTGTTCATCGGCTCGGGCTGCGCGGCGCTCATTTACGAAATCGTCTGGCTCCAATCGCTGTCACTCATCGTTGGCTCGAACGCCATCTCCATGGGCGTCGTCCTTGGAACGTTCATGGGTGGCATGTGCATAGGGAGCCTGCTGCTCCCTCGCTACGTGAAGACCAGTGAGCACCCCCTTCGCACGTATGCCAAGCTGGAAGCCGGCATCGCGGTCTTTGGTATCCTGATTCTCATTATTCTCCCGTATGCCGGCGGCTTGTACACGTCGATCGGTGGCTCCGGATTTGGCGGACTGCTGGTGCGTGGTGTGTTCTGCGCCATCTGCCTCCTTCCGCCGACCGTCCTGATGGGCGCTACACTGCCGGCCGTCGCACGATGGGTGCAGGCGACTCCGCAAGGTGTGAGCTGGCTCGGATTCTTCTATGGCGGCAACATCGGGGGGGCCGTTCTTGGATGTCTCCTCGCGGGGTTCTACCTGCTTCGCCTGTACGACAACTCCGTCGCGACGTTCGCTGCCGTGGCACTGAACATCGCCGTCGCACTGGCAGGATTGGCGCTCGCAGGTGTGACGTCCTACGAGCCGGTGGCGGACGATCCCAAGCGGCCCGTCATCGAGATCCCGCGTCACGCCTGGCCGGTGTTCGTCGTCATCGCGCTCTCCGGCGCGACGGCACTCGGCGCGGAGGTCGTCTGGACACGACTGTTGACGCTCCTCCTCGGCGCGACGACGTACACCTTCTCGCTCATTCTTGCCGCGGTCCTCGTCGGACTTGGCATCGGTAGCAGCATGGGGTCGTTCCTTGCGCGCACCGTCTCCAATCCTCGCCGCGCGTTGGGCTGGTGTCAGCTCGGTGTCGTCTGCTCGATTGGCTGGGCAGCATACTGCGAGACGCGCGCGCTTCCCTACTGGCCCATCAATCCGGCGCTCTCGAGCACATCCTGGCTTCAGTTCCAGATCGACTTCGTGCGCGCATTGGTCGTGGTGCTGCCGGCGTCGATCCTGTGGGGCGCCAGCTTTCCCATCGCGCTCGCGGCGGCCGCACCGGACCAGCGCGATGCGAGCCGCCTTGTTGGAACGGTGTACGCAGCCAATACGGTTGGCGCCATTATCGGTGCGCTCGTCGCCAGCCTGATTCTGGTTGGGACGATCGGGACGCAGCAATCGCAGCGCGTCCTCATGGCACTCGCGGCCATCGGTGCGCTGATCATGCTCGTCCCGTCGTATGAAGCACCACGCGAGGAAGGCGACGACAGGCCGAGGACGAACCCGGCGCGAGGCATGCTGTCGGGCGTCGTGACGGTCGTCCTCACGCTGCTGCTCGCGTCAACGGTGATTCCCGTTCCGGCGATTCTTGTTGGCTACGGCCGCTATGCGGCGACGTGGCTCAACAGCCATGGCGAATTCATCTTCGTCGGCGAGGGCATGAATTCCTCGATGGCCGTCTCGCGTCTGTCGAGCGGCTATCTGAACTATCACAACGCGGGCAAGGTGCAGGCATCGAGTGAACCGCAGGACATGCGGCTTCAGCGAATGCTCGGGCATCTCACGACGCTCATTCCCGACAAGGCCAAGTCGGTTCTCGTGATCGGATGTGGCGCCGGCGTCACGGCGGGCGCGGTGAGTATCAGCCCTGCCGTCGAGCGACTCACGATCGCCGAAATCGAGCCGCTGGTGCCATCGACGGTCAGCACGTATTTCAGCGAACAGAATTACAGCGTGGTGCAGAACCCGAAGACGCATGTGCGCATCGACGACGCGCGGCATTTCCTGCTGACGACCAACGAGAAGTTCGATGCGATCACAAGCGATCCGTTCGACCCGTGGGTCAAGGGTGCAGCGACACTTTACTCACGGGAATTTTGGGAGGAAGCCAAGAAGCATCTGAATCCCGGCGGCGTCGTCACGGTGTTCGTGCAGCTCTACGAGGCCGGCACACCGGCAGTGAAGAGTGAGATGGCGACGTTCTTCGAGGCGTTTCCCGATGGCGTCGTGTTCGGCAACACCTTCAACGGGCAGGGCTACGACGTCGTCCTCGTCGGACAGAACGGCCCGCTCAAGATCAATCTCGACGCTGTGGAGGCTCGCCTTGCGCAGCCCGAGTATGCGAAGGTCCGCCAGTCGCTGGCGGAGATCGGGTTCAATTCGGGTGTCGACCTGTTCACGACATTCGCCGGTCGTGCCTCCGACCTCAAAGGCTATCTCGCCGACGCACAGGTAAACCGCGACCGCAACCTCCGCCTCCAGTATCTCGCCGGGCTCGGAGCGAACAAGTACGAACAGGCATCTATTTACGCTGATGTGCTCTCGAACGGTCGATGGGTCGACGGCATGTTCACTGGAGCAGAGGACAAGATCGCGTACTTGCGATCGAGGGTCGCGGTGCACTAGTGGAGGACCTGACACCCGTCGGCATGGGGTCGATGGTGACGTGCGCGATCATCCCCGGCAAAGGCCGCGGGGTGGTCGCGTTGCGCGACGTCGCAGCGGGAACGGAGGTCGAGCGCTCCCCGGTGATCATCGTTCCCGCCGATGATCTGATCGATCGTTCGCCGCTCCACACGCAGTTCGACCAGTACCTGTTGTACTGGGGTGACGAGCCCGGCCAGGAGCTCGCGATGGGATGTGGCCTGCTCATGATCTACAATCACTCCGACGAGCCCAATGTCGAGTTTGTGAATGGCCCGGAGCCCTACTCGATGTCGGTGATCGCGCTCCGTGACATTGGCGCTGGGGAAGAGCTGACGTATGATTACGGAGTACCGCTCTGGTTCGATCAGGCGCCGTCGCCGCGTACCCGGTCGGTCTAGTACGTGCGCCGTCATTTCGGCTTGTTCGCGGCGCGAGATTCCTGGCCCTGTGGAGGACACGTTGCCGCCGTACGCGCCGACCTACCCTGAGAAGTATTGCCTCAAATGCGCGGGAGTGAAGCATTCCACCGCCGCGACCTGCCCCACCTGCTCGTCGGTGCTGGTTCCGATGGGCGCCGACGCGTTGCAGCCGCGGGAACATGTGGAACCGGGAAGTCCGAAACGCATCCTCCCGGCCGCACTGCTGGCGTTCCTCTTCGGCGTGTTCGGCGCTCACCGTTTCTACGCAGGCAAGACCGGCACCGCCATCATTCAGCTGCTTACGCTCGGCGGGTTGGGGATATGGGCCATGATTGACCTGGTCCTGATTATCGTCGGCGCGTTCACGGACGCAGACGGGCGAAAGATCACCGAATGGACGTAGGGTTCGGCCTCGCGGCGGGGGCGCTCGCGGCGGGGTCGCCGACGGGGTCGGAGTCGTTGAAAAATGGTACGCCAGTCATCGGGTACCGCGCCGCCGTCGCGACGCGTGCGCTATTCGTTGGATCGGTGCTGACGTTGTGCGCCTGCGCCTCGCTCATCTCGCGGCCGCACGCGCCACCAGTCGTTCTCGAGGGAGTGGCGAGAGCAGATTCGATCGTCGCGGCGAACGTCGGCACAGCGTTTCCCGGCGCCGTATTTCTCGTGGCGAGGAATGGCCGCGTCCTCCTCGAGAAGGCATATGGCGTCAAGCAATTGAACGATTTTGATGGCCGGCCACTGCCGCGCACGACACCGATGCGAACGACGACGATGTTCGACCTGGCGTCGGTCACGAAGGTGATGGCGACGACGAACGCGATCATGCTGCTCGTCGACCGCGGACTCGTGGACATCGACGCCCCGCTCTACCGCTATCTCCCCGACTTCCGCGGCCCGCATCTCGACAGCATCACACCGCGATTGCTGCTCAGCCACGCGTCGGGCCTCGTGCAGTGGCAACCGCTCTACTATCAGGCCTTCACGCCCGATGAGACGTACGATGCCATCCGGCGCATGCCGCTTGGCTGGGGTGTTGGCTCGGGACGCCACTACAGCGATCTGGGCTTCATGCTCCTCGGTCGCGTCGTCGAAAAGGTGAGCGGACGCCGGCTCGACACATTCGTACAGGATGAATTGTTCGGCGCACTCGGCCTGACGCGCACGGTCTTTCGCCCGAAGCGACATGGCTTCACGGACTTCGCCGCGACAGAGTCCGGCAACGTGTACGAGCGACACATGGTCTTCGATTCGACATTTGGCTACCGCTATCGCGGAGACCCACTCGCCTGGGATGGTTGGCGCGATCATGTGCTCTCCGGTGAGGTGGATGACGGCAACGCGTGGTATGCGAACGGTGGTATCGCCGGCCATGCGGGGCTCTTCTCGACCGCAGCCGACGTGCGCGTCCTGCTCGACTTGCTGCTGGCTCGCGGTACGTACGCCGGTCGTCGGTACATCCGGGCGGACGTCATCGACCGCTTTTTCACGCACGATCCCTACGGGAATTATCTCGGATGGATGCTGCCCGCCGGGCTCCCCGCTGGCAGTTTTGCACACACGGGGTTCACCGGCACGTGGGTGCTGGGGGTGCCGAGTTGTGGACTCTCGGTCGTGCTGCTGACGAACAAGCAGAACATGGGGCCGAATGCGCGCGGCATGTTCCCCGATCTTGCCCCGATGCAACTGGCCATTGGCCGAGCCCTCACGTCGTCCTGCGCGGGTTAGCCTGATTCCCATCCTGAACAGCCAAGTCCTGGGCTGTCACCCGAGCGGGCGAAGCTTTGTCGAGAGGGTCTGCACTTTTTCAGCAGGTGCAGATCCTTCGCTTCGCTCAGGACAGGCGTGCAGATCCCTCGACTTCGCTCGGGATGACATCCACGGCCATGCGCACCAGAAATGGCAGTTGGACCGACACGAAGCCAGCGTCCACGCGAGGCGCAGGCGACAATCAGTCCGAACGCACACGATCTCTTGCTCGTATATTGGACGGTAGCACTTCCCCACCTCCTACTCAGAAACGCCAGTGACCCAGTCGCGACGCACTTTTCTGAAATCCTCAGCAGCCGTTGCCGCCACTGCGGCGGTCGGCTCGAGGATCATCTCCGGCGGCGAGGCATTCGCCGCGAGCATACCCTCGCCGGGCGATCCGGCCATCAAGGCGCTCATGCAGGTGGCCCTGGATACGGCGAAGTCGGGGGGAGCCTCCTACTGCGACGTCCGCGTTTCGGCGCGCCGCCAGCAGAACGTCGGGACGCGTGACAAGATCGTCACCGGCGTCGGGGATACGGACACTTACGGTCTGGGCGTGCGAACTCTCATGGATGGTGCGTGGGGATTTGCGGCCACGAGCAATTTGACAAAGGATGCCGTTGCGGGCGTTACCCGCCTCGCGCTCGAACAGGCAAAGGCCAATCGCGCGAGCCAGCTGAAGCCAGTTATGCTCGCACCGACACCCGGCAATCAGGTCGGTGAGTGGAAGAGTCCGATCAAGACCGATCCGTTTACGGTGTCCATTCCCGACAAGGTTGCCTTGTTGTTGGCGGCCAACGAGGCGGCAGCGAAAGTGAAGGGCGTGCGCAACGTGACGTCGAGCATGTTCTTTCTCCGGGAGGAGAAGACGCTCATGACGAGCGACGGGTCGTACCTCGTCCAGACGATCTACCGCACGTCGCCGTCGATGTCGATCACAGCCGTGAGCGACGACCGCACCGACTTCCAGACGCGCCAGAGCAACGATATTGCGCCGATGGGGCTCGGCTACGAGCACGTGATCAACGCGAAGCTTGCGGAGAACGCGGTGATCTGGGCCAACGACGCAGTCGCCAAGCTATCGGCGAAGCCAGTCGAACCAGGCCGCTACGACTTGCTGTTGCACCCCTCGAACCTCTGGCTGACCGTTCACGAGACGATTGCGCATCCCACGGAACTCGATCGTGCGCTTGGGTTCGAGGCGAATTACGCGGGAACGAGCTTCGTGGCGCCGCCCGACAAGGTGCTTGGCAAGCTGCAGTTCGGCAGCAAGATCATGAACGTCGTCGGCGATCGCGATCAACCCGGCTCACTCGGCGCAATCGGGTGGGACGACGAAGCCGTGAAGCCGACCAAGTTCGACATCATCAAGAACGGTGTGTTCGTCGACTATCAGACGACCCGCGAGCAGGCCTCGATGCTCGACTGGTACTACAAGAAGATCGGCAAGCCGGTCAAGAGCTACGGCTGCTCCTATGCGCAGAGTTGGGCCGACGTGCAATTCCAGCGCATGCCGAACGTGTCCATCCAGCCCGGCAAGAACGACTACGTCTGGGAGGACATGATCTCGCAGATGGACAAGGGTATCGCCATTGTCGGCGATGGTTCATTCTCGATCGACCAGCAGCGTTACAACGGACAGTTCGCGGGTCAGGTGTTCTACGAAGTGAAGGGCGGCAAGATCGTCGGCATGCTCAAGGACGTCGCGTATCAGTTCAAGACGCCGCAGTTCTGGGGCTCGATGAAGGTCATAGGTGGTCCGCGCAGCTATCACCTGGGTGGCGCCTTCGGCGACGCCAAGGGACAGCCGGGCCAGAGCAATTCGGTGAGCCACGGCTGCACGCCCTCGCTCTTCACCCAGGTCAACATCATCAACACGGGACGGAAATCGTGAGCAAGGTTGCCCTGCACACCCTCTACGCTCCAGTTGACATTCTCTCTCGTGCGGACGCCGAGGAGATCGTCAAGCGCGCGCTGAAGAATTCGCCCGCGGATGAGACGCGCGTCAGCGTCGGGAGTTCTGCGCGTGCGGACACGCGCTTCGCGCTGAATCAGGTGACGACGAGCGGCGAGAATCGCGACACGAACATCACGATCACGGCGATCGTGAACGGCCGCTCAGCGAGCGTCTCGACGAATCGTCTCGACGAAAAGTCGCTCGCCGAGGCAGCGCGCCAGGCGACGGAAATCGCCAAGCTCGTACCGCCCAATCCAGAGCGCATGCCCGAACTGGGTCCGCAGGAGTATCCGCCGCCCAAGTCGCGGATCATCACGCTTCCGTCCCCCACGGAGCGGGCTCAAGCGGCAAAGAAGGTCACCGAACAGGCGCGCGCGGCAGGACTCATTGCCACCGGATTCATCGAGTGCCGCGCGGGTGCGAGCGCCCTCGGCAATTCCAAAGGCATGTTCGCCTATGACTCGAGCGCTGTCGTCACGATGACTGCGACGGTGCGTACGACGGACGGATCAGGTAGCGGTTGGGCGTGCAGCGACGGCGATACCTTCGCTGACATCGACGCGCAACGCGTTGGTGCGGTGGCGGTCGAGAAAGCGATCAAGTCACAGAAGCCCGTCGCCGTCGAACCTGGCCGCTACGTCACGATTCTCGAGCCGACGGCCGCAGCAAATCTGATTCAGAACATCGTGGGCGCCATGCAGGCGCGCAGTGCCGACGAAGGCAGGTCATTCTTCTCCAAGCCCGGTGGTGGGAACAAGCTGGGCATGAAGGTTGTCGACGAGCGCGTGACGCTGCTGACGGATCCCGAGGACAGTCCGAGCACGAATGGCGGCTATGACGGCGACGGGATGCCGCTCGAGAAGGTGACGTGGATCGAGAACGGCATCGTGAAGAATCTCAACTACGACCGGTTCTGGGCGCAGAAGCAGGGTGTCAAGCCGACGCGCTCTGGCGGTGGTGGTGGCCGAGGTGGATCGGCGTTGCGCATGCTCGGCGGCACGACGTCGATTGCGGACATGATCAAGAGTACGGAGCGCGGCATTCTCGTCACGCGCTTCTGGTACATTCGCGGCACCGACCCTCGCACGATTTCGTCGACAGGCCTCACCCGCGATGGAACGTTCCTGATCGAGAACGGGAAGATCTCGCATCCCGTGAAGAACTTTCGCTTCAACGAGTCGCCGATCTTCTTTCTCAACAATCTCGAGGCAATCGGACCCGCGGTGCGCGTGAATGCGTCGGAGGCACTTGGCGCCGGCGGCGCGACGTTCATGCCGCCGATCAAGGTGCGCGACTTCACCTTCAGCTCACTGTCGGACGCGATCTAGTTTTTCGAGGTCGGTACGCGCTGTCGCACCCTGACATTCACACTCGCTGCGTGGTCGCCTCGTAAAGCGAATCGTTGAGTGGTCAGGGTGTCGGCGTTGCGAGAATCGTGGGCGTGGCTACTTCCCGCCTGTGAGTCGCGCCAAGCGCCAGCGAATCTTCCGCGTTGCATAGTAGAACTTCAGCTGCGTCGAGTAGATCGCCGAGAAGCTATCGTGGAGCCGGGGGTGTGCGTCTTCCGTGGCGTACGCCGGAATGAAGTTCGTCTTGTTTCCAAAACCGAGCATGCCCTGCTGTTTTGGAGAAAGACCACCCAGGAATGACGCGTTGAGAATGAGCGGATGGTATCGATACGCCTGCACATCCTCCATCTGGATGCGTACCGCCGGATGATGGTAGTTGTAGAAGCAGGCCTTGCGATCTTCCAGAATGGGCACGCTCTGACGGTGAATGCCTGATGTATCGAAGAGAAAGACGGTGCCTGCCTTTCCCGCCATTTTCGCGATCTTCGAGTCGGGCACACCGACCATCTCCTTTGCATCCACGCTGCGAGGGTGCTGCTGCCGATGCGACCCTTTGTAGTATTCGAAGAAGCCGCTCGTCACATCCGTCAGGTAGAGCGCAAGCTTGACTTCGCGATGGATCTGCGCCGCCGTGGCCTGGTCGTACCACGCATCGCCATGCCATCCGTGAAACTCCTTTCGCGTCGGCAGTGATTTCCAGCCCTTCGCTTCCGTCAGCTCATACCCGGCTTCGAGGTAGCGATCGAGGATGGCGACGATCGTCGGATGCAGCGCAACGTCGAGAAACCCCTGGTCGAGCGTGAGCACGTCGCCGACCATGTGGCGGAATTTCTCCGTCTGGAAGTAGCCATCGACGGTATTCCACCGCAGCCGCTTGAGCCTCGAGTCGAACGCATGCTGCATCGCGGTCAGCTGCTCGCTGGGAATCGCGTCCGGGACGATGACGATACCATCCGTGTCGAGCGCGTCGTACAGCGAATCAACGCTCGTCGCCGATACCGGCCCGGTCGCTATAGATGTCGACATGTTCGCCAATCCTCCGTTCGGTCGAGAACTGTTCAACTGCTCGCCGTCGGGCCTGTCTGCCCAACCGCGCGAGTAACTCGGGATCATCGTGGAGACGACGGATGCAGCCGGTGAGGCCCGCATGGTCTCCCGCGGTGAATAAGAGGCCCGTCTCTCCATCCTCGACGAACTCCGGTATCCCACCGATACAACTTGCGACTACCGGCAGCCCGCACGCTTGCGCCTCCAGGTTTACGAAACCCGCACCTTCACCCCAGATGGACGGAACGACGAGACAATCCGCCGCTTGCATGTACGGGGCGACATCCTGCAGTTGGCCGAGGAATTGTGTCCGTTCCGCGACGCCAAGTTCGCCAGCGAGCGCCTCGAGATGCCCCCGCTCCGGCCCGTCACCGACGATCCACAGCACCTCAGTCTCGGGAAGATTCGCGAGCGCACGGATTGCGAGGTCGCAGCCTTTGTACTTCGTAAGGTGACCCACGAAGAGCAATACGAACGTGCCTTCAGCGAGGGAACGCGAGCGGATTTCGCGCCGCACGTCTGGCGCAGGCGCGAAACGCTCGACGTTGATGAAATACGTGACGCGCGCGAGCGACTGCCAGAGGTCTTCGCGGCGGGCGCAGGACATGACGAAGTCGCTAATGCACAGGACCTTCTCGTATCGGCGAAAGAGTGCGCGCTTCAAGAACCGCCGCAGGCCAGTGAGCGTCGGGTACAGCGGAAACGCGCGCGACATGTGGTCCGTGCGAAAATGCCTCAGCCATGGCGCCAGAATGCTGAGCACCCATACATGTGCGTTTCCGGCACTGTAGAAGTGCCAGTGCACGAACTGGATACGTTGCCGATAGACGAGCGCGACCAGGCGGAATGCGGACGACAACTTGAGGTGACGCAGGTCGATACCCTCGACCTGCAGGCCGGCGGCGTCGTAGCGAGCACGCAACGGCTGGTCCGGCACGCCACGGAAAACAGGAATCATCGTCCCGCGGCGTGCACGGACTGCTCGGGTAATCTCGAATATCTCTTCTTCCAGCGATCCGAACTTATCGGTTCCCAAGAGATCGTTCAGGTACAGCACGCGCGGCCCTGGCGAGCCTGCGGGCAGTCCCTGTTCGCTCATCTACACGGCATCGGACAGGGACGTAAAGTTGAAGTCCTTGACCCGAAGTGCGGGCATGACCTGGCCTGCCGCCGTCCGCTCCGCACGTCCGATTTCCTCGATCTTGCTGAGCATGAAGAGCGGGCTCTCGTTCCAGCGGAAATTCTTGAGGGCCCGCGTAACCTTGCCCTTTTCGATGAGGAACGTTCCGTCGCGCGTGAGGCCGGTGAGCAGGACGGTTCGTTGGTCGAGGAATCGAATGTAGAAAAAGTGCGTGACGAGGATGCCGCGCTCAGTGCCCGCGATCAACTCCTCCGTCGTCTTGGTGCCACCCACGAACTTGAGGCCACCACCGCCGCCACCGCCACCGCCTCCCCCGCCTCCGCCACCGCCACCAAAGCCTCCACCGCCACCTGTAGTCGGCTCGACCCCTTTCTGTTGCGCCCAGTAGCGGTCGTAGGAAAAGCTCTTGAGAATTCCCTTCTCGATATAGACGACACGCTTGAGCGGAAAGCCGGACTGGTCGAACGGCTGCGTAAGGAGGTCAGGATCCGTTGGGTCGGAATAGATCGTCACCCGCTCGTCGGCGATCTTCTCGCCGAGCTTCGTGCCGCCGCCGGTCTTGCTGAACGTGCCGCGGCCTTCGTCGTTTGCGCGCGCATTGAATGAGCCGATCAGCTGCGGGATGATGTCGGACACCGCCTGCGGCTCGAGGACGACCGTATACAGACCCGGCTCGATGGCCTTCGGCGCGTGGCTCGCCACCGCCTTCTTCGCGGCGGCGCGACCGAGCGCCGCGGGATCGATCAAGCTCCAGTCACGCGCTCCGGCACTCGCCCAGCCAGAGCCCGTTGCGTCTGCCGTGCGCACCGTCGTCGAGAGGTCGGCGTCGCTGTTGCGATGGTACGCGAAAAGTCCCTTGCTTGTTGCCACGGCGTTTGCTCCCGCGTTCGCACGCAAGAATCCCGCGACGAACATGTTCTTCATGCTACTCGCCGCCTGCTCCGCCGTCTCGATGGTCTTTTTCGCTGCGCTTGCCCGGATCTCCGGGGTGAGGTCCGCGGTCTTCTCGAAGTACGAACTGACCGGCGTGTAGCTCTGCGATCCGAGCTCTGGCATCGATTCCGGATCTTCCGGGCTGAGCTTCGCGAGACGCTCGGCGAGGTCCACCGTGCGGCGCAGACTCTCATCGGTAAGGATGTTCGTCGATGACGACGCATGGCGCTTGCCGATGGTCGACGTGACCGTGACGGTAGTGTTGGTCGTTCCACCGCTCGTGGTGATCTCGTTGCCGGCGAAGCGCGTGTTGCCAGTCCAGCCGCTCTGGATATTGACGCGCGTTTCATCGGCTTTCGCGAAGCCGAGCACGCGCTGCGCGAGCGCCTGCGCCTGCTCTCGCGACAGGAAATCGGCGTCTGTCGCGAAAAGGGACTTGGTCATTATTCGCCCCTCCCGGTGCTCACGATGTTGACGCCCCGGAAGCGCGCCGGCGGACAGCCATGGCTCACCGAGTTCGACTGCGAGGGTTCACCCTTGCCGTCGCCGAACGAGCCGCCGAGCCAGTAGGACTTCTGCCCGCCGATCATGTCCATCGAATTCCAGAACACCGGTGTGTTCGCCTGATACGCCACATCCTTCAACATGCCCGTGATCTTGCCTCCCTTCACTTCGTAGAAGACCTGGCCTGAGAACTGGAAGTTGTACCGCTGGTGATCGATCGACCACGAGCCGCGATTCTTCACGACGATGCCGCGATCCGTGCCGGCGACGATGTCGTCGAGACCGATGTCGCGCGTCCCGGGAAGCAGCGACACGTTCGGCATGCGCTGGAACTGCACCGTCTCCCATGAATCAGCGAACGAGCATCCGTGTGACTTCCTGACGCCCGTGAGCTTGGCGATCCACGCCGCTTGCTCGCGCGTCGTCTGATAGTCCTTGAACTTTCCCTTCTCGATGATGTTCCATTTGTCGGCGGCAACACCTTCATCGTCCCACGCGACGCGCGCCAGCGACCCTTCCTGCGTGCGGTCGCCCTGAATCGTCATCAGTTCCGTACCGTACTTGAGTTTTCCAATCTGCTTCTCCGGCGGCGCCACAAAGCTCGTTCCCGCATAGTTCGCCTCGTAACCCATCGCGCGATCCAGCTCGGTGGGATGTCCGATCGATTCGTGAATCGTCAGCCACAGATTCGTGGGATCGAGAATCAGGTCGTAGCGGCCCGGCTCGACGGATTTTGCTCCCACCTTTTCCACGGCGAGGGCCGCCCACTTCGCCGCGTTCCCCGGCATGTCGAGCGACGTGACGTATTCCCACCCCTGTCCTCTTGGCGCGAGTTCCTCGGTGTACTGCTGAAAGCCACCGGTGCCCACGGCCGTTGCGGAGAACGACGGGCCAACGCGAACGAACGTCTGCGTGGTCTCCGTGCCTTCGGAGTTCGCATACATCTTGATCTCGCGAAGCAACTGAAGTCCCGATGTCACGAAGCGCACGCCCGGCACCTTGAGCGCCGCTTCATTTGCGGCGAACAGCAGCGCGACCTTCTCCTCGATCGGCACTTCGAGCGGATCGCGCGTCACGGGGGTCATCCACGTGCCCTTCACCACCGGCGTCGGCGCCAGTTCGACTGGCCGCTTCTGCATGAGTTTCGCTGCGCGAGCAATGCGAGCCGCTTCGCGGGCCGTCTTCACGACGCCCTCCTTCGTCATGTTGCTCGTCGCGGCGAAGCCCCACGAACCGTTCACGAGCGTACGAATGCCAATGCCGTACGACTCGGAATCGGCAACGCCGGTGATTCGGCGTTCCCGCGTGTTCACCGATTGGCGGCGATAGCGGCCGATGCGGACGTCTGCGTACGACGCGCCCGCGTCCTTGGCGGCGTTGAGCGCCTCCGCGGCCAGCTCCTCGGCATACGCTTCGGCGCGCGGAGCAGTGAGAAATGGGGCGGTCTCGAGTGCGGATGATGCGGAGAGCAGTCGCGGACCGGCAATTGTGGCTGCGGCAGCGGCGGCGCCGGTTCGTAGGAAGTCGCGGCGTGAAGTGGACATGGCTCCGGCGATTGTGGGTTGGGTATCGAGACTCTACGGTCGCTCGCCGAGAGTGTCAATGATTTGCAAAGGGCCTTCGCGCGAGGATGACGCGGGAGCGACATTACGGGTCGAATCAGTCAGGCTCGGGCGCGCCACTTTCGAGGAAACGCGGATGAGAAGGAAACTGTTGGCACACACCGACTGGTACTGCGCATGACATGGTCCCGGCGCGACTTCGTGCGCGTGGGACTTGGCGCCGCCGCGGGAAACATGCTGCTCGGATGCGGTGCGACCGAACCCAACACGGTCGCGCGGCTGATGTCGCGGCCCGGCACCCCGAGCATCACGCCCACGCGCGGCTTGACTCAACTTGGTCTCGGCGGTGATCGCGACGGAGTTCTCTACGTGCCGGAATCGTATGACGCCTCGGTACCCGCTGGGCTTTTCGTCGCGTTGCACGGTGCGGGAGGATCGAGCTCCAACTGGCCGAGCTATTACGCCCGTGCCGAGGCCAGGAAAATGATCTTCATGGCGCCGAGCTCCCGGGAAAGCACGTGGGATCTCCTGCGAGACAAGAGTGTCGGGCCGGACCTCGAGTTCATCGACCGGGCGCTCGCGCATACCTTCGCGCGCTGCCGCATCGATCCGCGGCGGATCTGCCTCGGCGGCTTCTCGGACGGCGCCACGTACGCGCTCGCCCTCGGCCTCCCGAATGGTGATCTCTTTTCCCACCTCGCGATCTACTCGGCGGGCTTCCTCGCAGAGGCAGACAAGCTGTACGGCAAGCCGCGCGTGTTCGTGTCGCATGGGACGAACGATCCGGTGCTCTCGTTCGAGACGAGCCGCGATGTCATCATGGGCCGCCTCGGATTGCTGGGCTACGATGCGACCTTTTTCCCTTTCGCGGGCGGCCACGAAGTGCCGTCGGCCGTGAGCGATGCAGCGCTGACCTGGTTCTACAGCTGAACCCAACGGCAAAGCAGTTCAACCCCGATGCCTTCCCACTGGCCGGTAGGCAGGAGATCTTCGACCTGCCCGGATACGTCTGACGATCTCCCTTCCCTGACATTCATGCTGACGCTCACCCTGCGCGACTTCGAAGAGGCCCGCGCGCGCATCGCGCCGTACATCAAGCACACGCCGCTGCTGTCGTCGAGGCAGCTGAGTGAGCTCACAGGCTACGATGTGCGCCTCAAGGCGGAGAATTTCCAGACCGTCGGTTCGTACAAGATTCGCGGGCCGTTGAACAAGTTCGCGCAGATGCCGGAGGAGCAGAAGGCGCGTGGCGTGGTCTGCTCGTCTGCGGGGAACCATGCGCAAGGTGTGGCGCTCGCGGCGCGCATCTACGGCATTCGCGCCGTGGTGTGCATGGCCACCAACGCGACTCCCGCTAAGATCGCGGCGACGAAGGGGTACGGGGCAGAAGTGGTGCTGCACGGAACCATCTGGGACGAAGCGAACGAGAAAGCCAAGGAGCTCGTTCGCGACGAAGGGCTCACGTATGTCCATCCCTTCGACGATGAGCAGCTCATCGCGGGCCAGGGCACGCTCGGCCTCGAGATCATTCAGGATTGGCCCGACGTCGATGCCGTCGTGGTGCCGATTGGTGGCGGCGGGCTCATCGCCGGTGTGTCGATGGCCGTGAAGTCGCACAATCCGAAGATCCGCGTGATCGGCGTCGAGTCATCCGACGGTCCTGCGATGAAGGCGAGCGTTGAAGCCGGATCGCTTCAAACCATTGACTGCCGCACGGTGATCGACGGACTTCGCGTCCGTCGCGCCGGCGAGATAAACTTTTCGGTCGTGCAACGTTTTGTCGACGAGATCGTGGCGCTCCCCGACCGAGACATCTTCGACGCGATGCTTTGGACGATGGAGCGCTGCAAGCTCGTCATCGAAGGCGCGGCCGCCGCGCCGGTTGCGGCGCTCATGCATGGTCTCGTGAAGGTGCCGGCTGGGTCACGCGTTGCGGCGGTACTGTCTGGCGGTAACGTCAACCTCGATCAGCTGCGCTCTCTCACCTGGAATTGACGCCGCTACTTTTTCCCCTTCAACCAGAGCACGTAATACGCCGGGTGGTGACCCGGGGCGCCATCGCACGCCGTCCCTGAAAATCGAAGGGCGATCGTGCCCGTCCATTCGGTGTTTGGCGGATAGTACTCGAGCATTTCCACCTCTTCTGCCGAGTACGAGCGCAGGCCATTTCGGTTGGAGCGCCTGAGGCCATCCTCGAGAATACATTCGCCGGGGATTGCTGTGGATCGCTGACCAGGTGCATCGCGGGTAAAGCCCTTGAACACACCACGCATCGCCATGTCCAGTGGTATGCCGCGCAGGTTTTGCATTTGTACGGGGCCCATGAACACCGTAGAACCCTGTTGCGGACGCCAACGAATGCGCGCGTCAAAGTCCTTCTCCACAAACGACAGCGGACCGTAGCCGCTCTCGGCCGTGACGCGGACTTCGTCGAGTGTGTGCGGGAGCTGATTCATCTTGAGATAGACGACTCGCTCGTCATCAGCCAGAAGATCGAAGCGTGCGATGCTCGGTGAGTATCCCATCAGGCGGGCTTGCAGCGTTCTCGGACCGTCGCTCACGTGGCGAAAGGTGAACGAGCCATTCGCAAGTGTCGTGGTCGCCCGACCCGATCCGAGCAGCGACACTTCTGCGCCTTCGACCGGATCGCCAGCGGAGTCCACCACGAAGCCGCGCACGATCGACCGCGACTTCATCGTCTTCTCCTCGCTCGCCCACACAACAACGGGGTCGAGTGTATGTGGCAGGGGGCGCATGGTCACCGCGACATTCAGCCGAGTGTTCGCGGCAGCAGGCCATTGAAACTGGACGACGATATAGCCGACCTTGCGCACCCACACCTCGCGATTCCCGGGCGGGACGTCACCGAGCACAAAACGTCCCTCGGAATCGGTGCGTGTCCACCGGCCGACGTCCGGCACGCCGACCTCAGCGTCGCGAAGCACCGTGCCAAGGGTGTCGCGAACGATGCCACCCAGTGTCCCTGTGGTTCTCGAAATCGCATTGGTGTCCGGGACTTGACCGGCAACGCCCCGCGAGACGATTAAGAAGAGGGCCGGGACAAGCAAGCGATTGCGCATCGGCACAGTTTGCATGCAAAACTGCATGCGGGCAAGAACCGCCTAGCCCCGACCGAGTCGCTGAGCCGCCTGCACCGCGCGCTCGAAGCGCGCCATGACCTTCTTGCTCGGCTTCTTGACGCGGACGTCGACTCCGCCCATCAACGCAAACCCCGAGACGCGCAGCACCGGCGACGAGCTGTCGAGCTCCGGATCCTCGCCGGCGGCGGAGGCAAAGCCGCCCATCACCGCCCCACCGAGCAGCTCCACGCGCACCCCTCGCGGCACAGTGATCTCCACTCCACCCATGAGCGCGAACACTTCGATCTCGGTCACGCCCGGAGCGAATCGAGCATCGCGCAGGTCGATCTCGGCGCCGCCCATGACCGCGACCGCCTTGAGCTGTCGGGGCACCAGCCAATTGCCGGTACGCGATACGCCACCCATGAACGCCATGACGACGCCGCGCGCGGGAACAAGCTCCGATGGGGCAAGCACAGCCCGTCCGACGTTCATCTTGTCGTTCGGGAGCACGGGAAGGTCCCCGACGAGCTCCTCCAGTTGTGCGATCGTCTGCGCCCCGTAAACAGCCGACAACCGCGCGTCGAGGCTGTCCATCGTGAGCTGATCCGCGGCGAAGTGAGCGCACAGCGCCTGAACGACGCGTTCTCGGTCGTCTACGGATGGGGCCGGCGCGTACGCAGGGGCGAGCGGGCGTTCGGGAAACGTCACTGTGCTCATGGGGTAGAGTCTCTCGATTATCCGTGCCGGCCTGCGAGTCGTCAAGCAGCTACCCGTGTTCTACGGACATCCGGTGCAGCAAGATTCGAGAGTGCACTTTTCCGTCTCTGTTGCTGACGGCGAGCGGACACCGTAAGCTAAAACCGTCTGCGAGCCAGAACGCTGGGCCCGGCGCAGACCCCCTCCAGGAGAGTCTATGAACGTACTCGTTCGCGGAATGGTCGCCGCCCTTGCCCTAATCGCCTTCGTTGGCGGCGGCGAGCGCGCAATCGCCCAGGACAGTCTGAAAGTCGAGCGCCCATCTGCCGACTTGATTACCCGAGCGCAGATCGCGGATTCCAAGGTGCAGAACGCATACGACGCCGTCGAATCACTCCACAGCAACTGGCTCGTCGAACGAATCCCGAAACCCGTGGATCGCGCGTCTGCGCGTGATTCCAAGGATACAACAGTGAAGGCCGCGTACGTCGCCGACTACAACGCCGCAGGAAAGAGCGCGCCCGGCGCCGCGGGTGGCATCCAGGTGTATTTCGATGGCACGCGAATCGGCGGCACCGACGAGCTCAAGACGATGCGGGCCTCGGAGATCTATTCAATTCGGCGCTATAGCGGCACGGAAGCGTCAGGCCGATTCGGCATCGGCCATTCTGCCGGCGTCATTTTTGTCAGCTCAGTCACATACGCCCAGAAATCAAAACCGTGACGGTTTGTATCTCGAACGTGCCGGCCGCGGGTGCCGGCGCACTGCGATTTCGATCCGCAGGACTGCTGCTCTTGATCGGGGCCTTGAGTTGCCGTACGCCGAACGCGGAGCCGGCGACCGCTGCCGCGCCGTTACGCATGCAGCTCTTCCTGCTCGCGGGCCAATCGAACATGGCCGGCCGCGGAACCGTCGAGGCCGTAGATCGCATTCCGCATCCGCATATCGTGATGCTCGATCGCAATCTCGCCTGGGTGCCCGCGGTCGATCCCGTGCACTTTGACAAGCCGGTTGCGGGTGTGGGGCCCGGGCGGTCATTCGCCCTCGCACTCGCCTCAGCGAACCCCAGCATTCGAATTGGATTGATTCCTGCGGCGGTCGGCGGATCACCCATTTCGTCGTGGGAGCCGGGAGCGCTCGATGCAGCGACCAGGACGCACCCGTATGACGATGCGCTCGCGCGCGCACGAGCTGCCATGAAGGACGGCGACCTTGCCGCTATACTCTGGCATCAGGGGGAATCGGATACCGGCGAACGGCTAGCGCCGCTCTACGAACAGAAACTGCGCGTTCTGATCGATCGATTCCGAAAGGACCTCGGCAAGCCCGACCTCCCGATCCTCGTCGGGCAGCTCGGCCGCTTCGATGGGGCGCCGTGGAGCGCGTCGAAGAGCCTTGTCGATGCGGCACATCGAAAGGTCGCTGCCGACGTGCCGCACGCAGCCTTTGTCTCGTCGGCGGGGCTCAAGGATAAAGGCGACACGACGCACTTCAATTCTGCCGCCGCACGCGAACTCGGAATGCGCTACGCGGAGGCGTATTTCCGGCTCGTCCGATGATCTGGAGCCAGCGGCGGCGCATCTCATGCGTCGCCGTTGCGGCGTGCGCCGCGATCTCGAACCCACTCCCCGGCCAGAGGCTGCCGGCGCGCACCGCCGGCCCGGGAATCGTCGTGGGCTTCGAGTATGCGCTCCTCGATAATCAGCGGCTCGTCGCGAACATGGCAGCGGCCTTCGCGGACGCCGGACTCACGGGCATGAAGCACTATGTCGAGTCAGTTCAGTGGGGTGAAATGCAGCGCGGGCCGAACGCCGCCATCGACTTCACGAAGCTCGACTGGTTCGTTCGGGAGTATCAGACGAGGGGCTTCACCGAATTGACCATCTCGCTCAAGCCGCACAGCGAATGGGCGTCGAAGGATGTAAAGAAGCTCCGAGCGTCGAATGCCGCACCGAAGGCAGAATACCGAGCGCTGTTCAGTAGCTGGGTGACGTCAGTTGTCGAGCGCTACGACGGTGATGGGAAGGACGACATGCCGTCGCTGCGCTGGCCAGTGCGCTTTGTCGAGATCGGCAATGAGTTCTCGAGCTACGAGCCAGAGCCAGTGGACGAATACCTGGATCTGCTCAAACTGGCGTACGAGGCAGCGCACCGTGCGTCCACGACCGTTCAGGTCGGGCACGCCGCCTTCCTGACGACACCCGTCAACTTGGACGTCGCAAGTCCGCGAGACTACGACGCCGCATGGAAAGCGACGCGACGGGTGGATACGACGCACGACCTCGGCGACATCCGCAAAATTCTGGACCATCCCGAGCTTTTTGACTTCATCAATCTTCACAACCTCGGCGATCCCTACGAGATCGAACACCAGATGCGCTGGCTCGCGTACGAGACCAGCAAACGCGGATACGTAAGGCCCGTCATCATCAGTGACACCCTTCCGACGTCGTACGCCGGCTGGGGCGCCGCCACGACCTGCACTGGTGGCGGTCTTAGTGTCATGGTTCCACCTGCGCGAGAATCGGACCGATGCCGGCTCGCGTCGTATTTCACAAAACTCGTGAATAAGGACGCCGCGACGCTCGAATGGACCCGCGCTTTCGTTGCTGCGGACCAGGTGCAACGCACGATCATTGCCGCCGAACAGGGGGTCAAGGTGATCAACCTCTCGTTCGTGAGCGACATCGGCATCGCGACGCTGCCCGTATTTCGGGCCGGTGCGGGCGTATCGGCATGGGGCGGGGCGATCGGCACAAACATCTTCGCCTCGGTGACAGATCGCTTTCCGTTGTTCTATGCTGTCAAGCAAATGATGGGTCACATCAATGGATACCGGTCGATCAACCGCGTCGTGCTCGCGAATGCGCAGGCGAGGGTCTACCGGATCGAGCGCCGCGATGGCACGAGCTGGGTCGTCTGGCGTGACCCGCAGGCGGTGCTCCTTCCCGAAGATGGTGCGCCATCACTCACCGTTCGATTGCCCATCTCCGCCAGCAGCGCGACGATCGAACCCACCATCACCCGGATTGGTCAGGCGACGGCGGCATCCGCCAGTCTGCCCGTCACAAACGGGCAGGTGGAGCTGGTTCTGACGCACACTCCTATCTACGTGAGCTCGCGATGAAGCTGTTGAGGAACATTGGCGCCGCCGTCGCCGCATGCGTGCAGCTCATGGCGTGCTCGCATCTCGCGCCATCGGGTCATCAAGCGGACCCCGGGCTGACTGGCGTTGGGCTCGAGGCACAGCCGGAGCCGTACACGGTTCCTGCGGAAATCTCGCAGCGCATTGCGAACGCGCCCGAAGGTCAGCTCTCGTCGGCAGCGCTCTATCAAAGCAAGGTGTTCGGCGGCCTCAACTTTCGTTATCGGGTCTACGTTCCTGCCCAGTATCGTCCGGGGCATCCTGCGGCGCTCATGGTGTTCCAGGACGCCAGCAGCGTCTACCTCGGCCTGATGAAAACGCCGCAGGTCTTCGACAATCTGATTCAGGCCGGAGACATGCCGGTTACGATTGGGCTGTTTCTCGATCCCGGAACGGTCAGCGGCACGTACGTGCAAGCGACCGATCGTGACAAGCGGGCAATGGAATACGACACCCTCGACGACACGTACGCTCGCTTTCTCATCGACGAAATCATCCCCGACGTAATCCGCAGCAAGTACGAGGTCGTTGACGATCCGAACGGTTGGGCGATCGCCGGACAAAGCTCTGGCGGCATCGCGTCGTTCACCGTCGGGTGGCAACGGCCCAATGCCTTCCGCAAGATTCTGACGCAGAACGGCAGCTTCGTGAACATTCATGGCGGCAACGCCTACCCATCGATGATTCGCACGGCCGGACCAAAACCACTTCGTGTTTACCTGCTCAGCGGAACCAAGGACTTGAACAATCAGTTCGGGAGCTGGCTCGACGCCAATAAGGCGATGTTCGCGGCGCTAACCGACCGCGGGTACGCCGTGCGCTTTCGGCCGGGCGACGGGGCTCACTTCCCGCCCGTTCAGGCCCAGGCAGATTTCCCGAACGCTCTGCGCTGGTTGTGGAAAGGCTACACGATTCGCTAGCGGTTCTCAGGATGGGCACTCGTTGGTCAACGTTGTTTTGTTAGTCAAACTTTCTTAATCGAAAATGTCGAGTCTTCGCGAAGTTTCTCGTCAGGCCACTCGCGGCCTTGCCATCGCAGTTGCCGTGTTCGTCATCGCAAGAGTGTCTGCGGCGCAACAAACGCTGCCATCGGCAACGCCGCGCCCGGCGTACCTGAACACGGACCTCACTTTTGAACAGCGCGCGGCTGATCTCGTCAGCCGGATGACGCTCGAAGAAAAGGCCAACCAGATGAAGGACAACGCGCCGGCGATCGACCGGCTTGGTGTCCCCGCTTACGGCTGGTGGAATGAAGGACTGCATGGCGTCGCGCGTGCACAACTCGCCACGGTATTCCCGCAGGCCATCGGCTTCGCGGCCACGTGGGACGACAGCCTGGTCTTCCGCATGGCCACCGTCATTTCCGATGAATTCCGCGCGAAGTACCACGAGTACATCCGTCAGAACAGCCACGCGCGCTACCAGGGGCTGACCGTCTGGTCCCCGAACATCAACATCTTCCGCGATCCACGGTGGGGCCGAGGTCAAGAGACCTACGGCGAAGATCCGTGGCTGACGGGACGCATTGCCGTGCCGTTCATCAAGGGGCTGCAGGGCGACGACCCGAAGTATTTCAAGACCATTGCAACGGTGAAGCATTTCGCCGTGCACAGCGGACCTGAGTCCGATCGGCACGTGTTCGACGCCGTCGTGAGCGAGCGCGATCTGCGAGAGACGTACCTCCCGCATTTCGAAGTGGGCATTCGCGAAGGAAAGGCGTACTCGCTGATGTGCGCCTACAACAGGATCGGCGGCAAGGCGGCCTGCGCGCAGGATGACCTCGAGGGCAAGATCCTCCTCGACGAGTGGAAATTCCCCGGATACATCGTGTCCGATTGCGGCGCCATCGACGACATCTATCTCCGGCACAAGGTTGCCCCGTCGGCGCCCGCCGCAGCGGCCATCGCGGTAAAGAACCATACCGACCTCGATTGCTTCGGACGCGTCTATCCGAGCCTCGTCGCCGCCGTGCAGCAAGGCCTCATCACCGAAGCGGAGATCGACAACTCCGTCCGGCGCCTATTCGTGGCGCGCATGAAGCTGGGCATGTTCGACCCAGCGGAGAAGGTGAAGTACGCGAGCATCCCACTCTCCATTCTGGATTCCAAACCGCACAAGGAGCTTGCACGCGAAGTCGCGCGGAAGTCGATCGTCCTGCTCAAGAACGACAAGAACACACTCCCGCTGAAGAAGACGCTCGGCACCATCGCGGTCATCGGGCCGAACGCGAATCAGGCGACCATGCTCCTCGGTAATTACAACGGCGATCCGTCCGATCCCGTCACGCCGTTACGCGGCATTCGCGAGGCGGTCTCGAAGAACACCAAAGTGCTCTACGCGCGCGGCTCCGATCTCGCCGACAAGTTCCCGGTGCTCGACATTGCCGGCGCGTCGATGCTCGTGGCGCCTGACGGCAGCCGCGGCTTGCGCGCGGAGTTCTTCGCGGGGCAAGGCTACGCGGGCACGCCCGTGTTCACGCGTGTGGACACGACGGTCAACGTCTTCTGGGAAGACGCGGCGCCGCGACCGGACCTCAACGCCGACAACTTCAGCGTACGGTGGAGCGGCTCGTTTCGTCCGCCGCAATCGGGAGCATATCAGTTGGGGCTCATGGGCAGCATGAAGTACCAACTCTACGTGAACGACAGCCTGATCTTCCGTTCGCGCTTTCCGCAGCGCGACGGTGAGTCTCCGGATCCGCGATTTGTGCAGAGCGCGCCGATCCAGCTCGAGAGCGGCAAGGAGTACAAGCTTCGTATCGAAGCCCAGGAGACCTACGGCGATGCGCAACTGAGCTTCAGCACGTCAATGCCGGGACAGGCGCTCGAGAGCGAAGCGCTTGACGTCGCCAGACAAGCCGACGCCATCGTGATGGTCCTCGGCCTGACGGCTCGACTCGAAGGCGAGGAGATGGCGATTCAGGTCGAAGGGTTCAAAGGCGGAGATCGCACTCGCATCGATCTACCCGCCGTGCAGGAAAACCTGCTGAAGAAGATCACGGCACTCGGCAAGCCGACCGTGCTTGTGCTGCTCAACGGCAGCGCACTCGCCGTGAATTGGGCGCAGGACAACGTGCCCGCGATCGTTGAAGGCTGGTATCCTGGCCAGGCCGGTGGCTCAGCCATCGCAGACGTCCTCTTTGGCGACTATAACCCCGCTGGACGTCTTCCGGTAACGTTCTACAAGGATACCACGGACCTGCCGCCTTTCTCGAACTATGACATGAAGGGCCGCACGTATCGCTTCTTCGAGGGGAAGCCGCTGTATCCGTTTGGCCATGGCCTGAGCTACACGACCTTCGGCTACTCGGGCCTCACGACGAGCGCGAACACGATCGGAGCGAACGGCAAGGTGACGGTAAAGGTCACCGTCAGGAACACCGGTAAGGTCGCGGGCGAAGAAGTCGTGCAGATGTACGTGCGCCATCCCAAGTCAAAGGTCGACCGGCCGAAACGCGATCTCCGCGGCTTCCAGCGTATCGCACTCAGGCCCGGCGAGTCGAAGATTGTGTCATTCCCCCTCGAGGCAAGAACGCTCGCCTACTGGGACACGGCGACACATGGCTGGGCACTCGAGAACGCGCCGGTCGCGATCGAAGTTGGCGCTTCGTCCGGCGACATCAGGCTGACAAAAACAATCACACTAAAGAAGTAAGCCGCACATGGAACGCGGATTGGGCGAATGGAAATGAAAACATCGATAACGCATGAAACACGAAATCCGTTCGAGATCCGCTCAATCCGCGTTCACTGTGCCGGCGATAGAAATGCTTGCGCCCGCTCGACGACCGTGTCTCGCACCTCAGCCAGTTCGCCGGCGATCAATGCGCCAGACGCTTTCGCGTGACCACCGCCGCCAAACTGGCGCGCGAAGGCGTTGACATCGGTGCCACCCGTCGAGCGGAACGACACCTTCACCTTTCCGTGCCCCAGATCGCGGAAGAAGAGCGCCATTCGCGTGCCGGCGATCGAACGCGCGTGTTCGACGATTCCGTCGAGATCCTCCGCCTTCACGTCGTACTTCTCGAGCGCACCCGCCTGCATCGTCAGCCACGTGAGCCCGTGCGCCTCGTCCATCTGCAGCGTGGCGAGCACGTCGGCCATGAGTCGCACACGCCCAGCAGGCGCCGACGCGTAAATCCGCGTGTACATCTCTTCGGGGTCGACGCCGCAGGCAAGGAGTTGCGCCGCCACGGCAAGACAGCGCGGTGACGTGTTGCTGAAGCGAAAGCCGCCCGTATCGGTGAGCATGCCCGTGTAGAGCGAACGTGCGATGAGCGGAGTGATTTCCCACTGCATCACCTGCGCGATGTCGTACACCAGTTCCGCGGTGGCGCACGCTGTCGTGTCACTCACGCCGCGCGCACTCGCCGGGTCGTCGGAGGCGACATGGTGGTCGATGACCAGTTTCGGCACCGAGAGCGCCCGCACCGAGTCGGACAGCACACCGAGTCGCTTCACGTCGCTGATGTCGAGCACGATCAGGAGGTCGATGTCGCGAAGGGCCTTCGATCCCTTGCCCGTCATGTTCGATACGTCGTCGCCGAGCAGGAAGTCGAACATGTCCGGCCACGGTGTCGGGTTGACGATCCGGGAGACGAGTCCCTGCGCGTTCAACAGGCGCGCCAGAGCGCTCTCCGATCCACAGCCGTCGCCGTCGGAATTGAGGTGCGTGCTGAGGGCCACACGGCGGCCAGCGATAAACTCGGACGCCATCGATTCGATGGCGGCGCGGCGGTTTGCGGGAACTGCGAGAAGGTCGAAAGTCACAATGGCTTGGATTGGGCGCGAGGATGGAAGATACTCGGCACGCATCACGATTACCCCAAGCAAAACGGCGCCCCGTTCGGAGCGCCGCATTGGTCCAGGAGAAGAAAAGCCTATCTCAGATCAGCTTTTCGCCAGCTTCGAGTGGCTCTTCCCGTAGCTGAAGTAGAACACCAGCCCGATGGCGAGCCACACTGCGAGTCGGAGCCAGTTCGTCCAACCCAGGCCGTAGATCATGGCTCCGCAGACGATGATGCCGAGTGACGACACCACAGGAACCCCAGCCACCTTGAACGCCCGTGGCAGTTCTGGACGTCGGACGCGCATGATCCAGACGCCGGCACACACCAGGATGAAGGCGAACAGCGTTCCGATACTGGTCATCTCGCCAACGATGTCGCCGGGCACGAAGGCCGCGAACAGCGCCGTGAAGACGAAGAACAGCATGTTGGACTTGTACGGCGTCTGGTACTTCGGATGCACGTCGGAGAAGATCGCCGGCACCAGGCCGTCGCGGCTCATCGAGTAGAACACGCGTGACTGGCCAAGGAGCATGACGAGAATGACCGAGGAAAACCCGGCCAGGATCGCGACCGTGACGAACTTGCCGAGCCATGCATACCCCGTCATGTACTTCTCGATCGCAAATGTCACCGACGCTTCCTTGCCGAACGTCCGGAAGTCCTCGACCGTCGCGACGCCGCTGAGCACATGTGAGAAGAGCACGTAGAGCACCGTGCACACCACGAGCGAGCCAAGAATGCCGATCGGCATGTCTCGACTTGGATTCTTGGCTTCCTGTGCCGCGGTCGACACCGCGTCGAACCCGATGAAGGCGAAGAACACCACACCGGCGGCCCCCAGAATACCCATGATCCCGCCGTACGCGTGCGTCACCCCTTCAGGCGTGGTATAGGTCGTTGCCTGCGGAATGTACGGCGTGTGATTCGCCGGATTCATGAAGCCCCAGCCAATCGCGATGACCATCACGACGATCGTGACCTTCGTGATCACAATGATGTTGTTCACGAACGCCGATTCCTGTGTACCGCGCACGAGCAGCATCGAGAGGACGAGCAGGATGAACACGGCCGGCAGGTTGATCATGCCGTGCACCCCGGTATCGCGCGCCACCTCGAAGGGCGAGTGACTCCACGAATACGGGATATTCATCCCCATGTAGCCGAGCACCTTGTTGAAGTACTCGCTCCATGCGATGGCTACGGTTGCTGCACCAACGGCGTACTCGAGCACCAGATCCCAGCCGATGATCCAGGCAACGAGTTCACCCATCGTGACATACGAGTAGGTATACGCACTACCCGCGATCGGGATCATCGACGCGAACTCCGCGTAGCACAGTCCCGCGAAGGCGCACCCGATACCGGCGACGATGAACGCGAGTGTTACCGACGGGCCGGCGCGATCGGCGATAGCCGCCGCCGTTCGCACGAACAATCCCGCGCCAATGATGGCGCCGATGCCCAGGGCGACGAGAGCGAAGGAGCCAAGGGTCCGCTTGAGCCCCCCTTCGGTCGTCGCGCCGCTATCGGCCATGAGTTGGTCAATCGACTTCGTTCGCCACAGTGAACCAGCCACGCTATTCCCCCTTTGATGTTCTCGATTGAAGGTCGATTGCTACGGACAATCCGGGTCAGCCCGCCGCGTGGGCCGGACTTGCATACAAAAATGTCGGCAATTCAGCGCCAGATGTCAATGTACAACACCGTACGCCTTCGACCGACACACGAATAAATCCCGTGGTCCACGGAACGCAAGGAATGGACATGGTGATGTACGGATTCTTCCACGGTTCGTCAATGCGGATTTCAAATTTTTGCGTCCGAACGAACAACGGACCCGCACTCGCGCCGAGTACAGGTCCGACAGTTCACCGCATGAACGAAATGTCGCCTACAGACTGTAGTTCGGCGCTTCCCGTGTGATCGTCACGTCGTGCGGATGAGACTCCCGAAGTCCGGCGGCCGTGATGCGCACGAAGCGCGTCTCTGTCCGCAAGGCGTCCACGCTTCCACATCCAACGTAGCCCATACCGCTGCGAAGCCCGCCGACCATCTGGAAGAGCACATCGCCGACGGGACCCTTGTACGGAACGCGCCCCTCGATGCCTTCCGGTACCAGCTTCTTCGGCGACAGTTCACCGTCCTGGAAGTAGCGGTCGGCACTGCCGTCTTGCATGGCCGCAAGCGAGCCCATTCCGCGCACCATCTTGAAGCGCCGGCCTTCGAGCAGGAACGCCTCGCCAGGACTCTCTTCAGTGCCCGCGAGCATGGATCCCATCATGACGCTACACGCACCCGCGGCCAGCGCCTTCACGGCGTCGCCCGAGTACTTGATACCACCGTCGGCGATGACCGGAACGTCCCCTGCCCCTTCGACCGCATCGAACACCGCGGTGAGCTGAGGCACACCGACACCAGTGACGACACGCGTCGTGCAGATCGAGCCCGGCCCCACACCGACTTTCACCGCGTCGACCCCGCGCTCGACGAGCGACCGCGCGCCTTCGCGCGTCGCCACGTTGCCGACGACGAGCTGCGTATCCGGAAACGCATTCCGCACACTCGCCGTCGCGTCCAGCACGCCTTCCGCGTGGCCGTGCGCCGTGTCGATGATCAGTGCGTCGACACCCGCGTCGATCAACGCCTTGGCGCGGACCAGATAGTCGCCGGCCGCGCCAATCGCGGCAGCGACGCGGAGTCTGCCATGCTGATCCTTGTTCGCCCCCGGATATTGGCGGCGCTTGTGAATGTCCTTCACAGTGATGAGGCCCTTGAGCCGCCGATCCGTGTCCACGACCGGCAACTTCTCGACACGGTGCTTCGCAAGAATTCGCTCGGCCTCGTCGAGTGTCGTCCCCAATGGAGCGGTCACGAGACCGTCCTTCGTCATCGCCTCGGCAACCGGCCGGTCGAGACTCCGCTCGAACTGAAGATCGCGATTGGTGATGATGCCCACCAAGCGTCCCTCGCCATCCACGATCGGCACGCCGGACACCTTGTAGCGCCCCATGAGGTTCGATGCGTCGCGCAGCGTCGCCGTCTCGGGCAGGGTGTACGGATTGATGATGATTCCACTCTCGCTGCGCTTGACGATGTCCACCTGCGACGCTTGCCGGTCGATCGACATGTTCTTGTGCAGCACGCCGATGCCGCCGGCACGCGCCATCGCGATGGCCATCTCGGCCTCCGTGACCGTGTCCATGGCTGCGGAGACGAGCGGCACGTTCAGCTCGATCTTCCTGGTGAACCAGGACTTCGTCGACACGTCCTTCGGGTGCGTCACCGAGTGTCGTGGCGCGAGCAGCACGTCGTCGAAGGTGAGTGCGATGTCATCACGGACGCGCGATGCGCCATTCACATGATGCGAACGCAAAGGCCCGCTCTCAGTTGACTGCTGAGTCGCGGGCCTGGTGGACTTTACATCAGAGCGGATTGTGGTCGCCATCTGTAAATGTAAGCCTGCCTGCCGACGGACGCCACTGGGACGCTAGCAGCCAAGGACCTTGAAGCCCGTCGCGCGCGCAGCGAGTCCGAGCGCCTTGTCGTGCGTTGCGATGATCGGCTCCTTCGCTCGACTTTCGCGCCAGAGATCGGCCGTCGCGAGGTGCATGGCATCGAGCGTCCCAAGCGGAGCGGGCAGTGGCTGTGACGCCCGGCGCATGACCGCTGGCGAGAGCTCGACCACCTCGAGCGCCTCGACGATTCGATAGATCGTTTCACGGCCCGCCACGGCTTCGTCCGCCGTGAGTTGGCCAAGCAGCCGCAACCGGTCCATGGTTCTCAGGCATTCAACTTCTGCGAGCGCACTCGTAATCCCTGTGACGATGCCATTCCACTCCGCGAGTGCTTCCGGCTGGCGAAGCACCACGCGGAGAATGACGGAGGAATCGAGGTACGCGATCACTCGTCGCCGCGCCGATCCTCGAGCAGCAACTCCACGGGATCGATGGTCATACCCGGACGCGGGGGAAGTGCGATATCCGCCAGCGAGCGATACCGCGATACAGGTTCCCGGACCACCAGCGGGCCACTCGGCGCATACGGCACCAACCGCGCGATCGGCGTGTCGCGGTCCATGACCGTGACCTCCTGTCCCCGCCGCACCGCCCGGAGATACTCGCTCAACTTCGCCTTGAGTTCCGCTACGCCGATATCTGACATAGTCATACGATAGTCACCAATGACTACTATAGCAAGCGGAGCCTAACTACTTCTTGGCGCAAAATTCATCTTCAGAGAAGCGCGTTCATGGTGTGGA
>JAZJZK010000005.1:0-314528 GCA_040389905.1 Gemmatimonadota bacterium | reverse complement strand
CTTCAACTACGTCCTTCAACTACGTCCTTCAACTACGTCCTTCAACTACGTCCTTTCAACTACGACCTTCAACTACGTCCTTCAACCACGACCTTCAACTACGGCCTTCCCTTCGCCTCGGCTCAGGGCGACAAAAACGAAAGGAACCGTTATTTGTCCCTGCCCCCTGCCTCTGAGGCGCACATATATTCCCGCCACAATGACCCCTGAAGAATTCCGCACATTCGGACACCAGCTGATCGACTACATCGCCGACTACCGGACGACGCTACGCGACCGGCCGGTGATGGCGTCCACACAACCGGGAGACATCAAGGCCCGCCTCCCCTTGTCACCGCCGAGTGTGCCGGAGCCGTTCGACGCGATTCTGCGCGACGTCGATGAGATCATTCTTCCCGGCCTTACGCTGTGGCAACACCCGGCGTTCTACGGCTACTTCCCCTGCAATGGAGGGCTTGCCAGTGTGCTTGGCGACTACCTGAGCACGGGACTCGGCGTGCTCGGCTTGTCGTGGCAATCGAGCCCTGCGCTCAGCGAGCTCGAAGAAGTCATGGCCGATTGGCTCCGACAGATGGTCGGACTTTCAGACAAGTGGAGCGGCGTGATTCAGGATACCGCGTCGACGAGCACGCTGATCGCGCTACTGTGCGCGCGTGAACGCACGACCAACTACAGTCTCGCACGGGGCGGGCTGCAGGGCGAAGCGCGCACGCTGGTGGTGTATGTGTCGGCGCACAGTCACAGCTCGGTGGAGAAGGCGGCGCTGCTCGCAGGCTTCGGGCGAGACAATGTTCGAATCGTTCCGCATGACGAGCAGTTCGCGATGCAGGCGGATGCTCTGGCGATCGCAATCGCCGCTGATATCTCGGCGGGGCGAACGCCCTGCGCCGTCGTCGCCACGACCGGAACGACGACGACGACGGCGCTCGACCCCGTTGGCGCGATTGCACCGATCGCCGCCGACCACGGACTCTGGCTGCACGTGGACGCCGCGATGGCCGGCTCGGCGATGATCCTCCCTGAGTGTCGCTGGATGTGGGAGGGGATCGAGGGCGCGGATTCCATCATCATCAACGTCCACAAGTGGCTCGGCGTCGCGTTCGATTGCTCGCTCTATTATGTCCGAGATCCGGCGCATCTCGTGCGTGTGATGTCGACCAATCCGAGCTACCTGCAGTCCGCAGCAGATGGTCGCGTCAAGAATCTTCGTGATTGGGGCATTCCGCTCGGTCGCCGGTTTCGCGCTCTCAAGCTCTGGTTTCACCTGCGTGAACAAGGAGTCGAGCAACTTCAGGCTCGCCTCCGGCGGGACCTCGAGAATGCCCAGTGGCTCGCAACACACGTTCGGGAGGCGAGCGGCTGGCGAGTGCTCGCACCGGTTTCGCTTCAGACGGTGTGTGTTCGTTACGAGCCCGAAGGGATGGACGGTGACGCGCTTGACGCGTACACGCTCGCATGGGCGGAGCGCATCAACGCATCGGGGCGCGCCTATCTCACGCCCGCGAAGCTCGACGGCCGATGGATGGTGCGCGTTTCGATTGGCACGGAAGCGACGGAGCGTTCGGACGTCGAGGCGCTATGGTCGCTCTTGCAGGACGAGACGTGCAGATCCCTCGACTCGCTTCGCTCGCTCGGGATGACAAACGGCAATGAATGACACAACGCTTCGGGCATGGTGGTTCCACCGACAGGGACTGGACGGGTCGCTTCGCGACGCGTCGCCGGCGGCCGTGCTCGAACGATCGGGATGGGCGCGATCGGTGGGCGGCGTCGGACCATACCTTTCTCTGTTCGCGCGCGCAGGCACGACACGCGAAGCCACCGATGCGGCCGTCGTGAAGCTCGAGGTCCACGAATTGCCCGCCGCGCGCGGGTGCACGTACGTCGTCCCCGCGAGCGACTTCGCGCTCGCGCTGACCGTCGCGCAGGCCTTTGGTCAGGCCGAAGTGAAGACCGCGGCCAAGCTCGGCGTGACCGAAAAGGAGATCGCGAAACTCTGCGACGCGGTGGTCGAATCGCTGAGCGATGAACCGATGGATCCCGATGCCATCAAGCAGTCCGTAGGCAGTGCCGTGCGCAATCTCGGCGACGAGGGCAAAAAGAAGGGCATGATCACCACCCTGCCCCTCGCGCTCGGCCTGCTGCAAGCGCGTGGACTCGTGCGGCGCGTGCCGGTTGGTGGACGTCTCGATCAACAACGCTACCGGTATGTGCGGTGGACACCGAGCGCGCTTGCGTCGTCCAAGTTGAGCGAGTCCGACGCGGTCGCCGAGTTGGCGCGCCGTTTCTTCTCGTGGGTCGGACCGGCCACCATGAAGGAATTCCAGTGGTTCTCTGGCCTCGGCGTCAAGACCGCCAAGGACGCCGTCGCGCCGATTGGCTTGGTCTCGGCGGGCGACACCGAGCGTCTCCTGCTGCCGGACGTTACGCGCGCGTTCGCAGGGTTTGTCCCGCCGAAGAAGCCGGCGTACGCGCTCGTCAGTAGTCTCGACGCGATTTCTGCCGCGCGACGAGACGTTGCGTCGTTGGTCGCCGATGAGGATCGCATGGTCGTTGCGACGCACACCTTTGGTGACCGGCCGGGCAGCAATCTCGTCGATCTCGCAGCACATGCGATTCTCGACCGCGGACGCCTGATCGGCTATTGGGAGTACGACGTCGACGATCAGCGCATCGTCTGGGCCACGTTCTCGGGGCACAAGGACACGGCACTGCTCGCTGCGGTCGAGGCGACGGAGGCCTACGTCCGCGACCAACTCGGCGATGCCCGCTCCTTCAGCCTCGACAGCCCTACGAGCCGGCGTCCGAAGATCGACGCGCTCAGGGCGATGATGACTTGACGCGCTCCGACGCCGGCCGCCGCCCCAACTTCACCCGAAGTGCGGCACGCCGGCGTTCGACCTCAGTCATGTACGCGACGTTGAATCCAAAATCCTCGGGGATCGCCTGGAGCCTGGCATAGGCGTTCTCAAAGCGACCTTCCTCCTCGAGTGCGCGCGCAACCGCCAGTTGAAAACGCGCGCGCGGGGCGAACGCACTCTGACCCGCAAATTTTTCACCCAATGCACTATCGATTTGCGCAACGCGTTGCAGCGCTGCGGCACGCGTCGCATGGTCGGTGGCAAGCATCAACTGCTCCGTGAGATCAATGATGCGGCCTGTCGAAGACGAATCATGTGGGTTGCGTAGTGCTCGCATCTTGACCGAGTCGTGCAGCGCGGCATACGCAAGGCGCAGTGCGCCTGCCGAATGCGTCGGCACGGAATCCGAAAAACTCTGCGCCGTGTACACTCGACGAGCTTGCGATCCGGCGGGTAGCGGACTCGCTCCTGCGATGGCACGCTGCAGCAGACTCGATCTGTCCGCGGACGGAAGGGCGGGGTGCGCTGCCAGCAGCAGCCGCGTCACGGCAGCACTCTGCGGCGCCTGCACGGCAAGGGAGTCCAGGTACCGGTTTGCGTCTGTAAATCGATCCTGGCCCATGGCAATATGAGACCCGAGGAGGAGCAGCCCTGAACGCAGGTCGCCCGGACGCGCGACGCGGGCGAGCGAGTCCACGATCGGCGCCGCCGCCGCAAGATTGCCGGAGTACTCGATCGACCGCCACAGGGCATCCACCTGCGCGGGGCTGACGCCTTGCGCAAGGAAGAGACGGCGCGCGCCATCATCGCCGAGCGACAAGGCGCGAAGCAGCAGGAGTTCGCCACGCTGCGCAACATCCGGGTTCGAATCGATTCCCGATCGCGTGAGGCGGCCGAGCGTCGCACTGTCGTGCAGCGCTGCAGCAATGCGCGAGAGATGAATGACTGCGGAGAAATTGCGCGGATCGAGCCGCAACGTCCGTTCAAAAGCGTCGCGCGCGTCGACGAGTGGGCGCCCCTGCGGCGGATTGCCGTGGAACAGCACCTCACCCATCTCGTACCATGCTTCCGTTGCCGAAGGATGCTCGGCGAGCATTTTTCTCAGGGAGCGCGCCGCACTCACGTAGTTGCCATAGCGCATGTCCTGGAAGGCAAGCAGCACGAGACGCGTCGAGGGATTCATCCGCTCTGCGAGCGCCACCGCGCGATCCGCCTCAGCGGTGACGATCGATGAATGGCCAGACCAGTCCGCGGCGACCGCGAGTCGAAAGTGCGCCATCGCAAAGTTGCTGTCTGCCTCGATTGCATCCTGCAGGGCGACCATCGCGGCATCATAGCGGCCCGCGGTGATGGCGGCCTCGCCGACCAACCACGCTTTGAGCGCAGGGAGTGATGCGGTGGTTCGCGCCGCGGTTTCGGCAATCGTGCCCCCAACCTCATGGAAGCGGGCCGCGAGCAGCTCCGTCGCCAGCTGGTCAACGAGATGCACCAGCTCCGTCTCGGCGCCTGCGACTTCCGTGTGCGCAATCGGTTCGCTGCCGTGCGCGCGATCGTACAACGACACGCTGAAACGCAGCTGATCCGGCGTGCCCACGATGGTGCCCAATACATACAACTGAGCGCCGAACCGTTCAGCGACGGCGCGCGCGCGCGGAGGGTCGAGCGGCGCGCCCGTTCCGTCCTGACCCAAGTGCACGATGAGCGCTCGCGAATCCACGGTGCGCAGGGCGCCCGCGCCATCGAGTCGCGTGTCGAGGAGAATCGGCAGGCCGTCTTCGAGGTAGCGTAGCGACTCGGGCCCCCGCAACACGAACGGCAACACGACGACGCGATTGGGATCGGTGTCGACGCGCGGCGTGGTCATCAAGGGCCGCAGCCACAGGAACGCGGCCGTGGCGAGAGCGGCGCCGGCGATCGCCGCGGCGGGAATCCACCGGCGGCGATTACTCGACGCAGCGGGTGCCGCTGACGACGCCGGCGCATGCTCGGATGGCGCCAAGCCCTCGACGATTGCGCGCGTCTCTGGCGACGGCCCCACGCCATATGCTTTCGCCATGCGAGCGGCGAACGTTTGATAGACTGCGAGCGCTCCCGCGCGATCTCCGCTCGCCGCGAGCGTCGAGATGAACCGGCGCACCGCCGACTCGTCGTCCAACGACAGTGCCAGAGCGCGCTCACCCATCTGGCGACCGGCGTCCACGTCGCCGGAGGTCAGCAGTGCGTCCGCGGCAAGCCAGGCGGACTCCCCAACGCGCTTTCGGATGCGAGTGCGCTCGCCCTGCAGCCAGCGGTCGAACGCTGGCGCGCCGCGAAGCACGAACCCTTCCATGAACTCGCCGCGATACAATGCCACCACCTCATCATGGCGTCCCTCGGCGGCTCGTTGGTCGAGCGCGAGGATGTCGACGGAGATTGCACCACTGACCAGGCCGACTTCGTCGCCGCCGCGCGTGGCGAAGATGTCCGCGCCGCACACCTGCTTGATGAAATGAACCGCTTGCCGCAGCGTGTTACGCGCCCGCTCGCTGTCGGCCTCCGGCCAGAACATCTCGAGCAACGCGTCCCTCCGGCACATGCGACCATCGCTCCACGAGGATGCGAGGTACACGAGCAATGCAAGGCGCTTCGGCTGCGTCAATAACCCACGCAGCTCCTCGCCCTCCTCCGTGTACAGCTGAATCTGTCCGAGCGTCCGAAGGTGCGTCGTCAACGTCCACTGGGTGCGTGTACAACGCCGGAAGGGGCGCAGCTACATGGTAATCATTTGGCGCGCACCGGTTCAACGTCCAGCGCGATCGAGCAAATTCACAAACCGTTCAGGGTCCACACGAAAATGCTCACCCGCGGCGGCGTGTGCGTCGTCAGCTGCCGGACGTTCGCCGTCGCCGAGCAGGTACCAATAGTCCAGCGATGCGAGGTTGGAGAGCGCCCAGTAGCATCCGTTCACGTACTTGGGCGAGAACAGCTCCATCACCGTCGTTCCCGGTGAGCAAAAGGCGAGATTGGTCAGCCCGGCGCCATGCGGTGCGATGATCGCCGTGGCGGAGTGGAACAGCGCCGCCTGTTGCCGTAGGGACATTCCGTGAAGCTCGACGCGCTCGAATCCGCGCCTGCTCGCAAGCGCGAACAGCTCGTCCTCGTTCAACAGCCTACGATTGACGGAATCGCGACGCGATATGAAAAGGCGCTTTCCGGTGTAGGCCTGTGCGGGCGTCGCATCGGAGAGAAAGGAGTGGCGAATAAAGCGCCAGCTCGCCTCGGTGATATCACCCATGACGCCCGGCAGTGACGGCACGACGAGTGTGTCCGCCTCCACGAAGTGGTGCCGCGTGGCGTCGACGACGTTCGAGATGCCAAAGTGAGCGAGTGTCTCTCGATGAAAGGCCGACGAGCCCGCGTTCACCAACACACGGGAACCACGCACGTCGATTCCGGCGCGAGACAACAGCTCGATACGCGGCAGGACATCGAGCATCCAATGGAAATAGTTGTGATCCCCACCGAACGCCGACAGCATGACGACCTCGCCGGCAATGCGATCCAATCGTGGGAGCGTTCTGCGAGTGAGGGCAGAATGCTGATGCGCGTTGCCGGGCAATACGCCTGGTTCGATCGAGAGGTCGGCGAGGAGGGCGCCGTGATGGGTCAGCGCGGCGTGATCCAGCGCGCGTCCGTGCGGAATGCGAACGACGAATGTCTCGGGGGACTCAAATCGAAGACGCTCGCGGAACTCCCAGTCAATCTCGTCACCGAGCGTCGATGGCAGCGCACGGACAATGGTGTGCGGTGGATCGAGCGCGGTGAATAGATCTGGTGACGACCATTGTCGTGTCGACTGTTCGACGCCGCGTGGCGCGGTGCGAACCGAGCGTGGCAGGAGTCGTTGAAGCTCCCACCGCGCTCGGTCGATCTGGTGCTGCCAACGCTGCGTCAGCTCTGCCTCATTACTTCACGACGAAATTCGCCGTCGCGCTCTGTGCGCCCCACACGATTTCGATCGAGCCGCGACTCGGCGCGCCCTGCTTGATGTTGATCGTGAACTCTTCGGTGTACTCGGCCGCGGCGCCCATCGTGAGCGGAACGCGTGCGAGATCCTTGGCTTGGTCGTACACCGTTCCCCATTGGCCGACCTGCTTGTTGATCGCGAGCATCGGACCGCTCTTGGCATTGTAGAGAAAGAGGGTATACAGGCCCGGCGGAACGACGACGTCACCGAAGGTGATCTCGCGGGAGGTTGCGAAGTGGGTGGCTTCGTTCGCGCCGAGCCGCCAGATGGTATCGAGGGGAATGAGGAGCCCGCCCCACACGGTGCGATCGCGGACGAGCGGGCGGCCGTAGTCGACCATGATGACCCCGCCCGGCGCGTTGGTGACGAAATGCCCGCGCGAGGTTCCGCGACCCGAGAGCACTCCGCCTGTCGGCTTCATCGTTGCGGCAATCGCGGCGAGATTCAGCCCGCCCTTTCCCCGCGTGGCAACGAGCTTCCCAGTTGTGCCCGAGCCGTCGACGGTCTGGAGGATACCGTTCTTGTCGACGATGAAGACCAAACCGCTTGGCAGGCGAATCGAGTCGCCGCCCGCGACAACGAAGGCCGACGTCTGCAACGTTGGCCCAGCGCCGGCGTTCATGAACGGGATGGGGCTCGTTGCGGCGCCCTTCCGGAGCGCAACGAACGCTGGCTCCAACATGCCGTACGATGGTGCTGCGAACGCGAACGCGCCCTTGGCGCCGAGCGTGCGCGTCGCCGTGCTGTCGCCCCAGTTGATGGTGCGCACTGCCGAGTCGCCGTTGACGACGTACTTGATCTCGACGGGACGACCTTTGATCGGCTTGCCGTCTGCGCCGAGGATCTTGTACGTGGCGGCGGTGGCGCGGCCGTCAACGCCGAGTGTTGCGTCATACTGCGTGCGCGTGACGACTGCGCCGTTGCGGGTCACCACTTCACCGACGATGCGATTCGCGGTGCGAGTGAACTGCTCGACGTTCATCGTATCCTTGCCGAGCCGGTAGATGAACGATGCTTCCTGGGCGGATACGGATAAGGCTGGTGTCGCGAGAGCGACGAGCGCTAGAAGTCGGAGGGATTTGGTCATCGATTGATTGACGGAGATGGTGGGAAGCAATGACGTTCCTGCATTCGGTTCGCGTCCGCAAGCCTGAGTCCAGAATAGTTGCGCGTTGGAGATAGGCCGGGCACCAAGAATAGCCACACCGACCCAGTTTTCATGAAGCAGATTTGACGGATTGAACGGATTCTACGGATTCGCTGGACGGACTCGTATCGCGGCCAATGAGCTCATACGCAGGTCGATTTTTTCCTTTGAAGTTTCGGGGTAAGTGTGGTGCACCAATACTCGCAGTCTTCACGGGACAAATCCGTCAAATCCGTTAAATCCGTAGAATCTGCTTCATTGAAAACTGGGTCGTTGTGAATTGAGCGCGAGCACGCCAGTCGCCAACGCGCCGAGACGTTCAAATCGTCAACGCGAATCGAGGGGTCCGCATCAAAGTGCAGACCCCTCGACCGCTTCATCAGTCAGACCGAGGCCGACATCAGGGCGTCAACGTTTTCCCCTTGAAGATGTCGTACAGCTGCGTGTGCTTCGTATCGAGTGGCACCAAGCGCCCATCGATGAACAAATACTTGGTGTTCGTCTTGGCCTCGAGCATGTCGCCATCGGTGACGACGATGTTCGCGATCTTGCCAATGTCGAGCGACCCAAGCTTGTCTGAGACACCGAAAATCTGTGCTGGTCCAAGTGTCACCGCGCGCAATGCATCGGCCTTTGCCAGACCGAATGCCGACGCCATACCAGCCACCGATGGAAGGTTGCGCACTTCCGAGCAGCAGTCGCCGGACGTGATCGCGAAACGAACACCCGCCGCCGCCAGCTTGCCGGGCGCACCGTAGTTCGCGTCATACGCCTCGTCTTCGCCGCGCGGCAAGTCGAGGACGTGGGTGTACAGGATCGGAACGTCGTGCTGCTTGAGGTACGCCGCGATCGACGGCGCTTCGAGACCGCCCACGATGACCGGCTTGAGCTTCATTTCCTCGGCAAATGCGACGGCCGCCTTGATGTCGGTGGCGCGATCGGCCGTGAACATCACGTCCTGCTGTCCACGCACCGCTGGAACCAGCGACTCCAGCACCGGATCATGCTTCGGTCGCGGAATCGACTTGTCCTTTGCATATGCGTCCTGCGCCTTGCCGTAGGCGTCGGCATCACGAAGCATCGTCTTCAGGGAATCGAGCTGACGCGTGCGCAGCTGCGCGCCATCGCCACCTGCGCCTGCGCCACCGAAGCGGCCACCGCCACCACCTCGGCCACCGCGTCCGCCGGCGCTGGGCAGATTGATGACCATGGCCGCGCGCGGCACCACCGTCATGGCGGGTACGGTGAAGCCAGCGAGATTGATCAGCGCCGCCTGACCTGAAATGATGCCGCCGGTTGGGCTGGAAATGACGCTCGTGATACCCACCACACGCGCCACGCCGACATGCGCGCTATGCGGGTTGATACCATAGATCGCCTGCGCGTTCGGGTTGAAGCTGCCCGTCTCGGCAATGTCCACCGTCGACGCGGCGCCCTGCGGAATCTCGGAGAGCCCGATCGAGGTACCGGCGTCCATCATGCCGGGGTAGACGTTGAGTCCACTGGCGTCGATGACCGTCGCGCCGGGGGGCGTGGCGACATTGGCACCGATCGCTTGAATCTTGCCGTTCGAGATCACCACGCTGCCGTTCGCGATCTCAGGTCCGCTCACCGGAAAGATGTGGGCGTTCTTGATCACGAAGGTGCCCTGAGGTCCGGGCGCCGGGTTGTACGATCCCATCTGGGCGGATGAGCTGGCGCTCACCGCCACGGTCAGCAGCGCGGTAAGTACTCCCGCACGAAGTTGTGTCGTCTGCATTAGCGGTTCTCCGGCGGAGTGGTGGCAGGCGGAGCGCCGAAGCCTCCGGGACCGCCGCCGCGCCCGCCGCGAGCGGGCGCCTGGTTGGCTTCGTTCTTCTCGAGATCGGCGCGCTCCTTCACCTGCTCGTCGCGCATCGCGAGATCCTTTTTCTTGTCGAAGAAGATTTCGCCGTCCACGATCGTCTGCTCGACGCTCGCATAGACGCTGAGCGGGTTGGCGTTGAACACGGCGACGTCCGCATCCTTGCCCACTTCGAGAGAGCCAGTATGCTTCTCCACACCGAGCTGCTTGGCGCCGTTGATCGTGATGATGCTCAACGCTTCGTCTTCGGTGAGACCACCGTACCGCATCATCTTCGCGGCATCGATGTTCAGGCGACGCGCGCGTCCGTCGTCGTCGGAGTTGATCGTCGCAAGCACGCCGTGGCGCATCAGGATCGCGACGTTATACGGAATCGCGTCGTACGCTTCGATCTTGTAGGACCACTCGTCAGCAAAGCTCGACAGGCCTGTGCCTGCCTTCGCGATCTCGTCGGCGATCTTGTAGCCCTCGAGACCATGCTGCAGCGTCTGGATGTGGAAACCCATCTCGGCCGCTACGTTGAGCAGCATCAGCATCTCATCCGCGCGATACGAGTGCGCGTGCACGAGGCGCTTGCCCTCGAGCACTTCAACGAGTGGCTCGAGCTCGAGATTCCGGCGCGGTGCGATCAGCGTCTTGTCCTTCGCCGACTTCGCGCGGTATTCGTCCCACTCGGCCTTGTAGTCCTTCGCGCGCGTGAAGGCGTCGCGAATGATTTCCTCCTGGCCCATGCGCGTCGTTGGATAGCGGCGCGGCGGTGTGGCGATACCGGGAATCTGGATGTTGTTGCTGTTCTTGCGCGTGACGTTTTCGCCGAGGGCGAACTTGATGCCGGGCATGGCGTCGGGCATGACCATGTCGCCGACGTTGCGGCCCCACTTGAGCTTGAGCACGGCGTTCTGGCCGCCGATCGTGTTCGCCGATCCGTGCAGCACGTTGATCAGCGTGACACCACCGGCGAGTGCGCGATAGATCGCGATGTCCGTGGGGTTCACGACGTCGCGAATGCGCGCCATGCTCGTGACGGAGAGCGACCCTTCATTCGTCGCGTCGCTGGCCATGTGCGAGTGCGGATCGATGATGCCCGGCATGACGAACTTGCCGGTGCCGTCGATGACGGTTGCACCCGCTGGTGCAGCGATGTTCTTGGCGATCTGCGTGATCTTGCCACCGGCCATCAGCAGATCGGTGTTCTGCAGCGTGCCACGCGTCACCGTCATGACGGTGGCGTTCTTGATGAGAATCGGCGAAATGGTTGCGGGCTTGGCGGCCGCCTGCGCGTGAAGCGCCGGCGCGACGGTCAGCACCGCGACCGACGCCGCGAGAGTCATGCGTCGCATGATCGAGGAAACCTCGA
The DNA here is from genome assembly GCA_040389905.1 of Gemmatimonadota bacterium. Lineage (GTDB taxonomy): Bacteria > Gemmatimonadota > Gemmatimonadetes > Gemmatimonadales > Gemmatimonadaceae > AG11. The sequence goes on along the minus strand of JAZJZK010000005.1, from coordinate 303,314 downwards.
GCTGTTTGTTGTGTGAGTTGCGGGGCGTCATTCTGGTGACTCCCGGTTGAGCGTCGAACCACCCGGAGGCCCACCTCGGCCGCCGCCTGCTCCGCCCGCGGGCGTCGCGGGATGCAGCGTGATCGGACGACCGTCGACGAACAGCTGCGACACGCGCGAGGTCTTTTCATTGATGTCGCCACGCGTGATCGTCAGGTTCGCAATCTTGCCGACATCGAGGGAACCCATGCGGTCAGCCACGCCGAACAGTTCGGCGGGAGATGACGTCAGCGCCTTGATCGCCAGATCGGGCGCGAGCCCTGCCTCGATGGCGCGCGCGACGTTGACGGTGAAGTCCGTCCACGTGCTGATACCGCCCGACATCAGCGCGAACTTGACGCCCGCGGCGGCGAGCTTCCCTGGCCCCTTCGGCGCTTCGACGCGCTCACGCAGCGTACGCATCGGCTCCGGTTCGGCATCAGCCGCCGGCGCCGCGGTGCGACGCGGGAAGTTCAGCGACAGGAGAACAGGAACGTTCTCCGCCTTGAGGCGGTCCGCCATCAGGTACGCCTCGGCGCCGCCGGCGATGATGACCTTGATGCCGAACTCCTTGCCGAGGTCGAGCGCGCGCTCGATTTCGCGGGCGGAGTTGGCGGTCATGACGACAGGCTGCTGCTTGGCGAGGACTGGCAGAAGCGACTCGAGGCCGGGATCGAACTCGACGCGCTGCATGGACTTGGGATTCTTGTCGTACGCGATCTTGAGGTCGCGGTAGCGCTGTGCGTCGAGGAGCTCCTGACGGATGACCGCGAAGATGCCCATGAGCGAGCCCGGATAGCCACCCCCACCACCGCCTCCACGACCGCCACCGCCGAATGCGATATGCTGCGCGATGTTCGGCCGCACGATCATGGCTGCGGCCGTCGATCCAGCGAGGTTGATCAGCGCGGACTGGCCCTGCCAGACACCGCCCGTTGGCGCCGTGAGCGCCGTCGTGATGCCCGCGCTCCGCGGGCCGTCGAGCGCCTCGTCATCGAGCTTGACGAGCTCAGCCGCTCGGCGCTCCGGCTCGACGCCACGAGGATCGTCGATCGACGTGCCGGTGCCCTTCCCGGGCTCTGGCGCGCCTCCGCCGCCGCCGCCGCCCAACGCGGCGAGCGCAGCAGCAGCCCCGCCGCCACCACGACCGCCTCCGCCACCACCGCCCGTCGCGGGCATGCCGATGGAACCGAAGGAATCGAACAAGCCGGGGTAGACCGAGAGGCCCGTCCCGTCGATGACACGGGCGTCGCCCGGTACGGTGACATTGGCGCCGAGTGCGACAATCAGACCGTCACGGACGACGATTGTACCCTTGAGAATGGTCGGTGCGCTGACGGGCACCAGCTTGGCATTCGTGATGGCGTACGTGGATGGAGCGTTCCGCTGTGCGGCGAGTGGCGGCACACAAAGTGTGACCGCCGCCAGCACCGCAGGGACGCGGCGAAGCAGGACAGACATGGATTGGACTCTCCTCAGAGATCGGCTCGGCGCGAGGGAACTGAGCGCCGACGCAACGTGCGAATTCGAATGGGCTACGGCAAGACTGGCGAAATCGTTGCCGTTACAAACGGCCCGGTCGCTCGCGCTCCCTCGACGGCCCGCGGCGCTGTCGCGCCGGCTTCACAGCTCGTGGGCGCTACGCGCCACTGGACGGCCCGCTCGCTTCGCTCGCTGGACGGCGAGCGGGCTGCTTTACTCTACTGCTGCGTACGACGACGTACGGCCACGCAGAGTCCCGCAAAACCGGTGGCCAACAGTACGACTGACGAGGGCTCGGGGGTCGCGTTCAGGTCCTCTCCGGAGATTGCCGCCTCGATCTCGGTCTCAGACAGGGCTGATCCGTAAATCCGGACCTCGTCAACCTGGCCATTGTAGTATTCGTCGTGCGGGTAATACTGGCGACCCAGGCGCGTGAACCATCCTGAGGACGTCCATGTTGCCGCATGCGAAGCAATAAGGTCGCCGTCGATGTAGAAGCGATCCAGGGTGCCGTCGTTGGTCAACGCGTAGTGGTGAAAGGCGTTGTCGCTGAGGAAAGTCCCGGTTGGACCTGGCCACTGGTCTCCAAGCCGCAGGCCGCCATTATAGGTACCCATGTAGAGCGCTGACCCACTTTGGCCCTGCGAGATGATCTCCGAGAGTCCGGTATTGTTTCCAGGCGCCGACTCCGCGAGGAACATCACCGAATACGGCCCCGATTGCGGAATCAGCAACGAGGTGAACTCGACGTACGACGTCAAGCCATTGAGGTTCAGCACGCCTCCCGATACAGTTGCGCCCGCATAGAGGGATCCCGACGATGCCGTATTGCCGAGGTCGGTAAGTCCGTTGCTGAAGTCGAACCGGTGAAGAAGCTGGGCGTGCGCCGGCGTTGCGCCGAAGGTCAGGGCAATCGCGACCGCGAAAATTCGTCGAAGAGTAGACATGTTGCTGCGCACCAGAGCTGCGAGGTGTGTGGTCAATGGCCACGTCCGGCGTCGGCTGGCTGACCAGTCGGCAGGCAGATCGCATGCCAGATACCGCGCGTTTGCTCAGCACTTAAGTGCTTGGCGGACATGTACTTATCGTCCGTTATTTCCTCACGTGTCCAGATAACGGCAAGGTAACGGTGGGCACTGTTGTGACGACGCAGCGATCTGTGGTACTCCAACAACGATGCCAATTGATGAGCCCGTAACATCTCACTTTCGACGAACGAGCCCCACCGCTCAGATTGCTGCATCGCCGAAGGCCCACCCGTGGAGCGCCCGTGACGTTCAAGCCTCTCATCATCGCCATCGTCTGCATCGCAGCGTCCAGCGCCGCCGGACTCGATGCGCAGCAAGTGCCCGATACGATGTTCGTGCCGCGCGTCGCGCCGCCTGTCTACCGAATCGGAACGGGGCCCCGCGTCCTGATCGATGGCGCACACGCCAACTTTCATAAAGTCGGCGGCCGGTACATGCCGTTCGCTCAGTTGGCTCGCCGCGACGGCTATCGTGTCTCGGGCGGCACCACGCCATTCAGCGACGCGTCGCTTTCGGCGGTGGACATCCTCGTTATCGCCAACGCGTTGGCACCGCGGAACGACAGCGGGAAGTGGAATCTCCCCACGCCATCGGCATTCACGAGAGAAGAAATCGCTGCCGTGCGTCGCTTCGTGGAGCGCGGCGGGTCGCTCCTCGTCATCGCCGACCACATGCCATTTGGCGGGTCGACGGAGGCCCTGGGTAGTGCCTTTGGCGTGACGTGGATCAACGGGTTCGCGTACGACGAGAAGCAGAACAGCATTTTTCGCCTGTCGCGGGCCAAGGGACTCGCGCCGCATCCGATCTTCGACGGACGGAAGGGTCGCGGTGAGCGCATTGACTCCATCGTCGTATTCACCGGATCGGCATTCTGGTTGCCGGGCGGAGGTGCACCACTCCTGCGCATCCCGGAGCGCTCGAGGGTGCTGATGCCACATGTGGCATGGCAGTTCTCCGACTCAACCGCGAGCGTCAGTGCGGCCGGCATGCTGCAGGGCGCCGCCTTGCTCGTTGGCAAGGGGCGAGTCGTCGCCGCGGGCGAAGCGGCGATGTTTTCCGCCCAACGCTCCGGCCCCCAAGGTGCTGGCACAATGGGCTTCAACGAGCCGACTGCACCACAGAACGCGCAGTTCGTCCTCAACGTGTTGCACTGGCTCTCAGGGCTACTTCCAGCGAAATGAACAACACATCGTCACCGACGAGCACTGTCGCGTGGGTCGGGCCATTTGCAGTCTTCGCGGCGTGGTTGGCCTTCGATTCATCGCTGCCACTCGCCAACCCGGGGAAGGAAGTCCTTCGCGATGCCGTGCTCATCGCGTCCATTCTCTTTTTCTCGCGAAGTGTCCTGCCGCGACGTGCGCCGCACTGGCTGGGGAGCATCGCGCTCGGCGTTGCCGTTTGTGCGCTGTGGATTGCGCCTGACACATTGATCGCCGGTTGGCGCAGCCACTGGCTCTTTCAGAATTCCGTCACGGGGCATCTGAAGACATCGATTCCTCCCGCCGAATTGACGCCACTGATGCTCGTGCTGCGAACGATGCGGGCCGCGTTGATCGTGCCGGTGCTCGAAGAACTGTTCTGGCGTGGGTGGCTCGTCCGGTGGCTTCAGAACACGGAATTCACCAAGGTGCCCCTTGGGCAGTTCACACCGTTCGTCTTTCTGGCGACGTCGGTTCTCTTCGCGCTGGAGCATGGCCCGTACTGGGAAGTCGGACTGCTGTGCGGTTTGATCTACAACTGGTGGATGTGGCGCACGAAGTCCCTCGGCGATCTGATACTGGTTCACGCCGTGACGAATCTCGCGCTGTCGCTCTATGTGATCTTCGCGCAGAAGTGGACGTTCTGGATGTGACGCTCGTTTTGTCGCTCTCAGTGAAGCCGCGTTCAATGTGCCGGCGCACGGCGGTGGATTTTCTTGGTGAGCCCCTCGTCTACTGAGGGATAGCGTCATAGTATTGCCCATCGTCATCCTCCCACCTCAGCAACTTTCGGAGCCCGTCCCGTGGACACACCCATAGACCAGGCTGAAGCCGCATTTCCCGAACTCGAGCGCGCCGCTGAGGAAGCGGCGGATGTCTCCGGAGTCGGACGTCGCGAGTTCCTGTTCATGTCCATCGCGGCGGCGGCGGCGTCGACGTTCAGCGCCGGTGTCGTTCGCGCGCAGGCAGGCAGCGCAGGCGCCGCAGCGCCGGCTGGAGGCGCTCCGCCGCAGCAGTCTGCGACACCACCCTTTCCGCTCGGCAACGGCGAACCACCCGCCGAGCAATTCATGCCGTATCCGGGAGGGACCGGTGCGCTCATGGAAAAGATGGTAAAGGAGCACGGCGCAAAAGCGTTCGAGCGCAGTGTCTTCAAGGTCGACAAGTGGAGCGGGCCAGTGCCTTCCTCGGATGAGGAGATTGCCTTTCTTCCGGCGCATCGGCTCTCCGCGTTGATCAAAGCGAAGAAGCTCACGTCGGTCCGGCTCACCAACATCTATCTCGCGCGGCTCAAGCGTCTCAATCCGACGCTCATGTGCGCCGTAACGATCATGGACTCGCAGGCGCTCACCGAAGCGATCGCGCTCGACAAGGAGCTCGCGGCCGGAAAGTATCGCGGTCCCTTGCACGGCATTCCGTACGGATTGAAGGATCTCTTCAACACGAAGGGCGTTCCGACGACGTGGGGCTCCGCCGACTTCGAGAACCGTGTCATCGACGAAGACGCCGAGGTGGTCGTTCGCCTGCGGAACGCGGGCGCGGTGCTCGTTGCGAAACTCTCTACGGGCATCTTCGCGCAGAATGACCAGTGGTTCCGTGGCCGCACGAACAATCCCTGGAACCTCTCGCAAGGTTCGAGCGGATCGTCTGCGGGCCCGTCCTCGGCAACAGCAGCGGGATGTGTCGCCTTCGGAATTGGTACGGAGACGCAAGGCTCCATCGTGTCCCCCGCGGTGCGGTGTGGACTGAGCGCGCTGCGGCCGACCTTCGGCCGCGTGAGTCGGTACGGCGGCATGGTGCTGTCGTGGGCGCAAGATCGCGTCGGGCCGATCTGCCGCAGCATCGAAGATTGCGCGATGGTGTTCAACGCGATTCACGGTGTCGACCCCAAGGATCCGTCCACGGTGATGACTCCGTTCAACTTTGACTCGAACATCAAGCTGGCATCGCTGCGCATCGGTGTGGATCCGGGTCGGCCGAGTGCCGATCCGGCGCGTCCGAACGCCGGAGATCCCGGCGCACCACCCGAGCTCATCGCGAAATTGAAGGAGCTCGGGATGAAGCCGATCACTGTTGGCGCTCGCCCCACGGTGCCCGGCATGGGTGGCGGAGGATTGAACGTCGAATACGCGGCCGCGTTCGAGGATTACGTGGTGCGCAAGGCAAAGGAGATTGGCCTCGATCTCAATACCATCGTTGCTCCCCTGCCGGGCGGCGGGCCATTTCCGGGCGCCAACGGCGCCACAGGCGTCGGTGGCGCGACCGCACCCGCAGACTGGAATCCGCGCTTCCTGAACGGACGCACGGTGAAGGCATTCGAGTTCATGCAGTCGCAGCGCCGACGCTACGTCCTCGTCTCCAAGTGGGCCGAGTACATGAAGGACCTCGACTTGTTCATCGGGTCGAATGCGGACGTGGGGCCCAATGCACAAACCGGGCATCCCTGCGCCGTCGTCCCGTACAAGTTCGACGTGCCTGCGCAATTCGGCGGGGGACGCGGCGGCGGTGCTGCGAACGCGACGCCGCCGGCGCCATTGAACCCGCAACCGATTTGTGGCGTTATCGTCGGGAATCTGTACAACGACGACAAGATTCTATCGGTAGCGCATCAGTTCCAGGTGCACAACGACGTGTACCTGAAGCACCCGAAGCTCACTTGAGTTCTTCGGCGCGTTTCGTCGCACCGGCACAGTGAACGCGGATCGAGCGGATTGAAACAGCAAAACCGTGATTAAGAGCCGTCACGCTTGATCAGAACTGATCCGCCTAAATCCGCTCAATCCGCGTTCATTGTGCCGGTGGGCACAGATGTCTTGGTCGCCCTGAACGAAGTGAGGGCCCGCACTTTCTGCGCAACGGCAGGTGCGGGCCCTTCGCTTCGCTCAAGGGCGACAAAACAAGCAAACAGCGAAACAACAGGTGCAGACCCCTCGACTCGTTTCACTCGCTCGGGGTGACAACGTTCAAGGTTTCTTGCTCCTGCTGTGTGCGTCGAAGAACTTGATCATCCCCGCCAGATTGGGCTCGACGACGTTCGAGTGATTGCCGCCCGGCACCTCGATGTACGTGACATCGACGCCGAGTGGCTTCATTGCCGCGACCATGTTGCGTGAGCCAGCGACGTTCACGGTCGGATCTGCGTCGCCGTGAACGACAAACTCCGGAATCGACCGGAATTTCTCGAGCGTCGCGGGCGTTCCCTGTCCCGAGAAGACGCCGAGCGCCGCCCAGATATCCGGATACTTGGCAGCGAGCCGCCACGTTCCGATCGCGCCCATGGAGTGGCCCATGAGATACGTGCGATTGTCGTCCACGCTATAGAGCTTTTTCACCTCGGCGAGCACTTGCATGACATCCTTCTCGCTCAGTTCCTGGGTGCGACGATCGCTGTAGTCCGCCGGCGGGTTGCCGAGTCCCCACCCGTAGAAGCCATCGACGCGGTAGCCAAGTGGTGCGGCGACGATGTATCCGTTGGTCTCTGCGAGTTCCGGCAGCTTCTTGCCATACCCATCGAAGAATGCGTCTTCGGTTCCGCCAAGTCCGTGCAAGGCGATGATAAGGGGGTATCGCTTCTGGCTTGAATATCCCTTCGGTACGTAGAGGTGATACGGCATCACTTCACTGGCCGCTTCGAGCGTGTAATGACGCTCGAGATCTCCCGTGCGGCCCATCATGGGATCCTTGCCTGATTTCACTGCGGCGAGAACAGCGTCGGCCGCCGCGAAGTCCGCGTCGACATCGAGTGTGCGTAACTCGAGCCGGCCTCGGTTCACATTGCGCATCCGGTCAACCGGATAGAGGATCTCGGCGCGGAGTGCGGCCGGTACGGTAGCCGCCTCGCGCTCGAAGCGCGCAACGACATCATCGATTCCCTTGCGCAGGACGATCGGCAACGCCACGGTGCCGAGCGTGCGGGAGGAGTCCTTCACTTCGACGGTCACGATGTAGCGGCCGTCGGAAACATCGCGCGCGTCGAGCTCCATGCCGAATGGCGACTCCTTGAGGTCGCGGCTCACTCCCTGGAACGTTCCAAAGTCCTTCACGACCTCCGGCATTGCGCCCGCAGACGCACGACGAACCAGCGTTGCATGCGCCGAGAGCGCCGGGGTGAGGTCAATGGCGGGCGCATACAACTGTTCGAGGCGAACAGCGTATGGCTTCTGAGATTCGACGACGACCCGATCGCTGCGCAATACGAGCGAGCTTCCGTAATCGGCGACGTCCGTCCACGGACGATTCGCGAGGAGCGCGTTGCCCTTGGCAAGCAGGCGTCGCACTTCGCCGGTTCTGCCGGCGCTGTTGGCGGCCCTGAATTCGCGCTCGAGGGTATCGAGGCGCGCCTTTAACTCACCCTCCGGCTTGACGGTGTTCTTTCGCGTCGCGTACGAGACATACAGCGACGTGATGTTGGTGAGCGCCTGCGCGCCGAGGTCCGCTGCCGCTAGTGCGGAGAAGAGACCGGCATACAGGAACCTGACGTGTCGCGCAGTCTTTGTGTTCACGATCGTGTCTCCAGGTTAGTTAGGCATTCGATACACGAGTGCGATCAACAACAAACATCGGGAAAGACCTTTAACCACAGAGGACACAGAGGACACAGAGAACTGCAAGGCTTTCCTTTGCGTCCTCTGCGCCCTCTGCGTCTAATTGCTTTTGCCTTTTCTCGAAAACGACAACTGAATTAACGCAGAGGTCGCGAAGGTCGCAGAGGATTGCGTGAGTTGTCCTCCGTGTCCTCTGTGTCCTCTGTGGTTCATTTTCTGCTGCCGTTCCGCAGTCCTCTGCGACCCCTGCGACTGTATCAGTTTCTCTGCGACCTCTGCGTCAACTGCTTTGCCCCTAGCTTAGCTACGGCGTCCTACTCGAGGGAGCCGGCTTCGGTGACGTCCAGAAGCCCGGCGTCGCCTTGGTTTTCTCAGCGACATCGCGCCCGAACAGGACAGAATTGAACACGACACGGAACGTCCCGAACGGCTGCCCGCGCCATTGCGGCCGGAAGCCGATCAACACGACATGCCCGCGATCATGCTTCACGTCGAGCGCCGCCGCGTAGCCCTGGATGTATTTCTCGCCGAGGAGATACCCCGACAACTTCGGCGATCCTTCCTTCTGGTATTTGGCGAGCGCGCTGCCCTCGAATCCATCGAGTGTGGCGAACACGGGGCTTCCGTCAACGAACACCTTCGCGCGCTCCGGCATGCCCGCCATCACCGGCTGCGATGGATCCGTCGTTACCTCGAGAATCGAGCCACTCGAGAAGTAGTTTCGGCGCGACACCGTGTCCACGACGTTGCGCACGGGAAGATGCAGCGCGGAGATCGCGTAGTCCGCGCTCGAGTTGAGGCATACCAGTGTGCCGCCCGCGCGCACGAACGCATCGAGCTCGCGAGCACCGATGTCGCCGAGCCCCCCTTCGTAGCGCGGCGGCACGCTGCCCTTCGTGAAGCCGTTCGTCATCGTCCGCGCGCGTTCGGAGGCGATCATGATGACGTCGAATCGCGCAGCCAGGTTCCCGTCGCGAATGTCGGCGTTGCTGATCGTCGCGTACTTGAAGCCGTATTCGTCGAGCAACCATTCGCTCCAGCCTTCGTCCATGCTCGCGGTGTAGGGCTTGTAGAGGGCGATGCGGCCGCGCACCGCGGATGACGTCACCGGCGCGGCGATCATCCGCTCGGCGCGCAGCGACAGCTCGTTCACCCAGTCGGTGATCTTGGCAGCGGCGATGCCCGATACGATGTACCGTCCGCTCTTGCCACCGATGCCTTCGGCGAAGCGCACGGTGCCGCCATTCGCCAACGCGCGGTTGATCAGCTTGAACGCGTTGTTCTCGGCGGGATCCATTGCAACAACGTCTCCCGTCCCGGTGATGCGCGCGGGCATCGGCACGATGCCGGCAGCGACGGAGTCTGTGGAGAACGGCGTATCCGCGGAGTTGCGCCAATCCGCCATCTTGCCGACCACCGGCTTGAGGGCCGAACGAATATCCGGCGTGAGCGGAGTGCGGACCTCGGTGGTGCGAACGTCCATCTGGTACGGCAGTGTCCAGCCTGCGGCGTCGTAGGGCTGCTCTGGTGGGCCGCCCGGTGACTCGCGCAAATCCGGATAGTCCTGCGCTTCGAAGAGTTGTCGCACGAGCTCAGCGTATTCCTGATCCATGGGAATGACCCATGTGCCTTTCGGGTACGACGCGCCGTCGATCGGTGCATCGCGAGACAGTTCGCTGATGCGCACGCCGTTGAAGGCGAGCCGGCGGAGCATCTCGGCTGCGGCGACGGGGTCGCGCTGCGCGCGCGGGACAACGTACGCGTACGGTGGATCCTTTCGGTAGCGGAGGATCGCGTTGCGCCCCGCCTGATAGCGATTGTACAACAGGTCCTCGCGATACTTTGCTGCGTAGTCGAGCACGGCGATCGACCCGGTTTCCATGTAGTCGATTGCGTCCTTGATGCGCCACCAACCACCCGCCCACGGGCTTGGATACAACGACTGTGGACGCAAGTCGCGCATGTCCGCCGGGAAATCGTTGAGCGTGTAGAAATGCGGCGTGGCGTACTGATACAACGCCGTTTCCGTCCAGAACGCCGCGATGTTCTGGAGCATGGGCATGTAGTCGATGTAGCCCGGATACCACGCGTCGAAGCCAGTGCCCATGTGCGTCGCGCCAACCTGGCCGTTCTGCTCGAGCTGCTGCGCGATCGTCATGCCGATGGTGTTGACCTCACGCGACATCAGCGCTGGAACGCGCGGCGCGATCGGCTCCGCAAATGGCGGCAACCAGATGCGCGTGGGGAACGGCGCGGTCTGGTGCTGGACGTAGATGATCTGCGGCTCCCACTCACGCCACACACGCGCGACCACACGCGACTCGACGACGTTGAGCATGTACGCGTCGCGATTGTTGTCGTGCCCGATGTACTTCTGATACAGCTCATGCAGCGGCGACACCTCGTACGGCGTGCCGACGTTTTCGCGATACCAGTTGACGACGATGTTCTGTCCGTCCGGGTTGATCGACGGCCAGAGGAAGAGAATCGTGTTGTCGAGAATGGCCTTCGTCTTCGGCTCGTTCGCCTTCGTGACCAGATCGTACGCGAGTTGCACGGTGTGCTGCGAGCCGGCGATCTCCGAGGCATGGAGTCCGCCACTGATGTCGACGAACGCTTTCCCTTCCTGCGAGAGACGGCGTGCTTCCGCGTCCGTGAGGCCTTCGGGATGCGCGAGCCGGCGGGCGATCTCACGGTAGCGATCGAGCTTCGCGAGGTTGGCCGCCGAACTGATGACGGCGAGCGTCCACGGATGGCCCGTCGATGTCTTGCCCACGTTCACGAGCTTGATCAGATCGGTCGATTTCGCGAGCGTCTCGAAGTAGCGGATCGACTGGTCGTAGTCGATGAGCTTGAGGTCAGTGCCGACGGGAAAGCCGATGACGGAGGCCGGCGTAGGGATGGCGCCGGATTGTCCAGACGCGATCGTGGCGGACAGGCTCACCATCGCGGCGGCGAGGGTGCAAACATTCGGGAGTCTCATCCTGCGAAACTACGTCGGCAAAGGCGTTGGCAACAGCGTTGTTCGTGGGGGAGCGGATTGTATGGAGCACTTGGCTTTCCACGGATGCCTCGCCCGCGTGGGCAGAACTCTGGATGTCATCCCGAGCTCGCTCGGGGTGACAACGCGTTGAGTGTGCGGAGGCGTTGCATGTGTGCTATTCTCTCGGGAAGGGCGAGGCCGCTCTCATGCAAGCGATGTGGCAGCGGCCGCGTATCCCAGAAGCAGGCCCCTCCTCTCTGCCCTCGCCAACACATGCACGGATCTCCGGCGCGCCACGCACGCCTCGTCAGCATTCGTCTGCAGTTCTCTGCCGCACTCGCGATCGTCCTTATTACTTCATGCGGCGGCGCCACCGAGCCGACTGTCGTCCAGCCGGTTCGCAAGGCGGTGGCGTCCGTCACCATCACGTCGACATCGGCGGCGATGACGCAGGGTGAGTCACAAACACTGCTCGCGACCGTGCGCGATGCTTCGGGGTCGACACTTACCGATCGAACCGTGGCGTGGAGTTCGAGCGCGGCGGGAGTCGCAACGGTGTCGTCCTCGGGCGTCGTGTCGGCCGTCGCGGCGGGTACCGCAGTCATTTCAGCCACTTCCGAAGGGGTTTCCGGTACGCTCGCGCTCACGGTGAACGCCCTTCGCAAACCCGTCGCATCCATTACCGTCACGTCACCGACCAGTCAGCTGTTCATCGGCGACACCCTGCGGGCGACGGCGATCGTCAGCGACGCATCCGGAGCGGCCCTCACCGATCGGCCAGTGACGTGGACGTCGAGCGCGGCAGGAGTCGCGACCGTGTCCAGCTCCGGAACCGTCTCAGCAATCGCTGCCGGCACCGCGACAATCTCGGCCGCGGCAGAGGGTGTGACGGGTACCTTCGCACTGACGGTGGTTCGCAAGCCCGTCGCCTCGATCACGGTCACGTCCGCGACAGGGTTTCTGCTCGTCGGCGACACGCTGCGCGCCACGGCGGTCGTCCGCGACGCATCGGGCGCGGTGCTCACGGACCGCGTTCTCGCCTGGTCCTCCACGGACTCCGCCGTCGCGACGGTGACGTCGGCCGGCACGATTCGCGGTCTCCGAGGTGGTGGTGCCGCGATCGGCGCGACGGCCGAAGGAATTACTGGGAAGGTCACGATTACCGTCACGCCACTGCCCACGATCACCGTTGCCGTAGCACCCACACGCTCGTCGATGGATCTCGGCGAGACGGTGACCTTTGTCGCGACGGTCAAGGATCTCGAAGGGCGCGTCCAGACCGGACAGACGATCGCCTGGAGCGTCGCAGATACATCCGGAACCATCACGCCGGGTGGCGTGTTCACGCCGATTCTCCCTGGCACACCCGTCGTGACGGCGACGGTCCAGACGGTGACGGGGAGTGGCACGGTGAGCGTGAAGGCGCCGCAGCTTGCGCGCGCGTTTCAGGGGCTCACCGGACATTTCGCCGGCTTCGCGGATGATGCACAACGCGTGTCGTACCAATGGGGCTTCAGCATGTTCAGCGCCGTCAACCCAGTGAAGCCAGGTCGAGATGAGCTGACGCAACTCGGTTGGGGATTGTTCATGCTGCCGAACAACATCGAGGATGCGAACGGTGTGACGGCTCGCCGGCCTGACGGCGTCTGCCAGCCCGGCGCACGGCTTCCCGATTCCTTTCAATCCAACGAAGGCGGCATGGGATCGTGGGGAGACATCCTCTTTCCAACGACGATGCCGAAGTTCACGATCACCGCGACCGCAGATTGCTACGGGTCGGGCATTGGCGGGCCGGCGTACACACCCGGCGGCGGCACGCCGCTCGACGCAAGCGCGATCGGATTCGCGCAGTTGAGCAACCGGTTGTTGATCACCCCCGATCGACTGAACTTCACCAATCCATCGACTCCGTCGTTGTTCGGGTATGGATGGATCGCGTTGCCGATCATTCCCGCGAACACCGCCCCTGTTGCCAACGGCCCCACCGGCGGCAACTCGTGGACGCTGTTCATGAATACCGCCAACTACAAGGGCGCCGTGGGCTTCTACACGCCCGCGTTCTGGACCGCGCTCAATGCGCTCGGCGGAACGAGCGCTGGATACGGTCTCGACGCACGGGGTGCCATCTACAGCCTGTTGACGCTGGAAGTGGGATTCACACCGAACTTCGCTGCGACCTCTGGTGGCGTCGAATACCGACGCGTGCCGCGCATGACCTTTGGCGCAGACGCGAATCGTCGCGCGGTGTTGCTTCAGGATTTCGTGCAGTACGATAAGAGCGCGATCTGGAACGGTGTGGCGACATGGGTTGCTGGCGGATCAGCGGTGACGCAGTTCGGTACCGCGGGCACCAAGCTCACTCCGCTGGTTTCGCAGGGCCAATCGTTGCGGATGTTGGATGGGGGCAGCGACACGGTGGCGTTCGCGGGGCAGATCACGAGCACCAATTTCAAGACGGCGGGCGGCGGCCAGGCATGGGGCCTCCAGTGGGGAACCACCGCTGAAGCGGGGGTGATTCCCGAATACTACAAAAAGGTGAACGCTCGCTGGACGGCGATTCCGAAATCGGACGTGCCGCGCACGACCTGGCTTCAGGACCAGACGTTCGCGCCGCTCACAACCAAGTCCGCAACGGCGCTGTCGACGTCCGCATCGTCGCCGTGGGCGCAGAGCGGTTGGGCCGCTGGCCCCTTTACGACCGCACTGAGCGACGGATCAACCGTCACCTACGTCTGGTACAAGTTCATCGACCAACCCGCGATCACTCGGCTCAATCTCGGTGCGGCCGACCGCGCAAAGATTCAGGCGTGGATCGAGTCGGTGCACCGTCAGGGCGCGAACTCATTCACCTTCGCGGCGCCGACGTCGGGAACGCTCGCGTCCGTCGATCCGGGACATCTCGTGGTGCCGCCGGCGGGGTTCGAGTTCGGGTATGTGCCGATTGCCATCGCGCAGCGCTGATTCAATCCGATATTGAGCGCACCAGTTGCCTAACTAACAACGTCGGCAAAGGCGTTGGCAACAGCGTCTTCCGTGGGGAATGCGGATTGTACGGATTGATCGGATTTCCACGGATCGTGCGGTGCGTGATCGATTGACTGCGCGCCATATCTCTTCAAGAACAAGGCATTGGGACGAGCAGCTCCGCATCGATCCAGGCTGCTCCCAAGACCATCAATCCGTGACAATCCGAGATATCCGTACAATCCGTTTTCGATAACGAACGACGCAGTTCTTCAACGCAGTTCTTTACTTGAGCGCCGAATACACGAACACCTTGAACGGCGCACCGAGGCTCGTCGGCGCACCATAAGTGTTGGTGAAGATCAAGCCGATCAGCCGCTCCTTCGGATCTGCCCAGTACCAGGTATTGAACGCCCCGCTCCATGAGAACGTCCCGAGGCTGACCGGCGATCGGTAGTCCAGCTCGGGTGTTTCCAGCTCGAACCCAAGCCCGAACGCCGGCTGCAGCGATCCCATTTGATTCGTCAACATCAGTTCGACCGTCTTGCGTCCCAGCAACCGCTTGCCATCGAGCTCACCGCCGTTGAGAAAGAGCTGGAGGAAGCGCGCGTAGTCCGCCGTCGTCGAGGACAATCCTCCGCCGCCCGAGAAATATGTCGGCGCACGAGCCGGAAAGTCCGCTTGCAGCCCGTTCTCGAGACCGTGATTCGCCACGAGCTTGCCGTCTTTCATCGTGTGCAGCGCCACGAGGCGGTCGACCTTATCGGCCGGCACGGCGAAATACGTATCCTGCATGCCGAGTGGTTCGAAGATGCGCGTGCGGAAGAATTGGTCGAGCGACATGCCCGACGTGACCTCGACCAGCCGCCCCAGCACGTCGAGCGAAAGGCCATACGTGAATCGTTCTCCCGGCTCGTGCTTGAGGGGGAGCTTGCCCAACACGTCGATCTTGTCGGCGAGCACTTCGCCTTCGCGACCCAGCGCCGTCAGGCCAGCCTTGGCGTAGATCGCCTTGAAGTCGTTGCTGCCGATGTCTGCGTAGTCGAGTCCCGACGTATGCGTCAGCAACTGGCGGATCGTGATTCGCCGCGTCGTCGGCTTCGTCTCGTAGCTCGAGTCCGCGGGGTTCAGCTTCGTCATCACCGTCTGCGTCTTGAAGGCGGGGATGTAGCGGCCGATCGGGTCATCGAGCCCGAACTTTCCCTCCTCCCAGAGCATCATCACCGCGAGCGACTTGATCGCCTTGGTCTGCGACGCGATTCGAAAGATGTCGTTCGTCCGCTGCGGAGCGCCCGTGCCAAGGTCGCGGGTACCGTACGCTTTGTGGTATGCCACCTGGCCGTCGCGCACGAGCATCACGACGGCGCCGGGAATCTGTCGCTCCGTGATCAGGCGTTGGACCCAGGCATCGAGACGTGCGAGTCGCACGGGATCAAAAGCGGCGGCCGCGGGTGATAAGGCGGTCGGCGCTCCGATGGTCGATTTGTGGGACGCTGTTTCCGATGCGCGCTGCGCACAGAGCGCGGCCGGCAGGAAGAGTGTCGCGAGAAAAAACCGGCGTAGTGTGGGCATGGGAAGGACGCGTGGGAGGGGATCGCGTTCGACAATTCCGTTGTTTCCGTGACGGTGGACGCTACGCGCGCTGCGGCGGTTTGTCGAGCGAGCATCCATCGGATTCCTGTTCACGTTGCATTTGCGGGTTCTCCACCCGCCGAGTGACGCATCATGCGAGATGTCGCCATCCGTTTGCTCCGATTCGCGCCAGCCACGCTGTTCTCCCTGAGCGGGTGCGCCATTACCCGGCCTGCGGCGGGGCTACCAGTGACACCCCCAGGTGCGGTGACGACCGCATTTGCGCGCGATGCAATCGCCGCCGATCTCGATAGCGTGCTGTCGATGATCGAGCGCATTCATCCCGATCCCTATTCCGTCGTGTCGCGCGACTCCGTCCGACACCTTCGCAACGCGCTGATCGCCGACGTTCCCGATTCCGTCAAACGCGCCGCCGTGTGGCCGAGCTATGCGCGCGTCGTGTCGGCGCTCGGAGACGGTCATACGAATATCTGGCCGCCTCGGGAAGAGGTCGATCAACACGCAGCGGCCGGTGGCCTGGTGTTTCCCGCAGCCGTCACGGTCAGTGCGTTGGGCGAGCTCACCGTCAGCGGCTACTGGCGGAGCGATTCCCTGGTGCATCGCGGCGACGTGATCGTCGGCATCAACGGGCGGACGTCCGACTCGCTCCTGCGTGTCATGCGCGGCGAGATATCCGGCGAGAGCACCGAATGGCGCACGCGAATGGCGGCCGACCAATTCGGCACGCTGCTGTGGTACAACGGGATCACGCCTCCATATGTCGTCGGCCTGCGACGCGCAGGGAGCACGGAGGTGCGCACCGTTAACGTCGAGGGCGTGGAGCCCGACAGCATTCGCGTGCGCGTTCGGCGTGGGACGGTGCGCGCCCCGACCGATGTCGCGTCTCCGAATTTTACCTATCGCCTGCTCGACGATCGCACTGCGTACTTCGATCTCTTCTCGCTCAGCGGGACCATCGAGCGCTTTCGCGCCGACCTCGAAAGCGCGCTCTCACGCGCCATCGCCGATTCCGCTCGCACACTCGTGATCGACCTCCGGCGCAACGGTGGCGGGGACAGCCGACTCGGCGATGAACTGCTCTCGCACGTGACGACGGCGCCGTACCGATTCGCGGCGGCCAAGATCTGGAAGATGAGCGCTGAGTATCGCGGTTACCTCAAGTCACGCCTTCGGCCGCCCTTCGATCGCATCGGTATCGAACGCATCCATCCGATGGGGCGCAAGCTCTTCTCCGGACCAGATGGCACGATGGTAACCCTACCCGAGCCACCGGAATCGCACGAAGCGCGCGCGCCCCGGTTCGATGGGCCTGTGTGCGTGCTGATCGGACCGGCTACATTCTCGAGCGCGGTCGATCTCGCGGACGGGATCAAGACCTATCATCTCGCGACGCTGATTGGTGAGGAAACCGGCGGCCGTCCAAATGGATTCGGCGAGGTGTACTACTTTCGCTCTCCACAAACCGGCTTCCTCGTCAGCGTCTCCTCGGCGCGCTTCGTTCGCGCGAACGGCGACATGTCGGACAATCGCGGTGTCCTGCCCGACATCGAGGTGCGGCGCACCGCAGCCGATGTTGGTGCGGGTCGCGATCCGGTGCTCGACCGGGCGCGAACGTGTCCTTCGCTCAGTCGGTAAGTTCTCCACATGACCGACTACGACCGCACCGACATCCCCACGGGCTACGACCGCGCGCGCGATCATGGCCCGGAGGTGCTCGATCTCTGGATGCGCACGATCGCGGCACACGTCGAAGGCCGCTCGATCACGCGCATTCTCGACTTGGGCTGTGGCACCGGACGCGGCGGTGAGGCGCTATGCTGTCTCAGAGGGACAGCAACCCGTTATCGAACCGATAGACGTGTTTGTCTTCTCTGCTGCGCCGGCACATTGAACGCGGATTGAGCGGATGGAAAAGACAAAAAAGGGATAAAGCGTAACAACAACATTTTTTTCTTCAGGCCTCTCAGGGAGAGGTGCTTCTCTCGCGCGTCACTTGAGAAATCATTTTTTGCTTCAGTTCAAATCCGCTCGATCCGCGTTCAATGTGCCGGCGCTATGAGGTCAGTGTGCCAAGTCAGAGCGTTCGCCGAAAGAGCAGCACCGCACCAGAGCACATCAGGACGGCAAACGCCGAGAGAAAGAGCAGGTCCGGTAGCATCACGGGAACGGCTGCTCCTTTGAGTAACAAGACTCGCAGGGCGTGCACCGCGTATGTGAAGGGATCCGCCATCGCCACGACGCGCAGCCAGGTCGGAAGCCCCTGCGTGGGGTAGACCGCGCCACTGGGGAAATACAACAGCGTGTTCAGCATTCCGAAGATGGCCCGCGGCGCGATGGGGCTGTTCATGCGGGCCACGATGCACGACGTCATCGCCATGAACGACACCGACGTGAGCGCGACGAGCACGAGTAGCGCAAGGAGGCGCGCCGGTTCGAAGATCGCGGTCGCGCCCGCGGCGAGCGCGCCGACGAGTGCGAGGAGCATGCCTCCCGCGGTCGCCTTGATGGTGCCGGCGATGATCTGCGCGAGTACGAGTTCGAGCTTCGTAATCGGGGTGACGAGATAGCCCTCATGCACGCCGCGCTGCTTGTCGTCGAGATACAGAATCGCGCCCCCGATCATCGCGGACATGAACAGGCCTAGCGAGATGACGCCAGGCAGCATGTAGCGCATGTACGGCACGTAGGGATACAGCTCGACGGCATCGAGTGTGACAGCGGATGCAACGCGCGGCGCGGGCACGTCGCGCGTGGCACGCTGGATCGCGCCCGCGGTCAAGCCGCGCATGGTCGCGCTCAGCACGTTGTCGGTGTTGTCGAGCAACAGGCCTACGCGTGGCCGATCGCCGGCATAGACGCGTCGCGAGAAGTGCAGCGGCAGGATCAATGCGCCCTGCACGTCGCCGCGACGGACCGCAGCAGCTGCCTCCTGCTCGGTGGCGTACGTGATGGGACGGAGCATGTCGCCGTTGCTCTCCAGCGCATGCAGCGCCTCTCGCACGCGCCGCGACGCCGGGCCGCCGTCCTCGTCGACGACCGCGAGCTTGAGATGCGTGGCTCGCCCGCCGAAGGCATTCCCGAGTACGACGAGCTGCATCAGGGGCATGAGGAGCACCATCACCAGGATGAGCGGCGTGCGCATGAATTTCCTGAGCTCCCGCTCGACGATCGCAGAAACACGCTGGAGATTCATGATGCGCCTGCCTTCGCCGAGTCGCCGAGCGAGTGGCCGGCGTAGTGCGCAAAGACGTCGTCGAGCGTCGTGGACGTCACCGTGAGCGACTGCAGCGCGAGACCACGCGACTGCGCGAGTGAGACCAGCCCGGTCGCGGCACGTCCCGCGTCGTCAGTCACGAGACGCCACGTATGCCCACCAAGCGCGTGCGCCGAGGCAACGCCGTCGATGCTTCGGATGGCGGACTCCCAGTCGGGCCCCGCATCGTCGACGCGCGCTTCGATTGCGCTCGCGCCGGGCACCGCTTCCTTGAGTGCGCGTGGCGTGTCCAGCGCGACGAGCCGCCCTTTGTCGACGATGGCAATCCGATCGCAGAGGCGATCCGCTTCGTCCATGTAGTGCGTCGTGATGAGTACCGTAAGCCGGCGCACTTCGCGAAGCCGCGTGAGCATCTCCCACACGTCGGCGCGAGAGACGGGATCGAGCCCCGTGGTCGGTTCGTCGAGGAAGAGGATCGCGGGGCTGTGCACGAGTCCGCGCGCCAGCTCCACGCGACGACGCATACCGCCGGAGAGCGTGCCCACGAGCGACGTTCGCCGGTCCGCGAGGTGCACCAGCTCGAGGAGCTCGGCGATCGCACGCTTGCGTTCGACGGCGGGGACGCCGTACAGCTTTGCGTAGATGCTGAGGTTTTCCTCGACGGAGAGGTCGACATCCGTCGTCATCGCCTGCGGAATGACGCCGATCGCGAGCCGAGCATCGTCGGGACGTTTTGACACGTCGTGTCCGCCGACGATGACGCGCCCGCTCGTAATGGGCACCAGGGTGGTCATCATGCGGATCAACGTGCTCTTCCCCGCGCCATTCGGACCGAGGAGGCCGAGTGTTTCGCCGGCGGCCACGGTGAAAGAGACGTCGTTCACGGCGACGAGATCGCCGTAACGCTTGATTGCGTGCTCGACGACGATCGCCGGTGGCTCGGACGATCGCACCCGACTCGCCGTGCTGCTCACTGGCGTCTCGTCGGCAAGACAACGGATGCCGACATACCCGCGACGATCGTGTGCTTGGGATTCGGGATGGCGACGCGGAACGCGACCGCGCGAATGTCCCGCTTCGACGCGCTCACGTCGCGCTGCGTGGCAAACTCGCCCTCGGCGCTCTTGCTGATCACGCGCCCGCGGATTCGGTCACCCGACGGGAACACGACATCGAGCGAGTCGCCGACTGCGACGGCAGCGGCGTCACTCTCGGGCGCAGACACGCGGACCCACTCGTGATCGGGTTGCACGATGATGGCGACGGCCTTGCCGGGACCAACGAGCTCGCCGCGGCGCGCAACGAGCACCTGCACGATGCCATTCACCGGCGCACGAAGTTCGGTGTACGCGAGCCGCGCACCCGCGTATGCGGAATCGGCCTGTGCGCCACGCAGACGAGCCTGTGCGGCGACCACATTGCCCCTCGCCGCCGGCGCCGCAAGCGCGCTCGACTCCGCTCGGCGGACATCTGCCTCAGCGGCCTTGAGCGCTTCCCTCGCCGCCGTCACCATTTGGTCCTGCACACGCAGCGCGGCGGTGGCACGCTCCACGTCCGCCGGAGACATGCCGCCGGTCTTCGCCAGCGCCGAAGCGCGGCTTGCGTCGTTCCGCAGACGATCGACATCGACCTCTTGACGGCTCACGTCAGCACGCGCAGAGGCGAGTCGAGCCTTTGCGGCGGCGAGCGCGCCCGCGACTTCGCCCTCCGTTTGGCGGGCGGCGAGCGACGCTTCACTCAATTGGGCACGCACGTTGGCGGTCGCCGCACCGGCGGACGCGGCCTGTGCTGCGAGCTCGCCGCGATCCAGGGTGGCGATCGGCTGGCCAGCCTTCACTTCCGCTCCCTCCTCCACCCACAAGGAATCGAGCCGCGCCTGCACAGGTGGTGTCACGACGACTTCATCGGCGTCGACAATCCCCATCAGGGTGATTTCGGTAGGCCGAGTCCGCGACCATGCCATCCAGCTGAGCGATATGAGGGCGAGGACGCTTGCTGCCACCAGGAGTCGTTTCCGTGCTGTCATGCGTTGATTCGCTCGAGCGGGGGGAGAATGTCAGCCGATCGTCGGACGCTTGCCCCGCCGAGATGCGCGACACAGATTGTCGGAATATTTAACACTGTTAAATCCATGCGACGAATGTTCTTTAACACCGTTCAATTGTCAAGGCCGTGAGCAAGGGAGCGCCCGGCGAGAATCGGGAGCGGCGGCGCGCGGAGATCGTTCAGGCGAGCCTCGAGCTGCTTGAAGAAGGAGGCATCGACAAGCTCAGCCTGCGAGGGGTGGCGCAGAAGCTTGGTATGCATCCGCCGGGAATGTACTGGTACATCAGCAGCAAGCAGGAGTTGATCGATCTGTTGGCGACGGCGATTCTCGCGGACGCCATGGGTGATGTGCCGGCGTCGGGCGCTGACGAAACCTGGGACGAGTGGCTCACCGCACTTGCCATCGGCACGCGGAAGGCGCTCCTTGCGCATCGCGACGGTGCGCGCGTCGTGGCGGGTGCGCGGTTGTTTCGTACGGACACCGTCAAGCCGGCGTTCGAGAAGGCGCTCGAGCTGCTCGAGCGTGCGGGCTTCACCGCCGACTCGGCGTGGGTGATTTCTGTTACCGTCATCACCTACGCGATGGGTGTTGCGCTCGACGATCAGGCGTCGCCGCAGTTCCCGAAAGGCGGCAAGGGCCCGCCGCCCGACTCGACGTGGGTGGACCCCGAGCGGTGGCCGCGACTGGCCGCTGCTTCGGAGCGCCACCTCCGCAGGGCGTTCGCGAATCCAGCCGCCGCCGCAGATCTCCGATTTCGTCGCGGCCTTGCGTTGATCATTGCCGGCGCGCGGTCTGGGTAGACGTTGTAGACTGTCGCCCAAAGGCATGCGCGGCTATACTTCGTATATCCTGTATAGCGAGGGACCGTGTGATCACCAAAGTTCAGAAGTGGGGCAACAGCCAGGGACTGCGCTTGAGCAAGAGCTTGCTGGCCGACGCCGACATCGATGTCGGCGATTCCGTCGATATCGTCGTGGAAGACGGTGCTCTCAAGGTGACGCCCGTACGGCGTGTCCGCGGCGGACACGATCTGAGCGAGCTCGTTCGCCGCATTCCGAAAGGATACCGGTCCGAGGAACTCGAGTGGGGCGACCCGGTGGGACAGGAGGTGTGGTAAATGGCGGACTACATCCCGAAGAAGGGAGAGTTCATCAACCTCACCTTTGACCCGCAGGCAGGACACGAGCAACGTGGTCGGCGGCCCGCGCTCGTCATCAGCAATGACCTGTTCAACAAGCACACGGGTCTGTGTGTCGCGTGCCCGATCACCAACACGCGGAGAGCTCACCCGTTTCACGTGTCTGTGCCAGATGGCCATGACGTCACGGGCGTCGTGATGGTTGAACAGGTAAAATCCATTGACTTCAACTCCCGGAAGGCCAAGCGATTGGGCAAGGCGCCGGCGGAGTTGCTGGACGAGGTGATGTCGATTCTCGACGCGTGTCTTTATTGAATGCTCGTCAGCGCGAGTTCAGGGCCGCACTGGAAGTCGTCACCGCCGCGGCATCAACCGCCGCCGTTCGCTGGCGGTAAACACCCGCCCGTTCGCCACCACGACCGCTATGCGGCGCGTATTGCGAATGTCGGCCAGCGGATTCGCATCGAGCAATAGGAGGTCGGCGATCTTGCCAACCTCGATGTGCCGCATGGCCGAATCATGGGACGGAAGCGCGCGCGACGCAAATCAATGGATAAGAAGAAAGCAGGCCCGGCGCATCGCCAGGCCTGCCCCTTTGATGAATCAATCCACAAAATCAGAAAGATCCGTCCAATCCGTGTTGAGCGTCGAACAACGCCGTTCCTCAACGCTCTTACAACGCGTCCATCCCGAGCGAAATCAGATCTTCGCCAGATCCCCCACGGAGAACGCCACCTTGTGCGCCTTGGGCGCATCCTTCGCGCCCTGTGCGTCGCCATGCATGCGCTTCGACAGCGCATCGAGCGCATCCTTTCGCGCCTGCCCTGACAGCTTCTCGGCCGCGGCGAGGTCAGCGCGATCCGCCTGGATCTTCTCCGCCGCCAAACCCGTATTCCGTTCGAGCTGATCGAGGTACGCGCGCGACAGCGCAAAGCTCGCCGGCCACACCATCTTCTGCTGCCCCTGCACGTTGAGGTAGTCGAAGTGCACGGTCTTGGCTGCTTCGAGCTCGTTCTTCGAGATGAACGCACTCGGCACGATGTCATAGATGTCGAGGCCACGTCCGATCTCGGAGCTCACGATGACGCCGTTGTACCAGTACGCGGACCACGATCCCCCATTGGCACCGGCACCCAGCGTGTCGAGCGGACCGCGATCGTAGAACGCGATCTCCTTCGGGTGCGAGGCGTCCGTCCAATCGAAGATCGACAAACCGCCCTGATACCACGACTGCACCATCACGTCGCGACCGGGAATCGGAATGAGCGAGCCGTTGTGGGCTACGCAGTTCTCGAACGACGTCTGCGCCGCGGGCATTTTGTAATAGCTCTTGAAATCGAGCTTTTTGTCCGCGCTGATCGTGAAGAGCGCGTCGGAGCCCCACTCGTAATGATCCGTCACGCGGCAGCGGGGCGCCGATCCTCCGCCCCATTCGTCGCTGAAGAGAACCTTGCTGCCATCGTTGTTGAACGTCGCCGAATGCCAGAACTGCATGTTCGAATCGGCTGCCGCGTAAATGCGCTTCGGGTTCGCGACGTCACTGATGTCCAGCAACAGTCCGTAACCGCCACAGGCACCGCCACCGAGCCCGATGGCTGGATAGACCGTGATGTCGTGACACTGTACCGGACCACTCGGTGCACGCGGTGCTCCTCCGGCACGACCTGCTCCTCCGGCACGACCTGCTCCACCAGCGCGACCGGCGCCGCCACCACGAGGCGGAGCATTCGCTCGTTCAGCCGAGTCCTGCGCTGCGCGCGCGTTGCTCCGAGGCGCCACACCAAGCGCCGTCAGAATGCCAGGCTTGCTGACCACATGCGCCTGCTCCGGATGTGCCAGCGGAATCTGCACCACTTCGATCCGGAATCGCTCGCCCGCGGGATCGACGTCCGGCGCCGCATCCACGCAGCCTTGCAGCTCCGCCGAGGGCCGTACCCCGGAGCTACCGGACACATAGACGTAGATGTTCGCCGCGTCCTTCGGGTCTTCGACGACGGTATGCGTGTGCGACCCGCGGCACGTCTGCACACTCGCGACGTATTTCGGATGCTTCAGGTCGGTTGCGTCGAACACGCGAATACCGCGGAACCGCTCCTTGCTGACGCTATCCTCGACCCCCTGCTTGCCGCAGTCGAGCCGGCCGCTGGTGGCTTCGCCGGACACGAAGATGAGGTGCTTGTAGACGGAGACGTCACTCTGCGAGCCGCGACAGACGTATTCGTCGTAGATCTTGGGGTCCCTCGGATTGGAGATGTCCCAGACTTGGTAGCCGTCGTAGTTGCCCTGGATGGCGTACTTGCCCATGAATGCCAGGTCGGAATGGGTCACGCCCACGAACGGCTCGGCTGGGGTCCGGCTCGACAGCAGCCGCATGTTCCATCCTGCTTCCGCGGCCTTTGTCGCGATCACGCGCTTGGTGGAATCGAGCGAGTACCGCACCATCGTCCCGGGGGCGAGTCCGACTCGCGGATCGGGACGCGGAGGCGACATGGACATATCAGGCGCCGGATACTCGTCCGGCGCCGAAGAGGATGACATCTTCGCGCAGGCTGCGGCGAGCACGGCAACGGCGAGGGCGCTCGAAAACAGGAAGGAACGTTTCACGGAGGGGACCATTTCAAGAGGAGCCATCGAAGACAGCGTTCGTGCAATACGTCAGGGCGTCTTTGCTGGAGGAACGGTCGCGAGCATCTTCGTCATCCGTTCGATTTCCGTCGTCTGGTCGGCGTAGACGTCGGACGACATTCGGTAGACGATGTCATCCTGCGCGGCGTTCTTGGAGTTGAGCAGTTCGTCGACCATGGCGATGGCACCCTCGTGGTGCGCGATCATCGCGGTGAGGAACAGTCGGTCGAAATCGGAGCCGCGCGCCTTGTCCAGCTCCGCGAGTTGCGCCTCGTTGAGCATGCCGGGCATGAGCATGTCGTGGATCATGCCGTTCATCTTCATTTTCATGTGCGTGGCGTCGGGCGCGGGGACGTCTTCGCCCTTCTCCTTCAGCCAATAGCGCATGAGCGCAATCTCGTCCTTCTGTCCGACGACGATGCGCTCACAGAGAATGCGGACGTCGTCGCGCGCACCGTGCGATGCGGCCCAACCGGCAATCAGCACGGCTTGCGCATGGTGCGGGATCATGCCCTGCATGAAATTGACGTCTGCTTCGCTCCGCGTGGGTCCTGCTTTCGCCTGCGCCCCCACCGTCGGCGCGCCGGCGACAGACACCGCCAACGCCAGACCCGCTGCTCGCTGCGACAATCGTTTCATAACATTCCGTTTCCCTGAGACGTCAGCCATATAGGGGAGAACGTACGACTTTCTGTCGCTGTTGAGAAGCCGCTCGTTTTGACGCCCAGCGAAGCGAAAGGCCTGCACGTGCAGTTCGCTTTTTTTTGCAGGTGCAGGTCCTTCGCGAAGCCTGCCCTCGAGGAGCGCAAGCGACGAAGGGCTCAGGATGACAAAACGAGCAGAAACAATGCGTCAACCGCAACGTCCGATAGAGTGTCAGTAAACGAAAGTCGCTCCGCCGGTGTATACCTAGTGCAGGACTCCTCCCAAAGATTCCCATGACCCGCTTCCGTCGTTTTCGCTCGCCGCTGTCCGCGAGCCGCCGTTCCGGTTTCACGCTCATCGAGATCCTCGTGGTGATCGTCGTGATCGCCATTCTGGCCACCCTCGTGGCCCCGAACATCTTCCAGCACGTGGGCGCCGCCAAGTCGGCAACCGCGAAGTCTCAAATCGAAATGTTGGGTGCTGCACTCGACGCCTATCGTCTCGACAACGGTACGTATCCCAATACGCAGCAAGGACTTGGCGCCCTGTGGGAGAAGCCGAGTATCGATCCGCCGGCCAACTGGCGGGCGCCGTACCTCCGGAAAGAGGTGCCCGTAGACCCCTGGGGACGCGCCTACCTCTACCTGTTCCCCGGTCAGGCGAATCTTCAGGGTTACGACCTCGTGTCGTACGGCGCCGATGGCAAACCAGGTGGCGAAGGCGAAGACGCCGACATCGCGAGCTGGAAATAGGCGGGTTTCCGCTCCCCGTCGATGCCCACATTCGCGTATCAGGCCGTTGACCGCGCAGGTAAGCGCCTGCGGGGGAAGGAGAACGCCGTCAGCGGCGGCGCTCTTTCTCGCGCGCTCGAGGATCGCGGACTGCTGGTCATCGATGTGGCGGAGTCTCAAGCCGAATCGGCGGGAAGTGGCGGATTCTTCAAGTTCGGCCGGCGGCGAGAGGTTCTCGAGGTGACGCGAGCGCTCGCCGCCCTGTTACCCGTCGGTATGCCACTCGCGCAGGCATTGCGCGCCGCGTCAGGTGTCGCCTCTGGAGAAGTCCGCACGGCACTCGACGAAGTTCGCGCGCGCGTGGAGCGAGGCGACACGCTCTCGACTGCGCTCGCGGCGCATCCGCAGCTCTTTTCCCCGCTCTACGTTGGGCTCGTCCGCGCCGGCGAGCGGAGCGGCGACATCGACAGCGCGTTCGCTCGCCTCGCCGACCAGCTCGACCGTGACGAACAGCTCCGCGGGCGCGTGATGTCGGCGTCGATCTATCCCTTTCTGCTCGCCTTCGCCGGCTCGGCGGCCGTGAGCGTGCTGATGTTCTTCGTGCTGCCGCGCTTCGTGACGCTCCTCGAGGGCAGCGGCGCCAAATTGCCGACGTCGACGTCGATTCTCATTGGCCTGTCGGCGCTGCTGCACCGCTTCTGGCCGGTGTTGCTGATGATACCTGCCGGCATGGTGCTCGCCGCCACGTGGATGCGGAACACCGCCGAGGGCGCGCGCGTGTGGTCGTCGCTGCTCCTCGCGGTTCCCGGCGTGAGCACGCTCCGCCGCTACGCACTCGCCGCCCGCTTTGCGCGCCTTGTTGGCGTGCTGCTCGGCGGCGGGGCTCCGTTGCTGACGGCACTCGACGACACGATCGAATCGATCGGTGACCCTATCGGCCGGGATGATGCGATTCGCATCCGCAGTGCGGTTCGTGAAGGCAGCTCGCTCAGGAACGCCGTTGGAAACAGCACGATCTTTCCGCCGCTGCTCGCGCAACTGATCGGCGTGGGTGAGGATGCGGGCGAGCTGCGCGTCTTTCTGTTGAAGTCCGCCGACATTTTCGAGGAGCGCACGGAGCGGGCGACACAACGGCTCGCCACACTCGCCGAGCCGGCGATGATCGTGGTGTTCGGTGCGATCGTGGCGTTCGTCGCGCTCTCGTTGTTGCAGGCGATTTACGGCATCAACGCAAATTCGTTCAAATGAGTCAATTACCGCAGAGGACGCAGAGGAGCAGAGGAACGCAGAGGACTGCGGAGGTGCAGGCCCTTCGCTTCGCTCAGGGCGACAAAACGAGCAATAGCAGTGCCTCGTCTCGGGGTGACAAAACAAGCAAAAGCAGTTCCTGGTTTTCCTCTGCGTACCTCTGCGCCTCTGCGTCCTCTGCGGTAAAAACGACACCGACAGCGAGAACGTCGTACGGTGCCAGACTTGGACGGCCCGCCTTCACGTTGTTTGAGATGGCCATCGTGCTCGCGATCATGGCACTCTCCGCCGCGTTGGTCGTCCCCGCGCTGGCCCGCCTCGGCACCAATAAGGAACCGCAGGCAGCAGCGGGCATGCTCGCCCTGCTGCGTGACGCGCGAAAGGCCGCGATCGACAAGAACGCCATGGTGAGCCTGCGCATCGATCCGCTCACCGGTCGCTATCGCGCGGACACCTCCGGCGTGTCCGGCACGGGAAAGTTCGCCGAGGGTACGATCGAGCTCGATGCAACGGAAACGCTCGTCACCGAGCAACAGCGTCTGACCTACATCTTCCGCCCGAGTGGTGCCGCATTCGCCGATACCGTTCTCGTTCGTGGTCTGGGCGCCACCGTCCTCGTGGCGGTCGATCCCTGGAGCGGCGTTGCGAGGACCGATGCGCGCTAGACGCGGCATCACCCTCTTCGAAGCGGTTGCCGCCCTGGCAATCATCGGCGTCACATCGGTGAGTGCGCTCGCCGCCGTGGCAGCGGAGATGAAGACGGCCGAACGTGCGCGTCGGGCATTGGAAGTCGAAGCGCTTGCCACGCAACGACTCGACTTCCTCGGGCTCATGAATGATCGGGAGTTGCAGGACCTGCCCGACTCGGTGTCGCGCGGCGTGTTCGACAAGCCACTCGACGAATACAAGTGGACCACGAAGTCCGCACCACGCGCGGAAGTCGGCGGTGTGTACGACGTGGAGGTCACGGTCA
The DNA here is from genome assembly GCA_040389905.1 of Gemmatimonadota bacterium. Classification (GTDB taxonomy): domain Bacteria; phylum Gemmatimonadota; class Gemmatimonadetes; order Gemmatimonadales; family Gemmatimonadaceae; genus AG11. Next base: position 274,882 of record JAZJZK010000005.1, on the reverse strand, counting down.
CCTGGCCCGAAGGATCGTATTCACTGCACAGCGCGCTGTATCGCCGGCCGCCACAAGCCACGGGGCGCCGATGATGCGCGCTCGACGGGGCATGACCCTGATGGAGCTCATCGTCGGGCTGGTGCTCACCGGCGTGATGGCCGCGATGGGCACAGCGACATTCGGGTCCATCATGGATCATCGTCGCGTCATCAAGGAATCGACGGTCACCATGGAACGCGCGGTCGCGCTACGGGAAACGCTTCGTCTGTGGCTGACGTCGGGCACAGTGCAGATTCGCCAGGGTGGTGGCCCTCGGGGGCTCCGTGGCGCGCCGGTGTCTTCCTCGACAGGCGGTGTGAGCGAGGCGGCCGCGGCTGGCGACGAGATTCGGTTCACCACATCTGCGCCGAATCCCGCCATGGCGCCGACGGTTCAGATCCGGCTGTTCGTCGACGGGGATACGCAAACGCCCGAGACGGGGCTCACGATGGAGTACCGCGCGACGAATCAGACTCCGCTTCAGCGCCGCGAGGTCGATGCATCGATCGGCACACTCGTGGTCGAGTTCCTCGACGCGAGAACCAAGCGCTGGTTCCCATCGACGGAAGCGTCGACGATCTCCGTGACCGCGCTGCGTGTGACGCTGCTCCCTGCGGATGGCGTGACTGTTCCCGCGATTCTTCAGCTCCCGCTGATCTTCCCCGTGCTCGGCGGCGCGCAATGAAGAACCGCCGAGGCGTTGCGCTGCTCACGGCGCTGTGGCTCGTCGTCGCCATTGCCGTCGTCGTACTCGAGTTCAGCATCGAAGCAAAGGAACGTCGTCAGCTCGGCATCGACACCGCGGAGCGCGGACAGTCCCGCGCCGCGGCCGGCGGCGCGCTCGCGGTCGTCCTCGCGAAGCTCGACTATGCGTTGCGCATCGCGCCGCAGGGTGGCGGTGTGCAGATTCTCCGCTCTTCGGACCCGTGGCTCGATGTAGACAGTCTCTACTCCGGCGACTATCCGATCGACAGCATCGCTGTCCAGGTGCGGGCACGCGACCTCGGCACCCAGCTCAATGTCAACAATCTCAACGAGGCGGAGCTCCGCATCTTCTTTGGCTTTCTCCTCAACGATGCCGACAAGGCGGACCGGCTCGCGCAATCGATCATGGATTGGCGCGATGTCGACGAAATGCCTCGGCTTCGTGGCGCGGAAGCAGATGCGTACGTGAAGGCCAGTCAACTCACCCTGCCGCAGAACGGTCCATTCCGCGAAGTCGAGGATCTGCTCCAGGTGATGAACATGACACCGGAGATCTATGAGCTTGCGAGTCCCTATCTCACCGTGCGCGGCGATGGAATGGTCAACCTGAATACGGCACCGACACCGGTGTTGCGGGTGCTACCCGGAATGACGGATGCAATCCTTGCGAACATTCTCGCGCTGCGTGCGCAGGGACGACGCATCACCTCGGTCGCGCAGGTCATGCAGGCGGCCACGCGTGGACTCAACGCGCAGGCACAGGTTCAAGTACAGGCCACGACCCAGCGGCTCACAACGCGCACCACGGTCAACACCCAGCAGGTGGAATTGACGCTCATCGCGCGCGTCGCGCCGCATGCCCAACCAACGAGGTTGATGGCGATCATCGAACGATCCGCTCCTACGCTCGCCACGCTCGAGTGGAAGCAATGGTGATTGGCCGCATTGGTGTGTCCGCATCGGCCCGTGAGCTGTGGGCCGTCAACGCCGATTCCGGCGTTGTGCTGTTGCGCGCGCCGCTCGATCCATTCTCGAACGATGCGAACCAATGGCCATCGCTCGTCTCGGCATTTCGCGAAATGGCACGGCTCTCCGGAACGGCTGGCGCCGTGCTATCCGTCGCGCTCGCCGCCCCGCTTGCCGAGGTCCGCGCCCTCGAGCTTCCTGCACTCAAGGAGGACGAGCTACGCGCGGTCATCACGCGAGGCGCACAACGGTATTTCGTTGGAGCGCGCGGCGCGCAGTTGGTCGGCGTGGCGGCGCTGGGAAAACGCAGTGCTGGAGAACCGGTCCTCACCGCAGCGGCATCGCAGCGCATGGTCTTCGCCATTCACGCGGCCGCGCGTGATGCCGGCTTGACGATCGATACCATCGTGCCTGCCGAGAGTGCGTGGGCCGGCGCAGCGAAATCGATCTGGCCTGCCCTGGGTCAAAAGACAGGGCACCTCATCGTCGCGCACGCCGACCGCACGGTACTCGTGCAGCTACGCGACGGTCGGCTGCATTCGGTGCGGAAATTTCGCGCGGGCGCCGCCGACGCCTCGGTAATCGCCGAGGCCATCGGTGCGACAGCGGAGCGAGTCGGTGCGGCTTCGGTGCATCGCGTGGCGGCAATCGGACATTCCGACGGGCGGCGCGAGTTGACACGGGCACTCTCCAGCGCGGGCGTTACGGTGAATGGCCCGACTGGCCCGTTCGCCGAGGCAGCGGGCGAACCAGAGCGTCTCGCCGCGACATTCGCGGCATCGGCCGCGGATCTCGCCTTTCGCTCCGATGACGATCGCGCGGTACAGCAACAGAGTGCAAAGCGCGTGGCGTTGTACCTGAGCGCGGCGGCCGTTGTACTCCTTGTTCTCTCGGCCGGCCTTGCGCTGTGGGGTGTGCGGCGACAGTTGAACGCCGTGGCAAATGAACGGGCAGCACTGCGGCCGCAGCTCTCGACGACACTGGTCGGACGAACGTCCGTCGAGACGGCATATCGGCAACTCGCGGCGCTCAACGTGGCGGAAAGGGCGGCACCACAATGGACAGTGGTGCTCGTGCGCATCGCGGACCATCTCGACGTGGACTCCTATCTCACGTCGTTCCGCGGCCGTGGTGATTCTGTCGTCGTCGAAGGCATTGCCGATCACGCCGCAAAGGTATTCACCGATCTGGAGGAGACGCCGGGACTGACGAACATCCGCGCTGCTGCTCCTGTGCGACGCGAAGCGCCGAACGGCGCCGAGGCCACGCAGCGATTCACGATCGCTGCACACCTGAGTCCTCCGCCGACGCCACCTGCCGCGACAGCAAAACCCACCACGGCGAAGCCCACGACCGCACGGGGGACGCGATGAGCCTCTCCACAATGGGCGCAAAGGACCGGCGCGCAATCACGCTCGGCTTGAGTGTCGTGATCCCCGCTCTCTTTTTCGTGTGGGGCGTGAAGCCATACCTCGCGGCACTGTCCGATGCGCGTCAGCAGTTGACGATCGAGCGGGAAGCACTCGCGCGTGAACGCGCCGCAATCGATGCCGCGCGCAAGAATCCGAAGCTTCGCCAGACGGCCGATTCGGCGATGCGCGTCATGAAGCCGCGGTTGTTCGAGGGTCGCGACGACGTCATGGCCAGCGCGGAGCTCGCGTCATACCTCGGCGACGTCGCGCGGACGAGCCACGTGTGGCTGCAGGATGCCGCGACGCGCCCCGCCGTCCAGGCGCCTGGTGGCGTGCGCGCACTACGCGTGGAGATGCGCGCCGAGTCGGACCTGCGAGGCGTCCTTGCCATGCTGCACGAACTGGAGTTGGGAACGAAGTTCGTCCGCATCGACCGGTTGGATATCTCGCGCGTCACGCGAGTCGGGGCGCAGGACAGCTCCGAGGCGCTCGCGGTTTCGGCGACCGTCACGGGGTTTGCCATCGGCCTGGATAGCGTGCTGCCCATGAGCGCGCCGAAAGCGAGGACGCCGTGATCGAGCGCGACATGCTCACTCGCCCAGGCGTGCGTGCGTCGGTTGCATTCCTTGCTGCAAGCGCCGTTATCGCGATTTGGACGCTGGTTCGCGTCTTCAATCCGGCCGCGCCGGAGCCGATTCACGCGGTTCCGTTCGACGCGTCGACCGCGATCAGCGCCGTGACACCGAAGACTCCTGCCGACCTCGGACTGGCGGTCGAGAACGATCTGTTCGCGGTCGATCGTTCCGCGCCCGACCGGCCGTATCGTTTGCCTGGCGAGGAAGATGCCGAACCGGCCGAACCGAAGGTCGAACCGCCCATTCCCATCGTCCTCGGAACGGCGTACATCGGCGAAGGGTACAGCTTCGCCACCTGCCAGCTTGGCGACGCACAACCGGTCATCGTCCGTGTCGGCGACAAGATCGGCGTGTACACCGTCAAATCCATCGAGCGTGGCCGCGTTGTGTTCACGTCGGCCAGCAAGCGACTCGATATTCCCGCTCTCAAGCCAGGGGCATAATGTCCGTCTCGACGTCACAGTGCAGGTCCTTCGCTGCACTCAGGACGACAAGCCAGTCTTTCGTGTTCGCCTTGCTCATTGCGCTGCCACTCGGCGCGCAGCGTGGACGACAGCAGCGCGCGCCATTACCGCAACAGACGCCTCCACCGAAGACGGATACGTCGATGGTTCGCAAGACGCCCGACGGCTTCGTGCTCGATTTTCAGGAGCAGGAGCTTCGCGTCGTATTGTCGGCGATCGCCGAGGCAGGTGGGTTGAACCTGACACTCAACAACATTCCCTCGAAGCGCATCACGCTCCGCATGGGTCAGGCAATCTCGAAGACCGGCGCCGTTGACGTACTGAGGGGCGTGGCGGAATCGAATGCATTGAAAATGACTGAAGGGCCGTCATTGATTCGCATCGAAGGCACGCCAGCGACAACGAATGCCCAGCAGTTGCAGCAACAGCAACAAACTGCCAACGCGACGCAGCTTCGTCTCTTCACGTATCGACTCAAGCATGCGAGTGCGGTGCAGCTTGGTCCGGTCCTGATGAATCTCCTGACCGGCGCCGGTAACGCACAACAGACGATTCTCAACCAGGGCCCTGGTGGCTTCCAGGTTCTTCCGCAGCAGACCATCCAGATCCCAGGTCGCGGTGGCCAGCCGGGGCAGACGATCAACATCACTCCGGGCCGCGGAGGTGGTCCCGGAGGTGGTGGTGGTGGCGGCGGCGGCGGAGCCGCCAACGCACTTCAGAACATTGCGCAACAGATGCAGCAAGCGTTGTTCGGCCAGGGCGGCGCCGGAGGAGGTGGCGCACTTCAGAATGCGCAGAACATTCGCATCGTCGCGGAGGAGTCCACCAATTCGCTGCTCGTGCGCGCAACGAGTGATGACTGGTTGCTCATCCAGCAACTCCTCGCCACTGTGGACCTTCGTCCGTTGCAGGTGCTGATCGAAGTCAGCATCGCACAGGTATCGCGCACGCACGACTTCAGCCTCGGCATCTCGGGGCGTCAAACCAGCAAGGTGGGTGCGGGAGCCGACACCGCATTCATGCCGACGGCGGCCAGCGCGCGCGACTTCATCTTCGCGCTCACGGGTGGCAAGGGCGCGGTGAGCTATTCAGTCGCGTTGAGCGCGCTTCAGACGCGTGGCGATGTGAAGATTCTCTCGCTGCCGTTGATCATCGGGCAAAACAACAAGGAAGCCATCCTGAACGTCGGCCAGCGCGTTCCCTTCGTACAGACGTCGCAGACCGTGCCCAACGATCCGACCAATCGCGTCAGCACCGTGCAGTATCAGGACGTTGGCACGACCCTGACGATCACCCCAACGATCAATCCCGATGGATACGTGAACCTCGCGGTGAAGCAAACGAACAACAGCGCCACGGCGACGCTGGTGTCGGATGCGCCGATCATCGACACCCGCGAAGCGACGACGCAGATCTTCATCCGCGATGGCCAGACGACGGTGATCGGCGGGCTGTCGGACAACACGCGCAACAATACCCAATCCGGCATTCCGTACTTGAGCCGCATTCCGCTCATCGGCTGGCTCTTTCGCAACACGACGAAGAATGAAGGGGTGAGTGAGTTCTACCTCTTCCTCACGCCTCATATTGTCTCGAGCGACGAGGACATCGATCGCCTGCGCGAAGCGGTGCGCAACGGCAGCGATATTCTCCAACCGGCAGACGTGCAATCACAGATTACCACGGCCGTCGACTCCATGAAGGCGTTGCCGAAGCAACAGTCGCCCGCCGCGCCCGCACCGGCGCCGCGTGTGCCTCCTGCCGGTACGCCGGCGGATACGACGCGCCGGCGTCCGTCGCCTGAACGGATCTAACGTGGCCGCGACGCCCGTGACTGAACACTCCGCCAGCGAACTGCTCGAAGTCGAGCGGCTCACTGGTGCGCTCACCGCCGACTGGCTCGAACAGCATGCTGTTCTGCCCATGCGGCTCGAGGACGGCTCACTCGTGGTGGGCACGTGGAGTGACCTGCCCGACCAGTTGGCGCTCGACGACTTGCGTCTGTTGTTCGACGCAGACCTCACAATCGAACGCTTCTCGGAGCACGATCTTCGGACGGCCATTCGCCGGGTGTATGCGCAGGAAGCCGTTACCGCCGAGGGCCTGATCGCTGGCTTGAGTGGCGAAGCGCGCGTGCTCGAAGGGGACGACCTCCCACTCGACGACCTGCTGCACCTCGCGAACGAGGCGCCAGTCGTCCGGCTGGTGAACCTGCTACTGATCGAGGCGCTGGATGCGCGTGCGTCGGACGTCCACCTCGAAGGCTACGCCGACGGACTGCGCGTGCGGTATCGCGTCGATGGCGTGCTGCAGCCAGCGCCCTCGCCACCGCCGCATCTCACCGCGGCGATCGTGAGCCGTCTCAAGATCATGGCGGAGCTCGACATCGCCGAACGCCGGTTGCCGCAGGATGGTCGCATCCGGCTTCGGCTGCTGAACCGGCAGGTGGACGTTCGTGTCTCGACGGTGCCCACGTTGCGTGGCGAGAGCGTCGTGCTTCGTCTCCTCGACAAGGAGCGCGGCCGAGTCACGCTCCCCGAGCTCGGGATGGCGGACGACACCTTCGAGTTGTTCAGCGAAGTGATTCAACGTCCGCACGGCATCGTGCTCGCAACGGGGCCGACGGGCTCCGGGAAGACGACGACGCTGTACGCCGCCGTCGAGATGTTGCGGACGGGTCGCGAGAAGATCCTCACCGTCGAGGACCCGGTCGAGTACGAGCTGCCGGGTGTGCCGCAGGTGCCGGTGAACGAAAAGGTGGGTGTGACGTTTGCGAGTGCGTTGCGATCGCTGCTCCGTCAGGATCCAGACATCATTCTCGTCGGTGAAATTCGCGACCCTGAAACGGCGCAGATTGCGACGCAGGCGGCACTGACTGGCCATTTGGTACTGTCGACGTTGCACACGAACGACGCTCCGACGGCGCTCACGCGTCTGCTGGACCTTGGTGTGGCGGCCTATCTCGTCGCGAGTACAGTGGATGCCGTTCTCGCGCAGCGACTGGTGCGTGTGATCTGTCCGAACTGCAAAGTCGAAACGCATCCGGACAAGGGCGCAGCGCGGCGACTGAATATCGAAGCGCTGGGATTGTCGACGGTGTATCGCGGCGAGGGATGCGACAACTGCCGAGGCACCGGCTATCGCGGCCGCACCGGCGTTCACGAGTTGCTCGTGATGGACAACGAGCTGCGACTCGAGGTTCAGGGGCGACGTGGATCCGAGGAGCTGCGCGAGCTGGCGATCAAGAAAGGGATGCGGACCCTTCAGGACGACGGACTGCGGCTCGTGCGCGCCGGCGTCACCACGCTTGATGAGGTGCTGCGGGTCGCGCGCGCGTAGTTCGCGCCGTGCGAGCACGACGTCAGACGCTTGACTCGGCCACTGCGCCGAGGGTAGGCTCGGCGGAGTGATTTCGATTCATCGTGCGGTGAATCGGTGACGCGTTGCCGGTGCCGACATGCGATCCTTGGCGCATGTCTACACTTCACACAAATCCAGGGACGGATGCCGAATGCTTATGGCCACGGACACCAAGCGATGGACGATCGCTGACCTGGACAGCCTTCCTGACGACGGCAACACGTACGAGGTGGTTCGCGGGGAGTTGCTCGTGAGCCCGCCTCCCGCTTTTGCGCACGAGACGATCGTGGCTCGGCTCCATCGGATTCTCGACCGCTATGTCGAGGAGCAAGGCCTCGGCTATGTCCACAGCGGCAATGGAGTCGTGCGTCACGCCGATTCTCAAGTCCAGCCCGACCTGGCGGTGAGGGAGCTGCCATCGACACCCGATATGACGTGGGACACCGCACCGCTTCCGATACTCGTCGTCGAAGTCCATTCGCAGAGCACGCGACGGCATGATCTCGTCGAGAAGCGTGAACTCTACATGGATGCGGGCATTGACGAATACTGGATGGTGGACGGAGCGAACCGGACCGTCACGTCGGTGGCGCCGGGAAGGGCCGATGTGGTCAGCCGCGAGACGATGACCTGGCATCCCAAAGGCGTGTCGTCGCCGCTGACGTTCGAGGTGGCGCGGGTGTTCGGCTAGGCCAACGGCTAGCCCCAATGCACTTCAGTTAGGGTTGTCATCCCGAGCGAAGTCGAGGGATCTGCACTTGCCACCTGTATACGAGGTGCAGACCCTTTGACTCGCTTCGCTCGCTCAGGGTGACAATCGACGCTCGCCCGCGCCCAACTGAGCAGTATTGCGGCTAACCCGCGTTTGCCCCTCAGCCGGAGCTTCGTTTCCTCGAGCCGCGACGGGTGGGATAGAAAAACTCCAGCGGTTTTTCATAGATCTCGGCGAAGTCTCGCAAGTCGATCGGATCGAGCCTTCGTTCACCGAGCTCGCACTTGGACACGAACGAGAGGGGCCTATCGAGCTCTTTGGCCACCTGTGCCTGCGTCAAGCCGGCCGCCTCGCGTGCCTCGCGCATTCGACCAATGAGATACTGATAGTCCGGCTCGTGGACGGCGCTCGGCCTCCGCTCTTTGGGCATCCGCAGATCATGCGAAGCCGTTGCTCATTCCCCATCTTGGGGAGTAGTATTCCCCAACCTGGGGAACCACTACTCAATGGCGCCACGAATCTTCGATCTTTGCGTTCCCCGCGCCGATGTGCTCGCTGGAACGATCAGCGAGTCCGACTTCGCTGCTGACCTCGCGCAAGTCATTCGTGGAAACGCGCCGGAGGAGTACCGCGACGCAGACCGGTTCTTCGACAATACCTATCCCACGCGAGGCCTGAAGAACCTCCTCTCCAACGTCTGCCGACGGTTAAGCGGCGCGGGTGGCGAAGCGGCGTCGATCTTCCGGCTCGACACACAGTTCGGCGGTGGTAAGACGCATGGCCTCATCGCGCTCGTGCATGCCGCTCGCGGAGCGGGCAACGTCAAGACGATCGCCGAATTCATCGACCCTGCTCTTCTCCCGCAGACGCCGGTTCGCATTGCGGCATTCGATGGCGAGAACGCAGATCCGTTGAACGGAAGAACCATGGGCGAGGGCATCAAGGCCTTCACGCCATGGGGCGAGATCGCCTACTCACTCGCGGGAACGGCCGGCTACGAGCGCGTTCGGGCAAGCGACGAACAGCGCATTGCACCAGGCGCCGAAACGCTTCGCGAACTCTTCGGCGGAGAACCGACGCTCATTCTCCTCGACGAGCTCTCCGTCTATCTGCGGAAAGTCCGAAAGCTTTCCCTCGCGCAGGATCAGCTCTCCGCATTCCTTACGTCGCTCTTCAAGGCGATCGAAGGGACATCGAACGCGGCGCTCGTCTACACGCTCGCGATCGGCAAGGACAGCCGCTCGTCCGACGCGTACAGCGACGAGAACGAGTTCATCGCCGAACGCATGGCGGAGGCCGAGAGCATCTCGGCGCGAAAGGCAACGCTGTTGAATCCGACGGAAGACGACGAGACCGCTCACGTTCTCAGGCGGCGCCTCTTCTCGAAGATCGACGAGTCGCAGATCGCATCAGTCGTCGACGCGTACCGCACGCTGTGGAAGCAGAACGAGAGCGCGCTTTCTCCGGAGGCTGGGCGCGCCGAAACCGTTGAGCTGTTCTTCGCGTCGTACCCGCTGCATCCGGAAGTGCTCGATACGCTGACCGAGAAGTTGGCGACGATCTCGAACTTCCAGCGCGTGCGCGGAATGCTCCGGCTCCTCGCCCGCACGGTGGCGCATTTGTGGAAGGAGCGTCCGGCCGACGCATACGCCATTCACGTCCATCATATAGATGTAGGCCACGAGTCGATCAGGCAGGAACTGATCACCCGGCTCGGCCAGATACAGTACGTGCCGGCGATCAAGCGCGATGTGGCGAGTGATAGCGGGAGCAAGTCCCTCGCGCAGCAAATCGACGCGGACCACTACAAGGGTCTTCCGCCGTACACGGCATACGCGGCCCGCACGATCTTCGTGAACACGCTCGCCTTCAACGATCAGTTGCGCGGCATTTCGCCGGAGCATCTGCGCTTCTCGATGATCGGGCCCGCAATCGACATCGCGTTCGCGGACGACGCACGCAAGCGGTTCATGGGTGAGTCGGCATATCTCGACGATCGCCCCGGCTCGCCACTGCGATTTCTCGCCGAGGCCAACCTCACGCAGATCATCCGGCGTCAGGAAGCGCAGGTGGATACCGAGGAAATTCGCGCACAGTTACGCGATCGCATCCGGGTGATCTTCTCGCGAACCGGTGACGCGAAATTCGATCTCCTTGCGTTTCCCGGCGGCCCGTACGAAGTGCCCGACGAGATTGGAGACAACCGGCCGCTCCTCGTGCTGCTCGGCTACACCGCCGTCCCTGTTCAGGGTGTCATCGACGCCGTTCCGCAGCTCATCGAACGCATCTTCAAGCACAAAGGCGCAGACGACAAGGCGCTTCGCCTGAATAGGAATGCGCTCGTGTTTCTCGCCGCTGACGAGGCGCGCACGAGCGAGATGACGCACAAGATGCAGCGACGCCTCGCACTCCAGGAGCTGAAGAAAGCGGAGCGCATCGGCGACCTGGCCGAGCATCAGCAGGCAAAGGTGCGCGAGTTGGAGAGCAAGTCGGAACAGGAAGTGGCCGTCGCGATCCAGCAGTGCTACCGACACGTGTTCTATCCAACGCGCGGTGATCGTGTAACTGCCGACTGTGATCTTGGCCACACGGCGATAGACGTCCCGTCGGCAAGTGCCAGCCCCGGTGCGGGACAGCGACAGGTGGAGCGCGCCCTCCGCGACACCCACAAGCTGCGAACTAGCGGCGATGAACCCGATTCACCGTCGTACGTACGCGACCGCACGCCGCTGAAGAAGGGCGAAATCAGCACGCGTGCGCTGCGCGAGGAGTTTCGTCGAGATCCAGCGCTGCCAATGCTCGTTGGCGACGACGTCTTCATCGCGGGAATCCGGCGTGGTGTCGAGCAGGGTGAGTACATCTATCGCCGCGGCGATCTCCTGTATGGAGAGGGAGATCCGCAGACGAGCATCGTGGTCGACGAACAGTCGACGGTATTCACGATGGCGTTCGCCAAGGAGCGCGAGATCTGGCCGCGACCGGTGCCAAAGCCGGATCCCGTAGTTGCTCCGCCAGCTTCCGGAGGGAGTCCCGAATCGGGCGGCGTGCAGCCCCCGCAGCCACCACCTCCGGCACCGTCTGCCGATCTCCTTGTTGCGGAAGGCGTGTTGAAGGAAGCGCTCGCACAGCTGTGGGAAAAATCCCGGAAGCGAAAGATCGAGCGCATTCATCTCGTACGCATCCGGATGTTCGACGCCGGCGATGCCTTCAAGCTGCTCGGCGTCATTGGCTCAGTGCAGGGCGCAAAGAAGACGGTGACGCTCAAGGGCGCCTACGAAACCACAGACGGCGGAACGCTCGAGTTCCAGTTCGAGGGGCCGTCGACCGATGCGCAGGTGCTCAAGGAGTTCCTCGAGCCGCAATTGCGCGCCGCCAGCGAGAAGGACTTGAACGCCGAGTTTGAGCTCGCCTTCGAGGGAGGCTTGCTCACGACGAGTGACGCGCCTGAACGGCTCGCCGATCGCCTCACCAAGTACGCGGCTGGGACGGCCTACGTCACAGCCACCGCAGAAACCAAGGCCGGAGGTATGTCATGAAGCCCGGCATCCTGAAGATGTACGATGTCGAAACGCAGGCATCGGCGCCGCAGTATGAGCTGCGCGCGCGCAATTGGAGTGTTGGCGACGATGAGCTCGAGATCTGGCAGCTCCCGTCGCCCGCCACACCGCACATTCGCTCGGCCGTGCGGGTTGCGGGCCTGCGCGGTCGGAATCTCGATCTCGTGCATCACAGAGTTCTGCGTCGCCTGACGAACGCTGGGGTGAAGCTGCGGTCACTTCGGACGCCGGGGCTCTTGCAGGGAGAGCCGAGCTCGTATGCCGTGACCGAGCATCTCGCGCTGATGCTTGGCCTGCTCTTTCGCACGCTGGCGCCGATGCGGAGCCGGGAGAACATGCTTCGTGTGGCGGAAGGGATCGAGGCAATGGGCCAGGAGGAAGCGGCGTATTGGTTAGGCATGGCGATGCACCGCGTCAATCCGCGGCGGGTCTTGAGCGCGTTGCGGATGCTCCTCACTGACCCATCTCGACGCACTGACGGAGCGCGATGAGCACACCGCGGTTGATCGAGCGGTGGCTGCCCATTGCGGAGATTGGTGAAGAGAGTGTGAGGGAGAGGCGGTCGATGACCGCGCTTCCGCCAACGTACTACCTGCATGTGTGGTGGGCGCGGAGGCCATTGGTGGCGTCGCGGGCGGCGGTGTTGGCATCGGTTCTTTCCGCAGATGCCGATCGGGCTAAGTACATGCATGTACTGGGAATTCACGGCGATCCGCTACGAGCGAAGCGCTTGATGGACGACGCTAAGCGTGACGACGAACGCGTTGCTGATCCATACGGCTACAAACGCGCATTCACGTATGTGCCCTCCCCGGCCGATCACGCGTGGATCGCAAGCGAAGGCAAGCGGGCTGGTATTCGCAACCCTTCGGTCCTAGATCCGACAGCTGGCGGCGGCAGCATCCCTTTCGAATGCGTCCGGTTGGGATTGCGGACGATTTGCAACGACTTGAATCCGGTTGCCGCGCTAATTGAGCGCGCTACCGTTGAGTGGCCACAGCTGCATGGGCTCGCGGTATACACGAGGTACGTGGCGCTCGCAGCAAGATGGCGCGCTCGGATGGACGCCCCATTGTCGCCACTCTTTCCGCAGCCTGGCGCGCCTGGTCGAATCGACAGTGCATACCTGTGGGCGCGCACAATTGCATGCCCTTATTGCACTGGTTTGATACCACTTTCGCCCAATTGGCGCCTCGCTCCGAATGGCATCGGCGTGAGGCTCCATCCAAACGTGAGCGACGGTCCATCCTCGCCCGGCCGACGTTGCGATTTTGAGATTGTTCATTCGGCGGACCATCACTCGGATGGTACTGTTGCGAATGGAGACGCTACCTGCCCGTTCCCGGATTGCGCGCGGGTTATAGATGGCGATGAAGTAAAACGGCAGGCGCAGCTTGGAGGGCTTGGGGAGCAACTGTACGCTATCGTGTACAGAGAGCGCCTTGCCACGGTGACGAAGGGCGGCAAGAGTAGGGTAAAGTGGGAGCGTGGGTTTCGCGCGCCGGGACCTGAAGAAGGCGACCTCGTAGCGATTCGCGAGGCATTGGCGGAGAGGATGCCGGAGTTGGAAGCACTCGACCTTGTTCCCAGCGAGCCATTCCCTCCAGCAAGCAGCGATGATCGGCCTATTCAATACGGCATGCCGCGGTGGCGTGACCTCTTTTCGCCTCGGCAGCTCCTTGGCCACACTACCGGGGTGCAAGTGTATCGCGACTTGCTGGTTGAAGCAGAGTCTACCGGGCCACTGACAGGGGTAGAGAAGGCCGCATTCGGATATCTCGCCCTTACCTTGGACACGATGCTCAATTACGGGTGCCGGTCCTGTCGTTGGGACACCGTCACTCAGCGAGTCCGTTCAATATTCGACCGTCACGATTTCGCGTTCGTGTCGTCTTATGCGGAAATGGCGCCGCTCATTGCTGGTCTGGGTTACGACTGGGCAATTGAGAAAACAGCGAACTGCATCGAGGAATTAGTGGGCCTCACGCGTCCAGACATCGATGTGAAGTCGGCTCGCAAGAACTCCGCCGTCGCGAGCCTGTTCGAGGTGCCCGCGTTCGTCCCACCGCCAATCACCATCTCCTCTTACTCGGCCGACAACCTTCCGCACATCGCTGATGAGAGCATCGACGCCATCGTCATGGACCCCCCGTACTATGACAACGTCATGTACGCCGAGCTCTCGGACTTCTTCTACGTCTGGCTCAAGCGCACAGCAGGTCACGTTTTTCCTGAACTGTTTACCAGGACTCTGACCGACAAGGAGAACGAAGCAGTCGCCAATCCAGCCAAGTTTCAGGGTGAAAAGGGTGCCAAGAAGCTTGCAGCTCGTGACTACCAGGACCGCATGGCCGCCATCTTCGGCGAGTGCCGCCGCGTTTTGAAGCCAGATGGTATCATGACCCTGATGTTCACCCACAAGGCCACCGGTGCGTGGGATGCGCTAACCACGGGACTGATCCAGGCCGGCTTCACGATCAGCGCAAGCTGGCCGATCAACACCGAAGCCGAGGACTCACTTCACATCAAGAACAAGTCCGCCGCGAACAGCACCATCTTCCTCGCATGCCGTCCACGTGCGCTCGTCAAACACGGCGACGAAGTGCAGTACTGGGAGGACGTCGAACCCAAGGTTGCGAAAGCCGTCCGCGCCCGAGTCGAGGAATTCCAGAAGGCGGGAATCGGGGGCGTCGACCTTTACCTCGCATCGTTCGGCCCGGCGCTCGAGGAGTTCAGCAAGGCGTGGCCACTCAAGCGCGGAACGCCCGCACCACAACCCGAAGTCAAGCGTCGCCAGAAGCAGAAGGAGCTGTTCGACGAAGCGTGGGACCCCTACGCCGTCACACCTGAGGACGCGCTGAACGCCGCGCGTCGCGAAGTGAAGCGGTGGCGCCTCGAGCAGCTCACGCATATGAAGACGCGCGTCGAGCTCGACCCGGCGACATCGTTCTTCGTGCTTGCGTGGGACGCCTTCAAGGCCCCTGTCTTCCCCTACGACGAGGCCTTGCGTCTCGCCCGCGCCGTCGGCGTCGACCTCGACAAGGAGATCATCGGTCGGCTCGCAGAAAAGAAAGGGAGCGACGTGCGCATCTGGGATTCATCCACGCGCGCGGCCAAGCACGCACTCGGCCCCGCCGACGGATCGCGCGCCTGGATCGACACGATTCACCACGCCGCCTACATGGCGCGGCTGCGCACGCTCGACGCAGCACGGGAGATGCTGGAAAACGCCGGCGTCGCAGGAAATCCACAGTTCTTTGCCTCATTCGAGGCGGTGCTCGAAGTGCTACCGGTTGGCCGCACCTTCGGCGGACTCGATCTGGACGGCGATCTCGCCGCGAGCGGAACGGACTTCGAAGTGCTGGAGAACCTGCGGCGCCTCGCGTACGCCACGGAGGTGGACGAGCCGCGGCAGCTCGAGTTCTTCAAGGCGCCAACGGTCTAGAGTGGAAATTCTCCGGGCTAGTGCCGCCCTGGAACGACCAGTTCTGGCGCGCGTGGCCATGGATGTCATCCCGCATGAGCGAGCAACGCGAGCGAGTGTCGGGATCTACTGTCGCGGCGAGGATGGCCAGCTACCGGGCACGGACGGTAGATCCCGACACTCGCTGGCGCTCGTGCGGGATGACAAACGGTGGAGGTTAGCTCAACAAATGATACGCTCGGCAATACAATGATGACGCTCCCGCGCTCGGCAACGCCTACGTTGTCGCATGCCCGTGCGACTCCCTCTTCGCCCGCGCGCCCGCGGCGAACGTTTGACCCGACTAGTGGCGTCGCTCGCCGCCGAGCGTGTGATGCCTAGTCTCACCGAGCGCAGCTGGCAGCTCAAGTACACACCAGACGACGGTGATCTCGTCGAGTTGTTCTACGTGCCCGCCCTCGAATGTGCGGTCAGTTACGATCGATCGACGGGATACTTCGGCGCACCGGCACTTGGACTCGCCATGCGCGGCATCGAAGGGCTCGTACGGAACAACGGACGCATGCGTCTCATTGTCGGCTGCACCTTGGCGCAAGCAGAGATCGAGGCGATCTCACACGGCATGTCGTTGCGAGATGCGGTCGAGCACCACATGAAGGAGCGTCCACTCGTGCCGCCAGACGATCCATCGAAGGAGGCGCTGGAGCTCCTCGCGTGGATGGTGCAGCACGGATTTCTCGATGTGAAAGTCGCCATCCCCTGCGACGCCAACCGCGTCCCCATGAGCGCTGAGGGAATTTTCCACGAGAAGGCTGGAGTCATCGAGGATTCCAATGGGAATCGTCTCGCGTTCAATGGCTCCATTAACGAGACCTACTCTGGCTGGAAGAGAAACTGGGAAAGCTTCGCCGTTTTTTCGAGCTGGACGGGCACGGCAGATCACGCGGCGCGAGAGGCAGAGGACTTCGCGAAGATCTGGGCAGACAAGGCGAAACGCGTCATCACCATCGATGTGCCCGCCGCGGCGAAGGCCGATCTCCTTCGCTTCATGCCGGAATCCGATTTGCCAGCACGCCTGATTCACACTCCACCTCTGCCGGTCCCGCAACCAGAGGCAACCGAGCCACGCCCGCCCCAAGCAGACCGCCCGCCACCACTCGATCTGCGACAACAGGTCTGGAGTTACATCGAGCGCGCGCCAACCTTCGAGAACGGCGGCTCGCTCGTCGGCGAGGCAACGTGCAGCGTCCAACCCTGGCCGCACCAGATTCGCGCATTCGAACGTCTTTACGCGAGCGACGCACCTCGGCTCCTCATCGCCGATGAAGTAGGACTCGGCAAGACGATCCAGGCCGGAATGCTCGTGCGGCAGGCCTGGCTCGCGAAGCGAGCACGTCGCATCCTGATCCTTACGCCTGCGGCGGTCATGCGGCAGTGGCAGCTGGAATTGCGCGAGAAGTTCAATCTCAACTGGCCAATCTATGACGAAGGCGCCCTGACCTGGTATCCGTCTCCGGGAAAGAAGGGCGCTGATCGGAAACAGGTTTCGCGCGCCGATTGGCACAGGGACGATGTGGTCATTGCCTCGAGCCATCTCATGCGACGGCGCGATCGCGAGAAGGAGTTGTGTGAAGACGCCGAGCCCTGGGACCTGATCGTTCTCGACGAGGCACACCATGCACGTAGGAAGGGCGCAGGGTCTCAAGCCGAGGAGGGGCCGAATGCGCTTCTGAGGTTGATGCGCCGGTTGCGCGAGAGAACGAAGGGTCTACTCATGCTCACCGCGACGCCGATGCAGGTGCACCCTGTCGAGATGTGGGATCTTCTCGATCTGCTCGGCCTCCCCGCTGCGTGGAGTGAGTCGGCTTTCTTGAGGTTCTTCGACCTGGTCGGAAAGCCGGCTCCGTCCGTCACCGAGTTCGACGAGCTGGCAGAGATGTTCCGGGAAGCAGAGCGTGCGTATGGTGAGACAACGCTGGCGACGATGACGAGGCTTGACGTCGCCAGCAAGCTGCGTGCGAACAAGATTCTCGCTGCACTTCGTGACGCATCCGGTATTCCACGGCTGCAGCTGGATGCGCAGAATCGTGCAGCGGCGCTTCGGCTGATGCGTTCCACCACGCCGGTGTCGAATCTCGTTTCGCGTCATACGCGTGACTTGCTGCGGAGATACTACAAGGCGGGCAAGATCGACACGCCGATTGCCGATCGTGACGTCAGAGACGTCTTCATCCACCTCACACCCGCGGAGCGCTCGGCATACGAGGCCGTGGAGGACTACATCTCCACGACGTACAACCAGGCGTCGCCGACTGCGAAGAACGCGGTCGGCTTCGTGATGACGGTCTACCGTCGGCGGCTGGCGAGCAGCTTTCGCGCGCTCGGACAGACTCTGGAAAATCGACTCGTTCCGCTTCAGAAGCCAATGTCTGCCGCGGAAAATGCGTCTGACGATGAAGCCCAGGACGAGGTCATGGACGCCGATGAGGCGGCGCGACTCGAGCAGGAGGCGCTGAAGACGGAGGAACGCGGTGACATCGAGGCATTGCTCCGTCGTGTCGCGGCGCTGCCGGTGGACACCAAGGCGTTGAAGCTTGCCGAGGTGTTGCGAGGCATGCGCCAGGATGGCTACGCCCAAGCGATGGTGTTCACGCAATTCACCGACACCATGGACTTCCTGCGCAAGTATCTCGCAACGCAGGAGCTTGGGTCGATCATGTGCTTCTCCGGGCGAGGTGGGGAGATTCTCTCGACGGATGGGCGTTGGCTCTCGGTGTCCCGCGACGACGTGAAGCGCCGCTTTCGCGAAGGCAAGGCGGATCTTCTCCTGTGCACCGATGCTGCCGCGGAAGGACTCAACTTCCAATTCTGCGGCGCAATGGTGAATTACGACATGCCGTGGAACCCCATGCGCGTCGAGCAACGGATCGGACGCATTGACAGGCTCGGACAGAAGTATCCAGTAATCCGCGTCCTGAACCTGCACTATCAGGACACGGTCGAGGCAGACGTCTACATGGCGCTCCGGAGTCGCATCAAGCTGTTCGAATCGGTCGTCGGACGGCTTCAGCCGATCCTGTCGAGCTTGCCGCGAACGATCGCCGACACGGTTCTTCGAGGAGGCCGCGCGACCGAGGAAGTTCGTGCACTGCTCGCCTCCAGCGTGACGAGCCAAGTGGATGCGATGGAAGCGCAGCACTCCGGTCTCGACCTCGATGTCCTCACGGATGATGCACTTGAAATGCCTGCGCGACCGGCGCCGGCGCTGAACCTGGCGATGCTCGACGCGGTACTTCGCCGCGAGGATGCGAGGCCACCAGGGATCGGCGTTCGTGAGATGTCGAACAGAGAGTACGCGTATATCGCGCCCGGTATGGCTGCCGAGGTACGGGTGACGACCGATGCCCGATACTTCGAGGAGCACGCGGAAACCATCGAGTTGTGGTCCCCGGGATCGCCAATGTTTCCGCTTGGGGTGTCGACGTCACTGGATCAGGAGCAGGGAGAGTGGCCGCTGGACCACTTGGTATAACTTTGGTATACTTCAGGTATGAAAACAGCTATTTCCCTCCCTGATGACCTATACGCTGAGGCTGAAGCACTCGCCAGGAGCCTTGGCAAGAGCCGCAGTGGGCTCGTCGCGGAAGCGCTGGCCGAGTATGTGGCAAAGCACCGGCATGCGGAGGTGACCGAACGGTTGAATGCGGTCTACGCCGTGGAGGATGGTCGCCCGGACTCTTTTCTGGTCGAGGCCGCTCGACGGACCCTCGCGACGAACGAATGGTGATCCGCCGCGGCGAGCTTTGGTGGGCGGACCTCGACGCTCCAGTCGGCGCAGCGCCCGGCTTTCGTCGTCCGGTGCTCGTTGTGCAGAGCGACGGATTCAATCACAGCAGAATCGCCAGCACGGTCATCGTGCCGCTCACCACCAACATCCAGCGAGCAGATGCGCCGGGTAATGTCCTGATCCGTGCGCGTGACTCAGCGCTCGAGAAGGACTCGGTTGTCAATGTTTCGCAGCCAATCGCGGTCGACCGTAGAGCGTTGATCAAGCGAATCGGCGCAGTGGACGGCGCGACGATGACGGCCGTCGCTCGCGGGCTCCGCCTCGTGCTCGATCTCTAGCTCGGGCGTGTCGTGTTCGTCCTGATACTCGTTGTCATCCCGCATGCGCGAAGCGCATGTCGGGATCTATCGTCCTTGCGCCATAAGCTGGCCCCTCTCCCCAGAGAGTAGATCCCGACACTCGCCGTCGGCTCGTGCGGGATGACATGCTTCAGGATGGGAACTCACTCATTGTGCGAACGCAGGCGCCTCGCGGAACTCCTTCGATTTCGACAATAGCAAGATCATCACGGCGAACCCGAAATACGCCACCGTCCAGTGGTACGGCAGCGCCGAGCCTGTCGTCCACGGCAGGTAGATCCCTCCTGTGGCAGTAACGGAGTGGATCACACCGAAGAATGACAGCGCCCCGCACACCGCGAGGGTCACGGCGGCCGCCTGAATCCGCCGGTCGATCATGAATGCCACCGCCCCGCCCCACAGCATCGCCGTAAGAATGAAGCCGTGCGCCAGCAGCACCATCACGCCGCAGGTCTTGATGAAATCCGGGTTCATCAATCCCGTGGCCTTCATCGTGCCTGCCGGATCGATCGCCGACGCCAACAGCGCGCCCCCGTACACCTGCGAGAGAAAGATCAACACCAGTTGCGCAACTGACGGAAGAACAGCGAGCGTCACCGCAGCGGCGTGGCGCCGAGGGGTCGCGGTGTAGGCTTGGTCCGCGATGTCCAGCCCGACGAACACCAGGATTGGCGCCAGTGCAGGCTTCGGGATCGCATCCGCCATAAAGGCGATGTAGCCAAGCATTCCACCGAGTCCGATGAACAACCCGGTCGCGAGCGTGTACCCCGCACGCCCTCCCATTGCCTTGTATGCGGGATGGCCGATGTACGGCGTCGACTGGCTGACCCCACCGCACACCCCGGCGATGAGCGTGGCAATCGCTTCCGTCAGCAGGATGTCGCGCGTGTTGTAATCGTCGCCGGCGAGGCGTGCACTCTCGGTGACGTTGATGCCGCCGATGACCGTGAGAATCGCAAAGGGCAACGCGAGCGGGAGATAGTCACGCACCGCGATCGGCATGCCTGTCAGGAATCCCAGCGAGGGCGTGGGAAAGCCGAGCGGGAAACTCGCCACCGGCGTCGCCACGTGATGCACCGAGAGGCCGAGTGCACCGAGTGCGTAGTAGAGGATGGCGCCGATCAATACGCTGACGAGCACCTCCGGTGCTCGAAATGGTAGCTTGATCTTTGCCACGAGCGTGTAGAGGATGACGCCGAGCGCCATCATGCCGACGATCGGCTCGCCATAGATCTCGCCGAGTTGCAGCGTACCGAGAAGTGCGAAGCCAACGCCGCCGATGGAGCCGAGCAATCCGGCTTCCGGGATCGCGCGACGAATGCGATCACCGATGAAGGACATGATGAGCTTGAAGACGCCCATCAGCACCATCACGGCCATGCCCACCTGCCACGCGAGGATCGCGGCGTCGGCCTCGGGCATCCGGCCCTTTGCGACGACGAAGGCGGGTCCGAGCACGGTGAGCGCCATGCCGATCGTCGAGGGGGCGTCGAGTCCGAGGGGCATCGCCGTCACGTCGGTCCGGCCCGTCCGCTTCGCGAGGCGAATCGCCATGATGGTATAGACGATGTCGCCGAACATCACGCCGAAGGCGGTGCCCGGAAACATGCGCGTGTAGACGAGCTGCGCGGGGAATCCGAAGGCGGCGACGAGGATGCCGGCGAGAACTGCGAGATTTACCACGTTGTCGAGCATCAAGCCGAAGAAGGCGTTGATGTCGCCGGTGGTTGCCCACCGGTACGGAACCGGACCGGACGCGGAGCCGTTAGCGGGTGCCATGGAGGGAGAGCTCATGCGCGAAGATAGGACGAACGCCGGCGCTCGGCTATCTCTGCGGAGTCGTGCCCGGTCCGGCTATCTCGTCAAAGGTGGCGATCGTCTTGGGACGCGAATCAATCACATCGGCGCTCGCGTCCCGGACGCAAAGGAGCGTGTCGATCCCCGCTGCCCGTGCGGCGTGCAGCTCTCCGATGATGTCAGAGACGAAGAGTAGTTCGCCTCCCGCACATTCCATCGCCTCGGCAATCCGTACATAGCTGTCCTGCGACTGCTTCGCGCCAACCCCCGTGTCGAAATACTGCTCGATGAACGGGGTCAGATCGCCATGGGTCGTGTGCGCAAAGAGGAGGCGCTGAGCGAGCACACTTCCCGATGAATAGATGGCGATGCGCAGTCCGTCTGCCCGCCACCGCGCGAAGGCGCGCGGGACGTCCGGATAGACCTCGCTGGAGAGCGTTCCGGCTTGGTATCCGCGCTGCCACACCAGCCCTTGCAAGGTCTTCAACGCAGGTGATTTCCTGTCCCGGTCCATGAGCCAGGTGAGGTACGCCATCGTGCCGAAGGAGCCGCTCGTTCTGTCGCCCTGGGTGAAACGAAGGGCCTGCACCTCCGGATCTGCGTCCCATTCGCGACGAAGACCCTCGAGCGCGACGCGCACGTCGTCACGATCGGCCTCCGCCAACAATTCACGCAGATGCTCACGCGCGTAGGAAAACAGCGTCTCGTGCACGAACGAAATCGGCGTCGTCGTTCCCTCGATGTCGAGAACAATGCCTCGCACCGAGGGCGATAACGTGACGCCGGCACTCATACGTCGATACTGGGCGTCACTCTCGCCTGAGGGATGTACGCCGGCCCGAAGCACAACGGTTGGAAACCCGTGTCGACCCCACTCTCGGTATAGTGCGGCGTCCATCCCGAGATATCCTGGAAGAGCCGAATGGCGCGAATGCGACGCTCGCCACACAGATCGAACCAGTGATGTGTTCCCCTGGGAACCCGAATCAAATCACCCGCCGCAACCTCGATCACGAACACCGGACCGTCAGTTGGGTGGATGTGAAAAATCCCTCGACCCTCGACGATCAACCGAACTTCATCCTCGTCGTGCCAGTGCTCGCTGCTGAAGCGCTTCAGCATGGCGTCCAACCCCGGCGTATCGTCCTTGACATCGATGACGTCCGCGGTGATGTACCCCCCGCGCGCCTTCAGTTCGTCGATCTTCGGCGCATAGGCCGCGAGCAGTTCCCCCGACGTCGCACCAACAGCGGTCGGCACGGAGCCGAGGTGTTCGTAGTCGATGCCTTGCGACGCCAGGTATTGGCCCACCGCGCCATCATCCGTGATCGTGCGGTTCTCCGCCGGAATCTTCACCTGTGCCATCACCCACCTCCATGATCCCTTGACCCGAGCATCATTGAACGGCCAGTCGCTTCGAGCAGGAATTCGAGAATCTCGACGTGTCGTTCCGCTTCCGCCAGCGTTGCTCCCCACGTGTACATCCCATGCCGCCTCAAGAGGAATGCGTGGACGCCTGGATTTCGTTCCAGCACTGCGCCGACGACCGGCGCGAGGCGCGTCATGTCCTGGTCGTTGTCGACGACGGGAATCCACTCGCGATGTTCGTGCGTGCGCACGCCGGCGAGCCCCTTGAGCATCTCGAATCCCTCGATCGCAATGCCCTCGGAATGCGCGGCCAACCCCGAGAGTATCGTTGCCCACACGGAGTGGGTGTGCAGCACCGCGCCGGCACTGCAGCGCCTGGCAATCTCCACGTGGAGGAGTGTTTCCGCCGACGGTGCGCCTGCACCTGGGCCAGACGGCACACCGCGGTCGTCGACTTCCAGGACGTCCGCGTCGCGCATCGTTCCTTTCGCGATTGAGCTCGCCGAAATGGCGAGGCGGAGCGGATCGCGACTCACCACGACGCTGAAGTTTCCGCTGGTGCCCAGGGCCCACCCGCGACCATGAAAACGGCGTCCGAGCTCCGCGAGATCGCGCGCCGCGTCGGGGAATTGCATCGTCAAACGAGGGTCGAGGGCTGCGGGTCGTCGGGAAGCGCGATGAGCGGCTGGTTTCCCTTCGCCTCCACCTTGATGTAGTGCAGCATGACGGGCGCGAGGATCATCCCCGGAATCCCCATGAGCTTCTCCCCGATCACGAGGCCGATCAGCGTGAGCCACATGGGGTTCTGAATGCGATCGCCGACAATCTTGCTGTTGAGAAAGTATTCGAACTTGTGGAGGACGATCAGAAAAATGAGCGCCATCAGCGCCAGTTGCGGCGCGATCGTGAATCCGACGCCGACGATGATGGTATTGCTGATCAGGTTTCCGATAATCGGGATCAATCCGCAAAGGAACGTGGTGCCGATGATCACCGGCGCATTGGGAAAGCCGGCCAGGTAGAGAAAGAGGGCTGTCACCGTCGTGTTGATCGCCGAGATAATGATCTGCGCACCCATGACGGTAGCGAAGCTGCGGTAGAGTGTCCGGAATCGCTGCCCCACCTCCTCGCCGGTCAACGTATAGAGATTGTTGTCGTGGTGTGGCAGGTTCGCTTCGAGGTCGAATTTCGGATTCAGGAAGAGGCTGATCGCGACCACGATGCCGATGATGACGGCGGCCGTCTGTACCACGGCGGTGCCGGCGTACTTGCCCAGCCCGCCCAACTCACCCTTCACCGCGTTCAGCGCCAGCAACCGCAGGCTCTGATAGTCTGCAAAGGGCAGCTCGATGCCCTGCTTCTCCGCCCAACCGAGGACGACGGGAATGGTGGTTTCCGCCATCCGCGGAAGCGCGACGAGAGCCTGCTTGATGAAGAACGAGAAGCCCACTCCAGCAGCGCTGAGCAGGATAAGGAACACACTCACACCGAGCCACTTCCGGTCGCCGACGCCGAGCTTGTCGAGCGCGAAATAGCAGAACAGCACGGTCACCAGTGGGGTGGCGATGTGCAGGTAGTCGGCAGCGATGAGCAGCAGGACGATGAAACCGTAGGACAGTCGCGTTGGTAAAGTCATACTGGAATGCTAGTCACTCTGCGCGCGGCGGGGGATCGCCAAACATGATTCGAAGTGGTGTCAGGCGCCACGTCGTTTTCACCGCAGAGGACGCGGAGGAGCAGAGGGCCGCAGAGGAAAAACCGCTCGTTTGTCGCCCTGAGCATAGCGAAGGGCCTGCACCTCACGCCGTAACAGCACGTGCAGGCCCTTCGCTTCGCTCAGGGCGACAGAACGAGCAAGAACGCTTCCGTAGTCCTCTGCGTTCCTCTGCTCCTTTGCGTCCTCTGCGGTAAGATCGGTTCAGGCCGCGGCGCATCGACAGACAGGCTAGAAATCCCGGATCTCCAGCGCCTCCTGCAGCGCCTCCCACCGCCCGCGCGCAACGCGCAACTGCACACCGTCGCTCAGCACGATGCTTCCTCCGCCGTCCGGCTCCCGATGAAGTTCGCGAATCCTCGCCACATTCACGATGATCGACCGGTGAATGCGCACGAAGCCGCCGTCGTCGAGCGCCTGCTCCAAAGCATGCATTCGTTGCAACACGAGGTGCCGCGCCTTGCCGGTATGAATCCGCGCGTAATCCCCGGACGCTTCCACCCAATCGATTGCGTCGATGTCGACAACCGTGATCTTCGAGCCGTTGCGGACACCGATGCGCCTGAGCCTCGTGGGCGGGACTTCGACGCGAGCCGAGTCGCCGAGGTAGAGTTCTGCCGCCGCTTCCCCGACCGCTCGACGATCATCCGCCATGCTCGCGAGGGTGCGCTGCAACGAGAGCGCGTCGAGCGCCTGCAGCCGTTCGATCGCACGCGAGACGGCCGCCTCGAATCGCGGGCGACCGAATGGCTTCAGAACATAGTCGAGCGCGTGCAGATCGAACGCGCGGATGGCATGCTCATCGTGCGCGGTGACGAACACGATGCCGCGCGGAACCTCGTCACCAAGGGCTTCGATCACTCCGAACCCATCGAGATCCGGCATCTGCACGTCGAGGAAGACGAGGTCTGGCTTCTCACGACGGATGAGATCAACCGCTTCCGCGCCGTTGCTCGCCTCGCCGATCACGCGCACCCATTTGCTCGACGCGAGCAGCGTGAGCACCACCTCTCGGGCATTGGGCTCATCATCGACGACCACCGCGCGGAGGACGTCAGTCGCCGCCATATGCATCCGCGGTTCGCCGCGTGCTCGTGCGCGGAATGCTGATGCGCACCACCGTGCCGCGCGTCTCTGCGTCCGCGATCGACAACGAGGCATCGGTGCCATACAACTGGGCGAGCCGCTCGCGCGTGTTCGTCAGTCCCGTACCGGAACCCGGCTGCGTTGAGGTGGCATTCACGCCCGGTCCATCGTCGCGGACCTCGAGCTCGAGATGATCGGCGCGAATGGCGGCAGTAACGTCGATCCGACTCGCCGTCGAGATGGCAGCGAGTCCGTGCCGAACGGCATTCTCGACGATCGGCTGGAGAAGCAGCGGCGGCACCAGCCACGTCATCGTCTCTGGTGGCGCGCACACCGTGGTCTGCATCCGGTCGCGAAAGCGCGCCTGCTCTATTGCCAGGTACTCACGCACGAGATCGAGTTCGTCGGAGAGCGGCACTTCGGTTCGCGAGGTCGAGCGCTGCACCTTGTGAAAGAGACTGCCGAGATGATCGAGCATCGCGTCCGCCTCGTTGCTGCGCCCCGACCGCCACATCTGCCCGATGCTGTGCAACGTGTTGAAAAGGAAATGCGGACGAATCTGTGCGTTGAGTGCCTGTACCTGCGCGCGAGCCAGCTGCCCCTCCACCTTCGCCAACTCGAGTTCGCGCGCTCGGCCCTGCTGATAGTTGAGGACACCCTGCGTGATGGCGAGAATCGCCGCGTAGATGAGTAGTGCGACGTGAAAGTTTACGGTCGCCCAGAGCACGCCTTGCCGCGCGAGCATGGTGAAGCCCTGAAATTTGCCCATGTTCGCCCAGAAGCCCAACACGACCAGCACATTCGCCACCCACGCGAGCACCGGAGCGCTCACGACGTGAACGACCACATGCCGCCGCCAGCGTGCACGCGTGAGCGGAAAGCGCACGGTGAGCGCGATCACCGCGAGCGTGACGGGGATCCACGGCAACATCTGGCCAAGCGCACCTCTGATTGCCTGACCAAGCGGAATGACCGCCATGCCGGAGAGTGTCGAGCCGAGTGCCGTCTGCGCGCCCCAAAGCACGCCGGCGAGCATCCAGCCCAGGCACACGCCCACCACGATGCGAAGTTTCACAACGCGCGGACCCTTCGGTTGCCGTGAGAACCGGTTAGCGCAACACCAATGTCATCCCGCACGAGTGAGCGCCGCGAGCGAGTGACGGGATCTGCTGTCCCTGCGAAGGATCTAGCTTCGGGGTACGGACGGTAGATCCCGTCACTCGCTGCGCTCGTGCGGGATGACAAAGTGGCTCGTTGCTGCTCGAGAATCAAAGTCCGAATGTGTACGAGTATTTCACGATGAACGAGCGGGAGAGTGAGAACGGTTGATTCTGCACGATACCAAGCGGATCACTCGACCGATTCGTGTCCAATCCCTCGTTGTAGACGAGCCAGAGATCGGTGCCCTCGGCAAATGCGTATCGGAGGCGCACGTTCGCGTCGAGCTTGCGCGTGGTGGAATTGTACTGGAGAAACGCGTTGCCCGACATGCGGACGTCCAGCGCAGCGCGCACGCGCAGGCGAGCGACCTGGATGTTCTCCGTCTGCGACCGGCTTGCGAAGCGGAGCGCCGTGAGTTGGTAGTCGGCGCCGAGTTCCAGATGCGGCGAGACGTTCCAGGTGGGATTGATGATCGCCTGCGCGCGACGTCCGTCGAAGTACGTTCCGGCGCGCAGATCCATCGTCGTGCGCAGCCGCTCCCCGGCCGGCATGCTCAAGGCGAACTGCAGATCGGAAAACGTGTACGTCCCCGCGGGGATCTTGATCGTGTTGCCGATGGTGAACGGCTGAACCACGCTCTCGCGGAAGAGCTTCGGTTCGATCCAGCCGCCACCACCCGCCTTCGTGTCCCACTGCAGCCAGAGCGCATATTGTCCGGACTCGACGACGCGATCCGCATTCCGGAAGGTCGAGAACGCAAGGATTCCCGGGTACCACCGCCGGATCGAGGAGCTGACCTCCGCAAAGTTGAAGTAGTTCGAGTAGAAATTCGCGGTCGTGAAATCTCGGCGCTGCGTGAAGCCGAGCTCCGGACGGAACTCCTTTCCTGAATGCGTCGTTGCGAACGAGTACTGAAGCCCGCGGCCGACTCGGCGCTCATAGCGTGCGTCGACGATGCTGCGACTCCAGAGGTTCACGGCGCCGCTGTCGACCGTCCCCGCCCACTTGAGCACGAGGTATTCGTCCGGCCGAACCCGCAGCGATGCATCCGTGCCGAGGCCAAAGTTCTTGCGACCGCCACCGACGTACGACGTCGCCATGAAGCCCGCGGTGGAGTTCGCATTCAATACCGGGCGGCGCATGCGAAACACGCCGAAGTTCTCCGACGGAAAGACGCCGTCGCGCTCGGTTTGCATCTCGAGCAGCCCCACGTCCCAGGCACCCATGCGTCCACCGAGTCGAGCGCCGCCGAGCACCGGAAGTGGAGTGAACGAAGGGGTCAGTCCGATGCGCCGCGAATGGAAGAGGCGCGAGCCACCGCCGAACTGGTAGTCGAAAATGCCGCTGTTCTCCTGGAAGAAGCGGCGACGCTCGGGAAAGAACAGGGGAAAGCGATCGAGGTTCACCTGCTGGTCGTCCGCTTCGACCTGCGCGAAATCCATGTTGTACGTGAGGTCCAGCGTCAGGTTGCTCGAGAGTGCGTAGCGCGCGTCGGCGCCCACTTCGTTGCTGCGCGAGGTGACTGGCGAGAAGGTGGTCGCTCCTGTGGGACGAATCATGTTGCGCGCGGTGCCGCTCAGCGCGTAGGGCGTGATGTAGAGTGGGTTCTTCGAGCGGACGTTGCGGAGCACCACATCCTGCGCGACGGACGGACGACGGAATTCGAACTTGGGATCGATGGCGGGAAAGGTGACGCGCTCTTCGCTGCGCGACACGAGCCGAGTCACCGTGAGGCCCATGACGACCTTGCCCTCGGCGTCGACGCGGAAGCCGAGGCTCGAGAAGGGGATCTTCACTTCGGCAAACCATCCGGAATCGGTGACGGTCGTCTGCGCGGTCCAGAAGGTGTCCCAACTTCCGTTGAGCGTCGCGCCGTCGTCCGACACGAGTTGGTCGAAGCGAATGCCGCCCGGCGTGGTGCCGAACCACTTGGAGTTCTGCTTGTCGTTGTAGGCGTCGATATAGATGGCGAAGGCATCGTCGCCATTCCAACGATCGCGGTAGAGCGAGTTCACCCGCACGCCGACCTTGTCGTCGTCGTAGAACCAGCCGGCGGCGTAGAAGTATTCGTCATCGTAGGCGACGCGGATTTCCGTGCGCTGCATTGGGGTGCCCTTGAACACTGGCGCGTAGAGCGTGAGTGGAAGTGTCGGGATGTCCTTCCATTCCTCAGACGTCGGCACGCCGTCCACGGCGATGGCTCGTGTGAGGCGCGGCAGTTCGAGCGGCGCGGGGGACTGCGCGGCGATTGACGCGACGGGAAGGAACAGCGCGAGGGCGAGGCGTTTCATGGTGGGCTCGTGAGGGTCGTGCCCTCACGAACGCACGGTGCAACGCTCGACGACAGCGGGTTTCGATGAAATGTGGAATCACTACGTCGGATAGCCGAGGAATGCGACACCGGCGGCAGAAATCACATGCGCGTCGACCTCGGTACTCGACTCTGTGCGCAATGCCGCCCCGGCTGAAAGAGCCTGGGAAGGTGTGGCACACTCCAGGATATTCCATTAAGCAGGCGCCGTGAAGCGCGGTCAAAAGTGTTCTTGCGTTCTAGAAACGCCATCACCTTCCCGCAAGGCCTTGGCCAGGAAATACTCACTGGCGCGCCCTCAGCAGAGACCCACACCACTTGCGCGGGCGCCGGTTGTCCAGAGTTGGGATTTGTCCAGAGTTGGGATATTGTAGGCGGACTCGCGTGACGCTTTGGGGGATTTCCACAGCCGTTCCTTGCCCAACCAGAATGGCTCGGCGTCCTCGTTGGCAACCTTCTAATCAGGACACTAGTCACGATTCGCCAGTAGCCGTTCCAGGAACACGTTGGCATCGTTCAACTTCTCTACTTCTGCCTCGCTACCCTCTCGATACTCCTCGAGCACTCGCACCCGCTCGGACAAGCGCCTGATCTCCGCCTCGAGAACGGCGACGCCCTTGTCACGTCGCTGAGAAAGTATGGCCACGACTACCTTGACGATGCTATTCAGCGCTACGAGCGCACAGAATGCGATAAGAAGAACTAGCCCGTCAGACATACTGCTTCTCCGGTGATCGGCACGTGAGGTTGGGACCTAGCGGCCTCCTGATCCATTGTAAGTCCTGAGGGTGATGAAACTCAAGTCCATTGGAGAATGTTCCCCTGCGCCATCTATGAGCTCGAGCCCGAGCCCATCGCGACTGTTTTTGGGATCCCGGGAGCGATTGGAGGCGCCAGTGCTTGAGCATCAACTACACGCGGGACGGCTCTCGGAGGATCGGTCATCTCATTCTAACATTTTACTTGGGGGAAGAAACGGTTCCTTGACAGAAGTGGATCCGGGGCATTACAATCGCGGCTACCAAAGGCGCCCGGTGGTAAGACGCGTTTACTGACTCTAAACAGGAGAGAGCGAGAGTGACTAAAATTCAGGGGCTTTCGATCACGCTGGCGCTCGCCGCGTCAATCAGTGCGATCGCGATTGCGCCAGCTGTATCTCAAAAGCAGGAGCTCCGTGCTGACAGCTCGTGCGCTGACGGCTTGCTGAAGAAGTGCCGTGAACAGACCAGCTGCGCTCAGTGGTACAACGGTGTCTGCCAAGGTTATACCACGCTCACGTTCTATTACACGATGTTCTAGTCCGCGCCAGCGAGACGCACACAACGTGTGTGGAACGGCCGTGGCATTGAGTACCATCATCTACCCGAGGTCGGCAATGACGCAACTTAAGCGTCTGGTGCAGTTCAGTTTCGTAGTCCTTACGGTGGCGGGAGCGGTTCTGGCTGTGCCTTCGTTCTCGTCGCGGAGCATCCTTAAGGCCGAGGACTCCTGTGCGGACGGTATCCTCAAGAAGTGCAGGACGTCGACTTACTGCAGCCACGTGTCGAATGGCGTCTGTGATCAGTGGGTCACGTTTACGGATTACTACACCATGTTCTAGCTTCCTCTGCTCGGGGAACCCTCACTTCGCAAGCGCGACCGCACGCACCACCTGCTCGGGATGCGGTCGCGCTTGCAAGGCGACCAGTTGAGTACGCCTGTTGCCAGCGGGGCACGCTAACCAGTTCTGTGGTTGATGTCGATACTCGGATCCGGCGCTCAGCGCTCAGCGGCGAAAGATGCTGTCCTAATGCGCCTTTCGACGGCCGTAGGCGTTGTTGCTGTCATTGCCATTTTGGCGGAAGCCATTATCCTCCGCCAACAGGTGATCGGATTGGGTCGTCCGATTTCCAGCCTTCTCGCCCAGCCTTCTTCCGGCGTGGCCGAATCGCGACCGCATATCATCTTTCTTTTTCGCGCCGGTGATTGCCCAGGAGCACTCGAGATTATTGATCGATGGAACGTCGTCAGCAGAGGCAGACGGGCCGACGTACAAGGCATCCTTATCATCGGCGAAAGGGAGGAGGTGCCGGCCGACGAGATCATCGCCTCCTACGGCTTCCACTTCCCTGTGCGAGCCCTGACCGAGCGCAAGGTGGGGCACTCACTCGCGCTCCTCGGCGTTGCGTCGCTTCCCGTCACGCTGCTCTTTGATGAGCGACTGGTTCTCCGGACGATACTCCCGGGAAGTGAGACGCCAGCAGATTCCTTTATCGAGACGCTGAGTGCCAGAAAAGGTCCGTGACGGAGGAAGGCATATTGGGATGCCACATGCCTCGCGTTGAGTGTGCCTGGATGCGATGCGGTACGCTCTTAGCTAGCCAGACAAACCGAGGAAGCGATCACATGGCTCCTAGAATATTGAGGCTGTTCTTTGTAGGTGGACTGGCGGTTGTCTCGTGCGAACGCGAGTCAGCACGCGTCAGCGTGGTACGGGCCCCTCACGAGACTTCGACGCGCGATTCCGCTCATCGAGTATTCAGCGGCACGACGTTCGACTCGATTGCGGTTCCTGGATCGGACACCACCTATCGCACCATGAGACATCTCGTTGCTACCGATCAGGGTTTCGCGTTTCTCGAAGGAAGGACCCGGATTACCTCCCTCGACAAGAATGGTCGGCGGCTGTGGGGAACGGACATTGGCGCCGCAGAAGAGAGCCCGCTCCTTGGTCTGACGACTACGGGGCACGACACACTTGTTGCGCTCGTGGGCGCGAATCGCCTCATCACCGTTGACCCCAGAGGCCGAACCGGTGGCAGTATCTCACCGTTCGGGGTCGATGACATTGATGCGTTTGTTCCGCTCACCGGCAATCGCTTTGCGGCGGTGACCACCGACTCCGCGGCGCCTCTCGTGATTTTTGACAATCAGGGAAAACGGCTGTCCCGTAACGCATTTCCCTCCGCCGATTTTTCGGCGCTGCGCCCTCTTATGAGACAGGGATGGACGGCGACCGACGACAGGCTCGAGCATTGGGTCTTTGGCTTTGCCTTTGGCGACGGCTTTGTCGTACTCGACACCAGCGCGGGTGCTCTGACTCGCGGACGATTCATCGAATCGACGAACTTTCCCGATGTGATTCGGCGCACCCAGGCCAGGAAGACAGACGAGATCCTTGGTGCCGCGGTTCAGACGGCGGTCTCCATCGCATTGCGCGATACCGAGGTTGTGGTCCTCTACGCCGGCAAGGACCGCACGCTGGCGAAGCGTGTCATCGACCGCTATTCGATTCATTCCGGTAAGTACGTGGGCTCGTACGAATTGCCATGGGTGTCCCGCTGGATTGCCGCGAAGGGCAAGCGGCTCTTCGTGCTTCACGGGCGCTATATCTCCGAGCTTCATCCGTCGACACGATAGAGCTGCGACCGCTGGCTCGCCCTCGTGTCGCTGGCAAGAGATGCCGGAATGACGTTTCGTAGGGCTTTGGGCTATTGGCCAACGCTGGTCGCCGACCGATATAGCGGCGTGCTGTTCGGCGCGTACGTCGCCCTCTTCGCTGCGCTGTGCATCGCAGTGTTCACTGCGGTGACTGACGTGGCGATGCTCGTGTTCGACCCGAACATTCCTGGCGTCAAGGACGCGAGCAGTCTGAAACGAATTTCGGCAATTCACGGGCGGGAAGCGTTTCCAGTCTCGTCGCTTTCGTTCTCCCGCGTGGAAGTCGACGCCATGCGCCATGCGGCCGTGGACGTCCTGACTGGTGTCGAAGCCTATGGCTCCCTGTCCGTCATCGTCTCGGTGGGCACGGCGGGTCCAGAGGAGGAGGAACTTGCCGTCGTATCGGAGGGTTTCTTGAGCCTCCTTGGAAGTACCAGCCTCGCGGGTCCCATGCGGTGGCGGAACGAGCGCCGTGCAATAATTGTCTCGGAGCACTTTGTCCGAAGGACCTTTCCCTCGCCCCAGTCGGCGCTCGGCGCGATTGTCCGTGTCAATGGAATACCATGGACTGTGCAGGCCGTGGTCAGGGACTTCCGAGGCATTAATGCGCAACCTGCCGACCTGTTCATTCCACTCGAGTCAGCGGACGCCATCGGCATTCCCGCAGTGTGGCTAACCGGCAACGCAAAGTGGCTTCGCACCGTCGCTCGCTATCCCGGTGGCGGCGACGCGCAAAGGACCATCAACGTCCTCCAGAGTCGCCTTGCGTCGAACGAGGTCGATTTCGATATCAAGTCCCTGCGATTTCGTCCCCTCAACATGTCACTCGGGATTGAGCGCGACCTGAAAGCGAGTCTGCTCTTGATGTCCGTGCTGACGTCCATCTGTCTGGCACTCCTTCTCATTTCGAACACCACGCAACTCTTCGCGTTGCAACGACTCGCGTCCTCTCACAAATGGTTGTTGCACGAAGTGCACGGAGCAACCCCAGCACAAGTTGTGATGGCGTCCAGCGTCGCCGGGCTGGTTGCCGTTGCCATGGGCTCGCTCGTGGGGCTAGGCCTTGAACGACTCTTCCTTGGTAGAATCGCGATTGACACCTTTGGTCTGTGGGATGGTGGACGCGCGATCACCACGAACTACTTCACGGCAGTCGTGATACTCGCCGCCCTACTCAGTGCAATACTGCCCGCCCTCCACTTCGGATCACGGGTTCAGCTGCGCCAAGTCCTCGAGGCCGCTCGACTAGGTTCGGTCACGCTGTCACGGACCTCCTATGGCCTTCTCGCCACCCAAGTCTCGCTTGTCACGGTGCTCGTGCTGACGACGGCGTTTTCCAGCCTGCGGTTACGGGCAGCCAGTCGAATAGAATGGGGATACGACATCGCACACGTTTACAGCGTTGCGCCGGTGTCCAACCTTGTGAGTCCGCGCGGCAGCCTCCTCGCTGATATCTCGAGGGAATTGAAGCGCCGTCCGGGAGTCGATGGTGTCAGCGAGGTCTCTGCGCTTCCGGCGCGGTCATTTAGCATGGCAGTGCTCTACATTGCCGCCGCCACGGCCGAATCCGCGCCAGCAGAAGTCCACCAAGTCGACTCGGCATTCTTTCGTGTGATGCAGCTTCCAGTTCACTGGACTGGCGACGGTGGCTTCGCGCAGTGGCGCGCGGGAGCTGATGTGGCACTCCTGAGTGAGTCCGCAAGGCGCAGATTTTTTCCACGAGCCTTGGCGCGCGGGTGTGTGAGAGTCGGCGTTCCCGACGGGTCATGCATCTCCATCATCGGCACAGTAGACGATGCGGACTTGTCGGGATCCGGACTGAAGAACCCGATCATGCTCTATGAACCGCTCTCCACAGGGCGCCGCGCGTCGAACGGGATCGTATTCCGAGCCCTTGGACCCACAGCAGAGGTTCTGAGGGATGTGCAAGAGCTCGTCAGGACGGTGGCCGGGCCGGAGCAGGTTCAGTCTGTCCGTTCCGTTCGACGTGACTTCGAGGAGCGATTACGGCCGTTGCGAACCGGCGTGCGCTTCTTCCTGTTGTGCGCGATGGTCTCGCTCGTTGCATGCCTGACGAGTATCGCAAGCGCCAGCTTGAGTGTGATTTCCAATCGACGACGCGAAATTGCCATCTCGCTGGCCGTCGGAGGATCTCATGTGCAGGTTGCACTTCATGAAATGCGAAAGATCGCCATTGCTGTCGGAGTCGGCATCGCTGCAGGACTTCCATTCGCGCTTGTGTTGATGAGGTTGGGGGGTGTCTTTAGGAATACACCCTCGCCGCCACTCGGGTTGTCCATTGTGCTCTGCGTTGTCTCGGTCGCGATGAGCGCGACGGTCGGTGTGAGCGCGCCACTCGCGCAGTTCCTCACCATCGAGCCGTCGGAGGTCCTACGGACATGACTCATCTTGCCACCCCATTGAGCACGTCGCCGCGAAATACTCTTTCGTTGGATCGCTGGCCTGGACTCGTACACACCAACGGTGGAAATAGCCATGTCGAACACGATTGATCGACGCGAATTCCTCGCGCGCACGATGCTCGGCGCCACAGCGCTTACCCTGCCGCACCTGAAACTGGCGCCGAACCCCGTACTCACCGCGCCAACGGGAATGTTCGTGTCGTTGCCGCCGTGGGCCGTCGCGCGGAATGTCGGCTGGCCCGAACAGGCGCGATTGGCAGCGCGCGTCGGGTACAAGGGCATCGATTGGTCCTTTTCACCAGCGCGGAACGCGGGCCTCGAGGCCACTCGGGCGCTGTTCGCCGAGCTCGCGATCGTGCCGACGTCCGTCAACCTGCCGATGCAAGCGCCGCTGGGCGCTGATGACGCGGCGTTCGACGCGCAATTACCGAGGCTCGCGGAGGATGCGCAGTTCTGCCGGGCGGTCGGATGCGATCTGTTCCAACTCGTGTTGGGCCCCACGACGCTGAACGGGCGGCCGAAGGCCGAGCACTGGACGCATGTGCAGCGTCGCTTGTCTGCCCTGTCGAAGGTGCTCGCACCTCACGATGTGCGGCTGGGCGTCGAGTTTCTCGGGCCGCTCCAATTCCGCATGCCCCGCAATCGTCCGGGCGCTGCACCCGATCCTGCGGTGCCTTTCATTTGGACGCTGGGCGAGACACACGCGCTCTGCGAAGCGTCGGGGACCAACGTTGGTGTAACGCTCGACGCGTGGCACTGGTACCACTCCGACGGCACTGTCGCCGACATCCGCGCCGCGAAGGCGTCGCGCATCGTGCACGTTCACGTATCCGACGCACGGCCGATGGCGCCCGAAGACGTGCGCGACGACATGCGCTGGCTACCCGGCGAGGGCGTTATCGATCTTGTCGGTTTCTTTCAGGCCCTTAAAGCGATCGGTTACCAGGGTGGCGTAGCGCCGGAGACCATCGGCCCGCGGATACCGGACACCATGCCGCCAGAAGAAAGCGCGCGCCTCGCACTCGACAGCACGCTCGCGGTCATGAAGAAGGCCGGGGTGCTGTGAGCGCGAACTACCAGCCGTAGGCGCCCTTATTCGCAGAGCCAGCCATTTGATAACGCGGCTTGCCGCGGGCGTCCAATTCCTGATACGGTACCGGCCAGTGAACGGGAGTGCCCTCAGGTAGATCGCCCCAGCCGCGGCTGTCGGTGAACCAGCACATGAAGGAACACGAGTACATCGTCTCCATGCGCTTCTCCCACTTGAGCGCTTCGAACATGTTTCCGCAGGCGACGGTGTTGTACGCCGGTCCGACGGGAATCTTCGGAACGCAGGCGTTGCCGCCTGGAACTGGTGAGGTGTTATTGAACGTCGTAATCACCGGCAACCCATGCGCCGCGCGCGACGCGTTGATCAAGGACGCAGCACTGGCATAGTTGCCCGTTCGGATCATCCCTTCCGCCGCCAGCATGTCGTTTTCGACTTTGGACATCTGAATCCACTGTCCGCTTCCGCCCAGCAGAATGACTAGTTGCCATCGACGGAAATCGTAGAAGGAGCGGCCGTATGCGAACCCGGAGAAGTCATCCGAGCCCTCCGCGCGATTCCGGATGTAGCGTTGCGCGGGTAGCGGGACAAGCGGCGGTGTGTCGGCCTGTTGTTCGGCGCGCGTCGCACCTTGCGGGAAGCGCAAGTCTGGCGTACGAACGAGGAACATCCCATCCCGTGTCGCCAACGGTGCCGCGATGAAGCTCGCATACGCACCGCTCGTATCAGCCATGCCTAACATCAACATGCTCAACTGATGCCACGCTGCCGACGTGTACGCCAAGTTGACGTCGAACGTCGAACTGTGTGACCAACCAGCGCTCGAGTTCAGGGTCACTGCGAAATTCGACGTGATGCCGCTCTGCGCGTCGGCGATCACCTGCGTCCAGTTCACCGCGGCGCGCTCCGCCGGCGAACGAGCGACACCCGCGCGGAACCGCGCCTTGTGCGCGCGCACGAGTGCCACGAACTGCGTTTGCGACAACGGATTCCCATTGATCCACGTGCTCGGCAGTGGGAATCCATTCGCGCCGCTCGTGATGTCGGGGCTTGTTGCCCACGCGAGTGCTGAGTCAAGCATGCGAAGCGCCGCCTCGCTGACGGCGAAGTATCCCGACAACGGCGGGTTGGTCGCCGAGGACGTCGTCGACGTAATGATCGCAGCGGAATCATACGCAATCGCAAGATTGCCGAGCGCCAGCCCGGAACTGAAGAACGCGAACGCACGAGCGCGCGCATCCTGCGCCTTTGAGCCCAATGCGTTAGACGCGCCCCCTCCGGCACCCGCAAGGCTGTTCAACGCCTGGATACTATTGGCGGCCGTCCGCGCGGCGGCAGTGAGCGAGGAGAAGGTGGAGAAGTTCGCCGCGGCTGTGGGCTCGGATGGATCATTGCCAATGGCGACGCGCGGAATGGCTGAGCGGATGTTCATCGCGGAGTTCGCGAGCGCCGAGTAGTTCTCGACGGCGAGCGCGTGCGCCTGGACATTCACGCAGTCGGTGCATCCTGCCGTTGCTCCCCAAACCGTCCGGTACAGTGATGAAATCGACGACTCGGTGAAGGCTGCGGCGCTTGCACTGAAAATTGCCGTCGGCAAGCCCGGCGCTGTTGCGGCAAGCGTCTGCGGCCCAGCGGCACCGAAGACCCAGCTGCCGACCGTGGCCAAGCCAGTCGCCCCGGTAATCGCCGTCGCCTCCGTTACGCTGCCGCCGCCAGACCTCACGGTGAAGGTCACGCTCACGCCGCTCACCGGATTGCCCGCATAGTCCCGCACGACGACGGAGGGTGCTGGTGATGCCGCGCCGCCGGCGAAGCCCGACTGATTCCCGGCGAGTATCGCCAGCGAGACGGGAACTCCTGCGCTGCCTTCCGGCCAGCTGACCACGACTGGAGTCGCGCGAGAGACCACCGAAAAGTCGCCGACCTGACCATTCACGTTGTTGCCCCAGCAGTACACCGGCGCAACACCTCCCGCGGCGCGACCACACGTCGTGGCGACTCGCGCGCGAACGGCGCCGAAAGCCACACCTCCTTCCACGCGCGTTGGCTGCAATCGGTTTACCAGCGTCCCGTCGCCAACCTGACCGTTGGTGTTCGCTCCCCAACAGTACATCGCCCCAGCACTCGTGATGCCACAGACCGACGCACCGGAACTCGAGAGCGCCACGAAGTTGTAGTTCGTGGCCCCTGTAACAGGCGTCGCGGAGACGGATGTTGTGTTGTTGCCCAATTGCCCGGAGGCTCCGAATCCCCAACAATAGGCCTGACCGGAGGTTGCGAGCCCGCACGTCACGCGGTCTCCCGCTACGATTTTCGTGAACGCGAGACCACCAGAGACGGCCGTCGGCGTGAGACGGTTCGTGAACGAGCCGTCGCCAAGCTGGCCGGCATCGTTCAGGCCCCAACAGTACGCTGCGCCTGCGGCGGCCAATCCGCAGAGGTGCGATCCGGAGGCGGATGCATACATCGCTAAATCGCTGAACACGAGACCGACCGCTGTTACTGCCGTGGGCGTCATGCGAATCGTGCCGAGCTCGCCGTCGCCGTAGATACCGTGCCCTGCGCTGCCCCAGCAATAGAGCGCGCCGGCGGACGTTCGGCCACAGGTGCTGGTGAAGCTGACGACGAGCTTCGTGAACGAGAGTCCGCCGCTGACGAGTATTGGAGCCGACCGATCGACGATGGTGTTGTCCCCGAGCTGACCGAAGGCATTCGATCCCCAGCACCAGGCGGCGCCCGCGATTGTAAGACCACACGTGTGGTCTCCCGACCCATCTGCGAGCGAGGCGAAGGTGACGCCTCCGCTTACGGCCGTTGGCGAAGTCCGTGGCGTGGTCGTCGTGCCGTCACCGACCTGCCCGTGATCGTTCGAGCCCCAGCAGTACGCCGCACCACTGGATGTCAATTCGCAGTTCACACCGTTGTTGAAGAGCGGCGCCGCACGCATGGTGAAAGTAGCGGTGCCGAGGCCGACGCCCGTCGCTGTAATCGTATACGACTGCGCAGAGGAAGCCGAGCTTGCAAACGTGCTCGCGCGACCGCCAGCATCGGTCAGGACCGGACTCGACACAATCAACCCGCTCAATCCGCTCACTGAACCGATGGCGAACGTGATGGGCACGTTCGGAATCGGCGCGGATGCTGCGTCCGTCACGAGAACGGTCAGCGCGCCTGGATAGGTCTGGGTGGCGCGCGCCACCTGATTGTTTCCCGCAACGATCGTGATGGTCGCGGGCGCGCTCGTGCCGAATGCAGCGAACACGTGGCGCGCGTAACCTGTCGCCCCTCCTGGCGCCAATGCTGAGACGCGCGCAGTGAGGGTATTGAACCCTGGCGTCGGTCCAAGCGTCCAAGTGCCGCTGCTCGCCAGCCCGACGCCGTCCGTCACCGCCGAGGCGTTCGCCACGGACCCGCCACCCGCCGTCACCAGGAACTCGACCGTTGCGCCCACGATCGGATTGCCCAGTCGATCGCGTAGCAGAATTGCTGGAGACTGTGGTACAGCGGTACCCGCGGTGACGCTCGGAGGCGTAACAGGGACGACAGGGACAACGGGTTGCACTGCGCCCGGCGTTCCCGCCGTGACACCGGCCTGCGGCACGACGGTCGGGAGGGTGCTATGATCCGTCGTCCCGTTGCCGAGATAGCCCTGGTCGTTCTTGCCCCAGCACATCACCTGCCGCGTGACCTCCGTCAACCCACAGGTGGCCAGGGCGGAAATCGCGCTATTGAATCCTCCCACGTGAATCGCGTTGCCGGTGAATGCAATCAGCGTCGGCACGACATAGTTCGCTATGATCGTCCCGTCGCCAAACCGACCGTAGCCGCTCCCGCCCCCCCAGCACCAAACCAAACCTGTGACCTTCGCTCCACAGGTATAGAGATAACCAGCGTGAATGGACTGGAAGACATGACCGTTGGCGACGGCAGTGGGCACTGGCTGGAACAACGCCGACCCGCCCCCGTCGCCCATCGTGCCCGCCGCGCGGTTGCCCCAACACCATGCCGCGCCAGCCGCGGTCAATCCGCAGGTGTGGGAGTCACCGCCAGTCATCGAGCTGAGTGACAGTGACCCCGTGACCGCGACCGGAAGCGCGCGGTTGATCTGCGTGCCATCGCCGAGTTGGCCACTCGCATTCGAGCCCCAGCAGTACGGCGCACCAGTCTGCGCGATCGCGCACGAGTGCGCCGTCCCTACGGTCATCGAAGCGAACGTCACGCCCGCCGGTGCGCTGACGCGCGTGGGCAGAACGCGAATTCGCGTTTTGGTGCCGTCCCCCAGCTGACCATAGAAGTTGAAACCCCAGCAATACATCTCCCCGCCGCTCGTCAACGCGCAGGTGTGTTCGCTACCGGTCGCAATCGTCGTGAATCGCAGCGCGGTGCTGACTGCGGTCGGAGTGCTCTTGTTCACGCGGGTGCCGTCGCCAAGCTGGCCCGCCGTGTTCGAACCCCAGCAATATGCCTGGCCCGCGTCGTCGAGCAGGCACGTGTGATCGCCAATCCCCTGCTGACTGACGCTCACCTTTGTTTGCGGAAGCGCGAGCGCAATGCCCGAGAGATTCACGTTCACGGGGTCGATACTGGTGCTCGTCGTCCCGTTGCCGAGTTGTCCGAGCGAATTGTTTCCCCAGCAGCGAATCGACCAGTAGTTCCCCATGCAGACGTGTTGACCGAGGAAGCGCGTGATCGCGGTGAGCGACGCCGTTCTGGGAGCGACGCCCGGCGCAGAGACGCTGAGGACGGACGTTCCGGCAGAGCCGGCGTACACGGGCGCGGTGGCGTAACCACTCGCGTCGGTGACGAGGTCCAGCGTCGACACGACTCCGCTCGGACCATACAGTATTGCCGTTCCACTCGTCACGGAGACCGTGATGGTCGCGCCGGGCACAGTCCCTCCCACGGCGTTCACGGCTCGCACCTCAAAGGGGACACTTTCAGTCGTGTAGCTGTACTGGTCTACGTCATCGACGAACTCGATTGCAGTCACGCTCCCACCGCCTGTGGGGGCGACGTTGACGGTGACATTCGCTGTCTGCCCACCGCTCGTGGCGGTGATGACGGTGCTTCCGTTGGCGATGCCCGTCACCAGTCCACTGGCGGAGACCGTTGCCGTGCCGGGATTGGAGGTGGACCACGCGACCAGTGCACATCCAGCGACGGACATGCCATCGGCATTCTTGGGATCTGCGGTGAGCTGCTGCATTCCGCCTACGGCGACGGTCTGCGTGCCACCAGGCGACGCAGTCATGCTCGCCACCGCCGCGGGAATGAACACCGGTGTGTCGATTCTCGCGACCGCCGACAGCGAAACGGAAAAGCGCGCGATCTGCTGTGCATCGATGATATTGACGTTGCCGTCCGCCGTTACATCGCCGCGCTGGATCACGGCGGTATTGTTCGCCACCGACAGGCCAACGGAATACCGGGCAATCTGTTGCGCATCGATGATATTGACGACGCCATCATCGTTCATGTCGCCCCATGCTCCGCTCACGACGCAGACATCGAGCTGCCGCGGAACCACGCTGGCAAGGATGCTCGCAGCGGTTCCGTTCTGTGCGGACGTTGGCGCAGCGCTGATTCGTGAACCGCCGAGGTTCTCAAAGGACAGCGCGTTCGTGCGGTCGTTGGCAGCGGTGAAGAACACGTTTGCGATCGTGTCGCGCGCCGTCTGGCCGCTCCCACGCGAAGCGTTGAGAACGAGGGCGCCCGATGCGGCGTTCGAAG
This sequence comes from Gemmatimonadota bacterium, assembly GCA_040389905.1. Taxonomy (GTDB): domain Bacteria; phylum Gemmatimonadota; class Gemmatimonadetes; order Gemmatimonadales; family Gemmatimonadaceae; genus AG11. The sequence continues at coordinate 233,422 of JAZJZK010000005.1, read as the reverse complement.
TGTTCGGCGTCAGCACACCGAACGGGCCGGTCGTCAGTGAGTCGAAGTGCAGCCGCGTCGTGCCGAAGATGACATCGCTCTGGAGCGCGGCAATACTCAGGCCCCCCGCTGGGACAACGAGAATCGGAATGCGAAGCGTTCGGCCGCGAACGACGGACAGCTGCACGCTGTCCGAAACATTCAGCGCAAGCGAACCTTGTGCGGATGCGCTGGATGGCAGAACGGCCGACGTCGTGACGGCGACGGCGGAGGCGACAACGGCAACACATGCGCGGCGTGCGATGCGGAGATCGATCAGCCTGTGGGTGCCGATAACGATGATGATCTCACGTACGGAAGGTGGGCCGAGAAGATGGGACGAAAGGGTTTTGCTGTCCAGATCATCAGTCTACCAACCGTAGGCCCCTTTGTTCGTCGAACCAGCCATTTGATAGCGCGGCTTGCCGCGGGCGTCCAATTCCTGATACGGTACCGGCCAGTGAACGGGAGTGCCCTCAGGTAGATCACCCCAGCCGCGGCTGTCCGTGAACCAGCACATGAAAGAGCACGAATACAGCGTCTCCATACGCTTCTCCCACTTGAGCGCCTCGAACATGTTGCCGCATCCGGCGGTGTTGTACGAGGGCGGGAGCGGGATCTTCGGAACGCATGCGTTGCCACCGGGGACCGGTGAGCTGTTATTGAACGCCGTGATCACCGGTAACCCATGCGCCGAGCGCGATGCATTGATCAAGACGGCAGCGCCGGGATAGTTGCCCGTACGGATCATCCCCTCGGCGGCGAGCATGTCGTTCTCGACTTTGGACATCTGCGTCCACTGTCCGTTGCCGGATCCGGAGATCGGCTGCCACCTGCGGAAGTCGTAGAACGAGTTACTGTAGCTCGCGCTGTTGAAGATGTCCTCCCCCGCAGAGCGATTGCGGATGTAGCGCCCTGCTGGCAGCGGCGTCGGCGTGTCGGCCTGCTGTGCGGCTCGCGATGCGCCCTGCGGGAAGCGCAGGTCGGGCGTCCGCACCAGGAACATGCCGTCGCGGGTGCTGAGTGGCGACGCCAGGTAGCTGGCGTACGCGCCGGTCGTATCGGCCATGCCGAACATCAACATGCTGAGCTGGTGCCATTGCGCAGACGAATACATCTGCTGGGTATCGAAGACCAGCGTACCAGACCACCCCGCGCTCACGGACAGGCTAAGCTGGAAGTCGGACGCAATCCCGTTCTGCGCGTCGGCGACCACTGCGCCCCAGTTTACCGCAGCTCGCTCTGCTGGTGAACGTGAAACACCCGCGCGAATTCGAGCGCGGTGTGAGCGCACCAGTGCTACGAACTGCGCCTGGGAGAGGGGATTGCCATTGATCCACGAACTTGGAAGCGGGAATCCATTCGCGCCATTCGTAATGTCGGAACTCGTGGCCCATGCAATTGCGGAGTCGAGCATTCGAATGGCGGCGTCACTGACATCCCGATACCCGGAGAGCGGCGGATTGACGCCCGACGGCGAGGCTGGCGTAACAATCGCCGACGAGTCAAACGCGAGGGCCAGACTACCGAGCGCCCATCCCGCGTTGAAAAACGCAAAGGCACGGCCACGCGCATCCTGTGCCTTCGAGCCGAACGCGGTATTGGTGCCGCCACCAGCGCCGGCAATGCTGTTGACCGTCTGAATGCTGTACGCCGCCGCTCGCGCGACGTCGGCGAGGGCGCGGAACGTGGAATAGTTCGCCGTGGCGGAAGAGTCGATGGCATCGTTCCCGATCGCCGTGCGTGGAATGACCGAGCGCACTTTCATCGAGAAATTCGAAAGCTCGGAGTAGTTCTCCAGCGCCATCGCGTGCGCCTGTGTGTTAATGCAGTTGTTGCAGCCCGCCGTGGCGCCCCAGATGGTGCGATACAGCGATGCGATCGTCGTTTCGGAGAACGCAATGGGGTTTGCGCTGAAGATTGCGGCCGACAGGCCGGCCGCGGTGGCAGAAAGCGTCTGCGAAGCGGCGCCACCGAGTATCCAACTGCCGACCGTGGCGATTCCATTGGCGTCGGTGACGGCTGTAGACCCGGTCACGCTTCCACCACCCGATTTCACCGTGAAGGTGACGCTCACGCCACTCACTGGATTCCCCACGTAGTCACGCACGAGAACGGAGGGTGCCGGCCATGCGGCCGATCCCGGATAACCGGCCGGATTATCAGCACTCACCACCACCGACACCGCCGCACCAGCCACGCCCTCGGGCCAGGTGGTGGCCGTGGGCGTCGTGCGATTCGCGACGCTGTTGTCGCCAACCTGGCCGTTGACGTTGTTACCCCAGCAGTACACGTGCGCCGATCCGCCAGCGGCGCGGCCACACGAGGTGGCGCCACGTAAGCGGAGTGCACCAAACGCGATGCTTCCCTCCACGCGCGTCGGACTGCTCTTGTTCACCGTGGTGCCGTCACCACCCTGCCCGCTCGCGAAGGCACCCCAGCAATACGCGGCACCGACGTTGTTGATGCCACACGATGTGGCGCCCGAGGTCGAGAATGCGACGAAGTTGTAGTTCGTGGGGCCAGTAACCGGAATCGCGGACGACGAGGTCGTTCCGTTCCCCATCTGGCCCGAAATGCCCAGACCCCAGCAGTGCACCTGGCCTGTGCTCACGAGTCCACACGTAAGGCGGTCTCCCGCCGAGATTTTCGTGAACGCGAGTCCGCCGGCGACAGCCGCTGGCGCAGTGCGGTTGGTGAAGGAGCCGTCCCCGAGTTGGCCGGCGTCGTTCAAGCCCCAGCAGTACGCGGCGCCCCCAGTGGCGATTCCGCAGAGGTGTGACCCGGACACCGATCCGTACATCGCCAGATCGCTGAACACGAGGCCACCGACCGTGGCGGCCGTGGGCAACATTCGAACGATCCCGATCGCGCCGTCTCCGTAGATCCCGTTGCCAGCCCCGCCCCAACAGTACAGCGCACCCGCCGAGGTGCGGCCGCAGGTGCTCGTGAAGCTGATGACCAGTTTCGTGAAGGTGAGGCCACCACCGACCTGGGTCGGAGCCGGCCGGTCTGTCGTCGTGTTGTCACCGAGCTGGCCGAAGGCATTCGATCCCCAACACCACGCCACACCCGCCACCGTCAGTCCGCACATGTGGTCGCCGACACCATCGGCCAGCGAGGTAAATGCCACACCGCCAGTCACGGCGGTCGGCAAGACTCGCGGCGTCGTCGTTGTACCATCGCCGACTTGTCCGTGATCGTTCGATCCCCAGCAGTAGGCAGCCCCCGCGGACGTCAATTCACAGTGCACGCCGTTGTTGAAGAGAGGCGCCGATCTCAGGTTGAAGGTGACGGCCGACAGTCCCGCTCCGGTCGCCGTGATCGTCTGCGCCTGCGCCACACCGGGTGCGCTCGCAAGCGTCCGCGCCAACCCATTGGCGTCAGTAAGCAACGTTGCAGACGAGGAACTGGCCCCGGCGGAATTGCTCACGAAGCCTCCACCGGATGCGACGGCGAAGGTGATCTGCACATTCGGAATCGGCACCGAAGCGGCATCCGTAACCAGCACCGTCAGCGCGCCAGGATACGTCAGGCTCTGCCGCTGCACCTGGTTGTTGCCCGCAAAAATCGAGATGTTCGCTGCCACGTTCGTCCCGAACGCCACGAAGACGTAGCTCGTATAGCCCGACGCTCCGCTCGGCCCTGTTATCGCGACGCGCGCCGTGAGCCGATTGATGCCCGCATTTGGCCCGAGTGTCCATGTTCCACCAGATGCCTGCCCGGACCCATCCGTCGTCGTTGTGGCATTCGCGATGGTGCCGCCGCCCGATGTGACGAAGAACTCTATCGTCGCTCCAGCGATCGGGTTTCCAAGCCGGTCACGCAGGAGAATCGTCGGATTGTCCGCAACCGCGGATCCCTTCGTGGCACTCGGCGGCACAAGGGGGAGGACGGGTCGCAGCGCTCCAAACGCTCCGACCGCTGCGCCAGCCTGCGCAACGACCGTGGGAAGCAGTCGATCGGTGGTGGTTCCGTCGCCGACGAATCCCTGCGAATTCCGGCCCCAGCACAACACCTGCTCCGTGCCTGCCGCGAGGCCGCAGGTTGTAATCGCGGACAGCGTGTTGTTCCAACCACTCGCGCGAATGGCGTGGCCGTTGAACGGAATAAAGGTGGGTACGGTGTAAGTCGCCGTGGTCGTCCCATCGCCGAAGCGACCGAAGAAGTTCGCACCCCAACACCAGACTTCTCCGTTGGCCTTCGCGCCGCAGGTGTACAGCCAGCCCGCATGAATCGACTGGAACACATGGTTGTTGGCGACGGCAACCGGTGTCGGCTGCGAGAGCGAGGTGCTGCCTCCGTCGCCCAGCGCACCATTGGCGCGCGCTCCCCAGCAGAAGGCCGCGCCTGCGGCCGTCAAGCCGCAGGTGTGCGTGTCTCCAGCGCTCACCGTAGTCAACGCCAATGAACCCGTGACGACAGTAGGCGCAGCGCGATCGACCAACGTCCCGTCACCGAGTTGGCCACTCGCGTTCGAGCCCCAGCAATACGTCACGACGTTCTGGCCAATCGCGCAGCTGTGCTGGCTTCCGAGCGCAATCGACACGAACGTGACACCGGCGGCCGCGCTTACCCGCGTCGGGGCAGGGCGGATATTCGCTCGGGTCCCGTCACCGATCTGTCCGACGAAGTTGGAACCCCAACAGTACATCTCGCCGCCACTCGTCAATGCACACGTGTGCTCGCTACCAGTCGCGATGGCGGTGAAGCGAAGCGCGGTGTTCACGGCTGTCGGATTGTTCCTGTTCACCTGCGTGCCATCGCCCAGTTGGCCAGCCGTATTCGATCCCCAGCAATACGCTTTGCCGGCGTCGTCGAGGAGGCAGGTGTGGTCGCCGATCCCTTGCGGGCTGACTGTCACACTGGCCTGCGGAAGTGCGAGCGCAATGCCCGAGAGATTCACGTTCACGGGGACAAGGCTATTGCTCGTGGTCCCGTCCCCGAGCTGGCCGAGGGAATTGTTGCCCCAGCAGCGAATCGACCAGAAGTTCCCCATGCAGATGTGCTGGCCGATGAAGCGGGTGATCGCCGTGACCGACGCCGTCACTGGGGTGATGCCGGCCGCAGAGACATTGAGGACGGACGCTCCGGCGGTGGTTGTCGAGAACGTCGCTGTCGCGAGCCCATTGGCGTCGCTGACCACGTTCACCGTCGCGGTTGTTCCGCTGGGACCGATCAGCGTACCGGGTCCACTCGTGAGACTGAGGGTGATCGTTGCACCAGGCACGGTTCCACCGGTGGCATTCACTGCGCGCATTTCAACGGGAACGGTGGCATTCGTATAGCCATACTGACTGGCGCCATTCACGAACTCGATCGCGCTCACCGTTCCCCCATTGACCGGCCCTACGTTCACGGTGACGGTCGCCGTCTTCGCTCCGCTGGTCGCCGTGATGACGGCACTTCCATTTCCCACGCCCGTTACAAGACCGCTCGCAGACACCGTCGCCTTCCCCGCATCCGACGTGGACCAGGACACGAGCGCACATCCCGAGACAGACGCGCCAGTAGCGTTCGTCGGATCGGCGGTGAGCTGAAGCGTTCCCCCGACGGCCACATTCTGCGTGCCTCCGGGCGACGCGGTCATGCTCGCGACAGCGGCGGGGAGAAATGCAGGCGTATTGATACGCGCCGCCGCGGACAGGCCCACCGAGTAGCGGGCGATCTGCTGCGCATCGATGATATCGACACTGTTGCTGGCCGTCACGTCACCGCGCTGTATCACCGCGGAATCATTCAACACCGAAAGGCCGACGGAATAGCGAGCAATCTGCTGGGCATCGATGACATTGACTCCACCATCATCGTTTACATCGCCCCAGACGCCGGTAACCACACAGACATCGAGTTGTCGCGGGAAGACACTCGCCAGAATGTTCGCTGCCGCGCCATTCGTCGCCGCGGTCGGCCTCGCGCTCACGCGGGATCCGCCAAGCTGCGCGAACGACAACGCGCCAGTGAGCACGTTGTCCGCGGTGAAATACAGATTCGCAATCGTGTCACGGGCGGGCTGGCCGCTCGCGCGCGTCGCGTTGAGCACCAACGCGCCCGAGGCGGCGTTCGACGTATTCGGCGTGAGCACGCCAAAGGGTCCTGTGGTCAGGGAATCGAACCGTAGACGCGCAGTGCCAAAGGTGATGTCACCCTGGAATGACGCGATGTCTATCCCGCCCGTCGGCACAAGGACGATCGGGATTCGCAGCGTCTTGTTACGGACAACCGAGATCTGCGCGCTATCCGATACATTCACCGCGACCGCACCCTGGGCCGAGCCGCGCGATGGAAGCAGTGCCGATGCAGCAACGACGCCGGCGGAAACCACAGCGACAACGCGGGCCCGGCGGGCGATTCGGAGATCAATCAGCATGGTGGCGCCGACGACGGGGTGATCTCACATAGACGGGGTGGGTCCAGAAGATGTGCTCGCTGGGTATTGCTGTCCAGATCATCATTTACATGCGCACCACCAGCGCGACCACCATCCGTATGGCACATTGGTTCGCATGAGCAGCGCATCGCAGGTACATGTGATCGTCAATCCGGCGTCCGGCCGCGGACGCGGCGCACGCGTTCTCGAACGCGTTCGTGCGGCCTTCGGAGCGGTCGGCATCTCGCGGATCTCGCTCACCTCACGAGACGAGAACGAATCACTTCTCGCCCGCCGAGCCATCGATGGGGGCGCGACGACGCTCGTCGCGGTTGGCGGCGATGGAACGTGGAGCAACGTGGCCAATGCGCTCCTTCATACAAATCCCGATTGCCGTCTTGCGCTGATCGCCGCTGGTACGGGCAACGACTTTGCAAAGACCGCCGGCGTTCCCGCACGAGACATCGAGGCGACCGCGCGGCTCTCGGTCGATGGCCCCGACACACGTATCGACGTCGGGCGCGTCGAGGATCGCTACTTCCTGAACGCGCTCGGCGTCGGTTTCGACGTGGCTGTGCTCGAGCGGTGCGCGCGCACGCCGTGGCTCAATGGTGATGCACTGTATCTCTACGCTGCGTTGCGGGAGCTCACGGGGTACCGAGGTATCGACGTCGATGTCAACGTGGATGGCACCGCACACGGCAACCGGCGACATCTGTTGCTCGTCGTGGCAAACGGGCGGCGGTTCGGTGGTTCGTTTCAGATTGCGCCGGATGCATCGCTCCTGGACGGGCTGCTCGACGTCGTCGCCATTCACGACGCTTCGTCAGCGCGCCGCCTGCATCTCTTCAGCAAGGCAGTGCGCGGAACACATGGTGCCGAAGCCGATGTACGCACCGCGCATGCGGCATCACTCGAGTTGCGGTTCTCGTCAGCGCCGGCGTACGACGTCGATGGCGAGTATCTCCGTCACGATTCCAACGTCCTCTCTGTGAGTTGCGTGCCTGGAACGCTACGGATCGTCGGCATGGGAAACGGATAAACCCGCTTGGCACGTCATACGTCATCGATGATCAGCGGCACTCCCGTCAGCCTCAAATGACGGTCCGTTGACCAGCACGACCGGGTGCGCTTCACTTTCATCAAATGAAGGCCAACTGCATCCGTCAATGTGAGATTCTGATCGGCGAAACGACGCAGGATGCTCGCTCCTCCGGCTATCTCGTCGGCTCCCGTTGGGAAAACGCGAAGTGGCGCGAGTTCCTCGACGAATGACATGAACTGGAGCGCGCGAGTGCGATCGTACCGCTTCAGGAACCAGCCGTGCCCCTCGGCGATGACAAGTGTCGTAGTCACCAGCCCGGGTGGATCGCCGAAGAGTCGTCGAAAAAGCGGGTGGTGCGTATCGGACCGATCGCAGAATGCAATCAGCGCCGATGTGTCGACGTATGCCTCAGTCCTTCTGGCCATAGATGACGTCGTCAATGTGCTGGGACGACTCGGGATCTCCCGACTCGATCATCCCGGCGTATCGCATCCACGGCCTCGCATCATCCGACGGCAGGAGACCTCGGAGCGAACGGCGGAGCAGCTCGGCCAGTGACACGCCCAGGCGGCGAGCTTCCTTCTTGGCAGCGCGGTACTCCGCCTGCGTGAGGCTGATCTGCGTCCGAATCATGATAACAACGTACGCAACTATGTTATCATCGTCCACTAGCGGACGGTTTTGCCGCATTGTGACTGGAAGGTCGGCCGCTGCGCTTGGCATGCCTTCAACGTAGTTTGGCTTCGGATTCGCGCGTCATCGCTTGCGCTCGCATCATTCCACCGCATTGACTCCTGTACCATGAATTCCACCGACTTCATTCGATACGACGCCCTCGGGCTCGCCGAGCTCATTCGCACGCGGCAAGTCTCCTCGCGCGAGTTGGTGGATGTCGCCATTGCGCGCATCGAACGACTCAACCCCGCGCTGAACGCGGTCATTCATCCCATGTTCGATGCGGCGCGGCGCGCAGCGGACACACCGCGTGACGACGCACCGTTTGCTGGCGTTCCCTTTCTCATCAAGGATCTCCTCACAGCATACGCCGGCGAGCCGATGGCGAGCGGAAGCCGGCTGTATCGCGGCTTTGTGCCGCCACACGACTCCGAGGTGATGGCGCGCTACCGCCGTTCAGGCGTCATCGTCCTTGGTAAGACGAACACGCCGGAATTCGGGCTCACGCCGTTTACCGAGCCGGAGCTCTTCGGGCCGACGCGGAATCCGTGGAATGTCGAACGCACGACCGGAGGATCGAGCGGCGGATCTGGCGCCGCGGTGGCGAGTGGCATGGTGCCGATGGCGGGCGGAGGCGACGGCGGTGGCTCCATTCGCATTCCGGCCTCGTGCTGCGGCATCTTCGGCTTCAAGCCAACGCGCGGCTACGTCCCGACGGGGCCCGACGACGGCGAGATCTGGGGAGGCGCCGTGACCGAAGGCGTACTGACGCGCTCCGTGCGTGACTCAGCGGCCATGCTCGATGCATTGCAGGGCGACGAGATCGGGGCACCATACGCTGCTCCGGCGCGCGTTCGTCCCTTTCTCGACGAAGTCTCGACTCCGCCCGGCAAGCTTCGCATTGCATTCACGGACGCGCCGCTGCTCGGACACGACATACATCCGGACTGCTCGGCGGCGATGCGCGATGCGGCGACGCTGCTCGAATCACTCGGCCACGAACTGGTCGAGAAGACGCCCGTCATCGACCGCGAGACATTCAACTTCGCCTTCATGACCGTCGTGTGCGGCGAACTCGTCGCTGATCTCGAGGATGCAGAGCATCGTCTGGGGCGGCGCGTGCGGCGAGAGGATGTCGAGTACACGACGTGGGCGCTTTCGCTGCTCGGCCGCTCGATCACCGCAGGAGAGTTCACGTCGGCAGTTCGCTACATCCAGCGCACCGCGCGCGCGATGGGACAATTCTTTCAGTCGGTCGACGTGTTGCTCACGCCGACGCTTGGCATGCCACCCGTTCCTCACGGTTCGCTCAAGCCGAAGAAGTCCGAGGAGATGGCGCTTCGCACGCTGGGTGCGTTGCGTGCCGGAGGCCTGATGAAGCGTGGTGGTGCGATCAAGCAGGCGGCGGCACAGGTCTTTGATTTCATCCCGTATCCGCCACTGTTCAACACCACGGGCCAGCCGGCGATGTCGGTTCCACTGTACTGGAACGCTGAGGGCCTTCCCATTGGTGTGCAACTCGCGGCGGCGTTCGGGAACGACGGCATGCTCTTTCGGTTGGCTGGCCAGCTCGAGCAAGCGCGGCCATGGCGTGATCGTTGGCCAGCGATGGCGACCGCCTGACGCCCGCGTGGGATTGACACGCCGCGCGTTCGAATGATGCTTCATTCAACGTCTTCAGGAGCTATCATGTCCGACGACATGGGAATCCTCAGAATCGACATCGAACTCGAGAATCACGCCAACCCCGGGGAGCGCAGAATCCTGCAGTCGGTGATGGTGGATACCGGCGCCGAGCTGTCCTGGGCGCCCGCGAGCGTGCTCGAGGAGCTGGGCATCACGCGTGTGAAGCAGATTCGCTTTCAGCAGGCGAGCGGCACGGTGCTCGTTCGCTCGGTGGGCTTCGCCGTCGTGCACGCCGCGGGCACGGTCACTGTTGACGAGATTGTCTTCGGCGAACCGGGCGACCTCGTGTTGCTCGGCGCGCGCACACTCGAAGGTATGAACATGGTCGTCGACCTCGTCGGAAAGCGTCTCGTTGGCGCCGGCCCGGTGATGGCTGCCCTGGCGGCCTAGCCGCTTCAGGACGTTGCCGCCTGTCGGGAAACTCCCGACAGCGCGGTAAGAGTTTGCAGTGCGTACCGCCGGGGAACTCCTGCCTACGGCCCGCTGCATTCGATCCGATCATTCTGTCACGTCGCGTCGAGCACACCCGGACATCGGGTGCGCGCGCTGCGGTCGCATGGACTGTCGCATCACTCCCCGCGCTCACCACACGTCCGAGGCCCGCCGGATGACAGGATTTGTCGGTACCGTTCCGTCCACGTACGCTCCTCCGTCGCATGCGATGGACGAGTTTTCCTACGACGACGACGTCGTACGGAAGTTTCTCTTTGCCACGTTCGTGTGGGGACTGATCGGCATGCTGGTGGGCTTGCTGATCGCGCTTCAGCTCGCGAATCCGGCCTTCAATTTTGGGCTGCCATTCACGAGCTTCGGGCGGCTGCGGCCGCTGCACACGAACGCGGTCATCTTTGCATTCGCAGGGAATGCGTTCTTCTGCGGATGCTATTACAGCACGCAGCGCCTGCTCAAGGCGCGCATGTTCTCCGACACACTCAGCAAGATTCATTTCTGGGGCTGGCAAGCGATCATTCTCTCAGCCGCCCTCACGCTGCCCTTCGGATTCACGCAGGCGAAGGAGTACGCGGAGCTCGAGTGGCCGATCGACATCGCGATCGCGGTGGTCTGGGTCCTCTTCGCGATCAACTTCATCGGCACGATGGTCAAGCGACGCGAGCGGCACCTCTACGTCGCGATCTGGTTTTACGTCGCGAGTATTGTCACCGTCGCCATCCTCCACATCTTCAACAACCTCGCCATCCCGGCCGATGCGCTCAAGAGCTACAGCATCTATGCCGGTGTGCAGGACGCCTTCATGCAGTGGTGGTACGGCCACAACGCCGTTGCTTTCTTCCTGACGACGCCATTCCTCGGCCTGATGTACTACTTCATGCCGAAGGCCGCGGAGGGGCCGGTCTTCAGCTACCGGCTCTCTATTCTGCATTTCTGGTCGCTCGTGTTTCTGTACATCTGGGCGGGCCCGCACCACCTCCACTACACGGCATTGCCGGAATGGGCATCGACCGTCGGCATGCTGTTCTCCGTCATGTTGTGGGCGCCGAGTTGGGGAGGCATGATCAATGGACTGCTCACGTTGCGTGGTGGATGGCACAAGGTCGTCGATGATCCGATCCTCAAGTTCTTCGTCGTCGGCATCACCGCGTACGGCATGTCCACGTTCGAAGGGCCGATGCTCTCCATCAAGAGCGTCAACTCGCTTGCCCATTACACCGACTGGATCATCGCGCACGTCCACACCGGCGCACTCGGATGGAATGGGTTCATCACCTTTGGCATGATCTATTGGCTGTTGCCGCGCCTCTTCCAGGCGCCGCTCTACAGCAAGAAGCTCGCATCCTACCATTTCTGGATCGCCACCTTCGGAATCGTGCTGTATGTCGTCGCGATCTACAGCGCCGGTCTTACGCAGGGGCTGATGTGGCGCGCATTCGACGAAACGGGGCGGCTGAGCTATCCGGACTTCGTCGAGACCGTGGCCCGCCTGATTCCGATGTACTGGATGCGCGTCGTCGGCGGATCACTCTACATCGTCGGCATGTTCCTGTTCGGATGGAACATCCTGATGACGTGGCGCCGCCGCCCTGCTGTGTACGAGGTGCCTGTCGTCCGTGCCGCACCATTGTCGAAGCAATACGTCGAGCCAGCGCAGGAACCGGTCGCGGGTGGACTCGTCGCACGCTTCAACTCACTGCGCTTCCATCGCGACTGGGAGCGGATGCCCCTCGTCTTCACGGTACTCGTGCTCGTTGCGGTCGCTGTCGCGTCACTCTTCGAGATCATTCCGACCTTTCTCATCAAGTCGAATGTCCCGACGATTGCCTCGGTCAAGCCGTACACCCCGCTCGAGCTGCACGGCCGTGACATCTACATCCGTGAAGGGTGCTTCAACTGCCACTCGCAGATGATCCGTCCGTTGCGGTACGAGACAGAACGCTACGGCGAATACTCGAAGCCCGGCGAGTCGGTCTACGACCATCCGTTTCTCTGGGGCTCGCGGCGTATCGGGCCGGATCTGGCTCGCGAAGGCGGCAAGTATCCCAACCTCTGGCATGTGCGCCACTTTGCGAACCCGCGTGACATCGCGGCGAAATCCATCATGCCGACGTATGGTCATTTCGCGACCAACAGCATCGACTGGTCCGTTATCCAACGTCGCGTCGACGTGATGGCGATGCTCGGCGTTCCGTATGGCGAGGCGCTGACGCGTGCGGAGCCAATGGCGAAGAAGCAGGCGATGGAGATCGCAGCGGACATCGCGCAATCCGGCGGCCCAACCGGCCTTCAGGACAAGGAAATCGTCGCGATCATCTCGTACATGCAGCGCCTCGGTCGCGATATCAAAGGTGGAACGGTCGCCAGTGCGGGAGGAGTCAAGTGAGCCTGACCGATATCATGAGCCATTCGGGCCTGTCGATCTTCGCCGAGATCGGCATGATCCTGTTCTTCATCACCTTTCTCGGGATCGCGTGGTGGGTGTATCGCCCCGCGAACCGCGCACGCTGGTCGGCCGACGCGAGGCTTCCCCTCGATGACGGGCTGGCGTCCAGTCCTACGCAGCGGGAGGAGTGATCCATGACTGCCAAGAAGAAGCCCGAGATGGATCGCCTGATCGAGCATTCGTACGACGGTATCCAGGAATACGACAATCCCATGCCTCGGTGGTGGGTGCTCACCTTCTGGGGCACGATCATCTTCTCCGTGCTGTACGCGCTCAACGTCGGCGGCATGGGCACGAATGGCGGGCGAATCGCCGCGTACGAGAAAGACCTCGCGGCGGCGCGCGCGGCGCACCCGGCACCGAGTGGGCCCACGAGTCCTGATCAGTTGCTGGCGCTGACGAAAGACTCGCACGAAGTGGGCGAAGGAAAGAAGGTATTCGCCAAGAACTGTGCGTCGTGCCACCGGCCGGATGCTGGCGGCTTGATCGGGCCGAACCTGACCGATGACGTCTGGCTGCACGGCGGCAAGATCGACGAGATCAATGCCACCATTACCAATGGTGTCCTTGCCAAGGGCATGCCTCCCTGGGGAAAAATGCTCGCGCCACGCGAGGTCGATGAAGTGACGGCGTACGTCTGGTCGCTCCATGGCACCACGCCTGTGAATCCCAAAGCGCCGGAAGGGGTGGCCGTCGTCCGGTGAGCGCTCCTGTTGCCATGGGCCGCGTACTCCCAACGCTGAATCAGGACGGATCGCGGAACTGGATCCGTCCCAAGCCGGCGGCCGGCGTCTGGTGGCAGAGGCGCCGCATCGTCGCGTACTCGTTGATGGCGCTGTTCCTGAGCCTTCCGCACATCCGCATCAATGGAATGCCGGCGATTCAACTCGACTTGCCGCGCCGGCATTTCACGATCCTCGGCACGACCTTCTTGCCGACGGACACGCTGCTCCTGATGCTGCTCCTCGCGAGTGCGGTGGTGTCGATCTTTCTCTTCTCGGCACTCTTCGGCCGAGTGTGGTGCGGATGGGCCTGCCCGCAAACGGTCTACATGGAGTTCGTGTTTCGGCCACTCGAACGTCTGCTCGAGGGCGGCCGCAGTGGATCACTCATCATCGACAAGAATCGCGACCGGTTCAATCCGCGACGGTTGCTGAAGTACGCGGTGTATCTCGCGATCTCCGCCTTTCTGGCGAACACTTTCCTTGCGTATTTCGTCGGTGCCGAGGCGATTGAAGCGTGGGTGCGGCTCTCACCGTACCAGCATCCCACGCCGTTTCTCGTGATGGCCGCTACCACGGCGCTCGTCTTCTATGACTTCACGTACTTCCGAGAGCAGACCTGCCTGATCGCCTGCCCATACGGACGCTGGCAGTCTGCGCTTCTCGACAACGAGTCGCTCATTGTCGCCTACGATGCCTATCGCGGCGAACCGCGTGAACACGCCGTCAAGGATCGCTCGGCGAAGGCCGGCGATTGCGTGGCCTGCAATGCGTGTGTGACCACTTGCCCGACCGGGATCGACATCCGCAACGGTCTCCAGATGGAATGCATTCATTGCACCCAGTGCATCGACGCATGCGATTCCATCATGGACAAGGTTGGAAAGCCGCGCGGCCTGATCCGCTATGCATCGCGTGACCAGTTGGCCGGAAAGGCGAGGCACCTGCTCCGTCCACGGACGATCGTCTATCCCGCCGTCCTCGTACTGCTGCTTGGCGGCTTCATCTTCGCGCTCGAGACGAAGGCAAAGGCCGACGTCATGATCCTCCGGAGCCAGGCCGAACCGTTCAGCATCGAACTGGATGGACGCGTGTCGAATCAGGTGCGCGTGAAGATCGCCAATCGCTCGCTGCGCGACCACGCCTATGCCATTTCCATCCTTGGCGCCGACTCGGCACAGGTTATCGCACCAGAGAGTCCCCTCACGGTGAAGGCTGGTGAGCAGCGAACGACGAGCGTCTTCGTTCTTCTGCCGCGCTCCGCGTTCAACGCTGGGCGGCGTGACATACGAGTGCGCATCGCTGACGGGAGCGACTACACGGAGGACTTTCCGTTCAACCTGCTCGGCCCCACACCAATACCCGCGGTACCGTAAGCATGGCCATCATTCGGAAGGAGCGCATCTGGCCGCTCATCGTGATCTCCGTGCTCAGCGGATACGTCACCTTTGGACTCGTTGCGGCGCGCATCGCCAGCAACGATCCGAACCGCGGCATCGAAGCCGACTATTATCGAAAGGCAGTGACGTGGGACTCGTCACTCGCGAGGTCGCGCCGGAGCGAGGCGCTTGGATGGCGCTTGGTGCCGGCGCTGAGTGCCATTACCGGTTCAGTCGCGACACTCCGCCTCGAGTTGCGTGCGCGTGATGGCGCACCCGTTGACGGCGCCGCCGTTTCATTGGAGGGTCGACAGGTTGCGCACGCCGACGATGTGGTGCGTGCGCGGCTCGACGCGCGCGGAGGCGGTGCCTATGATGCCCCGTTGCCGCTCGCTCGCGCAGGACTCTGGGAGTTTCGCATCGTGGCGACGCGTGGCGCGGAACGATTCGCCACAGACGTGCGGCTCGATGCGTCGCTAACCACGAGCGGGTCGTTGATCGAATCGCGACCAGGCGATCCGCCTGTCGACCGCCTCAAGGCTGGCGCGCAGTGACACTTGCTGTTGCGGTGCTGGTGGCGAGCCTCATCGGCTCCGTTCATTGCGCGGCGATGTGCGGCGCCTTCGTCTGCTTCTATGGGTCCGGGTCCAGGGGCGCTGGCGGCTCATGGAGCGCGGGGCCGCACGTGGCGTATAACCTGGGACGACTGGCCTCCTACGTGTTACTCGGCGTGGTCGCGGGATTCGCCGGCCATGCGCTCGACGCTGCAGGGATACTTGCCGGCATCCAGCGCGGCGCCGCGATCGTCGCTGGAACACTCATGGTGATCTGGGGCGGGCACACCGTGCTGGCAGCGCGTGGCGTGCGTGTTCAGGTGGTGTCCGTTCCCGTGGCGTGGCAGCGCGCCATGGGAGGCGTGTTGCTAACCGTGAGAGAGCGCCCGCCGGTCGTTCGCGCCGCCGCGACTGGACTTGTCACTACGCTGCTGCCGTGCGGGTGGCTGTACACGTTCGTCGTCAGCGCCGCAGCGACCGGTTCCGCCGCAGGAGGGGCGCTTGTGATGTGTTTCTTCTGGCTCGGCACGCTCCCCATGATGTTCGCGGTCGGCATCGGTGCCCGGCGGCTGATGGGTCCATTCGCCGCGCGCCTTCCGTTGATTAGCGGTGCCGCCGTGATGGTTCTCGGATTCCTCTCCATCGTTGGACGTATCGGCGCTAGTGCCGTGCACGTTACGCACACGCTGCACGCCGTTCCATGACGATACCGCGTGCGAGTGCGACGATCGGTATTTCGTGCACGCATTGTGGCTTGCCCGTTTCACCGGCGCTCGTCCAGCCCGATGCGACGTCGCAGTTCTGCTGCGCGGGATGCCGGACTGCCTTCGAGTTCCTATCGGAGAATGGACTCGCGGCGTACTCCTCATTTCGGGACAAGCGACTCGCGCCAGTGCAGTCCACGGGGCGAAGCTACGAGGAGTTCGACCATCCGGCATTCGCCGAGTTGTATGTCCGCCCAGCTTCGGATGGGCTCAGCGCGGTCGAGCTCTATCTCGAAGGCGTTCACTGCGCTTCATGCGTGTGGCTCGTGGAGCGAGTACCGCTGCTCGTGAATGGCGTGGTGCGAGTCGAGCTCGACGTCCGTCGGTCGCTCGCCAGAGTCGAGTGGAACTGCGCCGCCGTGCCGCTCTCGATGGTGGCACGGGCGCTCGATCGGCTCGGGTACGCACCGCATCCATTTCGCGGGGTGGCGCGCGACGCGATTCGTCGCCGGGAGGATCGCGCGATGTTGATGCGAATCGGCGTCGCCGGAGCGATCGCCGGCAACGTAATGCTCGCATCGCTCGCGCTGTACGCCGGCGACTTCTCGACGATGGAGGGGTCGTTCGAGCGGATGTTCCGGTGGGTGTGCCTGGCGCTGACCATTCCGGCGATTCTCGGTCCGGGACGCGTCTTCTTCGTTGGCGCGTGGAGCGCACTTCGCACGCGGTCGCTCCACATGGACCTCCCCATTGCCATCGCGCTCGGCGCGGGTGCGTTGCGCGGTGCGATCAATACGGTCACGGACAGTGGGCCGATCTACTTCGATGGTGTGACAACGCTCATCTTCCTGCTGCTGACGGGCCGTTTTCTCCAGCAGCGTGGCCAGCGCGCGGCGACCGATGCGGCGCAGCTGCTGTTTTCCCTGGCGCCTACGACAGCGCGCGTCGTCGAGGACGATGATACGGAGCGCGAGATCCCGTCCGTCGCGCTGGTTCCCGGAATGGAAGTGATCGTGCGGGCAGGCGAGACATTTCCCGCTGACGGCGTAATCTCAGAGGGACACACGAGCATCAACGCCTCGTTGCTCACCGGGGAGTCGCGCGGCGTGCAGGCGGCAGATGGAGACCTCGTCTACGCCGGCACACTCAACGTCTCTGCGCCCGTTCGCGTGCGCGTGAATGTCGCGGGAGAAACGAGCCGGTTGGCAAAGCTCCTGCGACAGGTCGGTGACACGCTCGACCGCAAGACGCCGGTGGTGGCATTCGCGAATCGTCTGGCCGGCAAGTTCGTCGCCGTCGTGCTCGCCCTTGCGGCCTTTACCTTCTTCCTGTGGGCGCAGCGCGATCCGTCGCGCGCGTGGGACAACGCGATCGCGCTCCTGATCGTCACCTGTCCGTGTGCGCTTGCTCTTGCGACACCACTCGCCGTCACGATTGCTGTGGGACGGGCCGCGCGCGTTGGCATCTTCCTCAAGGGTGGGGATGCCCTGGAGTCGATGTCGCAGGCAGGCCGGATCATCATCGACAAGACGGGGACGCTCACGGAGGGTCGCACGGCGCTCGTGACATGGATCGGCGATCCGCGCTATCAGCCGTTCGTCCTCGCCCTGGAATCCGGTTCATCGCACCTCCTCGCCGATGGATTTCGCCGAGCGTGGCCCGACCTTCAGGCGCCGGACGCTGAGGGGGTCATGCATCACGTGGGTGGCGGCATCACCGGACGCGTACTCGGTCATGATGTCGTTGTTGGATCGCCGCGTTTCGTGGCTGCACATGCGAGCGGGTCGCGCACCTATCTGAGCCGCCTGTCCGATGCCGTGCTCACGCCGGTCCTCGTGGCCGTCGACGGACGAGTGGTCGCGATCGCGGGACTCGGCGACCGGATTCGCGATGATGCCTTGGCGTCGTTGAATGCCCTGCGCTCTCGTGGTTGGGCGCTGACCTTGCTCTCCGGTGACGACCCCGCCGTCGCCGTAGCCGTGGGCGCTCGGCTTGGCTTCGCCGCCGACGACGCGATCGGTGGCGTGACGCCGGAGCAGAAGCTCGCGTACATCATCGCCGCGCGTGCTGCCGCGACTGGACATTCGCCGGTCGTGATGGTTGGCGATGGCGTGAACGACGCGGCCGCGATTGCCGCAGCGACCGTCGGGGTCGGTGTGCACGGTGGCGCAGAAGCGTCACTCGCCACCGCGGATGTGCACCTGACGACGCCTGGTCTCGAGCCACTCGTCCGACTCGTCGAGGGTGCAAGCCGCACGATGTTCGTCATCAGGCGCAACATCGCCTTGTCGTTGCTCTACAACCTGATCGGCGTCGCGCTCGCGATGACCGGCCTCATCAACCCGCTCATTGCGGCGATCATGATGCCCGCGAGCTCATTGACCGTTGTGTTCGGGAGTTGGTTGGGGCGAACATTCACCGCCACGAGTCCGGCGCACGAGACCGTGGAGGGCGACGTCGCGTTGACCCGAGAGCGGCAGAGGCACGCGGCATGAGCGTCATCTTCATCGTGCTTCCCCTCGCCCTGTTCATCGTGGCGATCGCGGTGGTCGCCTACATCTGGTCCGCGAGGACGGGGCAATTGGATGACCTCGATACCCCTGCCGTTCGAATGCTCCACGACGACGGCGTGTAGCGTCGCAAATCGCCGATCGAGATTGCGGCAACAATGCCGCCGGCGCTCTGGCAAACGATGTTATTTCGCCGCATCTTCCGAGGGGACGTAATCGGCCACCTCGCTACGCACACCGAGCCATTCTATGCATAGGCATCTCCTTCTTGCTGCGATGCTCGTCATCGCAGCTCCGGCGCTCGACGCCGCCGATCCCGCTCTCTCCAGGTGGGAGCGAATCGCCAAGGGCGTCACCATCGTTCGCGACGATTGGGGTATCGCGCACGTCTACGGCAAGACGGACGCGGACGTGGTGTTCGGGACGATGTATGCGCAGGCCGAAGACGACTTCAATCGCGTGGAAACGAACTTCATCAATTCGATGGGGCGTCTCGCCGAGGCGGAAGGCGAGACCGAGGTGTATCGCGACCTTCGCATGAAGCTGTTCATCGATCCGGACTCGTTGAAGGCAAAGTACAAGACCAGTCCGGCGTTCTTGAAGACGCTCATGGTCGCCTGGGCGGACGGGCTCAACTTCTACCTCGCGAAACATCCAGACGTGAAGCCGCGCGTCATCACGAAATTCGAGCCGTGGATGGCCCTCTCGTTCAGCGAAGGGAGCATCGGCGGCGACATCGAGAAGGTGAATCTCCGCGACCTCGAGGCGTTTTACGGGAAGGCCGCTGCGAAGCCAGCCGCTCTCCCTGAGGCCGCCGCTGCGCCGAAGGAACCGTCCGGCTCGAATGGCTTTGCCATCGCGCCGTCGAACACCGCGAACCATCGCGCGCTCCTGTGGATCAATCCGCACACGTCCTTCTTCTTCCGCTCTGAAGTCCAGATGGTGAGCGAGCAGGGTTTGAATGCCTACGGGGCGATGACGTGGGGACAATTCTTCATCTATCAGGGCTTCAACGACAAAGCCGGCTGGATGCACACGACCAGCAACGTCGACGACCTCGACGAGTACCTCGAGACGGTGACGAGGAAGGGCGACAAGTACGTCTACGCCTATGGGAAGTCGGAAAAGCCCGTGCGCAGCGAAGTCATCGTCGTTCCGTACAAGGCTGCCGGCGGCATGGCGAAGAAGGAATTCACCGTCTATCGCACGCAGCATGGCCCGGTCATTCGCGAGCAGGACGGCAAGTGGGTTGCCATCCGCATGATGCAGGAGCCCGTGAAGGCGCTCACGCAGTCGTACACACGCACGAAGGCGAAGAGCTACAAGGAATTCCGCAAGACGATGGACCTTCACACCAACTCGTCGAACAACACGATCTTCGCGGACGCCGGTGGCAACATCGCGTATTTCCACGGCAACTTCATTCCCAAGCGCGATACGTCGTTCGATTGGTCGAAACCCGTGGACGGTAGCAACCCCGCGACGGAGTGGAAGGGACTCCACGGCGTCGAGGAGAGCCCGCACCTGCTGAATCCAAAAAGTGGGTGGCTCTACAACACGAACAACTGGCCCTTCACCGCGGCGGGCGAGAGCAGCCCGAAGAAGGAGAACTACCCGGCCTACATGGAAACGGGGGAGGAAAACGCACGCGGCGTTCATGCGATCCGGGTGCTCAGCGGCAAGAAGGATTTTACGCCCGATGGCGTGATCGCCGCGGCGTTCGACAGCTATCTGCCGACCTTCGCGCAGCTCATTCCATCGCTCATTGCCGGATACGATCAAACGCCCTCTGACAATCCGCTCAAGGCGAAGGTTGCGGACCAGATCGCCGCGCTGCGTGGATGGGATTACCATTGGGGCGCCGCGTCCGTGCCGACGTCTTTGGGCGTGTTCTGGGTGGAGGAACTGCAGCGCACCGTTGCCGCCGAGGCGCGTCGTGCTCGTGTCAACGTCGATGAGTACATGGCGTCACGCAGCACTCCGGTGCAACGGCTTCAGGCGCTTGCCACTGCGTCGGACAAGCTCACCGCGGACTTCGGCACGTGGAAGACGCCCTGGGGTGAGATCAACCGTTTCCAACGTTTGACTGGCGACATCGTGCAGCCGTTCAACGATGCTGGGCCAAGCATTCCTGTGCCCTTCACGTCGGCGCGTTTCGGGTCGCTCGCGTCGTTCGGAGCGCGAACGTATCGCGGCACGAAGAAGATGTATGGGACGAGCGGCAACAGCTTCCTGGCCATCGTGGAATTTGGCGACAGCGTTCGCGCCAAGGCAGTCTCCGCGGGTGGCGAGAGCGGCGACGTCAAGTCCGCCCACTTCAACGACCAGGCGTCCCGCTATGCGAATGGCCAGTTGCGCGATGTCTATTTCTACAAGAACCAACTGAAGGGCCATACCGAGCGGACATATCATCCGGGTGGGAACTAAGGGGACAGGGACAGGGCTCGTCTTATCGCCTGCCTGCCCTCGAGGAGCGCAAGCGACGAAGGGGACGTCGCGAAGGGCCTGCACCTGTGGTTTTCCTGTCCCCGGTCTAGAGTTGATACGGTTCAGTTAGCGTCAAAACGCGCCGGCCGCGGTTCTAGCTTTCGATTGTCGCCAGCCGAACAGCACCAGCAACGCTTTACCGCAAAGGACGCAGAGGTTCTGCCCACCGTGTACCTATCAGTGCGCCGGACCGCAGAGGGCGCAAAGGATTACGGAAGGGGGTTGGCGGCACCAGTTCTCTCGTAGTCCCTCTGCGCCCCTTTGCGGTCCGGCGCATGGGAGGTCACTGAGGGCGCATGGCCCTCTGCGTCCTCTGCGGTAAGCTTTTGCTTTGCTGTAGTCCTAACTGAACAGCATTGCGTCTAGAGTCCCTCAAAGTCGATAAAGCCGTGCGCCGCGTCCGTGCGCACCAGCTTTACCCGCACGCGTTCGCCCACGTCCATCCCGTCGTGGTGCCGCATGACGCGCCCTTCCGCCGGCGGCGACAAGAGGCGCACATACGTGCCACCCGCGTTCACACCGGTGACGATCGCATCGAACACATGGCCGATCTTGTCCGCGAGCAGCAGTGCCGCCGCGGCCTTTCGAGCAATGCGCTCCACTTTGTTCGCGGCATTTTCTCGTTCGGTGCACTGCTTCGCGATCACGTCGAGCTCGTCGTCGGAATACGGCGCGGGCGCTTTGACGATTGTGGCCTTCACGAGTCGCTGCGTAACGAGATCGGCGTACCGGCGGTTGGGTGCCGTCGCGTGCGTGTAGTCGTTCGCGGCTAGGCCGAAGTGCCCTTGGTCATCGAACGGCCCCGGCCGGTCGACCACGTACTCGCCCGGCCCTAACAGCTTGACGATACTCAGCGAAAGATCCGCATAGCGCAGTGGATCGGCGGCCCGACGCGCCGCGAGAAACTCGGCGAGCGATTTCGAATCGGGCTCGGTAGGCAAGATCGCGCCAAAGGTGGCGGCGATCTGAACGATGCGAGGCCACCGCTTCGGCTCGCGAACCACACGCCGAATCGCCGACCTGCCCTGCTCCGCGAGATACTGCGCAATCGCGACGTTTGCGGCGATCATGAAGTCCTCAATGAGGTCTCGAGCGCGGTTCTTCCTGGTCACCGCGATGGACGTCACCTTGCCATCGGCGCCCGTCGCACTCGCCTCCACCGTCTCGAATTCGAGTGCGCCGGCATTCCGGCGCATCGTCTTAAGCATGCTGGCCGCCCGGTCCTGAAGCCATAACTGCTCCTCGAGCCCCGGCGTGTTCGCCACGCGTGGCGGTACCGGGCCCCGCCCCTCCAGCCATGCGCCAACCGCGTCATAGGCAAGCTTCGCCTTGTTGATCGCGAGGCCCCGGTAGATGTCGTGCGACTTCACCGGTCCGTCCGCGCCAATCACGAGTTCGATGACGAGCACGTGCCTGCTCTCGCCCTCATTGAGCGATGTGAAGTCGGTGGAGATTTCCGGTGGCAACATCGGATAGACAGAGACGCCGGTATAGACCGATGTTCCGTTCGCGGCGGCGTGCGCGTCGATGGCCGAGCCCTTCGCCACGAGAACGTCAACGTCCGCAATGCCGATGAGCAGCCGGATATCACCGCCAGCCAGCGGCTCCGCGTATTCGATCTGATCGAGGTCCCGCGACTCCGCGTTGTCGATCGAACTCCAGAGCAGGTCGCGTAAATCTCGAACATTCTGCTCGTGTGGTCGCCCGGAGCGGAACGATGGGCCTGCACCTGCTGTTCCGGAGTTCGGCCGTCCGAGGGTCTCGAGCTCGCGCTCCGCGTCAGCATCGAGTGCTGGAACGAAACCGTTTTCCCGCAATGCAGTCAGCGCTACGTCGTGAAGGCTTGTCATCGACTCGGCGGTCAGAAGGAGTGGCGAAAGATACGTCGTATGGCGTGCCATTCGCAGACGTCGTAGAATCCTCTTATGACCGATACCCGAGACCGGATCACGATCTGGTGTGCCACTATCGTGGCACTCCTTTTGTTCGTTTCGAGCGCCAACGCGCAGCGGCTCACAGGTATCGCGCGAGATACGGGGTCGGTTGCGCCGTTATCCGGCGTCGTTGTCGTCGTGCTCGATGCGAATCGCATTGCGTTGTCGCGCGCCATCACCGGCGAAGACGGACGCTACTCGGTTGACCTGCCCGCGTCGGCAACACAACTACGTGTCGTGCGCATCGGGTATCAGCCACGCGTCATCGCCTTGGCGACACCACGCGCCGCACGTCCGACGCTGGACTTTGCGCTGACGAAAGTCGGTTCGCTATTGTCCACGCGCTTTGTCAACGACGACCGCATCTGCTCGACTGATCGCGATCGCACGGACGCGCTCTCGTTGTGGGAGCAAGCGCGCGCGGCACTCCTCGCGTCGATCGTCGCGCGTGAATCGCATCCGAGTACGGTAATGAATCTCACCTACGAGCGCGTCACGGCACGCGGTGGCCTCGTCCTCCAGCAAGCCACGCGCCTCGCAACCGGAAGGACCACTCGCCCATTCGTCGCCGCGGACGCACCGGCGGCGCTCGCCGAGCAGGGATACCTCGTGGAGAATGCGGATGGTCGCTGGTTCAAGGGCCCTGATGCCGATGTCCTGCTCGACGACAGCTTCGCCGCGACGCATTGTTTCAGCGTGCAACCGCCCGACGCCGCACACCCTGGTGCCATAGGCCTCGGCTTCGAGCCCGCGCGCGGACGAGAGCGGCTCATGGACGTGCGCGGCACATTGTGGATGGAGTCAACCAATCCGTCGCTGCGCTCCCTCGAGTATCGATACACGGGGGGCGATCCAGCGTGGGAACGCGCTGGCGCAGCCGGCGCCATCTACTTCCGCACGATGCCCAACGGTGTGGTGTTCGTCGACGAATGGAAACTGCATATCCCAGTCATGCAGGGAATCGTGCAGCGCGGCGCGACAAATGGTGGACAGCGCCTGCCGAGTCGAGGCGTCACGCTTCGACAGAGTCCTGATAGCCAGATCGGAACGTCAGGAGGCGTGGTGCTGAGCGCCTCCTGGCCAGACGACGTGCACTGGCAGCTCTCGCTTCAACCGCTTTTCGGCGCGGTGCAGGAGGAGGGAACGCGCAAGCCAATTGTCGGCGCGCTCATCATCGTCCCTGCAACGGGGGACACCGTCGCGACCGACAGTCTCGGGCGTTTCGAGTTCTCACCGTGGGTGCCCGGCCGCTACCGAGTAACCGTAATCGACACCTCGCTGTCGCGCTTCATTGGCCCGCGATCCTGGAGCTTCGAGACCACGGTCGGCGGAGCGGTCGCTGCGACGCTCGGCGCCACATCGAGCAACACCATGAGCGAGGCGCGGCAGCGCGCGGAACGGCTGGCACAATTGGAAGTCGGCGATCCGGCGACGGCAACGGCGTTGCGTCATGCAACGCAGCCGCCGATCATGATGCCCTCCCGTGACAAGATCGCGGGGTCACTCTGCGGGTCGACACCCGCGGTGGGAACATCCGGAATCATCATGGGACGCGTGACGGACACCACGACGCGCGTGCGACTGCCCCGCGATGCAAAGGTCACGGCTGCGTGGCTTCGTCCGCAGTCAATCTCCGAGCAGGAAACACAAACAGTCGAACTCGACGATCAAGGCCGCTTCTCGATTTGCGGAGTTCCATACCACCACGTCGTGTTGCTGATGCTGAACAAGGGGAACGCATCCTACGCGGAGATGCGCGTGCTGGTCCGACCAGACTCGTCGGTGATTGTTGTCGATTGGCCTGTCGATGCGAGGGCGCTCGAGAGAGCCGTCGCACCCAAGGCGGCGGTTCTCGTTGGCCGAGTCACGCGGAGTGATAATGGGGGGCCCATCGCCGGAGCCGACATCTGGCTCCCCGCGTTGGACCGGCATGCCACGACGGATTCGTCCGGACGGTTTCGCCTGAATGGGCTCTCGCCGGGCCGTGCGTTCGCACAGGCGCGCAGCATCGGATATCGCCTCGAGCGCGACACGCTCACACTCGGCGCCGGCGTCGAGACGAGGCATGATTTCGTTCTCACCTCGCAGGCCACATTGCTCGATACGAATCGCACCGTCGCGTCGCCGGCGTATGCGTCTCCGGCGCTGCGCGGCTTCGAGGAACGGCGTGCGCGTCAGGTGGCCGGCTATTTCGTGGCGGACAGCGCGCTGAGGCGGGAAGACGGGAAAGTGCTCGGCAGCGTCATCTTGAGCCGCGTGTCTGGCATGATGTTCGTGCCTGGCAAGCACGGCGAGACGTACATGGTCTCGAGCCGCAAGCAATGCTCGGGGCGTGTCCTCCGACTGTGTGAGTCGCCGGACTGTTACGTCACGGTCTACATGGATGGTGTTCTGTACTACTCTGTCGTCGAAGGAAGTATGGATCCGCCGGATGTAAACCGGCTGCAGGTTCGCGAACTGTCCGGCCTCGAGTTCTATCCCTCCGGAGGTGTCGCACCGCCGGAGTACAATGCGACGGGCGCGGGATGCGGCACGCTGCTGCTCTGGACGCGAGAGCGATGATGCGGGCTGCTTCAGCCAAAGATCATCGTTGCGCCTGCCTCGCTTACCGGCCACCATACGATATGCGATTTCTGATCCTTCTCCTCGCCGTCAGCCTCAGCGCGAGCGCCCAGCAAACCGTCCCGAAGCGCTACCTCGCGGAAGACCTGCGCATCGAGAGCACGATTCTCAACAAGAAGTGGCTCTGGCCCGTCGGATCGATCCTGCTTGGGCCCGATGGGCGCACGATCGTCGGGAAGAAGAATAGCAACACGCTGAAAGCCTACGATTCCGCAGGCAAGCCGCTCGCGTGGGAGCTCAAGGCGGAATACAACGACCGAAGCGAAATCGGTTGGATCGAGCGCATTGGATGGGTCGGCGACAAGCTCTGGGTCAGCGACGGCTGGTTCAAGCAGGTTGTCATTCTCGACCGTGATGCGAAGATCATCAACAACATCCCCGATCCGACCTGGGTACATCCGAAGTGGGCCGACCGCCGCAAGTATCCGCTGTTCGGGTCCATGCAAACCATCGCCGTGTACCCGGACAGCACGAAGCTCGTCATCCCGCTCAGCCCACGAACACTGTTCGACACGCCCGGCTTCAACCGCAAGGTCTCACACCTGCTCCGGGTCGATAACGGTGGCGCGGTCCGGAAAGACGTTGCCCAGTTCGATGACGACGACCGCGGACGACTCACGCTCAGAAATGGGCGCGCGACGCCGCACACGATGATCGTTCCCTACCATGCGCAGCGATTCTGGTCCGTCACGCCCGACGGGAAGCGGATCACCTTTGTCGAACCGGCCGTCAGCGCGACGGACAGCGGCAATGTTCGCGTCGTCGCACTCAACGAGAATGGCGACACGATCTACGCGCGTCGCTATCCGATGCCCGTGGTCCGGATCACCCAGATGGCTCGCGACAGCGCGATCAAGTCACGAAATGGCTACGGCGAGCAGACTGCGGAACAGGTCCACGCCGAGTTGGCAAAGCGGACGCCGTTCTTCAAGACGTTCCTGACCAATGCACTGATCGGGAACGACTACAGTACGTGGATCTTCCTGCGACCTGTCAGTGACTCAGCGCAGACGCAAGAGGCGTTGGTGCTGGACGAACGCGGGGAGCCGATCGCGCGCCTGGAGATTCCCGCCAACTTCACTCCACTCACGGTCAATCGTTCCCACCTCTGGGGCGTCGATAAAAAGACGCCCGGCCTGGTACGCTTCAAGGTCCAGGACAAGGCACCGCCACCGATGCCTAAACCCGTTCCGCCACCTCGTACCGCGACAGCTTCCAAAGGCAAAGGCTGATCGCTCCGACGAGGAAGATCGTCCCCATCGTCCACACGGTGGACATGGGAACGACGTATTCCTTGAGCGTGAGCGATTCGTTGCTTGCGGCGAGCGACGCCGCAACGGAGAACTCGCGCACGCTCAGCGACTTGACGCCAACGAGACTCCGCGAAAGTACCGCCTCGAAACCGATGACGTACAGCAGGGAGAGGATCAGCGATCGCTTCGATGCCAGTCCAAGGGTCAGGAAGATCGCACAATAGATCGACACGCCGAGCGCACCACCGGCGATGAATCCCACCAGCATGTCGTACGTCACTTCTGTGCCTTCCATGATCCACCACGGGAGCACCATCGCGGGAATCATGACCGCGATCGTCGAGAGGACCGCGACCACGTACTTCGACAACACGAGCCGCCACCGCGCAATCGGCTTCACGAGCAGATAGACGATCGTGCCGTCATCCACTTCGCCGCCAAAGGCGGTGGTTCCGAATACGGCGGCCGCGAGCGGGATGAGCGTTCCCAGGATGAGGTTGCGGTTCAAACCGCTGAAGAAGTCCATCCGCGCCCCTTCGCGATCCTCGGCCATGAAGCGGAAAACCAGCGTGAAGATCACCGGAAGCAGCGAGAAGGCGATCGCGAGGTAGATGCGCTTCCGAGCGAAGAGTTGCCTCCACGTCAGCCAGAGCACCGTCCGTTCGAGCGGGGCGTTCATCGGTCCACCAGGTACGAGAAGACGCTTTCGAGCGACTCGTCCGTCGGACGAATCTCGAGGAGCCGGATGCCTGCCGCGCGCGAAATGCCGGCCAGATTCCGCGTCATTGCGCCGCGGTCTGCCGTTCGGACGACAATGTGATCTGGCGTCAGTTCGACGCCAAACACCGATGCATCGGTCAGGAGCGACGCACCGAGCGCGCGGTCGTTCGAGGACTTGGTGGTGAAGGTGTGCGGCCGATCCGTCATCAGGCGCCGGATCTCGCGGAAATCGCCTGAGGCAGCGAGTCGGCCGGCAACCATGACCAGCACGTTCGAAGCGAGGTCATTGAGCTCCTCCAGAATGTGCGAGCTGATTACGATCACGCATCCCGCAGCCGCGAGTCCGCGCAGCATGTCGATCATCTGGATCCGTTGCCGTGGATCCATCCCGTTGAACGGTTCGTCGAGGAGAATGACCCCTGGATCGTGCACGAGCGCACCGGCGATCTTGATGCGTTGCCGCATGCCTTTGGAATACGTCGAAATCTTACGCCCCTGAGCGCTCTCGAGATCCACGAGCGTGATGCACCGCTTCGCCGCCGAGACAGGATCACGGAGTCCCTGCAGCTTTGCGCTCATCAGCACGAATTCGTAGCCGGTGAGAAACGGTTGCACGGACTCGCGCTCGGGGATCAGCGCGATGGTTCGATACACGTCGGGTCGGCCAGCGGGGGCGTCGCCATCGACGGTCACCGAGCCCGCGGACGGCCGTAGGAGCCCCGCCATCATGTGCAGGATCGTCGTCTTGCCAGCGCCATTCGGCCCGAGAAGACCCGTGATCCCGGCGCCGAGCGAACACGACACGTCGTTCACCGCCACGACGTTGCCGTACCAGCGCGACACGTTCCGCAGCTCGACGCTATGGCTCGCTGCCGCCGGAGAGGCTGGCGCGAGCGGCTCGGCTCGTTGCGCCGCGGTCATTCCTCACCTCGCTGATAGCGTCGAATCAGGATCACGACGGCAATGATCGTCACGACAGTGAGTACTTCCAGATAGAGATGTCCAGGCAGCGCCGCTCGGCCCACGGCAGAGCGCCTCCGCGCTTCGATTTCGAACAGCCATTTGGCAAAGCCGGAAATCAGGAGTGCCGGGCTCGCGAGGACGGCATATCGCTCCACGCCTCCGAAGCCAATTTTCTGCACCATTTCCGACAGCGCGCCTGACAGCAGGAAAAACGAGATTACGGACGCCGTCGCGTATCCTTTGCGATTTGCGAAGGACGACAGCGCGAGTCCCACCGCGGCGAAGAAGATGGATACCAGCAACGACCCGCCGAGGATGGGAAAGAGCTTGGGCCACTCGGCGACGAATGCCGGCCATGGCTTGTTGCTGATGAAGATCTTTCCCAGGAAGAGTACAAGCTGCGGTCCAAGCGTAAGCACGAGCATCGCGCCGGAGAGCG
This sequence comes from Gemmatimonadota bacterium, assembly GCA_040389905.1. Taxonomy (GTDB): domain Bacteria; phylum Gemmatimonadota; class Gemmatimonadetes; order Gemmatimonadales; family Gemmatimonadaceae; genus AG11. The sequence continues at coordinate 204,445 of JAZJZK010000005.1, read as the reverse complement.
CAATGAGCTTGGCGAATGCGTAATCCAGCGGCCGCAGTGGACGTGAAAGGTACAGTGAAAGAACGCCCTGTTGCCGGTCGGCTACGATCAGTTCCGGCGCCTGCCCTGCCGCAAACAACGCGAGGAGAAATGCGGTGAACTCCAGATGGTCCGCGTAATTGAGAAACTGGGTCGATCCCGCAAGCGATGCGACGCCGATCTGGATCAACGCCGGCATGTAGACGAGCGCGCCGCAGATGATGGGAAGAAACTTCGCCTTTTCGCCACGGCCGAGTCCGAACGCAGTTTGGAACGAGAAGGCGAGAAGGGTGCGAAACGCATATCCCCGTCCGAGGCGTGCGCCGTCGTACCTCTGGTATCCCAGATCATAGATCGCGCCCGCGGTGCGTGCGTCAGCCATTGGCGGCTCCGGCAATTGGTTGACGGAACAGCTCTTCGAGCTTGTGCCGTGCGACCTCGAGTCGCGACAAGGGAACGGCGAGCTCCGCCGCCACGTCTCGCACCACGTCGTATACGGAGTCGTCCGCGAGACCAACGCGCCACTGGGTACCTGCTCCCTCGACCGTCAGCCCACGCGCACGCAACTGCGCGGCAAACTCAGGGACGTCATCGTCTACCTCGACGAGCAGGTGACGACTGCGCTCTGTGAACGCCGCCACCGGGCCCGCATACTGAAGCTTGCCTCCGTCGATCGCGAGCAACGAGTCGCAGACCCGTTCGATTTCGCCGAGGAGATGCGACGTGACGACGACTGCGATGCCGAACTCTCGACCAGTGCGTTCGACGAGCGCCAGCATTTCGTCCCGCCCTTCGGGATCGAGGCCATTCGTTGGTTCATCCAGCAACAAGAGACGCGGATCGTGGGCGAGCGCCTGGGCGAGCTTGATCCGCTGCTTCATGCCGGTCGAGTAGCTCCCGATCATGCGGTATCGCTCCTCGTGCAGTCCCACGTGCCGCAACATTTCCGCCGCCCGCTCGCGCGCCGCCGTAAACGGAAGGCCGGAGATTTGCGCCATGTGCGCGACGAAGTCCGTGCCACTCAGGTCGAGAGGAAGGCAATCGTTTTCCGGCATGTAGCCGACGAGGCCGCGCAGCTCCATCGCGCCAGCCTGGACGTCGTGGCCGAGCACCGAGACACTCCCACTCGTTGGTTCGAGCAAGCCGAGCAGAATGCGAAGGAAGGTGCTCTTGCCGGCGCCGTTGGCGCCGACGAATCCAATGATGCCAGGCTCTACATCGACGGTGAGGCCGTCGAGTGCCTGAACGCCAGGATACGACTTTGTGAGGTTGCGCGCGCTGATGAGCGGCATCAGGGCCAGTTGGCTGCGAGGAAGGAACGTTGAAGGCAGAAGATGTCGTGCACGCACGCGTTCCGCTATGCGCGAAACGCTACGCGGTGTTTGGATTGAGACTCGCGAGCGATCCCTGCATGCCCTTCGCGCGCCGGCGTTCCAGCGAGCGCTTGATGATGATCGCCACCTCGGGGTTGGCTGTTGCCTCGCCGCTGATGTTCGTCTCGTGCCGACGATAGTAGTGCGTGATTTCTGGATGGGTGAGGAACGACACACCGGTCTCGCGTGCCCTGAAGAGCCAGTCCCAGTCGAAGCAGCAGCGAAGCGTCTCGTCAAACGATCCGATCCGGTCGAGTACCGTGCGACGAACGAGGCAACTCTGGAGGCTCATTGCAAATTCCTTCTCCGTGCACTTCCACTCCACCTCGCCGGCGGGGCGCCACATCCGCTTCATGTGCCCGATGATGATGTCTGCCTCCGGATGCGCATCCAGGAGCGCGCGCTGTAACGGCAGCCTGCCTGGGAGCCAAACGTCGTCGGCATTTTGAAAGGCAACCCACTCACCGGAAATGAGGCGAACCGCGGCATTCATCGCCGCGGCCGCTCCCCGATTTTCCTGTCGTGCGTACTTGATCGCCGTACTGCCGTATCCGGCAACGATGTCCGGCGTCGCGTCGGTAGAGCCGTCGTCGACGATGATCAACTCGAGCGGTTCCGGACCCTGCGTGAGCACACTGTCGATCGCTTCAGTGATGAACGCTTCGGTGTTGTAGACGGGCAGAATAACGGAAACGAGCGTCATGTGTAGCTGCGGTAGAAGCGACGAGGGGGAGCGATGAACCACGAGAGAAGGGGCCGCTGCCATCGCGAATTGATGCTGTATCCGAGTTCCAGACGATCAGCGAGAGACGTCGGTGCCGTACGCAGCGCATCGATGAGGTTCAAGGCGACAGGGCACCCGAGCGCCGCACGAAGCCTCTCCAACGCGTCGAGCAGGAACGCCGTCACCTTCAATCGCCGCGCGATGTCCACGACGCGGTTGATATCGACATTCGACTCTGCGAGGAGGATAAGCGCATCGGCCATCCACCATGTTGCCGGATCGCTCGACCACAATGACCCTGCCGATACGAGCGTGTGAACCAATTGGTCGGCCGGCGCCAGAACTCGCGACGGCACATCCATGATGTGAACGTGAGCGGCCTCCGACCACCATAGATGTTCAACCTCTCGCGGACATCCCAAAAACATGATGCTGGTGTGCACCCGCAGGGTCGACGCCATTGGCGAAAGGAGCGCTTTCGTCCGACGCGCGTCACCTCGTGGGACAGCGATGTCGGTCTGGCGAATCTGGCGCAATCCGTTCTCCGGATAGTACGCCGTGCCCATGGCCAATTCGCCCAGCAGCAGAGATTCGATTCCCTCCGAGTGAAGCCGTCGTAATGCCGCAGCGGCTTGAGGAAGTACTAACTGATTCTCAAGCCAGATTCTCCTCCGCACTCCCTTCAGTCGCCCCAGATCGGGATGGTCGGGATCTACGCGCTCGAGCTTTCGGTAGAGCATCGGAAGGAGTGCGTAGCACTCCGGATCGACGTCATCCAGCTGCGTTGTCGCCTGCCACGCGTGCCACGCATCCATCGACTCGCGACCATCCAGAAAGATGGCGCGCAGGAGGAGCCTCGCGAGACTCATGCGTTGCGGCGGCGACGGTCGAGCGTTGCCTTGATGATGCGCACATAATCCTTCTGCGCACCACGCTGCGTGATCCCCATGTTGGTGTTGTGAATGCGGCGGCGCAGCACGACGCGAGGATGCATGACGCTGGTCAGTCCGGCATCGATGGCCCGCAGGTACCAGTCGATGAATTCGCCCACCGTGAGGTGCGAGGGAAAGGGACCGGCGCGATCAAAAGCGCTTCGCCGAATCAACATGGTTCCAGCGAAGTACGCGGGTGCGGGCTCTTTCGCAAAGAGGATCGTTCGCTCGATTTCGTCCGCCAGTTCGGGCGACGGGAATTGCTCGACGAAACCGAACACCATGTCGAGCGATGTGTCGGCCCGGAGTGTCGCAACCTGCCACGCCAGCTTGTCCGCCTCCCACAAGTCGTCGGCATCGAGAAAGGCGAGGAACTCGCCCTGCGCTAACGCAACGCCGGTATTCCGCGCCGGGCCCGTTCCGGCATTGTCCTGATGGACATAGCGCACGTCGCGGAATTGAGCGATGACCTCATGACCGCGATCGGTCGAGCCATCGTCGACGACGATGACCTCCTTCGGTCGAAGGGTCTGCGTGAGCACGCTCTCTACCGCTTCCGCGACATAGCGCTCGGCGTTGTACATGGGAATGATGACACTGACCGCTCCGTCACTCACGGCGCTTCCTCAGCAGCAGGGTTTCCGATGACCAGTCGCCAAGCGAAGCGGGGGTATCCGTTGAAGCTGCGCGGCGACGGTCGAGCGAATGCTTGAAGGAACGCACGAGCCAGCGGTTCATCTCCTCGCGATCGAGGGTCACGTTCGCATCGTGCTTCTGATAGGGCTGCACCACGTCATCGTGAAAGCGCATCCGCATGCCCGTCTCCTTGGCACGAAGAAACCAGTCCACGTCCTCCCCCATCCGCATCCGTTCGTCGAACGCACCAACCCGGTCGAACGACGCCCGGCGAAACAGCGAACTCCCCAGATGAAGATAGAAAATGGGGTTACCAACCGTCTCGTATTGCGGTTCTCCCTCCCGCCACGCAATGAGAATCACCCGTTGCGAGTGACCGACGACAACATCCATTTCTGGCTCTTTCTCGAACAGGGCGAGTTGAAGGGCCGTCTTGTCGACGCTCCATAGGTCGTCCGCATCGAGAAACGCGAGGAACGCACGGGTCGCGAGCCGCACGCCGTGATTGCGCGCCGAGGCCGGCCCCGCATTCTCCTGGCGCACGTACGTCACACCGGGAAGTGCCCTGACCACGTCCGCCGTCCCATCAGTCGAACCGTCGTCAACAACGATGATCTCCGCGGGCGCGCGCGACTGGCCCTGCGCACTACGCACCGCCTCACGGATGAAGCGAACACCGTTGTGCACGGGAATGACGACAGACACATCGGCGGGCCGCGGCACGCTACGTCACCAGCAGCCGAGCGATTGTTTCGGCGGCGTGCTCGAGATTGCGACCCAGGCGAAGCTGATAGTTGGGCACGCGACGAACGACGCTCGCAATTCGTTCGAAGTCCTCTCGCCCGGCCCAGCGAAGCTGAAACACCGTACTCGGTGCGATCGCCGTAATGCCAAGTGCACTTGACGACTCCACCAGTTCCGACTTTTGCTCTCCAGTGATGTGGGGAACCAGCACCGCACGGATTGGCATGGACACGACCAATTGTCCCGGATACACGTCGTCGATCTGGACCACCGCCTTCTCCGCCTCCATCTCCTCGCGATTCACCACCGACGCTAGCAGTGCCGGCATCGCATCTCGCATGTGGTTGGCGAAGAGCTTGGCCTTGTTGTAGAGCGAGTGCGCCATTGGCGTCGTGCCATCTTCCAACATGACGTAGTCGTCACCCGCCGCGCCGAGCCCCGCCGCGAGACAGGCGAGTGTGGTGGTGGACTTCCCCGATCCACCCTTCCCACCGAGAAGCACTCCGCCGGCACTGCTGCCCACCGCCGCCGCGTGTGCGAGCTGCAATCCCCGCTCTCCCAGCGCCCAATGGAACGGACGAAAGAACGGAGCCGCGCGCTCGTAAAAACAAATGCCCTTGGCGCTCTGCGCCCACAGAATCGCTGTCTTTCGCTCGCGATCGTACACGTGCAGACGTGGCTCTTCCGCAAACTCGTAGACGACGCGCACGCGCTCGCCGTTCACCCCCCACATTTCTCGACGGTCCTGAAACGCCTGGACGGGCCACGGAGTGTCCGGCAGCGCGATACCACTCGACTCGCTATCCCACACACAGATGGTCAAGTCTGGATCCGCTGCCGCATCAGCAGTGAGATGACTGATGGCGCGCGTCAGTTCCCCTACAAGCGCGGCACCTGCGAAGCGCACGGTAACGGTGCGTCCCGCAACGGAATAGTTGTGATCGAACGTGCCACCATGAACCGCTGCCGCCCTGAGGTACGCATCGTCGACCGCATCGAAATAGGCGAGCGTAGCGCCGCCCGACTCACTCGGGGCGCTTGGCAGCAGGCCACCCCGCTTCATCCACTTCGTGTATGGGATCCATCATCAGGATCGCCTCCATATCCGAGTACCGCTTGAGTTCCGGACGCTGAAATGGCGGCCGGTCGACGCTCACCGCGTCCGTGTGTACCACGACGGCGCCCTCGCCAGTCACCGACTCACCGAGTAGCAGACCTTCGCGCTCCATCTCGGCGATTAGTTCGGATACCGCATGTTCGATGTCGCTCGATTCACCAGCGTAACGAGCCTTCATCTCACGCTGGGTTTCAACGTCCGTTGCTCCACGCGTGACGGCTTCCCACACTTCTGCTCCGGGCGCCAGGAGGCTGTAGTAAGTTCCCTTTTCAAGGTGGATGATCACCGCTTCGCCATCGATGACGTCGGCGACAATGTTGGGACTGCTCACGCGATAGCGTGTGGGCATGATTTGCTCGTTTCTGGGACGGGCGACTGAGGTCGGTGTCGGGAAAAGATGCCGCCGACCCGGCGAATACACAATCGCAGTTTCTACTCGTACCGCAATGCCTCGATGGGATCGAGCTTCGCCGCACGTCTCGCCGGCACAACACCGAAAACCAGGCCGATGCCGACGGAAACCGCGACCGCAATTGCCGTCTGAAGCAGTGGCGCATCCGCCTGCACGTTGATCAGCATCGTTACCCCGCGGCCCGCGGTGAGGCCCACGAGAATGCCGATGAGCCCACCGATTCCCGTCAGTGTCGCGGCCTCGATCAGAAACTGAATCATGATGTCGCGTTGTGTCGCGCCCAACGCCTTCCGAATGCCGATCTCCCGCGTTCTGGCCGTCACGGACACCATCATGATCGCCATCACGCCGATGCCTCCAACCATCAGCGCGACAGATGCGAGCACCAGCATCACGAGAAAGAAGATGTCCGTGATCGACGTGAAGACATTGAGAATCTGATCCTGGCTGAGCAGGTCGAAGTTGTTCTTGTCGCTCGGCCGGAGCCCTCGCATTTCTCTCAGCGCAATCGTCGCGGCATCCTCGGCATCCGCAACCGTCACGCCTCCTCTCGGCTTGACGACGATGAACATCGCGTTCGTCTTGTCGATGTTGTACGCATGAATCACGTATTCGAATGGCATGATCGCACCGACTCCTTGTCCCGGCGGCGCGAAGATGTTCTCCGGTTCCTGATAGAGCCCCACGACTTCCACCGGCCGCCCACCGATCATCACCGCCTTCCCCAACGGGTACTCGCGGCCGAATATCTGTCGCGCATGACGCTCCTGAAGCACCACGACCGGCGCACCACTTCGAAGCTCGTTCTTCGTGAACCAGCGCCCCTCGACCAGCTCACCGCCCATGATCTCCTGGTAGCGATCGTCCGCCCCATAGACGATGACGTCGCGTGTGCGTGAGCCGTTGTAGTTCACGCGCGCCTGGAACTGTGACCAGATACTTGCATACGCGATCTGCGGAAGCTGGCCGATGCGTGCAGCCTCCGCGGGCACGAGATCCGGCCTGACGCGCACGTACTTCGGCAACTGATCCGGGTTGATCGGCGTCGTGGAAAAAATCTTCATCACATAGAAGGTCGTCGGCCCCGCCACGTTGATCGTCGTGAGGATCTGGTCGCGTATGCCCTTGACGATCGTCGCCATCGTCATCACGGTGGCAACGCCGATCACGACGCCGAGTATCGTGAGTCCCGAACGCAGCTTGCTGACGCGCAACGCGTCCACGGCAATGCCGAGGTTCTCCCGGAGTTGGTCGACGGAGAGCGGGTACGTCATTCTGCGCGCAACGCCTCGATCGGGTCGAGCCGCGCGGCGCGGCGCGAGGGATAGACGCCAAACAAGACTCCAACGCCGGCACCAAGCACCACGGCGAGCACGACCGACCACCAGGTGATTCGCGCCGGGAGCGGGGACACCGTGGCGACCAGCTCCGCAAACGCCCACCCGCTGATGACCCCGATGATACCGCCCATCGCCGACAGGGCGATCGCCTCGGCGAGAAATTGCCGCTCGATGTCGCGTGCTCGCGCCCCGACCGCTTTCCGAATGCCGATCTCCCGCGTCCGTTCGCTGACGGCCATCAGCATGATGTTCATGATGACGATGCCACCGACGACGACTCCAATCCCGACCACGGCGGGGATCACGCTGAACAGTATCGCCGTGAGATTCTGCCAGAATGCGACGAGCGCTGCCGCCGTCTCGATCGAGAAGTTGTTCTCCTGACCAGGACGCAGGTGTCGCTTGAGACGCATTGCCTCCTCGGCGCGGGCCATCGCGGGCGCGACATCCGCTGCCTCCTTCATCTTGATCGAAATGGAGGTCGACGCGCGGTGACCGTACACCATCTCGTAGCGCGACAATGGAATCAGCGCGATCGCATCGAACGACTGGCCGAGCATTCGCCCTTTGGATGCGAGCACGCCGACCACTTCGAAGCGCTCCTTCGCCAGCCGGACCGTCTGGCCAATCGGGTCCGCCGCCTCGAAGAGCTTCTCCGCCACCTCCGAGCCGATCACCGCAACGGCCCGACGTTGATCCTCATCCACGTCGATCAGCGGCCGGCCGCGAACGATGCGATAGTCCTGCACCGTCTGGTACGGCGGGGTGACGCCGCGAATCGTGACGTCACCAACTTCGCGGTTGCCCCACTGAATATCAGAGAGTGGATTGGGGAATCCCGACGTGATCGCCATGGCGTCGGCGTCGGGGAGTGCAGCGCGCACGGCCTCGAAGTCGGCACGTTCGATCACCGGCCGCTTCGCAATCTTCTTGAACGCCTCATCGTCGAAGAAGCCGAGCTGAATCGGCACGCGTCGAACCTGAAATGCGTTCGTGCCGATCAGTGAGTTTGCGAGATTGTTCGTGACGTAGGAATTCATCCCCTGGATCACCGCGACCACCGCTACGAGAAACGCGACGGAGACGATGATGCCGAGGAGCGTGAAGAAGCTCCGCAGCTTGTTGGCGAGAATTTCCGAGATGGCCGAAACGAGGACGTCAACGAACAGCATGCGACTCCAAAACGTGAGCGTCGCGGCGCGGAGGGACCTGTACGATAGCACGGAAACCTTCCCGTGCGGAGTGCGTACGGAAAGTGTTGCCTCCATTCCCACCTTGAGTCCACACCATGCTTCTCGTCCTTGGTGCCGCGCTCGCCCTGCACGCGCAAATCCAGATCGGTCCGTCGTCGCCCCGCACCCCAGTCGTACGCGACAGCATGGGAATAGATTCGGGGCGCGCGGGACGGAGTTCCCGACGAGGCGCGCGGCAGCCCGTGACCGCGGAAGATCAGCGGTCGGCGTTCAAGGACCCGCTGGCAAGGACGACGTTGCTTCAGGCGCGCGTCGCACGCATGTCGATGGACTCCGCCCTTACTTCGTACGACGCCATGTCGTACTCGCGCGTCTCCGCCGGCATGTCGTTCCTGAAGATGGGCCGCGATCGGCTGTTGTTCCGTCACGAGAGTGCGGCACGCGTTCGATGGCAGCAAGGCGTCGGCGTCTGGATGGACATCAAGGGAAAGCGGACGACAATTCCCGCCGCACCGGACGAAGCACGCGAGGAGATCCGGCAGGAAACGAATGATCCGGACATGAACGCGTCGATCCCCTACTTCCCAGGCTACGAACCGCTCTGGGTTGGCAGCGGAATGGCACGGTCGCAGGTGAACGACAAGGAGTTGGTCAATCCGATCGCGGATGGCGCCGAGGCGTACTACACGTATGAGACGGGCGACTCGGTCCGCTTCACTCTCCCAAACGGCGCCACGATCCTGCTGCGTGAGCTCAAGGTTCGTCCACGCGTGAGCAAGTGGAATCTCGCGGTCGGCTCCCTGTGGTTCGATACGAAGTCCGGACAGTTGGTGCGGGCTGCATATCGCCTCTCGGTAACGATGGACATCTGGGCCGTTGCGCAGATCGAGGATACGACCGCGATGAAGGACGTGCCCACGTGGGTCAAGCCGATGATCACGCCGATGAAGGCGGACGTCTCCACGATCGCCGTGGAGTACGGACTGCACGAGGGTCGCTTCTGGCTCCCCCGGCTCCGGCTGGCCGAGGGTACGGCACAGGTGAGCTTCATGCACGTGCCGTTCAAGATGGAGGAGAGCTTCAAGTACGCGAGCGTGAACGGTAAGGACCCTCTGCCGGCCATTCCCGAAGCAGTTGGAGTTCTGGCGCCCGTTGTTCGCGTTCGGATGCCTGATTCGTTGAGCGTCGAACAGCAACAGCAGTGGCGCGACTCCGTTCGACTCGCGACGCGTGCGCGCACCCGAGCATCGGTTGACTCGATTCGGCTTGGACTGAAGACAGTGCCTCGTCGTTCGTCACAGTGCGATACATCGGATACGCGTGTCGGGCTGACAAACCGCTACGGCGGAGATTTGAAGATCGCGGTGCGCACACCCTGCAATCTCGCGGCACTCGAGCACTCTCCGGACCTACCAGCGTCTATCTATGACGATGGCGAGGAATTGTTTGGCGACAAGGAGCTTGAACTGCTCAAGCAGGAAGCACTGTCGCTGTCGGCACAGGGCCCGCTCCAGCTCCGTCTCGCACTCATGCCTCCGCCAACCGTGCAGTACGGCCTGTCCATGACACGATATAACAGGGTCGAGGGCCTTTCCCTCGGCGCGTCAATCGAACAGCAGGCGGGTGGCGGCTACAGTGGATTGGCAATCGGACGTATCGGACTGGCGGATCGGGAGCCTAACATCGAGTTGTCCGTGACTCGCACGAATATGACCGATGCTGTCACGCTGTCGTTGTATAACCGGCTCGTCTCGGCGAGCGATTGGGGGCATCCACTCAGTTTCGGCAGCTCATTCTCCGCGTTGATGTTCGGGCGCGACGAAGGCTTTTACTACCGCGCGTCGGGTCTGTCGTTCGGCGGCGGCCGGCAGTCCTCGTTTGGTGGTGGCACTCGGCTGGAGTGGCGCACGTTCGCGGAGCGCCAACGTTCCGCAACGCCCCACGCGAGCTTCTCGATGAATGGCTCTGACTTCCCAGCGAACCTGGTCGCGACGCGCGCAACCTATGTCGGCCTTGAAGGCCGCGCGTATCGCGAGTCCGGCCTCGACCCCCGTGGTATGCGCCTCATCACTGACGCAAGGGCTGAGGTAGCGCGTGGGGACTCGGTCTACGGCCGCGCGGCAATGGACTTCACCGCGTCGCACGGCCTGGGGGAGTGGCTCGCAGGCTCGTTGACGTTGTCGGGCGGAACTTCGGTCGGCGGACTGCCGGCGCAGCGGAACTGGTACCTCGGTGGCTCACAGACTGTGCGCGGCCAGAGCCCCGACGTCACGCAGAGCGGTAACGCCTTCTGGTTGACGCGCACCGAGTTGGGTTCGAACTATGTTGGCTTGCGACCAACGGTCTTTACAGACATCGGCTGGGTTGGTGACCGCGCGGACTGGGGCAACGTGGGCCGGCCGATGAGCGGCGCGGGCGTTGGCGTTTCGTTCATGGATGGATTGTTCCGATTCGATGTCGCGCGTGGGATCTACCCACGAAAGCAATTTCGAGTGGATCTGTACCTCGAATCCAAGTTCTAGAAGCAACGAATGACCAGATTTTAGGAATATTCAGGAGCGGATTTGACGAATGCTCATGAAACTGCCGGATCCAAGGCATTGTCCGATCTTTCGCTCGTTTTGTCGCCCTGAACGAAGTGAAGGGCCTGCACCATGGCACTTACCCTTTGCGACGCTTATGGATAGCATCATGCATGCACCGAGGCGCTGACCATGGCTATACAGTGCGATCATCATCGATCGTCGCATGGCTGTGCGTGCTCGCGGTTGTCCCCAATGCGGCCTTTGCACAGGCTACGGACACTTCGCGTGCGCCACGTCCGGCTGTCTTGCCAGGCGTAACCGTCGAGGCGTCGCCTGGCATCAAGCCGGCGCGCTACGTCAATACCACGAAGTTCGACCTCTTTTACGAGAGAAAGAAAACGTCGCCCTCCGGCCGCTTCTTCGAGCGCGAGGACATCGAGCGCGAGGACCCGCAAACGATCGAGGATCTGCTGAAGAAGCTGCCCGGTGTGCGAGTGCAGCGCGACCGGCTAGGTATTCCGACGATCAGCTTCGTGCAGTGTGAGGCGCTGAATCTCGCCAGAGTTGCGAATAGCAGGCAAGTCACGCTCTACGTCGATGGCCAGAGGGCCAGCGAACCGTTCGAGACATTGTCTAACATGAAACCGCGCGACGTCGAGGCGATGGAGGTCTACCGCGGCGCCTCACAACTCCCGATGGAAGCACGTGGCGATGGATGCGCCGCGATCTTCATCTGGACGCGCTACACACCCTGACTACCCCTTGAGCTCTTTGTACCACGCCTCGAACGCGCGCGGGTAGAAGGCCTTGCTGAACAGCGTCCACTCACCGAGCGATGGCGATAGTGTGAATGCCGCCCCACCGTCGGCAGCGGATATACCAGCCGTGTATGCCTTGCGTGCACCCGCCTCGACCTCGCCGAGCATCGCGATGTAACGATCGTATTCCGCAGCTCGACCCACTGCCCCATGTCCAGGCACGTAGATCGTCTCCTTCGCCCGCTTCATCGCGCGAACCGACGCCGCCAGCTTGGTCGGCACCGCATCGACGAAGTTCGGAAACATTCCATTCCAGAAGAGATCACCGGCAAAGACGAGACTTGGGTCGTCCAGCTCGAGCGAGACATCACTGTCCGTGTGACCACCGCGCGGGATGATTCGAACCGTCCGTCCGCCAAGGTCGATCGTGCTCGGCGCTCCGTCACTCAGGATCTCCGCACCAGTCACCGACGTCGTTCGCGCCGGATCAGCGGGCAGGTTCTTCGTGAGAACCAGCTCTTTCGTCCGCGCCGTGGAGTGAATGGCCGGATGTTCGCTCGCGGTCGTGTAGCCCGCAACGCCATTGGCATGATCGCTGTGATAGTGCGTGAGCACCACATGCGTCGGCCACCTTCCCGTGAGCTCCTTCGCCCGCTCGGCGAGCCACTGCGCGCCCTGCGGTTGGTTGAATCCCTCGATGGCGAGCACGCCATTCCGGCCGGCAATGATTCCGCCATTCGAGAGTGTCGTGCGATCACCTGAGAGTGGAGTCGAAATGAGCGCCCACACCCCATCCGCAACCTTCTCGAGGCTCCCAAACGGTTCGCGCGCAGCCATGCCGCCGAGTGGTGAGGATGCCCATGCTCGGCGCAGGCCAACCGGCATCGCCATGGCGGCAAGCGCGAGATGCGCAGCGCAACTTCCGGACTGAGCAAGAAACTCTCTACGCGGGATGATCCGAGTCATCACTTCACCGGGAGCAGGTATGACTTGGCAATCATCATGTGCACGCCGACGTTGAAATCCACCAGCTCCGTGATGCGAAGATCGGCCGCCATCGACGCGGCTTGATAGGCCTGTGTCTGGGTAATGCCCTTCTTCTCCTGAAGCAGCTTGACCATCTCGACGATCGCCGTCTTCGTTGCGACGACGAGAGACGTATCGGTCCCCATCGTGATCCAGTGCGTCGGTGTCTCGATGCGCGGCCAGTCGAGCTTCATGTCCTTGCGAACGACGACTTGAATTCGGCCTTTCAAATTCGTCTCGAGTCCGGTCTGATCCACCTCGCCGTCTCCTTGCACGGCATGACCATCGCCGAGCTCGAGCAACGCGCCCTTCACGAAGACGGGGACATACAACGTCGTACCTGCGACGAGTTCCTTGTTATCCATGTTGCCGGCATGTCGACTCGGCGGGTTGCTGCTCACACGGCCAAGTGCTGCTGCCGGGGCCACGCCGATGGAGCCCCAGAATGGCCGGAGTGGCACAACCATGCCGGGGACGATCTCCGCCGTCATCTTCTGGCGATCCATCTGAATCAGCGAGCTGCCACGCACCTGACACAGCTCACGAACGAAACCGCTGCAGCCGTTATAGCCGTACGCGATCGGCAGCGTGATCGACTGGATACGGACTTCGAGCACATCCCCCGAGTCGGCTCCCTCCACGAAGATCGGCCCTGTGAGGATGTGACCGCCGGGCCCTTTGAGCGAGCCGGTATCCTGTGTGACAATGTCTCGCAGGTTCTGCGGCACGTCCGCAGGCTTGACGCCCATTCGCTCGAGGCCCGCCGGCGAGTTGGTCAGCATCGTCTCGATATCGACCATGTCGCCGGACTTGATCCGGAGTGCCGGTTTCGCTTCTGACCAGTAGTAGCCATAGGCCACGGTCGTGGGCGTCGCGGGCAGTTGATGTACGGTCTGCGCGTGCACGCTCGCCGCAGCCACTGCCGATGCGAGTAACACCGAATATCGAAGTGTCGTTTTCATGTCGTTCCTTTGCGAAGGGCCCACGCCATCGGCGCGCCAACGAAGGCGATGTGCCCCGCCGCCTGGATGAACCACCGATAGGTGAATGTTGCCGTCACGCCGTCTACGGTAAAGGGCTTGTGGGTGAGGATCGGAACGACGATCAGTGACATCACCAGCCAGATCAAGGGCCCGTACACCATTGCGATCTTCAGCACGCCGAGCGGAGAGTCAAGCACCTGCTGCAACCAGCGCGAGCGTGTGATCAGCAGCAGAAGAATCGCGGACCAGGTGAACGCCACAGTGAAGTGCATGAGGAGACCGAGCGCTGCCGTCTTGACCCCTCCGTTGTACATCGAATCGCCGAATGCCGTCGCGGCAATGCGCTGCCAGAGCTTGATCTGCTCACCTCCGTAGAGATGTGTCAACACCACAGCCCACAGCCCATCGATCACACCTGTGAGCAAACCGGCGCGAACGAGGCGGCGGCTCACTTGCCCGCCGGCTTGACTGTCAACTTCACCGAGCCTTGAGCTTCGAGCGCCTTCACATAGTCCCACACATCCTGAAGGGGCACCGGCTCGAACTCTCCAGAAATGAAATCGCGAATCTCGAGCACCGTTGCGCCTCGGCCGAGCACCGCGTTCAGCTCTCCACTCATGTGACCGGGAATGCGCGACGTCATACCGCCACGACCTCGGCCGCCACCGCCGGGCCCAGCACCGCGTCCGCCGGCACCTGCCGCCTGCGCGACGCGCTCAACCGTCGTTCGCGCTGCCTGCTTCTCGAGTTCGGATTGCGCCGGTTCCGTGGCGGGCACCTTCCAGGTAGACGCCGCGAGCGCGTACGTCGCCTTCAACTCGGCGAGCAATGCGCCGGCACGCGCATCGATCAGCGGATGATACGTGGCAACAAGCCGCTTCTCCGCGTCAGCTGGATTCGCAAAGAGCACACTCGCGGACTTGACGACGGCCTTTTCGATATTCGCCTGATGCCGAACCGCGACCTTCGCGTCGGTATATGCCTGCGGAAGCTGCGCCGCGTCCGTCACGTCTCCGATGTAGCCCAGCCCTTTGCGCTGGTTCGCGGTCATGCGTTCCGCGCCACGCCCGACGACATCCGCGACCACACGGACCGCCATGGGGTCGTCTGCGGTCGCGAGAACCGCCATCGCACCGATGCTCACCACCGCTGCGCGCTTGAATTGCGTCGGATCCAGTTTGTCGGGCGTGTCCGCTGACGAGTGGTACCACAGATCGGGCCACGTGTTGAAGATCACCGCCGGAATCCCGTGCTGCATGTATGTCGCGTGGTCACTCGCACCATAGTACTTGTCCACCTTGATGTAGAACGCGTCGCGACTCCCATTCGGCGAGAGCACATCCAGGGCTGGCGCGTAGCCGTTCGCCCGATAGCGCACGCGCTCCCGTGTAATTTCCGCAACGAACTCGAGGAAGTTCTGGCAGATGTCGTTGAGAAAGGAAGGAAAGGAATCCGGCGTGCGCATGAGCAGCCATGTCGCGCCGCTCGCCGTGAGACGAAGGCCTTCCATGTCGTAGTTGAGGTCCGCGATGGCGCGTTTCGCGATGTCCGGATGCGCATTGAGCCACGCGTTCGTTCCGCTGATCTCCTGCACGAAAAGGAAATGGATCGTGCGCTTCGGCTTTGGCAGTTGCCCCGCTTTCACCAGGGCGATGTACGCGCGCCCCATTTCGAGAATGTGCGCGGCGCCTGAGTTATCGTCATTCGCGCCCTGCTTGATGAGTCCCTCGAAGATGTGCGCGGAAACCACAACGTCCTGATTGGTGCTGCCATCACCGGCGATCGTCGCGTGGATGACCTCCTGACGGCCTGGGTACGTTTGCGCCTCGACGACTGAACGCACCGCCACCTTCTCGCCACGCTCGAGGCGCACCGCGAGGTCGCGCGCGACTCGCGTCGTCACCATCCAACCAAAACCGACGCTTCCACCGTTCGGATTCGTGCCGGCAATCGACGACGAGATCATGATGTCGGGCTTCTCGATGGGGCGCATCGAGCTCCACGACAGTACGCCCACCGCTCCGCGCTCGAACACGGCCAGTCGCTGAAGGACGTTCAGTCCTGCGCTCCCAAGCACGACCTTCCCCTTTACATCTTTGCCCGCGTAGTCCTCAGGCCGGCCACCGTTGCCCACGTCGATGAGGTCACCCGAGATGTCGCCGGACGGCGTATTGCCGCCGAGTGCGACGGGCGTGTCGTAGATGTCGTGAATCTTTCTGGGGCCCAGGCGTTCGGACACCCACAGCTGTCCCTTGGTCGGTTGCCAGAGCGGTCCACTGGGAAATCTCTCGATCTCGACCGTCGAGAAACCGTACTCTTTCGCGTAGGACGCGGTGACGCTGCTCTCACGAAACGGCCCCGTCGTGTATTCCGACGCGGGCCGCACGCGTTGATACGGAACGAATTCGAGGACGTGATGCATGGCGCGTTCACCCGATGCTTCCATGATGATCGCGCGCATCTGGTCCCAGTTGAGCAGGGTGCGGTCTTCCTTTTCCTGGGCAGAGACTCGGGTGGCGACCAGTGTGATCGCGGCGGACAGCACGAGGGTGGTGCGACGCATGAACGGCTCCGTTGGGCGTAGCAACAAAGCTACGGAAGAAGCCGGCGGCGCGTGATCCCGCGCGCCAGGAGTCGTCAGGGCTTCCGGCGCACGTACATCAGGTCCGTCGTCGGTGTCCACGTCCGCCCGCTGTCCGGTGACGTCTGGAAGAGCTGCCGCACGCTGTCCTTCGAGATATGGAAGAGCGTGAGTCTGGTCGGGACGCGGCCGAGCTGGCCGCTTGCTGCCGGCGTGGTGCCCTCCATCACCATGTTGCCGTCCACGAGCGACCCTGCGTATTCGTGCTGGCCGGCGGTGTTGTCCACCCACGTCTGTCGCCACTTCCCCATCGACCGATCGAAGAGGTTGAAGCTCTGCCCCGTCGAGCCGCCGAGACCTTCCCAATGTTCCATCACGACGCACGAGCTTTCCTCGAGCGTGATCCGGTTCCGGGATGCCGGACCGACCGCCGGTGCGCCCGTCGGACGCACATCCCAATCGCCGACCCAGAAGTCGAACTCGCGAAAACGCGTGTCGTGCTTGCACGGCTGGACAATGGCATCGAACGCATCCAATGCGCCCTGCCACCCGGCGTGTGTGACGAGTCGGGCAAAGTGCGGGTTCCCAGTGAGCGTGGCGTTGGGAACGAAGAACCCGGCAGCGGCCGACCGGCGGAGTTCGGCGATCGCCGCGTCGAGTTTTTTCTGCTCCGCTAGGGACTCGGCGAGACGATAGGCGGCCTGCGGCGCCGGCACACCAAGTCGTTCTCCCTCGCGGAGGGCGACTTCGCCCTCGGCCGCCCGTCCGAGTTCCGTGAGGGTCACACCGAGGCGAAAGCGCGAGAGTGGATGCTGGGGAAAGCGCTTGGCTAACGACTCGTATTGCATGTTGGCGTCGGCCCACCGGCCGGCGGAGAAGGCAGCGGCGGCGCTTTGAAGCTCTGCGGCAGGTGGCGCTCCGCTGGTTTGGGCATTCATGGTTCCGGCGAGAACGGCGGGCAGCAAGAGAAACGCAAATCGAATCGAACGACGCATTGAGGACTTCTCCGGTGACGGTCCCTGAAGGATATGAGGTGCGACGCGTCGCGCTTCCATATGATTGCTCGCCCACACACGATTCTGACCTCGACTCCATTTTGCACGCGAGCCCGGACGTCACCATTGGGCAGTTCCGATGCGATCGTCATCACCCTCGATTCCAGAACACCGGTCCGATCAGTCAGTCGATCGTCGTCTTTCCCCGCACAAGCGTGTGGATTCGCCACGAGGGATCTCGCCGTTTTGTTGCCGACCCCAACGTCGTCACGATCTACAATCGCGGCCAGCGGTATGAGCGCTTTCCCATTTCCCCCGTGGGGGATCACTGCGACTGGTTCGCCCTTTCCGATGATTTCGCTCGCGACGCGGCCGCGTCTCTCGCGCCGCACGTCGCGTCCGCGGATCGGCCATTCGGCTTCGAGCGCGCCCCAGCCAGCTCGGCGCTCTACCTGCGCCAGCGGGCCCTCCAGCGTCGTGCGGCCGCTCGACAGCTCTCCGCGCTCGAGGCGGAGGAGGAAGTGCTCGCGATCGTTGCGAGTGTGCTCGCCGCGGCGCGCGCCGAGGCTGGCACGCGAGTGCCGCTCGATCACGGGCGCCCCAGCTTGCGCCGAAGGGATCTCGCCGAGGCCGCGCGTGCCGAGCTCGCGCGCACCGCGCTGGAGAACCGGTCCGTATCCGAGCTTGCGCGAACGCTTCAGACCTCGGCCTTTCATTTGTGTCGCGTCTTCAGGGAGCAAACCGGGCAGACGATGCATTCGTACCGCGTGCGCCTGCGCCTCCAGTACGCGATGGAGCAACTCGACGGACGCACGTCGTCGATCGGTTCGAATCTCTCCGCAATCGCGCACTCGGCAGGGTTTGCCAGCCATGCCCACTTCGTCACTATTTGCCGTCGAGAGCTGGGGATCACGCCGACGGTACTGCGGGCGCGATTGCGATAGGGCTGTCCGGCCGTCAGGCGTGAAGGGCGCGGCCTCCGTCGTCCTCCCTTGCGCTGGACTCGACTGCATGCAAAATTGTCCGCACTCTGCTGGACAATTGACCTGACGCCACGATGCGAGATGATCCGACCCGCGCAATTTTCCATTGCTGTGCTGACCGTGATCGCCGCATGCGGCGGCTCTGAGAGCCCGACGGGTACCGCCCCAGCAACCAATACCGTATCGTCCGTCGCCGTCACGATCACCGTGAGTGGTGCCACGATCATCGAGAGTGGAAAGGCGACGCGATTGACCGCCATCGCGCGCAACTCGTCGGGCACCGAGATCAGCGGCAAGGCGTTCACATGGGCGAGTACGAACGAATCCGTTGCGACGGCCGCGTCGGACGGCACCGTAACCGCACACGCGGTCGGCACGGCGACGATCAGCGCAGCGGCCGATGGCAAATCCGGTACACTCGGTCTCACAGTCGGTCCGGCGCCGAGCACAGTCACGTCCATCGTTATCTCCGGAGCCGCGACGGTTCAGGCCGGAACGACGACGAAACTGACAGCAATTCTCAGTAATGCGGCCGGCACTCCCGTCGCCGTTACGCCGTCGTGGTCGAGTTCCGATCCCACGCTCGTATCAATCGATGCTGACGGCGTGGCTACCGCGCTGCGGATTGGAACGGTCGTCATCACTGCCAGCGCCGGTGCTTCGAGTAGCTCGTTTGCCTTGGCCAGCCAGTTGACGCCGTTCACTTTTGCGTTCGATGCCGGGAGTTCGCAGGCCGACCAGCAAGTGGTGAAGGATGTTTTTCTGTACGCGTACCCCTACCTGCGTGATGTGTTGGCGCTCCGTTTCACATGCTCCACACTAATCGTGATTCCTGGATGCCTGCCGAGTACAATCCTTCCACAGGTCGGGGCGACGAAGATCAACGGGGTATTGTCGTCACCATTGTGTGACTCACGTATTGGGAATGCGGCCCGCACTGACGCGAGCACCATCACGATCTGCATGGCCAGCACCCGCTGGCTGGCGAGCGGACCGGTGTTCAGACAGAAGATCGTGGCACACGAACTTCACCACCGCTTTCAAGCAGCGTGGAACCGGGCAGATGGCCAGCCTAACGCCGGACCAGAGTGGATGTTCGAGGGGATCGCCGAGTTGGCGGCCGCATCGTCACTCGCCGCGCGAGGCCTCCTGTCATTGGACGTGTGGCGAAGCTGCGCAGCGGCCGAGATTGCGGAATACGCGACGCGGCAACCGCCCGGCATTCCGAACCTCGAGACACTTGAAGCGAATCTCAGCGCGCAGGGGACTCCTGGGCCCGTCCATGCGCTCACCGGGCTCGCCATCGAGCAGCTCTCTGTCGGCAAAACGCTATATGATCTGCACACGTGGATCAACGACAGCGCCAGACTGCCCGCGGGAGTCAATTGGCAATCGCGATTCATCACGAGCTTCAGCCAGTCGGCCACGGATTTCTATGTCGCAGCGCCGGCGTACGTGAAGTCCATACCTGCGCCGCCGCCGGGGGCCTGCAGTGGTTGACGCTCGTTTTGTCGCCTGCCTGGCCTCGAGGAGCGCAGCGAAGGGCCTGCTCCTCCTTTACGGGTCGCTATCGTCTTCCTCCGTCCAACGTCGGTCGTTGATCGGCGTTCGCCGCGGCCCACCCGGTGGCGTACATCCACTGCGACATGCGCGTGAGCTTGGCATAGTCGATGCGCGAGGCTTCGTCGCGAGGTGTGTGATAGTCGGCGCTCAACGCGGTCGAGAAATAGATGACCGGAATTCGCTGGAGCGCGTACGGCCAGTGATCGCTCCGCTGGAAGAGACCCTCGGGATGCGTCGGCGCATCCCATGACGTATCGATCGCAAAGCGGCTCACGCGCGCATTGGCGGACAGCGCCATATCGGCGAGCACACGGGAGTTTCGGTTCGGGGACATCACACCCATCAGCGCGGCGGTGTCCGGGTGATTCCGTCCGATCATGTCGCCGTTGATCACCGCGGCAAGGGACGCGCGCGGCACCGTAGGATGCAGCGCAAACCAGCGCGACCCGAGGAGACCGAGCTCCTCCGATCCGTGCCAGACGAACAGCACCGACCGACGCGCTGGGGCAGCGCGGAACGCGCGGCCAATCGCCAACAGTGCAACACTCGTCGTCGCGTTGTCATCCGCGCCCTTCCACGTTGAGTCACCATCCCACGCATAGCGAACACCGAGTCCGTCCTGATGTGCACTGTAGAGAATGTGTTCTTCGCGTCTCACAGGGTCGGTGCCGCGTACGCGCGCGACGACGTTCACGGATGGCACCACGAAATCATCGGTCGTGACGGACGCGACGAACCGCGCAGCCGTGGCACCACGCACACGCGCGAGCGATGCACGGCGAAGCCACAGCACCGGTACGCGCGTTGGACGGGTTACCACACTCGTCGCCGTATCGAGCGCATAGCTCCCGCGCGCCCATCCGGTGGCAATGTTCTGGAATTGTGTCTCCCCAATGGAATCGGAGACGATGAGCACTGCCGCCGCGCCGCGTTCGGAGAGAAATGCCGCGCGCTGCCTCACGGCCAGCATCGTGTAGCGGCGCGCCGTGAGCAGGGGACCGACAGGCGGTGAATTCTCCGGCGCTGTCAACAGCGCTGCCACCGCTTTGCCACGGAGATCGATGTTCGCCAGATCGGCTGCCCGTCCCTCGCCAACATACACAACAGGGAGATCGACGCTGGCGCTGACCGGGGTTACGAAAACGCCGTCGTCCGGCATGCGGATGGCCGCACCACCCAACGAAACGCTGCTGGCGTCGGACACTCGGCTTCGACGCATTCGCCAGAACTGGAAGTACGTGCCGTCATCGCCTGCCGGCTCGAGACCGGCCTCTCGCGCCCGTTCGGCCAGCCATGCCGAGGCTCGCAGCTCGTCCACCGTTCCGCCCTCTCGGCCACGCATCTCGGTGCTCGCGAGCGCGAACAGGTCGCGTCGGAGGTCGGATTCAACGATGGCGGTGAGCGCCGGCGGATCATCGGGGAGGCCACCGCCGGTTTGTCGACCCGCGATGCAGCCTGCCTCGGTGGAGATCACGGTGATGAGGACGAGCCGTGAGACCGTCCGAACTGGAACGAGTGGGAGGCGCATTCGCAATTCTAGCCGATTGCGTCCCGATGCCGATAGTAACGTGCAGTCTCTGGGCGGAGCGAACCTGATGTTGCGCTGTTCAGTTCGACCGTAGCGCCACCAGCGGATCGGCCGCCGCTGCACGGCGCGCGGGAAGGTAACTGGCAAGAAATGCCACTGCGACCAACAGCGCGGATGTCGCGGCGAAGGTGAGAGCGTCGAGCGGATTAACTCCGTACAGGAACGCGACGAGCAGTCGCGACGCGGCCATCGCGAGCACGAGACCGATGACGACTCCCATCGCTGTGAGGCGCATGCCGCTCCGTACCACCATCCGATGCACATCGGTTGCACGTGCTCCAAGCGCCATGCGCACACCGATCTCGCGCGAGCGACGACTCACCGAATACGAGATGATTCCGTACAGTCCAATCGACGCTAGCAAGAGACCGAGTACGCCCAGCGCACCCGTCACCATCGCCGCAACTCTCTGCGGCAATAACACGAAGCTCGTCGCATTCTCGAGACTGACGACAGCCGGTGGTGGAAGTCCGCGATCCAGTGCAAGCACCGCGTCGCGAATCGGTGCGCGCAGCGAATCGGCGCTACCGGTCGTCCTCACCATGAGCGTCAGCTCCGTCTGCGCGCCCTGGCCCACAGCATAGTATACGTGCGACGGCGTGGTTTCCGTCAGCGTCGAGTACTTGGCGTCGCGCGCGATACCGATGATGGTGACCTGCGTTCCATCCGCGACGAACGTCTGGCCAATCGCGCCGCCGACAGCCCAATGCTTCTTCGCGAACGTCTCGTTGACGATCGCGACACGTGGTGCGTCTTGGTCGTCGCTGGTACGAAACGGCCTGCCGGCAAGAACCGGAATTCGCACGACGGAGAAGTAGTCGACGTCGACAACGTCCGTCTGCACGGGAGTTCCGCGTTCTTCTGCACGTCCCGGTGTTTGCGCGTTGTCGAGTCGGATGTTGCTGCTGCTCGAGCTCATCTGAAGCGGCAGCCGACTCGTGTACGACACCTCCGTTACTCCCGGAAGTCCTTGCACGCGCTCACGGAGCGCTCGATAAAACGTGCGCGCCTTGGCCTCATCGTACCCCCACGACTCAGCCTTGAGCTCCGCGGTGGCCACACCCTTGACATCGAAGCGCGGATCGACGCTCCGGCCATGATCAAGCGCGCGCAACAACAGCCCCGCTGAAACCAGCAGTAGCAGTGAGAGCGCAAGCTGGCCGACGACGAGCGCATTGCTGATGAGTCCCCGTCGCGCGTCACCTGTCCGCGAGTCGTTGCGCAGACGTGACGTGACATCGAGCCGAGCGGCTCGCAATGCGGGTGCAAGACCAAAGAGCACCCCTGTGACGAGGGACACCAGCAGCGCGAACACGAGAACGCGATAGTCCGGGGACAGTTCGAGCGACAGCGGCTCACCGATCGGCAGTGGAATGCGCTCGAGCAGCCAGGTCGCGCCACATGCGAGACCTACACCGCCCGCTGCTCCCAGGACGAATAGCATCACGCTCTCGGTGAGCAATTGACGAACGAGCCGCAAACGCCCCGCACCGAGCGCGACGCGGATGGCCATTTCGTGCTGCCGCGCGACCGCGCGCGCCGAGAGCATCGCGGCCACGTTCACACTGGCGATCAGCAACACCATGATTGCCACGCCGAGCAGCACGGATGCGAACGCGAGCATCGCTTTGTGCGCGTCGTCGGGAAGTCCGGTGAGGCCGATGAGCCTGATACCGTTGTTGCGCTCCATCCATTTCGGTTCGACACCCTGTGCGATCCGATCCGCAGTGAGCGCGCGGAGCTCCTGCCTCGCCACTTCGCGATTGACACCCCGGTTCAGCCGGCCAAAGGTCCAGAGCCAGCTCGCGGCCGCGCTCTCGAAGTCGGTCCTCGGCCGGACGCGCTCGGCCATCATCAGCGGAACCCATGCGGAGGTGACGATCGGAGTGAACACACCACGGAAACCACGCGGCGCTACGCCGACGAGCGTGAATGCGGCGCCGTTCACGCCGATGGTGCGACCGATGGCACTGCTGTCCGCACCGAGTGCGGATTCCCAGAATTCGTGTGAGACGACGATGACCGGATGCGTGAGCGGAGTAACGTCTTCTTCCGGCAGAAAGAACCGGCCTAGCGCCGGTCGCACACCGAGGACGGAGAAGAAGTTTCCACTGACGATGTTCGCGTAGACGGAATGCCCACTCTGGCCTGTGTTCAGCGTCAAGGTGGCCTTGCCCCACGCTGCGATACCCGAGAGTGTGCGCGTGCGCTCGCGAAGGAACCGGTAGTAGGGATAGGTCGCTTGCGTGCCACCGCGTTCTGCTGGCTCGATGCGATCGATGCCAACGAGCCGGCCCGGGTCGCTCGCGCCCGGAAGCGGCTTGAAGAGGATGCCATTCGCCGCGCTGAAGATCGTGGTGACCGCGCCGATCCCCAGCGAAATGACGAGCACGATGATCGTTGTAAAGACCGGACTGCGACGCAGCATCCGCATCGCATAACGAACATCGGTGACAAGGGTTGCGATGGTATTCTCCCAGAGCGAGGCGTGGACCGACTCGCGGGCCACGGTCAGGTTGCCGACGTCGCGCTGCGCTGCGCGGCGTGCGTCTTCCAGCGTCAGGCCATTGGCGATATGCGCTTTGGTCGCCTGATCGAGATAGTGAGTCAGCTCGTCCTGGAGATCGCGATCGTGCCCGGATCCCGGGACGAGAGCGCGGACGCCACGTGTGACATGTCGCCAGATGCTCGTTACCGACATTGGTCAGCTCTCCGCGCGCAGCAGGCGTGCGACGGCCGCGGCACGACGCGCCCAATCCGCGGTCTCGATGCCGAGCTGTTTCGTCCCCGCGCGCGTGAGTTGATAGAACTTCGCTCGGCGCGAGTTTTCCGTCTGGCGCCATGCGGCGTCGATGAGGCCGTTGCGCTCGAGCCGCTGGAAGGCCACGAGGAGCGAGCCCGGATTGACCTTGAATACGCCACGCGAGATCTGTTCGATTCGCCGCGCTACCCCGAAGCCGTGCATGGGCTCGAGGCTGAGCGACTTGAGGATGAGCATGTCCAGGGTTCCCTGGATGACATCGGTATTCGGTTCGTCCACGACGACGCTCGGCTCCAGTTGACTGTCACATCTTGATAATCAAGATGTAGCGCCATCGCCCGTACCGTGTCAAGTCGTCGCGCCGTTACCGTGCCTGACTGGCACGCTTCTCGCGCCCACGATTGATGCGAACGGTCAACCGGAGGAGCGCGATGATACGCAATCTCAAGAGCGGCGAGTTCCGCCTCTATTCACGCAAGAAGAACCCGAAGACCGGGAAGCGCCGGAACCTCGGGACCTTCAGCACGCGCGCCGCCGCGCAGAAGCACGAACGCGCAGTCCAGTTCTTCAAACGGCAAGGATAGAACGGCTGAGCGCGCCGATCGCGCGCCCTTTAGACGCGACGCAATACGTAGTACGGTTGATTCCCGAGATCCGGGCCGAAACTCGGTGCGAGCCACGCCATCGCCGGACTTTCTCGTATCTCGAAATAGTACTGGAGCGGATACGGCGAATCCGTGTACGCGCCAGGGATGCTCGCCGAGTAATTCGTGCCGTGCGCGGTCATCTCGACGACTTCGTATCGCTCCGCCTGATTCACGTGGCGGTAATACAACCGCGCCGAGCTCGCCTTTCGGTTCGGTACCGCCACGGTGATGACGACCCCGCTACCGGGGGTGAATCGTGCGGGCGGCGTATGTGTTACGACCGCGGTCGTCCTGCGCACGACACTCTTCGCTTCGGCAATCGCCGCGGGAACGCGCGGATGGTCGGTCGTCGCCGCCGCAGAAAGCTTTTGCTCCATCTGCTGAACGTCCTGTTCGATCAACGGTAGGCGATCGGCCCACTGTCCGTGCTCCGATATCTTGTCGCTGACCGACAGATCGGCCTGGTACACACCACGCTGCTGTTCGGACATCGCCGACCACGCCGCTTGCGCACGGCGATAAAGTGCCAGCGCTTCGACTAGCGCTCGTCGATCGCCCGTGCGCTCGAACAGTGCGTACAGCACGCCACTCCGCAGTTTCGCCGCGAAGAAGCGGCCGAGGCCAATCTGGATTCCCACGTCGACTGCGATGCGGCGGCGGTCTGGTGACGTGCCGGATCCCGCGCGCCCCAGGTCGGCATCCGCACGTGTGGCAAGGTCCTCGAGCCACTGTGCGACGTCGATCGGCGAATACTTCCCGCTTCGCGCACCCGCGGCCAATTCCTCCGCATGCTCGCTGATCGACGTGAACAGCTGCGGATCGAGTGGGCTCACATGCTGAAAGTTCTTCGGCGACGGCGAGTCACCATAGGGATTCCGCGGCGTGTCGCCGACGATTCGGTGGTTCCAGTAGATCTCCGGCCAGTACGCATCACATGCCGCGGACGGGAGATGTGCATTGGTTACGATGGGCAGTATGCGATTCGCGCGCGCGAGCGCCGATGCGAGCGCGCGCGAACGTGCGTCGCTTCCAAACGAACGACTGAAGACGTCAGGCGCGGTGCGCGGGTCATACATCGTGCGTCCCCACGCACGATACCACGCCGAATATTTCTCCCAATCGCGCGCTGGAGCAAGTGTCGCATCGGCATAGCCATCACGACGCCCCACGCCGGTGCCTCGTCGACCGCGACACGTCAACGGTTCCATGAGGTCAGCTCCCGTCATGCCCGCAAATTGGAAAGCGCGGGAATATTCCGCGGCCCACTCCGGATCGCCCCACGCGAGCAATCGCTGCGTTCCCGCGAACACACGCGTGCGCACCGTGTATGCGCGATCGTCGCGCATGAGATCCGCGTAGCCATAGCGCGTGAATACACGCTGGCCTTCGCTCAGCGTCATCAGCCCCGCGCCCGTATGCCCGGCAACAGGCATCTCGAGATCGCGAATCGCTGCCTGGTGATAGGGCATGCCGCAGTGTTCCGCAGCGAATTTTGGCGACAGGTTGATCGGCATCCCGGTTTTCGACGCACGGGAAATCATTGTCGTATCGATCCCTTTCGCGTGCAGGTCGATCTCGACCTGTCGCCCCGCACGCGGCACGCCATCGAACACCGTACCCCAGAATTCGTAGCTGCCCTCGGCGATCCCGCTCTCTCCGTGAATACGCAGTGCGACCGCGGAGATCGCCGGACAGGCCTTCAACACGGCCGTGAGCGCGTCGCGGCAGTACGGCGCATGCGTTTCCGCCGTGAGTCCCTCGATGACGTACTTCGCGCCGGGGCTGTTCGGCATGGCATAACCATGCATCCAGATGCCGAGTTGAAAGTCGAGCCCCCTGGCGACGGCCTGTTCGCTGGCGAAACGCAGCATCTCGAGATTGCGATCACGTTCCGCATCGGGAAGGTTCGTCGCCCGCACGGGGTAACCCGGCACAGACAGCAGGAACGGGTACAGGAAGACCATGTAGGAATCGGTCACGCGCGACAGCGTGTCGTAGCCGAGACCGAATGCGAGGTGCAGGCGATTGAAGCGGTGCGTCGCGAGCATGTCGAGATAGCGCGTCCACCCGTCGCGGTCGTTGTACCACGGCTTGTCGAGCGGCTCGCTGGTGAATTGCCGCATGACGCTTCGCACTGCATTCGCCGGCTGCTGTGCGATTGGGCGCGAGATACGCAGCGCGGACACTGCCGGCGTCCCGTGCTCGACGCTGTCCGCGAGCTCGCGTAGCGCGTAGGAGAGCCCGCGCGCGTCCGCACCGCAGGCGACAATCGCGCTGCGTCCGGACATCGTCGTTCCTGCGAGGACCAGGCCTTCCGCGGCGGTCGGCGCCGTCGCGCGGGCGGAGCGAAGGACAGCTCGGGCCGTCGCGCTCTCCTTCCCGCCAATCACGAGACAGAGGTCGCCCTTGGCGCTCTCATTGATTGCCGACACCGTGCTGACCGTTGCGCCGACGGCGATCAGTTGTTGTTCGAGCAGCGCGAGCGCCACCTTCACCGGCGGCGCGTCGGCCACCGGGTCACCTGGCTCGATGACAAAGACAACATTGCGTGCGGCGCGCGGAGGCCAGGCCAATCCGCGTACGACTGCCGCGCTGACAAGCCCGTGGCGGAGAAAATCGCGTCTCTTCATTCGCGTAGCTTACCACCAATCGAGAGGAACGTCGATGCCGTATGCTGTTGCGGTTCGGGCCAACAGACATAAGGATTTGTTATCTCGCCGCCACCCTCTTCTTCAGACCGGAGCTACCCAGATGAGAGCCTATGTCATCACGACTGGAGTTGTTTTTGGCTTGCTCGCCGCGGCACACGTGTGGCGCATTTTCGTCGAGGGCAGCGGGGTGGCCAAGCCGCCGTTCGTCGCAATTACCGTTGTCGCGGCGGCGCTCTGTGGGTGGGCATTGCGTTTGGCCACGATTCGCTCGACGACGTAGTGGATCGGTATTGGCAACCTGTCGTGGTGGCATTACCTTGTGTAAGGAATAGTATCGGAGGTAAGGATGAGCGGCAGCAAGATCACGAGCAAGGGACAGATCACGGTACCGAAGGTGGTGCGCGAGACGCTGCAGTTGCAGGCCGGTGACCGAATGAGCTTCGTCATCCATGACGACGGCACCGTCACGGTCGAGGCGGAGACGGTGGATCTTCCGTCGTTGCGTGGTATCGTGAAGGCCGGCGGACGCCACGTCAGCATCGAGCAGATGAACGACGCCGTGCGTCGGGGCGGATCGGGGACGTGATCGCGCTGGACACCAACGTCCTCGTCCGGTATCTGGTCGACGACGACGCAAAGCAGGGAGCGTTGGCGGCGTCGCTCATCGATCGCGCCATCGCCGAGGACGAGACGCTCTTCGTGTCCGACGTGGTGGTGTGTGAGATTGTCTGGGTGATGTCCGTCAGCTATCGCGTCGGGCGAAAGGAGGTCGCGAGCGTGCTCCGAAATCTCTTTCGCGCACGGCACCTGAGATTCCGCGCGGCAGACGAGTTGATCCGCGCGCTCGATGCCTTCGAGACGGGCAAGGGTGATTTCGCTGACTATCTCATCCGCGAGCACGCGCGAGCCGCTGAGTGCGACACCGTAGCGACGTTCGATCGCGCGCTGCTCCGCGAGCGCGGTTTCGTCGCCGTCCGGTAGGACGCTGCCGTCTTGTAAACGATTTGTCACCCCGAGCGAGCCCATTCGCTACGCTCAGGGCAGGCTCCGCGAGTCGAGGGGTCTGCACCACAAACCCAGACTGAACGTGCATATCCCTCGACTTCGCTCGGGATGACAACAGGGTTGCGCGCCGGCCTCAGAACACTCGACGCTGCAAACGTTCGACGTTGAACCGCGCCGTATCGGCAATAGCCATGACGGTCATGACGCCGGCCTGCACCGGATCCGTGACCACGAGATCCGCCGCGTCGGGAACGCTCCCCGCCATGTTGAGGCTGACGACCAACAGCCCTTGTGTGCGAACCTCGCGCACCGCGCGTTCGATGTCACCGCCCATCAATGAACCGGCGAGCACCAGTGCACGAGCGCGCGGCAGCCGGGCAACGGCGCGTACCGCGTCGGCGAGCGGTTGCTCGCCAACGAGGGGAATCGTGTCCACCGAAATGCGTTCACCGCGGATGTTGTGCCGGTCCGCTTCCGAGATGGCGCCGATGGCGACCTGCCCCACCTGTGCGCCGCCCCCCATGATGATGATCCGTTTTCCGTAGACTTGCTGAAGCGTGTTTACGCGCTGCACTTCGTGGACGATCGCCAAGGCGTCGAGTTCGCCGACGAGCGGCGCTGCATCGCCATCGACGATGATCTCGAAGTTGACGCGGGCTTCGTCCCCGGCGCCGCTCGCTATGTCAACCGATACGATATCGCCGCCATGCCGCGCAATCACGCCAGTCAACTGATGGAGGACGCCCGGCCCCGGCGTCACTCTGAGGTACAAACCAACTCGTTCACTCATCGTCATGTCCGTCGGGTCTCCAGATAACTTCACCGGATGCTGACGAAGAGACAATCACGGATCCTTCCGGTGGTCTGCGGCCGGCGGTCGTGCGGTGCTGAGTGTCGCGCTCCTGCGCTGAATTTCCGCTCGTTCTGCCGGGTCCGAGTCGGTCGGCGCGCCGGCACCTTGAACGCGGATTGAGCGAATCGAAAAGAAGAACAATGATCAAGCGTGAAAACACGAGAAGCATTTGCTTGAAGACGTCACGGTCAACTGCTTCTGTCGTGACTCCCCGAACCCATCACTGTTTCGCTGGTCAATCCGCTCAATCCGCGTTCAATGTGCCGGTGCTACCGTGCTATCGATACTTGCGAAACGCTCCACTCGAACTGCAAGGCAGGTCCGGGCCCTTCGCTTCGCTCAGGGCGACAAAACAAGCAACGCTCAGGACGTCCCGCGCACAACGCGCACGGTGACCGAAAGCTGCCCCACGTGACGCATGGCGTGTTCCGCGCCGTGCACAAGGCAGCCGATGACGGTGGACGGTAGTTGCGCACGGCCCACACCGCGCCAGTCGCCGAGCGTCGCGGGGTCGACCCTGCGCAGTTCGGCGACGGCTGCCTCAATGCGGTCGTCGAGCGCCGTCATGATAATGGGTACATCATCGACGAGAACGGGCAGCTGATCCGCTCGCAGCGCGGCAAACTGCTCCTCCGAAAGACCGGATCCGCGCGCATACGTGAACAATCGGTCCACGACGCCCGCGATGTGGCGCACGTGAAAGGCCGCGGAAGCGACTCCTGCGGGGCGAGCATTCCATTGCTCGTCCGATAAGCCCTCGACCAGTTCATGCACACTCTCGCGCACCTGAAGCAGGATATGCGCAACGGGCTGCAGCGCGGGCGGAACACCGTCCACCGGCCCACGCTGCCACCATTCCGTATCAGCCAAGCGATCTCCTCCTATTTCGGCAGTGTCGCCTTGAGCTTGTCGCGCGTGGGCGACTCGTCCTCGTTCCACGGGAACGGCGCGCCTTTCACCTTCCGCGGATACACCTCGTCGAGGTTGGTCGCGTCGTAGAGCCTGCCATTCTTCATCACGTATTTCAGAGACGACGTGTTCTGCAGGTTGTCGAGCGGGTTGCGGTCGAACACCACGAGGTCGGCCATCTTGCCGACCTCGATCGACCCGACATCCTTGCCGAGTCCGAGGGCGTTCGCGCCGAGTGTGGTTGCGATCTTGAGGGCGTCCATGGGCGTCATGCCGTCGCCCATACCGAGGTTCCACAGCTCCCAGTGATAGCCGATACCTTGCTGCTGGCCGTGTGAACCGACACCCGCATTGCCGCCTGCATCGATGAGGTGCTTGATGTCGCCGCCGACGAGCTTCATCGGATATTGGGTGTCGTGGAACCATCCGGCCTGCGCCATCGTCGTAACGGCTCCTGGCGAGCCGCCGCGACGCAGGATTTTGCTCTCGAGGTCACTCCATGGCGTGAAGAGTTGCAGCTTCGCATCGTGGAGCAGGTCCATGTGCTCGTACCAGTAGTTCTCGCCCCACGGCGCGCCGTACGCGACGATGATCGTCGGGGTGTAGGTGATGCCGGATTCCGTAAGCAAGCGAATCACGTCAGACTGCAGTGGGTACGTCGGAATCGTATGCTCGTGGCCACTGTACCCGTCGATGGCTTCCGTCATGTTCATCTTGACGTCGAGGCCACCTTCCGTCGTCGGCATGAGCTTCAGCTCATTGGCGGCCTGGATGACCCACTGCCGGACTTCACGATTGCCGGTCTGATACTCCTTGATGGTCTTGGTGTCGTAGTACTCGGCGTAGCGTTTGAGCACCGTTCGTGCGTTCTCGAGGCTCCGGATATTCTCAGCGGCAAAAACGCCGGGGCCCGTCGAGTAGATGCGCGGCGCGAGAACCTTTCCGGCCTTCTCCTGGTCCTCGTACGTCAGGACGTCCGTCGATCCGGTCTGTGGATCGCGTGCCGTTGTGACACCGTACGCGAGGTTCGCAGCGTAGCTCCACACGGGATCGCGGTGGACGTTGTTCGCGACACGAAGGTGCGCGTGCGTGTCCACGAATCCGGGCGCAATCGTTTTCCCGCTGACGTCGATCTCGCGCGCTCCTGATGGAACAGCGAGCGTGCCACTGGGTCCAACCGCGGTGATCTTGTTGTTGGTGATGACGATGTCCCCGCGCTCGATGATCTGATTGCCGTTCATCGTGATGATGCGAGCGCCTTTCAGAACGGCCGTCGCCTTCGGAATGTCGCGTTCGGCGTTGACGCGAATTCGCGTCTCAACGGCCTTGTACGTCGGAAGAGGAGGCCTGCCACCTCGCCCGCCACGTCCGCCTCCAGCGTCTCCCGTCGAATCGGCGCCGGCGCCACCACCACCCCCGGCGCGTGCCGGGTTGGCTTTGCGGACAGAATCATCGAACGCCATAGCGCGTGCGACGTCATACACGGCGTGCGCGTTGCCGATGGACCAATGAATCGTGTTGCCGTCTGCACCCCAATGCGGGAACTGTGCGCCGATGTCCGTCAGCTTGCGCGACGGGAAGGCCTGACCACCGCCACCCGCGGCGTCTCCTCCCCCGCCGCCTCGACCTTCGCCAACCGAGATTGTCGGCTCCGCGCCGCCAGGCCAGGGAATGTCAGGGATGTAATAGAGATCGGTGTTGATCTGCGCGAGCACGTGCTGACCGTCTGGTGAAATCTGTGCCCACGCGGCGCCGCCGCCACGCCCGCCACCGCCGCCGCCAGCTGGAGCGGCGCCCGTGATACGAAGGATCTGCTTGATGTCCGTTCCGTCCCAGCGCATCGAGTAGAGACCTCGACCGCCAGAGTAGCCGAAAATGCGGGAGGTATCACGTGCGCTGAAATGCACGTCGCCCGCGGCGTCGGCGATGAAGGTCGATGGTCCACCACCGGCGGGGATCCACATGAGTTCTCCACCCCCACCACCTCGGCCACCTCCGCCGCTGGCCGCCGTGCGAAATGCGCGCGATGGCGCTCTCGTGGCGACGATGCGCGTCCCGTTCGGCGTGTACACGGGGTTCGTCCACAGCCCTTCCTGCGGGGTCACGCGCTGAGGACGGCCGGTGCCATCGCTCCGCATTCGATTGAGATAGCCAATGCTGTCGTCCCACGTCGTGTACGCGATCCATTGCCCGTCCGGACTCCATGCCGGCTCGAACTCGCCGCGATCGACATTCGTGAGGCGCTTCGGTGTACCGTTCGGATAATCCATCACGTACAACCGATCGAGCGCAACGAACGCGAGCTTCTTCCCGTCAGGGCTGGGAACGGCATCGCGGATCTGCTTGATGACAAAGGTCGTCGAGTCCGGAATCCGATAATCGAACGCGACCTTTGGTCCCAGCGCCTGGAACACGTCGGCTTCGAACGGGATTTCGGTTGCCTGCTTCGTGTCGACGGCAACTTTCCAGAACTTGCCGCTCCAGGTCGTGACGAGATACTTCGAGTCGGGCGTGAAGCTCATGCCGGGATAGACGTCCAGCGTCGCGAGCGATTCCTGATCATCGCGCTGGACGGGCCCCGTTAACCACTCCTCTTCGTTCGTCGTGAGATTCCGGATGCGAAGGCGAGTCTGATCGACGTAGCGCGTTCCGTAGACGAGCCACTTTCCGTCGGGCGAAAGCGTCGGACGAAAAGCGGATCCCCAGCGATTCTCCTTCGTCGTGACACGTCCGGTCTCGCGATCGTACTGCATCAGGTCATAGTCGCCGAGCGGCGTGTTGTAGACCCAGCGGCCCCGACGTTCGGCGAAATAGATGTAGCGCGGATCCTTACCGAAGGCGGGCCCCTCTTCGCGGCCAACGTCCGCGCCGCCGCCCCCACGTCCTCCCGCTCCACCGGCTGCGGTTGAATCGCGAATGAGTTGAATGCCCGCGCCGCCGGACGCGGGAAAGAGCCACAGCTTGGAGCCGCGCGTCGCAATGATGTACTTGCCGTCCGGCGTCCAGATCGGCGACTCGTAGGTATTCGTGTTACCCGTGGTGATCTGCACCGTGTCCTTCTTGTCCACGGTGATCGTCCAGAGGTTGTAGCCGCCGGTCCGATCGCTCACGTAGACGATCTTCTTTCCATCCGGGGAGAAACGCGGTTGCGCATCGAATCCCATGCCGCGCGTCAGCGCCGTGGCCTTGCCGCCGGTAATCGGCATCGTGTAGATGTCGCCGAGCAGGTCGAAGGCGATGGTCTTTCCGTCGGAGCTCACATCCGAGGACATCCAGTTGCCCACCTTCGTCGTGAAGGACAGCGTCCGGGTCGGTCGAAGCGGGAGTAGCTCCTGCATGGAATCTCGCGGCGGCCCTGCCGCACCTCGCTGTGCGCGTGCTGGCGCAGGGAGCAGGGCCACGGCGCAGAGAGCAGCGCAAGCGAGTCGTGACGACGCGATCCGTGCGAACATGTTTGTATCCTGGTGAGAGGCGGTGAGCCACGATGGACGTCCCAGAAAGTGCAATCGAGTGGGTCCTCTGGCAATGCAGCGCTCGGCGTACGATTTTCGACTGGACTCGTAATCCCATCGCATCGTGCAGCGATTCTTAAGGACCATCCGCACCGACTGGCCGCGCCTCATCATCGAGCTCTTCGTCGTGGTGGCGGGGATCTCGATCTCGTTTGCGCTCGACGAGTGGCGACGCGATCGCGAGGACCGGCGCGAGGAACGACGCCACTGGACCGCCATTGGCGAGAACCTTACCGCGGACTCGGCGTACCTTGCCAAGCGGTGCGTGCAGCTCGAACGAATCGTCAGCGCGTACAATGGCCTGCTGTCTGGAGGGCCTCCAGACAGTCTCGATTCGTATATGGATCAGGCCATCAGCTACGCGGTGTTCACTCCAACACAGACGGCGTACCATGAACTCGAACAACTTGCGGGCTCGCGGTTGATCCGGAATCGGGCGCTACTCTCGGAGCTCACGAGTCTCTACAACCGGGAGTACATCCGCACGGCAGAATGGGATGGGATCAATCGCAACTTCATTCTCGACCGATTCATTCCGTACCTCGACGAGACGGCGCCCTTCGTGGAGGGGACGGGTGGTGCCGAGCAAGCGACTGGCATGAGTGCCGTGTATCGCAGCGTGCAGAAGCGCGACCAGTTCCGGAACCTCGTTCGCACAAACAAGATCTTCAAGGACGCACAGTTATCCGTCTACCGCGCCGCGCTGAAGCGTGCGGTCGCAATTCGTCAACAGATCCGAGCGGAGTTGGCCGGAACAGTGGCCCAGGAACGGACCGATCGGAGCGGTCGCTAGGTGCTTCATTTGGCGAGCGCCTCCGACGGTGCGTATGTCGGACAACCGTTCGACGTGTAGGATTCCGGATGATCGTCGATCTCACCATATCGCGGGACCACGGACTTTGTGACCGGCTGCGGGCCGTTACCTATTTCATGGCGGTCGCGCGCCTGAGCGGCGATGCGTTACTCGAACTCCACGAACCGCCCTCGAAGCACTGTCCCTACCGGATGTGCGATTCGATCGAATTCGACGGTCTCGAGCTGCGCCCCTTTGAGGGGACCCCACCTGCCGGGAGCAGAAGCCTTACGCCGCATGCGAGTCCCGCGCTGGACAGCGCGCAGAAACATCTCCCGGCCGGTCTCGATGTCACTGCTGTCGACTTCCTTCACCATTGGATCGATTCGTACACGCTCATTCAGCCGAAGCCAGCGGTCCGGGCGCTTCTCGACGCCTTGCCGGTATCGCGGCGGACGCTTGGCGTACATGTGCGGCGAACGGACAAGGTGCGAGAATGGCCAAGCCGCTATGAACTTTCACCACAGGAATCCGCGCGCGGAGACCAGGCGATGGAACAGCACGTTCGCCGCAAGGTGAGCTCCGGTGCAATCGATAGTGTTTTCATCGCCAGCGATTCCGCCGAGGGGAGACACGATTGGATGGAACGCCTCAGCACCCTGGGAGTGCCGGTGTTCGTGCATGATGCCGCGTTCCATCCCGATCGGCTTCGCCAGACCGACGCGACGGATTTCTTCGTCGACCTCTTCGCGCTGTCCCGTTGCGGCGCGATCGTCGGCAACGTGTGCAGCGGCGTCGGCTTCTCGGCGCGCTATATCGGTCGCATTGCCCATTTCGACACGATCACCGAGCCTGAGAGCCTCGTGTTTCCCCGTTTACTCGAGCGGATTGGACGTCGGCTGCGCCGGCTGGTCGTCAGGGGATGAGCGGCGGAGCGGACACGTTCAACCGCCCAATCATGTTGGCGTCGCCACCGAACCAGATTTGCCGAGTCTTCTTGTCGAACACCATGTGCCGGATCGCGTTGTTGCCCTCGGCGGCGATGGGCACGTTCTCCGTGAAGGCGCGGCGAGCGGGATCGAAGGCAACAAGCCGGTTCGGCTGAACCCCGGTCTCCGCGAGCCAGATGCGTCCGCGATCATCGACGGTCATTGCATAGGGCAGAGACCCCGCTCCCGATGGTAGCGCGAACTCTTCGACGGCGCCGCTCTTCGGATCGAGCCGCCCGAGCATTCCGCGCGTGTAGTCGCCGTACCAGACGACGTCATCGGGCGTGATCGCGATGCGGCGTGGTCTCGTGCGCTCGTTCGGCAACGGTACGGCCTTGAACTCCCCCGACTTGGGATCGATCGTCCCGAGCTTGTTGGTCCCGAACAGGTCAAACCACGGGGTATCATGCGAGTCGAGCCAGATGCCATACGGACGAGAGCCGGCGTCCATCTTCCAGAGGCGAATCTTGCCGTCCGCCTGCGTGAGTCGCCCCACGAATCCGGAATTCTGTGCCGTGAACCACGCGTCGCCCTTCTTGTCGAAGATCATGGTGTGTGGATCCTTCACTGCGGGATCCGGCATCATGAACGTCGTCACCTTGCCCGACGCTGGATCCATTCTCAGGATGCGTCCATTCGCGTTGCCGGTGAACCACACCGTCCCTTTCGCATCGACAACGAGGTTGTGCGGATTCGTGCCCTCCTCGATTTCGAAGCGCTTGAACTCGCCCGTCTTGGGATTGAGGTTCGCGACGTAATTGCCCGTTTGTCCTACGAACCACACGTGCCCGCTCGGCGCTACGTAGGGGTCGCGCGGCCTCGTGTTGGTCCAGGGCGTGTCGTACGTCTTCGGTTCTGACGCGCCGACTTTGCCTTGCTGTGCCGAGAGTGAAAGGGGCAGCGTGAAAGCGAGTGCGATCGCGAGCGGGCGCATATGTAGCTCCGTAGGAGGTGGCTTCCTTGAATCTAGGGAGTCAGGGGACGGGAGCTAGGTGATAGGAGACAGGGGACAGGGGACAGGGAACAGGAGACAGGGGACAGGAAGAACCGCTCGTTTTGTCGCCCTGAGCGAAGCGAAGGGCCTGCACCCCGCACTTCCCATCTTTCGAGACCTTTGCCATCGTGTCACCGTCCTTCTTGCGCCGAACTCAGCCCGATGAGGCACAATGCGTCTATCTACGGTGTTTCTGCTAATTCGACTGCCGTTCGTGCTAGCCGCCGCGGCGTGGACATGGCTGCTGTTAGTCGTGCTCTTCGCAGGTTTCCAGTTCTGGTTCCTGCTGACCCCCATGGTTTTCTTCCTTTTCGTTGTGCCGGGGAGCTTCATCATGGCCGCCTTGTCGAACGACCCTCAGCGGATTGTCTCGGTCAAGGCCGGCATAGATTCATGGTGGCTTCTGACCAAAGAAGGTTTCACGATGCTGCCGCCCCAGTATGATTGGCTCTGGAAGTGGTTAAAGACTGGAGACCTTCCGTACGCCTCGAAGACGGGAAACAAGCGACATTAACGATTGCCCGCTTCGAAGTCCTAAGTCCACTTCCAGCGGAAGGCCGCTGTGTGCGCCCGCCGGGGAGTGTGCGGGCCCTTCGCTGCGCTCAGGGCGACAAAACGAGCGGAAGAGCCTTCGCTGCACGGTCGGCGCACGATCGGCGAGCGGCTTCGCCTGCACGTCCTAGCTCCTAAACCCCAGCACCGAGCTCCTGTCCCCTGTCCCCTGTCTCCTGATACCTGTCGTTTCAGAAGGGACGACGCGCGAGCGATAGGCGCGCGCCGCGGATGGGGCTCAGGAATTCGACCATGCCACTCTCCGCCGAACGAAAGGCAGCCTCGACGATTTCCAATTGCGTCACGACGTCGGGAATCGCCACCGGACTCGGCGCACCCTCTCGAATGGCCCGCGCAACGCCCAGATAGAATGGCGAGTAGTCGCCGCGCAGGGTGGGGATGATGCGCTTGTCCTCGCCGGCGCCGAAAGCGCCCCAACGCTCTTCTGGGTCGTCGCCGTAACCCGGCGTGTCGGGACGGACCCCAGCACGCAGTTGCTCCTCCTGCACATCCACGCCGAACTTCACGTACGCCCCGCGCGCACCGAACACACTCATCCGCGCTGGCAGAATTCCGGCTTGAATGGTCATCGTGAGGTGCGAGCAGACACCGCTCTCGTGCGTCAGCGCGATGAACGCATCGTCCACGCTCTCCGTTTTCGGTCGGACGCGCCGAAGCTCGGCGTACACGGAGGCCACCGGCCCGAACAGGCAGAGCGACTGGTCGATGAGGTGTGTCGCCAGATCGTGAACGATATTCTCCGTCCGCTCGCGCGCGTCAGGCCGGCACCAGCCAGGTTTCGGATCGACGCGCCACCGGTCGAACCGTGACTCAAAGCGATGAATCTCTCCAAGCGCGCCGTCGGCGATGAGCTTGCGTAGCGTGAGATAGTCGCCGTCCCAGCGGCGATTCTGGAAGGGAAAGGCACGCCGGCCTGCCGCGGCCGCGATCGACGCGAGGTCGCGCGCCTGGCTCGCGGTCGCCGCAAATGGCTTGTCGACGACGACATGGCACCCAGCCTCGAGCACGGCGCGAGCGAGTGGATAGTGGGTGCCGTTCGGCGTGGAAATCGCAACCAGGTCGAGCTTGGGAGACTGCGCCATGAGCTCGGCGAAGTCACTCACGATCACCGTATCGGGATACTCACGCTCCACTGCGGCGCGCCGTGCAGGATCGCTGGTCATCACTGCGGCAAGGCGCAGGCCCGGCGTCCGGGCGATGAACGGCGCATGGAAGGTAGCGCCGCCGAGGCCGAAGCCGATCAGTCCAACATTCGACACTGTGGGTGTCATCGACATGAGATAGTGGCTCGCGGAGAGAAAATGGTATCTTCAGACATGCCTGATATTCCAGCGCCCCTGCCCGAACCGTCGGAAGAGGTGTGCGATCACTGCGGCTCTACGGATCTGTGGTGGCGCAACTGCAAGCTGTTGTGTCGCAACTGTAACGGCATCGCCAAGAGTTGCGCTGATCTTTGATTGGTTCCCATCGTGAACTGCCCCTGTCACCCCGAGCGAGCGAAGCGAGTCGAGGGGTCTGCACGCCTGTCAGTCTGGCCCGCCTCACATTACTGCACCGGCGTTTTCAGTAAGCCAAGCTTGAGCGCCAGCTTTACGTAGTCTGCGCGATGCGTCAGGCCAAGCTTGTCATTGATCCGCTGCTTGTACGTATCCACTGTTTTTGGGCTGATCGAGAGCTGCTCTCCGATTTCCGGCGCCGTGTAGCCCTCGGCGATCAACCCCATCACGGCTCGCTCGCGATCGGTCAGCCGCTCGTAGCGAGCCCTGTCCGTGGCATGTTCTTCTCGCCGACGCGCACCCTGCGCAAGCACGCGCGCGGCAGCAGGTTGCACCCAGACCTCCCCGCGCGCGACCGCCCGGACTGCATCCACGAGCTCGCGGTCGGCAGCGCTCTTCACCAGGTACCCCGAGGCACCCGCTTCGAGGACGGCCTCCAGATACGCTTCCTCCGCGTGCATGGTCAGCACGAGTACACGCGGCCCATCATTTCCCGCGGCGGTAATCGTCCGCGTCGCCGCGATGCCGTCGC
This sequence comes from Gemmatimonadota bacterium, assembly GCA_040389905.1. GTDB lineage: Bacteria > Gemmatimonadota > Gemmatimonadetes > Gemmatimonadales > Gemmatimonadaceae > AG11. The sequence goes on along the minus strand of JAZJZK010000005.1, from coordinate 165,239 downwards.
CGTCCGCCATGGAAATATCCATGACGACGACGTCTGCTGGGGTCCTCGCCAGCAGTGTCACGGCCTCGTGTCCGCCAGCTGCCTCCCCGACGACATCCACGTCCGGCGCGGAACCAAGCACCGCCTTGAGTCCCGTGCGAACGATGGCATGGTCATCCACGAGCACGACCCGAATGTTCATTCTAGTGCACCTCGTCAGTTTCCAAACGGCACCGTCGCGACGACCGTTGTGCCCTGGCCCGGCGCGCTCTTCACGAGCAGGTGGCCATTTACCAAGCCTATGCGTTCACGCATCGAAAACAATCCCATTCCCGGCCGCCGTTTTTCCGCGCTCGCCACGTCGAACCCACGGCCATCGTCACCGACCTCGAGCAACACGACCTCCCGTTCCCGGCGAAGCCGGACGTTCACGTGTCGAGCATCGGCGTGCCGTGCAACGTTGCGCAACGCCTCCTGGGCAACACGATACAGCGCGGCGGCCAATGGCGGAGAAAGCGGTGGATCGAGTTCGACGGCTGCAACATGCACATCGAGCGGCTCCTGCGCACCCGTCTTCCGGGCAAGCCACTCCAGCGCGGCGGCGAGCCCGAGGTCATCGAGCACGCGCGGGTGCATCGTGTGCGACATCGACCGCACCTCTTCGAGCGCTTCCGCGGTCAACTCGCGCAGCGTCGCAATGCGCGCATCGAGCGGCGGTGAGGTACTCTCCCGCGCGGCAGCACCCAGCTGGAGCATGACCGCCGTGAGAATCTGCGCGGTGGAGTCGTGCAGCTCGCGGGCGACACGCGCACGCTCCTCGTCCTGCGCACTGATGACAAGCGCCGCGAGCTGACGCTCGCGCGCGCGATCTTCCGTCAGTCGGTCGAGCAGCGCATTGAGCGTCGTGCCTACGCGTGCCATGTCGCGGTCGGCCAGCACACTCGCGGGCACCCGAGCGCTCATGTCACCAGTGGACAGGCGGGTGGCCGTCGCTTCGAGGTCGTTCAACGGCTGCAGCGCCACATAGACCAGCACGAGGTTGACGACGAGGCTGACGCCGAGCGCGATGCCAAGAATCGAGACGGCGCTCGCCGTCGAACTCAGCCGCCGCTCGATCATGACGCCGAACAGGGCGGACGCGACGATGATCAGATTCGCGCCCGCCAGCTTGGCCAGGAGCGGGACGCGCAGGATTCCTTCGAGGAGCGTGGCGATCGGACGTGCCGTCCGCGGCGGAGCGTTCATTCCACCAAGATGGTCACGCGTGCAGGAATGGCGAGAGCAGCGCGTCGTCGCCCCTGATGACGAGCCGCGCGATTCCGCGACCAAGCAGCGACCCGATCACATTCCCCGTACCCGAGTAGCCGCCGACCGCCCACACCGATGGACGCACTTCGCGCACGATGGGCACTTCTGATTTCGTATAGCTCACGCTTGCGCCCCATCGATGCGTAATCTTTGCGCTGACGCCGAGCGTGGCTCTCAGCCGGTCGTCGAGCGCACGCTGGACCGTCTCTGTCGGCGATGTGTCATGTGTCCACTCGGCGTCGCCGCCAACGTCGCGGGCGCCGCCCAACGCAATCGCGCCATCAGGACGTTGCTGCCAGTAGTCGTAACCCCACCGCGTGTACACGGGCCGCGTGAGACTGATCTCCGTCGTCGGGGCCGTCGCCAGCATCTGCAGCCGAGCCGTTCGCACTTCGCTCGCGAGCTCCGGCAGGAGGAGGTCGAGCGCTCCGTCCACGGCAACGACGACGCGTTTGGCACGCACGACGCCCGTTGGGGTGTGCACTGCGCCAGCCGCGACGCGCGTCACCGGCGACCCTTCGAACAACACGCCCCCGGCCGCGCGCACCGCAGCCGCGAGCGACGCGCACCGTTCGAGCGGCTGAAAGGCTCCATCGCCAGGCACGAGCACGCCACGGCCCTCCGCACCGTCATACGCCTCGGCGGCGAGTCCATCGCGCCGCATCGCGACAACCTGCGCCAGACAGTCGCGTTCCTCCTCGGGCGAGTCGGCAATGCGAAGTGAGCCGCAGAGCGAGACGGTATCCGGTGTCGCAGCGGCGATTCGCTCGATCTCGTCGAGGCTCAGCTGATACATCTGCCGCGCACGCTCGCGGCCGTAGGCGTCGATAGCGTCGTGGTAGAACTTCGCCACACCGGCCAGCAGGAATCCGCCATTCCGTCCTCCGGCCCCGCCACCAATCGCGCCGGCATCGATGCCGATGACACTCGCGCCCAGGCGCAGCAGTTCACCGGCGCAGACGAGCCCAGACCCACCAAGGCCGACAACGCAGACGTCCGCGAACGCTTCTCCAACGAGTGTTGGATACTGAACGCGTTGAACGCCGGCCCAGAGGGATTCGTTACTCGAAGTCGAGGGCAAGATCGAGCGCGGGCGCCGAGTGAGTGAGGGCGCCGACGGAAATCCAGTCCACGCCGGTTTCGGCGATCGTGCGCACGGTGTCGAGGTTGACGCCGCCGGATGCTTCGGTGATGACGCGCCCGGCGATCAGGTCGACGCACTGCGACATCACGGCGATGGACATGTTGTCGAGCAAGATGATGTCGGCCTTGGCGTCAATCGCTGCCTGGACCTGCTCGATGCGGTCACACTCGACCTCGACCTTGGTTCCCGCGGGAGCGAGCTCGCGGGCGCGCCGCACGGCGACGCCGACATCGCCGTCAACGGAGGCGAGATGGTTGTCCTTGATCAACACCGCGGTGGAGAGGTTGAGGCGATGGTTAGTGCCGCCACCGGCCCGCACCGCGTACTTCTCGAGCAACCGCCACCCCGGCGTCGTCTTTCGCGTATCGAGAATCTTCGCGCGTGTGCCCGTGACGGCGGTGACATAGCGGGCGGTGATCGACGCCACGCCGGACAGCCGTTGCATGAAGTTCAGCGATACCCGCTCCGCAGCGAGTAGCGCGCGCGCGTGGCCCGACAGATAGAGGATCGAATCGCCCGGTGCGAGGGTGGCGCCATCTTCCTTGTCCACGCGGATAGTGACTTTGGGGTCGAGCGTGCGAAACGCCTCGAGGGCGAGCGGTATGCCGCACAGCACGCCATGCGCGCGCGCGACGAGCCGGCCGCGCGCGTGGCGGTCCGACACCACGGTCGCAATCGTGGTGAGGTCGTTGAACGCTCCGTCCTCGTCGAGGGCTGCCTTGACCAGGCCATGCAGCTCGACCTGCGCATAGGGGAATCTGAGCAACCCAACGCTCATCACCGCTGGTGTGCTGAGCGGGGTGATCGTGCGCGGGGGGCGGTCGGGTTCCGCTTGGCGAAGTTCCATCGTGGCCCTCCTTGAGCAAACTGCAACAGAAGAACGCGGATTGAGCGGATCACACAGCAAAAAACTGATAAAACATGCCTTGAACGCTTTTTGATCAGATGTGATCCGCCTCAATCCGCTCAACCCGCGTTCATTTCGTTGCGGTTTGCTATTCCCCGGGATCAACCGTGGTTTCCGGCACGGGACTCAGCGGATGCTGGCCCCCGATAGCGATCATACGTTCGATGGCAAGGCGAGCCTTGTCGGCGATCGCCGCCGGCACGGTGATACGGTGTTCCATCCGTTCGAGTGCACGCTTCACCTTTGGAAGCGTGGTCACCTTCATGTACGTGCACGATGCGCGCTCGTTCGCGGCGAAGAAACGCTTCGACGGATTTTCCCTGCGGAGGCGATGCAAGATTCCAACCTCCGTCGCGACGATGAACTCGTCGGCACCAGAAAGCGCCGGCCGCTTGATCATCCCTTCGGTGGACAGGATTTGTACGCCCTCGGGGTCGACGTCGCCGGCCGACATCGCTTCGAGTACGCTCGTCGAGCAACCGCACTCGGGATGAATCAGGAACTCCGCGCCCGGATGTTGCGCACGCTTGAGACGAATGTCCTCGGGATCGATGCCCGCATGCACGTGACATTCGCCGAGCCAGATATGGATGTTCTGTCTGCCGCTCAGGCGTTTGACGTGCGCGCCGAGAAACATGTCGGGACAGAAGAGGATCTCGGTGTCGGCGGGAATGGCGTTCACCACTTCGACCGCATTCCCCGACGTGCAGCAGTAGTCGCTCTCGGCCTTCACCTCGGCGGTCGTGTTGACGTACGACACGACGACCGCACCGGGATGCTCCGCCTTCCATGCGCGGAGCTGTTTCGCATCGATCATCGACGCGAGTGAACACCCTGCGGCCAGGTCAGGCAGGAGCACTGTTTTCGATGGCGAGAGAACCGCAGCGGTTTCCGCCATGAAGTGCACGCCACAGAAGACGATCACCTCGGCTTCCGTCTTGGCGGCTTCGCGAGACAGGCCAAGCGAGTCCCCGACAAAGTCGGCGACGTCCTGGACTTCCGGTCGCTCGTAATTGTGCGCGAGAATCACGGCGTTCTTCGCGCGGGCGAGCATCTTGATCTCACCCTGCATCTCGGCGATCAACTCGTCTCGCGAGCGAATCGGCGCGCTGGTCGTCCCCATCCGTGAATTCTAATCGACGACGCCGTTTTCCTCCATCACTTCACGAATGATCTGGAGAAGCATGCTGGGGTCGACGGGCTTCGAGACAAAGCGGCTGCCTCCGAGCTTCTTGACCTGCTCCGGCATCGTCTTGTCCGGGCTACCGCTGATGATGATGATCGGAATGTCGCAGGTTTTGGAATTGTTCTTGAGACTGGTGAGCGTCCCCAGCCCTGATCCGCCCGGCATGTTGATGTCGAGAAGAATGAGCTCCGGCATGGGCTCGCGCTTCGCCAGCATCATCGTCTGGATGGTGTCGAATGCGGGCGTAGCCTTATGACCAACCTGCCGCAGAACGCTGCAAAGCATCTGCGACAGCATGCGATCATCATCGGCAACGAGAACCCTCACGCAGTCATTCTCCCGGATGTATTGGCCCGGCGCGCCGGCATGCGAGCCGACCCCGACAGAGGGTCAACTTATCGCGGTGCCTGTCAGTCTGACAGTGACCGGCCTGTGGTCACAACTCTATGTGACGGCCACGCCACGTGCTTTTCGATCGCGGAAAATCGCTCCGGTAGTGTCCGCCACGAGACTCTTTGCGCCGCAGCGCGCCCTCCACGATAAGGCGTGCGGTCTGCACCAGATTCAGTTCTTCCGTGGCTCCCTCTGGCAGGCGCTCTTCGATTTCCGCCAGCTCGGCCACTGCCATCCGCAAACCTTTCGCCGTGCGCGCGATGCCCGCGTGCAGCCACATCACCGCGCGGACGCGATCCGCCGCCACCTGCGCCGCACCGCGATCGGAGAACGGCGGCACCGTCCAGTCCTTCGCGGCGGGCAGGCTCTTCAGGGGTGCGACACCGATCAGATCGCGTGCCACGCGTTCCGCGAAGACCAATCCTTCCAGCAACGAGTTCGACGCCAGCCGATTGGCGCCGTGCACACCGGTGCGCGCCACTTCGCCGACGGCGTAGAGGCGGGGCATGCTCGAGCGGCCATTCAGGTCGGTCACCACGCCGCCCATCATGTAGTGCGCCGCCGGCGTCACCGGAATGAGGTTCTTGCGGGGATCGATACCTCGCGCGGCACACAGCGCGAGGATGCCGGGAAAGCGCTTCGCGAACCCGCGGCCGAGCTTGCGCGCATCGAGGTAGACGCGGCTGCGCTTCTGTTCGCGAAAGATCGCGCGCGCGACGACGTCTCGCGGCGCCAACTCCGCGTCGGCGTGCACCTTCTTCATGAAACGCTCGCCCCGCTCGTTCACGAGGATTGCGCCCTCTCCGCGGACGGCCTCACTGATGAGCGCGAGCGGATTCTCCGGGGTGTCGAGCGCCGTCGGATGGAATTGGACGAATTCCATGTCGGCGAGTGTGACGTCGGCGCGGTGTGCGATCGCGAATCCGTCTCCCGTGGCGACGACGGGGTTCGTCGTATAGCGATAGCACTGGCCACACCCGCCGGTCGCGAGCACACTCGCGTCGGCGATGATCTCCACCGGCTTTCCCTTGACACTCGCGCGCACGCCGATGCACGCACCGCGCGAGACGATCAGGTCGAGGACACGCGCCCGTTCGAGCACGGTGATCCGCTTGCTCCGCCGCACGCGCGCGATGAGCGTGCGGGCGACCTCGGCACCGGTCTGATCGCCATGTGCGTGCACGATGCGGTTGGTCGAGTGCGCCGCCTCACGCCCCAGCAGCAGCTCGCCCTTCGGATCGAGGTCGAATTCGGCGCCCGCCGTCTGCAGCTCGCGGACGCGCGCCGGCCCCTCTTCGACGAGCACCTGCACTGCTGCCGCGTCGCAGAGAGCCGCACCTGCCGCCAGGGTGTCCTGACGATGCAGTTTCGGTGAATCGCCGGCGCCGAGGGCGGCGGCGATTCCCCCTTGCGCGTATGCCGTTGCGCTGTCGAACAGGGAGCGCTTCGTGAGCAGCAGAACGTCGCTATGCTGCGACGCACGCCATGCCGTGTGCAGACCGGCGACACCACTACCGATGACGAGGAACCGCGTGCGCATTCGTTCGGGCATGCTGGGAATATAGGGTGAAGGAACGACGCAACGACGCTAGGTGCGGGCCCTTCATTTCAATTCAGGGCGACAAAACGCGCGGAACGTCCCTATGCTTGCCCCCGTCCGTTCCGCGCACGACTTTTCCCGCACATGCGGAAGCTGCTGATCTTCGTGGGCGTGCTATTGCTCGTTCACGTGACTCTTTTGTTTGTCCATCCCTCGGGCGCCGCCGTTCCGCCGACTGGCGAAGCGGTCGACGTCGGCATCGTCTTCGACATGGGTGGGCGAGGTGACAAGTCCTTCAACGACGGCGCGTACCTCGGTGCGGAGCGGGCGGAGAAGGAGCTTGGTGTTCGGGTACGCTTCATCGAGCCCGGAGAGGGCTCCGATCGCGAAGCGGGACTTCGCCTGCTTGCCGCGGAGGGAATGGACCTCGTCGTCGGTGTGGGCTTCATCTTTACCGATGACCTGACGCAGCTCGCCAAGGAATACCCCAACACCAAGTTCGCGGGAGTGGATTACTCCCTCTCCACCGACAAGGACGGAAAGGTCATTCCGCCGCCACCCAATCTCGCGGCGCTCAAGTTTCGAGAGGAGCAGGGGTCGTTTCTCGTGGGCGCCATGGCCGCCCTGATCGGCAAATCGAAGAAGATTGGATTCGTCGGCGGCATGAACTTCCCGCTCATTCACAAGTTCGAGGTCGGGTACACGGCCGGGGTCAAGCAGGTGTGCCGCGATTGTGAGGTGCTCTCGCAGTACGCCGGCGTCACGCCCGAAGCGTTCCGCAATCCGGGCAAGGGCAAGGAGCTCGCGCTCAGCCAGTACCAGCAGGGCGTCAACGTCATTTTCCACGCGTCCGGCTCGACGGGCCTGGGCGTGTTCGAGGCCGCGCGCCAAACCGGCAAACTGGCCATTGGCGTGGATGCCGACCAATACAAGGAAGCGCCGGGGTACGTGCTCACCAGCATGGTCAAGCGGGTGGACAACGCCGTTTTCGACGCAGTTCGCCGTGTGAAAGACGCCAAGTTCGCTGGCGGGGTCTACGAATATGGTCTCGCCGAAGACGGAGTCGGATATGTGTTCGACGCAAACAATGAAAAGCTCATTCCAGCCGACGTGAGAGCGCGGCTCGAGGCCCTCAAGCAGGATATCATCGCCGGGCGAATCAAGGTTCCCAGCAGCAAATGAACGGCATCCAATTGGGAGCGAGCAGGAAGCCATGGATGTCACCCCGAGCGAAGTCGAGGGGTCTGCACCTCACCACCTGCAGGATGTGCAGATCCCTCGACTTCGCTCGGGATGACAATCATGCAGGAGCGTGCACGTGAGTAATGTCGCAATCCGCCTGACGGGAATCGACAAGTATTTCGGCCCGGTCCACGCCAATCGCGGTGCCGAACTCGAGGTCGCCCAGGGCGAGATCCACGCGCTCGTTGGCGAGAACGGTGCGGGCAAGTCGACACTGATGCGCATCCTCGCCGGGCTGTACGCGCCCAATGCCGGCACGATGGAAGTCAGCGGTCGCGACGTGACCGGATGGTCGACCAATGATGCGATCGGCGCGGGCGTCGGCATGGTGCACCAGCACTTCATGCTCGTTCCAACGCTCACGGTGGCGGAGAACGTCGTCCTCGGCTCCGAGATCACGAGGGGGCCGGTCCTCGACCGCGCGGCCGCGGAGCAAGCGGTACGCGACCTCTCTGCACGCACGGGATTGGCCGTGCCACCCGACCGCCTGGTGTCGGAGCTCTCCGTCGGAGAAGCACAGCGGGTCGAAATCCTGAAGACGCTGTACCGCGGCGCGAAGATACTCATTCTCGATGAGCCCACCGCGGTCCTCTCGCCCCCGGAAGTGCGAGAACTCTGGGCGGTGCTGCGTTCGCTCAAGGCCGATGGCGGTACGGTGGTGCTCATCACGCACAAGCTCGATGAAGTGATCGAGGTGTCCGATTCGATTACCGTGATGCGCCAGGGCGCGACCGTCGCGCGCATGGCGAGCGCCGGAGCGACACCGCAGACCATCGCGCGCGCGATGGTTGGTCGTGACGTCGCGCTCGCGCTCGATGCCGACTACGCCGGCACCACCGCGACGAGTGCCGCCGCCGGACCGCCGTTGCTCGACGTACGCGATCTCACCGTGACCGGCTCGCGGCGCACGCCGGTCGTCCGGGGCGTCACCTTCAGTGTCGCGCCGGGAGAGATTCTCGGTATTGCCGGCGTCGAGGGAAATGGCCAGACCGAGTTGATCGAAGCGCTGGCCGGTCTCCGCGCTTCGACCGGCGCGATTACCCTGATGGGAAGCAGTGTCGCTGGCTTTTCCGTCCGTCAGCGCGGCGATGCCGGCTTGTCGCACATTCCCGAGGATCGTCACGAACGCGGGCTCGTGCTGGATTACAGCATCGCGGACAATCTGATTCTCGGGCAGCAGCACCGGTTCACGCGAGGCCTGACACTCGACCGGAAGGCGATCATGTCGCATGCGCTCCAGTTGATCGAGCGCTACGACATCCGGCCGGCCGATGCATCGCTTGCGGCACGGGCCCTCTCGGGAGGAAACCAGCAGAAGATCGTCGTGGCCCGCGAGATGGGGCGCGACTTCAAGGTGCTGCTCGCATCCCAGCCCACGCGTGGTGTAGACGTCGGTGCCATCGAATTCATTCACGCCAGGCTGCGCGAGGCGCGTGAGCAGGGGAAGGCGATTCTCCTGGTGTCTGCAGACCTATCCGAGGTCCTGGCGCTCGCCGATCGCGTCGCGGTGATGTACGGTGGCCGCTTCGTGACGGTCATGCCTCGCGCGGATGCGTCGCCTGACACGCTGGGACCGTACATGACGGGTGCGGAGCACGCCGCATGAATCGTCGAGCGATTCTCGAAGAGGCGATTCTTCCGCCATTCGTCGCGTTACTGTTGGCGGCCGTCGTCGGCGATGTGCTCATTCTGTCGTTCGGACAATCACCGGGCGACGTGTACAAACTCCTCCTCGACGGCACCTGGGGGAACGCATACGGCTTTGGTCAGGTGCTGTACAAGGCGACGACCCTCGTGTTCACCGGGCTGGCCGTGGGACTCGGGTTGCGCGCGGGACTTTTCAATATCGGCGCAGAGAGCCAGTTGGCTGCGGGCGGATTCTGCGCGGCGCTGGCAGGTATGCTGCTCCCCGCGGGCATTCCGGCGCTCGTATGCCTACCGCTGTTCATCTTCGCGGCAGGACTTGGTGGGGGCGTCGTCGGCGCCATCCCCGGCGTTCTGAAAGCGCGCTTCGGGGCACACGAGGTGATCGTGACGATCATGCTCAACTTCATCGTGCTCGCGCTGCTCAATTACCTCACGAGTGAGAAGTTCCATGTCCCGGACACCTTACATACTCCTGAGCTGAAGAGCGGCCCGCTGCCGAGGCTGGGCGACATGATGGACAGCTTTCATGGTTCGGCGGCCAATGCAACGATTCTGCTCGCGATCATCGCCGCGATCGTGATGGGCTGGTATCTCTTCCGGACGCGACGCGGCTTCGAGTTGCGGGCGGTTGGTCTTCAGTCCCACGCCGCGGAGTACGCAGGAGTGAACGTCGCCGGTGTGACGTGGCGGGCGCTGGCAGTATCGGGCGCGATCGCGGGACTCGGTGGACTGAACTACGTGCTGGGCTACAAGCACTACTACGAGGAAGGCTTCGCGACGGGCGCGGGCTTCCTCGGGATCGCCGTGGCACTTGTGGGGCGAAATCACCCGGTGGGGATCATCCTCGCCGCGCTCCTGTTCGCGACGCTCTCACAGGGCGGGCTTGCCGTGAATGCGATCGTCCCGAAGCAGATGGTGGATGTCCTTCAGGCCGTCGTCATTCTCGCGGTATCCACGTCTGTCCCTGAAGTACGTCGCCTGCTCCGCGGCGCGCGCCGGAGCGTCGAGTCATGAACGCGCTCGATTTTCTCGCGCAGACGCTGCGCATCGCGATTCCATATCTGCTCGCGGCCTCCGCAGGCGTTCTCAGTGAGCGCGCTGGCCTGATCGGCCTCACGCTCGAGGGATACATGCTCGGCGGCGCGTTCTGCGCGGCGGCCACGAGCTTCGCCGTGGCCAGTGGAATGCCGGATCAAGCCGGGCTCGCGCCGTGGATTGGCGTGCTGGCTGCTGTCGTTGGTGGGGCCCTCTTGTCCATGCTGTACGCAACCAGTGCGATTCGCTTTCGTGCGGATCAGGTCGTGGTCGGCATCGCGATCAATCTCCTTGCCGTTGGACTCACGCGGTTCTTCCTTCGTCTGTTCTTCGACAGCTCCTCGAATTCACCGCGCGTTCCCGGCTTCGATGCGAAAGGTGCCGGCACGGGCTTCGGGGCGCTTGTTCATGACCCGCTGGTGTGGATTGGTGTCGTGATGGTTCCGAGCGTGGGGTGGCTGCTGTACCGGACGCCCTTTGGGTTGCGCGTGCGCGCGGTCGGGGAGCATCCCGCGGCCGCGGCATCGGTTGGTGTGCCGGTGGCGCGCGTGCGATATCTCGCGGTGGCGCTCAGCGGCATGATTGCGGGACTCGCCGGTGCCTACCTCGCGCTCGACCAGCATCAGTTCACCGATGGAATGACGGCCGGTCGCGGCTTCATCGCACTCGCCGCCACCATTTTCGGCCGATGGGATCCATTGCGCGCCGGGCTCGCGTGTCTGCTCTTCGCCGCCGCGGAGACCCTCCAGATCCAGTTGCAGGGAACGCATGCGATTCCCAGTCAGTTCATTGAGATGATCCCGTATGTGCTCACTATCATCGCCCTCGCCGGTGTCGTAGGCCGAGCCGTGCCGCCGGCTGCATTGGGCAAGACGTCAGCGGAATGACCTTGTGTAGAGACCCACGATGAGATCCGCCAGCCGCAACAAGCTGTGGATCCTCATGATCACGGCATTCGTCGATATGGTGGGGCTCCTGATGGTGGTGCCCCTCCTTCCTTTTTACGCGAAGTCGCTTGGGCAGGGCGGATTGGTCGTCGGACTGCTCATCAGCTCATTCGCCGTTGCACAGTTGGTGACCGCGCCCATGTGGGGCCGGTTGTCCGATCACTACGGCCGACGTCCCGCCTTGCTCGTCGGCCTGACGGCGTCCGCGATTGCGTATGTCATTTTTGGATACGCGCTCCGGTTGCCGCATCCGCTCTTCTTCCTCTTCCTGTGCCGTATCGTGCAGGGCGCAGGGGGCGGGACGGTCAGTGTCATTCAGGCCTACGTCGCCGATTCGACGCAACCTGACGAACGCGCGAAGGCGCTGGGTTGGCTCTCGGCGGCGACCAATGCCGGCGTCGCCATCGGACCGGTGCTTGGATCGATGACGCACTCGCTGGGCGTGCAGGGACCCGGACTCTTCGCCGCGGCACTGTGCGTGGCGAACATGGGCTTTGCGTGGCGCTTCCTCGATGAGTCGCGTGACATGACCGAGGCCGCGGCGTCCAAGGCCGCGACGGGCACGCGCTCTCGCTCGCGAGACGCCGTGCTGAAGGTCGTGACGCACTCGACAGAACCCGCGTCTCGGCTCATCTGGATTTACGCGATCGCGCTGGGTGCGTTTCAGGGGATGACGTCGATGCTCGCGCTGTACCTCGCCGTCCGATTCGCCGTGACGGAAAACACGATCGGATTCTTCTTTACGTACACTGGCGTCATCAGCGTGTTGACCCGCGCGCTGATTCTTGGCCGCATGGTCGATAAGTACGGCGAGGTCAAACTCTCGCGCTTCGGGCTGACGCTGATCGCGAGCGGGCTGACGGCGATGGCGTTCACGAAACCGATTGCGAATCCCGCGGCGGTCGCGACGATGCTCGGCGGCGTGTTGCCAGCGAGTGTCGTGGCGTTCCTGCCGTATCTTCCCCTCGCACTTGCCGTCGCGCTGCTCCCGCTTGGCACTGCCTTCACGTTTCCGTGCGTGACCGCGTTGCTCTCACGCGTGATTCCCAGCACGGAGCGCGGGATGTACATGGGCGTGCAGCAGACGTTCGGCGGCATTGCCCGAGTGATCTTCCCGATCGTGTTCGGGATGTTGTTCGATGTGTCACTTCCCCTGCCCTTCCTCCTCGCGGCGAGCCTGGTGCTCTTCACGATTTATCTCGGGCGCGACATGCAGTCGTATGTGCAGCCAAAGATTGCTGCCGCGTAACAGCGTCGATGACTTGCTCGGAGCGGATTTTCCGGATGCAACGGAAACAGCCGGATTGAACACCGAAGAGTCTGCGTTCAAAGAGTTTGTGCGCGATCCTCGTCCGCGGAGAGTTGGACGATCCGTGGCAATCTTAGAGATCCGTACCCTGGCGTTCGCTGCGCTCGTTGTCGCGGCAACCGTAGCCGGCTGCGCATCCGCCGGATCAGGCGCTTCCTCCACCGAGCTCGGCACACGCGACTGGCGACTCGTGGAGGTTGGCGGTGTGCCGGCGGTGCCAGCGGATCCCGCACGCCGGCCATGGATACGCTTCAGTGTTGATAGCAGTCATGTCAACGGCAATGCGGGGTGCAACCGGTTCGGCGGATCGTTTACGCGTGAGGGACTGTCGCTCCGCTTCGGCCCCATGATGTCCACGAGAATGGCGTGTGCCGACGATGCCCTGAACCGTCAGGAACAGGCCTTCCTTTCGGCACTCGGGTCGACGGATCATTACGAGATTACTGGAGGCACACTCGTCGTGCTGCGCGCCTCTGAGCGTCTCGCGCGGTTTGTTCATTGATCCGCCAAGTGTGACTCCCTTTTCGGCGCCGTGCTTACGAGATTCTCGTCACCACTTCCTCGTCGCCGCGTAGACGACGCTCACGATTCCTGCCATCTCACGTAGCCCGAGTGCCGCCCTGACATTGCCCGCCTGATCTCGACCGTGAACCGCTCGTGATCGAAGTCGGCTTTCCCGGCGTGACCTTGTTCATCACCTCTGCGGCGGTATAACCGAACATTCGCTCGGCGCCGACGTTGAAGATCTGGATGACGCCTTTTTCGTCTGTCGCGATGCTCGAGAAATTCGCGCTACGGACGGCCTGGTAAAACAGAATGACGCTACCGAACGATAGCATCGGCAGCGTCATCTGTTTATATGAGCATGACTTCGGGTTCGACCAACTTCGCGCGACTACTCCTTCTGATTCTCCTGGAATCCCGGCTCACTCGCTAGCACCGCTTTGGCGATCTCAACCATAGGAACGGAGCGATCCTGCGACGTCCGCTGAAGGATGCGATATGCTTCCTGCTCGGACGAGCCGGTGCGCCGCATGAGGATGCCCTTCGCGCGCTCGATCGTCTTCCGGTTTTCCAGCGCGCCGCGCGCCGCCATGGCGTCTTTCTTGGCCACCGCGAACTCGCGCGCCCGAGACACCGCGAGCCGTAGCGTCGAGTCCAGCACGCGGGGCGGCGTGGGCTTCGGAAGGAAGGCGATGGCCGACGTGGCCGCAACTTCGCGTTCGGACAAAACGAGCGATTCATCGCCGCTGAATAGCACGACGGCAACGCCAGGGACTTGTGCAGCGATCTGTTCGGCCGCCTCGATGCCGGAACCATCTGGCATGTGGACATCCAGCAGCACGACGTCCGGCACGACATCTTTGGCGCGCTCGATCGCCTCGCGTCCGCCATTCACCTCGGCCACGACCACATGACCCATGGTATTGAGCAGCTCGACGAGCAACGCGCGCGCGTTGTCGTCGTCTTCAGCGATCAAAATACGGATGGAACCCGATTCAGGCATTGCGATTCACTAGGGTGTGTGAGCGGTCCTGCTGGAATTTGGATGATGTCACTCGGGTCCCGCAATCTCTGACAGTAAATCGGCCGCGCCAACCGGCTTCCGCAGGGTGAAATCGCACGCCGGGTCCTGCTCGTTGCGCGGTTCCCAGCCGGTCACCACTCCGATCCGCAGCTTTGGTCTACGCTCACGCGCGAACGCGACGAGATCCCAACCGCTGCCATCCGGCAGCCCGATGTCCGTGACCAACACGTCAAGTGCAAAGCTATCATCCTGGAGGCGTTCTCGCGCCTCTTCGACATTGCGCACCGCCTCGACCCGATGTCCATCACTCTCCAATAATGCTTGCATGAACTCTCGGCTGTCGACGTGATCCTCGACGAGGAGAATAGTCTTGGGCAGGCGCACGCGCTTCGTGGCGTCGGAGGTGCGCGCAACTTCCACGGAGCCGGGCGGAAAGAGCAACCGTACGGTTGTGCCCTCCCCCGGTGCCGACTCGATTTCGGCGCGGCCTCGATGGCGGCGCGCGATACCGTACACCTCGGCGAGGCCGAGTCCGGTACCGTTGACGCCTTTCGTCGTGAAGAACGGTTCGAACGCCCGCTCGCGCACCTCCGCCGACATTCCCACGCCAGTGTCCGTGACGGCCACGGTGACCTCGTTCTGGTCTGCCGTCGTACGGATCCGCAGCGTGCCGCCCCCAGCCATCGCGTCGAGTGCGTTCTGGACCAGGTTGAGCAGGGCCTCACGCAACTCGCCGGCGATTCCGCGGATCATTGCTTTGGGCGCCAGTGTTTCCTCGAGCTTGACGATTCCGCCTTTCGCGCGCTCCTGCCAGAGGGGCCGCGTCATCGCCACCACCTCGTCGACCATCACGGAAAGATCGACGGACTCCTCGCGTGACCCGAGCAGCGGTTCCTGCCTGATGAATCGACCGACGCGCGCAGCGGTGGCCGCACCCGTTTCTGCCGCGCGTGAAATGCGCACCGCATAATCACGCACCGCCGCGGGGTTCTCCGCATTCATCTCGAGGAGATACGCGGCCGCCATGATGGGATTGAGGGCATTGTTGACGTCGTGCATGACGCCGGCGGCCAGTTGGCCGACGGCCGCCAGACGCCGGTCACGCGCCGCGGCTTCCTGAAGGGCGAGGAGTTCGCGCGTACGCTCCTGGACCATGCGCTCGAGACGTTCCGCTTCCGTCTGCACGCGCTGCTGCAGCCGAGTCCGCTCCGTGACGTCGCGTTCGACGGTGACTGCGCCGCGGATTCTCCGATGGGGATCGTAGAGCGGGTTCGAGTTGACCTCGATAACAGCCGGAACCCCGCCAGGTCCGCGCCGCACTTCGAGCGTCTCCCCACGTACGCGCTCTCCACGCAGCGCGCGCGCGGTGGGGTGCTCATGGACGAACAGGGTGGTGCCCTGGAGGGTGCGAGGACGGTCCAGCTGCCAGAGTTCGCGGAGGGTTTCCGGCTTCGCAGGGGCGTGTTCCAGCTGCGCCTGAGCGTTGGTGCGCACGGTGCTACCATCGGAATCCACGACGCGCACCGAGTCGGGAAGCACGTCGAAGATCGATTCGAGCTGTGCCACGCTGCGTGCGAGATCTTCTCGCAGTTCTTCGCGCTCGGTGATGTCGCTGCCGGCGAACAACACACCACGTCCACCACTGGCGTCGCTGAGCGGGACAAAGGTCGCTTCGACAAGTCGTCGCCCTGTCCTGTGCTGAAAGGGAACGCGAACCGAGACGACAGGCACCCCCCCGGCGGCGATGTCAACCTGCTCCGTGAGGTCGGCGAGGGCGTTCGGAAAGGCGTCGTAGATGGAGCGCCCTGATGCCTGCGCAATGTCGAGGCCCGTGAGGTCGCGGTAGCGCGCATTGGTAGCCACCAGCGCCAGCGTCCCATCGAACAGGGCGACGGCAAGCGGCACCGCCTCGAGAAGGGCGTCGAGGCGGGCCAGTTCGGCGCCTGAATCGCCGCGCGCGCTGTCGAGTGCAGTTACTAGCATCGGTAGGCAAGTTCGCGTCGCGCGAGGCGGGGGTCAATGCGACTGTCTCTCCCGAACGCGGCCACCGACGTACGAGGTATCTGGAATCGTGTACCCGGTCTGGCATCCACACCAAGAGGAGCCATCGACACTTTGGATGTCATCGACCCGACGCCACACACCGTCCGCCGTTGCGAAGGGCGTCATCCGCGAGGCACTTTCTGACGGCTCCTCTTGGTCAGTATGCCAGTCAGGGTACCCAGTTCCGGATACCTCGTACGTTAGCGCCCGGTTCTCGTGATCAGTCGGGCCCCACGTTCGAATGTCAGGTAACTGTACCCCCACTCCACGAGCACGCTGATGCGGTTCCGAAAGCCCGCCAGGTACATGATGTGGAGGAACAACCAGAACCACCACGCGAGACTGCCGGTCACCTGCAGCTTGCCGAAATCCGCGATCGCTCGATGCCTGCCGATCGTCGCCAGATCGCCCTTGTTCCGGTAGACGAACGGCTCACGCGGCCGCGCCGCAAGTGTGTGACGAATGTTTCGCGCCGCATGCGGACCCATTTGCATGGCCGCCGGCGCCACGCCCGGCACCGGCTTCCCGTGTGAGATGATCGACACCATGTCGCCGATCGCGAAGATCTCAGGGTGCGCTGGAATGCTGAGGTCAGGCGCCACGAGCACCCGCCCTGCGCGATCCAGCTCGGCGCCGAGCGACCGTCCAAGCGGCGACGCGGCATTCCCAGCTGCCCAGATGACCGTGTGTGCGCGCAGCCGCTCATCGCCCACCGAGACGACGCCGCGCTCGATGTGTGTCACCAGCGCGCCTGTGCGAACCTCCACGCCGAGATCCGCGAGATCGCGCCGAGCGTGTTCGGCCAGCGCGTCAGGATAGCTCGGCAGGACCTTCGGTCCCCCTTCGAGCAATGTGACACGAACGGTCATCTCACTCGCGCGACGGAAATCGCGGGGAAGTGCATGCTTCGCAATGATTGGCAGCATGCCGGCCAGTTCCACGCCGGTCGGTCCACCCCCGATGATGACGAAGTTCAGCCATGCGCGGCGCTCCTCTTCGTCGTCGCTCAATTCGGCGTGTTCGAAGGCCGAGAGGATGCGATGGCGCAGGCGAATCGCGTCATCGATGCTCTTGAGCCCTGGAGCGAGCTTCTCCCACTCGGGGTGGTTGAAGTAGGAGTGCCGCGCTCCGGCGGCGACGATCAGGAAATCATAAGAGAACTCACGCGCGCCGCCTTCGGCGATGACCACGCGACGATCCGGATCGACACGGTCAACTTCGGTCATGAGGACCGTGGTGTTCCGCTGGTTCCGAAGCAGCCACCGTATGGGTGCGGTGATGTCCGTCGGGGCGAGTGTCGCAGTGGCGACCTGATACAGCAAGGGCTGGAAGAGGTGATGATTCGTGCGGTCGAGCACGAGCAACTCGACGTCATCGCGCTTGAACGCGCGGGCGGCGTAGAGCCCCCCAAAACCGCCGCCGATGATGATGATTCTCGGTTTTGCTTTCATAGACACATACGAATCCGCAGGTGCAGGCCCTTCGCTTCGCTCAGGGCGACAAAACGAGCAGAACTGCGCGCGGTTTCCTCTGCGGACCTCTGCTCCTCTGCGCCCTCTGCGGTTAGAAGCGAAGCGCCCGCACTGCTACGGCTTCGGCAACGTGGAAAGCGATGTCTTGCCATCAGCGGCCAGAAGATTCAAGAATATCCGTGCCGGTCCCGGCACCCCCGATGGTAGTTGCCGGAACAACGCCAAGGTCACGTACACGAACGCGCCCTTCCCCACCGGCGCCACCAGCAACGAATTCTCGTTCGCCGGCTCATCCGGATCATGCATCTCGAAGAAGCGCTGGTAGTGCGGATCGACCTTCGTGGGCATGTACGTCGAGCGCTCCTGCACCCAATCGTTGAAATCGCTCGGCGCGATCTTGTTCGGTTTTGTCAACAGGGTCGATCCCGTCGAGAGGACTTTCACCGGCGCCGTTTCGTCCGTCACGCGCTCGGCTCGGCCGGCGAGCGTGACAGGGTATGGAAGAATTCCCGGAGCCTGGATTTCCTGCTGACCGTACTGCACAACGACCGTTCCGCCGGCGCGCGCGAAATCCTGGATCTTTCCCGCCTGCGCTGCGAGCACATCACTCGCCGCGAAGGCACGTGGGCCGACGACCAGCGATCCGAATTTCGATAGATCGATATTCGGAAGTTCTTCTGGAGTCACGAGCGTGACCTTCAGGCCGAGCTGGCCGAGCATCGTCGCGACGTTGTCGCCAACGCCGCGGATGTAGGCGATCGTGGTCTTCGGCGGCAAGGTCGCCTTCACCGACTCGACAATGATGCTCGCGGCGCGATAGAAGCGCAGGGGACGAATGTGATCGTAGTGCAACGGCACGTAGCCCGACGCGAATTTTTCATCGCCGCTCGTGATCGTCGCGCTGACGAGGTGTTGGCCCTCGGCGAGCGTGCCCTTCAGGTGAAAGGTCAGAATCGCATCGGAAAACGGCTCCATCGCCACACGGCGCACCAATGAATCCGCCTTGAGACCAGCAGGCACCGTGAGTGTGACCGTCACGCCACGCGGCGCCGCACTCGCCGAGTGAATGCGCACGTTCCAGTCGCGCTCGAAGGGAACGCCGGCGCGCGCGTACTCGACTTCGGAATCGAACAGTGCGCTGATACCAGGCACCGTCGACACCGGCCGGCGCAGTTCACCTTTCGCCGGATCGGCGAAGCGGTACACGACGGGGCCACCATCGACTTCGATAGGCACACCAGCGATACGAAGCCACGCCCGTGAATGTGTAAACGCCACACGGTCTTCGCCGATCGCGACATTCTCCGCTTCGGGCGATCCGCTCGGGGGCAACTTGAACACGTCACCGACTTTCTTGTTCTGCAACCACCACGGCCAGTCAGCGGCAGTGCCGATCAACGGCACGGTGATTCGTCCCGTGCTGTCTGGCGGGAGCAGCGTCGCCGTGCCCGCGGCGCGTGGACCGAATGCGTCCGTCGTCCATGCGCTCGCGCCTTCGAACACAACATCCGACGTCCCCTGATTGTAGACGGAGATGGTGATGGGCAATGTGTCGCGCACCGCAACGAGCTCGCGTGGCGCCGTGGCTTCCACGAGGACACCCGCTGCGGCAAGCAAGGCCGTCTTTGCGCGCGCCTCTGTTGTCTCGAGCGTCAGCGCCAGGTCGCCCATGACGCCGCGGCACCCTGCGGCAACCCCGCCGCGCGAACAGGGTAACGTTGCTCTCGCAGTCGACAGCAATTTGTTCAGGCGCGCGAGCGGCACGACCATCGGTGCGGGCGCCGCAAGGTTCTCGACAGCACGAACCGCCGCAATGGCCTCGGGAATCGAATCCAACGCAGCTCGGCCTTCCTGTGCCTTCGCCGTCACCGGAAAGCTGAAACCACGAAACCGTGTCCAGTCGCTCGCAATGTTCTCCAGCGGCGACGCCTCTTTCTTGCCGGCGTCACTGACGCGCGATACTTCGAGCTTCAGGTAGTCGAGCGATGTACCTCTCCGTTGCAGACTCCCAAAACCCTGTGACAAGTGTTGCGACCGGCTCTGCGACGCAATCTCGGCGTAGGTCTGTCCACGATACGGACTGAGCTCGCCGACGTTGAATGTGACGGTGGCTTCGTTCGGCGCGAAGCGAGAAGCACGATAGAATTTCGACGGCGACCACGGGCCAATGCCGAGCGTCATGCGCGGCGGAAAACGCACCGTGTCCGCAGCGGCATCAAAGGCTTCGCGCGCAAGAATCGCCGACACCTGATGGTGTCCATGTCCGTCACGCGGCGTGCCGGAAAAGACGGCCACGAGCACCTGCGGCCGAAAGGCGCGAATCACGGTCACGACGTCGCGCAGGATTGAATCCTTCTGCCAATGCTTGTACGTCTCATCGGCCGTCTTGGAAAAGCCGAAGTCATACGCCCGGGTGAAGAACTGGCGCCCGCCGTCGAGACGACGCGCCGCGAGCAATTCCTCGGTGCGAATCATCCCCAGCAGGACGCCCAGTTCGTTGCCGATGAGATTCTGCCCGCCGTCGCCACGCGTCAGCGAGAGGTAACCTGTTTCGACTTGTCGCCCTCGCGCGAGCCATGTGATGAGTTGCGTGTCCTCATCATCGGGATGTGCGCCGATCATCAGGACGCGGGGGGTCACATCGAGTCCAGCAACGGCCTCACCTAACGCGGTCGCGCCGCGCTCCTGAGCAGGTAGGAGGCGCGGCGCGATGAGGACCAGGAGCGACAGCATCAGGAAACGGACGGCGGCTTCACCGAGGAAGCACAGGAACTTTCTCATTACACTTTGCTCGTTTTTCTCTTGGCGGGGGAAGCGGCAAGCGTCAGGACATCCGTGACGATGCGCTTCTGTTCGATTTCGTGTGCCTTGGAGTAACCCTCGGCAGGGCTCGCGCGTTCCGGTCGGCCGATGTAGCGGATGGTCAGCATATTACCGGTGGCCACGCGCAGTTGGGGCGCCGCGTAGCTCCACGCGCCCATGTTCTTCGGCTCTTCCTGCGCCCACACGACGTCGTCGAGGTTCGGATAGCGGTCGACCACCGCTGCAATGGCTTCACCGGGCCACGGATACAGCTCGTCGACGCGTACGAGCGCGATCTCGGCGTTGTCGCCTTTGGCGGCGAGCAGGTCGTAGTACATCTTCGCCGTACAGAGCACGAGACGCCGCACTTCGTCGGCGCGTGCGCCGATCGATGCGTCGTCGATCACTGCCTGAAACGATCCTTCCGACAGTGCCTCGAGCTTGACCGCGGCCGCCGGCATGCGCAGGAGACTCTTCGGCTGCATGAGAATGAGCGGCAGCCGCTCGGTGCGCAGTGCCTGACGACGAAGAATGTGGAAGTACTGCGCGGGCGTGCTCGGGTACGCGACGCACATGTTGTTCTCGGCGCATAGCTGGAGGAAGCGTTCGAGACGTGCGCTGGAGTGTTCAGGACCGCCGCCCTCGTAACCGTGCGGGAGCAGCAGGACGAGTCCACTCGTCTGCCCCCACTTTGCACGCTCCGACGAGATGAACTGGTCGATGATGGGCTGAGCGACGTTCACGAAGTCACCGTACTGTGCTTCCCACATCACGAGGTCTTTCGACGATGCGACGCTGAAGCCGTACTCGAAGCCCATCACCGCCGTCTCCGAGAGACAGCTGTTGTAGACCTCGAAGGGTGCCGTGGCATTCGGAACGTTCGCGAGTGGCGTGAACGTCGCGCCACTCTCGACGTCGTGCAGCACCGCGTTGCGATGCGCGAACGTCCCGCGCTCAGCATCCTGTCCACTGAGACGAACACCGATGCCATCGACCAGCAGCGATCCGAACGCGAGCGCCTCGGCGTGGCCCCAGTCGATTCCCGTGTGCAGCGCTTCTCTCCGCCGCTCGATGATGGCACCGAGCTTCTTGTTCATCTTGAAGTCGGCAGGCCAGCTGAGGAGTCGAGTATTCAGCGCTTCGAGCTTCTCTGCAGACACGCGCGTCGTCGGTTCCGCGGCGGTGCCGTATTCCTTTCTCGTCTTTGCCGCTTTGGCTTCGGCGTCAGGTGCAGGCGCCGAGTTCTTCATCTCCTTGTGAATGGAGGTGAGCTTGTCCAGGAACTCTGCGTCGAGCGTCTTGACGTCATCATCCGTGACGACGCGCTCTCGCACGAGGCGAGCGCCCCACACTTGCCGCGGCGTGGGATGCGCCTTGACGAGCTCGTAGAGCTTCGGCTGCGTGTATGCGGGTTCGTCGGTCTCGTTGTGCCCGTGACGCCGATAGCCTACGAGATCGATGAGCACATCCTTCTTGAACTGGTCGCGATACGCCACGGCGAGACGGACGGCCACGAGACACGCCTCCGCGTCGTCCGCATTGACGTGCATCACCGGGACCTCGAAGCCCTTTGCGATATCCGATGCGTACCGCGTGGAGCGTGCGTCGATCGGGTCGGTGGTGAAGCCCACCTGGTTGTTGACGATGAGATGCAGCGTGCCGCCGACGCGATAGCCCTTGAGGCGCGAGAGATTGAACGTCTCCGGAACGACGCCCTCACCGGGAAACGCCGCGTCACCGTGAATGCAGATGGGCAGGACGCTCCGTTCGTTGCGCTGGGCCGTGCCGTCGGCGCGCTGGTTGGCGCGCGTGATACCCGACATCACCGGGTTCACGACTTCGAGGTGACTCGGATTGGGCACCAGTTCCAGTTCAACGTGCTTGTCACCGACGACGCGGGTACCGCTGAATCCGAGGTGGTATTTCACGTCGCCCGTCGAGCTGTAAGCGCTTGCGTCGCCCTGGCGACCTTCGAATTCGCCGAACATTTCGACGTACGACATGCCCATCGTGTGGACGAGCACATTGATACGTCCACGATGGGCCATTCCGAGCACGACCTGACGGGCGCCGTTCCTGGCGCTCAGTGCGATGACCTCGTCGAGCATGGGGACCATGACGTCCGTGCCCTCGATGGAAAAGCGCTTGAAGCCGAGGTACGCGCGACCGAGAAAGCGCTCGAGGCCGTCCACCTCAGTGAGACGGCGCAGCACGGCCACCTTCTCATCTGCGGTGAGTGGCCGGGTCAGCGTGCCTTCTTCGACGGCATCACGGAACCAAGCGCGCTCGTCCTCGCTACCGAGGTGGGTGTATTCGAAGGCGATGGCGCCGCAGTACACTTCTCGCAGGCGTTGGACGACATCCGCCGCAGACCCATCGTCATATCCGAGCGCCGTGGCCGGAACATCCGCGAGTTCGTCTTCGGTGATTCCATGCGCGCGGGGATCCAGCTCGCGCGCCCCAGGCGGCGGCGTGCCGAGCGGGTCGAGCTGTACGGCGAGATGACCGTATTCGCGAATGGCATCGACGAGCTCGGCTGCCCCCGCCGCCTTCCGGAGAAGGCGATCGTCGCTACGAGCCGGTCCGCCACCACCCAGCGCCTCGGCCGTGCGGAAAAACTGGCGCCAAGACTCGTCCACCGACGTCGGATCGCGCCGGTACGCCTCGTATGCTTCGGCGATGTAGCCGTCGTTGAAAACCGTGGTGGTCGGGGGAAAATTGCTCATGTCGAGCAATTTAATGGGAGAAATGGGAGTGTGGGGCTGCACGACTCCACGTCTATGACGTGCGCTTTTTCGCGGGTTTTGCCTTGCGAGCGCTGTTGAGGGCAACGGCTCGCTGAATCAGCGCCCTGAAGGCCGTCTCGTCGATTTTCTCGCCTTCGTGAATGTCGATCGCGCGGCGCACGTTTCCCTCGAGGCTCGAATTGAAGAGCTGGGCCGGATCCTCGAGTGCCGCACCTTTCGCGAAGGTCAGCTTCACAACGGACTTGTAGGATTCGCCCGTGCAGATGATGCCGTCGTGCGACCACACCGGTGTGCCGGGTTTCGTCGCCTTGACCCACTTCCACTCCTCGACGACATCCGGGTCCGCTTTTCGGATGAGCGTGCGCATCCGGTCGAGGGTTTTCCCGCGCCAGTCCCCGAGGTCGGCGATTCGCTGTGAGATGAGATCCGACGCCGACTGTTCTTCGGCGACCTTTTTCATGTGCTGACCCTCGGCTGGGAGACAGACGCAGCTCGCTTGTTACGCCATTTGGCGACATACGGCAGCGCGAACAGATACAGTCCGGTAAACGTGAGCAGGGCCAGTGGGAACAGGGGTGAATAGGTCACCCAGGCCGGGGGCGTCCCCTGCGACAGGGCCACGAAGTTCGCGATGACCGTCAGCGTGAAGACGATCGATGTCCAGCGGTGGAATTGCCGGAGTCCGTTGTTCCAGGTCATGTGATTTCCTCGGTCTGTTTACTGTGGGGCCGCTTGAGACGGCCATTTGGGTAGCTCGACACCGAACTGCTGTGCGTATTCGGCGTTCAATCGCTGCCAGCCACCGAACCCGAGGGCATCAGTGCCGACCATGCGTCCGATGGGGTGCCCTGCCAGGTGCCGATCGAGGACGTCGAAGCAGATATGCCAACCCGCCGCACCCATCGAGATGAAATTGCGATTGATGTTGTGCCACAGCGTCAGGCGCGTTCCTGCACCAGCGGCTTCGAGTTGCCAGCGGAGATCCTGGCCGCCCCAGTTGTATTCGAGCGTATTCGGAGCATCGGCGCGCTTGATCGTAATTTCGGAAACGAGCGGCGTCGGCGCGCCCACCGTGGTGAGCTTCACCTTCTTTCCGCTCTGATCAAGGCGCTCGTCGGCGTCGAAGGGCGCCCACTCGCGCAGCTGCGCCGGATCAGTGAGCGCCTGCCAGACCTTGTCCGGCGAGTGACGCAGCTCCCTGACGAGCATGAGCGTCCACTTCTCTCCCTCCTTGAGCACCTGCGCCCCACTCGCCGGCCCGGGTTCGTACAGCTCGCGTTCGGTCATTTTGTTCTCCGTGTCTTTTTTTTCGGTGGCTGTGGTGGATCGATGCGGTCGAGGTGCCGTTCGAGAGCGTCTACATGGTCGGACCAAAATCGGCGGAAGGGCGCCAGCCAGTCATCGACCTCCTGGAGTGACTCGGCTTTCAGTCGGTACAGACGACGTTGCGCGTCCACGGTCGACTCGACAAAGCCAGCCTCTCGCAAGACGCGCAGGTGCTTTGACACAGTCGGCTGCGGCATGCGAAGCTGGCGCTCGATCTCGCCAACCGACTGCTCTGCGGTGGCGAGAAGACGCAGGATCGCTCGGCGGTTTGGCTCCACGATGATCTCGAAGACAGATTGCATGGACCGAATATACTGCCACGGGTATATACGTGTCAAGGTATGTTTTTGGCCGCCGGCGCGCGGTTCGATGTCGTTGCCGCTCAGGACCACAAAGAAAACTTGACGCGTCGTAAATCGGCCCGCTCCATGCACTCTGCGCCTGAAAGGACCGTCGCCCGCTAACTCAGGCGAGCGCAACCGTACACACTCAGGCCGTGCGCGAATACTCCGATATCTTCGCCGACGCCAGGCATCTGCTCGAGGTGAACTGGCGCGAGGGGCGCAACGACTGCGGCGTCGAGTTCGGGTATACGTGTCCGAACGACCAGAAGTATCCGGACCAGTTTTTCTGGGACTCCTGCTTCCACGCGCTCGTCTGGAGCCGGTTCGACCCCAACCGCGCTATGCGCGAATTGCGCTCGTTGGCGGCGGCGCAGCAACCATCCGGAATGATCGGCCATACGACGTTCTGGCATGGCCCCTGTCGGCTCTCGCGCGCGTTCACGTACAACATGATCGACCGCGGCGCCTTTCAAACGGCGACAATTCAGCCGCCGCTACTCGCCTGGATCTGGGCCGAGGTGGCCTCGCGCGCGGGCGATGGGCGCTTTGCCGACGAGGGCCGGGAAGTGCTGTCGCATTTCCATGCCTACCTCGAGCGCACGCGTGCCGACGCTGATGGCCTGATTGGGATTTTGCAGCCCGACGAGACGGGCCTCGACGCAACCCCCGCGTACGATGTTCCGCTCGGCTGGCGCAGCCATCCGAAACCGGGGTTTCTCGCGCTTCAACACTTCAACCGGAGTCGCGCCTACGAGTATCGGCGCGTGGTCGCCGACGGCGGATTTCACGCGACGGACGTCCTCGTGAACAGCGCGTGGATTCTCGGGTGGGAAGGGCTTGCGCGGCTTGGTGAGCCTGAGGCGGCGCGGCGTGCCAAGGAGCTGACCGATGCCCTGGTCAGGCGCCTATACGACCCGAAGAAGGGGTTCTTCTTCGCGGAGGGACCAGACGGCGAGCAACTCGACGTGAGCACGTGGGCTGGCCTCGCCCCGCTCGCACTGGCGCACCTTCCGGTCGAGATCTGCCAGCGAGTCGTCAACGAGCACCTGATCAATCCGGAGCGGTACTGGCTTCCCTTTCCGATTCCCAGTACCTCAGCGGCGGAGTGGAGTTTCGTCGCTGGCGAGGACCGGTACCTGTGGATGGAACGCTACTGGCGCGGTCCAACGTGGTTGTTCACCACGTGGTTCATTATGAAAGGGCTCATGCGCCTTGGACGCGATGCCGACGCGGACCACCTCGTGGATCGCACGACAGCACTTGTCCGCCAGTCAGGATTTCGCGAATACTTCAATCCCATGACGGGTGAAGGCTTCGGCGCTCAGCGTTTCGCGGTCTCGACGATCGTCGTCGAGTGCGCGGCGATGGCGCTCGATGCGATGGCCGATCGTCGCGCGATCGCGTAAGACATTCGACGTCCAACGGTGACATGACGGAGTGGTCCGAGGATCAGCTGTCGGAGTATCTGGCACAAACGCTTCCGCCCGCCGATCATGCCGAAGCGCGCGCGCTGCTGGAGACATATGGCGAGCAGTCATACGAGCGTGAAATTCGACGTGTCCGGCGTGTGTTATTGCAGTCGTGCGGCGGATCGTTGGATCGGCTTCGGAGGTTGATCGCCATAGCAAAGGTCGACTACCGCGACGTCCTGGTCCGCGACCCAGGGCCCGGACTGTAGAGCGAGGGTTCGCGCGGCCTACGCGTCGACGGCAAGCATCCGGTCCACGGCAGACAGCAACGCGTCGGTCGTGAAGGGCTTCGCGAGGAAGTGCAGCCGCTGGTCCTCGCCCCAGTTCTCGACCGGTCCGATCCCCATCTCCGGCGGATAGCCAGACATCGCGATCGCGGGAAGGTCTGGCCGGATCGCGCGAAGCATGGCAATGAGCTCGCGTCCGCCCAGCTCGGGCATGCGGAGATCGGTGAGCACCAGATCGATCTTGCCCTCGTGCTCGCGCCAGACGAGCAAGGCATCGGCACCGTGTCTCGCCTCGACGACAGTGTAGCCGGCACGTTCCAGCATCCGGCGGACGGAGCGGCGGACGGTCACTTCGTCCTCGACGAGCAGAACGGTGCCGGAGGCCTTCCTCTGTTCGGGCTGCACCGCCCGCGGGTGCTCCCCCGAATCGTCGTTCCGCAAACGCGGCAGAAACACTTCGAATGTCGTGCCCTCCGAGGCCACGCTCCGCACTCGCACGTGTCCACCGGCCTGCGCCACGATTCCGTGAACGGTCGCCAACCCGAGACCGGTGCCATGCCCTTCCGACTTCGTCGTGAAGAACGGCTCGAAGACATGCTCCATGATGGACGATTCCATCCCGATCCCGGTATCCGTGACGCGAATCACGACGTACTCACCGACCCTCGTGGCTTGCGCGGTCGTCATGGGATCGAGTTGATGCCGGCGCACATCGTCCGGCGTCATGACCACGATGTCGGTTTCGATCCCGAGTACCCCGCCCTGCACCATGGCGTCGCGCGCATTCACGGCGAGGTTGATGATCACTTGCTCGAGCTGGCCGAGATCTGCTCGGACGGCCAGCCGATTCCCCTGCAGCATTACGGCCAGTTCGATCTCCTCGCCGATGAGGCGACGGAGCATGGGCTCGATGCCGCGCACCACGATGTTCACGTCGAGCACGCGTGGGAGGACCACCTGCTTGCGGCTGAACGTGAGAAGCTGTCGTGTCAGCGTGGTCGCGCGATCGGTGGCGGCGAGCATCTCGTCGAGATCGACGCGGCGCTCGTCGGTTGTCGGCATCGACTCGCGCAGGAAATCCGCGCAGCCGCGAATGACGGTAAGGATGTTGTTGAAGTCATGCGCCACGCCGCCCGCGAGCCGCCCGACGGCCTCCATTTTCTGCGCCTGGAGGAGCTGTGCCTCGAGTGCGCGACGCGCGGTGACATCGCGGAGCACGATCGTGAGCGCGCGTCCCGCATCGCCGGCGGCCTGTGAGATGGTGGCTTCCGCAGGGAAGGTTCCGCCATCGGCACGGTAGCCCACCACCTCGGTGGGATGCCCGATGTCGCTCGTCGACAACGCATCCACTCCGGGCAAATCGGCGCTCAGGTTCGCGACGGCAAGCCGCGATTGGATGAACTGATTGAGCGGCATGCCCATCGCATTCTCGGCTCGAATGCCGAATACCTCTTCGGCCGCCGCATTGAACACGCTGACAAACCCATCCGCATCCACGGACAGAATGGCATCCATTGCCGACCCGACGACGCCCGCGAGCCGTGCCTCGCTGGCCGCGAGCGCGGCGTTCTTGGCCTCGAGTTCCTTGAGCATTGATGCGGCTTCATAGGCGGACCACAGCTTGTCACCCACCCGTCGTACGATGATGATCTCGCGCGGCAGCCACTCTCGCGGTACACCAGACGCCACCGCAAGTGCAGCCACCATCTTGCCAGCGCGCAGCAGCGGCACGGACAGTTCCGAGAGCGTCCCTGTCGGCGCGAAGGTCCGCTCGTAGTACGGCGACGTGCGTGGATCGGTCCGCGCATTCGAGACGACCGACGGCTCGCCACGAAGCTGCGCGTCGATATCGGTGGTGACATGCGAGAGCGCAACGCGCCGGATCGGCGGTGCGTTGCGCGCTGGGTGTCCATCGTCACGCAGAAACGTGTGTGCGGCACGCAACGTTGCGACGCGGGTGACGCTGTCGACGTCGACGAGCCGCGCCTGCTCGACGCCGAGGTGCTCGGCGAGGGCCGCCAGCACTGTTTGCACGAGTGCGTCAGGCTCGTACTTCTGTTGAACGGCGCTCCCGACCAGTAACAAGAGACGTTGCTCGTCCGAGAGCGTGTGCTGCTCATGCACGTCGGTGTGCATGCCAACCCACTCGCGAATCCTGTCGCCGTCGTCATCGTAGATCGGGACCGCGCGCCCGAAGAACCAGCGGAAATCACCATTCGCGAGCCTGAGACGGTGCTCGATCTCGAACGGCGTTCCGGACACCAGGGCTCGACGCCACTCCGTCAACGTTCGCTCCAGGTCGTCGGCATGCACGGCGCTCGCGCCCGATTGACCCTCTGGCGTCGGCGTAACCCCGGTGAGCTTTTTCCACTCGTCGGAGACCTCCACGAACTGCCCCGCTGGATCACTGCGCCAGACCGCTTGTGCACTGGCATCGACGAGTGCCTTGAAGCGCCCCTCGCTCCGACGAAGGTCATCCAGCGTATTCTCCAGTTCTTCGGATAGCGCGCGGGCCTCCTCCGTCTGCTGCTCCATCTCGACGGCTTGTTCCTGGAGCAGGTGATTCGACGCCTCGAGCTCGACCGCTTGTTCGCGCAGTTGAGCATTCACCCGCTCGACCTCGACGCGCGTGCGTTCCGATTCTTCCACCAGCGCCATGCCGTGCAGCACCGTGCTCACCCGATCGCCGACCGCGACCGCAAGCGCAACGTCCGCCGTCGAAAATGATCGGTCCGAGGTCGTCAGTCCGAACACCATCGTACCAACCGCATTGCCGAGGTGCAGAAGCGGCACGACCATGTAGCCTGATAGGCCGATCTGCTCGAGCATCGCGCGCTGTTCTGGATTCGCAGCCAACTTCGCGAGGCCGTCCGCGCCGAGTCGCGGCACGACTTCAGGCTCCCCAGTAATCAGCACGCGGCCTGCCGGTGCAGTTGGCGCGATCGACACGGGATGGCGTCTGCGATACTCCTGAAGCAGTCCCTCCTTGGCGGGATCCTGGTGCGCTACTCCTGCATGGGAAGTCGACCCGTCTCCATTGACGAGGTCGATCATCGCGTAATCGCCGAGCCTCGGCAGCGCGAGGCGGGCAAGTTGCTCGAGCACGATGGCTGGATCGGTGCCCTTGCCGAGCAACAGGCTCGCCCGTTCCAGATAGTTGATTGCCTCGAGCGCGGCCCGCTTCCGCTCGAGCATTCGCGCGTACTGGTGGGCATGCCCGACGAGTGTCGCCGCCGCGAGGAGGAAGTCCTGTTGTTCCGACGGGAAGTCGGTGCGGTACTGAAAACCAAGCACCATCGCGCCAGTGTCGCGCGTACTGTGACGAAATGGAAGAATCGCGAGCGAGGCGGTACCCATTTCGGCGCGAATGTCGGGGTCGGCGTCGCGGAGGAACTGTGCCTCGTTTCGCCAGATCACGTCGCCGGCGTCGCCGGAAATCGCCGCGGACAACCGGTCGAGGGCGACGGAGCGCACGCCCTTGCTGTCATCGCCGTCGAAGTGAAATTCGACGCCGTCCAACGTCAGGAGCGCGAACTGCGCTCCCGTGGCCGTTCTGAGTGCGGGAGCGGCCAGGTGCGTTACGTCAGAGACTCTTTCCGCCGCGAAGAGGGCATCGCTCAGCGCCGCGATGGATTGGCTGGCCGACCGTCCGCCGCCGAGTCTCTTCCGATTCGCAACACGATCGACGCCACGATCCAACTCGACATTCCGCTCTTCCGGCTTCATGCAGCCATCGTCGAAGACACGGTTCGGGGTATCGGCAGAGTGGCTTCAATACTTGAGTCGGCCGGGGACTAGCCGATTCGAGTGGGCAGGACCACCGAGAAGGTGGATCCGACGCCCACCGTGCTGGTCACGTCGATCCGACCGCCCAGTAGCGTGGCAAGCCGGCGCGAGATGTACAGGCCGAGTCCGGTTCCGCCGTGCCGGCGGGTCAGTCCGGCATCCACCTGGACGAACGGCTTGAACAGACGCGCCAGCTCCTCGGGGGGGATGCCGATACCAGTATCCTGTACATCGATGCGAACGGTCGAGTCGTCCGTACTCAAGGAAACGGTGACATTTCCCGAATCGGTGAACTTCACGGCGTTGCCGATGAGGTTGACCAGTATTTGCCGGGACTTTTCGATATCGCTCGTCATGCGGACCGGCTTCTGCGAGAGCTTTGCGACCAATCGTATCCGCTTCTGTTCGGCCATCGGTTCCACGATCGCGACGGCCGCGCGAACGAGGTCGGCCACCAGGAACTCACTGGGGCGCACGACCTCGCGACCTTCTTCCAGGCTCGTGAACGAGAGAATCTCCTCGATCATCGCGGAGAGGTGCAGCGTAACCGACCGCATTCGTTCGAGAATGTCGAGTTGCGGCGCGCTGAGTGGCCCGATGACTTCGTCCGCGAGCAGTTCATTGTAGCCCGCGAGCGCGGTGAGCGGCGTTCGCAATTCGTGGCTCATCGTCGCGAGAAAGCGTCCCTTTGCCCGATCGGCGCTTTGCGCTTGCAGGAGCAGGAGCGACTTGTGGACGGCCAGCGCGGCGTGATCCGCCAAGCCGCGAAGACGTTCGATGTCTCGCGGACGAAAGGCGCGACCGCCAACGGGGCGACTCACGGCAATCACGCCGAGCGTTTCTCCGTGCGCCTTGAGCGGCGCCATCAGCACGGGCCCGACGGCCAGTTCCGGAACGGCGCGTGCCAATGGCCGATTGGACAGGCTGTAGTTCTCCTCGCGAATGACCTCTGACTCCGAGATCGCCTGAAGGAGCATCGAACCTTCGAGCGCGAACGTGCGCCCCCATGCCGGCCCCATGTCGCCCGCGGACGCGACCACCTCTCCGTGCTCTCCGAGCACGCGCATCACGCTCGCGCCTGTCCCCCCGCACTGGCGCATGGCGATGTCGCACAGTGCCCGAAGGACTTCAGCCATGTCACTGACTTCCGCCAGGCGTCGTGCGATATCGTGCATCGCAGCGCGTTCCTCGACGCTATCGGACCGGACCTCGAGAACGAGTCCGTCAGGCACCCGGCGCACGAGCGCGTCGAGTAGACAACCATGCGCATCCGCACGCACGGGCGGGAGCGTCAAATGGACAGTCCGCGGCTCCCCGTCAGCCAGGACACCGCGGAGTTCCTCGATGACCGCACTGGCGCCGTCGCCGAGCAGGTCCTCGAACGAGGCCTCCGGAAGCAGCGGCTGCGGAATCCATAACTCCCACCGCGCATTCGCGTACGTCACACGAAGGTCGTGGCCCAGCATCATCACGCCAACTTCGAGCAGGTCGAGAACATGCGCGGCATCGACGTCCGATGCAGCGTGTTTTCGCCCACCCGGCATTCGGGTCGAGACCGCGGCCGCGCTGTCGCTAACGCGTCGTGGCATTCGTCATCGTAGTCGGCCTGCCCAGACGCTTGCCATCAACCAATCTGTTCGAGCGCGTCGTGGAACAACTGCGCCGTCGCTGGGCGCGCATCGCGGTCGCGTGACATCGCGCGCATGACGAGCGCGCTGAGTACCTGGGGAATGTCGGCAAACGCGGCATGTGGAGCGACTGGCGTCTCTTCGAGTACCCGAGAGATGAGCGCAATCGGGGTTGGAGCGTCGAACGGCACTTTGCCGGTCAGGCACTCATACAATACGACACCGGCCGAGTAGATATCGGCGCGCGCATCGAGTTCGTCGCCGAGCAATTGCTCGGGCGCCATGTACTCCGGCGTCCCAATGACCATGCCCGCCTGCGTCAATCCCTGTTGCGGCGCGCGCGATGCGAGTCGCGCAATGCCGAAGTCCATGACCTTCAACGTGCCATCGCCCTCCACCACCATGTTCTGTGGCTTGATGTCGCGATGGATCACGCCGGCCTCATGCGCGACCTCGAGCGCTCGACAGAGCTGCTTCGCGATGGGCAGGAGCACCTGCACGGGCAGCCGCCCGCGTGCCCGCACGAGATCCTTGAGCGACGTCCCTTCGACGAACTCCATCGTGATGAAATAGAGCCCGTTCGCCTCGCCGAGATCGTGCGTCCGCACGACGTTGCGGTGCGAGATCTTGCGGGCGAGTCGGATCTCGCTCTTGAAACGCTCGAGCGCGGTGTCGTCACCCGCGAGGATCTCGGGCTTGAGCGTCTTGATGGCGACGACTTCCTGGAGTTCGCGATCGACGGCGCGATAGACCATTCCCATCCCGCCCGCGCCGAGCGTCGCCTTGATGTCGTAGCGAACGCCCAGCGACTGGCCCGGCATCAACACACCGGTGCGAGGCGCGACGCCGGGCATCAACGCCGTCGCGTCGCCATCGCCACCAACGAGCGTTCCGGTCGCCATTGCCCGTCCGCCGCCGAGGAAATCCACGAGCGCCTGCTTGTCGCGTAAATCGCCAAGCAGCCGCCGAACGGCATCGGCGAGCGTACCGATTTCGTCGCCGCCGCCCGCTGGGATTTCGGCTGCATAGTCGCCGTCTGCTGCGCGGCGTGTGGCCATGACGAGCGCCGTTACGGGCCGCACGATCTGCCGGGTGATCGCTCCGGACAACAGGAACGCGACGATCAGACCCACGGCCCCGGCGAGCAGCAACTTGCGTCGCAGATCGTAGAATCCCGCGAGTTCAGCATCGAGCGACCGCATCGCGAGGAAACCGCCGATCTCGGACCCTCCGGCGCTGAAGATCGGCGTCGTTTGTCCAACGTATGCCGTGCCGCCGATGTCGATGGAGCCTTGCGCGCTGGCTTTGCCCATCGCGCTCGTGTCCTTCTTCGCAGCAGGTCCGCTGTCAGTCCGCGCGGCCGGAGTCGGAGCGGCTCGCATCGTGGTGTCCCTGAGCCTCGCCGAGAGCTCATCCTGCAGCGGCTTTCGCTCAGCGGCCGGGATCGATGAGCCGACGATGCGCGGCGCACCGGTCGAATCGATGACGTAAAACGCCACCTGACTGCCTGTCGTCGCGCCGATCGCAGACGCCAGGGAATCGCCAATCTGTTCCGCGGCCAGGAGCACACCGACTGCGCTGACCGCATTGTTCAGGTTACTCAGCATCGGGATGGCCACGAGCTGTATGATCGTCGTGTCGCCGAATACGCCCATCCCGCTGGCGGCGGTCCCCTGGAGCGCGCTCACGACGAGCGGCGACTGCGAAATATCGCGGCCCTTCGCCGAGCGGTCGTCGCTCTTCGCAAGGACGATCCCGGCGGCGTCGAGCACCTGCACCCATTTCGCTCCGCTCGCTTCCACCGCGACGCCTGCCTGGTCGAACGCATTGTTCCCCGACGAATCGTTCACGATGTTCTGGACGACGACGGGATTCTGTGCGAACACCTGCAGCTTGCCGGCGAGTTCCTTCTGTCGCGAACGGAGCTGCTCGGCGACCCGAGCGTTGGTCTCCCTCAGGCCTCGCTCGATCGAGTCGCCCGCATTCGATCGTGCCGATGCGGACGTTACGAAGAGCGTGATCGCAAGCACTGCGGTGACGACTGCCGCGGTGCCGAGGAAGATCTTGAGTGAGAGGCCGAACCGGGGCATGTCGTGCCGATCGAAGTGAGGTGGTTCCAGCGACAAGCCCGCTAGTATCGATCGCCCGCGGCGTTCGTATACTCCTGCCCGAACTTGTTCTTGTGCTGGACGTAGCGATAGCCCTTCGCATCCATCTCTACGCGACCAACCGCCAGCCCGGATGCAGTCACCACCACGTCTTTCGTCGTCTCCATCGGCACGCGGTCGTGCCAGACGTGCATTGTATACGTGCCGGCCGGTACTCGGCCGACACTGAAACGGCCGTCATCGCTCGCCTGCGCAAAATATGGCGTCTTGAGGACGACGACGTAGCCCGTCATCCGCGGATGGACATTGCAATAGATCGGAAAAATGCCCGACTCCTTGAAGGTCTGGTCCTTCGTCCGTCCACGGGCATAGACGCCGGTGTCGAACGCCCCATCCGGGTGCTTCGAGAATACGTTGTGGCTGAATGAATCTTGGTTCGGAAACTCGACCTTGCTACCTTCCGTGACGGCGCGGACACGTGGTGAAAACTGGCGCCCCTGGAGCTGGATGGTCGTCGTGCTCGCGGACGTACGCGACTTCGTCGCGCCTGTCGGCTCGAGCCAGACGATGACGTCTGCGAGGTCTTCTGTCGTCTCCCCCGGACGTTCGAGCAGGTTCACCTGTCCGGTTACCGCCCCTTGTCCGTGCACCGCCGGAACTCCGAGGACCATCAGTGTCGCCACGAGGCGAGCTATCGCGAGTTTTTGCATTCCTTTTCTCCTGCAAATAGCCACATGACCGCATTCTTCGCCGCGGCGCGCTTGAACAGTGTGCTGACACGGCCCTTAGCGTCAAGCGTTGCGCCCATGATCTGGTTTCTGGGCGCCGCCGGACTTGGTGTTACCCCGCTGGGCGCGCAGCGCACCCCATCGGCCGCAGATTCTGCTCGCATCGCATCCGACTCCCTTGCGGCGCGGCTCCGGAGAGCCGAACAGGCGATCGCCGTCCTTCAGCAGCAGGTCGCCGATCAGGCATCTGCCGGCGTCTCGACTCGGAGCCGTATGCAACTCGAGTTGAATGGCAGCGTGCTCATGCATGCGTTCCGGAACGATGGGCGTGTGAACAACGCCGACGATCCGCAGTTCGCCCTCATTTCCGCGACGGCACCGGGGACGCCTGTGGCGTTGACTGTTCGCCAGACCCGACTCGGCGCGGTACTCACCGCCAGCGATGTACTTGGCGGCCACTTCGTGGGCGACGTCGACGTCGATTTCTTCGGCGGCCAGCAACCGAGCAGCGGGGGGCGGACCTTTCCGCTGCTGCGCCTTCGGACGGCACGGAGTACGGTTAAGTGGACGCATGGCGAGTTGCTCGTCGGCCAGGAGATGCCACTCGTCTCTGGCCTGAATCCCGTGAGCCCCGCCGCGATCGGCACGCCGGCATTCGCGGCGGCTGGCAATCTGTGGCTGTGGCTCCCTCAAGTGCGCGCGACCATCCAATCCGCGGGGGACATCAGCCTCGGGATTCAGGGTGCAATGCTGGCGAACATCAATGGCGACGCGGTGGGGTTATTCGACACCGACGTCGATCCCGCCGAACGCTCTGGGCGACCGGCCTTCGAATCCCGCGTTCGCGCCCGATTTGGCGGTGAGGACATGCCGAGCGAGATCGGCTGCGGGGCCCACGTGGGATGGCTCACGACGCCGTCCAACCCCAGCGCTCGGACGCATGCATTCGCATGCGATGCCAAACTTACGCTCGGCCCGCGTGCAGACCTGCAGGGCGAAGCATTTACGGGCCGAGGGCTTCGAGGACTCGGTGGTGGCGGGATTGGCCAGAACGTCGGTGCGAGCTTGGCGCCACTCGACGACAAGGGTGGCTGGGCACAGCTCAATGTCGATCTATCGACGACGGCGCGTGGCGGGGCAGGATGCGGAACGGATATGCCACGCGAGTTGGATGTTCCGGCTGGCGGACGATTACGGAATCAGGCCTGCGCCGGCTATGCGATGGTCCGTCCCAGTGGCCCCCTTGTGTTCGGGGCAGAGATTCGGCGGATCAGCACGAAGTACGCTGCGGGTTCGGCCACGAACTACCACATCAACTTCTCGGCAGGCTTCGAGTTCTGATTAATTGGGCTGACCTGCCAGCTCCAACCTTTGTCACCCCGAGCGAGCGAAGCGAGTCGAGGGGGCTGCACCTCAGCCCAGACTGAACGTGCAGATCCCTCGACTTCGCTCGGGATGACGTCTATGGCAAAGCGCGCCAACTGGGCCATAGTAGCAATAGCTGCGCTATCGCTCACTCACCGTGGCCGCAGCGCTAGCGGCCCCGTTCCGATCCTTTGCCGGCTCCGGTCTTTCATCGAGCGCCATGGCTACGACTTCCTGGTCGACCTGACGTGAGCTCCGCGGCATGTACGCTTCCGCTGTCTCTGGCAGCGTGAGGCGGAAGGTACTGCCCTTACCGACTTCGGACTCGATCTCCAAGTGCCCACTGAGCATCTCCGCGAGACGCCGCGAGATCGGCAGGCCGAGCCCGGTCCCTTCGGTGAGCTGCGTTTTACCCAGCTGCACGAACTCGTCGAAGATCTTTTCGCGGTCTGCCTCGGCAATGCCCTCCCCTTCGTCGATCACCTCGATGACTATCCCTCCGTGCTCGGTGGGAATCGAGCGCAGGAGGATTGGTCGCCCGCGTCCGAACTTGATCGCGTTCGACAGCAGGTTGAGGAGAATCTGTCGCACGCGCCGCGGGTCGCTGATGACCTTGACCTGGTCTCCCTCGTGCTCGTGAGACAGCATCGAGCCGAATTGGTCGGCGAGCGGACGAACGGTGACGAACAGGTCCTCGATCAGCGCGGGGAATACCACGGGCTGTAGGCGCAGATCGATCTTGCCGGCTTCGATCTTCGACAGATCCAGCACATCGTTGACCAGCTCGAGCAGATGCTTCGCCGCTTTGTGCGTGCGCGTGATGCCTTCGACCTGTTTGTCGTTGAGCGGGCCGTAGATGTTTTCGAGCAGCAGCGTGCTGTACCCCAGCACCGCATTGATCGGCGTGCGCAACTCGTGGCTCATCGACGCGTAGAATCGGCTCCGCGCCGCCATGGCTCGCTCGAGCTCCGACTGGCGCTCTGCCAACTCGGCGTTGAGTGCCTTGAGCTCGGTCATTGCGTTCGCGAGCGACTTCGCCTGCTCCTGCAGCTCGTCCTCCGCCCGCTTCCGCTCCGAGATGTCGCGGACAATGAGCGTGTACGTCTTCTTGCCACGCACGTCGAGGCAACTCGCCGTCGCCTCGACAGGGAATTCCTCTCCGGTGTTGCGGGCGCCAACCAGCGACAGTGTGTTCGAGCTCTGATCCCTGGGGGCGTCTGGCCCGCCCGTATGTGAGCAGATGCGGTCGAGCAGGTCCTCTCGCATGCTCTCGGGGAAGAAGCGCCTGACATCGCCTTTGAGTGCGTTAGCCGCCGACGTACCGAACATGCGCTCGGCCGCCGTGTTGAAGAGCGTCAGTGCGCCATCCGTGTCGAATGCGATGATCGCATCCATGGCTGAGCCGACGATCTCGGAGAAGCGCGCCTCCGACTCGTAGATCTCGCGCATGTGCCGAAGTTCGAGCTCGCGACGATCGCCTTCGGTAAGCAACTGCTGCTGCACGGCGAGCTGACGCTGCTTCTGGTACAGGTCGACGAAGACGCTGACCTTCGAGCGCAGGATGTCCGGCTGAAACGGCTTGGCCAGGTAATCCACTGCACCGACGGAATAGCCTTCGAAGACATATTCCTCGTCCTTGCTGATGGCGGTGAGGAAAATGATCGGGATGTATCTCGTCCGTTCCCGCGATTTGATGATGCGGGCCGTTTCGAAGCCATTGATTCCCGGCATCTGTACGTCGAGGAGGATCATGGCCACGTTGTGCGTCAACAGCTTCCGGAGCGCTTCATCGCCCGAATTGGCGCGCACGAGCGTTTGCCCGAGCGGCTCGAGGATGGCTTCGAGCGCCAGAAGATTCTCTGCCCGGTCATCGACAATGAGGATCTCCACCGGCTCACTGGCACTGGGAAGGGTCTGGAGGCCCACAGCGAGCGGCAGCGGCGGCGCCGCGATGACGATGTCGGTGTTCACCGGTCAGCCCGTTCCGGCGAGCCCGCCGGTAGTTGCGCGAGGAACAGGACCATCTCCTCGAGCGACATTGTTTTCGCGCGCGGGACGGCCTTGGCCGCGGCCGCGGGCATCGTTGCGCTTTCCGCCGTTGCGGGGTCCTGCACGATCGCCAGACCGCCGCGGTCTGAAATGCGCTTCAGACCCAGGCTGCCATCGCCGTTTGCCCCCGTGAGCACGACCCCAACGGTTCGATGACCATAGCTGTCCGCTGCCGACATGAAGGTCACATCGATGGACGGCCGGCTATACCGCACCGGGGCTTCGGTGCTGAGCGAGAAGTGGCCTGGTTCCACCAACGTGTGATAGTCGGGTGGGGCAACGTAGATATGCCCATTCTCCAGCGGCATCTTGTCCTCGACCTCGCACACCTCGAGCATCGATCGCTCCTGCAAGAGCGTGCGAAGCAGATGGTCGGAATCCCGATGCCTGTGCTGCACCAGTGTGACCGCCATTTGAAACGATTCGGGGAGCCCGCTCACGAGCGTGCGCAGCGCGGCCAGTCCGCCCCAGGACGTGCCGACCACCACGACATCGTAACCGACTCCGCGAGTGTCAATCATCAATAGACTTTCCGATAGAGCTTTTCCGTCGGGCTGAGCTTCTCGTAACACGGCTCATACTGCGAGAACTTGAGTGACTCCTTGCTGCCGAGCGCCAGCACGCCGAACATCACGAGTGATTCGTAGAACAGCTTGTGGACTCGATTCTGCAGCGTCTTGTCGAAGTAGATGAGCACGTTTCGGCAAAAGATGACGTGGAATTCGGCGAACGAACGGTCAGTCACCAGGTTGTGCTGCGAAAAGACGACGTTCCTGGTGAGTGCCGGAGAAAACAGCGCCCCATCGTATTTCGCAGTGTAATACTCCGAAAACGAGCGGCTTCCACCGGCGCGGATGTAGTTGTCGGTGTATTCCTGCATCCGGTCGAGCGGGAAGATGCCCTGTTTCGCGCGTTGGAGCACGACATCATTGATGTCGGTGGCGTACAGCCGCGCGCGGTCATAGAGGCCCTCTTCCTCGAGCAGGATCGCCATCGAGTACACCTCTTCGCCCGTCGAACAGCCCGCATGCCAGATGCGGATGAACGGGTACGTGCGAAGGACAGGCACGACGTGTTCCCGGAACTCCTTGTAAAAGCTCGGATCACGAAACATCGCGGTGACGTTGACCGAGAGGTCGAGCAGCAATCGCTCCATGGCGTCCTGATCGTGGAGAATGCGGGCCTGCAGATCGGAAATCGTGCGCAGCCCCTCGCCCTCCACCCGCTTCCACAGCCGGCGGCGAATGGACGCATACGCGTACGAACGGAAATCGAATCCATAGTGACGAAACACGCCCTCGAGGAGCAGTTCAATCTCCATGTGCTCGAGATCCGCATCGTACGCGTACGGCGGTCCGGGAAGATGCTCGCCTCCGGTCAGCGGTACAGCCATACTCGCATCAGACTCAACAATTGCTCCGTGTCCACTGGCTTGGTGATGTAGTCGGATGCACCGGCCGCGATGCACTTCTCACGATCACCCTTCATGGCCTTGGCCGTCAATGCGATGATCGGAAGCGACTTGAGCGCGGGGATCTCTCGGAGCGCACGCGTCGTTTCGTAGCCATCCATCTCCGGCATCATGACATCCATCAGCACGAGATCGAAGTCCTGACGCTCGCGCAACAGCGCGATGGCGTCCTTTCCATTCTCGGCAAAGGACACTTGCATGCCATGGTCCTCCAGCATGCTCGTCAACGAGAAGATGTTGCGGACGTCGTCATCGACCACCAGCACTCGCTTTCCCGTGAAAACCGCATCCGTGTTGTGCAGCCGCTCGAGCATCCGGCGCTTCTGCTCCGGCAGCTTTGCCTCGACACGGTGCAGGAACAGCGCCGTTTCATCCAGCAACCGTTCCGGCGACTTCACATCCTTCACGATGATCGTCTCGGCGAACTTGCGCAGCTTGGTATCCTCGGCGGGAGAAAGCTCCTTGCCCGTGTAGATGATGATGGGCAGGTCCCACATGGCTGGGTTCGCCTTGACCGTCTCCAGGAGCTCGAAGCCGTTCATGTCCCGAAGCCCCAAGTCGAGCACCATGCAATCGAAGTGGCCGGAAGACAACTCACGAAGGGCATCCTCCGCCGACGCCACGGCCGTGATCTCGACGTCTTCATGCTGGATGAGTTCGATCATGCTCTCGCGCTGCGTCTCGTCATCCTCCACCACGAGCAGTCGCTTGACCGACGCGTCAATGAACTGCGTGATCTTCGAGAACGATTCGTCGAGCGCTTCCTTCGTAACCGGCTTCTCGAGATACGCGAGCGCGCCCGACTTGAGCCCCTGCTGTCGTTCGCGGATGCCGGTGATGATGTGCACGGGAATATGCCGCGTTTGTGGATGATGCTTGAGCCGGTCCAGCACCGCCCACCCATCCATACCCGGCATGTCGATATCCAACGTGATCGCATCGGGCTCGAAGGCATGCGCGAGCTTGAGTCCCGCGTCTCCATCCAAGGCGGACAAGCCCTTGAATCCCTTCTCGCGTGCCATGTCCAGCAGGATCTTGTTGAAATTCGTGTCGTTCTCGACAATGAGAAGGACACGGTCGCCCGGTTCGATGCTGTCGCGATCGTCGTCGAAACCATCGGGTTTCGGTAAAGAGTCGCGCGACATCATCACGTCGTAGGCAGGCGAGGCGTCGGAAGGGGCCGTCGCTGTTCCACCACCTGATGGCTGCCAACCGCCGGACTCGGCGCCCCCGCGCGGCAATGCAGGCCGACCACGAGCGCTGTTCCGCGGCGACGTGCCCTCATTTTCCCACCGGTCGCCCCGATCGCGCCGGCGCGACGACGAATCGTCTCCGCCCTTCGGGGCCTCGAGCTCTATGTAATGGCTTGGGAGGAAGAGCGTAAACGTGCTCCCGCCACCCGGCACGCTTTCGACGCGAATTTCGCCGCCGAGCAGTCGGGCGATCTCGCGACTGATGGAGAGACCGAGTCCCGTTCCACCGAATTTGCGGCTCGTCGTCCCATCCGCCTGTTGGAAGGCCTCGAAGATGAGCTGCTGCTTCTCCTTCGCGATGCCGATGCCCGAGTCGGTGACCGCGAACGCGATGACCGTGTCCGCCTGATCGAGAATGCGGCTCGCAAACCGCTTGGACTTGTCCGCCTTGCGAATCGTGAGCGTGACGCCGCCCTTCTCTGTGAACTTGAAGGCGTTCGACAACAGGTTCTTGATCACCTGCTGAAGCCGTTGGCCGTCGGTAAAGATGCTCGTCGGGGTCTCCGGGTGGATCTCCACGTCGAAGGTGAGACCCTTTTGCTGCGCGACAGGCTCGAAGGTCCGCTTGGTGATCGAGTCGACGTCCTTGATCAGGACATCCATCGGGTTCACCTCCATCTTGCCTGCCTCCACCTTCGTCAGATCGAGAATGTCGTTGATCAGGTTGAGCAGGTCGGTGCCCGACGAGTAGATCGTCTGCGCAAATTCCACCTGCTTGGCGGAGAGGTTGTTGTCCTTGTTGTCGCTGAGGAGTTTGGCAAGGATGAGCAGCGAATTGAGTGGCGTGCGCAACTCGTGGCTCATGTTCGCCAGGAACTCGCTCTTGTACTTCGAACTGAGCGCCAACTCTTCCGCCTTCTCCTCGAGTGCGAGCCGAGCTGCTTCGACCTCGCGATTCTTCTGCTCGACCTTCTGGTTCTGTTCCGCAAGCAGCGAGGCCTTCTCTTCGAGCTCCTCGTTGACCTGCTGCAGCTCTTCCTGCTGCTCCTTGAGCAGCTCTTCGGACTGGCGCAGCGTCTTCGCTTGTGCTTCGAGCTCGGTGTTCGACCGCTTGAGCTCATTCTGCTGTGACTGGAGTTCCTGCGACTGCGACTGCAACTCCTGCGTCAGCTTCTGCGACTGCTCGAGCAGCTCCTCCGTCCGCATGCTCGCGCCGATCATGTTGAGCACGACGCCGATCGATTCGGCGAGCTGGTCGAGGAAGGTCTGGTGGATCTGGCTGAAGGGCAGGAAGCTCGCGAGCTCGATCACCGCCTTGACTTCGCCTTCGAAGAGGACGGGCAGCACGATGATGTTGCGCGGCGGCGCCTCGCCAAGACCAGACGTAATCTGGATGTAGTCGTCGGGCACGTTCTGGAGGAGAATCGGCTGCTTCTCCAGCGCGGCCTGTCCGACCAATCCTTCGCCGACGGCGAAGCGATTGCCGACGTGTTTGCGCGCGCGGTACGCGTAGCTGGCGATGAGCCGCAGCATTGGCGTGCCCGCTTCGAGATCCATGATGAAGAACGCGCCATGATGAGCTGACACCAGGGGGGTCAGCTCTGACATGATGAGGCGAGAGACCGACTCGAGGTCCTTCTGTCCCTGCATCATCCGGCTGAACTTCGCGAGGTTGGTCTTCAACCAGTCCTGCTCCTGATTGCGTTCCGTCGTCTCCTTGAGGTTCGCGATCATCTGGTTGATGTTGCTCTTCAGCTCATCCAGCTCGCCCTGCGCTTCCACGGTGATCTGCCGGGTGAGGTCGCCCTTCGTCACGGCGGTGGCCACGTCGGCGATGTTTCGCACCTGCGCGGTCAGGGAGTTGGCCATGGCGTTCACGCTATCGGTGAGGCCCTTCCACGTACCGGCCACACCAGGCACTTCGGCTTGTCCGCCGAGCTTTCCTTCTGTGCCTACTTCCTTGGCCACGCGGGTTACTTCGTCGGCGAAGACTCGGAGCTTTTCCACCATCGTGTTGACGGTGTTCTTCAGTTCGAGGATTTCTCCTCGCGCTTCGACGGTGATCTTCTGCGAGAGATCGCCGTTGGCCACCGCGGTGGTGACGAGGGCGATGTTTCGCACCTGCGACGTCAGGTTCGACGCCATGAAGTTCACGTTGTCGGTAAGATCTCGCCACACACCGCCGGCACCCGGCACGCGTGCCTGTCCGCCCAGGATTCCTTCAGATCCTACTTCGCGCGCCACGCGG
Source organism: Gemmatimonadota bacterium (assembly GCA_040389905.1). GTDB lineage: Bacteria > Gemmatimonadota > Gemmatimonadetes > Gemmatimonadales > Gemmatimonadaceae > AG11. Next base: position 122,068 of record JAZJZK010000005.1, on the reverse strand, counting down.
GTTACTTCGCTTGCGAAGGCGTTGAGCTGTTCCACCATGGTGTTGACGGTGTTCTTCAGCTCGAGAATTTCGCCGCGCGCGTCAACGGTGATCTTTCGAGATAGATCTCCAAGTGCCACGGCCGTCGTCACGTCGGCGATGTTTCGCACCTGCGCCGTGAGGTTCGAGGCCATGTAGTTCACGCTGTCGGTCAGGTCCTTCCACGTGCCGGCGACTCCGGGCACATTGGCCTGACCACCGAGTCGCCCTTCGGTACCTACTTCGCGAGCCACTCGGGTCACTTCGTCGGCGAAGCTGCGGAGCTGGTCCACCATGGTGTTTACCGTGGTCTTCAGCTCGAGCATTTCTCCCTTGGCTTCTGCGGTGATCTTCTTCGATAGATCACCCTTGGCCACAGCCGTCGTCACGTCGGCGATGTTTCGCACCTGACTCGTCAGGTTCGAGGCCATGCCGTTTACCGAGTCCGTCAGATCCTTCCACGTTCCGGCGACGCCCGGCACATTCGCCTGACCACCCAGCACGCCCTCAGTTCCTACTTCGCGAGCCACGCGGGTTACTTCGGCAGCGAATGCGTTGAGCTGGTCCACCATGGTGTTCACGGTGTTCTTCAGCTCCAGGACCTCGCCCTTCGCTTCGGCGGTAATTTTTCTGCTTAGGTCGCCTTTGGCGACCGCGGTCGTGACGTCAGCGATGTTTCGCACCTGACTCGTCAGGTTCGAGGCCATCGAGTTCACCGAGTCGGTGAGATCGCGCCACGTTCCCGATACGCCTTCCACGTTTGCTTGCCCGCCCAGTCGTCCCTCGGTACCTACTTCGCGAGACACGCGCGTCACTTCGGCAGCGAATGCGTTGAGCTGGTCCACCATCGTATTCACGGTGTTTTTCAGCTCGAGCACCTCACCCTTCGCCTCGGCGGTGATCTTTCGGCTGAGATCGCCTCGCGCCACAGCGGTGGTAACGTCGGCGATGTTTCGCACCTGACTGGTCAGATTCGAGGCCATCGAGTTCACCGAGTCAGTGAGATCGCGCCACGTTCCTGACACGCCTTCCACGTTCGCTTGTCCGCCCAGTCGTCCTTCGGTTCCTACTTCGCGAGACACGCGCGTCACTTCGGCAGCGAATGCGTTGAGCTGGTCCACCATCGTATTCACGGTGCTCTTCAGCTCGAGGATTTCACCTTTCGCCTCGGCCGTGATCTTCTTCGAGAGATCGCCTCGGGCCACGGCGGTCGTCACGTCGGCGATGTTTCGCACCTGACTGGTCAGGTTGCCGGCCATGAAGTTCACCGAGTCCGTGAGGTCCTTCCACGTTCCGGCGACGCCCGGCACGTTGGCCTGTCCGCCCAGGATTCCTTCGGAGCCTACTTCTCGAGCCACTCGGGTTACTTCGGCGGCGAAGCTGTTGAGCTGGTCCACCATCGTATTGACGGTGTTTTTCAGCTCGAGCATTTCGCCCTTCGCTTCCACGGTGATCTTCTGCGACAAGTCTCCGTTGGCCACAGCCGTTGTTACGAGGGCGATGTTTCGCACCTGACTGGTCAGGTTGCCGGCCATGAAATTCACGGAGTCCGTCAGATCCTTCCACGTTCCTGCGACGCCGGGCACGTTGGCCTGACCACCGAGGATTCCTTCCGTACCCACTTCTCGAGCCACTCGAGTTACTTCGGCAGCGAATCCTGACAGCTGATCCACCATGATGTTGATCGTTTCCTTCAGCTCGAGAATTTCGCCCTTTGCTTCGACGGTGATCTTCTGCGACAAGTCTCCGTTGGCCACGGCGGTGGTCACGAGTGCGATGTTTCGCACCTGGTTCGTGAGGTTACCGGCCATGAAGTTCACCGAGTCCGTGAGATCCTTCCACGTACCGGCGACGCCGGGCACATCAGCCTGCCCGCCGAGTATGCCTTCCGTGCCTACTTCGCGCGCCACTCGGGTTACTTCGGCGGCGAACGAGGAGAGCTGGTCCACCATGGTGTTGATGGTGTTCTTGAGCTCGAGCACCTCGCCCTTCGCTTCTACCGTGATCTTTCGGCCCAGGTCTCCCTTGGCCACGGCCGTCGTCACGTCGGCGATGTTTCGCACCTGGTTGGTCAGGTTGCTCGCCATGCCGTTCACCGAGTCCGTCAGGTCCTTCCACGTTCCGGCGACGCCGGGCACTTCAGCCTGTCCGCCCAGCTTGCCCTCGGTTCCTACCTCTCGAGCCACGCGGGTTACTTCGGCGGCGAATCCGTTGAGCTGGTCCACCATGGTATTCACGGTGTTCTTCAGCTCGAGCATTTCGCCCTTTGCTTCGGCGGTAATCTTTCGGCTTAGATCACCGCGGGCCACAGCGGTCGTGACGTCGGCGATGTTTCGCACCTGTGACGTCAGGTTCGACGCCATGAAGTTCACGCTGTCCGTAAGATCCTTCCAAGTACCTGCAACGCCCGGCACGTTGGCCTGACCGCCGAGGATGCCTTCGGTACCGACTTCGCGTGCGACGCGGGTTACTTCGGCGGCGAACGAGGAGAGCTGGTCCACCATGGTGTTGATGGTGTTCTTGAGCTCGAGCACCTCGCCCTTCGCTTCTACCGTGATCTTTCGGCCCAGATCTCCCTTGGCCACGGCGGTCGTCACGTCGGCGATGTTTCGCACCTGATTTGTCAGGTTCGACGCCATGCCGTTTACCGAGTCCGTCAGGTCCTTCCACGTTCCTGCAACGCCCGGCACATTCGCCTGTCCGCCCAGCACACCTTCCGTTCCTACTTCGCGAGCCACGCGTGTTACTTCGTCGGCAAATGAAGAGAGCTGATCCACCATCGTGTTGATGGTGTTCTTCAGCTCGAGAATTTCGCCCTTTGCTTCTGCGGTGATCTTCTTGGAGAGATCGCCTTTTGCCACGGCGGTCGTGACGTCGGCGATGTTTCGCACCTGATTGGTCAGGTTGGTCGCCATGCCGTTCACCGAGTCCGTCAGGTCGCGCCACGTTCCGCTGACCCCCTGCACGTTCGCCTGCCCACCCAGTCGTCCTTCCGTTCCTACTTCGCGCGCCACGCGGGTCACTTCGCTGGCGAAGGCGTTGAGCTGGTCCACCATTCGATTCACGGTGGATCCGATGCGGAAGAATTCGCCCTGCACCGTCTTCCCCTCGATCTCCAGCTCCACCTTCTGACTCAGGTCGCCCTCGGCCACCGCCTTGATCACGCGGGCGACTTCTGACGTCGGCTGTACGAGATCGGTGATGAGCGAGTTGAGCGCGTCCACGCTGCCGGCCCATGAACCGCCCGCGGGTCCGAGGGTCGCGCGGTCGCGCATCTTGCCTTCACGCCCAACCGAGAGCGCGACGCGACTGAGCTCTTCGGAAAGCCGCCCCTGTTTCGTGGCAACGCTGTTGAAGATGTCGGAGATCTCGGCCATCAGCGGATCGCCGTCGATGTCGAGTCGCACGGCGAAGTCGCCGGCATCGAGCGAGCGGAGCCCGGCGAGGAGTCGTCGCAATGCTCGCTCTCGAGTCCCTCCGCCGCCTCCGCCGCTCGAGACGGCGACTCCGCCGGAACTGGTCACGGCGGCATCGGTAACGTCGATTTCGCTGGCCGCGGCAGCGCGGCGTGGACGGCCGCGCTTTCCGCGCGCATTGCCGTTGGTCTTCCCCGTTCCACGCGCTGGTGGCGTGTTCTCCTGATCAGGCAATTCGGGTCTCTCGCCGACGCTCACAGGTCAGCTCCTCTGAAGGGAAACAGATGCGAAAGGCCACGGTGACGAGCCGTGGCAGCCTTGGTTGGAACATGCGCTACAGTTTTTTGACAATAGAATGCCGCGTGGCGGGCCGTTCAATAACCGTGCCGACCTCGGGCGTTCGAGCGCCGGCAGTTCACTCTGCAAGAATCGGGCAGTGGTGGAATGCATCTCTGGCACATGCAACTCGTTGATTATCAAGGTGTTGCACTCAAATCAATATCTGTTGTTACACATTTAGGAAGATCGACCACGAACGCGGATTGAGCGGATGGAGCGGATCAGATCCGATCGGCCCAATCCGCTCAATCCGCGTTCCTTGTTGGTGCTTTGCTGTTCTACCCGATTGTCACCGCATCGTGCACGGCAATTTCGCCCGGGTGAAGCACGCGCACGTACAAGCGGCTCCAGCCGGGAAAGAGCTGCTCACTCACACGCACGAATCGCCCGTCGGCGAACGCCCCAGCGATCGTCTTGCACGGCACCGTGAACGCTGTCGCCTCGACTTCTACATCGCCGAGTCGCAGTCGCACGCCCGGCTGCACCAGCCGCCAATCGAGGCAGGAGATCGTCACGTTCTCTCCAATCGCGCCCGGAAAGATCGGGTGACCTTCGAGCACCAACGGTTCGATCAGCTCCATCGAGTACAGACACAGCGCGCGATCCGGGCCGCCGTGGTGTTTTCTATTGCGCTGCCAGTCGCCCTCGATGCCGCCGTATCCGACAACGGCGCGCTCGATCGGTAGCTTCGGCACACCGCCGCCGGAACGCTGGAGACCCACGATCCTCCCGACTCGCCCGTCGCTCATGACGGGATGTCGCCGACCATGATTCGCACCGGAATTCCGCCGTTGCTGGTCGTCACGACGGCCTTGAGCGGAATTCTCAACTGCCTGTCGAGCATGGGATCCGGCGAAAGCAGCGCCAGGCGCCATCCCGGCGTACGCTCCCTAAGCACATTTCCCAGCTGCGCCCAGAGATCCCGCACGCGATCCGCGTCGCCCACCCGCACGCCATACGGAGGGTTGGTCACCACCCAGCCGCGCGACGCGCTGGGAAAGCGCGCCGCCGACAAGGAGTGGATCGCAAAGGCGACGTCGCCTTCAACGCCCGCGCGTGCCGCGTTCGATGTCGCCGCGGCGATGGCACCGGCGTCCCTGTCGCTGCCGACGATCACGAGGTGGCCATTGCGTGGCTCTCGGGACTTGAGCTCCGCGCGCACCCGATCACCGAGGCCAGCTTCAACGGTCGGCCACCGCTCCATCGCAAAACGTCGCTGCGCTCCGGGAGCAATCCCTCGCGCCTGAAGCGCCGCTTCAATAGGAATCGTGCCTGATCCACAGAGCGGATCCACCAGCGGCGACGTTCCGTCCCAGTCCGACGCCGCAATCATCGCCGCTGCGATCGTCTCACGCAGCGGAGCCTTCGCAGTAGCCTGCCGGTAGCCTCGCCGATGCAGCAATGCACCTGAACTGTCAGCGCTCACGGTCACCACATCACGCATGACGCGGACGACGATGAGCGCGACATCCTCCTCCTCATTCGCCTCGTCGTCCGTGATGCTTCCACCCTCGGCGCGAACCCCTGGAATCGACCTGACCACCGCATCCGCGAACCGTTGGGCCACCGCATCCGAATGGTAGAGCTTCGATTTCTTGCACGTGACGCGAAAGCGGACGGCGTCGCCGGAGCGCAGGACGCGCCACCACGCGACCTTCCGCGCGTGACGCTCCAGCTCCGCAAAGGATCGTGCCTCGAAGCTCGCGAGCCGAGCGACCACCCGCGACGGAATCCGCAGCGCGGCATTCGCCCTCAGACCCGACTCGGCGTCGCGACTCCACGCAATTCCCCCGTCCTCGAGGTTGGCGTTCAAACCAAGCGATCTCGCTTCGCGGAGGGCGAGCGGCTCGAGGCCGGGGGCAACGATAGCAAACCAATCAAGTAGTGAGGACGTAGTAGTCACTCTGCAACCCTAACGCCCGGCCGTGCCGAGAAGTAGCCTCCTTCTGCGCGAGAGCCCCCCCGCTCATCCTTCTCACGACCAATGATTTCTGTCAACGGATTGACTCGCCAGTACGGCGATTTCACGGCGGTCGACCGGATCTCCTTCACGGTGAATCCGGGCGAAGTGCTTGGCCTGGTCGGCCCCAACGGAGCCGGCAAGACCACCACCCTCCGATGCCTCTCAGGCATCATCGCGCCTTCGCTCGGCACGGTGACGATCGCCGGCCATGATATCCAGAAGGACCCGGTGCCCGCCAAGGATGCGCTCGCGTTCATTCCCGACGAGCCGCACTTGTTCGATCACCTCACGGTCGACGAACATCTACGCTTCATCGGACGTCTGTATGGCGTTGCTGACGTGGAGTCGCGCATCGGACCGTTGCTCGATGAGCTCGAGATCGCCGACAAGCGGCGAGCCATGTCGACCGAGCTTTCGCGCGGGATGAAGCAGAAGCTGGCGATTGCCTGCGGCCTCCTGCACGATCCCAAGGTGCTCATTCTCGATGAGCCGCTCACCGGACTCGATCCGGGCGGCATGCGTCGCATGCGTGCCACCATCGCCAACCGCGCAAAAGCCGGCGCCGCGGTCATCCTCAGCTCCCACCTGCTCACGCTCGTCGAAGAACTCTGCACGAGCTTGTTCATCATTCGTCGCGGGAGTTGCGTCGCCTCCGGCACCCTGGAATCCATCGTGGCGACCCGACCCGACCTCGCGGGGAAGTCGCTCGAGGACGTCTTCCTCGAACTCACCGGCACCGACGAACGGGCGCCTACCGCATGATCGCTGCATTCGCGTATCTCATCGCGACAAGCACGAGAAACAAGGTGCTGTCGCAGATCAAGCGCGTGAAGAACCCACGGTATGCGATCGCGCTGCTGCTCGGGCTCGGCTACTTCTGGATGGTCTTCTTCAACCAGACCCGGAGTCAGCGCGCCGGCGCCCCCAATCCCTTCGCGTCGGATCTGTTCGGCCAGTTGGTGCCGCTCCTCCTCTTCGTCGTGATCTCCTATTTCTGGATCGTCGGGACCGACGCGCAGGCGCTGGCATTCACGCAAGCGGAAGTCTCGCTGCTCTTCACCGCTCCGGTATCGCGGCGTGCGCTGATTCTCTACAAGCTTGCGCGCGCGCAAGCGGCCGTATTGACGACGACCCTGATCTGGGTCGTCATCTTTCGCGGCAAGGGCGGAAGCGTCGAGCGCGCACTGAGCTACTGGGTCGTCCTCTCCATCATCAATACCCATCGCCTCGGCGTAGCGCTCGTGCGCGCATCGAGCGGCGAGCATGGTACAGCGGGGTTCCGCAAGAATTGGGTGGCGATTCTGCTGTTCGTTTCCGCGGCGGCGGCGATTGCGTTCGGGTTCTACGGTGTTCGGGATGCGCTCTCGAACGCCGCGAGTGGTGGCGCTGCCGCGACAGCGATCGTTGGCGTCATGACAAGCCCTCCAGTCAGCTGGGTTCTATTCCCATTCCGCCTCGCCGTCGCGCCGGCGTTCGCCGAACATGGGGCAGCGTGGGCGCAGGCCATGCTTGGCGCCGTGGCGCTGTTCGCATTGCACATCATCTGGGTCCTTCGCACCGACTCGCAGTTCGAGGAAGCGGCGGCCGAGGCATCGGTCAAGCAAGCCAAGCGCCTGGCCGACCTGCGCTCGCGCGGTGTGAGCGGCGCGGTGTTGAATACGAAGGTGAACCGGCGGACCATTCGGCTGGCGCCGACGGGGCCTCGATCCGTCGCGATCATCTGGAAGAACTACCTCTTCCTCATGCGGACGGGGATGACGCGAACGCTGATCGGGCTGCCGCTACTGTGTGCCCTCCTCGCAATCGTCTTCAAGGGCCGAACGGAATTGGGCGAGATCATGGTGGCGGTTACCAGCTTCGCGCTGATTTTTGTGACCGTCATTTTCGGTCCGATGACGATTCGCAACGACCTTCGCGGAGCACTGACGCGACTGCCGATGCTGAAGACGATGCCGTTGCGCGGTCGTCAGATCATGCTCGCGGAGATCGCCAGCAGTTCGTCCCCGACCGCCATCATGCAGTTTCTTCTCTCGATTTCCGGAATACTGGCGTTGTCGTTTTTGCCCAAGGTTCCGCTCCCGCTGGAGATGCGGATCGGGATCCTGATGGGAGCGCCCATTCTGCTACTGGGAATCAACCTGGCCAACTTCACCATTCATAATGGCCTTGCGTTGCTCTTTCCTGCGTGGGTGCGCATGGGCGAGGGCGGAACGAACGGCATCGAAGCGGTCGGGCAGACGATGCTCGTGATGATCATCACGCTGTTCATGCTGTTTGTGCTGCTCATCGTGCCGGCGGCGGTTGGCGCGGGTGGGTACTTCTACTGGCGCTCATTGCCGCTCGTCGCATTTCCGTTCGTCGGGATCGTGAGCGGTGGGATTCTCGCCGCCGAAGCCTACGCGATCATGATGATGTTGGGGGGCAGCCTGGAGAAGCTGGAGCCGTCGCAGGTGGGGTGATTCGCCGGACTGGCGGAGCACCGGCCGCAGATGCGCCAGGTGCTCAGTGGTCAGCCGCAGCTTACAGATCGTCAGGGGTGGAGCGATCCGCCTGTTGTGTCGCCCTGAGCAACGCGAAGGGCCCGCACCTCACGAAACTGCGCAACAGCAGGTACGGGCCTTTCGCTCTGCTCAGGGCGACAAAACAAGCAGCACCCCGCTGTTACGCTTTTCCTCTGCGTACCTCGCGCCTCTCAGGCCCTCTGCGGTAAAATCGCCTCGCGCGTTGCCAATGCTCCGCTACACGGCGCGGCGAAATCATCCGTTCAACGCCTCGCATCTCGAAACCCTTCTCCTCTCGCTCGCTGCGTCGCCCGCCAGCGCGTAAGAGCGCCGAAACCATCGCGCAGAAACGCGCGTGGCACCTGTAGCACTCCTGGTTCCACCGCTGTCCCGATCGCAGACGCCCACAGCTTGAACGCCACTCGCCGAGCGCCACGCAGGTGCTCGGCGAGCACCAGCGTCTCGTTGTAGACTGCGTTCTCGTGGGGCTCCACAGCGAAGCGCCCGCGGTGGAGTTGATCGGCGTCGTGTCGTGTTCCCACATGGTGGCGCACGCGGATCGCGGGATCGTAGACCAACCGCCACCCTGCGCGCGCGAGTGCGAGGCAGAGTGAGAGCTCCCAGTGGACCTGCGCGCCGGAGCCGCGCAGGCGCTCGTCGAATCCGATCTCGCGGAGCGCCGACATCCGAAACGCGGAGCACACGCCCTTCACGACGTCGACCTCTCGTGCTGGACCGGCACCGACGTGATGGTTGCCGATGATTCTGCCGAACCATTGCAGCTTGCCCACCGTGGTTTTGTCTCCTGGAGCCCCCACCTGATCGTCTCGGCCGCCGACCGCTGCGACGCCGGGCTGCTGCTCGAAAATCGGTACGATTCGCGCCAGCCAGTCGCGGTGCGGTTCGGCGTCGTCGTCCGTGAGTGCGTAGATGTCGCCCGTGACGGCCGCGAGTGCGGCGTTCATCGCGGCAACGACTCCAGGTCGCTTGACAGGTACCGCGCGGAGAGAGGGCCAACCTCGCGCGCTCTGTTCAACGAGTGCGGTGGACTCGGCGTCGTCATTCCGAATGGTGACGAGCACTTCCTCCGCGGGTCGTGTCTGCTCGCGTAGCGCGGCGAGGCACCTGTCGAGATCCTCGACCCGCCGATATGTGGGCACAACCACGGTCACCTTCATGCGCGGCAATATGCATGAACGACGTCGGGAGCGTCATTTCGCCTTTGACGGCCGCCAGCTTTACATAACTTGTCGGTTATGCAACTACCTGGTTGTGCTCAGGCGCCGCAGAATCGGCTCGACGCGACCTTGCCGCGCTCGCGGATCCCACGCGACGCGCCATCCTCGCCCGACTGGCCACCGGCGAAGCCTCGGTCGCCGAGCTGGCAGAGCCATTCGACATGAGCCAACCCGCCATCTCGAAGCACGTGAAGGTCCTCGAGCGCGCAGGTCTCATCACACGCGGCCGAGATGCGCAACGTCGTCCCCGCCGCCTCGAAGGACGCGCCCTCGCCGAAGCGAGCGGCTGGCTGGAGCACTACCGCCAATTCTGGGAACAATCGTACGCCAACCTCGACACGCTCCGCGACGAGATGCAGGCCGATGAGACGAAGACCAAGCGCTCACGACGAAAGCGAGACACCCGATGACGCAGACAGAACGCTCGACATTGCCACGCGGGTGACCGCGAGATCGTGATGACCCGCCGATTTCACGCGCCGAAGAGACTCGTCTGGGACGCCCTCACGAAGCCGGAATCATTCCCACCGAGCGCATCGTGAGCACCGAGCTGTTCGACACACCCTGGTATCCAGGCGACGCTGTCTCGACGGCGGAGCTCGTCGGGGACGGCGACTGGACGACCCTGACCATTGTCATTTGTTATGCCTCCAAGGAGGCGCGCGATGGGGTACCTTCGTCGCGCATGGCCGAAGGCGTCACCCAAGGCTACGCGATGCTCGACCGACTCCTTGTGGATTGCCTCGAACGAGGTGCGGGCCCTTGACAGTTCAAAACGTTCTCGACGAGCAGCTCGCCTGGGCGCTCGCCGGCCTCGAGCGAAAGAGCACGAAAAAGGACCGCGACAACCTGGTCCGATTCGGGATCGCTGCCACGAATCCACTGGGTGTATCGATGGCGAACATCCAGCGGTTGACCAAACAGCTCAGCCGAAACCACGCGCTCGCCGCCGCGCTCTGGGAAACGAATATCTATGAAGCGCGCCTGTTGACGGCGTTCGTCGACGAACCCGCGCGCGTGACGTCGGCGCAAATGGACCGATGGTGCCGAGAGTTCGATAATTGGGGCGTCGTCGACACGCTGTGCTTCAAGCTGTTCGATCAAACCCCACACGCCTGGGACAAGGTGTCGAAATGGGCTTCGAAGCAGGGCGCGTGGGAGAAGCGTGCTGCATTCGCGCTCTTGGCGAGTCTGGCCGGACACGACAAGTCGGCGGGGGATGACAAGTTCATTCGCGGGCTGGAGCTCGTAGAACGCGAAGCGACCGACGAGCGCAATTTCGTCAAGAAAGGAGTGAGCTGGGCGTTGCGGATGGTCGGCCGCCGCAACGCGGCGCTCAACGTGCGCGCCCTTGCGCTCGCTCGGCGGCTGTCGGAGTCGGCGGATCCAACCGCGCGTTGGATGGGGAAGGACGCCTTGCGCGACTTCACTCGGGCCGCCGCGCGACGCTGACGAGCTCTTCCCGCTCTTGGAATGCATTTTTGTCAGGCCCGTCTGACAATCGGACCGAGCACGGCACTGTCGCTCAGCCACGGTGGCAGTTACGCGCTGGTCCAGCGCGTGCCTCTTGGAGGGTCACCGCCACCATGGCGGACACACCCACAATTTCCTCCATGGAGACATCAATATGTTGACCACTCGCTCGTTCCCGTCCTCGCTCGATCGCATGCTGACCTTGAACCGTGTGTTCGATCAGGCAATCAATTCCTCGGCTGGCCGCGCCTGGATTCCCGCACTCGATGTGGCGGAGCGCGCCGATGCGTATCTCGTGCATGCCGAGCTGCCGGGCGTCAGCCCCGACCAGGTGGACATTCGCTTCGAGCAGAACGTCCTCAGCATTCGCGGCACCAAGCCCGCCGGCTACGACGTCGCGGCCGGAGATGAACTGCGGCTCTTCGCCGCAGAGCGTGCGCACGGCAACTTCGAACGTTCGGTCCGTATGCCGGAGTTCGTCGACGGCGAGGCGATTGACGCGTCGTTCTCGAACGGGCTGCTGACCGTCGTCGTACCAAAGGCCAAGGCAGCGCAGCCGAGAAAAATCACGGTTCGCACGAACGGCTAACGCGGTCGAGCCGAGGCGTCTCGGCTCGATGCCTCCGGCCCGGATCGTGCCCTTCCCCGGTCCATGCCAGCAGCCGCAACCAAAGCCCGCGCTCTCGCGACCCTGCGAGAGCGCTTCGGGCATGAGGGATTTCGTCGTGGACAGTGGGAGCCGATCAACGCCGTCCTGAACGGACAGGATGCACTCGTCGTGATGCCGACGGGTAGCGGCAAGTCGATCGTCTATCAATTGCCTGCCCTGTTGATGCCCGGGCTCACCGTCGTGGTGAGCCCGCTCATCGCGTTGATGAAGGACCAGCAGGACAAACTGCACGCGCACGGCGTCGACGCGCTCGCAATGCATTCGCATCTCTCGGCGGGCGACGCCCGCGAGACGGCGCGGCAGGTATCTGACGGAGAAGGCGAAATCCTGTACCTCACTCCGGAGCGATTCAAGGATCGCGACTTCTTCGACCGGCTGCTCACGCGCCGGGTGGCGCTCTTCGTCATCGACGAGGCGCATTGTGTCAGCCAGTGGGGCCACGACTTCCGCCCGGACTACCTCACACTCGGCTCGGTGATCGCGCGTCTCGGGAAGCCGCCCGTCCTCGCGCTTACGGCCACCGCCACCGCGGAAGTGCGCGACGATATCGCGCGTCAGCTCGGCATGCGCGATCCGCAAATCACCATCACAGGCTTTGCCCGGCCGAATCTTCGTTTCGAGGTGCGGAGGACAGTGAATCAGGCTGAGAAAGACGCTGCGATCGAACAGCTTCTCACGAAGAGCACCGGGAGTGGCATCATCTACACCGCAACCGTGAAGGAAGCGGACCGGCTTCACGCGTTGCTCAAGGACCGCTACTCGATCGGGCTGTACCACGGCAAGATGAATCCGGCCGATCGCAAGGCATCGCAGAATGCGTTCATGGAAGGAACGATCCGCTCGATCATCGCGACGAACGCGTTCGGGCTGGGTATCGACAAGCGTGATCTCCGGTTCGTATTGCACTACCACTTTCCGGGATCCGTGGAGGCGTACTATCAGGAGGCTGGCCGCGCGGGGCGTGATGGCTTGCCTGCGGTCTGTACCATTCTTTACCGCGTCGAAGATTCTCGCGTCCAGTCGTACTTCCTCGGCGGCAAGTATCCGGACGTGGAAGAAGCGGCGAAAGTTGCCTTGCTACTGGAGCAGTATCCGTTGCTCGAACGCGTCGAGCTCGACGACCTCGCGGATCAATCCGGCGTCGCTCGTCGAAAGACGCGCGTGGTCCTCGTACTGCTGAAGCGACATGGGCTCGTTCGCGAGCATCGTGGTGGCGGTTGGGAACGGCTCCAGAGCCGACTAACCTCGATCGACCTGAGTGCGGACCTCACTGACTATGAAGCGCGCCGCGAGCAGGACCGCGCGAAGCTTCGCGCGATGGTCGGGTACTGCCAGAGTGCGCGCTGCCGAACGCGATTCCTGCTGGAATACTTCGGTGAGCCAGTGGAGGACGACTGGGTGTGCAGCAACTGCGACGCCTGTGATGCGCAGCGCGTCTTTTCGCAGCGAGGAAAGCGAGTCGCGGTGGCCTGAGCGACGCGGTGGAATGATGCGACGCTGCGTTTGAATGATGACGCTCAACTCGGCGCGCTCGGCGACATTGGTGGATGGGCACTTGCGTTTTTTCCGCCGAGCCGAGCACACTATGGTCATGCCTGCCGCCACCCGTAAGTGGACTGCTGAGGAGGTCCGGAATCTCAGCAGTGATTCTCGCCGCTGGCCTCGTTATGAGCTCATCGATGGTGAGCTGCTCGTGACGCCGGCGCCGCGGAACGTGCACCAGTTCGTGATCACTCAGTTGCTGCGGCTGCTTGCGGAATACGTCGACGACCAACGGCTCGGTCTGGCGCTCACCGCTCCAGCAGATCTCGAGCTGGAGCTAGGGACGGTAACGCAGCCCGACATTTTTGTCGTGCCGTACGGGTCACTGCGCGACGGCAAACCTTGGCATGATTGGAGTCAGGTCGCGCGGCTCTTGCTGGCAGTCGAGGTCATCTCTCCGGGCAGCGTCCGACATGACCGCGTCACCAAACGGAAGTACTTTCAGCGCGTCGGAGTTCCGGACTACTGGGTTGTTGATGCCGACGAACGCACGTTCGAGCGATGGCGTCCGGAGGACCGCGAGGCGACGGTCTTTCGCGGCGAGATGACGTGGTTCCCTGCGTTAGCAACAATGCCGTTTGAGCTCGATGTGGCGGCGTTCTTCAACGACGTTTTCGCTCGGCTCGAGAGGGTAGCGGGCTGGGCAGAGCCGAAATCCTAGCGCAGCGTGCGTCGGAACTACCGGCTTGGCCAACATGTGAAGTCATCCCGAGCGAAGTCGAGGGATCTGCACGTTCAGTCTGGGTTAAGGTGCAGACCTTCTCCCTTCGTCGCTTGCGCTCCTCGAGGGCAGGCTGCTGCGCTCGCTCCGGGTGACAACGCTGGAATTGGCTGTTTCAGTACTGGAACGCGCGAATGTGATGCGATCGATCGTCGCGGCGATGGCGACGCCGACCGCATACGCGGGCAGATCGCGCGCGTCGAAACCGGATCCAAGAACGAGTTGGCCGAGCACCGTCGCTCTCAGTCCATCTAACCATGGGGAATGGTAGAGTTGGCTGAATTCGACGACATAGGAGAACGCGATGGCCGCGAGCGATCTGCCAAGCGGAGACGCAGTCGGGCTCAGCGCGCTGACGATCCAATAGACCATCGCGGCCCACAACGCATCACCGAGCGGGTCACGCAAGCCACCAGGAAGGCCGTGCCCGCCGAAATGAACGGCTAGGCCGATCCCAACGGTGAGCATTGCCAGCAAGACATAGCGAGCCCGTGTTGATGAAACGCGCAACTGGCGGCTACTCGGCGAGGAGTTCGGCGAAGAGGCGTGTCAGCTCCTCGTGGTCCTGTGGCATGTCGAAGACGCGCAGCCCAAGGCGTTCCGCGAAATCATCGATGGCGCGGGGCTCGCGATGCGAGCGGATGAGGACGGTGCGCGCACCCATCATGAGCGCCGGGCCGACGAACTCATCGGAGCAGCCCTCTTCATGGGCACAGTCGATGACGACGAGCCTCGGTCGAACGCGACGCAGTGCGGCTCTGGCGGATTCCCCTTGCTGCGCGAAGTGCGGTGCAAGCTCCGAGAGCTCGACGGAGGCGGCGATCAGTGCCGCGGCAAGTGGATCAACCGAAAGGACGAGAACGGCGTGACGGCTCACGTCGTCATCCGGGCGACAGACATCGCGACGAGGGTGACGGGTGTATCCGTCTTTTGCAGCAAGAGCAGGACCAAGATCAGTGCTCATGCCACGCCTTTCGCACTTGACGTGCGGGCTGCGCGGGTAAACATTCGTCTCGTGGATACGACGACGAGTTCGCTCGTGTCCTGGCTTTCTGACCCCACCCGAAGACGTTCGTACAGCATGATGATGGCGCACGACTCGAGCCAGATTCCGCCGAGTCGCCTGAACGCGGAAACCGTCGACGCCCTGCGAGCGGCGCTTCGGCAGTACCTATCGAATGGCTTGTCGCCGAGTCCGCTGCAACTGGCGTTATTTCGGGTGGCATCCGAGGCGCGCGAGAAAAGCATGTTGCCCGAGCAATTGCTGATCGTGCTCAAGGACATCTGGAACGCACTGCCAGAAGTACGGGCAATGTCGGACCCGGCGGATCAGGTGAGATTGTTGCAGCGCGTGGTTACGATGTGCATCAAGGAGTACTATAGCACCTGACGGCCCGGTACGAGAGGGCCGCCTCTTCCTGCCTGGTTTTCTCCCGTGCACCTGCTCGCCCACCGAGCCCGCGCGCGATTCGACGCCATTCCGCTCCCGCGGATGCGGCGCTTTCTGCTCGGTCTCTATCTTCTCCTCGCCGCGGCGGACGCCGCGGGCAAGCTGTTGGCGGCGACGCCCGCGGTCAATCGTGTGCTCGCCGGCGTGGTGCGCGACGAACACGTCGATGACCTGCGCGAAGCGGCTCGGCCGGATGGCAACTTCGAGATCTTTCGAACTGCATCCCGCCACCTTCTCTCCGGAGAGGACCTCTACGCCGAGTACCCGCAGCAACACGTAGATCGTTTCAAATACAGTCCGACCTTTGCGCTCCTGTTCGCACCCTTCGCGTGGACATGGTGGCCGGTCGCGTTGTTCCTGTGGAGCTCGCTCAACGCGCTCCTGCTCTTCTATGCGATAGGACGCGTGCTACCTGCCCGTGCTGCGGTCGTGGCGCAGGCGTGCATGGTACTCGAAGTGCTCCGGGCGATGCAGAATGCGCAAAGCAATGCACTCGTCGCCGCGCTGATCGTGTTGACCTTCGTGGCGTTCGAGCGCGGAAAAGCGTGGGGAGCGGCGGCAACCGCGTTGCTCGGCGCCTGCGTCAAGATCTTTCCCCTTGCGGCGCTCTCGTTCGCACTGCCGCGGCGCCTGACGCTGCGCACCGCCGCTTGGGCGGTGGCTCTCGGAATAGCCTTCCTCGCCCTCCCGTTGCTGGTCACCTCGCCGGCCACGCTGATGGCGCAGTACCAATCGTGGCAGGGTGTCGAGGCGAGTGACAGCCTGCAACGATGGTTTTCGGTCATGCAGCTCGTGGAGCAGTGGACGGGAGCTGGATGGCCGAACTGGCCCATGCAGCTCGCTGGCACCGTTGCCCTGCTCGCGCCGCTGGCTGTGCGCCGCGCCCGTTGGGGTGACGAGCGATTCCGTCTGCTCTACCTCTGCTCGGTGCTGCTCTACGTGGTGCTGTTCAACCACCAGGCCGAACGAGCGAGTTACGTGATTGCATTCGCGGGCGCCTCCATTTGGTTCGCGAGTTCGCCGCGCGAACAATGGCGCTCCGTCCTGTACTGGACGGCGTTCGTGACGATCCCGCTGATGTCGACGTTGATTCCCGGCGCCGTGTTCAGGACGCCGAGCGCGACGACGTATCGTCTGGCGTTGCCGATTCTGGCGATCTGGATTGCGGTGCAGTTCGAACTTTGGCGTGGGTCACGACCACAACTGAATGAACGCGGATTGGGCGGATTGAAGCGGATAAAATCGGATCAACCGCACGCAGTGCTTTGATCGGACATAATCCGCTTCCATCTGCTCAATCCGCGTTCATTTTGTTGCAGTTTGCCGTCAGCCGACTTGCAGGGTCGCCGTCAGGTCGATTTGAACGTTCCCTTTCAAGGCCGACGAGACCGGGCAGCCTTCCTTCGTCGCCTGGGCGATGGCCTGGAACTTCGCATCGTCGGCACCGGGAACGACGGCGGTGGTCGTCAACTGCATCCTGGTGATCTTCATGCCCTCGCCGACCTTTTCAATGGTGCACGCGGCCTCCGTCTCCACGCTCGTCGGCTTGAACCCTTCCTTCTCGAGGCCCACGGTCAGCGCCATGCTGAAACACGCGGCTTCCGCGGCGGCGAGGAGCTCTTCCGGATTCGAACCGACGGCCTCACCGAAACGCGTACCGAAACTGTAGCTCGCCCCCAGGCCGGTTTCGCTGCGAAACTCACCGCCGCCGTCCTTGAAGCCACCGGTCCACTTTGCTGTCGCCTTGCGTGTTGGCATTGTTCGTCCTCGAGAATTGGGAAAAGAGCGGCGCGCCGAAGGGGCGCCAAGCTTGACGCATCGTTTCCGTTGGGTTTTATCTCCTGCCATGACGGAACCGGCCGACCAGCCACTCCCCGCCTCCGTGGCGCGAGTGCTGAGCAGGTTTCGCGCCCTGTCGCGCGAAGAAAAAATGCAGTCCCTTCTCCACTACGCCAAACAGCTTCCTCCGCTGCCCGAACGCTTCGCGGCACTCGACCGCAGCGAGTTTACCGTTCCGGAATGCCAAACGCGAGTCGATTTGTTCCCCGAAATGCGTGACGGCAAGCTCTATTTCCACGTCGATCTCAATGTTCGCCAGTCCCCGACCATCGCGGCGTTCCTCGCCATTCTCTTCTCCGCGATCAACGGACATCCTCCCGAAACCACGCTCGCGATCCCCGATGACTTCGTCCGGCAGGTGATGGACGGTATCGGACTCGCGGGGCGCGAAGTGGGACTCAACGCCATGCTCGCTCGCGTGAAACGTCACGCGCAGCGGGCAATTGCCTGACCGGACTCTACATGGCCACGAAACGCGCTCCACAGACATACGCCAATCACAAGCGATACTTCCCGCTCTATCACTACGTCGCCCTCCCCATCCTCCTTGCAAATATCGTCATCGCCGTCGCGCATGCCGTTCGCCAACCGTCGCTGTTCAACGGGTGGCTGGTGGTGGTCGCCATCGGCCTCCTCGCGGCCTTGCTTGCGAACCGCGCGTCAACCCTGTTCGTCCAGAACCGACTGATCGGACTGGAGATGCGACTTCGTCTCGCGACCACGCTTGCGCCGGAGCTGCGGAATCGCATCTCCGAACTGGCGTTACGGCAGCTCATCGGGTTGCGGTTCGCAGGAGATGCCGAGCTCCCGAGTCTCGTGGAGCGATGCTTGAGTGGTGAATTACCCACGACGGACTCCGTGAAGCGCGCCATCACGGATTGGCGTCCCGATTTCATTCGCGCCTGAGCCCCCAGACTCGACCATGACGCGTATTCTGAGTGCCATCGGCTGGGTGACCACGGTCGGCGTTGTCGTCTTTGGCGTCTTCTACGTGGCCGCGGTTTGGCTCGTGACCGCGCCCTTCGACCCCGGGCGCTACCGGGCTGGACGCGCCTTCCGTCATCTCGCCATGGCGCAAGTCACGCTCAATCCGATGTGGCATTTCGACGTGGACGGCGAGGCGCCGGCCAATCCACGTTTGCCGTATATCGCTGTATCGAACCACGAGTCGTACGCGGACATTTTCCTCATCAGTCACTTCCCGTGGGAAATGAAGTGGCTGTCAAAGGACACGATGTTCAAGATTCCCGTCATGGGTTGGATGATGCGGATGGCCAACGACATTCCTATCGTCCGGGGGAAGCGCGAGAGCGTGGTCAGCGCCATGCGCGGCTGTCGCGACCGGCTGAGCAAGAAGGTCAGCGTGATGATCTTCCCCGAGGGAACGCGCGCACCCACCGAGGAGCTGTTGCCGTTCAAGGACGGCGCCTTCAAGCTTGCGATCGAAGCGGGCGTTCCGATCCTGCCCATCGCTGTCGCCGGCACGCGGAACTGCATGGCCAAGGGGAGTTTCGCCTTTCGGCGGGCACGCGCAAAGGCACGCGTCCTCGCACCCATTCCGACGACAGGCATGACGAGCGCTGATGTCGCGGACCTCCGCAACCGCACGCGTGACATCATCGATGCGGCGCGGCACGAGTTGCAACGCGAGCTCGCCGCAGGCAGATAAGTGGAAGGCGCCCCGCGCGACGAGCGGGAACTCGACGAACGACTGTCGCGTCCACCTGACCAACTGATCGACGCCCTCGCCGGAGCACCCGGCGATATCATCGTGCTCGGCGCAGGTGGAAAAATGGGCCCGTCGCTCACCCGCATGGCCAAGCGCGCCGCACCGGATCGGCGTGTCATCGCCGTCTCGCGTTGGTCGGACGAGAAGGCTGCGGTGTCGCTCGCAGCACTTGGCGTCGAGATCATCATCGCGGACCTCTTGAATCCGGTCGCGGTCGAGCTGCTTCCCGGCGCTGCCAATGTCGTATTCATGGCCGGCCAGAAATTCGGCACGTCGGGGAATCCGTCAGCGACGTGGGCGATGAACGCGGCGGTTCCGGCATTCGCGAGCGAACGATATGCCGGCTCACGCACCGTGGTGTTCAGCACGGGCAACGTGTACCCGCTCTCTCAGCCGTCACGCGGCGGGTCCACCGAATACGATGAGCCGGCACCCATCGGCGAGTACGCGTACTCGTGCCTCGCGCGCGAACGACTCTTCACGGCCGCCGCGGCGCGACATCGGTCCCCGGTGTCGATTATCCGTCTGAACTATGCACACGATCTTCGCTATGGCGTCCTCACCGACCTGGCGTCACGCATCGCTGCCGGACAGCCGATCGACCTTCGCATGAGCTACGTGAATGTCATCTGGCAGGGTGATGCGAACGCCGTGGCGCTCGCGTCACTCGCACGCGCGACCGCGCCTGAACCTTATATCCTGAACGTCGCCGGCCCGGCGACGCTTCGCGTGGCTGATCTCGCCCACCGCATTGGAGAACGGCTCGGCATAAAGCCTGTTTTCGCCGGCGAGGAGCGTGCGGATGCACTGCTCAGCAACGGTGCGAGAATGGCTGAGGCATTGGACGCTGAGCTCCTTCCGCTCGAGACACTGCTCGACTGGGTCACTGGCTGGATCCAGCACGGCGGCCGCCTCCTCGGCAAACCAACGGGCTTCGAGAAACGCGATGGACACTTTTGAGCGACTGCAAGCAATTCGCGCACGGGTGAGTTTTGGCTTGGTCATTCCGGCGCATCCTCTGGCGCTGACCGCTGAGCGACGACTCGACGAACGGCATCAGCGCGCCCTCACTCGCTACTATCTCGACGCAGGCGCCGGCGGTCTCGCCGTCGGCGTGCACACGACGCAGTTCGCCATTCGCGATGCACGTCACGGTCTCTACCGCCCCGTGCTCGAGCTCGCGGCCGACACCGTCCGTACGTGGCACTCCCTCGATGATCCGATCGTGCTGGTCGCGGGCGTCATAGGCGAGACCCGGCAGGCCGTTGCCGAGGCAGAGCTGGCGAAGAGTCTCGGGTACAACGTCGCATTGCTCGGGCTTGGCGCATTGAAGGAGGCGTCCGACGCGGAGCTGATCGCGCATTGCCGTACCGTGGCGGAGGTCATGCCACTCTTCGGCTTCTATCTTCAGCCGGCTGTGGGCGGCCGTGTGTTGAGCTATGCGTTCTGGCGCGAATTCGCGACGATCAAGAACGTGTGGGCGATCAAGGTGGCGCCGTTCAACCGGTACCAGACGCTCGATGTCGTGCGGGCCGTTGCCGATTCGGGGCGGAATGACATCGCGCTGTACACGGGGAACGACGATTCGATCATCCTCGACTTGATGACTCCATTTCCCGTGTCGGCAGCGGGCTCATCGTACTTCGCCGGCGGCTTGCTCGGACAATGGGCGGTCTGGACGCACTCCGCGGTGGACTTGCTTCACCGCATTCGCGAGCCGATGGGACCTGGGCAGCTACCGACGCTCACCGACGCGATGGCGCTCACCGACGCAAACGGCGCGATCTTCGATGCCGCGAATGGATTCGCGGGATGCATTGCCGGCATTCACGAGGTCCTTCGCCGGCAGGGACTGATGCGAGGCATCTGGTGCCTCGATCCCTCGGAGGGCCTATCGCCCGGCCAGAGCGCGGAGATCGACCGGGTGTGTGCGCTGCATCCGGAGTTGGCGGATGATGATTTTGTGAAAGCGAATCTGGATAAGTGGTTGGGCTGACCCAGCGTCAGCCGTTGTCATCCCGAGCAAAGTCGTGGGATCTGCACCTTCCGTCTGGGTTTGACGTGCAGCTCGCTCGGGTGACAATCCGCCGGTCATGGAATCAGGTCGCGCACCCAGGTTTCCTTCGCCGGCCGCTCGAAACACGCGCGCCACGTGCCGAGGTCCGTGAGCGTGGTATCGAACACAACTGAATCCTTCGTGATCTCGCCGTTGTGGGCGAGGGTCTCCACTTCGGCCCGCGTCGTGGACTGTACGGCCCCATGTGCGTCGCGATAGAACACCCGGCCGCCGCCCACCATGTTCGCTCCTACGGCGCGTTCGAGTTGCTGGAGCGCGCGGAAGAGCCCGTCGATCGAGCATCCGGACGCCCCCTCGGTGCTCTGATCGACTCCAATCACGAGGAAGCGTCCATCGCGCCATTCGCGCGACACCGTCAGTGGCGCACCGTGCGCTTTCCAGCTTTCGAGGTGCGCGTCTACTCCGGCCAGCAGCGCCTTCGTACCTTCCTCCGTGAGCACGTGGTCGCTTCCGAAGATCCACACGCGTGAGGAATCGGGCAGGCTCTCAAACGGTACGACAGGCATGGCTTCGCTACCTTGGAATAGGAATCTTGAGGACTCCGAGTACTCGCGCGCGGCGTGGCGCTCAAGCAAGATACTCAGGCGGTATTCACGTCTTCCAGCGAGGGTGATATTTCTGCATTAGCCGGCGCGTCAACTTCGCCGAATACGGCCGACGAGCGATTTCGCCCGTTGTTCGCGCTGTCTCCGCAACCCGCGTGGGTCTACGACACGGAAACGCTGCGGTTTCTCGAGGTGAACGAGGCCGCCGTCAGAAGTTACGGGTGGTCGCACGACGAATTCCTCGCGATGACGATCCGCGATATTCGGCCACCCGCCGCACAGGGCGAGCTCGACCGCCTGCTCACGGAGTCTCGCCAAGGCGCCCACTTTTCGGCGACGGCCACGCACCGTACGAAGACCGGCCGGATCCTCAAAGTCGAGATCAGTTCGTATCCGCTCGAGTTCGACGGGCGGGCGGCTCGCATGGTTCACATCCACGACGTCACGGAGCGGGAGGCCGCCGTCCAGGCGCTCGCCCTGAGCGAAGAGAAGTATCGCTCCGTGATCGAGCAACTACAGGACGTCTTCTTCCGCACGAACGCGGAAGGGCTCTGGACCTTTCTCAACCAGGCGTGGACCACGATGACGGGCAACGCCGTCGAGTCCACACTCGGCACGCATTACCTCTCGTACGGCCATCCGTCCGATCGCAAGCGCATGCTCGACGCCTTCAATCCGCTCGTGGATGGCGAAACCGAGAGCAGCCTCGTCGAGGTGCGATTCTTCCAACGCACCGGTGGCTACCGCTGGGTCGAGGCGAGCATGCATTCGGTGCGTGACGAGGCTGGCCGATTCGCCGGTACGATGGGCACGCTGCGCGACATCACCGACCGGCGCGCGGCGAACGAAGAACGGCAACGGCTCTCGACGAATATCCGACGCCTGCTCGACGCGTCGGGTGAAGGCATCTACGGACTCGACGCGCGCGGCTACATCACCTTCGTCAATCGCCGAGGCTCGGAAATGCTCGGCTACCAGCCGGAGGAACTCGTCGGACAGTCGATGCACGAGTTGACGCACAGCAAGAAGCGCGACGGGACTCCGTATCCCGCGTCGGAGTCCCCAATCCATCTCGCGGCCGTTCTTGGCGTGCCGTGCAGCGAAGTGGACGAAGTCATGTGGATGAAGAACGGCGATCCGCTGGAAGTGGAGTACTCGGCATCGCCGATTCGGGAGAACAACCAGGTCTCTGGCGCCGTCGTCAATTTCCGAGACATCACGGCACGGAAGCGAACGCAGCTCGAGCTCGTCGAGGCGCGGGACGCGGCGGAAGCAGCGAGTCGGGCCAAGAGTGACTTCCTCGCTCGCATGAGCCACGAGCTCCGTACGCCGCTCAATTCGATCATCGGCTTCGCGAACGTGCTGCTCAAGAACAAGCACGGCACCCTGCGCGAGGCAGACCTCTCCTATCTCCAACGCATTGCCACCAACGGACGTCACCTGCTCGGCCTCATCAACGACATCCTCGATCTGTCCAAGATCGAGGCGGGCCGGATGACGCTCGAGCTGTCATCCGTGATGCTCGACACCCTGGTGCGTGAAACCCTCGACGAGCTCGAGAGCCAGACACGGGACCGGCCCGTCGTCCTGCGCGCCGACGTCCCGACGGAAATCCGCTCCATGCAGACAGATGCGGCGCGCATGAAGCAGGTACTCATCAACCTCATCGGCAACGCGATCAAGTTCACCGAGCGGGGAGAAGTCGTCGTATCGATTCGCGTGGACGACCAGGGAAATCCGATCGTGCTCTCCGTGCGCGACAGCGGCATTGGAATTCCGGCGCACCGGCTGGACGCCATTTTCAGCGTCTTCGAGCAGGCCGAATCCACCACCTCGCGACGATTCGGTGGAACGGGACTCGGCCTCGCCATCTCGCGTTCATTGTGTGAATTGATGGGGCACTATCTGGAGGTCGAAAGCGAAGAAGGCAAAGGCACGACGATGATCATCCGCATTGGCCAGACGCCGCGTATGTCCCGCATGAGTACGCCGATGAAGGCCCCGGCGGTCTCGGTGACGCCACCGGATCGCGCGCGTGAACTGGACGACGACGGAACGGCTCCGCGCGTGCTCATCGTGGACGACGACCCCGACGCACGGCTGCTCCTCGGGCAGCTCCTCGAGGATTCCGGTTGTCATGTCGTACAGGCGTCGAGTGGGTTCGAGGCGCTACGACTCGCCCGCGAACTGTTGCCCGCGATGATCTTTCTGGATCTCCGGCTGCCGAAAATCAGCGGTTTCGACGTCTTTCGCATCCTGCAGAGCGACGATCTCCTTCGGGGTACGCCCGTGGTCATCGTGAGCGTGGTCGGCAGCGAGTCACGAGGCGTGCTCGGCGGCGCCGCGGCGGTACTCGACAAACCGGTAAGCCGAGAGCAGGTGCGCGATCTGCTTCAGCGCTGGCTTCCTGACGCCGCGATCCGTTGACCTTGGACGTGTCTCGATGACATTGCGGCTCCAATGACGCCGTTCTGGAGCATCGCGATGTTGGGGTTCTCCGGGTGCATTCTCCTTGCCTTCGCGACTCGGCTGCCGACTGTGCAGCGCTTCGACGATTGGATGGAGCATGTGGCGGGGCCTCATCGGCTTCGGCTCAGGCGCGCGGCGGGTATGGCAACGCTGACGGGCGAGCGACTCGTTCATCCGGCGATCGCGGCGACCACCGCCAGTCTGCTGATCTACACGCGACCTGGCCCTCCGCGTCATTTTCTTCTGCCGCTCGCCGCAGCGAGCCTTGGCGGAATCATCACGCATCATCTGGTCAAGTTCATCTACCACCGTCATCGTCCCGAGGTCGCGCTGCTGCGCGACAAAACGGAAGCCGCGTACCCGAGCGGACACACAACCAACGCGACGGCGGTAATCATTACGAGCGCGTACTTGCTCGTTCGCGAGGGGCTCGTGCCGTTGACGGTGGCGATTCCCCTCGCGATCGTCGTGTGCGCGCTCACGGGAGCCAGCCGAGTGGCGCTGGGGTGGCACTGGACGACGGACGTATTCGGGGGATGGATGGCGGGAGCGGGCGTTGCGGCGATGGCGAGTTGGTGGTTCGAGACGCTCGCAGTGGCGATGCGCTAGCGTGTTCCGAGATCGAGCGCGGAAGCGCGGCAATCAGATGAGACAGGCGTTCAGTGATCAGCCGCAGCCTACAGATTGTCAGGGGGTGTGGCGCTCCGGTGGCGCTGCGCCTGGCGCACCGGGATAAGTGCAGGCCCTTCGCGTTGCTCAGGGCGACAAAACAACCGGAATGTCACACCCCCTGAAACTCTGTAAGCTGTAGCTGGCTACTGAGCACCTGTCACAGCTGATTAGCGGCACACCAATCACGTCCGAGAAAAACATTCCGCCGAACCTCATGATCACTCTCTCACCAGTCACCCTCGAAGGCCATGGTGTGCGCCTCGAGCCCCTCACACTCGCGCACGCGGACGCGCTAACCGAGGCAGCGTCCGATGGACGACTGTGGGAGCTCTGGTTCACCGCGGTTCCCGAGCCGGCGGGTACCTCCGCCTACATCGAAATCGCACTCGCTGGGCAGAACGCCGGTCACATGCTCCCGTGGGTCGTGCGAGAGTTATCGACCAACGCAATCGTGGGTAGCACTCGCTATCACGACATCGTGCCGGCGATCGACCGGGTCGAGATCGGCCACACCTGGTATTCCGCGAGCTGGCAGCGACGTCATGTGAATACCGCGTGCAAGCTCCTGCTCCTCGCGCACGCGTTCGACACCGTCGGCTGCAAGGTCGTCGGGCTGCGCACCGATAACTTCAACTTCGCATCACAGCGCGCGATCGCCGCGCTCGGCGCCCACCGTGACGGCGTCATCCGTCACCATCAGGCGAGAAGGGACGGCACGGTGCGCGATTCCGTGATGTTCAGCATCCTCGCCGCCGAATGGGTCGACGTGAAGCGCCACCTGACGACTCGCCTCGCGCGGCACGCTGGGAACAACTCGCGCGCGTGACACGTATTTCGTCCATGCGCCTGTCGCAATGGATTGCCGCGGTTTTTCTCTTCCTGGGTATCGGTTGCCGATCTCCCACCGAACCCCCGTTCGCGATCGTCCAGTTCTCGATTCAAGCACCACTGTGCGGCGGGTCGGTGTACAACTGGCAATTCTCCATCGACGGCGTCGTCGTCGGCACGGAGATGTTGCATGGAAGCCAGACATCGCAACTCTATCACACTCCGCCCGGTGACCGCGTGCTCACTGCCGCGATCATCGGCACACAGTTTTCATCGGAGACGCGGTTGACGCTCCGCGCCGATCAGACGTTCGTCCACATCGTGACGTTGTACTGCTCCTGACGAACGTCCGTCTTGCGCCGGAGTGGCGATTGCATACACTCTAGGGAAGTTCCCCACCGGAGCGCTGTTTCTGCCAAGGTTGTCCCGAGCGCTGGTTCTCGCCATCGCGGCCCTGCTGCCTGCACGCACCGCGCTCACCGCGCAGGGCGCGAGCGTCGTACCGCGCGTTCGCGGCGTCGCCTTCGACAGCTTACGGAACAAGCCGCTCGCCGACGCGTTCATCGCCATTGCTGGCGGCTCGTGGAGCACCACCTCGGATTCGCTCGGCCGCTTCGAGCTCGAGAAAGTGCCGGCCGGCGTGCACTCCATCATCCTCCAGCACTCGACGCTCGACACCCTCGGCTTCTCGGGGCTGACGACGCGCGTTCGCATCACGGATGGCGTCGACGAAGTGCGCCTCGGCGTTCCGTCCTTCGAAACGCTGTGGCAGAAGGCGTGCAACGGACCGGTACCGTTGGACAGTGGCTTCGTCTATGGCATGGTCTACAACGCCACGACGAACAAGCCAATCGCTGACGCGGAGATCAGCCTGGTGTGGCACGACTCCATCGGGGGCCGTCGAAGCACGCCGCTCCAGGAAGCGGCACGGGCCACCGCGCTGGAAGAACGCGAGCGCGCGAAGAAGACACTCGTTCCCAAGGGTTCTATCTACTTCACGCCGGTCGAGAAACCGAACTACGGACGAGAGGAAGTGCAACAAGCGTCTGGCCACGCAGTGCATTGGCGTGTGCAGGCGAGAACCGATTCGACCGGAACGTATGCCGTCTGCGGCGTTCCGATGAAGGGACTGGGAATCCAGATAATGGCCGCCACCGATTCGCTCAACGTGAGTGACAGCATCGACGTGCGCATGGATATCCCGGTGCACCGGCGCGACCTTCGCATCGCGCCCACCACGGCCTCCGGGTCAAAGCGGTGGGGAATCGTGACGGGCCAATTGACGGACTTCGCGGGCGCGCCGTTCCCGTATGCGCGTGTCATCATCGCCGGTGCGCCGGAAGCGCGCTCGGACGAGCTTGGGCGATTCATCATTCGCGAAGTCGCAGCCGGCACGCGCCGAGTGGATTTCCTGTCGATCGGCCTTCCACCGACACACGCGACGGTTGACGTCGTCGCCGGCGACACGGCGGCGTTGTCGCTCGTACTCGGCAAGGCGCAGACATTGGGCGGGGTGAACGTCAAGGCGATGGCGATTGGCCGAGTCATGGCGATCGAATTCGAATCCCGCCGCAAGATCGGGCTCGGCTACGTCGCCGACTCGACGGAGGTCTCCAAGTACAACTCGGTCACCAACGTCTTGCGGAACGTGCCGAGCCTCATCGTCACGCAGCGTGGCGGCTCGACGACGACGACGGTATCGGACGATCGCGGGGGACAATGCACGCCAATCGTCTGGCTCGACGGTGTCGAGGCGGGCTACGGCAATCTCACTGATCTCACGACCAACGAGGTTGCAGGCCTCGAGGTGTACACGCGAGGCATGAACGTGCCGACGCTGTATCGCGAAAAGGGTGTCGAGCGGAAGTGTGGCGCGATCCTCGTGTGGACGAAGTATCTGTTCAAGAATCGCTGACAGCGGAGATCCCGAATGCGTCGAGCACTTTCCCTTGTCGCGGTCGTGCTCGCGGTGGGCGGTGAGGTAGTCGCCCAGACACCGAACGTGATTCCGCGCATTCGCGGGCTTGCATTCGATAGCCTGCGCGGCCAGCCGCTTGCAAACGCCTTCGTGGCCATTGCCGGTGGGCCCTGGAGCACGACGTCCGACGCCCGCGGCCGATTCGAGCTCGAGATGGTTCCGGGCGGCGCACAGTCCATCATTCTTCAACACGCCACACTCGACACGCTGGGCTTTTCTGGCCTCACGACGCGCGTCCTCCTGACGGACGGTGCCGAAGTCCGGGTCGGCACGCCGTCATTCGCCACGCTGTGGCGAAGAGCCTGTGGCGACCGACCGGCACCGACGGACAGCGGCTTCGTGTACGGCACGGTGTACGACGCGGCGGGCAGCAAGCCCATTGCCGGCGCGGGAATCAGCCTGGTGTGGTACGACTCGCTCGGCCGTCGCGATCCGAAGGTCCGCCTCACGTCCGACAACCCCCGGCTCGCGTCGGAAAGCACGATCCGATCCGCGTATGAGCTCAGCAATTGGCGGCTCCGCTCGAGGTCCGACGCGAATGGAACGTATGTCGTCTGCGGTGTGCCCGTTCGCGGGTTGGGCATCCTGGTCAATGCGCAGAGAGACTCGTCGAGCACGACGGATAGCATCGACGTCGTGATGGACGTGCGGGTCCAGCGGCGCGATCTTCTCATCCCGTCGCGTACCGGCTCAGGAAGCGTTGCGACGGGCATCGTCGTCGGCCACCTCACGAACCACGCTGGCGCGCCCCTCCCCAATGCACGGGTGATTGTTGCGGGAGTGTCTGATCGTTCTGACGAATCGGGACGATTCATCCTTCGGGAGGTGGCGGCCGGCACGCGTCGCGTGGAGGTGCTGACCCTCGGAATGCGCCCGGTCTACGCCTCGATCGACGTCATCGCTGGAGACACCGCGACGCTGTCTCTCGTCGTGAGTCGAGCGCAGATCCTTGCCGGGATGGACGTCACGGCCATGCCCTTCGGCAAGGTCATGAAAGTGGAGTTCGAGTCACGGCGAAAACTCGCCCTCGGATACGTGGCCGATTCCGCGGAGATCTCGAGGTACAGGTCCATCACGAACGTGCTGCGTGATGTCCCGAGCCTTCAGCTCATGCAGCGCGGCGGTTCGCTCACCGCATCGGTGTCCAACGACCGCGGTGGGCAGTGCACACCCATCGTCTGGCTCGACGGGGTGGAAGCAGGTTACGGCAATCTGCTCGATCTCGCGCCGAGTGAAGTGGCTGGACTCGAGGTGTACACGAGGCCGCTCAACGTGCCCACACAGTATCGGGAAAAGGGAGTGGGCACGAAGTGCGGTGCGATCATTGTGTGGACGAAGTATGTGTTCAAGTACAGGTGACAGGAGACAGGTAACAGGGGACAGGGACAGGAACCGCACGTGCGGGCCTTCGCTTCGCTAAGGGCGACAAAACGAGCGTAAGCCCATCTGCTCCTGTCTCCTGTTTCCTGTCCCCTGTCACCTACGGTTTCACAGGCAACTGAATCAGCGGCGTCGCACCGCCTGATACCTGCGGCAACTTGCCGTCCCACTTCTTCGTGATCTCGTACTGCACCAGCGTGGGCGTGATGCTCTGCGACAAGAGCTGATTCGCGCGCGCTTGCGCTTCGGCTTCGGCGGTAATTGCCTTTGCGCGTCCCGCCGCCTTGATCGAATCGCCCTGCGCGTTGAACGTATTCTTCTG
The DNA here is from genome assembly GCA_040389905.1 of Gemmatimonadota bacterium. Classification (GTDB taxonomy): domain Bacteria; phylum Gemmatimonadota; class Gemmatimonadetes; order Gemmatimonadales; family Gemmatimonadaceae; genus AG11. The sequence goes on along the minus strand of JAZJZK010000005.1, from coordinate 92,898 downwards.
CAATTCGTTCTGCGCGGTCAGCGCCTGTTGCTGCATGATGTTCTTCTGGTTGATCGCCTCCATGACCGCCGGCGGCGCACGCAGTTCGTTGATCGTGAACTGCTTCACGTCGAAGCCGAGCGGCTCGAGATGCTTGGCAATCAGCGCGAAGACGCGACTCGTGGCTTCCGCTTTCTTCGGACCAATCACGTCCGCCACCGGTTCGGTACCGACAACCTCCTGCAACGCCTGGCGAATCGTCTGCTTGACGAAGCCATGCGTGATCAGGTTGATGTCCGTCCTGAACATCGTATACAGCTTCGGCGTCTTCGTCGGGTCGAGCTGAAACGACAGCGACACATCGAGCGCCAACGGCTGGCCTTCGACGCTGTTGACGTTGATCTCGTCGTTGAGGTTACTCCCCTCGTTCGAGCTCTTCGCGAGCACGAGCGTCTTGAGGAACACCGGATACTCTTCGATCCCCGTCGCGAATGGCATGCGGACGTGGACGCCAGGCCCGAGTGGCGTCGGATCCACTCCACCGCCGGCGCGATGAATCACGATGCCGACGTAGCCCGGATTGATGTACGTGAACGTCGATGGCAGCAGCAGCAGCGCCGCCAACAGTGTGCTGCCGCCGATGACCGCACGTTTCAGCTTGCGGCGTGCGTCTCCCGGCTCGATGTCCATCGAGCGCAGGTTGTCGAGCATGGAGCTACCCATGGAGTGTCTCCTTGTAACAGTCAGGGCACATCCGCTCTCCGTTCGCGAGACGTACCAGTTGGTCTTCTGTGCGCAGGCCGTGGATGGGACACACCAGCTCGGCCATGCGCTCGAGTTGTATCCTGTTCTGCGTCTGACGGAGTCGGACGCCCGCTGGTGTGAAGTAGAGTATGGCCCAATAAAGAAGGGCGCCGCCCGTCGCGATCAGCGCGACGAATAGCACCCCTTCAACTATGATGGCACCCATTGATTGTATTTCTCCGGCGCGACTCGGCGCACCTTCGTTGTACCCACACGACGAGCGAAGGGCACGGAAGGTTTCGACGCTTAGTGGTCCACCAACTCGATTTTCACCGGCTGCTCCCGGGGTAGTGTCTCGCCGTGCAGAAGCCTCCAGGCCGAGATGATGGCCGTGCGGCCCATTTCGCGGGGATTCTGGGCAATCGTCGCCGCCATTCGCCCGTCGGTGATGGCCGTTCGGGCGTCATCCTGGGCGTCGAAGCCCACCACCCTGACGTCCTTTGTCCGGCCGGCTGCCGCGATCGCCTCCACGGCACCCAGCGCCATGACGTCGTTGATGGCGAACATCGCCTGAACGTCACGATGCGCCTGCAGAATGTTCTGCATCACGTTGAAGGCCTGATCGCGCTCGGCGTTGGCTGTTTGTGAGACCACGATGGACATGCCGGGATACTTCGCGATCGCCTCGCGAAAGCCACGGAGGCGGGAGTCCGCCGTCTCGTGGCCGGGAACACCCTCGAGCACACCAACTTTGCCCTTTCCGGCGAGCGCGCGCGCGAGGAATTCTCCGGCGATGCGGCCGCCGTCCAGATTGTCCGACCCGATGAAGGTCGCGATCGTGCCTCCCGCGGCCGCGAGTGTCGTGGAGTCCACGCGCGTGTCCACGGTGACCACGGGGATCTTGGCGGCGTTGGCCTTGAGGACGGCGGGAACGATTTCGCGGGAGCCATTCGGAACGAGCGCGAGGACCGCCACGTGCCGCTCGATGAGATTCTCGACGATCTGCATCTGCTTCTCGACGTCGACTTCGCGCTCGGGAGCCTGGACGATGAGTTCGACGCCCAAACTGTCGGCCGCGGCGCGGGCGCCCTTCTCCATCTCGATGAAGAAGGCGTTGTTGAGCGTCTTGACCACGAGGGCGACGACAGGCTTGGCTGCGGCCTTCTCGCCTTCGGAGCCGCGGTTGCAGGCAACGGCGAGTACCAGTGCCGACAGTGCGAGGTTTCTGAAGCGCATTCTTGTTGGGCTAAGGGCGAACTGACGTACGTCCCGTACCAAATACACCCACTGACGTACGAGGTACCCGGAACTGGGTATCCTGACTGGCATTCGAGCCAAAAAGAGCCATCGATCCCGCTAACGCAGTAAGACCTTTCGTACAAAGTACGCGGTGTTCAAACCGGAGATCTGCAACGCCACTTTCGATGGCTCCTCTTGGCCGGTATGCCAGTCCGAGTACGAGGTACCGGGTACCTCGTACGTCAGTTGTTTCTAGCGTTGCCGCCGCACCCCAATGTCCACCAAAACCGCAACGACGATGACCACCCCAATCGCCACCTGCTGAAGGTACGACGATACCCCGAGCAGGTTAAGACCATTGCGCAGCACGCTCATGATGAGCGCTCCGATCAAGGTCCCGAAGACAGAACCGACACCGCCGAGCAGACTGGCGCCGCCGATCACCACGGCGGCGATGGCATCGAGCTCGTACGACGTCCCGGCAATCGGTTGCGCGGAATTCAGCCGCGCCACCAGCACGACGGACGTGAGGGCACCGAACAACCCGCTGACTGCGTACACCGCCGTTTTCCATGCGCGAACGTTCACGCCGGAGAGTCGGGCCGCTTCCTCGTTGCCGCCGATCGCGTAGGTGTAGCGACCGAGCGTCGTTCGTTTCAGGACGACGTGTGCCACGAGGTACACGGCGAGCATCAACAGCACAGGCATCGGCACTCGAAGCACGTGCCCGGTGGCCACGGAACGTAGCCCCTGCGGGAACTCCGAGATCGGCCGCCCGTCCGTGAAGAGCAGCGCCCCGCCTCGCGCGACACTCATCATGCCGAGCGTTGCAATGAACGGTGGAAGCCTGCCGATGGTTATGAGAGCGCCGTTCACCAGGCCGCAGGCGCTGCCGACGGCGAGCGCCGCGACCACCGCCAACCACACCGGTGCGCCCCCGTGAATTGCCGAGCCCAGTACGACACCGGCGAGCGCCACGATCGAACCGACGGACAGGTCGATGCCTCCGCTGAGAATGACGAACGTCATGCCTACGGCGACGATACCGATGATGGTACTCTGCTCCACGACGTTGCTGAGATTCGACAGGGTCGCGAAGTGCGGGGTGGCCGTCCACAGCCCGGCGCAGAGGGTCACGAGGCCGGCCAGCGTGCCGAATTCGCGGCCGTGGACGAGCTTAGTGCGCAAGAAGATCACGCAGCGCCGGTTCGAGATCGGGATGCTCGAAGCGAAAACCCGCCGTGGTCAGCGCGCGAGGCGTCAGTCGCTGACCGGCCAGTATCGTCTCGCGCGCCATTTCGCCGAACATCAGTTCGAGGGCAAAGGCGGGCAGGGGAATGATGGCGGGCCGGCTCAACACGCGTCCGAGCACATGAGCGAACGTCTCGTTCGTAACAGGTGCCGGAGACGCGAGGTTGACTGGGCCGTGGACGCCGTCCGTCACGATGGCGTACTCCATCGCTCGTACATGATCGGCGAGCGATATCCAGCTCATCCACTGTTTCCCGCCGCCCATCGGTCCACCGGCGCCGAGCTTGAAGGGGGGCAGCAGCTTCGCGAGTGCGCCACCGTCGGGGGACAGCACCAGGCCCGTTCGGAGGAGCACGAGTCGCACACCGAGCGTGGCGATTGGGGCCGCGGCCGCCTCCCAGTCGCGGACGACGGACGCGAGGAAGCCAGAACCTGCGCTCGAGTTTTCGTCCAGCAGCTCGTCGCCGCGATCGCCGTAGAAGCCCATTGCCGACCCGCTCAGCACAACGCGCGGCTTGCTCTCCATCTCGGCGACTGCGCGCGCCATCGTCGCCGTGCCGCGCACTCGGCTCTCGCGAATGGCGTGCTTGTGCGACGCCGTCCATCGTTGGGAGATTGGCGCCCCCGCGAGATGAACGATCGCATCGCATCCCTCGATGGCGCGCGCATCCAGTGTGCCGCGCTCGGGGTCCCACGGAATTTCTCCGGGCCGCTCGCCGCGTTGTCGGCGGACAAGCCGCCTCACCGTGTGGCCTTGCTGCCGCAGGTGTGTAACGAGAGCGGAGCCGATCAGGCCCGTTGCTCCGGACACCACGACGACCCTGCGACTCGGATTTTTCTGGGAATTCGTTGGAGTGGCGCTCATTGCATCAAAGATGATGCGTGACGCACCCACTCCGTCAGATATCGCCGACCAGAAGCATGGTACGGGCAATCTCGTCCAGCACGCTCGGCGTCGCGTAGACGTTCGCGCGAATCCGCTCACGCAGACGCAGGACGACCTCCGCCGATAGCAGGTGCGAACCTGCCTCGGTCCGTTGAATGGTCCGGAGCCGGCTCACGCGCTGTTCCATCGGTCCTGATGTCCCATCGTCTCCTGCGGTCATGGTCATTTTGGCCTCCCGCCTCGATTATCGGCATCTCTGTCTACCATCTTGAGTGCGATTCTCGGTGGATGTCATCCCGCGCGAAGTCGAGGGATCTGCACCGTTGATCTTGCTTCATGAGCAGTTGAACAGAACAAGGATTGGCTCGCCAGTCTCAGGATGCAGAGTAGCTTAGACAGGCGAGGTGTAGCCCCCTCGCTCCGCTCAGGGCGACGAAGCGAACGTCTCACAACATCTGCCGTCTGAATGGCCACGATTCTGTACCTCGATGACGAACCAGCCATTGGCCTGATCCTCGAAGACACGCTCGAGCGAGCAGGCCACAAGGCAATCGGAGCGCAGAATGTGCCGCAGGCGCTGCAGGCACTCGCCGAGCATACGATCGACCTGATCATATCGGACTATCGCATGCCGGACTTGAGCGGGCTCGACTTCCTCGAGCTCCTCAAGCAGGAGGGCTACACCGTTCCGCTGATCATGCTGACCGGCTTCGCAACGATCGAGCATGCCGTCGCATCGATCAAGGCGGGTGCGATCGACTACATCACGAAGCCGGTGAGCCCGGAGCAGCTGGAACTCGCGGTGTCGCAGGCACTCGAGGTGGTCAGGCTCCGTCGAGAAAACAGTTTGTTGCGGCGAGAGGTCATGGAGTTCCGCAACGAACGTGTGATCGTTGGCGAAGCGCCCCAGATTCGACGGCTGCTGGAGACGGTGATCACCGCTGCCCCCACACGCGCCGCGGTGCTGCTGCAGGGAGAGTCCGGGACGGGAAAGGAACTGTTCGCACGCGCCATTCACGACGCGAGCGATCGCCGCGACAAGCCATTCGTCATGCTGAACTGCGCCGCGTTGCCGGAAGGGCTGATCGAGAGCGCGCTGTTCGGCCATGAGAAGGGCGCCTTCACCGGGGCAATCAAGAGGGTCGAAGGCGCGTTCGAGCGGGCACATCACGGTACACTGTTGCTCGACGAAATCAGTGAGATGCGACTCGACCTGCAATCGAAGCTGTTGCGTGTATTGCAGGAGCAGGAATTCGAGCGCGTTGGTGGCTCACACCCGATCAAGGTCGATGTGCGGATTATCGCGACAACCAATCGCGACCTCGCGCCGTACTCGGCGGCCGGCCACTTCCGCCAGGATCTTTTCTTCCGGTTGAGCGTCCTTCCGATCTTCATCCCACCGCTGCGTGAGCGACGTCAGGACATTCCCCTGCTTGCCCAGCGATTCGCGGTGCGGACGGCGGCGGAGATGGGCAAGGAGTTCCACGGCTTCACGGCGGACGCGATCGCGCTGCTCCAGGAGTATGACTGGCCCGGAAACGTTCGCGAGCTGCAGCATGCTGTCGAGCGCGCCATCATCCTGTCGCCCGAACCCATCATCCAGGCGCACGCGTTCGACCGCGTCCGTTTTGGCCTATCGCGCAGCACGAGCGGACCAACGCCCGCCCGCGCGACCGTCGCGATCGGGAGCACGGCATCCGGCGAGCGCGTGCCACCAGGCGCGGTGGTGCTGACCTCGCTCAACGTCGAAGAGGCCGAACAGTTGCTGATCGCTCGTGCCCTTCAGATTGCCGACGGCAACAGGACGCGCGCGGCAGAACTGCTCGGCATGAGCGTTCGAACGCTTCGTTCAAAGCTCAACCGGCCTGTTTCGGAAGCTGGCTCCGAGTAGGCAGAATCTGCAGCTCAAGCTGAAAATGCTCGGCAGAAATTGCCGGGCGGCAATAATTGCCTAGCTGTTCGCTTAGAATTCTTTGCGCAGGACGCTGCGCGTAAGTAGACGTTTGTTTACATTGAAGTCGTTATAGGACAACAATTTATGCGCAGTATTGCTCGCCCGATCCGGCTCCGGAATCGGGCGTTTTTTCTGCGCGGCAACGTGGCCCCTACCGTGCCTTAGCAGATGGCAGACGCTCACCTCGCCATTCTCGCGCCCCTTCCTCCCCACGGGCGCATTACCTCCGATGCCGGAGTCGTTTGTGGATAACTCGCAACGTTGGGCCGCCTGCGCCGCTGGAGATGTCGCGGCGCGCGATTCTTTGCTTCAGGACAACCTGAGCTTGGTTCACTACGTGGCCAAGCAGTTGAGCCGTAGCCTGTCGGCGGATGCGGACCCGGATGAAATGGTGAATATCGGCACGCTTGGGCTGATGGCGGCGCTCGAATCCTTCGACCCGAGCCGTGGTCTCGCCTTCAGCACCTACGCGGTCCCGCGCATACGTGGTGCGATCCTGGACGAGCTTCGCCGGCAGGATCACGTCCCGCGCTCGATTCGCCGAAAGACGCGCGACATCGCACAGGCACGTGAGCAGGTGATGCGCACATTGGGCCGCGCGCCGACGGACGCGGAAGTCGCGCGGCAGATTGGAATTCCAACGGACACGCTGTGGCGTTGGCAGGCGGACGTGGAGCGGACGGTGCAGATCTCGCTGCATGCCGCAGAGGGCGACCGAGATGAGGCAGGGCCGTCGCCAATCGAGTTCCTGCGATCGACGGCCGATGGTGCGGATGAGCGGATGGAGCATGAGGAGGAAGTCGCCGCCCTTCGCGAGGCGATCCTCGGCTTGAAGGATCAGCAGCGGACCGTTCTCTCCCTCTACTATTTCGAGGAACTGAACGCGCGGGAAATCGCCGAGGTACTCAATATCAGCGAGTCTCGCGTGTCACAGATCCGGTCGAAGGCGCTGAGCGCGTTGCGTGAAGTGATGTACCCGTTGGCGGCGAGTGCCTGAACGAGCGCCACTCAGCGATTCGTCGCTCCGCTGCCAGCCGCGAGCTTCTCACGGCGCCTGACCTCGATGAGCGACGGCAACTCCACCGTGACGTCGTCGCCGCCGGAAACGATCCGGCCGCCGCACGCGGTGGCGAGGTCGGCGGCGTCGCTGTGTGGCACCTGTAGCGCCGACACGTGTACCCGCACGACTGATTCCTCTCCAGACAGCCTGACGACGACCGAGCGTGACCCGGCGTCGTCTTCGCGCTTCGCGTATTCGATGAGGAGAATCAGGAGCCGCAAGAGCGCCCAACGCGGAACGCGAACGGGAAGCAGGGGGCCTGCCTCCTCGATCGTGCACTCGAGCGCATGGATGTGCGGATGGTGTCGGTGGATCTCGAGCGCGAGATCGAGGACGGGTCTGATCTCCAGCGCCTCCGGCTCTACCGCGCGGGTGGCGAGCGCGCCAACGAAGCTACCCACTTTCTGAGTCCGCTTCAGCTCGTTCCGCATCATGTCCTGCTCGGCTGCTGACACTCCGCCGTCGGCCATTTCGACGAATGCGGTCATCGAAGTGATCCTGTTGTTCAGCGAATGCACGATTCCACGGAGCAACTCTTCCTGCACGGCAACCCACCCCCGTCCAGGCTTCATGCGACGCCGCTCGTCTTCGCCGCGCCGAGGATGGCTGCCACTGCGGCGGTGAGTGATGCGGGAGTGAACGGTTTGTCCAGGAGAGCGTGGTCGACGGATGGCAGCCCGAGGTCCGACAGCACATTGTCCGTGTATCCCGAGACGAACAGTACCGGGAGCCCCGGCCGAAGTAGCGTCAGCGCCTCGGCGAGTTCCCGTCCGTTCATGCTTGGCATGATGACATCCGTCAGGAGGAGATCGATGGCGCCGCGATACGACTCCGCGATCTGGAGTGCGCTCAAACCGTCGTTGGCACTGAGCACGCGGTAGCCCGCGCGCTCGAGTGTGGTGTGAGCGATGGCGCGAACCGCATCGTCGTCTTCCGCGAGGAGGATCATTCCCTCACCGCGCGCACTCTGCGCCAGCTGCCGTTGCACTACGGGCACCGGGATGGGCGCCTCGGCGATGGGGAAATAGACGGTGAAGGTTGCACCGTCGCCGGGGACGGACTGCACGTCGACGCCGCCCTCGCTCTGCTGCACGATTCCGTAGACGGTCGCGAGGCCGAGCCCCGTCCCCTGACCGCGTTCCTTCGTGGTGAAGAAGGGCTCGAACAGGCGCTCACGGACTTCCGCGGTGATGCCCGTTCCGGTGTCCATCACGCTGAGCGTGGCATACCGGCCGGGCGGCAGCGTACCACCAGCCACCGCCTGTGAACGTGTAAACGAGCTCTCGCCGGTGGCGAGCATGAGTCGTCCCCCGCGCGGCATGGCATCGCGCGCATTGACCGCCAGGTTCAGGATCACCTGCTCGACCTGCGATGGGTCTGCGCGCACGAGCGGTGATTCCGCCGCGAGCGACAGGTCGAGCACGATGCTCTCGGGTATGAGGCGCCGGAGGATTTTCTCGGTTCCTTCCACGGCGCTATTGAGCTCGAAGACCGTCGGCTTGAGCATCTGCCGTCGGCTGAACGCGAGCAACTGGTGCGTGAGCTCCGCGGCGCGGCGTGCGGCACGGCGGATTTCGTGCACGTCGTCGCACATGGGACTGTCCGGTTCCGCGACTTCCAGCGCGAGGTCACAATAGCCGAGGATCGCCGTGAGGAGATTGTTGAAATCGTGCGCGATGCCGCCGGCGAGACTCCCGACCGCTTCCATTTTCTGTGATTGCCGCAGCTGTTCCTGCGACGCGCGGAGTGCGGCTTCCGTCCGATTGCGGGTGGTCACGTCGATGGCGACGACCAGCCGCGTGCGCTCGGTGCCAACGTTGAAGTCGTCGGCCGTCACTTCGACGTCGAGCAGTTCGCCATGGCGCGTGCGTTGGCGCCAGGGCTCACCCTGAACGCGAACACGCGATGTGGAGCGTACCAAGGCAGTGAGACGTTCGGCTTCATCGGCCGGGTGGATATCAAGCATCGTCAGCGCAAGGAATTCCTCACGCGAGTATCCGTACCGCTCGACAGCGGACTCATTGACGGCCAGAATGCGAAAGCTCCGGACGTCATACACCCACATGGGGAGCGGCAGCGCGTCGAAGAGAATTCGGTACCTGCGCTCACTTTCGGAGAGCTCGTTGCTCCGGCGCTGAAGCGTGGTGGCCATGCGGTTGAACGTTTCCGCGAGCTGGCCAAGCTCGCCGCGGGCGTCGACATGCGAACGGTGGGACAGGTTCCCCGACGCGAATTCGTCGGCATCCGCAGTCAGTGCGATGACGGGTTCGGATATGCTCCGTGCCAGCCACCACGCGAGACCGAACGTGATGAGGAGTGAGAAAACGGCGAGGACCGTTTCCTCGTGCTCCTCCTCGTGAACTGCCTGCAGGACGACGTCCTTCGGAATGCCGACGTACACGCGCCATGGCGCGCGCGTCGCCGTGGCGTAGCCGGATAAGCGAGTCACTCCATCGAGTCCGTTGAGTTCCTTCACGCCCTGTCGGTCGGTGGCAGTTCCGAACGTCGCTGGAAACTCCGACACATTCCTGCCGAGCCACGCGTCGCCATTCTGCGTGTGGGCGAGGATGAGGCCGCGCTCGTTGACGACCGTCACGACGGCTTCGGTGGGCAGGCTATCCGGAATGAGCAGGTCGCGGATTTGTTTGAGCCGTGTCGTGGCGACCACAACGCCGATGGGTGTTCCCTCGTTATCGAGCACCGCGCGTCCGATGCCCAGCGCGGACTGATTGGTCACTCGCCCAACCATCGGATCGCCAATGCCGAGGCCGCGTGTCGCGAGCGCTTGTTTGAAGTAGAGCCGGTCACTGATTCTGATATTGCTCGACCGGCGATCAGGGTTGGAAAGGCCGATTTCCAGCCCGGTCGTGTCGATGACACCGAGATTGATGAAGCGGTTGCCGAGATCGCGCGCAACGGAGGCCAGGAGTGCGTCATTGAGATCACGTCCGCCCTTTTGTGTGCGAACGACGCGCGTCAGCGTAACGAGGAGTGCGTCGGCCACACTGATGTGATCGTCGACGCGTGTCGCCACCCGTTGCGCGAGCTGAAGCGCTACTTGCTCGGCGTTCTCCCGAGCGTGTTTGTCGGCGCGGCGCACCTGGATGATCGAAAAGAACATCTGCGGCAGAGCGACTGCCGTGACGAGCGTCAATAAGCGCAGTTGAATGCTCGATCCACGGGGGCGCGACAGGCCGCTGGAGGATTCGCGTGGATCAACCGATGCTGAGGAGACAGGGCTTGGACGCGTCACGGTGTCCACTACCGGACCGTTGCGTGACATGTCATTCTTGGGCGCACCGGTGCTGGCGCGCGCGGCATGAGCTCGGTTGTACGACCCTCAGTGAGAACGAACCGCCCATGAATGCTTCCGCTGTGCTCGCGCTCTTGAATCTGCTCGCCAGTCCGCCCGACACGGCGCGAATCGTTCCACGCGATAGTGTCGCCGGCCCGGTCATGACGACACTGATCGCGGCGGTGCACTCGTCGCAGGACACGGTCCGCCGGCGCCGAAAGGCGATCGAGGTCAGTGAGTGGTATGAGCAACGACTTCGCATTCACCGCTATGGTGCGTATGCGATCGCGCCCCTGTTCGTCCTCCAGAGCATCGCGGGTGAGCAACTGTACGACGACCCCAAGAATGGGCCGGCGTGGGCGAAGAATTCCATGCGCTACGGCGCGACGGCGCTCGCCGGTCTGTTCACGTCGAACTCCATCACCGGCCTGTGGAATCTGTGGGATTCCCGACATGCACCCGGCGGTACCCGTCGCACCATTCATGCGCTCCTCATGCTCAGTTCCGATGCGGGGTTCACGTACGCGGGATCCAAACTCGCCGACGAAGCGGAGAACAGTGCCGACAAACGCGGCGAGCATCGAAAGTGGGCGTACGGGTCCATGGCCGCAACGGTGGCCGGAGTGACCGTGATCCGATTCTGGCCAGAGGACTAGCACAATGATGATAGTGACTGACGTCGCAACGGGATTGACGGAAACGCTCGTGAGCCTGGCGAAGCCGTGGTCGAAACTCTATTCGGACTCCAAGTCAGTATCGGCCGGAGTTCTGTTTCTTCACCTTGCGCCCCTGATTTTCGGCGCCGGGACCGCATTCGTGACCGACCAGCTGACGTTGCGTGCTTCACGACTGGGAGCGTCCGAGCGCGTGCAGCAACTCCGCGTACTCGCCGCCGCGCATCGCATGGTGATTGCGGGCCTCGCGATCTCCGTCATCAGCGGCCTGCTGCTCTTCTTCGGCGATGTCGAGACGTTCATTGGTTCCATCTACTTCTGGATCAAGTTGAGCTGTGTGGCGTTGCTCTTGATCAATGGTTTTGTGATGACGCGCACCGAAAAAGCGCTTGCGGTATCACCGAGCGAGGCGTTGTGGGGCCGTCTGCGGACCCTTGCGGTGGTCAGCATGGTATTGTGGATGGCCACCGCACTAGCCGGTGTGGTCCTCAAGGAATTTGCCTGACGGAGATTTGAGCATGAGTGATTCGATAGAGCAGTTGCACGAAGATGCCTGCACAGGATGTGCTGTAACGGGACGTCGCGATTTCCTCGTCGACGCGTTGCGCGCGAGCGCCGCGGCGTTGGCGGCCATTGGACTGGCTCCGGGCGGCGCGGATGCCATGCCACTGCGCTGGATTTCCGCGCTGTCGTCGACCGCGGAGGAAAAGAGCTACGCGATTCCGGCGGCCGACGGCGTGCAGATCGACAAGGCCTCGGAGGTCATTCTCTCGCGGGTGGGCAAGCAGGTGTACGCGTTTGCGCTGTCGTGTCCGCACCAGAACACGGCGCTCAGATGGGAAGACGACAACAAGCGCTTCCAGTGCCCGAAACACAAATCGCGTTATCAGCCCGACGGCACCTTCATCGAGGGACGAGCGACGCGCGGCATGGATCGGCTTGCCATTCGGCTTGCGGGCACGTCGGTCGTCGTCGACATCGACAAGCTGTTCCAGGAAGACCTGGACAAAGCGGGCTGGTCGAAGGCCGTCGTCACGCTCCCCTGATCGTTCGTCACCACCTACCTGCGAAATCATGCCTTGTGATGATTGTCTGAGCCGTCGTGAGTTTCTGGCAAAGGGCGGATTCGCCGTCGCTGGTGCGGCGGCGCTCGCGGCGGGATGCGGTGACGGGCAGTTCGGCCCGGCAGCGCTCTCCACGACGACGAACACGCTGGAAATCAAAGTGGGTTTGTTTCCCGCGCTCGCGACGGTTGGGCAACTCGTGAAGCTCCCAACGTCGGTCGGGCTGATCGCGCTCAAGCGAACCGCCCAGACGCCCCCGACGTTTGCCGCGATCTCGACGGTCTGCACGCACCAGGGCTGCGAGGTGGACATCCAGGGCAGCATCTTCAACTGTCCCTGTCACGGTTCGCGGTACGACAACAATGGCCACGTAACCCGGCAGCCCGACGGCGGTGGGTCGGCGATCAACCTGCCGACGTACACGACGGCGTACAATCCCGCAACGGATCTCCTGACGATCGGTTGAACGGACGACTGGGGAACAACAACAAATGAACCACAGAGGACACAGAGGTCACAGAGAAACACGCACGTTGTGCTCCGTGTCCTCCGTGTCCTCTGTGGTTCATTCGTGTTGTTTTGTTGTTCCTTTGCGTTCTCTGCGACCTCTACGTCACGTGCTATTGCCGAGTCACCGAAAACAGCGCCTGCTATGACTATTTTGGGAACGCGCCGCTAGTTTTTCCCGATGCTGATCGGCATCGCGGGAATGGTGGGTTCTGGAAAGAGCACGTTGACGCGGGCCCTCGCGGCTCGTTTCGGGCTTCAACACGCGCTCGAAAGCGTGGACGACGAAAACCCATGGCTCGAGAAGTTCTACGCGGGCAGTGACGAGGCGATGCGCGCGCACGCACTGCAGCTCCAGCTCCACTTCCTGGCCACTCGATTCGAAAGCATGCGTCGCATGCGCGGGGCCGGTGGCAGCTGGATTCTCGACCGCACGTGGTACGAGGACGCCGAGATCTTCGCCCGTGGCCACTTCGAGGAGGGGCTCATGTCCGCACTCGAATGGCAACTCTATCGCCGCCTGTACGTGGAGCTCTTGCACTCACCGGCCGCCCGTCCACCCAAGCTGATGGTGTATCTGCATGCGCCGCTCCCAACGATCGTCGAGCGAATTCGCACGCGCGGACGCCCGAAGGAAAAGGACACGGCCGAGAACTATTGGGTCGCCCTCCACGCGCGCTACGAGCGGTGGATCACGTCGTTTCGGGGATGTCCGGTTCTCAGCCTCGACGTGCGCGACTACGACCTCGTAGCCGATCCGCTCGGCATCGAACAGATTGCCGCGCGCGTGAGACACCGCCTCGAACCGTCGCTGCCGCAGACCGACCTGTTCCCCGCGGCGCTGCGAGCAATGGCCTAGAACTTCTCGGTTGGAGATGTGTATACAATGGTGGGACGAGTCATCGGTCTCACACTTGCTCGCTCGGGATTACTGCCATGGACCGCATCAGATCTCACTCTCGCGCCGTCGTCGGACTTGCCCTCATCGCGCTGGCAAGCGCGTGCCGAGACAAGGCGCCCGCGCCCACGGACTCTTCGCTTGCGCAGGATCTCGCGATGGCGCAACGGAACGCCGTGACTCCTACGGTCTTCAACGACGCACCACTGGGTGCGCCTGCGCCGGCTAGTCGCACCAACGCGGCGCCGACACCGAAACCCGAGCCGCCCCGCGCCAAAGCGCCCACGCCGCGGCCGAGCCCGCGCCGAGAGTCGCCGCCCGCGCCGGTGAGGCGGTCGCCTGACCCGTCGCCGCCGCAACCTGTGGCGGTGACACCGGAGCCAACCCCCGCGCCGGCGCCCGCCGCTCCTGCGCCGGGAATCATCGGCGCGGGCTCACGCGTCGGAATGTCGACGAACACAAAGGTGTGCACGGCGAACCTGCTGCCCGGCGATAAATTCAGCGCCACGGTCACGAGCGGTACGACAGGCTCGAACGGCGCTTCGATACCAGCCGGCGCCACCGTCGTGCTCGAGGTCGCGTCGATCGACAAGGCCGATCCGATCGAACAGAGTCAGATTGTGTTTCGCGTGCGGTCGATCGACGTGAATGGCGAAGCACAGCCCGTGTCCGGCGACGTCGCGAATCTCGGGCGGCTGGAAGGGGTGCAGACGTCGTCAGGGAACGACCGCAACAAGGTGATCGGTGGCGCCGTCGCGGGCGCGCTGCTGGGCCGAATCCTGGGCAAGAGCACCAAGGCGACCGTGATCGGCGCGGCGGCAGGCGCGGCGGCGGGTACTGTGGCAGCGAAGCGCGGCCAGAGTTCGGATGCGTGCCTCCCAGAGGGGAGTCCGCTGCGTTTGACGATTTCTCGGGATATCGCCGTTCGACGCGCAGGCACCATCTAGGAATTACCGGATCCTGCGTCCTTGCACTGCGTTTGAAAGTGTTGTTCGGAGCCCACTCTTTTGAACTGAACCTTCAAGGTTTTCTAATCCGGCTGTTTCAGGTGCATCCGTTGAATCCGTTCCGAAAAGTAAGCTCCGATAGCTCGAGGAACGGATTGAACGGATGCGACGGAAACAACCGGATTTCCTTTTCAAAAACTGCGGGTAACGCAGTTTCGCTCCGCCTTTCATCAGCACAATCCGTGACGTAGATCACAACGCATCTGCTGTGCCCGCAACGACTTAACAATCATCGCTCAGTATCGTCTCCACTGTGACGGCGCGAGGGCCCCGCGTCGGAGTCCAGCAACTCGACAAAGAAACTCGCACAGGAGAGACCAACATGTTCATCAAATCGCTCTTGCTCGGATCTGCGCTCGCCCTCGGCGCCACTTCGACGCTCGCCGCGCAGTCACACGAACTACGGCAGGATCGCCGAGAGGTCCGCGCCGACCAGCGGGAATTGCGCGGCGACCGGCGCGAAATCACCGGCGACGTCAGGGAAGTGCGCGGCGACCGGCGCGACGTCCTCGGAGACCGTCACGAGATCCGCCACGACGCCCGTGTTCTCCACTCGGCGAAGAGTGCCGGCGACAGCGCCAAGGTGATCGCCGCACGAAAGGAAATGCGTCGCGACACGCACGAGCTCAACGGCGACACACACGAGCTGCGTGGCGATCGGCGCGAGGTGCGCCAGGACGGCGCCGACGCACATGGTGACCGCCGCGACTTGCGGCAAGATCGTCGGGATCTGCGACAGGATCGGCGGGATCCGTGACGGCGATTGTTCGGATCGAAACGCGCTCAGGGACTGCGTTGTTCGTGGGAGATGAAGCCGATTTGTCGGATTCTACGGAAACATCAAAGCCTTTTCAAATCCGGCAGTGACCGTTGCATCCGTCAAGTCCGTTCCTAAAAGTCATCAAGTGCTTGAGGAGCGGATTGAACGGATGCGACGGAATGGCACGGAGTTGCTTTACAGAAGCGAGCTCGGGGCGCCCAAGTTCTTGAATTCGCACGGGAGCGATCCCTGTCGATCCGCCGAGCTCCGTACAATCCGTTATCCCCACGAGCAACGCAGTTCGCGAACGCCCTCCCGCCCCAATCAACCGCAGAAATCGTCACCCGGGCTTACCATGGACGGGGTTGAACGCGTACTCTAGACCGATGTCCGCCGACCGGCCAGACGATCCCCCCGCTGTCACCCCTCCTGACGAGGACAGTGCGCTCCGCGAGAGTGGGCTTGGCTCGGGCCTGCTCGCCCAACAGCCGACGCCCGCCGACGACCACGCAGTCGTCGTTCTCAAGATGTGTCCCCATTGCGGCGCCGAATACCAGACGGCGGCCCGTTTCTGCCCGAACGACGGAACGGCGCTCAGACCGAAAGGGTCGGACACGCTGATCGATCGTGTGCTCGCCGATCGCTACCACATCCTCAAGCGCATCGGCGAAGGCGGGATGGGCCGGGTGTATCTGGGCGAGCACGTGAAGATGAATCGCCAGTGTGCGATCAAGGTGATGAGCCCTGCCCTGATCAATGACGGCGAGTCCGCCGCACGCTTTGCGCGCGAGGCGTCGAACGCGGCGCGGATCATCCACCCGAACGTCGCCGCGGTGTTCGACTATGGCGAGAGCGACGGCGTGGTGTACCTCGTGATGGAGTACGTCGAGGGAGAACCGCTGACGCGAATCCTCGCGAGAGAAGCACCGCTCGCGATTGAACGCGCCGTTGAGCTCACACGTCAGATCGCCGATGGGTTGGGAGCGGCCCATGAGCTCGGAATCGTGCATCGCGACCTCAAGCCGGACAACATCCTGCTCACCCGGACGCCGAGTGGACGTGAGGTGGCGAAGGTCGTTGACTTCGGTATCGCCAAGGCGATGCAGGAACCAGCGCACGACGCGCTCACGCGAACCGGCCAGGTCATCGGCACGCCGGAATTCATGAGCCCCGAGCAACTGCTCGGCGATCCCGTGGATGCACGGAGCGACCTGTACGCGCTCGGTTGCATTTTTCACATGATGCTCACGGCGTCCCCGCCCTTCGATGCACCGACGCGCGAGCTCATGATCACGCGACGGTTGTCCGAGGATGCACCGCACGTCCACGGTCTCGACTCGAGCCTTCCGGACACGCTCGCGGGTATCGTGGAGAAACTTCTCGCGCGGACGCCTGGCGATCGGTACGGCTCGGCGGCGGAGTTGCGAGATGCGTTGGCGGGTACGCACGTTCGGCGAATGCCCGTGGCGACACAAGGAGTAAAGCTCGCGCGACCGACGCCGCGCAGCGCGCCAACCGTGGCCTTCCTCCAGGCGACCGGAGCGACAACGGAGGTGACGGCCGTCCCACCGGCCACACCTGTTCGCCGGACGCCTTTCGTGCTCGGCATTGCGGGTGTGGCGGCGGTCATTGCTGGATTCATGATGATCCAGTCACCGAACGCCGTCGACTCGGAGCGGACGGCAAGTACGCGGAAAGACAGCGTGCTCGCTGCCTCAGTCGCCGAAGCTCGATCCGGAGGCGCACCGCTCGACACCGACGGTGGCGCAAGCGGCATCGCCCCGATCCCGATGGTGGACAGCGCGCGACTCGCAACGCAGCGCGCCGAGAAGCGCGTGAGTGACAGCATCGCGCGCATCGCGTTCGCGGATACCGGTGCGGTGCGTAGCGCGATTGCGCGCTATGCCCGCGCGATCGAGAGCGGAGACATTGCTGTTTTGCGCGCAGCACTTCCCAGCATGACCTCGAAGCAGCAGGAAAGCTGGGAGCGCAACTTCGCGGGGGCCGCTCGCATCGAGGCGAAGGTCCGGTACGGCGCGATGCGCATTCTCCGCGATTCTGCTGACGTCGAGTTCTCGCTCGCATTGCAGATCACCGGCAAGGGAACGAATCCGTCTCAAACGGTGAACCTTCCGCAGCAGCATGCAGCCGTCGCGCGAAAGAATCGCGTGTGGCAGATCACGGGATTGCGTTAGATCAGAACCGCAGAGGTGCAGACCCTCTCGACTCGCTTCGCTCGCTCGGGGTGACAGTGCTACCGTTTGCCCAGCTTTGCCTTGAGATCTGCGGCGGCGCTGTCGAGTTGCGCGGCGTCATAGCCGACGTCCCATTCCTCGCCGCGGCGCCAATTGGCTTCGTGCTTGAGCTGTAACTTGCGCCAGTCGTCGACGAATCGAGCGGTCAGGCGCGTGCGATAGCGCAGATCAGGAACGCCGTCGCGCACCAGGCTGGCCTGCCACGTCGTCATCACGAACCCCGCGCGGCTATCGGTGACTTCCACGGTGTACCGCACGCCGAGCGCGTCAGCGAGCACTCGCATGGCCTGCGTGTGCGTGAGGCCATCCCGCACGTCGATGACTCGCGTGACCTGTGATTCGGCGGTGGACCGGACGAAGGTCGCCGGCGCACTCGAGCCCTTACCGATGGCCGCGCAGCCGAGCAACAGGGCGAGTGGAACGAAGCGCAGTCGCATGGATGGAATATGCCTCAGTGACGGCCATCGGCTACTGGCTGCAGCGACCCTTGGGATCGGGCTTCGGCTTGTCGAGCACCAGCCGGTGATCGAGGTTTGCGAGCTCGGCTACGGACGCGTGGATGAACTGTGCGACCTGCGTCATGTGTCCATAGTTGATGTATTGCGGCTCGTCCGTGACCTGGTGGTAGTCCGCGTGACCACCGGTGGTCAGAAAGACGATGGGTATGCCATACCGTGCATACTCGTAGTGGTCGCTGCGACAGTAAATGTTCTGCGGGTGGCCATTGGCATCCATCTCGTAGTCGAAGGTGAGTGGAGGCTTTCCCCTCGCATTCACGGCTTCCAACATGCTGCCGAGCTCGCTCGATTGCCGTCGTGCGCCGATGAGCTGGAGATAGCCGGATCGACCCCGCAGGAGCGCACCCGTCTTGCTTTCGCCCGTGATGTCGGACGCATCGCCTCGACCAATCATGTCGACATTGATCTGCGCCACGATGGAGTCGCGCGGCACCGACGGATGATCGGTAAAGAATTCCGAGCCCCACATTCCTTCCTCTTCTCCGGAATGCCAGACGAACAGGAGCGAGCGTTTCGGATAGGTACCGGCCGTGGCAAATGCTTCCGCGATTTCGAGTACGCTCATCGAGCCGCTGCCGTCGTCATCCGCGCCGTTGTAGATGGAGTCGAGCCGGGCGGGATGCGCTCGGTGCAAGCTGTCGATGGTCTTTCGAATGGCGGCGGATTGTTGTGCGGATGGTTTCTCGGCGAGCGGACTGTCGTCACCCTGTGGGCGCAGAACGCGATTGGTGGCCCTGAGCGAATCGTGGTCAACCGGGTGCTCGTTGAAGCCGATGTGATCGTTGTGTGCGCCGATCGCGATGTATTGTCCACGGAGCACGGGGTCGGACCCCGGCAGCACTGCGACCACGTTTCGCGACGGCAGCTGTGACCGGTGGAGGATCAGGACTCCGCTCAGCGCTTTCCCCTCCGCCCGCGGTGTTAGCCTCTCGAGCGTGCCGAACATCAGCGACGCCACGCGCCGCGTGATGAAGACGAAGGGTGGAGGAGGCGCGATGGTGTCGTCGCGGACCAACGATGCCGTCGTGCCCAATCCGTCCCGGGTTCGCGGAGAGATGTTGTCGAGCGACGCGATGAGAATGGCCGCGCTGCGCGCGAGTCGTGTGCGCAGCACGCGGTTCAGCGGAGGAAATGAGCTCGTCGTCTGCGGAACTCCTACGAGCACGAGTCGGCCGGCGGCCTCGTCGGCGGTGAGCCAGGTCGAGGAGTCGGTACTCGAACCACCATAGATCGCCGATACACCATCGAGTGAAATGCGGCGCTCGTCCTTCACCACCGGCAGGTAGTCCGTGCCAAGCACCAGGCGCTGGCCGCCGACGACGAGCGAGCTGAGGGAATCCGTATGAAAGCTGAAGAAGGGCAGGTTCTGGAAGTACGTGCCGCTGTCGCCCGCAGGAATGAGTCCCAACGCCCGCACTTCGCGCTCGATGTAGGCTGTCCCCTTGGCGTTGTAGATCGTGCCGACCTGCCGGCCCATCATCGAGTCGTCGGCGAAGATGTACAGCCGCGTCATCAGGTCGGTCGCGGTGATTTCGGGCGCCGTTCGTGGACCGGTGAACGAACGCGGAAGCTGTGCGCCGGCGGGAGCGGCGGTCGCAACGCACAGGGCAAGCAGCAAGCTGCGCCGAGAGAGCCAAGGCAGCATGGGATCCACTCGAGGAGTGATACACGCGGGCACTTGCAATCTACGTTGCGGCGACACCAAGTCTGGATCCAAACGCGGAGACACAAAGGTACGAGGTACCCGGAAGCTGGTACCCTGACTGGCATAATGGCCGAAAGGAGCCATCAGAGAGTGTTTCACGCAAAACGCCGCCCTCGACTTCAGGACGGCGTTTGGCGTTGAGTCGATGCCATTAACCGTGTCGATGGCTCTTTTGGGGTTGGATGCCAGTCCGGGTACGAGGTTCCAGGTACCTCGTACGTCAGGGACGCGTCATCTCTTCGCGAATGGATGACACCTCGTCGGGACTGTCCCTCTAGCGAACCCTCACGCCGCAGCCGATTTTTACTAAATGCGAATTGCGGTTCCTCTCGAAACGGCACCCGGCGAGCTCCGGGTCGCGCTGACGCCAGACAGCGTCAGCCGCCTTGTGAAAGGCGGTCACGAAGTTCGACTTCAAGCCGGCGCGGGAGTTCGCGCCGGCTTTCCCGATTCCACTTACACCGACGCAGGCGCTTCGATTGCGGACGCCGCGAGCATCTACGCCGATGCGGTGCTGGTCTGCCGAGTGCAGCCACCGAGTCCGGCGGAGGTCGCGGAGATGCCGGAGGGCGTGGCGCTTCTGTCCCTGTTGTCGCCGGCCCGAAACGGACCCCTGCTCCAGCTCCTCGCCGATCGCCGTATTCTCGCACTCGCGCTCGAGTTGGTGCCGCGGATTACGCGTGCGCAGTCGATGGATGTCCTGTCGTCGCAGAGCACCGTTGCCGGCTACAAGGCGGTGCTGATCGGCGCATCGTTGCTGCCGAAATTCCTGCCGATGCTCACGACGGCTGCCGGCACGGTGTCGCCGGCGAAGGTGTTCGTCATCGGCGCCGGTGTGGCTGGGCTCCAGGCCATCGCCACAGCGAGGCGCCTTGGCGGCGTCGTGTCCGCGTTCGATGTGCGGCCGGCCGCGCGCGAGCAAGTGCTATCCCTCGGCGCGACGTTTGTGGCCACGGAGCTCGTCGCCGCCGCGTCGGAAACGTCGGGTGGCTATGCCAAGGCGCAGAGTGCGGACGATGCGGAGCGCACGCGGAATGCACTCGCGAAGCATCTGCCGGACGTCGATATGGTGGTCACCACCGCGCAAATTCCGGGACGCGATGCGCCAAAGCTGATCTCGGCCGAGATGGTCGCGTCGATGCGGCAGGGCGCGGTGATCGTCGATCTCGCCGCCGAATCCGGCGGTAATTGCGAGGTCACGCGCGCGGGAGAGACCATTCAATCCGGGCACGTAACCGTCATCGGCCCGCTGAACATTGCCGCTACTGTTCCATTCCACGCGAGCCAGATGTTCAGCAAGAATGTCGTGGCGCTCGTTACCCTGTTGTCGAAGGACGGCGCGCTCGTGATCGATGCCGATGAAGAGATCACGCGACCCATGACCGTCGTGCGCGACGGCCAGGTCGTGGCGCGCTCCAACTCATGATCGTGACACAATGCTGATTCTCGAGCTCTACATCTTCGTGCTCGCCGGGTTTGTCGGGTACATGGTGATCACCAAAGTCCCTCCGCTGCTGCACACGCCGCTCATGTCGGCGACCAACGCGATTTCCGGCATTTCGCTTGTCGGCTCGATGGCGGCCGCAGGTTCGCAGCATGGCACAGTCGCAACCATCCTCGGCTTCGTCGCCGTTGTCTGCGCAACGACGAATGTCGTCGGCGGTTTCCTCATCACTGACCGCATGCTGAAGATGTTCAAGCGCGACGTGCCGAAGAAGACGGAGTCGCAAGCATAAATGCGCGAGTACATCACACAACTCAGCTATCTCGGGGCGTCCGTCCTCTTCATTCTCGGCCTGCGCGGGCTCACGCATCCGGACCGCGCGCGACGCGGGATGCAGTACGCCGCGGTCGGCATGCTGATCGCCGTCGTCGGCACACTCATCGGCCGCAATATCATCGACTACCGGTGGATTGCCGGCGGACTCGTACTCGGCACGTTGATCGGCTATCCGCTCGGCATGTGGGTGCCGACGACCGCGTTGCCACAGCGAATTGCGATGTCGCTCAGTTTTGGTGCGCTCGCAGCGACACTGGTCGGCATCGCCGAGTACTACACGTCGATGCACAGCCCGGAAGGCATTGCGCTCTCGAAGATGGCGGCGCTTGGCTTCGAAGTGCTGCTTGGGTCGCTGACGGTCACCGGCGCGCTGATGGCCTTTGGAAAGCTCCAGGAGCTGATTCCCGGCCAGCCGATCACATTCAAGGGGCAGAACGCGCTCAACGCGCTCTTGTTCCTCGGCGCCATGGGGCTGTTCGTCACGGTGGTGGTCGATCCCACGCAGACGGCCGCGTTCTATGGCATGATCGCGATCGCCGCCGTCCTCGGCGTGCTGATGGTGATTCCCATTGGCGGCGCCGATATGCCGGTGGTCGTCGCACTGCTGAACTCCTATTGCGGACTTGCCGCCGCAGCCACCGGCTTTGCGCTCGGCAATAGCATCCTGATCATCTGCGGTGCGCTCGATGGCGCATCGGGATTCCTGCTGTCGATCCTGATGTCGAAGGCGATGAACCGTTCGTTCGCCAATGTGCTGTTCGGCGCATTCGGCGGCGGTGAGCCGGCGGCCGCCGTCGTGGGGGGCTCGGCGCTGCCGGTGCGCGCCATCTCCGCGGAGGACGCGGCGATTCAGCTCGCGTATGCGCAGCGCGTGATCATCATCCCGGGCTACGGCATGGCCGTCGCGCAGGCACAGCACACCGTGCGCGAACTCGCGGAGTTGATCGAGAAGCGTGGCGGTGAGGTGAAGTACGCCATTCACCCGGTGGCCGGCCGAATGCCCGGTCACATGAACGTCCTGCTCGCCGAAGCGAACGTGCCGTACGACCGTTTGTACGACATGGACGAGATCAACAGCGAGTTTCCGCAGACCGACGTCGCGCTGGTCATCGGTGCAAACGACGTCGTGAATCCCGCCGCGCGAACCGATCCTGCGTCACCGATTTACGGCATGCCGATTCTCGATGCGGATAAGGCGAAGCACGTGATCGTACTGAAGCGCGGCATGGCGGCCGGCTTCGCAGGGATCGAGAATGCGCTCTTCCACGCTCCAGCGACCAGCATGCTGTTCGGCGACGCGAAGACGTCACTCACCAAACTCGTGAGCGAAGTAAAAGGCGCGTAGTCCATGATGCGCGACTGATGCAGGGCCGCATTGGCCGAACCGGTCGCGTCGTTGCCGTGAACCTTCTCGTTTTTGCAGTGCTGTTCGGACTCGCGGAGGGCGTGCTCCGCGTTCACCGCGTTTTCGAGCCTGCGATTCCACCGGCACGCGAAACACGCGAAGGAGGTGCTGGCAGGCTAAGCAACTACGATGTCACCCTTGGGTATCGCGGTGTGAGGCAGGGTGGACGATTCCGAGCATTCAAGGCTCAAGGGCGCGATACGATTTTCGATGCGACATACACCCTCCTGCCGGGCGGCTGGCGCTTTGTACCGCAGCCTCCGTCCCACTCCGATAGTGCATTCGTCGCGTTCTTCGGCTGTTCGTTTACCTTCGGCGAAGGCGTGTCCGATAGTGCAACACTGCCCGCCGCGTTCGCGGCGGCAACTCAGGGCCGCGCCACGGTGTACAGCCGTGGATTCAAGGGTTGGGGACCGCAGTCGATGCTCGCCCTCATGGAGGCACCGCCGAATCTCGTTGCACTGAAGGAGCGGAGGGGCGTCGCGGTATTCACGACCATCGACCAACACATCGACCGCGTGCGCGGAACGTTCAATATCGTCGCGACATGGGGCGGAAACATGCCGCTTTACGAGCTCGACGCGAACGGTGTTCCGGTCCGGCGAGGAAGCTTCGCAAGCGTCCGCCCGCTTCGACAGTTTCTCTACTGGAAAGCTTCGCATTCACTCGTACTTTCTCGTTTGCTATCGCACCCGTGGACAAAAGCCTCTCCCGACGACTGGGCGCTCATGGCTGGCATCGTCAAGCGCTCCTGTGATCTCTTCGCGGCAAGATATGAATCAGGCGGCTGCTACTTCGTTCTCTGGCCGAATGCTGGCATTGCCCGGCAGGAGCTCGCTCCGAAACTTCGGCGACTTGGCGTTCACGTGCTGGACTACACGAGGCTGTGGTCGGCCGAGGACGACATCGCAAAATACCAGATCAAGGGAGACGGCCATCCGAACGCGGCGGCGTACCGTCGCGTGGCGGAGCAATTGGTCAGGGATATCAGATAGCCTCGCCAGGCGCGAAGGGTGCAGGAAAGATCTCGCAAGGCGGCTGCACGTGGTGTTGCATCGTTTCGCCGGCACATTGAACGCGGATTGAGCGAATTTGAAGCGGATCAAATCGGATAAAGCGTGGTTTTTTTTGCTTGAAAATCAGATGTTATCCGCTTCAATCGGCTCCATCCGCGTTCATTGTGCCGGCGCACGCGTAGGGTGAAGGTCGCTCCGCTCCGGGCGACAAACGAGCGTAACAACACCCTGACACGGTGGGACGCAACCATTGAGCGTCCGGCGTCATCAAACAACTCGCACAACATTGCCGTTCACTGAGCGGGCGCGTCTGCCGATACTCCGGAGTTGCCATGACCGCCTCACCGTCGGATCCCGGGAACGAACTACGCGAACGCCTTCAGGAGGCGCTCGGCGACGCGTACGCTATCGAACGTGAGCTCGGTGGCGGTGGAATGAGCCGAGTGTTCGTCGCGCGCGAGCGGGCGCTGGACCGGCTCGTGGTGGTGAAAGTGCTCCCGCACGAACTGGCAGCCGGGCTCAACAACGAGCGCTTCCGCCGAGAGATCCAACTCGTTGCCGGGCTTCAGCATCCGCACATCGTTCCCGTGCTCGCCGCGGGCGAAGCCGCGGGGGCGCCGTATTACACCATGCCGTACATCGAGGGCGAGTCGCTGCGCGCGCGACAGGCCAAGGGCGCAATGCTACCCCTGGGCGACGCAGTGCACCTGCTCCATGACGTCATCGACGCATTGGCCTACGCGCACGAACGCGGGCTGGTCCACCGCGACATCAAGCCGGACAACATCCTGCTGAGCGGCGCACACGCCGTCGTCACGGACTTCGGTGTCGCGAAGGCCTTGAGCGCGGCAAATGCGGCTTTTCGCCATGTAGACTCCTCTGGTACCGGTGTGGGCATGGCGGTTGGTACACCGGCGTACATGGCACCGGAACAGGCGGCGGGCGATCCGGACACCGATCACCGCGCGGACATCTATGCGTGGGGTCTGGTTGCCTACGAACTGCTCGCTGGCGCGCCGCCGTTCGGACAGCGGCCGTCGCACGAGATGCTCGCCGCACACATCGCGGAACTCCCGCAACCGCTCTCCGCGAAGAACCCCGACGTTCCGCCATCGCTCGCTGAGCTCGTGATGCGCTGCCTCGAGAAGCGCCCCAGCGACCGTCCGCAGACGGCGAGAGAGGCACGGGAGGCACTCGAGCGCGTCTCCACGCCTGGCGGCGGCACGCCCGTCATGCGGGCGCGGTGGGTACGCCGCCCGCGCAGCCGTCTGGCGCTTTCCCTCGCCGCAGTGGCGCTCATCGTCGCCACGGCGTACGCCTTCCGGCCGGGCGCGCTCCGGCTGGACGACAATCAGGTTGCGGTGCTTCCCTTCCGCCTCGCGAGCAATGATCCTGCCGTGCGTTATTTGCGTGAGGGGATGCTGGACCTGCTTGCCGCGAAGCTCACGGGTGAAGGCGGGCCTCGGTCGACCGATCCGCGCACCCTGTTGAGCGCGTTCAGACGAAGCGCGGGTTCCGACACCGCCGATCTCTCGCGCGAACAAGCGCTCGAACTCGCCGAGCGGCTCGGCGCCGGACAGCTTCTCATTGGCGACGTCTCGGGTGGCCCTCAGAAACTGACCTTGACCGCGTCGTTGATCCAGGTGCGTGATGGCCGGGCGGCACCGCCGCGTTCGGTGAGTGGGCCGTCCGACAGCCTGTCGTCGATGATCGATCGGCTCGCGAGCGAGTTGCTCGCGTATAGGGCTGGAGAAGGTGAGCGCATTGGCGCGTTCGGGGGCGTTCCACTTCCCGCGCTGCGCGCGTACCTCGACGGCACCGCGCGGTACCGGCGTGCGCGCTTCAACGCGTCGGCAAAGGATTTCCGTCGCGCGATCGAGCTCGATTCGACTTTTGCGCTCGCGGGACTGGGATTGGCGGCGGCCGCGGGCTGGGTCGGAGACCCGTCGGATCGGCTGGCAGGTCTCACCGTCGCATGGCGCCATCGCGACCGCTTGAGCCCCCGCGATCAGGCTCTGCTCCTCGCAACGGCGGGTCGGAATTTTCCAGGCGTGCCTGTCTGGGCAGAGTTGATCAAGGCGAAGGAACGGTATGCCGCCCTTGTACCGGACCGCGCTGATGCGCAGTTCGAGTTGGGCGATGGACTCTTCCATTTCGGCGCGGCAGCAGGAATCCCCGACGCGCTGGCGCGGGCCGCCGAAGCGTTCAATCGCGCGATTGCGCTCGATTCCAGCTTCTCGCCGGCAATCGAACATCTCGTGATCATCGAGCTTCAGCGGAAGGACACCGCGCGTGTCCGGACGCTCGGCACACTCTACCTGGCCGCTGACAGCTCGAGCGAGAATCGCGACGGGATCCGTTGGATGATGGCCGTGGCGCGTGGCGATTCGGCTGAAGCGCACCGAATCGCCGCGCGCGGCGATTCGCTGACCCCGATGGCGGCTGCCACCATCAGCGAGGCACCGTTCATCATCGGCCGAGAGATACAGTCGGCACAGTCGTTTTTCGACATGCAACTCGGCCGCGGCCCGCACGCGGCACCATCGGCGAGAGATTTGATGGGCCGGCACGACATCGCGATGAATCGCGGGCGCCCTGTGCGTGGACGCGTGTTGCTCGACTCCGTGCACGCAATGTTTCCCGCGCCGACCTACGATGATTTCGAGCGCGTGCGAGATGCATTGTTCTGGGATGGCGACACGACCGGCACCGCGACCGCCGTCGCCAGCCTGAGGCAGCGGGCTGCGCTCGGTGGCCCCGTTCCCGGCACGAACAAGCGTGGAAAGGACCCCGTGTACTTCGGCGACCTGTGTCTCGCCGAGATCTGGTCGCTGTCGCAGGGAGATACGACTGGGGCACGGCGCGTCGCCGGCATCATGCGCGCGGGCGTCGACGTACGCGACACACTCTCCAATGCGCAGTTTCGGATTGGCTGCGCGCACGTACTCCACGCGCAACTCGCGGTGATGCAGAAGCGGTCGGATGCGCGCGCCCTGACCGATTCGCTCGACGAGTTTCTGCGTGGTGTCCCCCTCGGCCCCATCCAGAGCATGGGCAACCTCGTCGCAGCTCGATTGTACGAGCGATTGGGCGACTCGCGTGCCGCGCTGTTCGCCGTTCGCCGGCGCGAGGTGTTCTACGGGCGCCTGTCGTTCTTGTCTACCTATCTGCGTGACGAAGCGCGTCTTGCGGAAAAGACGGGTGACATGGCGGGCGCATCGGAGGCGTTGCGGCAATATCTGTCGCTTCGGAGTGACCCCGAGCCACCGCTCGCCCGCGATGCCGCCGAGGCACGCGATGCGTATGCTCGCCTAGGCAAGGCATCCGCGGGACGCTGAGTGCCAGGTACCCCGCTCACGTTGCGCGCGCGTACCCATCGGGCACTGCCCTACGCGGCAGGGCTCATCGTGCTCATGCTGAGCGTCGCGTTCACCATCACGTTGCAGCGGAATGAAGCAACGGAGCTCGCGCGCAGCGTGCGGCTCAAGGCTCGAACGTTGGCCGACGTTGCGGTCGGCAGAATCAGTGAGCGCAACCGGGAATTGGTTCGGTTGGCGACCATGTGGCCGGGCGGCACCACGTCTCGAGATGCATGGGCCGCTGAAGCCCTGCGAACGATCGAGAGGGGCACATTCCGCTCGGTCGCCGGCATCGATTCGACTGGTCGCGTCGTGGTGGCCATTCCCGATGAGTCCTTTGCCAGAGCGGGGACCGAGCCGTTCGCCGCGCAGCGCGTAGAAATCGCCAGCACGGCTCGGACGACTGGCCAGGTGACCACCAGTCCACCGATTGCATCGGCCAGCGGTGTGCCCATCGTGATTTCCGCGGCACCGACGGCTCGCGGGGCAGCGGCGGTGGTCGTCGAAAGCGGATTGGCATCGTTACTCCAACAAGCGTTGGATACGCCGGAGGCCAGCGGCTATTCGGTGGCCGTCTACGTTGGAGATCGAGAGGTCTACTCGCACGTATCCGGCCCACGTGCGCTCGAAGTCGAACGGGGTCAGGACGCGCCCATCGGCGAGATGTCGACGTGGCGGCTCCGCGTTTGGCCCACCGAGGCGGAGCTCGCACTGCACGACTCCCGGTTGCCGGAGATCGTGTTGGTTCTGGGTGCGCTCGTGGTCGTCGGGCTGAGCGGGGCATTGCGCCTCTACCAGACGGCGGAACGGCGCGCGCACGCGCTCTCCGTCGCGAACAAGCGGCTCGAGGACGAAATCGTCGAGCGCCAGCGGGCGCAGGACGCACTCCAGCGCAGTGAGGAACAGCTCCGCCAATCCCAGAAGATGGAGGCAGTAGGCCGGCTCGCCGGCGGGATCGCACACGACTTCAACAACCTGCTCACGGCGATCAATGGCTACGCTGATTTTCTGTTGGCGGACATCGACCGCAGCGATCCGCGTCGCGAAGACGTGCGTGAGATCAAGAAAGCCGCGACACGCGCCGGTGCGTTGACGACACAACTGCTTGCCTTCAGCCGCCGGCAAATCCGGCAACCGCGGTCACTGGATCTCAACGCCTTGCTGACCGATCTCAAGCGCATGCTGAAGCGCGTGATCGGCGAAGACGTGGGCATCGACTGGCGACCGAGCGAGCGGCTTGGGAGTGTTCGCGCGGACCCATCGGACCTGGAGCAGGTTCTCCTCAACCTCGTGGTCAACGCTGGCGATGCCATGCCCAATGGCGGAACCATCACGATCACCACCGGCACGGTCAGCTTCGGTCATGACAACAGCCACCCACGGTTGGCGGCTGGTACCTACGTGGGCCTGTCCGTGACGGACACCGGCATGGGTATGGATGCCGCAACGCGCGCGCGCATTTTCGAGCCGTTCTTCACGACCAAGGGGCCGGGCAAGGGCACGGGGCTTGGCTTGTCGACGGTCTACGCCATCGTGGAAGGGTTGAAGGGTGCGGTGGATGTCGAGAGCATGCCCGGCAAGGGCACGACCTTCACCGTCTACATACCGCAGGGCGAGGAACCCGCGGACGCGATGGCATCTGGAACGCAGTCGATTATCGCGCCGCGCGGTGTGGAAACCGTCTTGCTCGTGGAGGATGAGGAAGGCGTGCGCGCGCTGGCGGCGCGCATCCTCGAACGCCATGGCTACACAGTCCTCGAGGCGCGGAATGGCCGTGATGCACTCGCGGTAGCCTCGCAGCACGGCGGGCCGGTCGATCTGTTGCTGACTGATGTCGTGATGCCGGAGATGGGCGGGAAGCAGTTGGCCGATACCTTGTCGTTGCGCGACCCGTCGCTTCGCGTGCTGTTCATCTCTGGCTACACAGATGGCGATATCAGCCGGCGCGGAGAACTCGATCCCAGCACCGCGTTTCTCCAGAAACCATTCACCGCGCGCAGCCTGCTCAGCCGCGTGCGCGACGTGCTCGACGGCGAGTCTCTGAGCGCGGCATCGACGCGCTGAGCATTCCTGGCTTACGACCGACGTCGAAACAGTGTGTCCGACTCGCGGCGATATCCTGCGCGTGTAAAGAGCGCGACAGAGCCGGCGTTTCCAGGCAACACTTCCGCGACGAGTTCTGACGCGGGCAGTAATCGCCGCGCCAAATCCAGCGCCGCAGAGGCAATCCCGTTCCCTCGCTGATCCGCCGCGATCAGGATCGATACTTCATGGCGATGCGGGTGCGTCTGCACCCGATCGAGGCGCAGGCTTCCCACGGGTTGCCCTGCGTGTTCGATCACGATGAGCAGTCGGTGTGGATCATCGAGCGTGCGGTGCAGCCACTGCCGATGCTCCGTAAGGCTTGGCATGTTGGGATTGCGTGAGAAGCGTCGCGCTTCCGGTTCGCTTTGCCACCGCAGCAGCGACGTTTCATCTGCAGGTTCCGCGGCTCGCAACCGCACCACACCACCGGAGCGCGATACAGCGGTGGGCAGCATGCCCAGCACGACTCGGAGCGCGCCACGCCCGTCGCAAATTGCCGCTGCGCGCGACGCCATCGCTCGGCGAGCGTCCGCGTCGTTGATGAGATGGATAAGTGCCGCTGTGAGTCGATCGACGGAGGAATCTCCATACCGACCGGCGTCCAGCGCCGCCCCGGCCTCGGCCAGCCGAGCGACGATGACTTCCTGGTTGTCCGCCACGGTGACGAGGATGGTCGGAAGACCGAGGCAGCATCGCTCCCAACTCGCCGTGCCTGGTGTGCCAATGGCCAAGTCTGCGCCAGCCATCAACTGCGCCACATCCGACGCATCGGCGTGCAGCGTCACGGTGTTGGGCATCCGCGCGATGCGTTCGCGCACTGTAGCGAGATTCGGGCTTGTACCTCCAAGCAGGACATCGACGCTGACGTGTGGGGCCGCTCTGGCGACTGCGTCGAGCACTGCCGAGGTGGCGTCCCGGATATCGGTGGTACCGAGTGCAACGAACACACGCGAGACCGGCCGTCCATCACGACGTGCAAGCGCCTGCGTCCGCTGCGCGCGGAATTGCGGCCTGAGCAGCGCGAACGATGACCCGCACAGGCAGAGACCAGCATGCGTTTCAGCGTGGTCGGCGGCGGTGCGGCCATACGTTTGATCGAGGAGGATGTCGCACGAATGCGGACGGGTGATCAGATCTTCGATCGCCAGAATTCGCGTGGCCCACGCGCGCAGACCGCGCTCGAACTCGGCGTCACGGTTGTAGTGGTCGACGACGAGCAGGTCGGCAGCCGGCCAGATCGCGCACATGTCGGCGGAATCATGATCTGCATCGATGCTCGCGACCTCGTGCCGAGAGGCCGCCAGCGCAGGAACGACCTCCACAGAGCCAGACGCCGTGGCAAACGCGCAACGCCAGCCGAGCCCAGCGAGCACGTCGGCAAGCGTAAGGCATCGCATGACATGGCCGCCGCCGACAGGCAGTGACGCGTCGCAGCGGAAGACGGCGAGTGGCGCGAGGATCACCGCGCAGGCCTGCCGTATTTCTTCGAAAACTCGTCGAAGATCCAGCGATACGTCTGCTCCATTCCCTCACGAAGCCGAATCGAAGGCTCCCAATGGAGCGTCTCCTTGATCCTCGTGTTGTCCGAGTTGCGTCCATTCACTCCCTTCGGTGCGGAGAGGTCGTATTTGCGTGTCAATTTCACGCCGGCGATCTCCTCGACGATGTCAACGAGTTGATTGATCGTCACGAGCTCGTCCGACCCAAGATTGACTGGCTCGAGGATATCGCTCGCGGCGATGAGCTGCGTCCCCTTCAGGCAGTCGTCGATATACATGAATGACCGGGTTTGCGTGCCCGGTCCCCAGATCTCGATGGTGTTCGAGCCGTTGGCGATACTCTCGATCACCTTGCGACAGATAGCGGCAGGCGCCTTTTCGCGCCCGCCTTCCCAACTACCGTGCGGTCCATAGACGTTGTGATACCGAGCGACGCGTGTGGCGAGACCGAAGTCTTCGCGGAAGTGACGGCACATGCGCTCGGAGAAGAGTTTCTCCCAACCGTATCCATCTTCAGGCATTGCCGGATACGCATCCGATTCCTTGAGCGCAACCACGTGCTCGTCGCGTTGCTTGTCGGCGTTGTACACGCACGCGGACGATGAGTAGAAAAAGCGTTCGACGTTCGCCGCGGTGGCGGCCATCAACATATGGGTGTTGGTGAGCACCGAGAGCATGCACAACGCCTTGTTGTGCTCGATGAAACCCATGCCGCCCATGTCCGCCGCGAGCTGGTAGACGACGCGGGCACCCCTGACCGCGTCGGTGCAGGCGGCCGCGCCTTGAAGGTCTGCCACGACATTGTCCACGTCCGGAAACGACTGGTGCCACGCGTGGAGTGGCTTCATGTCGATCGCACGCACAGGGTGGCCGTGCGCGCGAAGGCGCGCAACGAGGTGACCGCCAATGAATCCGCCGCCGCCGGCGACAACGGTGAATGAGGTCGTCAATGTGATCGTGGAAAGTGGGACAACTGAATGAACACAAAATGATGGATGCGCTCGCGTCCGAGGAAGCCCGTCACCGAACGCAACTCCTCGCGCCGCCAAAGCGTAGGGTCTACATTCATCACGACGGCACGCCTCGCCCAGCGCGAGGCATTCGCAGCGAGGTCGAACCACATGAACGAGCGTCACCAGGGCACAACCATCCAGACGCCGTCAGCTCCACCACGGCCGGGCGACGAATTGCGGCAGGAGATTCGCCAGTCGATTCGTGAGGCGCAGGCTGCGGCGCGCGAGGCGGCGCAGGAGGCCGCACAGGCGCGTACGCAGGGAGGGGGCGGCCGAGGGCTGGTCATCGTTCCGCCCCCCGGCGGTGGCTTCGACAGCGGGATCCCATCAGGGGTGGTGGACATTTCGGTCGGATTCTTCGTCATGTGCGCCGTCATCATCATCGGGTGGCCACTCGCGCGCGCGTTCGGACGGCGGATCGAGCGGCGTTCCGACGTCGCGATCGCGAATCCGCAGTTGACCGAGCAACTCCAGCGCATCGAGCAAGCCGTCGACGCCATGTCGATCGAAATCGAACGTATCTCGGAATCGCAGCGATACATGGCGAAACTGCAGAACGAGCGAGCCGCGGTACCACTGGAAAGAGGTCCATCGTAGGCACATTGCGAGTTCTGCATATCGCCACCACAGATGGGTTGGGTGGCGCGGGGCGCGTGGCCGCCGATCTGGCGCGCTTTCAGCGCCGAGCGGGGCTGGATGCCATTCTCGCCGTCGGTACTCGGTTCGGGTCGGAGTCCCACATCGTGGAAATCGACGAGCCTCGCCGCACGAGTGCGTGGTTTCGGACATGGCGGTGGTTCCGCATGTGGGTCCCGTCCACACTGCAGCGCGTTCCGCTCCTCAGGCGCGCCGCGCCCTTCGTTCGTCGCGCGCTCGGAGCAGTCGCTGACCCCAGAGGCACGCTCGCCTACCTCCGTGGCCTCGAGGACTTCGACTTCAGCGGCTCGCGCCGGCTTCCCGACGTCTTCCATCCCGATCTCATCCACTGCCACAACCTTCACGGCAACTATTTCGACCTGACCGCCCTGCCAGCACTCTCGGAGCGCCAGCCTGTCGTGTTGACGATGCACGATTGCTGGCTGCTGAGCGGTCATTGTGCCCAGCCGCTCGACTGCGAACGCTGGCGCACTGGCTGTGGGGAGTGCCCCTATCTCTTCACCTCGCCGCCGGTTGGCGCGGACGCAACGGCCTTCAACTGGCTGCGAAAGGCCGAGGTGTTTCGGCGTTCGCGCCTCTTCGTCGCGGTCCCAGCGCAATGGTTAATTCCGCGCGTGCAGGCATCGATGTTCTTTCCGGCCGTCTCGGAGACGCGGATCATTCCTCACGGCATCGACCTTACGCTCTTTCGGCCGGGGAATAGGCGGGAGGCGCGGCAGAGGCTGGGCTTGCCCCTCGATGGCCACCTCCTCCTCACCTCTGCCGCGGGCGGGAGAGAAAACGCGTACAAGGATGTTCCCACGCTCGAGCGCGCCCTGTTGCACGTCGCACCCGAGCAGACGTTGACGGTCGTCATCGCCGGAGAAACCGGGCCGTCGTCACAACGAGGGCTGGTGGAGATTCGTCGCCTGCCATTCGAGGAGGACGTCAATCGGATGGCCGACTTGTACCGGGCGGCCGACGTGTACGTGCATGCATCGCGGGCGGAGGTGCTCCCGCTTTCGATCATCGAGGCATTGGCGTGTGGTACCCCTGTCATCGCGAGCACCGTCGGTGGTGTCGCGGAGATCGTGAGACCGATCGGCGAACATGATGGCACACTGGACGCCCGAGGTGCGACGGGCATGCTCGTCGCGCCGGGTGATGAAGTCTCGTTGGCGCAGGCGATTACGCAGCTGCTGTCCGATTCCGCGTTGCGAAACATCCTCGGAGCCAATGCACGCCGAGATGCCGAGGAGCGGTTCGATGTAACGGTACAGACCCGACAATACGTGGAGTGGTACGAGGAGATTCTCGCACGTCACAGCATGGCGACGTAGCTGTGCGCGTAGGCTGTTTCCCCGGTTCTCGGCTACCTTTCGGAATCACGGCACGAACGGCCGACTCATTGTGAGGCGCACGACGAGTGGACACGAATCTCCGGAGCGATACGCGAGCTTGGGTCATGGACGCGAACAGCGTGTCGTGACACAGCGCGACGCGTTTCTCGAGCGAGAGGGCGATGCATGGTTCCGCCGCAACCGAAACATGGTCGAGGGACTCACGCTCCCGGATGACGACCCGATTCTCCGAAACCTTCTCCCGCTGCTTCGACCGGATCGTCCGTTACGCCTGCTCGAGATTGGTTGTAGCGGAGGCAGGCGCCTCGAATGGCTCGGTCGGGAACTTGGTGTGCGCTGCAGTGGCATCGACCCGTCCGCGGAGGCGGTCGCGGAGGCACTCGCGCGAGGCATCGATGCCCATCGCGGCACGGCAGACTCGCTTCCGTTCGGCGAGTCAGCGTTCGACGTTGTCGTTTTCGGCTTTTGCCTGTACCTGTGCGACCGGGCCGACCTGTTTCGGATTGCCGCGGAGGCGGATCGTGTGCTTCGAATGCCGGGGATTCTCGTCATTCACGACTTCTACAGCGCGTCGCCGACCACGCGGGTGTACCACCATCGCCCCGAGCTCGCGTCACACAAGATGGATTTCGGCGCGATGTTTTCGTGGCACCCGGACTATGTGCTGATGAGCCGCGACCTCGCGAATGAAGACGGTCGTCCCGCCGGCGACGACGCAAATGAGTGGGTCGCAACCTGGGTGTTCCACAAGCGAACGCACGATGATCGGCTCGGACCGGAATAGCGTCACGCTGGGGCGGCGGTGACGCGGTTGGCACTTGGCACGGCGCAATTCGGCGGTCCGTACGGCGTCACCAACCGCGCCGGCCGGCTCTCGGCGGACACCGTTCAGGCCATCCTCGCACAGGCGGCCGAGCATGGGATCGATACGCTCGACACGGCCCCGGCGTACGGCGATGCGGAAACGTTGCTCGGTCGCGCCGGTGTGGCGTCGTGGCGCGTCGTCACCAAGCTCGCCGCTCCGCCCCGAGATTGCACCGATATTGAAGGATACGTGGAGCGAGCGCTCAACGCGTCTCTCATGCGCCTGCGCGTGGATCGGCTCGATGGGCTCCTGCTCCATCAACCCGACGACCTGCTCGAATCCGGTGGGACTGCATTGCACCGCGCCGTCGTGCGGGTCAAGTCGATGGGACTCACGCATCGCATCGGCGTTTCGGTCTACGCGCCGGCACAACTCTCTGCGCTCTGGCCGAGGTTCGATCTCGACATGGTGCAGCTTCCGTTCAACGTATTCGATACGCGCTTTCGCGACTCCGGGATGATCGATCGCCTCGCCCTAGGGTCAGTGACCGTCGATGTTCGATCGGTATTCCTACAAGGACTCCTGCTTGCGTCACCGACCTCCCGCCCGTCGTTCTGCGATGGTTTTGCGACGCACTGGTGGCAGTGGGACGAGTGGCTCGCGCACCACCGCTCGTCGGCAG
The DNA here is from genome assembly GCA_040389905.1 of Gemmatimonadota bacterium. Lineage (GTDB taxonomy): Bacteria > Gemmatimonadota > Gemmatimonadetes > Gemmatimonadales > Gemmatimonadaceae > AG11. The sequence goes on along the minus strand of JAZJZK010000005.1, from coordinate 57,461 downwards.
CGCGAGCAGCCCTGGGTTTTGCGCTCGCACAGCCGAACGTGCATAACGTGATCATCGGTGTTTCGAGCGTCCGCGAGCTCGACGAGTTGGTGCACGCGGCCAATGACCCACCGGCGGCACTACCCACAGGGCTCACGGCCAACGACGTGCGCTTGATCGATCCCAGAACCTGGCCGGCACAGTGAAGACGGTCGCCATCATACAGGCACGTCTTGGTTCGACGCGATTGCCCGGAAAGATCTTCGCGGATATCGCTGGAGCACCGATGCTCGCCCACGTCGTGCGGCGCGTCCGAAACGCGCAACGCGTGGATCTCGTGGTGGTCGCCACAACCGTCTCGCCCGATGACGACGAGGTAGAGGCCTTCTGTAGGGCGAATGCAATTCTCGTCACGCGCGGCAGCGTGAACGACGTGCTCTCGCGCTATCACGACGCGGCCACGTCGCTCGGTGCCGACGTCGTCGTGCGTGTCACGGCGGACTGTCCGTTTATCGATCCGTCGGTCGTCGACGATGTGGTGCGCGAGTTCTTGAAGCGTGGCCAGGACTACGTCTCGAACGTCAATCCCCCAACTTATCCCGACGGGCTCGATACGGAGGTCTTTACGGCTGCGGCGCTCGCACTTGCCGCAAAGCGCGCTGCGCTACCATCTGAGCGAGAGCACGTCACACCGTTCATCAGAAACCATCCGGAACTTTTCCGGCTCGCAAATGTGTCGCTCGACGACGACCTCTCGGCAATGCGATGGACGGTGGACGAACCGGCAGACCTCGCCTTCGTCCGTGCGGTGGCCTCGCGAATGGGCTCGATGGACTTCGGCTTTCGGGAGCTCGCCGCCATGATTCGATCGGACGACACATTGGAAGAGAGCAACCGCGGCATCGAGCGAAACGCGGGGTACGCGAAATCACTCCGCGAGGACGCCGCTCCGGCATCGTCCCGGGAGACGATGCGCGACGATGCACAGATTGAATGACGCCGAGTGGACGCCGTTGTGGCGATTCCGCCTACATGCCGACACATCGAACACTCGCGTATTTTGCATGAAGGCGCGGAATCGACGCGCCGGGGGTTGAGAATCGTGTTCGCTCAGCGGAGCCATTGAAATGACGTCGGGTCAGGAGTTGTACCTCGAGGCAAAGCGCAGGATTCCCGGCGGGACGCAATTGCTGTCCAAGCGCCCTGAGATGTATCTGCCTGATCAGTGGCCCAGCTACTACTCGCGCTCCAGCGGTTATGAGGTGTGGGACCTCGAAGGACGGAGATTCATCGACACGGACAGCTCGATTGGCGCAGCGGTCCTTGGCTTTGCCGACCCGGACGTCGATGCCGCAGTCAAGTCTGCGATCGATAACGGCTCCGTCGCCACGCTGAACTGCCCGGAAGAAGTCGAGTTGGCCGAACTGCTGTGCGAGATCCACCCGTGGGCCGACATGGTGCGGTACACGCGCGCCGGCGGCGAGGCGATGACGCTCGCCGTGCGCGCCGCACGGGCACACACGCGACGCTCGAAGGTCCTGTTCTGTGGCTATCACGGCTGGCATGACTGGTACCTCGCGGCCAATCTCGCGCACGACGAAGTCCTCTCGGGACATCTGCTGCCGGGGCTCGAGCCGCTTGGCGTACCCCGCGAGCTGCTCGGAACCGCCCTGCCCTTTCGCTACAACCATCCCGAAGAGCTCGAAGCGCTCGTGACGGAACACAAAGGCGAAATCGCCGCCGTCGTCATGGAGCCGCTGCGCGGAGAGACGCCTGAGCCCGGCTTTCTTGAACGCGTGCGCGAGCTTGCGACGGAAGCAGGCGCGGTCTTCATCGTGGACGAGATCACGGCGGGGTTCCGCTTTGCCAGCAGTGGCGCCCACCGTCTGCTCGGTATCGAACCGGACATCGCGGTATTCGCGAAGGCGATGAGCAACGGCTACCCCATGGCGGCCGTCCTCGGCCGCGCCCGCGTGATGGAGGCGATTCAAGGATCGTTTATCAGCAGCACCTCATGGACGGAGCGCATCGGCCCTGTTGCGGCGCTGGCCACCATTCGCAAGCACACGGCACACGACGTGGGTTCGCTGCTTGTGCAGCGGGGTGCACTGATCCAGAGCGAATGGCAGCGGCTCGCGGATCGACATGGCCTGCACGTCCACATCGGCGGCATGCTGCCCATTTCGCACTTCGACTTCATCGGCGATGCACCCAACGCGACGCGCACGTTGTACACGCAGTGCATGCTCGACTTGGGCTATCTGTCCACGAACCGATTCTACGTGAACCTGCGCCACGACAACGAGATGCTGTCGCAGTACTTCAGTGTGGTCGACCAGGCGTTCGCGATCGTTGCCGCAGCCATCACCGAGGGAACGGTCGAGACGCGCCTCCGCGGTCCAGTGGCGCATTCGCGTTTCAAACGCCTGGCCTGAGGCGCACGAGCAGTGACGGGTCCATCCGCGCCGATCGTGTGTGTTCTGGACTATGGCTCTGGCAACGTGCGCTCGGTTCGCAACCTGTTCGCCTCGCTCGTGGCAGACATCGTCGTATCGAACAACCCGGAGGACATCCGACGCGCAACGCATCTTGTGCTTCCGGGTGTCGGCGCCTTCGGCGCGGCGATGACGAGGATCTCCGCCCGCTTGCCAGTCGCTGATCTCCAGCAGATTGTGATCGTGGAAGGCAAACCCTTTCTCGGCATCTGCGTTGGGATGCAGGTGCTCGCGGACCGAGGACTGGAGTTCGGTGAGCACGCCGGCCTTGGTTGGATTGCGGGAACGACTCGCGGCCTCGACACAGGCTCTGACGTCTCCATTCCGCATACTGGGTGGAACGACTTGGCCACGGTTCATCACAGCCCACTTCTCGACGGGCTCGGCGATCGACCGGACTTTTATTTCGTCCACAGCTTCATTTTTGTGCCAGACGATCCGGCGGATGTCGTCGCGACCGCGACACATGGTGAGACCTTCGCCGCAGTCGTGCAGCGCCGCAACATTATCGGCGCGCAGTTTCATCCGGAGAAGAGCCAACATTCTGGAATCCGTTTCGCGCGGAATTTTCTCGGCCTCCCATGAAGAAGCGCCGCATCATCCCCGTGCTGCTGCTGCGAAATGGCTCGCTCGTGCAGAGCCGCGGCTTTTCTCGCTACCAGAACCTCGGGAATCCCGTGGCGGCGGTGAAGCGGTTGAGCGAATGGGGATCGGATGAGCTGATCTACCTCGACATTTCCCGCGAAAGGCAGTTCGATGCACAGCGGACGGACCTTGCGCACGCCCCTCGCCAGACCTTTCTCGAGATCATCGGCGAGGTTGCATCCGTGACCTTCATGCCGATGACCGTCGGCGGGCGCATCAGGAATCTCAGCGACATGGCAGATCGGCTTGCGTTGGGTGCGGACAAGCTCTGTATCAATACCGCCGCGGCCAGCACTCCCGAGTTGATTACACAGGCCGGCCGCGAATTTGGATCCCAATGCGTCGTGGTGTCGATCGATGCGAAGGTGGTCGAATCGGGATACGAGGTGATGATCGATGGCGGCCGAGTCCCAACGGGCCGCGACCCCATCGCGTGGGCGACGGAAGCGCAGGAACGAGGGGCAGGCGAAATCCTGATCAATTCCATCGACCGCGATGGGGCGAAAACAGGCTATGATCTTTCGCTCGTGAGCGCGGTTGCGGACGCTGTGCACATTCCGGTCATCGCGTGCGGTGGCGTGGGCGAGTGGCAGCATTTCGCCGACGCACTCTCCGAGACGAATGTCGATGCCGTTGCTGCGGCGAATATCTTCCACTACAGTGACCAGAGCGTGCACCTGGCGAGGGCCTTCCTGCATGCGCGGAAGTTCGAGGTCCGTCCGCCCAGACTCCTTTCTCTCGCGTAGCGATGCTGACCTCTCGCACGTATTGCGCGCGGTGCGTTTATCCCGTGCACGCCGTCAACATCGACGTTGACGATGACGGCATTTGCTCGAGTTGCCGTGCATTCGAGCGCGCCGAGTCACTGACACCGGAATTCTGGGATCGAAAACGGGCGCTCTTCGAGCGTATCATCGAACAGTCGCGAAGCGCTGGCGCCAACTACGACTGCATCATCCCGGTCAGCGGGGGAAAGGACAGCTACTACCAGACCGACATCATCGTCAAGCGCTACGGACTGAAGCCGCTGTTGGTCACCTATCACGGCAACAACTATCTGCCGGAGGGCGACTACAATCGCGATCGCATGCGCCATGTGTTCGACGCGGACCATCTCGTGTTCGGCCCCAGCGTCGAGGTGCTGAAAAAGCTGAATCGCATCTGCTTCCGGAAGATGGGCGACATGAACTGGCATGCGCACTGCGGCATCTTCACCTACCCCATCCAGATGTCGGTGAAGCTCGGGATTCCCTTGCACATCTGGGGAGAAACGTCGTGGGACATCTCCGGGATGTTCGATCCTGACGACCTCGTCGAGTTCAGCGCGCGCGTGCGCCACGAACACGACCTGCGCGGCTTCGAATGGTACGACATGCTCGGCGATGCCGCCGATCCGCTCGCCGAGCGCGATCTACTCTGGGCGCGCTATCCCTCCGACGAGGACATCCTGCGCGTCGGCTCGCGCGGCATCTACATCGGCAACTTCTTCAAGTGGGATCCCTACGCGCACACCGCGGAGATGATGAAGCGGCATGGGTGGAAGGAGGCAGCACAACCGTTCGAGCGCACCTATCGGACGATTTCGAACCTCGACGATCGCTACGAGAACGGCATCCACGACCTGATGAAGTTCGTGAAATTCGGCTACGGCCGCGGCTCCGATCACGCGTCGAAGGACATTCGCACCGGGTATCTCACACGTGAACAGGGTGTGGAAATGGTGCGGCGATACGATCACGTCGTTTCATCCGACCTTCCGTACTGGCTCGAGTACGTCGGGATGTCAGAGGGCGAGTTCTGGTCGATTGCCGACAGCTTTCGCGATCCACGTGTGTGGTGGATCGAGGAGGGCCAATGGATCAAGCACAACGTCTGGGGCACGCCGTCCGCGTATGGTCCCGTTCACCTGCGTAAGGACGAGTGGAAGCGGTTCACGGCGCCCAGCCTTGCGGGCCCCGCGAACACCTGACATCACCCGCGATCGACGAGATCCCAGGACAGGGGCGTGCCGCGAGCAATGTCTCTGGCCGCTTTCTGTCCAATCACGCTGTCGAGGTACCGTGTGTGCAGGCCAGCGGCTGGCCTGATCGAGCGCACGTTCCGTTCGGTAAAGGTCTCTCCCGCTCGAACCTGCTCCACCACGAACAACGAGCGGCGGAGCTTCCGGGTCGCCTCGTCAGCCGCATTGATGCCATAGGCCACGGAACCGAGCGACTGTTCCGCTTGTCGCACCCCGTCGACCATCGCCCTGAACTCATCCGGCTCCAGCGAGAATGTGCTGTCGGGCCCCGGTACGGAACGGGAGAGCGTGAGGTGCTTTTCGATGATGCACGCTCCGAGTGCGGTGGCGGTCACAGGCACCGCGATGCCGAGTGTGTGGTCGGAGAGTCCTGCGGGCGCACTGAAGCGCTCCGAGAGATCGGCAATGGTACGCAGGTTCATGGCGTCTGCCGGTGCAGGATACGCACTGACACAGTGCAGCAGCGCCACCCCGTTCACCGACGCCGAACGGAGCGCACGCACCGCCTCGTCGATCTCGGCCAGCTCCGCCATCCCCGTTGAGACGATGACTGGCTTGCCGGTGCGCGCAACGCGCCGCAGCAAACCAATGTCCACGTTCTCGAACGACGCAATCTTGAACGCCGGCACTCCCATGGCTTCAAGAAAGTCCACGGCACTGGAATCGAACGGGCTGGAAAAGAGGTCGAGACCGAGATGGTCGGCCACCTCCTTGAGACGCGGCTGCCATTCCCACGGTGTGCTCGCTTCCGCATAGAGATCATGAAGCGTTCGCCCATGCCAGACCGTGCCCTCGATCTGAAATTCCGGGGCATTCGAGTCGATGGTTATCGTATCGGCGGTATACGTCTGGAGCTTGATCGCATCGGCGCCCGCCGCTTTCGCCGCCTCGACAATACGCACGGCTTCGTCGAAGCTCCGATTGTGGTTCGCCGACATCTCGGCAATGATGTAGACGGGGTGCCCCACTCCTATGGTGCGGTTGCCGATCTGAATCGTCGGAGCACTCATGCGAATCCCTGGTGTGGAGGGCTGACCCCAGCAATCACTCGGCGATTGAGCCCCGATTCGTGAGATCCGTAAGGCTCGCCGAGCGTTTCACGCGTCGCGGACCATTCGGCGCCGCAGCCCGAAATATCGTACGAGTGCCCGTGGGGAGAGATGCCCCAACAGCGATTCCCATGGCAGTCGACCAAACGAGAGATGGCACCGCAGGATGAGTCGGTTGGTATCAGGCTCCACCATGCTCCTGCGGAGCATCCACCGCTTGGTCGAGCGCCGGTTGATACCGTGCCAGGACGAAAAACCGAGTGGAAACGCATCGGCCACGGCGCGGGCCGACCTGGCATCGGTGTGACCATACGGATACGCGAATGCGTTCACCGGCCCGCCCAGCAGGGCGCGCAGGTCCTCCGCTGACCCTGCGATTTCGGACACCACAGAATCGTCGCGGAGCGCCGGCAGGGAGGGATGCGTCCGCGTGTGCGCACCGAACTGAATGCCCCGGGAGTGCCAGTGGGCGATCTCTTCATGCGTCAGCAAGGGAACAGTCGGCCCGCCGGGCGCGGCATCCCAGACGTTGGCCTCACCGATTCGCTGGGTGACGACGAATACCGTCGCGGACATGCCGCGTGCTGCGAGTGCGGGAAATGCGGTCGACGCAAGCGTCCGGTACCCGTCGTCGAACGTGAGGAGTACGGAGTGGGGCGGTAGAACGCCTCGGCCCTCGAACGCATCGATGACCTCTTGCAGACGCAGGGTCCGATAGCCGAGCGACACCAGCCAATCGAGGTGCTGCTCGAATTCCCGGGCTGACACGACGAGATGCGGCGCCAGGCCCGGCTCGCGTGGTCCCACCGAGTGATACCCGAGCACGGGCAATCGAAAGTCATGCATGCGTTTCCTATGGATTCCCCACGGCACATGACTACAATAACACCGGGTTCAACGCTCGCTCTCTCGGCATCCGACTCTCGTCATGAACGTCGCCTTTGCGTCCGCGCGAAAGATCTGGGAGCTGCTGAACGGATCGGAGCGGCGCGAGCTCGGGCTGCTGTTCGTCATGATGCTCGTGGCGATGGTCCTGGAAACCTTCGGCGTCAGCCTCGTACTCCCGGCGCTCGCCCTGTTTACCGACGCCGATGCCGGACGGACGATACCCCTGGTTGGTTCACTGTTTGCCGCAGCTGGAGCGCGGCGAGAGACGCTCGTGGTGGGCGGGATGCTCGCGCTGACCGCGGCGTATTTCGTGAAGAACGGCTTCCTGCTTTGGATGGCGTGGCGACAAACACGCTTCTCGCATCACCTCGACGCCGATCTCGCGCGACGGATATTCGCGCTCTATCTGGCGCAACCGTACACGTTCCACCTCCAACGAAACTCCGCCCACCTCCTCAACAACATCGTCGAAGAGCTCACGGTGTTCACCATCGAAGGCGTTGGCGCGGGGATGGTCCTGATCACCGAACTGCTGGTCGTTTTCGCGCTCGTCGCCCTGCTGATCACCGTCGAGCCATCAGGCGCGATCACCGCGGTGTTATTGGTATTCCTCATCGCCTGGGCATTCAACAAACTGACTCGCAAGCAGACGGAAAAGTGGGGCGTATCACGTCAGTCGCAGGCGCAGTTGTCGCTCATGCATCTGCGCCAGGGCCTCGAGACCGTCAAGGAAGTCATCCTGCACGGACGGCAAGCCGAGTTCGTATCGCGCTTCTCGACGCACAACACCAGACGCGCCGATGCGGCACACCGCCATGAAGCGGTGTCACTCAGCGTCAAGCTGATTCTCGAATTCCTTGCGATCGTGATGCTCACGGCCGTGACCTACGCGATGATTTCTCAAGGCAGGCCAGTGGCGCTCATCCTGCCGACGCTGGGGCTCTTTGGCGCGGTAGCGATCCGGGTCACCCCCTCGCTGAACAGGATTCTCGTGAGCATGCAACAGGTCGCGTACGCACTACCAGCGATCGACAAATTGCACACGGACGTCACCACGCTGCGAGTGACCGTCGCCCCGCGCGTGCGGCGCGGCAAGCGCCTTGGCGAAAGCATCGAACTCGCCGACGTGAGTTTCGCATATCCCGACCGGACGTCCCCGGCACTCGACCACGTGCGGTTACGCGTGGAGCGGGGAGAATCCATTGGCATCGTTGGCTCGAGCGGCGCCGGCAAGAGCACCCTGATCGACGTACTGTTGGGCCTGCTGACGCCGGACGCGGGCGCCGTCATGCTCGATGGAACAGACATCCGCGACGATCTTGGCGGCTGGCAGGATCAGATCGGCTACGTCCCGCAAGACGTCAACCTCACCGATGATTCACTGCGCCGGAACATCGCCTTCGGAGTGCCCGACGAGGAGATCGACGACACCGCGGTGTGGCGCTCACTGCGGTCGGCACGCCTCGACGCGTTCGTCGCACGGTTGCCTGCAGGGCTGGACACGGTGCTCGGCGAGCGGGGCATACGTTTCTCAGGTGGCGAGCGTCAGCGGGTGGGAATCGCCCGTGCCCTCTATCATGATCCGTCGGTGCTGGTGCTCGACGAGGCGACCAGCGCACTCGACACGGAGACGGAGGAACAGGTCGTTGCGACGGTGCACGACCTTCGGCACGTCATGACCATCATCATCGTGACGCACCGCGCGTCGACGCTGGTCCGCTGCGACCACATCTATCAATTGCGGGCGGGGCGACTCGCGGAAGTCCTGCAATCCACGGTCTGACGGTCGTGGACACGACGGCGGGCAGCGCGCTCGGTCCAGTTGACACGCTCATCGTCGAGACGGTGACATGGACCCCCGCGCTCGAAATTGGTGGCGAGATCGCGATCACCCGCGCGGTCGCAGGACAGCGCGTCGCAGTCTGCGTGCTCGCTCTTCCGAATCCCGACGACGCGCCGCGCTTTCCGTTTCTCGAAAAGACGCGCCTATGGACCCGCGACCACAAGATTCGGCAACTGACATCGGGGCTCACTCGATTCGGCGTGGAAATCATTCGCATTCCCACACTCGGCGCCGGCGAACTCCAAAGGGTCGAGGCGTACGCCAGCGGGACTCCGACCACCTACGAGGAGCTCCGGGGGTACCGCTACGGGGCCGCGCGCCTTGGAGAGAGCGTCGCGGCATCGTTGACGCACGTGGCCAAGCACGCCAGTCCCGATCTCGTCAGACTCTGCCCGTTGCTGCAAAGTTATTTCCGTCTGGGCGCAATGACCTTCGAGATGACAAAGGCGTTGCTCGCGGCACTTCGGCCTGTGGAAATCATTACCTACAACGGGCGCTATGCGGCCGGCGGCGCCGTGGCCGAGGCAGCGCGCCTGTGCGGCGTCCCCTTGTTGTATCACGAGCAAGGGTCGACGATGGATCGCTATGAACTATTCCGCGAGCGTCCGCAGGACCCGCGGTTCGTTCAATCGGAGATTCGACGCTACTGGGAGGCCGCTGGCCCGGAACGGCGCGCCGTCGCCGCCGACCCCGTGCGCGCCGACCCACCACACAACGCCAGGCGCCGCATCGTCTTCTTCACCACGAACGATTTCGAGCAGGAATACACCGGGCGTGAACACTCCGGAATCTTCCCCACTCAACGAGATGCGGTTGCACACCTCGCGCGGTGGGCGTCAACGCGGTCCGACGTCGATTTCATCGTGCGGGAACACCCGGATGCCGTGGCGGGTCAGCCGTCGGATCGCGCGTGGCTCGATGCGATCGCGTCGCTTGGCACTCAGGTCGTCCGCAGTGAAGAGCAGGTCGACGATGACGCGTTCGTGCGACAAGCGGACGTGGTGGTCACGGCAGGCACGGACATTGGCCTGCTCGCGGCCGCTGGCGGACGGCCGTCGATTGTGGTGGAGGAGGCGTTCTACAGCGGCTTCGGCTGCGTGTATGAGCCGCACTCGGTGACGGAGCTCGAAGCGCTGCTCGACGACAAGCGGCTGCCGGAACTGCCGAGCGAACGATGTTCTCCCGCCATGCATTGGCTGGCCACGTTCGGCACACCCATGCGCTACTACGAACCCACGACCCTCTACTCCGGTCGTTTTCTCGGCGCGGAGCTGAGTGGTGCACCGAGGTGGCTTGTGCGCACGGGTATCGGCAGTCTCGCGCGCTTGGCGTGGCGACGTCTTCGTCCGTCGTGGATTTCGCAGCAGCGCCCAGCGCGAACGTAGGCCGGTTCGAGTTCTCGGGCTACCTTTCGGCATCGTCGTAGCGCCAGCCGTGACGTCATACACAGGAGGGGTACCGAGGTTGGACAACGATTTCCGGAGCGAGACGCGAGCCCTCGTCGTTGAAGCGTTTACGTGGACGCCCGCGCTCGAGATGGCAGGCGAAGTCGCGTTGACGGGCATCAATGGCCATGAGCGGAACGCGTTCTGTCATCTGGCGATCCCCAACCCCGATGAGCCACCGCGCTTCGCTTTTCTCGAAACCTTGGGGATCTGGCGCCGCGAACTCAAGATCAAGCGTCTCGTTGCAATTCTTGGGGCGCACGGCGTCGAGATCGCCGCGCCCCCGGCACTCTCCGAATCCGCACTCCGCGATGTGCAGGCGTTCGTCGCCAACGCCCCGTCGACTTTTCAGGCGCTGCGCGAGTATCGCTATGGAAGTGCGCGGCTAGGCGCGGGCGCGGCCGCGTCGCTCGCGTTTACCACCCGTCATTCCCTTCCGGACGTGGCGGCATTCCGGCCTCTCACCAACGAGTATCTGCGCATTGCGGCGCTGGCGTTCGAGATGACGAAGGTGCTGATCGCGGGTCGTCGTCCACCGTGCATTTTCACGTACAACGGGCGCTTTGCCGCCTGCCTCGGCATCGCCGAGGCGGCGCGTTCATTTGACGTGCCGCTTGTCATTTATGAGACCGGTGCAACGAGAGAGCGGTATGAGCTGTTCCGCGAGAGTCCCCACAATCTCGCGTTCATCTCGTCGGAAATCAGGCGCTATTGGTCGAACGCTGGCCCCACCGAGCACGCGATCGCTCACGAATTCTTCGCCCGAAAACGCGCTCGCGACGATCGTGACTGGAAGGTTTTTGTCGACGACCAGGAGCCCGGTGCGCTTCCTGCGCGACCTCCGGGCCGGCGACACATCGTGTTTTTCACGAGCAGCGACTACGAGATGGAGTACGTTGGACGCGAGTCGAACGGGCTGTTCATCGACCAGCAGACGGCCATCGAGCACCTCGTCCGATGGGCATCCGCGCGCTCAGACGTGACGCTCACGATTCGCGAGCACCCCCATTCACGCGAAGTGCAGCCTGAGAACCGCGCGTGGCTCATGCGGATTTCCGCGGAGAACGTATTCGTCGTTCACGGCGAGTCGCCCGTGGACTCCTATGCCCTCATGGATAGCGCGGATGTCGTCGTATCGGCGGGCTCCACAATGGGTATCGAGGCCGCGTATGCAGGGCGCGCCAGCATCGTCGTCGAGCCCGCGTACTACAGTGACCTTGGATGCGTATACGAGCCCCGCACGATCGGCGACCTGGAAGCGCTTCTGGAGGATCCCGCGCTGCTGCCGCTGCCGGTTGAAGCCAGTCTCCCGGTCGGATACTATCTCGCCAACTACGGCATCCCGTACCGGTATTATGAGCCGACCTCGCTCTACACCGGCAAATTCCTCGGAACAGAACTCGTCTATTCTCCCGCATGGGCGGAACGTCTGCGGATTACACCATTCGCTCGCGCCGTCTGGCGAAGATTTCGGCCGCGTTGGATTGCTCGACAGCGTGTCTATGCAGCCGGTGAGCGTGCGTCGTGACGGCTGCAGTCCGGGGGCTGTCCTTGCGACCCGTCCTGGTTGTCTTCCTGCTGGCGACCTGCTTCCTGTCGCTCGCATTCGGCTTCAATCTGGCGGAGCCGGGTGAGAATGAGCGGTTCGGCGCGTTCGAACTCGAGTCCGATGACCTGGTAACGTACGTCGTCCGCAAGAACGAACCCTCGCCGGGTGGCTTTCTCGGCTTTCAGGGAGAGATGTACCTCTCGCAATTCGGCCTTCAGGGGCGCGTCTTCCGGGCAGGCGCGCGCGTCCTGGGCCGCCGCGTGCTCGTCTACGGACCCGGCGGCGCGGTCCTGCTGCTCTCGATGACGCTCGCGCTGCTACTCGCTCGGCTATATGAACCCCTGGGAGCGAGTGGCACGCTGGTGGCGACGTGCCTCCTCGGCGCCTCGAAATGGTTGGCGTACTTCGCCTCGAGCGTGTATTGGGTCAGCTTTTCCTTCCTCCTGCCCTTCGTCGTCGTCTGGCTGCTGTATGACCACCGTTGGGATGCACGGGGGTTTCGCGTCATTCTGCTCGTGAACACCGCGCTGTTGTTCGCTCGCGCGCTGTGCGGCTACGAGTTCCTGCCGACGATTGCCATTGCATCCGCAGTTCCCATCCTCGTGCTCGACTTGGCGCATCGTGGGTTTAGCCGGCTGACCGCGGCACGCATCGGGATGATTGGCGGGGGGAGTGTCGTTGCCCTCGCTGCGGCACTCACGGTCCATTTGGCCGCCGCCACCGTGGCGACGGGGTCATTCCAGGCGGCGAAAGCCGCCGTGAGCGAGCGCGCGCTGACTCGGTCGTCGATCAGTGACACCCTTCCCGCGGAGCCGGCGGCGCTGACCGAGAGCCTGAAATTTCGTCGCGTGATGGACCTCGTTCGCCCCCATTGCGGGATCACGTGCCGTCGAGCGGTCATCGTCGGGATGTTTCTCGGACACCCGGCGGTGAGGATTCCCGTCGCTGGAGTACCAGTTCCGATCGGCGCCTTCCTGCTACTTGGCGCCTGGCTGTTCTGGTTGCACGCGCGACGAGGAGGTCTCGCAGCGGCCATGCAGCCCACGGGGCTGCGATCTGCACTTGCCCTGAGCCTGCCGCTGGCCCTGGTCGCTGCACTTGTATGGCCAGTCATGGCGCTCAATCACGTCCTCGATCATCTGCACCTGGACGCGATCGTGTTTTACATCCCATTTCTACCGCTGGTGTACCTGAGCCTCGGCGCGGAAGTGAAAGCCCGGGTCTCGCGCCATGCGGGATGACAAACCACTACCCGCGCTGCAACAGTACGTCCGTCACTCGCGCGACATCCTCGTCACGCATCGAGGGATACATGGGAAGCGAGAGAATCCGGTCGTACGCTCGTTCCGCATTCGGACACGTGCCGGGCTGTGTTCCAAACGTCTCGCGGTAAAATGGATGCAGGTGGACGGGTAGGTAGTGCACGTTCGCACGGATCTCCGCTGCGCGAAGCCGCGCGAACGCCTCCGCGCGTGCCGTACCTCCTTCGTCCCCGAACTGCACCACGTAGAGATGATAGGCGTGCTCGCGCGAACTCGCCCGTGCAAGTGGGACCACGTGCGGCGCATCGGCAAGTGCCGCATCGTACACGCTGGCAAGTCTTCGTCGCCGCTCGAGCCAGCGGGGGAGACTGCGTAGCTGGCTTACGCCGAGCGCACACTGCAGGTCGTTGAGCCGGTAGTTGAACCCGAGCGTGCGCATCTGGTATTCCCACGTTCCCGTATTCTCGCGCTGCCAGTGGTCCTTGGCAATTCCATGGTTCCGAAACTCCCGCATCCGCTGGGCGAGCGCCTCGTCGGAGGTCGTAACCATCCCGCCCTCTGCCGTCGTCACGTGTTTCACGGGATGAAAGCTGAAGGCCGTGAGCTCCGCAAGCGTGCCGACCTGGCGCCCACGGTACGTTCCGCCGAGCGCATGACATCCGTCGGACAGGAGCCGAATCCCGTGCGCGGCGGCGAGCGCGGCGAGCGCATCGTAGTCACATGGCTGGCCGGCGTAGTCTACGGCGATGATCGCGCGAGTCCTGGGCGTGATGCACGCGGCCACCGACTCGACGTCGATGAGAAGGGTATCGGCATCGACATCGGCGAACACCGGTGTGCCGCCGCAATACACGACCGCATTGGCCGTCGCCACAAAGGTCATGGCAGGAACGATGACCTCGTCCCCCGGACCGATACCGATCGCGTTCATCATGGCGTGGAGCGCAGCGGTTCCGCTCGACACCGCGACGGCGTGCGTGGAGCCTGTGTAGCCGGCGATGGCGTGTTCGAACGCCTCGACGGCGGGACCCGTGGTCAGCCAGTCGGACCGAAGCACGTCGACTACCGCCTGAATGTCATCCTCCGTAATCGTCTGCCGCGCATAGGGGAGAAACTCACCCATGATCGATGCGCACAGTCTTTTCGGTGAACGCCCGTGCTGCGGCCGGCGTCATGCCACCTCCGAAATGGGGCTTCGCATTACACGGTGGCTCGGCGATGGCTCGTTTCCGGATGGAGCAGGTTGATCTTCGCAATAGGGCGTACAGTTGGCCATGACCTTGAATTGAGGATGTCGGGCGAGTGCGTAGTATGGAGGGTTGCCCCCCCGCAATCAATCGAGAAGCACTCCCGATTCTGCAGTGGGAATTGCCCGCGTCACATGCTCGGAAGGCGATAAAACGAGAGGTACGCGAGCGCGTTGACCGTGACGTAGATCGTCCGCTGCAGGAACGGTCCGGCAACGGGAATGGCTCCAGCGACTCCGACCAGCCCGCTCACGAGATGCAGGTAGGCTCCGCGCCACGAACCCGGCCCGTATTTGAAGGTCTCCAGCCGCGCAAACTCGGAAATTCGCTCGGATCGTATCCCCAGCGACTTGCTGCCTGCCTGCAGCCGAGCGCCCGCGACCGGCTTTTCGAGCTCGATCCATCCGAACGCTCGATAGGCCTCGTAGAAGAACCACGAGTCGAACGCATACTGCAGCTCTGCCCGGAATGGGAGTCGACGCGTAACTTCCGCGCGCCAGAATGTCGCAGGCTGAACGACCGCGGTTCGGCGTTGCATCCATTCGAAGTTGTCGCGTGGATGGTATCGCAGGCGGAGACGCCGCACCGGATGCCCCCGTTCGTCGATCGACCAGCCGGTAAAGCTGACGATGCTCATCGTGGAATACCCGAGAAACGCCGACACGATCGCCTCGAACGCGTCGCTGCACAGAAACTGATCATCCGCGTTCAGGAAACAGTGAATGTCACCCGTTGCGAGCGCGAGCGCCTTGTTGACGGCATCGGCTTGACCCTGATCCGACACGCTGACCAGCCGGAATCGCCCATCCCGTTTCACGTACTCGTCGATGATCTCGCGCGACGCATCGGTCGAACCGCCGTCGGCAATCAGCGCCTCGAAATCCTCATGTGTCTGCGTCCGGATGCTCTCGAGACAGGTGCCGAGGAAGGAACCTTGGTTCAGAGACGGAACGGCGATGCTGATCTTCACGAACCTGGCCGGTGGGGGCAAACGAGAGTCCTTGCGCGAAAGGTATCGCCACAGCCGTATCTTTCGGCAGGTGGTTATCTTTGTGATTCCCTCGACCTCCTGACTCGGCCGCTGCACGGCCAACAGGGTCGATCGGCTCCCATTCGGTCTTCCATTCTCCGCTGAATGCAACGAATACTCGTCACAGGAAGCTCGGGACTCATCGGCTCCGAGGTGTGCGCTTATTTCCATGCGAAAGGATGGGAAGTGCACGGTCTCGACAGCAATCAGCGCGCGGTCTTCTTCGGGCCGGACGGGGATACGCGTTGGAATGAGGAGCGGCTGCTTCGCGAGCTTCGTTCCTACCGCCACTATGAGCTGGACGTACGGAACCGCAACGGTGTCCTCGACCTGTTTCGGGCCGTGCGGCCGCACGCGGTGGTCCATGCCGCCGCGCAGCCGTCGCACGCGCACGCCGCGACCATCCCCTTCGACGACTTCGATACCAACGCCGTCGGAACGCTCAACGTGCTGGAGGCCACGCGGCAGTATTGCGCCGACGCGCCCTTCGCGCACATGTCCACGAACAAGGTGTACGGCGACGCGCCGAATCTCATCCCGCTCGTCGAAACGGAGACGCGGTGGGATTTCGCCGACGACCGGCACGTCAACGGCATCGCCGAGAGCTTCACCATCGATCAGTCGAGACACTCCCTGTTCGGAGCGTCGAAAGTCGCCGCGGACGTCATGGTCCAGGAGTACGGCAGCCACTTCGGGATGCCCACGTGTTGCCTGCGTGGCGGATGTCTGACCGGGCCGAATCACTCCGGCGTCGAGCTCCACGGCTTTCTCAGCTATCTTGTGAAGTGCAATCTCGAGAAGCGACGATACACGATCTTCGGGTACAAGGGAAAGCAGGTGCGCGACAATATCCACTCGGCGGATGTCGCGCGCTTCATCGACGCGTTCATCTCGGCGCCTCGTGTCGCGGAGGTGTACAACCTCGGCGGCGGCAAGGGGAATAGCTGCAGCATCCTCGAGGCGTTTCAGTTGGTCGAGGCGTGTTCCGATATTCCCATGCAATGGACCTATTCGGACAAGCATCGCGACGGCGACCATATCTGCTACTACAGCGACCTCGCCAAGATGCGCGAGCACTTTCCGTCGTGGGACATCTCGGTTTCCTTGCCCGAAACCATCCGTCAAATCGTCGAGAACTGGCGAGCCCGGTTGTCGTGACGGTTGGCCGAGAACAGTCGTGCGATTGAGGGCGTCCCCAGTCACGCGTGCGCTGCCTCGACCATGAAGCTGTTGTTCGTGAGCGAGTTTGGACCCGCCGTCATCGACCCGATGTCCGAGGATTACATCGCCGCGCTCGCGGCGATTCGTCCCGACATCGATGTCCGCTTTTTCCGCGGCTTCTTCAACCGGTACATCCCCGGCGGCACGCACCCATTTCGGCTGCTGGTCGCCGCGTACATGTACCTCCGTCTCCCCGTGATTCTGTTGCGGGAGCGCTTCGATTTCATTCTTGCCCGCACCTCTCCGCCCGGCCTGCACCTCTGGTGCATTTTCATCGGACGCATTTGCCGAATTCCGGTTGGCGTCTGGCTGATGGATTACCACCCGGAGCTCGAGGCCAGAGCGCTCGATCGCCACTCGCTTGGGTGGGTCGCGAAGGTGATCCGGCGGATCGACGCGCAACTCCTGCTCCGTGCGCGCTTCGCGATCGTACTCGACAATGCAATGGAAGAGCTGGTTCGCGCGCACGCCCCTCGCGTCCCGCTCATTCAGCACCCAACGTGGAATGGCATTCCTGGCGTGATCCACGAGTCCGCACCTCAGGTGACTGGGGAAGAGCTCGCGGCGGAACTGCGCGTTGCGTACGTGGGGAACCTTGGATACTCCCATCCCCTTGAAACGCTCGAAACGTTGCTCGCCGAATGTGCGCGGCATGGCCCGGTGCGCGTGTTTCTCGTCGGTGTCGCCGCGGAGGGGGAAGCCCGGTTCCGGGAAGTGGGCTGGAGAGCGGGCTGCGCGGTCGAAGCGCTGCCGCGAACACCGTTTGCCGAGCTTGGCGCCGTGTTCCGTGAGCGGCGGATTCACGCGGGAGTCGTGCTGTTGGACGATGAGGTCGCGGGCCTTCTGAGCCCCAGCAAGTACGGCGCATACCTCAGATACGGTATTGCGACCCTGTACGTCGGCCCCGCAGGCACGGCCAGCGACACCGTGTGCTCGCACTTCGGCGCCGGCTTCTCGGTTCGCAACGGTGCGGCTCAGGTCACGCTGGAATCAATCGCGCGTTCGCTTCGCGACGCGGCTGCGGTCAATGCCGCGCGCAGTCGGACCAGCGACGCCGCGCTCTATTACCGATCCAGAAATGGAACCACCCTGGCACAGGCCACGTCGCCCTTTCTCTCGTGATTGCGCGAGGCTGTTTTTCCACTAACCTTCTCAACCGTTACTGCGCCGCGTGCGCCGTTTCATTCTCCCATTCTCCCGTATGAAAGTACTAGTCACCGGAGCGGCAGGCTTCATCGGTTCGCATACGTCACATCGGCTGCTCGATCGCGGCGACTCGGTCGTCGGGCTCGACAACCTGAATGACTATTACGATGTCACGCTCAAGGAAGCGCGATTGGCTCGGCTCAGCGAGAAGCCGGCGTTCCGGTTCGTGAAAATGGACCTCTCGGACCTTGCGGGGATGGCGGAGCTATTCGCTCGCGAAAAGTTCGACCGCGTCATTCACCTGGCTGCGCAAGCCGGCGTGCGCTATTCCCTCACGAATCCGTTCGCGTACATCGACAGTAATCTCACCGGCTTCACGGCGATCCTCGAAGGCTGCCGGCACTCCGGTGTCCAGCACCTCACGTACGCGTCGTCGTCGTCGGTGTACGGCTCGAATACGACGTTTCCGTTCTCGGTACACGACAACGTCGACCATCCGCTCAGCCTGTATGCCGCCACGAAAAAGGCGAACGAGCTGATGGCGCACACGTACAGCCATCTCTACCGGCTGCCGACCACGGGACTTCGTTTCTTCACGGTCTACGGACCGTGGGGCCGCCCCGACATGGCGATGTTCCTCTTCACACGCGCCATCCTCGCCGGCCGGCCGATCGACGTGTTCAATCGCGGGGACATGGAGCGTGACTTCACCTATATCGACGACATCGTCGAGGGTGTAATCCGCACGAGTGACAACATTGCGGCGCCGAACCCGGACTGGTCATCGGACCATCCCGACACGGCGACGAGCAGTGCGCCCTATCGCTTGTACAACATCGGAAACAACAATCCCGCCAAGCTCACGAGTCTGATCGAGATTCTCGAGGATTGCCTCGGGATGAAGGCGCAGCAGAATCTGTTGCCGATGCAGCCGGGTGACGTGCGCGCCACGGCGGCTGACGTGGACGACCTCGCGCGCGATGTTGGCTTCGCGCCAAGTACGTCGCTGGAGTCCGGTGTGCGGCGCTTCGTCGAGTGGTATCGGGGGTACTACAAGGTCTGACACTGGCCGCCGCGGGGTGTGCCGGCCCCCTCGGCAAAACGAGCGGAACGGCAACTGACCGGTCACCTACGGCGACCGCAGATTGTACGGATTTGAACGGATCATGCGGATTGTCCAGTGCGCATCTACCCTGGACACGCGCCATTCAAAGCAAAACACCTTGATGGCCGCACGCAGAGTGGCGCTCTGCCACTCGAACCAACTCGAGTGGATCCGATCGTATCCGCTTCAATCCGCTCAACCCGCGTTCAATGTGCCGGCGAATTTAATTAAGCGCCCGGTTCAATGTGCCGGCGCATTATTAAGCGCCCGAGTCAGCCGCTACGGAATGTTCCCCAGCAGGATCTTCGTCACGATATCCGACACGTTGGGCACGACGTACTCCGGCGGCGGGGCCCAGTCGGCGCGCGTCCCCTGCGAACGAAGGAAACGCGCCGCCGCCACGATGCGGTCGGGGTTGGTGGTGCCAATGAGGTTCGAGCCACACTCGACGGTTTCAGGACGTTCCGTCGTCTCGCGAATGGTCACCGTGGGAATGCCGTAGATCGCGCATTCCTCCTGCACGGTGCCGCTGTCCGACAGCACGAGCGCCGCGTTCTTCTGGAGCTTCACGAATTCGAAGAATGGCATCGCCTCGATGCTCCGCACCTCGCCTTCGGGAAAGGAGCTCGCGGTCAGGCGATCGCGGATGCGCGGATGCACGCTGAGGATCA
This sequence comes from Gemmatimonadota bacterium, assembly GCA_040389905.1. Taxonomy (GTDB): domain Bacteria; phylum Gemmatimonadota; class Gemmatimonadetes; order Gemmatimonadales; family Gemmatimonadaceae; genus AG11. The sequence goes on along the minus strand of JAZJZK010000005.1, from coordinate 37,866 downwards.
GCGGCCGATCGTACATGGCGGCGACGCGGCCAAGCGCAGAGCAAAGTCCCTGAAACGTCGCCGGGTCGTCGACGTTCTCGGCGCGATGCATCGTGGCGAGGAGGTATTCCCCCTTCTCCACACCGTGGCGCGCCAGGGCATCCGACGCCTCGATCTCCGCCTCGAAGGCGTTCAGCACTTCGAAGATGGGATTGCCGGTGACGAAGATGCGGTGCCGTGCGATTCCCTCTTCGACCAGGTTCGCCGCGCTCCGGTGCGTGTACGGCATCAGCACTCGGCTGCAGTGATCGATGACCTTTCGGTTCACTTCCTCCGGTACGCGATCGTCGAAGCAGCGGTTACCCGCTTCCATGTGGAAGACCGGGATCTGGCGGCGCTTGGCGTTGTACGCGAGCAGGCCGGAATTCGTGTCGCCGAGTATGAGGACGCGATCGGGCTGGTAGCTATCGAGTACCTGTTCGAAGCCCGTGAACAACCCCGCGAGCTGCGCCGCGAACGACGAGGTGTCGACGCCAAGAAAGCGGTCCGGCTGCCGCACCTTGAGGTCGCGAAAGAAGATGTCGCTCAGGTTGGCCGAATGATTCTGTCCCGTGTGCACGAGCACATGGTCGAAGTGCGCATCGAGCTTCGGAATCAGGACCGACAACCTGATGATTTCGGGCCGCGTACCGACGACGGTGAGGATCCGCATCGTCAGGCGTATGCGGGCACCGCCGCCGCGGTGTGCGCCGTGAGCTTGTGTCGCTCGAGCAGTTCCTTCACGCCCGCGAGATCGAGGTTGTTCTGGGCGGAGGTATACTCGCCGTCGAAGGGAAAATCCTGGTTTGCGGGTGCTTCGGTGCGAAGCTCCGGGAGGATCGGCAGGATGACGAGGTTGTCGCCACGCAGCTCGGTGCGCGAAATCTCTTCTTCGCTGATCAGGATTTCGTGGATCTTTTCACCCGGGCGAATGCCGGTGATCTCGATGGGATAGTCGTCGCGGCCGGCAATCGCGAAGGCCATGTCCGTGACTTTCGCACAGGGCACCATCGGGAGGTAGGTCTCTCCCGTGCGTGCGCCCCGAAACGCGGCCAGGATGAGGTCCACCGACTGGTCGAGCGTCATGAGGAAGCGCGTCATGCGCTCGTCCGTGATCGGAATCTTCCGGCCGCTGCGCACGAGGTCGATGAAGAAGGGCACCGCCGATCCGCGCGAGGCCATCACGTTGCCGTAACGAACGTTGGAGACGCGCGCCCCCGGTGATTCCAGCGCCGCCTGGATGAGGATGCGCTCTTGAATGGCCTTCGTCATTCCCATCAAGTTGACCGGCTTGCACGCCTTGTCCGTCGAGATGCCGACGACGTGCTTCTCACGCTGGGGCGACTCCACGATCGCGCGCGCCAGGTTGATGGCGCCGTAGACATTGGTGTCCACAGCGGCCGATCCGAAGTACTCACAGGTGGGCACCTGCTTCAGCGCCGCCGCATGGAAAATGACGTCGGCACGGTCCACGGCTCGGCGCATGTCCGGGTAATTCCGCACATCACCGATGACGAACCGGACGCGCGAGGCGCTCTCGCGGTAGATCACGTCGTCCGTCGCACTGGCCGCGTTCATGATGTCGAGGCGCATGTAGTGCTGCTTCGCCTCGTCGCGCGACAGCACCGTCACGGATTCTGCCCTGCCGGCTTCGTCGGTGGCGAGGCGGTGGAACAGGCGCTGTCCCAGCGAGCCCGTGCCTCCGAGGATGAGAACATTGGCGCCGTCGAGCGTCCGCCGCTCGGTAGTGAGCTTCACGTACTTGCCTCCACGATGTTCGTTACGCCCACGTCATACGGGAGCGACTGGTAATCCTGCTTCATTTCCTCGATGAGCGCGTCCCACCCGGGCCGGCTCGTTCCCGTCGCGTCGCGAAAACGTGTGTCGTCGAGCGAGCGGTCAATGGCAACGTCGCTCGACGGAACGATCGTTCGGTCGAGTTGAAAGGCGTCCCGAATTCGCGTGAGCAAATCCACCTTCGCGATGGGTTCAGACGCCACGTGGTAGAGACCGGTCAAGGGCGTGTCGCCTCGCACGAGCTCCAGCACCAGGCGGCTCAAGGTAACCGTCGGGAGTCCACTGAAAATAGCGCGCGTGTAGCCCTTCACCGTGGAGCCCTGCGGCTGCCGCATGAACCACGCGAGCAGCCCCAGGTGATTCGCGAGCTCGAATCCGATGATGGACGTCCTGATCGTCAGGTGCGGCGCGTACCGCAGTTCCCCTGCCGCCTTCGAAAGTCCATACAAGTCGCCGGCGTCCGGCTGGTCCGCTTCGCGATAGTCACCCTTCGCGCCGGTGAACACGCAGTCGGTCGAAAAGTGGATGACCCGGCCGGCCGGATTCGGGTTCATGGCGGCGAGCGCATGCGGCAGCGCGCCGTTGAGAAACAGGGTGCCTGCCGCATCGGACGACAGGTCTCGGTGCTTGATCGCGCCCGCCGCATTGAGCACGAAATCGGGCGAGACATCCTTCACGGTGGCAGACAGGCGTGCGTGCTCCACCCCGAGTTCCACGCCGGAATGATAGGTCGCGCCCGCCGCTCGGAATCGCTCGGCAGGTAGCTGACGACAGGTGACATGCGTCTCGATGTCTCCGGCGGCAGCCGCCACCTGCGCGAGCTTGTGCCCCAGCATGCCGGTGCCACCGACGATCAGAATTCTCTTGTGCGCCATTCAGTGGACGAAGAACATGGAAAAAGGACGTCGCGACCTGGGCCGGACGTCTGTGGCTAATGTATTCGCGGAACTACAGCTTCGGAGCCAGAGCGGACTCGCTTCGGGGCGACGTTCCCACTCCATCGACAGGAGAATTGCCGAGTCCGAGAATGATAGCCTGATACCGGCTCAGTAGCATCTCGCGGCTGAACTCTGTACGGTAGTGAGCACGCAACCGCTCGCCGAGCATGCGGCGTTGGTGCGCGCTCATCGCCAGAAGCTCCTCGACGCGCTGAACGAAAGTCATCGGATCGTCTCCGTCGAACGCGAAGCCTGCACCGGACTGATCAGCGACGGAGGCCGCCTCGCCGCGCAGTGAGTACAGAACCGGCGCGCCCGCCGCGAAGCAAAATGGGAGCTTCGAGGGAAGCGTCATGTCGAACATGGGATCCGGCCGCAGCGTGACGACCTGCGCCAATGCCCTCGACGACACGCGAAACGCCTCGTCCGAGCTGACGCGGCCGTGGAACTTGAGATTCGTGGCCTGCACTTCATGGGCGAGTGCCTTCAGGCGTTCCTCCTCGACCCCGTACCCGTAGAAATCGAAGCGCACTGGGCTGCCCGCCTTCGCCATGAGCCCGGCGGCTCGCACAACGCAGTCGAGATTCTGCCCCGTTCCCATGTTTCCCGCGTAGACGATTCGCGGCGGCGTATCGGGCTGTTCCGGCTCCGCTTCCTGAATTCCCTGAACCCACACCGGGATGTAGTGGAGGCGGCTCGCCGGTACTCCGTCCTGCTCGAAGCGCTTCACCGTCCCCCGAGTCGACCCGAAAATCACGTCGGCCTTCTCATTGATCCAGCGGCGAAACGCGAACAGGATGTCGATCAGGCGTCCCGGCCGGGACACACCGGTGGCGAGAAAGCTCTCCGGCCAGAGATCCGAATAGGTGAAGACGAGCTGCGACCCGAAAAGCGCCTTGAACCACAGGGCGGCCCAGCCGATGGTGAACGGGGTGTTGTAGACCCAGACCACCCGTGGCATGCCCCCGACGAATGGCGCGACCAGACAGGCGGACAACGTGAACGAGATGTAGGACAGGGCGCGACGAAGCTGGGAACGGCTTCGGTCCGGAAACATCGGCACCCGCCAGACCGTCACCTCGCCCTCGACGGTCTTCCTCGGGAGAAAATGCCACTTGCCGTCGTAGAACCCGCTGAGCGGGTAGTTCGGGAATGCCGTGATGACCGTGACATCCGCCGTCCGCGCGAACGCGTTCGCCACGTCTTGCGTGATGAAATTCGGTTCCGGCGCGTACAGCATGGTAAGAACCAGAACGCTTTCTTTGTCGCGAGGCATTCCGCTGGACATGAGGGACGGTCGAACCAGGCTGCCGCCGGCGACGGCCAAGTTCGGATTCGGATGCTGAATTACTTGTGAAAAATTATCGGACGCAGCACGCCGTTGCCACACCCCGAGGCGCAAATTGGACCGCGTAGAACTATGCACTTCATTGCGTTAGCTTTGTCGCTCCACTTCAGGACGAACTCGCAACGGCTTGAGCCGTAGGAAACTCTTGAATCTGCGCAGACTGGCGCTCGAACACCGTTCTGCCCCGATGCGGAGCACATCGTGAAAGCGGGAATCGCCGTGGCACTCGTCGCCGCACCCGTGAGCTGGGCACTGGTCGGCATGATCCGTGGCTACCTTGTGCGCCAGAACATTCTGGACCTGCCGAGCCACCGCAGTTCACACTCCGTTCCAACGCCCAGGGGAGGCGGACTCGGTGCCGTCCTGGTGGTCCTTGCCGGCGTCGGCCTCGCAACGCTGCTCCAGTGGCTCCCGAGCCACGTGATTCCCGTGTTGCTCGGCGGCGGTGCTGCCGTCGCCATCATCGGTTGGATTGACGATCGCGGTGGGGTGTCCCCGATCGTCCGCCTCATGGTCCATCTCGCCTCCGCCATCTGGGCCGTCTCGTGGCTTGGCAGTTTCGAGGTACTTCGGCTCGGTTCCACAAGCCAAGCCATGGGTGCGTTTGCCACCCTCGTCTCGATACTCGTCGTCACCTGGGCCATCAGCTCGTACAATTTCATGGATGGCCTCGACGCCCTCGCCGCCTCGGAGGCGGTGTATGTGGGGGTGATCGGCGGAGTGTTTTCCCTCCTTGGTGGCCAGTCCGGCATCGCATTTCTCGCGTTTCTCATCGCCGCGGCAAGCCTGGGGTTTCTCATCTGGAATCTTCCCCCGGCGAAGGTCTTCATGGGGGACGTCGCCTCTGGCTTCCTCGGTTATGCGTTTGTGGTGCTGGCGCTGGCGTCCGATCGCACCAACGGACTGCCAGCGGTGGGCTGGCTGACACTGCTCGGCGTCTTCGTGTTCGATTCGACCGTCACGCTCCTGCGCCGGATTCTTCGCGGTGAGAATTGGCGCACGACACACCGCGAGAGCGGCTATCAGCGAGCCGCGCTTCGTCTTGGTCGCCACGGACCGGTGACGGTCGTCGTACTGCTTGCCGATCTTGTTCTTACCGGGCTCTGCTGGTTTGGATGGAGAAATCCCGGATCGTGGGGATTCGTCGTCGGAGCCGCAACGGGCCTCCTGATTCTCCTGTACTACCTGGTGGAGCGTTTCGCGCCCGTCGAGAAGACCGGGACAACTCCCACGTGATACCATGACCCGCATCGCGGTATGGGGACTTGGTCCTCATGCGTTCAAGAACATTCTCCCGGCGATCGGTGAGTCGAATGTCCTCGAACTGGCTGGTGTGGTGAGCCGGAGTGAGGAAAAGGTTGCGGACGCCATCGCACGGTGGGGAACAAAGCGTTGGCGGACTCCGGAGGAGATGTTGAGCGACGCGTCGGTCGACGCCGTCTACGTGACGACACCCACCGGTCTGCACTTCGAACATGGGATGTTGGTGTTGGGCGCGGGGAAGCACCTGATATGCGAAAAGAGCCTCACGGCGAGCCCGACGCAGTCACTCGCGCTGGTAGCGGAGGCCCGCTCGCGGGCGTTGGTCATCTGCGAGGCGTTGATGTTTCAATATCATCCGCGCATCGAAGCCATCCGCTCGATCATCCGCGACCCCGCCTTCGGGCGGTCGCTCCACGCATTCGCCTCCTTCGGCCTGCCACCGCTCGCGCAACCCGGCTTTCGCGGCAACGCGGACCTTGGTGGCGGCGCCTTCCTCGACGTGGCGTGCTACACGCTCTGCCTCGCGCGCGCGCTCTTTGGGCACGCACCGCGAGTGCTGCACGCAAACATCCGCTCAGCGTCCGGTGAAAGCGTGGACACCGCCGGCGACGCCGCGCTCCTCTTCGATTCGGGAACGCGCGCGGATGTAACGTGGGGATACAATCGTGCCTATACTGCCGAAATGACCATCATCGGCGAGGGCGGTTCTGTGTACGCCAACCGGCTGTTCGCGAAGGATACGCCGCTCGACTCCGTCATCATTCGGCGCGACCGAAGTGGCGCCGCATCGGCGCTTCAGGTGGCGTCGGCAAGTGCATTTGCGGGAATGTTCGAAGTCGTTTCCGCGGCGACCACCGACAGCGCAGCACGCGAGCGACTCTACGACAGCGCTGAGGGGCAGGCGCGGCTGATGCGCGACGTGTCGGTATGCGCGAGATAGAGTTCCGCGCAGCACAGGACGCAAAGCTGGCTGCCGCGCTCGCCCTCACCGAGCGCGGTCTGCACCTCGATGATCCCTCACGCATCGACGTGCTGGGAACGCTGACGTTCGGGACGAATGTCTCGGTCGGCATCAACGTCATCTTCAAGGGAACTGTCGAGCTCGGCGACGACGTTTCGATTGGCGCACACTGCATCATCGAAGACGCCGTCATCGAGTCAGGCGCGGTGATCAAGGATTTCACCACGCTTCAGTCCGCGCATGTGGGCGTTCGATCGCAGGTCGGTCCGTATGCGCGGCTCAGGCCGGGAGCGATGATCGGCGCCTCATGCCAGATCGGCAACTTCGTCGAGATCAAGGCCACGACGATGGGCACCGGGTGCAAGATCAACCACCACAGCTTCGTGGGGAACGCCACGCTGGGTGACGACGTGGTGATCGGCGCCGGCTCGATCACGTGCAATCACGATGGCTCTGGAGTGAACCCGACGACGATCCACTCCGGCGCCTATGTTGGGTCAGGCGTGATGATGATCGCGCCGGTTACCATTGGGGAAAACTCAGTGATTGCTGCCGGCTCGACGATTACTGAAGACGTCCCGCCTGATACCCTGGCCATCTGTCGGATGCGCGACCTGACGCTCAAGCCGCGCGCGAATCGATCCTGACCGTTCAGTCCGTTACGGCGACACCGCAGCTGCGTTGACTGCTGGAATACGGATCCGATTCGGTGGTCGCACCACGTAGGCGTTGCAGCTTCCTCCCAGAAGGGCGCTGAGACTTTCCCGTTGTGCCATCGCGAGTTGTGAGCCGAAGACGAGATAGCCGGTGTAGAACAAGTCATTGCTCTCGACATGTTCGACAGTCCAGCCCGCCTGCTGAAACAGCCGAGTCCACCGCAGCTTGTTGAAGAGCCACAGCTCGCTCACGGGCGAAGCTATTTCTCCGTGCGAATACGGGAAAGCCAGCCGCAGAAGCCGTGTCAGCTTACCCCCGGGGGGTGGCACGACCGCCGGCGTTTCGCCGGATACAACAGGAGCACCGGCTGCGGGCGACGCCCCCGCCACACGCCCGTACAGCCATTTGACGATGTGGACGTAATGTGCAACACTGGTCCATACACGCCAGCTCGTCGTAGGCATCATGTGAACGGCGAAGCCATTGGGCTGGAGGACGCGCGCGATTTCATCCTGAAAGGCGCGCACGTGCGGTACGTGCTCGAGCACATTTGACGAGAACACCACGTCGACGCTTGCGTCGTCGAGCGGGATATGCTTTCCGTCGTACAGCAGCACCGGGAATACGCGTGCCTCCCCGTATTCACTCGTGCCCACGTCGATGGCGACAACGTCCAAGCCACTCTCCGCGAGCGCCTTGGCCTGCCAACCCGCCCCCGCTCCGATTTCCAGGAGCTTCCCCTTTCCGGCAGGCGCGACCAATCGCTGAACCTGTCGGAACTCGCGTTCACGGATTTGGCGAATTGCTGCAATGTCCATTGAGTTCCAACGATAGCGCTGGGCGCGTGACTTGGCGAATGCCATCCCGGCGATGTCAACCATGACTTGGGAAGCTGAATGGCATTGAGAGTTCCGCTCATGTGGTCCCAGCAACCCGGCTCCGTTATACTTGGAGGCGTCGACAGCGGTACCTGTTTCTCCTCTCGCAAATGTCCGGGGCGTTCGGTCCATTCTAGTACTCACTGTCAGGAATCCAGAGCTCTACGCCTGGCTCGCGCGCAAGGGGCTGACCGGACGATTCTTCAACTTCGACTTGCGCGAGCTGTCCCGCATCACCGACGACGCGCTCTTTGCGGAGATCTGCACGCGGATCATCCTCGCGAACACGACGTCGAAGATGACCGAGCGCAACCGGTTCGCGGACATCGAGCCGCGCCTCATTGAGCTCCTGCGCGCCGATCCGCCGGCACGAGTCCACGACGTCGCCGTATCGTCCGGCATCACCGCCGTCGAGTTGCATGCGGCGCTGAGCCGCCAGTTTCCCAACGTCGTGCTGGACATCTCGGACAAGTTCGGCGCAGTCAGCGTGTCGCGCGGATTTCCCTGCCGAGTGTTCGACCTCGACGGCGATTTCCTTTTCGGATATGCCGGACCGTTCTACTGCGATCCCCGGCTCCGACCGACCAAATTCATCTCCCTGCTGCTTGGGCGTCTCATCCGAGCCAGCCGAGAGCAGGCGGCTCGACTACCGGTTGACCGGACGGCACTGTTCGATCCCAGTACATCGGCGCTCATTCGTGCAAACCGTATCGCTGCGATCGACTACGATCTGTTCCGAACGGAGATCGATGGTCGATACGATCTCGTGCGCTGCATGAACATTCTCAACATTGGGTATTTCCCTGCGGACATGCTGCGGCAGGGCATACGGAACGTGACGAGAAGTGTGCGGGAGAACGGGTTGCTCCTGATCGGTCGCAACCAAGCCATCAACGTGGGCACGCACGCCACGCTGTTTCGCAAGGTCGGCGGTGTGCTTCGGGTTGTGGAAGACTTCAACGGCGGTTCCGAGGTGCGCGACGTGGCGTTGAGCAGCGGGCACGCGTCGTGACCCTCGCGAGCCGTATCGAGTCGCTGTCCGCGCACCGCGGCACTCTGATCAACGTGGCGTGGGCCTTCGGCGGGAATCTGATCTACGCCGGCTGCCAGTGGGGAATGCTCATCGTGCTCGCCAAGGCGGGAGACCCGTCCTTCGTCGGCACGTACGCGCTCGCCCTCGCCATCGCGGCACCCGTCTTCAATCTTTCCAACCTCCAGCTCCGCGGGCTGCAGGCCGCGGATGCGCGCGGGCTCTACAGGTTCAACGAGTACCTGCGCCTGCGCATCCTGACCAACGCCGGCGCCCTCATCGTCCTCGCCCTTACGGGCGCCGTCAATCCGGAATACCGCACCGTCTATCTGGTGTTGATGCTCGTCACCGCGGCCAAGCTCATCGAGTCGGTGTCGGACGTCATCTTCGGATTGCTCCAGCGCAACCGCAACATCCGGCGGATCGCCATCTCGCAGGCCATCAAGGGCACGGCGTCCGTGGTGTCACTCGGCATCGGGATGAAGCTGGCCCACTCGCTCGAGTTGGGCGTGCTGCTCGTGGCGTTGTCGTGGTTGGCCGTTCTCCTGTTCTTCGACATCCCGAGCAAGCGGCTGGTCATTCCGGGCGGACTGCTCGACAACATGCGCGTGGGCGCCGACCGCAAACTCCGGCGGGAATGGAGTCTGGCCGTATTCGCCTTCCCGATCGCCATGGTGCTCGCCATCAATTCCGTTGCGGTCAACGTTCCCCGGTACTACCTGGCGGATTCGGTCGGTGTGATGGAGACCGGATACTACTCGTCGATCGCGTACATCGCCGTGGCGATCGGTGTCCTCACGACGGCAATCTGCACCTCCATCCTGCCGAGTCTCGCGGACGCGTTTCTCACGGACAAGAAGTTGTTTCTGCGGTATGTGTCGTATGCGCTGCTCGTGGTGTTCGCTGTCACGCTTGTCTCCGGCGTGGTGTCGTACGAATACGGCGGGTTGATCCTCACGCTGCTCTACAAGCCGGACTACGCGCGGTACGCCGACGTGCTCGTGGTCACCGCGATATCCGCGGGGATCGCGAACATGGGCGCCATTCTCGGAACGGCCGTCACAGCGGCAAACTCCTACTGGCCGCAGGTGGCAACGTCGTTGGTGTTTCTCGGCTGTGCGTACGCCGGTTGCATCATCCTCATTCCGAAATACGGAGTCCTTGGCGCGTCGCTCGCGTACGGGGCAGCGCTTGTCGTTCAGCTCCTGGCTGTCGCGGCAAACCTCGCGTGGCTTTTCGTGCATCCGACCCGTAACTCGCAAGCGCTTCACGCAGAGGGCGCAGAGCACAGATAGGGCCGCAGAGGCTGTTGCCGTTCCTCTGCGACCTCTGCGGGTCAATGTTCTTGCCGGTGCCCGCGCGCAGCGCCTAGCTGATCTGCCGAATCACGTGAAAACCCTCGCCATAGCCGAAACCGGCCTGCGTTCCGCGAAAGATCGCCAGCGCGCGAACCGCCTCGACTGAGCGCGGTCCCGGAAACGGCGGGATCTGCGACTCGTAGCACGCGAGCGCACGGAGCTTGTCATCGATTTGCGCAGTGATGTTCACCACCCACGTGGGAGTGAACGCAGGCTCGATGTGCGGCGCGTTCCAGTGCGTCTCGGAGAGCGTTTCGTAGGCAGCCAGCATTTCGATGCCGAGACCGGCCTTGACCGGCCGTGTCGCGACGAGCACGCTGTCGAAGATGATGCGGTGATCGACGTGCCGGTCCGGGTACGGAACCAGCACGACGTGCGGACGCACTTGCTCTACCACCGCACCGATCTTGCCGTTCAGCTCGTGCGTCGGCATCAGGCCGAGCGTCGTTGCCGCCAGGTCGAGAAAGATCGACTGTGCAACACCAAGGATTCCGTGCGCCAGTTTCGCCTCACGGACCGTCGTCTGGTATGCCTCTTCGGTGTAGAGCGGCGGCCGGTGCCCAGCAACCGTGAGGATCGTGACTTCATCGCCGGCCTGCGCGGACTTCGCGATCGCGCCGCCCGCACCCAGCGTTTCGTCATCAGGATGTGGAGCGACGATCAGTACCCGCTTCGGCATTGCTCTCCTTGTCGATGATGACGGGTTCGGGCATCGGGAGGATGAATTTCCCCCCCTGCTCCAGGAACGCGGCATGCTTGCGCATGATGTCCTCGGCGAAATTCCACGCGAGGATGATGAGGTAGTCCGGCTTGCGCTCGTACAACGCGGTCGCTGGCAGCACCGGAATGTGGTGGCCCGGGCTGAACAGGTTCTGCTTCAGCGGATTGTCGTCCACGAGAAAGTCGAGCGCCTGACCCAGCCCGAAATGTGACAGCAGTGTCGTCGCCTTCGTCGGCGCACCGAAGGCCGCGATCGAGGCGCCCTGGCCCTTCAACGTCGAGACCATCTCGCCGAGCCGGTGCTTGATCCCGTCGATCTTGGCGCCGAACGCGCGGAGCGTTTCGCTGCGGTCGAGCCCATGGTCCCGCTCGAGTTGGCCGAACGCTTCCACCGTTGGCTTCACGGGATGCCGTCCACCCGCCTTCTGCGCGATGACGCGAATGGAACCGCCCTGCGGGCTTACATGCTGCACGTCCACGATCTCGAGCCCGTGCGCGCGAAAGAACGGCACGAGCGGCATGACGGTGTGGTAGTCGACATGCTCGTGGTAGATCGTGTCGAACCACCCGTTTTCGTAGACGTCGAGAAAGTACCCAACTTCCATGACGAACAGCCCATCGTCGCCCAGCCAGTGCTCGACACCGCGGATCACGCCGGCGAGATCGTCGATGTGCGCGCAGGCGTTGTGCGAATTGATGAGGGCTGCGGGGCCGTATTGCTCACGGTTGCGGGCCGCGACGTCGTAACCGAAGAAGTCACAGATGGTCTCGATGCCACGCGCGTTGGCGCTCGCAACCACTTCCGTGGCGGGATCGACTCCGAGAGTGCGAAAGCCCTTGTCCTTGAAGAACCCGAGCGCGGTACCGTCGTTGGAACCGATGTCGATGGCAAGCGCGCCGGCGGAAAACGCATAGTCGGCCGTGATCGTGTCCGCATACTCGCGCAGGTGCGCAACGAACACCGGCGACGTCCCCGAGACGTATGAGTAATTCGTCTGGTACAGGATGACCGGATCGACACAGTGCGTGAGCTGCACGTGCTTGCACGCCTCGCACATGTTGAGCGCGAGGGGATAGACCGGCTGTGGCTTGTTGCGGTTCTCGGCGGTGACGAAATGATTGCCGGGCGGTGTGGGCGTCAGTGACAGCACCAGCGACAGGTCGGTGCTGTCGCACAACCTGCATGTCGTCTTGTGGTAGAAATCCATTAGTGTCTGGCTGCGCGCTCCATCGCTTCCTCGGGCGTGACGAGCACGACGCGCACGATGTCGCCCTCGTAGGTGTCCTGATCGCGGGGATGGCCGCTCATGGCGAGCAGCACGGAGTCCTCGAGGAACACGGTGGCATGCTCTTCCATCGGCCCGGTGTACAGCAAATCACCCTTCTTGAAGAGAAGATGTTGCGGCTCCTCCGTGCTTCCGGCAGGCCGGAAGAGGTAGTCCGCAGCGCCGGAGATCATGTACATGTAATGCCAGTCGGTTTTGTGGTAGTGGTTCGACCGAACCGTACCCTTGGCCGATGAGATGAGCGCGACGTTGTTCGTCTGGCAGTTGATCAGGGTCTGGAGCGAGCCGCGCTCGTCGGAATAGGCAGAAATCATTTCGACCCTGGCGCTGGCGGATGGAATGACCCCGTGGTCGGTGTCGATCTCGATAATCGCGGACAAAGGCTCCTCGTCGGCTGATGGATGCAAATGGCGTCTGCAAAATAATAGCGGGGAGCGGCCGAGAGGTCATGCGTCGCGGCGTTGGCGTCACTCCGCCGCCCACTCCATCGACAGCACCCAGGTGATCGCCCGCCCGAGGTTGTTGGTGAGCGTCGCCGCGCTCTGAGAGGGAACGCTCAGACACAGTGCATTTGGCGTATTGGCGTCGGAAGTCCGCGCCGTTCCCGATATCCGCACGGCGGTGCTCTCGCTCAGCGCGAAGGTACCCGCCTCCATCGCACCCGACTCATCTCGCGCCGCAAGCTGCACGTTGGCGAGGCCACGGCCTCCCAGCGGATAGGGAACGCGCCAGGAAGCCCCCGGCGCGAGCTTTCCAGTGCTCGAGAATCGGCGCACGCCATTGCTCGTGACGAACCCCGTGCCATTCGTCGCGTTGTCGTAGAACGCGACCGGCGCCTGAGGCGATCCCACGAGCGACTTGTGCATGCTCATGACCTCGCGCATCGCCGCCGTTCGCACCGACGATCCGCGCTGGAAAAAGCAGTTGATCAGCGCGACGTCATGGTTGGCGGCGTTATCCAGGTCGAGGCCAACACCCGCGCCGGGATAAAAGCAGTTGATGAGTGTCGCGCACCGGACGCCGTGGAGCAGGAAACCCTGCGCAATGGGGTCCGCCGCGATGTTCTCGAGGAGAACGCTCTGCACGTCGTGCGCGATGTAGACGGCATAGCCTTCCTTCGACTGCCCCTGCTCACATCGAATGTTCGAGAAGCGAATGCTCAAGGAGGACTCCGTCCCCCGCCTGCTGTTCCAGTAGATGCCGTGCAAGGCGGTCACGATTGAGTTCGTCCCGTCCATCACCACGTTCGTGAGGTTGATGCCCGGCGCGATGACGATGGCCGATTCCCCCACGCCGTGCACGCCGAGATACAGATCCTGGAAATGCGTTTGATCGAGGTCGATCGAGTTCCTCGGATTGTCCTCGATCGAGATCGGGCGATCGGCGAACAGCGACACCCGTCGCACCGTGAGCAGGTCCCGGCCGCGCATCTGAAGGGCGATGCTCGGTGCGGCTGTTCCGCCGCCCTTCCATTCGCGGACCGACAGCGTATCGACGGTGAGCACGCTGGTATCGGTGGCGCGAATCGCGATTTTTTGTGCTGAGCCGAAGCCCACCAGGCTCAGTTGCGAGATCGAACACTGATAGAGAATCCCGACGGTCTTGCCGATGTCGAACAGCACGCGGGCCGAGCGTGGACGGAAGTTGATTGTCGAGATGTACAGCCCCTCACCGTGCACGCGCACGCGATCGTCCGTGATGCGCAAGGTATCGGTGATGAGATACTGGCCCGGCGGGAAATAGAGTTGGCCGCCGAACGCGGGGTCGCCACTTTGACACGCCGCGAGTGCACGGCGCACGGCGTCGGTGTCGTCGGTTACTCCGTCGCCCGCTGCTCCGAACTCGCGTACATCGCACCGACTGGAGGCAAAGATTTCCGTCCATTCCGTCGGCGCGCGACCGGTCTTGAGATACGATCTGGTGCTATCTTGTACGCGCCGCAGAAACAGAGCGCCTACGTCAGCCTCCGCCCCCGGTGCCTCCCGCGGGTCGTGCGCTCCATGAATCATGGAATTCAAGATAATGCCGCGTCGTATTCTGCACTGTATTCAGGGCATGGGTGGAGGCGGCGCGGAACGACAGCTGTCGTATCTCGCGCCCGCGCAAGCAGCGTCCGGCGACGACGTTCACGTCGTCATGGTGGATGATGGCGTCAATTCCACGCGACTCCGTACCGGATGCGCAACCATTCACCTTCTACCGTCCCGAGGCGCCCATGACCCACTGGCGCTCGTGCGTCTGTACCGTCTTGCCAGCCGCTTGCAGCCCGACGTCATCCAGACGTGGCTCACGCGCTTCGACATTCTTGGCGGCCTGGTGGCGCTTCAGCGCGGCGTGCCGTGGATCCTCTCCGAGCGCGCCTCCGCGTTGCTGTATCCCCCTACCGCGAAGAACCGGGCACGTGTCGCGCTCGCCAGACGCGCGACGGCCGTGATTGCCAATTCGGCTGAGGGTATTGCTTACTGGAACCCCCTGTTACCAGAGCGCGTTCGGCGATTCGTCATCCCCAACGCGCTCGCGCTCGCGGACATCGATACCGCGCGGGCAGTGGATCCGCGCACTGGCTGGGTCTCGGCGGAGACTCCTCTCATCCTGTTCGCTGGCCGGTTTTCCGCGCAAAAGAACGCGCTCGTCATGGTCGACGCCGTTATCCGGACCCTCCGCGAACACGCCGGGGTCGCCCTCCTCGCGGGCGATGGACCTGAACGGGCCGGGGTCGAGTCCGCCGTGACGGCGTCCGGGTTGGGCGACCGCATTCGCGTTCGCGGCTATCTCGAGGATCTGTGGTCGGTGCTCAAGACGGCAACCGTGATGCTCTCACCAAGCCTCTTCGAAGGACATCCAAACGTCGTGAGCGAGGCGATGGCATGCCGCTGTCCTCTCGTGCTCTCCGACATTGCCATCCATCGCCGCCTGGCGCACGGCGCGGCGTTATTCGCCGACGCCGCGTCCGCTGGCGACCTCGCGTCCGCGTTGGTCGAGGTGCTTTCGGATCCCGCACGCGCGCGCCAGCGCAGCGAAGCAGGTCGCGCATACGCCGAGGAGCTGTCCGTGTCGGCGGCGGTCGCGTCATACCGTCACGCTTACGACGCCGTCGGCGTCCCAACGACATCCGGCGGCAGCCGCAGTTGACTCTGCCGACGCGCTAGTGACATTTCTGGATCGCTTCCGAACGCCGTTCCTACTCCCCGAGAGATCGCAGTGACAAGTATTCCCACCGGACAAGCACCCGGCGTGGTTCCGTCGCATCCCCAGTCGAGTCCCGTTCAGTCGGCGCCGGAAGTCGAGAGGGAGGCATCGCCCCTCTTGGTCATCAACTTCCTCCTGGCGAATACCCGTCACGTCTTCACGATCCCCCTCGTGCTGGCGCTTGTCGCGGGCCTCTTGACCTTCCTTTTCGCACACCGTAATTGGGAGTCGACGGCGTCGTTCATGCCGCAGGCCGCCCAGAAGGATCCCGGCGCCAGCATCGCGGAAGACTTCGGCGTGGACATCGGCGGCGAGGATAAGCAGAACTCCCCTGCATTCTACGTTTCCCTGCTGAAGTCGCGTGCGATCCTGTCACAGCTGGCGCTCGCTGAGTACCGGTTCCGCGATGGAAAGGACAGCCTGCACGGAAACCTCATGGATCTCAACGAGATCAAGGGGAAGAATCCGTCGTTGCGGCGCGAGGATATGCTCAAGGAGCTTGGGAAGACGGTTGTCCCTGAAGCCGACATTCGCACCGGCATCGTCAAGGTCTCGGTGCGCGCCCGCTGGGCGCCGCTTGCGAAGGCCATGGCCGAGAAGCTCCTTGCGGACGTCAACGACTTCAACCTCCGCATTCGCCAGACCAAGGCACGTTCCGAGCGGGAGTTCATTCAGACGCAGGTCGCGGATGCGCGAGTCGATCTCCGCGCATCCGAGGACCAACTCCAGGCGTTCAGCCTGCGGAACCGGGAATATGCGGGCGACCCTCGGCTCATGGCGGAGCACGACCGCATCATCCGCGAGCTGTCACTGCACAGCCTGCGCTACAGCACCTTGGTGAACAGGCTGGATCAGGCGGCCATTGACGCCGTACGGACCACTCCGGTCATCACGATACTCGAACGGCCAGAGCTGCCCGTCAAACCACTCGGCCGCGGCACCGTTCTTCGAACGGCGCTCGTGTTCGTCATGACAGCAATTCTCGGTGCGTTGTTCGTGCTTTTCCGCGACTATGCACGCGACCGCGACCAGTCCGGCGCAGCAGACTATCACGAGTTCAAGCTTTTGAGCCTCGGCCTCAGGGACCGTATCGTCGGGTTCTTCCGCCGACGGCCGAAAAAGGAGCTCAGGTAGCGGAACGGGAACGTATCGCCGCAGCCAGTTCAGCGACGGTACGTTCTGCCGTCGTCAACCAGCTGAACGCAGCGGCACGCGTCCGGGCCGCCTCGCGGAGCGCGAGCGCCTCTCGCGTCTCCATCGTACTGACTGTACGGAGGCGGCCGGCAAGGCCAGCAGCGTCCTCCGCTGGATAGTAGAGCGCCGCGTCGGCGAAAAACTCCGGCATCGGTGCCTTGTCGGTCGACACGCAGAGCGCACCTCGAGCCATGGCTTCGAGAGCCGTATTGGGGCAAGCTTCACATCGGCTCGTCATGACGAACGCTCGGCTGTGATCGAAACACCATGCCATTTCCGCAACGGATATGCGATCGAGCCATACGATCGCCTTGTCGACGCCGAGCTGGCGCGCCAAGGCTTCCATCCTGGGCGGATATTGGCGGCTCGTCGGGTCTGCTGCGCCGGCAATGGCCAACTGAAAATCGTACCCGTCACCTCGCAGCGTAGCCAGCGCCGCAATGACGTCTTCCAGTCCGCGCGCCGGACGAAGAGATCCTGCTGTGAAGAGCAGCCGGCTCATGTCGCTCTGCGCCAGTCGGGGAGGGCACCGCGTTGCCTCCATTCCCTCGCTCTCGATCCCGTGGTAGACCATACCCACTCGTTCCGGCCGAAGACTCCAGCGCTCCAGGATGAAGTCATGAACGTGCTGCGACACGGCAATTGTCCTGTCCGCCCTGAGGCTCGCGCGGCGAGCGGCATGTGCGCGATAGATATTGCGCGCTGCCTCTGCGAGTGTGTTCCCCGCGAACGGTCGTTCCAGCGGTTCCATGTTCCTGATCATCACAACGGTCGGTATCCCGCCAAAGTCCAACCAGCGCGACGTCGGGATGAAAACGACATCCGGCGCCGCTGCAGCGATCTGCGTTCGGAGCGACGGGAATCCTCGGCGCGCGTCGTCCGGCGGCCAGGAGCGATAGCCGGCCGCTTCCATCACCTCCGGTTTCATGGCGGCAGCGGGAACGAAAACATCCACGCGCTCCACGTCGGGATGCATGCGCAGCAATGGAATCAGCTCTCCGAGGTATTTGCGATATCCCCCGCTGAGACCACCCGCGGTCAGATTTACGACCGCGATCCGCATCGGTGCTGTACCCTCGGGTTGACGGGTGCCTTCATTCGCCCGGAAGGTCCACCGTGTACTCCCGTCTCCAGAGTTCGAGCATCACAAGCGCAAAGACGCGGCTCGTATTGCTGAAACCCATTCGCTGAAGGCGAATGAGCGAGCGTACCACACCTGGATTGAAGAGCTCCGCGGGCGCTTCGGTGAGGATCCCCTCCATGAACTTGCCCCATTCTCCCTTGAACCAGGCATGGAGTGGAATGGAGAACCCCTGTTTGCGCTGGATTTTGACTTGATCCGGAAGTAGGCGGCGCACGATCATCTTGGGCAGGATCTTTCCGACCTTCCCCGCCGTCCTGAGGTGATCGGGCACCTTGCCGAACGCGAATTCGACGATGCGGTGATCCAGCCAGGGCGCACGTACCTCGAGCGACGTGAGCATGCTCGACCGATCCACCTTGACCAGGATGTCGGCGGGCAGGTACATGTGAAAATCCACCGATGTGACCTGCTGTAGTGGTGTCGATGCGGTGTAGCTCAACTGAGCCTTGTACGTTTCCGGTGACCACAGGACGTCCGGCGTCAGCCCGGCCAGCGCTGGCGCCAGACGCGCGCGCCACCCCGCATCGAAGTACTGCGTCGCCCTCGCAATCGAACGTGCACGATCCTCTCCGAGTGCCGCAAGGTAGTTGCGGCCTCGCGCACCCGGTGGAAGCATGTGCGACACGCCTCGCGCGAGCCCCTCTTGCGTGTTGCGCGTGTAGTGACGGATGCGCTCATGTTGCATGATCCAGCGATGATGCGCGTAGCCTCCGAACAGCTCATCGCCACCATCCCCGCCCAGTGCGACCTTGGCGTGCTGGCGAATCAGTACGGAGAGCAGATACGTCGGGACCATCGAGGAGTCGGCGATGGGCTCATCGAATTGTCGCGCCAGCATGGGCAACAGGTCGACCGTCGCCGGTTCCGCCACGATGTCCGTATGCTTGGTTCCAAGGAAATTTGCGACACGGCGCGCGTGCGGACCTTCGTCGAAACTGTCGTTGCTCGACATCGACACGGTGAAGGTGTGCACATCGTTCGATGCCCGTACCGCGAGCGCCGCGACCAGGCTCGAATCGATCCCGCCACTGAGCATCACACCAACTGGAACATCGGCTTCGAGCTGCGCGGAAACCGATCGGCTCAACAGATGCTCCAGCTCTTCGCTCAACTCCTCGGCGCTCACCCGGCTCGGCGGACAGAGCGGAATCTGCCAGTAGGGCCACATTCGCACCGTATCCGTGCGCACGTCGTACACCAGAACGTGCGCCTGCGGTAATTTCCGAAAGCCATCGAGAATGCAGCCGTTGCTCGGTACGTAGCCATAGGCGAGGTACGAATTCAGCGCGTGGCGGTTCATCCGGCGCGGCACACGGTCATCCTCGAGAATCGACTTGAGCTCCGATCCGAAGGTGATCCGGCCCGGCGCTCGGTGGTAGAACATGGGCTTCTCACCCGCGCGGTCGCGAACGAGGATCAGCTGCTCCGTCCGTTCGTCATAGATCGCGATCGCGAACATGCCCACGAATCGGGAGATGCAATCGACCCCCCACTCGAGGTAGGCGGACAGGATGACTTCCGTGTCACTGTGGCCCTTGAAGCGGTAGCCCTTGCCGGCCAGCTCCCGGCGAATGTCCACGTGATTGTAGATCTCGCCGTTGAAGATCAGCGAGACCTCCGCGTCCGCCACCGTCGTACACATCGGTTGATGGCCCGCCGGCGAGAGGTCCACAATGGCCAGCCGCCGCATTGCAAGCGCCGCCTCTCCGCGCGTCGAAATCCACGAGCCCGCGTCATCCGGACCGCGATGCGTGAGCGTGTCGCGCGACCGGTCCACGAGCTCCGCACGCGCGCGTATACCGCATGCCGCACCCGCTATTCCCCAGATCCCGCACATTGCTCAATTCCTCGAATGTTCGCGCGACGACCCGGCCAGGACGTCCTCGTAGACCCCTTCGTATTGCGATGCCATCTGCTCGATCGTCAGCTCCGCCACGCGCCCGCGCGCCTTGATGCTCCGGCACCTCGCGGCATCCGGATCGCGAAGCACCGCCAGCACACCCTCCCCGATCGACGTGGGGGACGTGGGATCGACGAAGAGCGCCGTCGTCTCGTCCAGTAGCTCCCGATGCGCGGGAATGTCACTCACGACGAGTGGGCATCCGCTCGCCATCGCCTCCAGTACCGCGTTCGGATTCCCCTCGTAAAAGCTCGCAGCGACCAGCACGTCCGCCGTCTTGAGGACGCTCCATACCTTCAATGCGGTACCAGCGAGGCGCACGTTTGCCTGCATACCGAAGAGGTCGATGAGCGACTCGATCTCGCCACGCGCCGGCCCTTCGCCGCAGATGATCGCGCGAGCATCAGTGCGAGGAATCACCGCGCGCAGTCCGAGCACGAATCCGTGGGTGTTCTTGGGGACGCGCATCAGGCGACCCACACTGGCAATCAGCGGCCGGCCCGGCGGACGCCAGTCAGCAGGCTCCAGCAATGGCGCCGACGCGATTTCTTCGAGCGGGAGGGCGTTGGGAATCACATACCGCGGAACGGCGTCGCCCACCATACCCGCCCAATAGGAGTTGCCACTGTGCGAGTTGGAAACGATCGCACGGGCGCGGCGCGCAAGCCGGGCACGCGCACGGTGCTTGCCCGCTTGCCCGTAGGCCTCACCCGAACTGCGCTCACTCAGGATCCACGGTATTCCGCACAGCTGAGCCACACCCCCGCCAAGGAGGTCGCTCTGCATGATCCATGTCTGGATGAGCGCGGGCTGGACCTCTCGAATCACCATGTGCAGGTGGACGATACTGATCGGATCGTAGTTCGATATCGCGGGAATGACGTGAACGGCGATTCCCGCATCGGCCAGACGCTGCGCGTTCGGACCCATGATCCGCACCGCGACGTGCACCTCCCAATCCCGCCGCCCGAGGGCGGCGGCCAGGTACGAGAGCTGACGTTCCGCGCCCGCTTCACCAAGCGTTGGTATGACGTGCAGAATGCGCCGGCGCGGAACCTTCATGCGGTCGCGGTAGTAGCCGGCGCTTGCGGCAGCCGCTTCCGATACAGCGAGGACCGAAGAAGCGGAGCGAAGAAACGAACGATGAGATAGAGCGGAAGGAAACGGAAGAACAGGATCACGATCGGCGTAAACGTGGTGTTCCGGTACGACAGGTATGAGATCGCGGTAACCCACGTATACAGGCCGAGCGTCCACACGGTGTGCCGCGTACGAGCGTACCAGCGGTGAAACGCTGCCATCATTGCGCCAAGGAGCATGCCGCGTATCACGAGCTCGATCAGTCCGTATCCCACAACGGCTTCGGCAACAATGCCGAATGCGTACCCTCCGCCCTCCTCGTACACGTCCTCGTGATATGACTTGAGATACCACACGGCCATGTCGCCCTTCTGGATTGGAATCAGCTGCTGTGGTATGAGCGCGAGGACGTCGTTGTACAGGCGCGTCGGGGGCGGGGGCAAGTTCGTGTGATAGTCGTTCCGTCGCGCCAGATCCACCGCGGTGGTGAACAACGCATCGAACTCCGATGTGGTCGACGCCTCGTCGACGGTGGCGCTCTGGAGCAATCTGATCACGCCAAGGATCAGAAAGGCGGACAGCATTGCGATGCCGATTGCAACCACAATGCGGCCGCTCAACGGTTTCACCAACCTGTGGTACGCGATAACGGCGGACAGCAGCAGGAGAAACAGCTCCGTGCGCGAACCGAAGTGCGCCACCGCAAGCACTGTGGACGTTCCCAACCAGACGAAGATGACGCGCTTGTACTTCTCATAGTTGGCGAAGAGCGACAGGAGGATCAGCAACTGGACAGAATTCAGCATTCCACCCAGATGGTTGTTCAGCTGCATGAAGATGAGCGGCAGCGAACGCACGACGCGGAATTCATCCGCGTACGTCTCGAAGCGGAGACCGAAAAAGGCGACCAGGAAGAGAAAGAAGATCTTGATGGCGATGTACAGCGCGATGAGGATAATCAGCGTGGACGCATCGGGTCGCTCGATTCCCTGCTCGATCCTCGGAACCCGCCGTCGTACAAGCACATACGCGGTCGCGAACGACGCGAGCAACGCGGCATGCAGCCACGCTATCCGGGCGATCTCCTCGCCCGTTGGCTTCATGAGCCACAGACGCAGATCATTCAGTGGCGTATAACGCAGATCGCCGATGATTCCCGCGATTGGACCGTAAATCGAATAGATCGTAACGAGAACGGTGAAGAAGAACCCCGTCTCGAAGTAGGGCAGATCTCCGTTGAGACGAATAAGCGCGAGTGAGAACAGGATCATGGTCACGATCACCGCGGCGACCGGGTACGCGACAATCGCTGTGTTCTCGTTACTGATCAGCGCGAGTGCGAGGAGCGCGAGCAAACCGCCGACTAGCACCATCCGGCTAGCCTGACGCCCGGCCTGCGCCGTCGCTTCGGAGATCGCGGTCACGATGAATGTCCTCTCGAATGAGAGCAAGCCTGCGGCGCGAGCGGACGGCTCGCGCAAGCGGGAAGAGCTAGGACAATTGGTGCATTCTGAACACGGCCGCGGCAGGCCGGCACATCGGAGGGAAAATCAACCGCCACGCAGAAACAACCTCTGGAGATTCGTAGGCCAGCGGAGCGAGAGAGGCCTTCGTCGTGCCTCGCCTGGTACAGTGCCCCAGAGTCCAGCATGCGGCCCAGTTTGGAGATTGGCCCACGCTGATGCTGCAACATAAGGTCGTCGCGCCGTCTCGCCAAGCACATCAATGCGCACACAAAGTAAATTTTGTGGAACGGCTGGCCGCGCTCGCGCGGTATCCAATTGCGGACGTGACAACGGCCGAGCGAATTGACGCGCGCGGCCGTTCCCTTCCTCTCGTGGATGTGGACTATCGGCTCAGCGAAATGATCGCCGCGAGAGCCGTCGCAAATGTCCCCAACCCCTGGAAGATCGTCCCCCATGCGATGCCACCCTCGATCTTGACCTCGCGCGGCGGAACGATGATGACCGAACCCGGCCCGGGCGTCGGCACCTCGTCGGGGAGCAATCGGTGGTGCCGGTACGTCTCCACGCGACCATTCGGCTGCTGAACGAAGGCGCCGTGCGGATCGGCGTTCTGCGTGAGCCCGCCCGCGCCGGCAATGTAGTCGTCGATCGACGCACCGGGGCGGTACGGAAGGGTCACGGGAGCGTTGACGAATCCGCGGACGGTGACGGTGGGGTTGGCCATTGGGATGATGAGAATATCCCCTGCTTTGAGGAGCAGGTTATCACTGTGATTCTGATGACGCAGAGCTTCGGACAGATCGATCGCGACGCGGTTCTGACCCTCCCCGAAGTTCAGCGCGCCCTGAAGTGCGGTCTCTTCCGCGGACACCGCGGCTGTCACAGCGCCTGTGGCACCAACAGCGGCCGCCGCCGGCGTACTTGCCATGCGCGCGGCAGCGTTGATCCGCTCGATTGCCAGTGAATACGAGCGGTCGAGCATTACGCCCTGAAGCAGTCGTTGCCGATCGGAGGCATCCATGGCTGCACTCTCGCGGCGGAAGATAGCTCCGTCCGTGAACGCGCGCTCGGTGAGACCTCCCGCATGCGCGATGAGATCGGAGATGCGCTCGTTCCGGTTCTTTATCGAATACGTGCTCGGGAACTTGACTTCGCCCATGATCGTTACCGTGCCGCCCACGTACCACTCCGGCTGGGTGAGCACACTGACGTGGTCATACGGCTGGAGGGTGACCTCTGGTGCACCGCTCGCTGGCGTCGCGATCCCCGGCGGACCGAGATACTTGCCGTCGGGGCCGCGCTCGAGAATGTAGGTCGAATCCAACGGTACGCGGAACACCTTCGCCAGCGTGCCGCCTTCGTGGCTCGGTGGCCGCCGCGAGATTTCCACTTCGACGAGATAGGCGCTTTCCGTCAGCCCACCCGCGGCAATGATCGCCTGCCGCAGCGTCAGACCCTCCGCGAACGGTATTGTCACGGAACCCGCCTTCACTGCGCCGCCCACGGTGACGGTTCGCTCGGTCCGGAATTCCGATCGTGCATGAACGGTGAACACATCTCCCGGCTGCACCGCGAACGAATTGTACGCCCCCGATGCATCGCGGAGCGCGATCCGGAAGCTCCTGTTCGTGAGATCCGGCTGGAGCCGAGTGACCTCGACGGTGTCCATCGGATCGGAACCGTCCTCCACCCCGCCCGCCAACTGCATCAGATCGCGGAAGGTAGTCCCGACCTGATACGGTCCGGTAACGGCGCGCCTGACCTTTCCGGCAAGCGTGACGGTCCGCGTCGTACGAAATTCCTCGACCGAGAAGACATGGACCTGGTCTCCTTCCTTGAGAACGACATTGGGATTGACGGTACCAAGCGTATCGGACAGGCGCGACCGAACAATCTCGGTGCGTTGGTCGGGGAGCACCCGTGTAATCTGGATTTCGCCAAGATACGCATCACCCCGTACGCCGCCCGCAAGCACCAGAAGGTCACGTAACGTGATGCCGTTCTGGTACGCGATCGGCCCAACCGGGCGCCTCACTGCTCCAGTGAGACTGATCGTTCGCGTCGTGCGGAACTCCGTGACCGAAAAAATACGAACCTCGTCTCCGTCCTTGAGAACGACATCAGGATCGACCGTACCGAGGGTATCGGACAGGCGTGACCGGACGACCTCGGTCCGCTGGTCAGGAAGTTGCCGCGTAATGTGGATTTCACCGAGATAGGCGTCGCCCTTGACGCCACCTGCCTTCCGGATCGCCTCGGAGAGCGTCATGCCGGGACGGAACCCCAGGTTGCCGGGAGCCCAGACGCCGCCGCCGATCGTGATCTGGTCGCGAACGGGCGACGTAACGCCGAAGACGACGACCTGATCACCGGTGAGCAGCGGGGTCCGGGGCGCGGATCCGAGGTTCAGCTCGGGTCCCTCCACGTCCAGGACGACGCGGTCGCGACCGCCGTTCGGACGCTGCTCCGGCGGAAGAATACGCGTGATTTCGAGGCGGCGGCGCGCTGCCGTCGACTTGAATCCACCTGCGTAGGCCACCAGCTCGGCAAGTGTCTCACCATCCTTCAACTCGTAGATCGCCGGGCGCATGATCTCGCCGGTGATCGCCGCATGTTTCGGATTGGAGGGAACGAAAACGATATCGTTGTTCTCCAGCCGGATGTCCTTCGTCGCGTCTCCCCTGAGGAGGTAGTCGTAGAGATCGAGCGTGCTCACGACCTTGCCGGCACGGCGGACCTCGATGAGACGCATCGACCCGTTGATCGTCGGCCCACCGGCGGCGTACAGCGCGGTCAGTGCGGTTCCCACACTCGAGATGGTGAAGGAGCCGGGGACGGTGACATCACCGAGCACGAACACCTGGTTCGCGCGTAGCTTGGAGACCGTAAGGGTGAAGAAGGTCGTTGCATCGGAAGAGCGGCGCACGCCCGAGTACACCCGGCCAAGCCGGATGTACAGGAGATCGCGCACCTGGTCGAGATTGAGGTTGGTAACGGCAACTTCGCCGACCTTGGGAATGTTGACCGATCCTTCGCGCGACACCTCCATCTGGTAGGTGGCTTCGATACCACCCGTCAGCGTGAGCTGGAGAACATCGCGCGGTCCAACGCGGTAGTTCGCATCGACGGGACCGGCAAGGACGGGGTCGAACTGCGTCGTCGTGCGACGGAAGATTTCAACACCAAACACACCCAGCCCGCCCTGCTGAATCGGCACACCGGCGGTCAGACCCGCTTCTGCCGCAGGAACCGAAGTCACCGTGGCGATTTCGGGCGCGGTGGGTGTCGTGACCGTGGACGTTTCATTGAGGCCAAGCGACTGAAGGGCTTTCTGGGCCTCGGCGGCGGACGGCGGCGGCGCGTTTCGGTTGCCACCGGGCAGGTAGACGTCGAGCAGGGTTTCCGCGTATCCCTGGGCCTTGAGACGAGACCGGATCTGTTCGTTCGTCAGCCCGCTGGACTGGAGCTTCGACACGAGTTGCGCCATGACTTCTGGCCGCTCCTGCGCGAGCTTCTGCGCCGTGGCCGGCGATGGCGGTGTCACCTGTGCGCCGGCCATCGATGGTGTGCCAATGAGCGCGGTGAAGGCCGCGCACAACAATCCCTTGCGGATGTTCATGATGTGCTGCTGTATTGATGTTTGGGAGCTGCGACGGATGTTGCTGTCAACACCTGTCGAAAGATAACATTAGTACGGCGCCGTCCCCGCTCGGAACTTGACGTCTTGCCGCATCTCCGGAAAGAATACAGGGAGAAAGGGCTTGGCAAGGCTCGCACTGCGCACGTCAGCGCACTCTGCGGTTGCGGAGTCTGCAAGTGATCGTCTTTGGTCGTCGTCATGCTCTTGCGGGTTTTCCCCATCTGTTCCCTCCTGCAAATCCTACCCCTTCATCTTTTTTGAGGTTTTATGCTGGATCGCCGCCGATCCCGCACGCCCGCCACTCGCCTGTTCGCGCTCGGAGTACTCTTGCCGCTGGCCTGTAGCGCCGATGTCTCGCCTTTTCAGGTTCCTGATCCGCAAGTGCCGACGACCCCCGTGGCCGTCGCCGCTGATACGAGCATCCAGATGGAAAACCGCCAGCCCGGGAATGCGGACTATTACTCGACGCGCTGGGCGAGCCCCAAGGACCTGATGATGTGGGCGTCCCCGTACGCGCCCCACCTCGGTGACACGGTCGACGTTCACATTCACGCCACGAAGGGTCCCGTCTCCGTGACCGTGTATCGCATCGGCTGGTACGGCGGCGCGGGTGCGCGAATCATCACGAAGCTCGACGCGATCCCCGCCGGACCTCAACCCGCGTGCACGACCACCGAACCGGTCGTCTGCCCATGGAGCATCACGGCGCGTATTCCCGTGGCGGCGTCATGGCTCAGCGGACTCTATCTGCTCCGTGTGGAGGACAAGACCACCAGCATTGCGTATTACCCCTTCATGGTCTCGGATCCATCGCCGGCGCCTTTCATCGCCGTCATTCCGCAATTCACCTGGCAGGCCTACAATGATTTCAACGAGCGTAGCCTGTACACCTACACCGCCGGCGTGCGGGGTCATAAGGTTTCGTTCGAGCGGCCGTACACCACCTCCGCGGGAGCGTCCTTCGTGCTCGCGCACTCGCACAGCCATGAGCTCTCGGTGGCTCAGTGGATGGAGCGGATGGGGTACAACGTCCATTATGTGTCCGACCTCGACCTCGCGACCACGCAGCTCAGGCCCACGCGCGCGCTGCTGTTCGTGGGTCACGACGAGTACTGGACCAATCAGATGCGCGCATCCGTGGAAGCCGCACGCGACCGAGGAACGCACCTCATGTTCTTCTCGGCCAACAATGGCTACCGCGCGATTCACCTGGGGCCCGGCACGGCGCGCGCGGGGCACCTGATCTCGAGCTACAACTCCGACGTCGATCCGGAAGCTAACGGGACCGACGTCTCGGCGATCTTCCGGGAGCCACCGCTCAATCGTCCGGAAAACGCCCTGTACGGCGTGCAGTTCTCGCGCACGGCACTGTTCGCGCAATGGCCACGATTCGCCGCGGACAGTGTCTCGGGACCAGAGGCGACGGCTTTTCTCAAGGCAGGGGGAGTGGCGATCGGGGACACTATCCCGGGGATGCTCATCACGCCGGTCCTGAGCGGAGAGGCATCGCTCGAAGGAGACAACCTGTTCCAGAACGGGCGCACCCCCGCGGACATGCAGGTGCTGCTGCGTATCTCGCTTCCGTACAACCCGCGGAGCGAGGGAACGAGCATGACCTTCCACACCACGTTCTTCCGGGCGAAGAGCGGCGCAGGGGTGTTCGCATCCGGCTTCAATGAATGGGGACGCTGGCTCTCGGATTATTCAGGGCCGCAGAATGCCGCCATTCAGGGCATCACGAAGAGCGTACTTGACTGGATGCTCACGCACTGACGCTCGCCAGCCCGCGCCGAGTCATCAAAGGCTCGGCGCGGCTGACGGCTTGGAATTGCGGCCCGCCTTCTGACGTCCAACGGAAAGATTATTTCCGTTCCCACTTCCATTCCCGCCGACGACCGGCGTGTCCGCCGAGATGCGCGTGACGGGAGTGGTCACCATTGCTTCCGTCGGCGTCAGCGAGCGGTCTGGCGCGTCCGGCACGAAGTCCGGCACGATCTGCCGGAGCAGGTCGCGAACGTCGGAATCAGTTTGGTTCTCCACGCCTGCTTCGATGAGCTCCCCAATCAGCGGCACGATCCTGGGGTCGAACGCCGTGCGTCTGGCGCGCAGCACCTTCGGGTGTTCCGTGGGCTCGGCCACCTCGTCGCCCCAGAACATTTCCTCGTACAGCTTCTCGCCTGGACGCGTCCCGATGAACTTGATTTCGATATCGGTGCCGACTTCGAGGCCCGACAACCGGATCAGGTCCGCGGCAAGGTCCACCACCTTGACCTGCTCGCCCATGTCGAGCATGAACAGATCGCCGTTCTCGCCGATGGCCCCGGCCTGAAGGGTCAACTGAACGGCTTCCGAGATGGTCATGAAGAAGCGGCGCATTTCCGGGTGTGTGATCGTCACCGGTCCGCCTGCCTTGATCTGCTTCACGAAGGTCGGCACCACGCTACCGCGGCTGCCGAGCACATTGCCGAAGCGGACGGCGACGTACGTACCTTTCGCCTTCGCCGACTTGAGCTTCATGATGTGTTCCGCGACACGCTTCGTGGCGCCCATCACGTTCGTCGGTCGCACGGCCTTGTCCGTCGAGATCAGGACGAAATAGTCGACATCGTAGTCGACCGCCGCTTCGACGATGTTCTTCGTCCCCATCACGTTGTTCGTGACGGCCTCGCAGGGGTTCTCCTCCATGAGCGGCACGTGCTTGTGCGCCGCGGCGTGGAAGATGGAGTGTGGACGGTACCGCTCGATCACCCGCCGGATCCGCACCCGGTCGCGAACGTCGGCGATGACGGGAACGAGCGTCAGGTTCGGATGCTTCGCGCGGAGCTCGTTATGGATGTCGAAGATCGAGTTTTCGCCGCGACCGACCAGAACGATCTTCGCCGGCTCGAGGTCTGCAAGTTGCCGGCACAGCTCACTTCCGATCGAGCCACCCGCACCGGTCACCAGCACGGTGGCGCCCTTCGCCAGCGTCATGACCTTCTCGAGATTGGTCGTGATGGGCTCGCGGCGCAGCAGGTCGTGGATCTCGATGGTACGGAGCTCGGCAATGTCCACCTTGCCGGAGATGATTTCTCCCAGCCCCGGGATCGTGCGCGCCTTGATGCCTGCCTTGAGCGCGAGACCAACGATGCGACGGATCAGCGATCCAGTCGAACCCGGAATGGCGATGATGATCTCATCGATGCGGTGCGCCTCGACCAGCTTTGGAATCTCTTCCAGGCTGCCGTACACCGGGAGGTTCTCGAGTCGCAGTCCGTGGATATCGCGGTCGTCGTCGACGAATCCGACCGGTGAGAGCTCGAGGGTTGGATGCAGCCGCAGCTCGCGGGCAATCATATGTCCCGCCGCGCCGGCTCCAACGATCAGGGCGCGCTTGTCGGCCACGGAACGCGGGCGCTGACGGCTGGTGAGCTCACGAACCCGCACATACAGCCTGGGCGCCGCGATGATGGCAACGCTCAGCAAGGCATACGAAAACAGGACTGACATCGGGACCGACGGCCACGGGTCGGCGATCAGACCGACGAGGAATCGCCCCATGATCATGTTGCACACGCCGGCGACGAGCCCGGCGGTGAAAATCAGCTTCAGCTCCGAGGTGCTGGCGAAACGCCAGAAACGGCGGTAGAGGCCGAAGGCCAGATACACCACCATCTGAATGGTGACGCCGAGGACCGTAAACTCGAGGCACGCGTCGAGGTACCCGGGCGGCCACCGGAAGCCCTCGAAACGAAGGGCGAACAGCAGAAATGGCGAGGCGCCGAGAAAGACGACGTCCAGAAAGAAGAAGTACCGATTGCGCAAATAGTTCATGGTCAAACTACTGTGTGACGGGGTTCTACCAAGTTCGACATCACCGACGGTGAAACGTCGCTCCACCGCGGTTCACGCCAGTTCAAGCTCGACTGCACGCTCTGCCAAACCCTTTGGCAAATAACAGTTCAATCCGCACGGCACAAGACCAGCTCTACGATATATCGCCAAGTATCGCCGCTTGCTCCGGTGGTGCCAGCCCGCCAGATCGCCTTCCATTTCATCGGCCGAAGTATACGACTCCAGAAATGTGATACCGTTAAGTAGTGTAACGATGTGATGGACGCCACGTTCCAGATTCTCATCCGACACGTACTGCAGCACATCGGCACACACGACCAGGTCGAAGCGTCCCTGGATCTGCAGCGACGAGAGATCCTCGAAGCTACCCAAACGGATGTTTCTTCGCTTCCCGTACCGCCGGACCGCGTACTCCGACGGGTCAATTCCAACATAGCGAGTATCGGGGCGAAGCTTCCGAAGCTGAACCCTCCACTCTCCCTCCCCCGCACCAATATCCAGAACCGAGCGTACTTTGCGTCTCAGAAAATACTCGGCCACGCCGAGGACCATGCGCACCTTCCGGCGAACGGACTCCGGGGAATGAACTCGTGTGCGGGGATGGTGGTACCATTTGGTGAAGTAGGCTTCGTCATAGGTCTTGGGCTTTGTACCGGCGACTACAGCGGGAGGAGACATGCGGAGAGTACGTGACGGTCGAGGAATGCCGCGAAGCGGCTGGCGCATGAGGCGCCTCGTGACGATGTCGGCCTTGCTGTGTGCGACCGCCCTGGCTGCGGCCTGTAGAGGTAATAGCAAGGAGGACGAGGCTCCGGAACCCGTTGCCCCCACTCATCTCAAGGTAGAGAATCGCGCCTACCTGGACATGACGGTCTACGTCTATCGAAGCTCGCAGCGCCTCCGGCTCGGCCAGGCCAACGGGAATTCGACCACGCGGCTGCTGATTCCGGCGAACCTCATTTTTGGTTCAACGTCGCTGCGCTTCCAGGCCGACCCGATCGGTGGAAACCGGCAGTCCGTGTCCCAGGAGGTCAGCGTCTCTCCGGGCGACGAGGTCACGCTCATCATTCCTCCCTGACCGGATGTTCGTGCGGATGGTGGCCGGCATCGCCGGCCTCGCCTTGCTGGTCGCCGGGCTCGTATTGGGGTACGTCGCCGTCATCGCGGTTCGTCGGCAGGAAGGCGTGTTCCTGCCGGCTGGCTATGTCGCGGCGCTCTGTCTCGCTGGGGCATACTTTCTTGGGCGGCACGCCATACGCTGAGCCGGCACCACGATGGCCTGGAGCAGCCCAGCTGACAGACTGACCGGCTGATAACAAGGGATGAGGGACGGGGCTGGGGGCTAGGGCCCGGGCTCGGGCCGAGTTGCGGGCTGGGGGCTGGGGGGCTGGGGGCTGGGGGTAGGGGCTGGGCCCGGACCCAAGCCTCAGATGTCAGCCATCCAGCCCTGACCCAAGCCCCGGCCCGAGCCTGCAGGCAAGCCCCTGCCCCGGCCCTCGCCCCAGCCCGCGCCCCAGCCCGCGGTTGGCCCGTGCACGAGCCCCCCGCCCCCATCCTCAGTTATCAGCTTGATCAGCCCGGGCCCGTGCTAGGTCGATAGATCGACCATGTATCCTTCGTTCAGATACGGCACGACCACGTCGAACCGGTCGGTCTTCTCCAGGCGCCGAAGGACACCGCGCATGCGATCGAGTTGTTCGATGATCGCGACCATCCGCTCTCGCTGCGATTCGTCGAGTGATTCCTCTTCCGCCAGCAGTTCCGCGTTGAGCATCACGCTCGCTAGTGCGTTGTTGATCTCGTGTCGCAAGCCGAGTGCGAGTTGTTGCATCGCCTCGGTGCGCCGGGCTCGCGCGCCGGCGCGCTCGCCGCGCAGGGCAAGCAACGAGACCGCGGCCAGCAGGATGGTCAACCCGATCAGGGCACGCATCGACCATCGTTGTGCGTTCCGGACGATGGTCGGAATCAGCAACGATTCGCTCGACGGACGTAGCGCCGTCTCGACCATGATGCCACCAGCCGAGGTACTCAGCACCACCCGCTGCCGGTAGGACGACGAGACGATGAACTCAGAGCGCGGCGAGGCCCACAGGACGCGTCCCGCCCGATCAGAAATGCGCACCCCGAGAAACGAATCGTTCACGACTTCGCCCCGCGCGACGGCCGTCGTGTCATAGTTCCAGCGAGCGCCCGCGACCGAAATGGGAAGCAACGGCGTTTCCTTGAAGGCGCGGTCCGCGATGGCTGCGATCCCGCGCGACCGTGTGTAGGTGTATCCGTAAATTCCCACGACTTTGCCGTCTTGATCGAGGAGACGCGCGTAAGCGACGCTCAATCCGCCGTCGCGATTCAGGATCGAGAGCACATCGGGAGCGTCCAGCGGGCCTCGCGAGGAGACGACACGCAAGGTGTCCGCGAGCAGCGTCGCGAGTTCGCCCTTGACTCGTCCCGTGCCTTCGATCGCACCGGTGCGGGTATCGATCCGGAAGTAGCCGATGCCTGAATCAGATACCGTCAGCTCGCGGGCGAAATACGCATCGCCGAGTCTGACGATGTCCGCGAGTGTTGGCGCGGGAACGCGTCTCCGCGAGCTCCCTGCAATTGGAGCGAGAATCGTCGCACGCTGTTCGGCAAATCGGCGCAGCACGTCTGCGCCGAGCATGCGTCCCGCATACCCCGTGTAGTCGCGCAACGTGTGCCCCGCGGCCTCATCCAGCGCCTCTTCGGCATTCCGTGCCTGGAGCGTCACGACGAGAAGGACGCAGACGGTCGCCAGCACCGTGCACGCCACGAACGCCAACCGAGACGTCGACCGGGCGGACGAAGAAAGCTCCCAGGGTCCGCTACTGCGGCGAGGAGTGGTCCTGACTGATGACATGGACAAGAGAGGGGCGCCGGCGGGACAGACGCGAAAAGGTATGGCTCGGACGGAAAAGATGACAGGTGCACAAATGTCAGTGCTAGTATCGTTCCGGCCCAAGTCAAACCTTCCCACGCGAGCCGCTGTCGTACCGGTGTCTCTCACTCCGACGTTTCGAAATGCGCACTTCGCATCTGTCCGTCATCGCGCTGGTCCTGCTGGCCCTTCCCGCCCCGGCCGTCGCACAAACACTCGTTGGGCGCGCCGATTCGGTCTACACCTGGCGCGGCGCGGTACCCGCGCGCGCGCTGTTCACCGTGCGCAACTACAACGGCCCCATCGACGTTCGTCCGTCGACCGGCTCGACGGCTGAAATGCGCGCTGAGAAGCGCACCGGCCGCAATGGTGGCGATATCCGCGACGTTGCGTTCGAGGTCTCCACGAGCAGCAACGGCGACGTCACGATCTGTTCGACCTTCCGCAACAACAATCCGTGCGATGACCGGCGCAACTCACGCGACGACGATGACGACAACTGGCGTCGCACGGTGACCGTCGCCATGACGATCCTGGTGCCTCGCGGCACCGAGGTGAAGGTGTCGAGTGGCAATGGCGAGGTGTCCGTCATGAATGTCGGAGGCGACGTGCAAGCCACGACCGGCAATGGCCGCGTGCGAGTGGAGAACACCGATGGCACCGTGCGCGTGCAAACGGGCAATGGTGACGTCGACGTCCGTGGCGCGAAGGGACCGGTCCGCGTTGGCACCGGCAATGGGCGAGTGAACGTCTCCACGTCCGAAGGTCCCGTCGAGGCACGCACCGGCAACGGCGACATCGACGTGTCGATGACTCGGCTCACCGCAAAGGAGGACATGTCGTTCAGCTCTGGTAGCGGTACGGTGCGCGTCACCCTGCCGTCCGGCTACAACGGCGAGCTCGATGCGACGACGGGGAACGGCGAGATCAGATCCGACTTCGACCTGAAGGTGCAGGGCCGGCTCAACCCGCACCGTATTCGCGCGACGATTGGTGACGGCGGGCCCCGTCTACGGCTGACGACGGGGAACGGCAGGTTGGAGGTACGGCGCAACTGAGAAGCCCGCGCGCCTTGCAGCGCGCTGGACGGCCCGCACTGACGCTCACTTGACGGAACAAGAAGGGCACACCGGACTGTATCCGGTGTGCCCTTCTCCTTTGCTGCCCTGCCGCATCAGGCCGCGAGGCGGCCCTCCGGCACCCAGATCGGACGGCTCTTCACGGAACCGACACAGTGGTACCGCGCCGGTGGAAATCCCGTCACGCCGATCTCGAGCGAGTCGCCGGCTTGGACGGGAATCTTCTTTCCGAGGAGCGTCACCGCGTCCTCGAACGAGTTGCTTTCGACGATTCCCGCCTGCCGCACGGACTCCGGACCTGAGCTGATCGCGAACAGATACTTTGACATGGAGCCTCCGGTGAGCGTTGGGTAGTAATACACCAATGCGGAAAAAAGGTCGGCGAACACAGGACCGCCCGTTCGCCGGCGCTCACTTGACTGCCCGCGCACTACGTGAGCGCGCCATCACGGGTTTATCCAGTAACTCCACTTCACCAGAAAGGTGTTGTTCGGATGATCACGGAATGACGAGTTGTAGTCGCGGCTGACGTCGTAATTGCCGTTATACCCGTTGTCGCCCGGTGTGAGGTAATTGCTGCGCCCCTGCTGCCACACGGCGAACAGCGTGCTGCCCGGACGATATTCCCACCGCAGCACCGCATTCGAGTTGAACTGCCGATAGTTGAATCCGTCGAAGGTGCCGACCGTGCCCTTGTAGCTCTTGAAGCGGTCTGCGTATTTCGCCGCGCGCGGGTCGTTGATCTCCTTCCAATCGGCATACGTCCCGCTCGAGACAAACGGCTCAGCGTAGAACTGGAGCGAGAGTGTCGGCGTCGCGGTGAAGTTGATGCGCGTGTTGAAGCTCATCGTCGTCTGGTCGAGCCGCGCAAAGGTGTAGTGCGTCGTATCCGTGCCGACCGCGCCGTACGTGCCGTAATACTGCCAGTCGTCGCCGTTACGGCTGTAGCTCACCCCGACGTTCGTCGAAAAGCGGCTCGACATCCGGAACTCCATCCAGGGGCTCATGTCGCCACTGAAGGAACGCCCCTCATCGCCCTTCGCACCGCTGACCCACATGCCGCCGGTGACCGCCTTGCGGCTGTCGCTTTCGATGCCACCCCACATACTCTGGCTCGGCGACTGCCGAACAGCGGGGCCGCCGCGCGCAGCACGATCGTTGTACGAGGTGCTGTAGTCGTTGAGGTTGAAGCCGAGGTGCGTCCAGATGAAGTTCTTCCACTGGATATGGTTGTTGTGGTTCCAGCCATTGCTCAGCATCAGCCCGTCCGTCGTCCAACGTCCAGATCCATTGAAGTTGAAGAACGCGCGCTGGTAGATCGCCGTCGGCTTCTGGAACTGGAGCGCGAACCAGTTGCGGAACAACTGCTCGTCCGCGCGCTGCTGATAGCCAAGATCGTTCGACTCGAAGCCCGGCGAGAAGCGCTGGAGCACCGATTGAAAGCGCGTCACGCCGCCGCCGAACTTGCTGAACGAGATGCGCTCGGCGTCGCCGCGCAATGATGTGCGCGTGGGATCGTAGGCGATCGCGTCGTCCGGCCGTTGATACGCGTGCACGGTGTTCGTCTGGAGCGACGCGATGGACGCCGCGGAGCCACTGACCTGACTCAACGCCGCGAAGGTCTTGATCTCGTAGTTGTTGTTCCAGAAACGGCGGCGAAGATCGATGCCTCCCGTATACGCCGCCTTCCGCAATAGCGGCTGGGCGGTGATGTCGAGTGAGCGGTTGACGCCGGTGAGCATCAGGCCCATGTCACCCTGGCCGTCGGTGTTGTCGCGCTGGAGGCGGAGCACGCTGTAGTTCGTGCGCGGCTCGATCGCGGCGAGGCGACCGTTGACCATCGAGACGCCGGCGACGTCTTGCGTCACGGCATCGAGCAGACCGACGGAGATTCCATTTGCCAGACGGCCCGTCACCTTGGACGCCGCGGCAATGGGTGTGGACGTCGGGCTCGTCGCATCGCCGAAGTTCCCGGCGAGTTGTGGACTGCGGCCGATGCGACGCGAGTAGAAGAGTCCTGTGCAACCGCTGTCGATGTCACCGCAACTCGTATTGAACGAAAAGATGCCGGCTCCTTCGAGGAAGAAGGGACGGCGCTCCTCGAAGAAGCTCTCGAACGCGGTGAGGTTGAGCTGCGCCGGATCGGCCTCGACCTGTCCGAAGTCCGGATTGATCGTCGCATCGAGCGTCAGGTTCGACGAGAGACCGTACTTGAGATCCGCACCGACGGTGATGTTGTTCGGATGCTCGTAGCGGCCCAACCCGGGGCGTACGGTGCCGTAGTCGCGCGTCCCATTCTTGGCGACCGTGTATGGAAGAATCTCGAGCCGGCGCGGCGACGGAAGCTCGCCGATGCCCGAGAGTGTTCCCGCCTTCGACACGTAGCCCTGAACGTTGCGCTTGAGGAGCGGCCACGAGATGCGCTCGCCGGTGCGAGCGATGTCACGCACGACCAACAGGCCGAAGGTGTGCTCGTTCCCGGGCGCGTAGCGGATCTGGCTGAAGGGGATGCGGAATTCCGCGACCCAGCCGACGGAGTCGATCTTCGTCGCGACGTCCCAGACCGCGTCCCATGAGGCGTCCTCGTTGCCGTCGTTGGAGACGTAGAAGTCGCGCTTCACACCGGCCGGATTCACGATGAACTGGAAGCCCGTCTTCTTGTCGTTGTACGAGTCGATGAGAATCTTGAGCTGCTCGGACTGCGTGCGGACGTCGCGTCGAGACAGGAGCGAGATGATGCTATCCGGCGCGGGGTCGTACATGCGGGCGAGCACATAGAGGCTCTTGTCGTCGTAGGTAACGCGGACTTCGGTCTTGAAGCGCGATTCCTTTCCCTCGTTGGGGTCGTATTCGAGGAATTGGTCGATGACCTGCGCGGTTGCCCATGCGGGGTCGTCAGTGCGACCATCGAGCACTGGCGCGACGGTGGCCCGGGAGGCGTTGGCCGCGGTGGCGGTGGCCTTGGGCCCGGGTGCGCCGGCAACACGATTCGTGACCGGCGCTCGGCTGGAGGTGAGAGACGCAGTATTCTGCGCCTGTGCGGAACTCCGCGTGGATATCAGGACCAACGCGGTGAGGAGAAGAAGAGGGCGCTGCATTGCCATATCCTGGTGGGGGATGGCTCTTGGACAGCGGCAGCGCGAGAAAGGTTGAAATTTCGGCAGGACAGGTGTAGAACTGGCGCTCGCTGGACGAGCCGTGAGGCGAGCGAACACTTACTTTGAACTGCATGAGCCTCCGTCCCCCCTTGGCTGCCCTCGCGGCCGACCCGACGTCCACGACCGTCCGCCGCCTTTGGAAGGCCCTCACCCCGGCCGAGAAGGCCGACGCCATCGCTGCCTGCATGGCGGATGACGAAAACGGATGGGTACGCACCACGACGCGAAACGCCGTCGCCGGTGCGCTCAAGTTTCGTCCGCAAACCGTTGCCACATGGCCGCGCGCCAAGCTGATCAGCGAAGCGGCTCGTCTTCCCCTTGACGACGCCCAGCTGCTCAGCTCCTACATCGTTGACCTGCACCTCGGCCACCGCCGCCCCATGATGGGCGCATTTCTCGACTCCCTCGGCATCCCGAACGACAACGGCAGAATCGATTCGGAGAATGTCGTGGTTCCCGTGCAGGAGAAGGACAAGGTTTCCGCTGCGGCGGATGCTCTCGTGGCGTCGTATCCGCGGGACGAAGTCGTCACATACTTCCTCACGCTCCAACTGCAGGACTCAGCAGTCTGGAGCGAACTCCAGCCCTGGCTGATCGCGGGCTCGGGCCTGGGCTGACGGGCTGATAACTGAGGATGGGGGGCAGGAGCTCGAGCCCGAGCTAACCGCAGGCTTGGCCGCGGGCTGGGGCTCAAACCCGAGCTAACCGCGGGCTTGGCCTCGGGCAGGGGCTAGGGCCTGGGCCGGGGCTTGCCAGCAGGCCCGTGGCGCGGGCGCGAGCCCGAGGCTGGGGCTAACTGCGGACTCGGCATATCGACTCTGGCGCATCCAGAAGCAGGTAGTGGAGAACACGGACCCGGGCCCCATGCCCGGGCCCGAGCTCGAGCCTGAAGGTAGGCCCAAGCCCCAGCCCTGGCCCTGGCCCGCGCCCCAGCCTGCGGTTGGCCCCGAGCCTCAGCCCCCGCCCCCATCCCTAGTCCCAATACTGTCTACTTAACGGTTTGGTGTTAGATTCCTCCTGGAACAGGAGGGA
>JAZJZK010000004.1:0-92529 GCA_040389905.1 Gemmatimonadota bacterium | reverse complement strand
CGATTGACTCCGAGCGCAGCGGTCCTAATCGCCCGTGCGGCTTGACTACTCCCAAGTAGTTCAACTGCAAGCAGAGCATTACCCATTGTTTCAGGATTCAAAAACCCGCGATCTACCATTGCAATCATTGTCGAATTCGCATCACAACAATTGATATTTATATATTCGCTGGCGATTAGAGCGTAGGGGCCACACCCGTTCCCATCCCGAACACGGTCGTTAAGCCCTACAGCGCCGATGGTACTCCGTCCGAGAGGACGCGGGAGAGTAGGCCATCGCCGGCACCTCGTAGAAAAGGCTCCAGTGCACTCGCGCTGGGGCCTTTTCGTTTGCCCGATCGTCGGCGTTGCCGCGTCCCACTGAATCGTTCGGGACGCTCATACCGAATCGAGGACTCGAGACCCAAGAACGCGCGCTAAAATCGCGTGTGTCGCGACATCACTCATCCGCTACTTTTCGTAATGCCGAAAGCTGGAATCATCACCGTCGTCGGAAAGCCAAACGCCGGCAAATCGACCCTTCTCAACCGCGTCATGGGCGAAAAGCTCGCGATCGTCAGCGACAAGCCCCAGTCCACGCGTGACCGGGTCGTCGGCATCATGACGAAAGACGATGTCCAGATGATCATCCTCGATACCCCTGGACTCCTCAACCCGCGGTACGAACTCCAGCGCGCAATGCGTGGCACCGCGCTACGCGCCCTCAAGGACGCGGATATCATCGTCTACCTTGCAGACGCGACCGAGCGTACACCGCCATCGCTGGTGGTGGCCGCGGAGCTGGAGTCAGAACCAGCGGCACCGGTGGTCACGGTCCTGAACAAGGCCGACGCCATCAGGCCGGTCGAGCGCGAAGAATTGGCCGAGGCGCTGCCGGGCGCGCGTTTCATCTCCGCGCTCATGGGGGAGGGAGTGGACGACCTCTTCCGTGAACTCGGAGCGCGCCTGCCGGAGAGCCCGTTTCTTTACCCGGAAGATGAGATCAGCACCGCATCCGTCCGCTTCTTCGTCTCCGAACTCGTGCGCGAAACTGCACTCGAGCAACTCGACGAGGAGGTCCCATACAGCCTCGCATGCGAGGTGGAGGAGTTCCGCGAAACGCGGTCGCCCATATACATTCGGACGGTGCTTTACGTGGAGCGCGAAAGCCAGAAGCGCATTCTCATCGGCGCATCGGGACAACGCATCCGCGACATTGGGACGGCGGCGCGTGTGAAAGTCGAGGCATTCGTCGGCGCGCCTGTCTATCTCGACCTCTGGGTGAAGGTACTTCCAAACTGGCGGAAGAGCGACAGCCACATTCGTCGCTTCGGCTACCGGCTCCACGACGACCCAACGGCATGACGCTCTCTCCGCAGTTCCTCGCCATTCTAGTCTGTCCCAAGTGCAAGGGACCGCTCGTGTACCGTGAGGCTGAGCCGTCGCTCGACTGCGCGGCATGCCGGCTGCGCTATCCGGTCCGCGACGACATTCCGATTATGCTCATCGATCAGGCCAGTCCGCTCTGACGCCCCGCACATGCATCTGAGATGCATCGGTCGACAGCGAAGGAGCTGGAATGCGCTCATGCGCCTTGTTGCCATGGCGTGTCTTGCCCTTGGCTCGAGGGCGGAGCGCGTCGGCGGCCAGGCAAATAGCGGAGCCCTCGACCTCTTGTTTCCTATGGGAGCACGCGGGACAGCCCTCGGATTTGCCACGGTCGCAGAGACCGGCGGCGAGTCCATCTGGTCGAATCCAGCAGGCCTGGCTCGGCTGACCAAGCCGGAGTTCGCCGTCGATCACTTCGTTCTCTTTCCGGTGGAGAGCGGGCTTGGCGCGTCCATCGTCCTGCCGGCCGGCGCGGTGGGCGTTTTTGGGATTTCCGCGCGCCTCTTCGATTACGGATCGGCCGAGGCGCGAGATGAGTTCGATGAAGTGCTCGGAATTACTTCGACCGAGAGCCGGCTGATTGCCGGCACCTTCGCAGCCGCGTTTGGCGATCGCCTCAATGCCGGTATCGCATTCCGTCTCTACAACCTCGGCAATCCGTGTTCTGGCCTCTGTCCGCCCAAGATCGTATCGGTGTCGTCCACCAATCCCTATCTCGATGCCGGCATACAGTTCCGTCCGAGTGCCACGAGCCCGTTCATGTTCGGCGCGGAGCTGAGCAACATTGGTCCTGATTTTCAACTCAATGACCAACCGCAGTCGGATGCCGCTCCGTCGCGCGTCCATTTTGGTGCGAGCTACGCACCCGCAGCACCCTCATTCGACCCGCTGCTGCACGTTCGCGCGACCGGAGAGGTGGTCATGACGCCCCGCCGCCTCTTTTCCACCCCGGACCTCTCGAAGACCGAGATCCGTGCGGGCGTGGAGGCGACGTACGTCTCAGCCAATACGACGTTGGCGCTTCGTGGCGGCTATGTGAAGCAATCCGATGAGGCGGCGCCTGGCCGCGGCCCGTCGTTCGGCATTGGCCTGTCGAGGGAGCGAATTCACGTCGATTTTACCCGGATCTTCGAGCGCTTCTCGACGGACCTGGGCGTTGTGCCGACCTACATCTCGATTCGCGTCGGTCTATGAGGCGGTACCGGTACGCGGGCGTCCTTCTGTGCGCGGCCCTGTTCGCGGGTGCGTCGCCGCTGTCTGCCCAGCTGCGTGACGCACGCCGCGTCACGCCAACACTGGCAGGCGCCGCGGCCGCCGCTACACTGTTGGTACGTCCGGGCGGTGACTCGACGAGGGCGACGTGGGCCGTGCTCAACCGATTGCCGTTGTGGTCTGCTCCGCTCGCGTCGGCGCTCATTCCAGGCCTCGGACAGGCGAGACAGGGGAACGATCGGTTCGTCGGCTACCTCGCCACCGAAGGTTACCTGTTGCTTCAGTACGTGAGAAACATTCGGGAGCGCGAGGACAATGCGCGAACCTACCGCGCCATTGCGCGTGACGTTGCACGCCGCAGCTTCCCCGGCACGCATCCGGACACCGTTTGGCAGTACTACGAAAAAATGGAGAAGTATCTGGAGAGTGGCGCCTACTCGCTCACATCATCGGCGCCGACTGTGCCGCAAACCGATTTGAACACGTACAACGGTGAGGTTTGGCGTAAAGCGCGCCTCACGTACGGCATTTCGCTCGACGACCAGAACCCTACCGGCGCACCGCTGTACTCGTCGGCGCTCGACTACTATGAGACGTTCGCGATCACTCAGCCCTACGGTTGGAGTTGGAACAACGCACAACTCGAGCGCGATCTCTTCCGCCAATCGATTCATCGCGTGAATGATTTCAATCGTCAGGCAAAGAACCATCTGATTGGATTGATCGCCAATCACGTGTTCAGCGCGATCGATGCCTTCGCGGTATTTCGTCTCACCCAGGTTGCTCGCGGCGAGTTGCGCGCGTCGGCTACCCTTCGCCTGCCATGAAAATACTCGCCGTTCTCCTGCTGTTCGTTCCGGCGGCCATCGCAGCCAGCTTCATGCATGCGAACCCGGTGCTGGTGTTTGCCCTGAGCGCCGCGGCTATCATCCCGCTCTCCGGATACCTTGGCCGAGCCACCGAGGAGATCGCCGCGTATACCGGACCCACATTGGGCGGGTTGCTGAACGCGACGCTCGGTAATCTTGCGGAACTGATTATCGCGGTGCTGGCCTTGCGCGCCGGGATGGTGGATCTCGTGAAAGCGTCGATCACCGGATCCATTCTCGGGAACCTGCTGCTCGTGCTCGGCGCCGCCCAACTGGCGGGTGGCCTGCGCCACAAGGTGCAACGGTTCAGCGTTGCGCTCGCCGGCCTGAGTGTCTCCTTGCTGGTCGTCGCCGTGGTGGGCCTGGTGATTCCGGCAGTTTTTCTCTCGACGCATCCCGATCCGACGCACCTGCTGACCAGGAAAGTCTCAGTCGGGGTCGCGGGGCTGCTGATCGTGGGCTACGCGCTGTCGCTGGTCTATTCCATGGGGACGCACCGGTCGGTGTTCGGCGAGGCATCGGAAGTCTCGAACGAGACGCACGAAGCGGAGCACGCACCGCATTGGTCATTGGGAAAGTCGCTTGCCGTCTTACTCGGGTCTGCCGCATTCGTGGGGTGGCTTTCGGAAATTCTGGTGGGGTCGACCGAGGCCGCGATTCATGGCATCGGGTTGTCGGAAGTGTTCGTGGGAATCATCGTGGTGCCGATCATCGGGAACGCCGCCGAGCATAGTTCGGCAATTCTCATGGCCATGCGGAACCGGATGGACCTCGCCGTCTCGATCGCCGTGGGATCGAGCGCGCAGGTGGCACTGCTCATCGCGCCGGTTCTGGTATTCGTCGGGCTGGCGTTGGGTCAGCCCATGGATCTGGCATTTAACATCTTCGAAGTGGCGTCCGTCGCTCTCGCGGTGGCTGTCGCCACGAGCGTCGTCCGCGATGCGGAGTCACATTGGCTCGAAGGAGCCTTTCTGCTGTTGGTCTATGGGATGCTCGGAGTAGCGTTTTTCTACTTCTAGCAGGCTCGAGAAGTCATGAGAAGTGACGCAACTCACAGTGGCAGCGCGGTTTGACTTCACTATACGTGAACCGTATCTTGCCGCTCCACCTCGGTCGGACGCCCGTTTGGTCAAGATCAGCGCCATCCTCTTTTCACCGGACGACGCCCCGGCTCCAGCCGTACTCACGAGTTGGCTGGCAAGGCAGGCGGATACCGTGTTGTGCATCAGCGACGCGGACGACCTGATGGCGATGTCGCTGCGAGGGCGGCCACGGGTCGTGGCGTTCGACGCGCGGGTCAGTCAAAGCGCTGCGTTCGAGGCGTGCCGTCGGTTGAAGCAGGACTCCTATACGGCGGTCGTCCCCGTGGTGATTGTGGTGAACGACGCCGGTGGGCAACTCGCGGCCGCGTTCAACGCGGGAGCGGACGAGGTGGTGAGCGCGCACGTTGCAGATCCAGAGCAGCTCGTACGCCTCGATGCCATGTTGCGACGCTCCGACCGTGACCTGGTCGTCCACCCGTCTACGCGCTTGCCGGGAGCAGTGGAAATCGAGGCGGCGGTCACGGTGCGGATTGCCTCGGGTGCGCGCTTTGCGATGTGCTATGCCGACCTCGACCACTTCAAGGAGTTCAACGACCGCTATTCATATTACGACGGCGATCGCGTGATCCGGATTCTCGCGAAGATCCTGCATGACGTGGTCAAGGGAGTATGCGGCGAGGAGGGATTTGTTGGACATATCGGGGGTGACGACTTCATTTTTGTCATCCCATCGAGCGATATCGTCCAAGTGTGCGAGGAGATCGTGAACATCTTCGATCTGCTCATTCCGCTACAATACTCCGAGCAGGACCGGCGCGCGGGCTATTTTTTCGGGAAGGACCGCCGAGGGCAACTTCATCGCGTACCGCTCATGACGGTTTCCATCGGCGTCGTCACGAACGACCGCCGGCACTTTACGCACGCGGCTCAAGTCAGCGAACTCGCAACGGAAATGAAGAGCTACGCAAAGACCCTGGAAGGATCGGTCTACTCCGTCGATCGGCGCACGGACAGCCAGCCGGCTGGGGTGACGCGCATTTCTGGTCCGATGATCGCGGTGCGCGCGGGAGACGCCGGATGAACGTCACCTGTCCGGAATGTCGCTCCGTCTTCCGCGTCGACCCGGCGAAGCTTCCGTCGGCAAGCGTGCGCGCCAGATGCTCAGTGTGTGGCGGGGTCATTTCCATCGCCGCAGGCGTCGATGCACGCAGCGAATTCGCGACTGCGGTGAAAGCGACGCCGGTGGCAGCGCCCATGGCTTCGGCACCGCAGCGACCGGCGGTACAGCCCACACCCGCGCCGGTACCAACTCCGGTTGCGGT
Organism: Gemmatimonadota bacterium; assembly: GCA_040389905.1. Classification (GTDB taxonomy): domain Bacteria; phylum Gemmatimonadota; class Gemmatimonadetes; order Gemmatimonadales; family Gemmatimonadaceae; genus AG11. Next base: position 86,716 of record JAZJZK010000004.1, on the reverse strand, counting down.
CCCCGTGCCACCGCAGCCGGCACCGGCTGCGGTCCCGGCGCTGCCTCAGCAACCGCCGGCGCCAGCTGCTCCTGCACCCGCACCTGTACCCCCACCGCAGCGGCCAGCTGCCGCCGCACCACCGCCGGCACCCGCCGCACCACCAACGCCTCCCGTATCGCGGCCGAGCATTCCGGCGCCGGCTATGGCGCAGCCGCCGGCAGCCGCTCCGCGACCGACGCAGACTCCGCCGGTCGGACAACCGACGCCATTCGCGCGCCCTTCCTCGGTGACACCGCCGGCAAGGCCGTCGACCACGTCGCCGGCCGCGCCCTTTGCGCCTCGGCCCTCCGTCGCGACGCCGCCACCCGCCGGACCGCGCCCGACGTCGATCCCTCCTGCATCGCCAGCGCCGCTGCCACCCCTCGCTCGCCCGCCGGCGGGTCCCAGTGCATCGCCACCAGCGTCGGCGCCTGTGTTTCGCCCCACAACGGCCCCGGCGGGGCCTCCGCCAGCCGCCCCACCACCGGCGCCGTCTCGGCCGACGCCCGCGCTGGGAACGGCCGCTGCGCCGACGCCGCGTGCGCCGATCAATCCCTTTCTCGCCAACGACCCGAATGCGAAGGCGAAGCGGCTGGCTCGGGCGCTCGTGTCGGATATTTGCGCCTATTTCCCACAGAAGCGCGAGGAAGGGATTCGCGACGGCACGCTGAAGCAGCTTTTTCGCGAGGAAATCAAGAAGAGCTACGAGGAATACGTCGACCAGATCGGCCGGGAGTTCGCCGAGTCCACGTCTCACTTCCAGGATGCGCTGAACGACGTCCTGGCTGGGGGAAAGAAGCTCTTCTAGACGCGGGTCCCGCAGGCTATCTTCCGGTGTCGATCCTGACACCGTGCGAGCCGTCCGCCTTCAAGCCGGACGGCTCGTTTCTTACCCGGGAGAACGTGATGGCGGAGAATGAGCGCACCCGTTTGCTGTCCTCGTACGACGATCAGCTCGCCGAGCTGAGGAGGTATCTTTGACCTCGACCACAAACGGAAAGAACTGACGGCGCTCGAAGAGCGGATGGGAAGTGCGGACTTCTGGAACAACCAGGAGAACGCGCAGGGAATTGTGCAGGAAGTGAAGGCGCTCAAGGTGTGGGTCGAACCCTTCGAGGCGCTCGTTGCCCGCGTGCAGAGTGCTCGTGAATTGCACGAGCTGCTCGAGTTGGAGTCCGACAGCGAGATGGAACGTGAGGTCGATGCGGAGATCGAGCGCATCAAGGGCGAACTCGAAGAGTTCCGTCTGCGCTCCCTGTTGTCGCACCCGGACGACTTCCGCGACGCGCAGTTGGAGATCAGCGCCGGGGCCGGCGGGACTGAGGCGCAGGACTGGGCGCAGATGATCATGCGCATGTACACGCGTTGGGCCGAGCGAAAGGGCTTTGCGATCGAGATCATGGATCTCAGTGAGGGCGAGGAGGCCGGTATCAAGGGCGCCGTCCTCGAGATCAAGGGCTTGTACGCCTACGGCTATCTCAAGGCCGAGAGTGGCGTGCACCGGCTCGTTCGAATTTCACCCTTCGATTCGCAGGCCCGACGGCACACCAGCTTCGCTTCGGTGTTCATCTATCCGGTCGTCGATACCGACATCAACATCGAGATTCGCGACGAAGATCTGAAGATCGACGTATACCGCGCATCAGGGGCCGGGGGGCAGCACGTCAACAAGACGAGCTCGGCCGTACGTATCACACATATACCCAGCGGCGTCGTAACGGCGTCGCAGGCGCAGCGATCGCAGGGCAAGAACAAGGCGACGGCGATGAAGCAGCTCAAGAACCGGCTCTACCAGATCGAGTTGAACAAGCAGGTCGCGAAAAAGGCGGAGATGGACGCGAACAAGTCCGATGTGAGTTTCGGCAGTCAGATCCGCAGCTATGTCTTCCAGCCGTACACCATGGTCAACGATCATCGCACGGAGCTCAAAATCGCGGACGTACAGAAAGTGATGGACGGCGGGATCGATCCGTTCATCGAAGCGTTCCTCAAGGAGACGGGTGGCGTGAAGAGCGGAGCGTCTGCGTGAGCGACGAGCTGAATTTCGTCCAGAAGGCGCGGCGTGAGAAGCTCGACGCGCTGGTAGCCGCCGGCATCCCACCGTTTGCGTACGGCTTCGATCGCTCACACCAGGCGGCCGAGGCGGTGGCGTCGTTGCCGGATGGGCAAGAGGAGGGCGGCGAGGTGCGCGTTGCCGGCCGCCTCGTCGCATGGCGCGGACACGGGAAGACGGCATTCGCCCACCTTGCCGACGGCAGTGGACGCATTCAGCTCTACTTTCGAAAGGACGCCCTCGGCGACGAGATCTTCGCGCACCTCGGCCTGTTCGACATCGGCGACGTCGTCGGCATTACCGGGTCGCTCATGCGTACACGCACCGGTGAAGCGACGATTCGCGTCACCGCGGTCGAGATGCTCGCGAAGTCGCTGCGGCCATTGCCCTATGGGAAGGAGGAACTCGTCGATGGGGTGACGGTGCGGCACTCGGGCTTCTCGGATCCCGAGCAGCGGTACCGCCAGCGCTACGCCGATCTTGCCGTGCACCCCGAGGTGCGTGCCACGTTCATTGCGCGCTCTCGACTGGTGACGGCGATCCGCGCCTTTCTCGACGGGCGTGACTTTCTCGAAGTCGAGACACCCGTATTGCAGCCGCTGTACGGTGGCGCAACCGCCCGGCCCTTCATGACGCACCACAACGCGCTGGACATGCCGCTCTATCTCCGCATCGCGGACGAGCTGTATCTCAAGCGACTCGTCGTCGGCGGCTTCGATCGTGTGTACGAGATTGGGCATGACTTCCGGAACGAGGGCACAGACCGGACGCACAATCCCGAGTTCACGATGCTCGAGTTCTACCAGGCGCTCGCGGACTATCGTGAGATGATGACCGTCGTCGAGGCACTGATCGTTGCGGCGGCGGATGCCGTGCGTGCCGTGCCTATCGTCGGCGATGCGGTGCCCGTGCTCACGCCGCCCTTCGGACGGATTGAATGGATGCCCTCGCTGAATGCGGCGCTCGGCCGAGATGCACTGGCGTGTACGGACGCGGAGTTGCGGGCTGAAGCAAAGAAGCTCGGGATCGAGAAGACCGATGCGATGAACCGTCCCAAGTTGCTGGACGAATTGTTCGGCGCATTGGTAGAGAGCAAGATCGTCGAGCCAACGTTCGTCATCGACTATCCGGTCGCGCTGTCGCCGCTGGCAAAGCCCAAGCGCGGAAACCTTGAACTGACCGAGCGCTTCGAGTTATTCGCGCGTGGCAAGGAGTTGGCGAACGCGTTCAGCGAATTGAACGATCCGATTGACCAGCGGCAACGCTTCGAGGGGCAGGCACGATTGCGGGACGCGGGGGACCTCGAAGCGAGCGGGGTGGACGAGGACTACCTTCGGGCGATGGAGTACGGCATGCCGCCCATGGGCGGAGTGGGTATTGGTATCGACCGGCTGTTCATGTACCTGACCGGGACGCAGCATATCCGTGACGTCATTCTCTTTCCCACGATGCGTCCAGAATGAGCCGCCTGGAGATGTCCATCGCGTGGCGCTACCTGCGCAGCCGGCGCGGGTCGAAGCTGCTATCGCTCATCAGCGTCATCGCGATCGGCGGGGTGGTCATCGGCGTGAGTACGCTGATTGTCATCATGGGTGTGATGACGGGACTCCAGAACGACCTTCGTGACAAGATCCTGATCGGGAGCCCTGATCTTCGGGTGCTGAACTACGGATCGGACATGGTGCTGAAGGACTGGCAGCCCGTGATCCAGAAGGTGAGGCAACACCCTGGCGTGGTCGCCGCCGCGCCATTCGTGCTGACCAAGGCGCTGGTCGGTGCGGGGCATAAGTACAGCGAAGGTGCGTTCGTCATGGGCATCATTCCAGAGGGCGAGGGTGGCGAACCTGTCACGACCATCCGGAATTTCCGCACCGCTGGCGATTTTCGCTTCAAGACGACCGACGGGAATAAACGCGGCGCGGTTGTGGGCTCCAAACTCGCCAATACACTCGGTGTCTATCCTGGTGTCGATTCGATAACCCTCACGACAGTGGGCTCCGAAGTGAGCCCGGTGACCGGGGAGGTCGTTCCACACGAGGTGCGCCTCGAGGTCACGGGTCTCTTCGAGACCGGAATGTACGAATACGACCACGGCTACATCTTCGTCGCCATGCCGATGGCGCAGAAGATGGCTGGGCTCGACTCGAGCGTCACGGGCATCGAGGTACGCGCCGTGGACAGGTTTTCAGCCACGGAGGTTGCGGAGAGTTTGGCCACCGAGTTGGGCTATCCCTATCGCACCGAGGATTGGCAGGCGCAGAATCGCCCGCTATTTCAGGCGCTCAAGCTCGAGAAACTCGGCATGACTTTCATTCTTCTGCTGATTATTCTGGTCGCGGCGTTCAACATCGTGGGAACGCTGACGATGGTGGTGGCGGACAAGACGCGCGAGATTGGAATCCTCAGGGCCATGGGCATGCCTGCGGCGTCGATCCGACGCATTTTTCTCGTGCAGGGCACGCTCATCGGTGTGGTGGGAACCACGCTCGGCCTAGGGCTCGGCTTGGCCACGGCGGTGGCACTCGACAAATACAAGCTCATTACGCTGGATCCGTCGGTGTATTTCATCGACCACCTGCCCGTCGCGAGACAGACGCTCGATATCGTCGTGACGGTCGTGGCGAGTCTCCTGATCGCGGCCGTCGCAACCGTGTACCCTGCCGTGCAGGCGTCCCGCTTGACGCCGGTGGAGGCGATGCGCGAATGAGCGTGGTCGAAGCAGTGGCGCTGACCAAGACGTATGTCGGCGGCGACGGAGCGGTGATCACCGTGCTCGATTCCGTCGATCTTACCGTGCAGCGCGGCGAGATGGTGGCAATCGTGGGCGCGAGTGGGGCCGGAAAGAGCACGCTCCTGCACCTTCTGGGTGCGCTCGATCGTCCAACGGCGGGAGAGGTCCGGATCGGCGGGCAGCGCCTGTCCGGTCTCGATGACGATGCCGTCTCCGCGCTCAGGAACCGAACGGTTGGGTTCGTCTTCCAATTTCATCACCTCCTGCGTGAGTTCACCGCCCTGGAAAACGTGATGATGCCGCTCCGGATTGCCGGAAATCGGGAGGCATCGGCAAGAAAACGTGCGTCGGAATTGCTGGCCCGCGTTGGCCTCGGCGAACGCATGACGCACCGACCCGCCGAGATGTCAGGTGGTGAGCAGCAGCGGACGGCGGTGGCGCGGGCGCTAGCGGCCGATCCGTCGGTCCTGCTCGCCGACGAGCCGTCGGGCAACCTCGATCACATGAACAGCGAGTTGCTGCACGACCTGTTTGCCCAATTGGCGCGAGAGCTCGAGATCGCGATGGTCGTCGTGACGCACAACAGGTCGCTGGCCGCGCGCGCAGACCGGATTCTTCAGCTCGAGGATGCGCGGCTGGGCCAGATCGCCTTGCCGGAGATTGCGGTCTAATGGTCTGCGACAACTGTCACGAGCGGGATGCGGTCGTGAACCTCACCACGATCGAGAACAATGCCGTGCGCCAGCTGCACTTGTGTGAACAGTGTGCGGCGGAGCGGGGGGTCGAGACCTCTGTTGCAACGCCGAAGCACCCATTGGGGGAATTCCTGCAGGCGGTGCAGCAGCAGTCGATGCCGGCGAGTGCGGATGCGGGCAAATGCTCGTTTTGCGGCGAAACCATGAAGGATTTTCGCGAAACCGGGCGAATGGGGTGTGCGCGATGCTACACGACGTTCGAGACGAGCATGCGGGAGCTGCTGCGTCGTGTGCACGGCGGATCGCGCCACACGGGCCGTCCGTACCGGGCACCGAAGGATGAGTTACTGGAGCGGGCTGGGGTTCTCGGCGAGCTCCGCGAGAAGCTGCGGCGCGCGATCGAGCAGGAACAGTTCGAGGCCGCGGCGGAACTGCGCGACCGAATCAAGGTGCTGGAATGACGCTGGATCTCTCTCTCCTGCCCGACGGCGGCGTGCGGTGGTTGGACGCATCCGGCCAGCATTCTGACGTCGTATTGTCAACGAGGGTCCGGCTCGCCCGGAATGTCGAGGGTTACGCCTTCGCGAGCCGAGCGCGCGATGGGGAACGTTTGCGGGTCCTGGCACAGGTGCGTGACGCGCTACGCCAGCTGCCGGAGATGCCGGACAGCTTCATGGTGCGCGTTGACGAGCTTGGGCTCGCGGACCGCGCCCTCTTGTTCGAACGGCATCTGGTCAGCAAGGAGCTCGCGGGGCTGGAGCCGCAGCACCCGCTTCGGAGTGGAGCCGCCGTGTACCTCTCGGATGGCTTGAGCGTCATGATCAACGAGGAGGATCACCTTCGTCTTCAGTCGCTCCAGTCGGGGTTCGAGTTGCGGGCGGCGTACGCCGCGCTGGATCGAGTTGACCGGGAGCTTGGAGCGAGGGTCCCCTTTTCGTACCACGGTGAGTTCGGCTTTCTCACGGCATGTCCGACGAACGTGGGAACCGGCATGCGCGCGTCCGTACTCATTCATCTGCCAGGGCTGGTGCTGACGAAGGAGATTGGCCGCGTGCTGGCTGGGCTTCAACAAATGGGGTTGACGTACCGAGGCTTGTATGGAGAGGGGTCGGAGGTCGTTGGGAATTTCTTCCAGATCTCGAACCAGACGACGCTTGGCCGCTCGGAGGAAGACCTTCTCGATCAGTTGATTCGCGTGGTGGGTCACGTGATCGAGCGGGAGGAGGAAGCGCGGCGTGTCCTGCTGCGTGATGCCGGTTATATTATCGAAGACAAGCTCTGGCGGGCGTACGGCACGCTGCGATATGCGCGAAGCCTCACGTTCGACGAAGCGATGAATTATTTGAGTGGCGTGCGTCTGGCCGTGGGCCTGAAACTGATCCGTGGCCTCAGTGTATATACCCTCAACAAGCTCCTGATCTTTTCACAGGCCGCGCATCTGTCGGCTGTGGAAGGCCGTTCGCTGAGTGATAGCGAATCGAATCTTGCGCGCGCACGCTACGTGCGAAAGGCGCTTGAGGAGGAAGCGGGGGCGATCGGCTAGTTGTACGTCCATCCTGGTCTCTCTGAGGGACTTCATGAACGGCTACAATTTTACTGAGCGGGTGCGGAAGGTCCTCGCCATGGCGCGCGAGGAAGCCGCCCGTCTCCACCACGAATACGTGGGAACGGAGCACATCCTGCTCGGCCTCATCCGCGAGGGTGAGGGCGTTGCCGCCACCGTGCTGCAGAATCTCTCCGTGGAGCTGGACGAGATTCAGCAGAAAATCGAGGAGACCGTCAAGAAGGGCAAAGCTGCCCAGACGACCGGTCCCGACTTGCCGTACACATCACGGGCCAAGAAAGTGCTCGAGCTTGCCATGAGCGAAGCGCGAGAGCTGAGCCATTCCTACGTGGGCACCGAGCACTTGCTGCTTGGGCTGCTGCGCGAAGAGAAGGGCATTGCGGCACAGGTGTTGACGGACGCCGGAGTGAACCTCGAGGCGGCGCGCGCCGAGACGTTGCGCATCCTTGGCACCGACGCGCCCGCACAGCAGGGAGGTTCGCAGGCAGCGTCCCCGCCGACGCCCGCAACACCCAAGGGCGAGAAAAAGTCGAAGACGCCCGCGCTCGACCATTTCTGCCGCGATCTCACGCAGCTCGCCGCGGAGGGCCAGCTCGATCCGACGATCGGGCGCGCGAAGGAGATCGAGCGGGTCATGGAGGTGTTGACGCGCCGGAAGAAGAACAACCCGGTGCTTATCGGCGAGCCCGGCGTGGGCAAGACGGCGATTGTGGAGGGCCTCGCCCAGCTGATTGCCAACGGCGAGTGCCCGGAGTCGTTGCGTGATAATCGCGTCCTGTCGCTCGACATGGCAGCGGTGATTGCCGGTACGAAGTACCGCGGCCAATTCGAGGAGCGGCTCAAGGCCGTGATGAACGAGATCGCGCAGAACAAGAATGTCATCCTGTTCATCGACGAACTGCACACGCTCGTTGGCGCAGGAGCGGCAGAAGGCGCCATCGACGCGTCGAACATGCTCAAGCCGGCGCTTGCGCGGGGTGAGCTCCAGTGCGTTGGCGCCTCGACGCTGAACGAGTATCGCAAGTACATCGAGAAGGATGGGGCGCTGGAGCGCCGCTTCCAGACGGTGGTCGTCGATCCGCCGTCGATCGATGAGACGGTCGAGATCCTCAAGGGCTTGCGGAAGAAGTACGAGGATCATCACAAGGTGACGATTCCCGATTCGACGCTCGTGCTCGCCGCGAAGCAGTCGGAGCGTTACATCACCGACCGCTTCCTGCCCGATAAGGCGATCGACGTGATCGACGAGGCGGGTGCGCGGGCGAGGCTTGCGGCGCAGGCCCCACCGCCGGAGGTCGCCGCGCTCAAGGGTGAGCTCGAGAAGGTGAACACGGAGAAGGAGTCTGCCGTCCGCGACCAGAACTTCGAGCGCGCCGCGTCACTCCGTGACAAGGAACGACTGATTCAGGGCGAGATCCGCAAAAGCCAAGAGGAATGGGAGCTGCGGCGCCAGTCACATCGCCCTGTGCTGGGTGAAGAGGAGATTGCCTTCATCGTGAGCCGCTGGACGGGCATTCCCGTTACGCGTCTTCAGGAGGCGGAGACCAGCCGCCTGCTGCGGATGGAGGATGAGCTGCACCTCAACGTCGTGGGCCAGGACGAAGCGATCAAGGCGTTGAGCCGGTCGATTCGTCGCAGCCGTGCCGGGCTCAAGGACCCCAATCGTCCGATCGGATCGTTCATTTTCTGCGGCCCGACTGGCGTTGGAAAGACCGAACTTGCGCGCTCACTTGCGAAGTTCCTCTTTGCCGACGCATCGGCGCTCATTCGCGTCGACATGAGCGAGTACATGGAGAAGTTCTCGGTATCACGCCTCATCGGCGCGCCGCCGGGCTATGTCGGATACGAGGATTCGGGTACACTCACGAAGGCGATTCGTCGTAAGCCGTACTCGGTCATCCTGCTCGACGAGATCGAGAAGGCGCATCCGGATGTGTTCAACATCCTGCTGCAGGTGCTGGATGAGGGGCATCTCACGGACAACTACGGCCGCCAGATCGATTTCAAGAATACGGTCGTCATCATGACGTCGAACGTTGGCGCGCGTGACATCACCAAGGGGAAGGGGCTCGGTTTCACGCTGAGTGATACCACGACATCGTTTGAGCGTATGCAGGAAAAGGTGAAGGAAGAGCTCAAGGTCGTGTTCAATCCGGAGTTCCTGAACCGCCTCGACGACGTCATTGTGTTCCACCCGCTGAGCCGCGCACACATCACGCAGATCGTCTCGATTCTGCTGAAGGACATCCGGAAGCGACTGGCGGAGGACGAGCTCACGATGCGCCTGACGGACAGCGCCACGGAGTTGCTGGTGAAGCACGGGTACGATGAAGCGTATGGTGCCCGGCCGCTCAAGCGGTCGATCCAGAAGTACATCGAGGATCCGCTCTCCGAGAAGATCCTGCTCGGTGAGTTTTCGCGCGGTGATGAGATCGAGGTCGATGCTGCGGCCGACGGTAGCAAGCTGGACTTCCGAGTGCTATCGAGCGCTACGAAGGCATAAGACCTTATTCCGGAGCAACCCGGGCAAGGCCGGCGGGGTCCAACGATGGGGACCATGCCGGCCTTTTCTGGTGTATATTGTGATGATGCGACGTCTGCTTTGTTCCGCCGTCGCCCTGCTGCTCATGGGGGCGACGGCGCGTGCGCAGGACCCCTCGGTTGCCGGGCGATGCGCCTCTCCTGACACAATTGCCTTCCGTGGCGCGGTTCGCGCGACGGATGCCACTCTTCGCGGTGACGCCGGCCTCGTGCCGGGTCCCGTCAACTATCGTTCGCTCGATCGCGCCATCCGTAGCCTCTACGCGACCGGTCAATTCGACGACGTCAAAGCCGAGTGCGAGCCATCAGCGGATGGCAAGCGCGCGACGCTCGTGTTCACGGTCAAGGAGCGGCCGGTGTTGCGAGCGGTGGATGTCACCGGGCCGGATCGCGTGTCGCGAAGCAACGTGCAGGACCGCGTTGATCTGCTGATTGGGCGTCCGCTCGATCCCGCACTGGTGGCCAAGGCGATGACGCGCATCGACTCGCTGTATCAGTCCGAAGGCTACTACCTCGTGTCCGTAAAGCCGGAAACGACCTTCGTGGACACTGAAGTCAACCTGATGTTCCGCGTCGACGAGGGAAAGCGGCTCGCCGTATCGGGGGTGGACGTCGTTGGCAACAAGGGACTCTCCGACAAGGAGATCGTCGCCGCGATGGAGACGAAGCCCGAGGGCTTCTTCTGGTTCAAGCGCGGTGAGCTCGACGCAGACAAGTTCGCCGGCGACGTGGGCGAGCGGATCCCCGCGCTGTACGCGTCAAAGGGTTACCTCGACGTGCAGGTGTTGAAGGACACCATTCGCGTCGATCGCGGACGCGGCAAGGCGCAGGTCGACCTCACGGTGTCGGAGGGGCCGCGCTACCGCATCGGCACCTTCGAAGTCACTGGCAGCCGGCGCTTTTCCAATGAAGAACTGCAGCGCTTCTATCCCTTCGGCGTGCAGCCGAAGACGATTACCGGCGCCGTCAAAGGTGTCCTCCGCGTAGGGCGGGGCGATGCGGACGAAGGCTACTTCGATCAGGCGCGGTGGGATGACGCGACGAGGCGTGTTGGAGAAGCGTACTCGAACGAGGGGTACATCTACGCGAACGTGCGTCCTGTCGCGGAACGTAAACTCGTCGGCAGCGATTCGATTCCCACGGTGAACCTCCGCTGGGAAGTCACCGAAGGGTCACCGGCCATCGTGAACCGCGTGGACATCCTCGGCAACGACGTGACGTCGGAGTCGTGCATTCGCAATCAGATCCTGGTGGTGCCCGGCGATGTGTTCCGCCGCGATGCGCTGATTCGCAGCTACCAGAGCATCGGCAACCTTGGCTTCTTCGAGACGCCAATTCCGACGCCGGAAACACACCAGAACGATGTCGGCGACCTGGATGTGATCTTCCGCGTGAAGGAGAAACGCACCGGCAACGTCAATTTCGGCGCATCGGTCGGGCAGGGCGCCGGCGTGGGAGGCTTCCTCGGCTTCGACCAGCCGAACCTCTTCGGGCTGTGCAAGAAGGGCTCGATCAACGCGCAGTATGGGCAGTACATCAAGGATTTCAGCCTGACGTACTCCGACCCGTTCATCAGAGAGTCGCAGATTTCCGGAACGCTCACGCTGTATCACTCGCAGCAGCGTTTCTATGTAAGCGACGTGGGGCGGCAGACGCGCGTGGGCGGGCAGGCACAGATCGGTTTCCCGCTCTACGGCTCACGCTATCATCGCGTCTTCCTCTCGTATGGCGCGGAAAAGGCGCAGTACGGCGACGAGGGGCTCGTCAGCACCATCGACTGCCGCATCGTGAGTTGCAACCGATCGACGTTCGGCGTCTCGTACGAGCACGACACGCGAATCGGACTCCCGTTCGCCACCGATGGAGGCAAGCAGACGCTCTCCGCACAGTCGAACGGTGTGCTATTCGGCGGTGCGAAGTACACGCGTTATACAGGCGAGATGCGTCACTATGCGTCGCTGATGCAGTTCGGCGGCGGCGGGCTCGGGTCGGAGCCGATCGTGCTCTCTCTCGGACTGTCGGTGCGTGGCGGCGCAGTGTTCGGCGATCCAGGCGGCTTCTACATCTCGCAGAAGTTCTCCCTCGGCGGCGTGCAATACGGTGAGCAGCTTCGCGGGTACGACGAATTCTCCGTGACGCCAAGCGGCTACGTGGAGACGAGCGGATCGACCACGGCGCAGCCGCAGTCGTTCGGCAGCGCATTCTATACCAGCTCCGTCGAACTCGGCCTTCGTATCAATCAGCAGTTGGCCTTCGATGCCTTCTATGACGCGGGCAACATCTGGGCACGCCCGCGCGATTTCAACCCGACTCGCCTCCTCCGCGGTGCCGGTTTCGGTGCGTCAATCGTCACTCCCCTTGGTCCCCTTGGCCTCGATCTGGGGTATGGTTTCGACCGTACCACCAATGGCGTCAAAGATCCCAAGTGGACTGTTCACTTCAAACTCGGTCAGCTCTTCTAACCTGGAGTTCCAATGCGTGCGTTCTTTCGCGCGGTACCATTCGCGCTCGGTTTTGTCGCCGCCCTCAGCGGCAGTGCCTCGGCACAAGGCCAGAAACTGGCTTATGTCACGACGTCGATCCTCGTCGAGCAGGCGCCAGGACGCGCCGACGCCGAGACGGCGTACCAGAAGGAAGCGGATGTCTTCAAGGCGGAGATCAAGCGCATGAGCGACTCGCTCGACGCGATGATCGCCGCGTACCAGAAGGTCCAGCCCACCCTGACGGCGGCGCAGCGTGACACGCGGGAAAAGGACCTGGGTGGAAAGCAGGCCGCCTACCAGCAGCGCACGCGCGACATCGAGGCGAAGGCAAACCAGCGTCAGAATGAGCTGGTTGGACCGGTCATGGATCGGATCAAGCTGGCGATCGAGGACGTTCGGATCGAGGGTGGCTACTCGTTCATCTTCAACGCCGAGCAGGGCTCCCCGATCGTGGCGTTCGACAAGAACCTGAATGTCACGGACCGAGTGCTCGCGAAACTGCGTGCGTCGTCGGCCGCCGCAGCGCCGAAAACGACCGCGCCTGCCCCCGCGCCGAGCGGCGTAACGCGCCCGCCGACAAACCCTCCGATGCACTGAATCGTGGCGGATTCTGGGAATCTCGGATCGACCAGCGGCGGTGAGGGCACACGTTCCCTCACCGCCGCGGCCATTGCGGCAGCAGTGGGCGGAGTTCTCGTGGGTGATGCGAGCGTCGAGGTGTCTGGAGTCGCGCCGCTCGACCGGGCCACGCAGAATCAGGTGACGTTCCTCGGCGTGGCGAAGTACGCTGGTGACCTGGCGGCCTCCAACGCCGGCGTTGTCCTGGTATCGCCAGAACTGGCGCAGTCGCCGGGATCGGTGCCCGCTCGGGTCATTGTGGCGCGACCGCACGATGCTTTGCTGTCATTGCTGGAGGTGTTGCACCCTCCCGCAGCGACGCTTCCAGGAATCCACCCCAGTGCTGTCATTGGGCGATGTGCCGTGCTCGGACGTGCGATCTCGATTGGCGCGAACGCGGTGATCGGTCCGGGAGCGCGCGTTGGTGACCGGACGCGTGTGCGCGCGAACGCGGTGGTCGGTGCCGGGGTTGCGATTGGCGAGGACTGCGAGATCTACGAGTCGGTGACGCTGTATGCAGGCACGGTGCTGGGAGATCGCGTCCTGATACAGAGCGGCGCACGCATTGGCTCCGATGGATTCGGGTACGTCTTCCGAGAGGGAGCGCACCAGAAGATCCCGCACGTCGGGCGATGCATCATCGAGTCGGACGTCGAGATCGGGGCCAATACGACCATCGATCGCGGAAGCATCGATGACACCGTCGTCGGCGCGGGCACCAAGATCGACAACCTGGTGCAGGTCGCGCACAACGTCCGCATCGGCAAGCTGTGCCTGTTGATGTCGCAGGTTGGAGTCGCAGGGTCGGTTCGAATCGAGGATGGATGCATCCTGGCGGGTCAGGTTGGCGTATCCGGCCACGTGACGATCGGGGCAGGAGCACGGTTGGCGGCGCAGGCGGGTGTTTTCGGTGACATCCCCGCCGGCGAGACTTGGTCGGGCTATCCTGCGCGCCCACATAAGGAGGCGCTCCGCGCGCACGCGGCGATGTTCCGGTTACCCTCGCTCATCCGGGCAATCGAGCGCATGATCGGTCGAGAGGAGTCGCGGTCGAGTTGATGCCTATCTCGAAACCGTCACTTCTGGCGCGCATTGCCCTGGGTGTCATCCCGAGCGAAGTCGAGGGATCCGCACGCTCAGTCTGGGTTAAGGCGCAGAGCCCTCGACTCGCTCCGCTCGCTCGGGGTGACAAACTCGCCGATTCGCTGGCTCGGGGTGACAACCGTTCAACGCTCGGCACGAGCTGATGCGCAATACAATTGCTCGGCCGGCGTCGGTGAGCGGAGTCGGGCTGCACCTCGGCGTCGAGTGCACGCTCGAGTTCAGCCCTGCGCTCAGTGGGTCAGGCATCCGTTTCCAGCGCCGCGACCTATCTGGTGTGCCGCCGATTCCTGCGCTAGCCGAACACGCAAAGCTCACGGAGCGCCGAACGCAGCTCGGCGATGAGCCGAACGCGGTGCATACCGTCGAGCACGTCCTGGCGGCGGTCGCGGCGCTCGAGATCGACGACCTCCTGATTTCGATCGACGGGCCGGAGCCGCCGATCATGGACGGGAGCGCAGGTCCGTTCTTCGAGGCGCTTTCGGCGGCCGGGGTCCGGGAACATCCCGGGTGTCTGCGCATCGGCCGGTTGCGCGCACCCGTCCGGATGGAGGACGGCGAGTCCGTCTACGAAGCATTTCCGGCGGACGCGTTGGAACTCGATGTGGCGATCGACTTCGATCATCCGCTGATCGGGTCGCAGCGGTATGCGTCCACGATCACGACGGCGTCATTTGCGCGGGAGCTGGCGTTTGCGCGTACTTTTGGATTCGTCAGGGAAGTGGAACCGCTGCGATCGCGGGGTTTGATCAAGGGGGCGTCCACGCAGAACGCAATCGTTCTCGATGACACCAGTGTGGTGGAGAACGCACTTCGTTCGCCGGATGAGTTCGTGCGGCACAAAATGATGGATTGCGTCGGTGATCTGGCGCTCACCGGTCTTCGCCTCAAGGCGCGGATCGTGGCGCACAAACCCAGTCATCGCGGCACGGTGCTGTTCGTGCGCGCGCTGCAGGCCTCGTTAGCGCAGGAGAGTCAGGTGCTCGGTATCGAAGAAATCATGCAGGTCCTTCCTCATCGCTATCCGTTCCTGCTCGTCGATCGCGTGGTGGAGATGGACCCTCCCAAGACGATCGTGGGCATCAAGAACGTCACGATCAACGAACCGTTCTTCCAGGGCCATTTTCCGGGACATCCGATCATGCCGGGGGTCCTGATTGTCGAGGCCATGGCACAGGTGGGCGGGATGCTGCTGATGGGCTCGGTGCCAGACCCCGAAAAGAAGGTCGTCTACTTCACGTCGCTGAACAACGTGAAGTGGAGAAAACCGGTGAAGCCTGGCGACCAACTTCGCTTCGAGCTGGAAATGCTGCAGATTCGCGGCATGATGTGCCGCATGAAGGGGCTGGCAAAGGTCGATGGTGAGCTGGTCTGCGAGGCGGAGATGAGTGCGATGGTGCGGGACAAATGACCGCACGTATTCATCCGACCGCGATCGTCAGCGCCGATGCTCAGATCGGAGAGGATGTCGAGATCGGGCCATTCGCCATCATAGGCGAAGGTTGCACTATCGGCGACGGATGCGTGATCGCACCGCGCGCCATGCTCGAGCGCTTTGTCCACCTGGGGAACAACGTCAAGGTCGGCTCGGGCTCGATCCTCGGCGGTGATCCACAGGATCTCAAGTTCGGTGGCGAACACACGACGGTCGAGATCGGCGAGGGCACGACGATTCGCGAATACAGCACGATCAATCGCGGCACGACGCAGTCGTTCAAGACGACCGTCGGCAAGAATTGCCTGATCATGTCCTACGTTCACCTCGCGCACGACTGTCACATCGGCGACGGGGTGATCCTCGTGAACAGCGTGCAGCTCGCGGGACACGTGAGCGTCGGTGACAAGGCCATCATCTCCGGCACGAGCGCGGCACACCAGTTCGTGAAGGTCGGCAAGTACGCATTCGTCGGCGGCTGTTCGCGGATTTCGCAGGACGTACCGCCCTACGTGAAAGCGGTCGGCAATCCGCTGAAGCTCTATGGGTTGAACAGCGTCGGCCTGGCGCGAAACAACTTTCCTGAAGATGTCGTCGCGGAATTGAAGCGTGCGTATCGGCTGTTCTTTCGCTCCGAGCTGAATGTGACGCAGGCGAAGGAAAAGGCCGCAACGGATCTCAAGCCATTTCCCGAAGTCCAGGACCTCATCCGGTTCCTCGAAGAGAGCGGACGCGGGGTGGTCGTCTGAGCACGCGCGTCCGCACCGGTGTCATCGGCGCCGGCGGCCTTGGCATCCACCATGTCCGCATCTTGCGCGACATGTTGGGACCGGATTTCGCCGGTTTCTACGAAGCGAACGCTGAGCGGGCATCGAAAGTTGCGGCCGACCTCGGCGTCCGCGCACACGAAAGCCTCGATTCATTGCTCGATGTCGCTGATGCGGTGACGATCGTCGTGCCGACGCCATTGCATTTCGCGGTCGCGCAACAGGTACTCGCGCGTGGCATTCACGCGATGATCGAGAAGCCCATCGCAGCGACGCTGGATGAGGCCGATGCAATGCTGGCGCTCGCGGCGAAGCATGGCGCCGTGGTGCAGACCGGGCATGTGGAGCGCTTCAACCGTGCCATCCGTGCCGCGCTTCCGTATGTCGACGCACCGCGTTTCATCGAGAGCGACCGGCTTGCCCCGTTCAATCCGCGCGGGTCCGACGTCGCGGTCGTGCTCGACTTGATGATTCACGACATCGATCTCGTCCACACGCTCGTCGGCGGGAAGGCGTCGTCGGTGAGTGCGGTCGGCGTGCCGGTGCTGACGCCATTCGTCGACATCGCCAACGCGCGCTTGACCTTCGATTCCGGCGCGGTGGCAAACATCACGGCGAGCCGAGTTTCCCGCGAACGCATGCGAAAGATCCGCATCTTTCAGCAGAGCGGGTATCTCTCGCTCGATCTCGGCGCGGGGAATGGTGAGTTTTACCGGTTGCGCGGTGACGTCGATTTCGCATCGATCGCAAACGCGCCACTCGCGCTGGAACAGTTCGTCGAGCGGATTCCCGTCGAGGCCGAAGACGGCGAGCCGCTGCGGCTCGAGTTCGAGAGTTTTCTCGCCGCGGTACGGGGCGAGGCACCCGTTGCCGTGACGGGCGAAGCGGGACGCGAGGCGCTCGCGGTGGCGCTTCAGATCGTCCGCGACATCGAGCGAACGCTCCCGGCGCTCGCTGGGCGCGGTCACTCCCTGCCGAGCGCGCGTGCGTGAGGTCCTGTTCGTCGCCGGCGAGGTGTCGGGCGATCAGCACGCGGCGAGAGTAGCGCACGAGATTCGCTCGACGGGTGCGCCGTTCGTCCTTCGCGGTGTGGGCGGAGACAGGATGCGGGAAGCTGGTGTCGAGTTGCTCGAACATATCGAGAAGCTCGCGCATATCGGTTTCGTCGAGCCACTGAAGCATCTAGCGCAGTACCGGCGCCTGCTTAATGCATTGCGCGTACGCATGCAGACAGGCAACGTCGCGCTGCTCATCGTGGTGGACTACGGGGGCTTCAACCTGAAGGTCGCCGCGGCCGCGAAAGAATGCGGCGTACCTGTGCTGTACTACATCACCCCACAGGTCTGGGCCTCGCGACCTGGGCGGATGAAGGCGCTGGCCCGCACGGTCACCAAGGCAGCGGTAATACTCCCGTTCGAAGAGAAACTGCTCCGCGACAACGGCGTAGATGCGACGTTCGTCGGCCATCCGCTGATGGATCGCGTCGGGACACTTCCGACGCGCGAGGAAGCGCGCGCAGCGATTGGCGTCGGTTTGGACGAGCGACTGCTGGTGCTCTTTCCGGGCAGTCGTACGCAGGAAATCGCCCTGCACCTCGACGCATTCGTCGCAACGGCTCGCGAACTCCAGCGTCGCGACCCCTCGCTCAAGGTGGTGGTGAGCGCCGCACCCCACGTCGCGATTCCGGAGTCACGCTGTCCGTATCCGCTGGTCCACGCGGCGTCGTTCGCGTTGCTCCGCGCCGCGGACGCCGCGATGTGCAAGAGTGGAACGACGACGCTCGAAGCTGCAGTGGCGCTCTGCCCCTTGGTGGTCGCGTATCGCGTCGATCCCATCACCTACGCGGTCGCGCGCCATTTCATCACGATTTCGTTCATCGGTCTGGTGAACGTGGTCGCGGGAAGGGAGGTGGCGATGGAATTCATACAGGGCGCCCTTCGGCCGGCCAGCGTCGCGAACGCCCTCGAGCCGCTGCTGGACCCAGGTAATCCGTCGCGCGCACGCATGATCGAGGAGCTCGCGCGCGTGCGTGGCATGCTCGGCACGCCGGGGGCGGCGCAGCGCGTTGCCAATATGGCCATCGCGCTGGCGAGTGGAGCGGGGAGCGCGTAAGGTGAACTCCGACCGAAAAGTACGATGGACCGTGCGCTTCGGCGCGGTGCTGTTGCGTGCGTTGGCGAGCACATGGCGCATGCGATCACACAACGATGACGGGCTTCGCGCGGCGCGGGCCAAGAATGAACGCGTGATTTTCGCGCTGTGGCATGGTGAACTCCTGCCCCTCCTGTGGCAGCACCGCGGCGAGAACATTGCCATCGTCATCAGTGAACACAAGGACGGGGAGATCGTCGCCAGGATTGCGGAGTCGCTGGGCTATGCGACAGTGCGCGGATCCTCCTCGAAGGGAGGGAGCCGAGCGCTGATTGGACTCATGCGAGAAATCGACGCGGGACGCGATGGGGCCATCACGCCCGATGGTCCTCGAGGACCGGCGCGTGTCTTCGCGCCAGGGGCCGCGGTCGCGTCGCAGCGAACGGGGGCCCACATCGTGCCGATTCGAGCGGCGGCGTCGCGTGCGTGGCGGCTCAAGAGCTGGGATCGCTTTCTCATCCCAAAGCCGTTCGCACGCGTGGATGTGAGCTATGGAGCGCCGACTGTCGTGCGCGCGCCGTCACCTCGTGATGCCGCAGAGCAAGCGCCCGCGCTCCAGTTGCTGCTCGATTCCGTCCGAGGGTCGTAAATGAGCGCACTCGATGCACTCTGGTACGGGAAGGGACTGGCATCAGTGGGCGCGCGGTCGCTTTTGTCCCCAGCGAGCCTCTTGTATCGTGCCGGCGTTGCACTTCGCAACCGACGATATGACTCGTCATCACGTGCGGTGAGCCGCACCGCGGTGCCCGCCCTCAGCATTGGGAACATCACCGTTGGCGGAACGGGCAAGACGCCTGTCGCCGCCTGGGCCGCGAGCCAACTCGCGGTGCGGGGTGCGCATCCAGCGATCGTCATGCGCGGCTACGGGCACGATGAGCCGCTCGTGCACCGTACCCTGAATCCGGACGTGCCTGTGATCGTCGACGCCGACCGGGTGGCCGGCGCCGAGACGGCACGCGTCGGGGGCGCCGATTGTGTCATCCTCGACGACGCATTTCAGCACCGCCGTGCCGCTCGTGTGTCCGACTGGGTGCTCGTGTCTTGCGAGCGGTGGCGTGACGGGCTCCGCCTACTGCCAGCCGGTCCGCTCCGAGAGCCCCTCGAGTCGCTGTCGCGTGCGCACGTGATCGTCGTGACACGAAAGAGCGACAGCGCGGACGAGGCGAAGCGCGTCGCGGAGCGATTGGCCAAACGCTTTCCGCGTGCCGATGTCGCCGTCACGCTGTTATCCCTGCATGAGCTGGTTGACGCGCGGACGCACACGCGCATGCCACTTGTCTGGATGGAAGGGCGACGCCTTGCCGCAGCTGCGGCTGTCGGGGCGCCCGATGCGTTCTTCGCGCAGCTGCGCGCGACGGGTGCGCAACTCGATCCCCACGCGTTCCCCGATCATCATGCGTTTACCGATGCCGACGTACGGAAACTCGTGGCGGCGGCCGATGCTCGAGAGGGACTCGTGTGCACCCTGAAGGACGCGGTGAAGCTCGCCGGTCGCTGGCCTGCCGCGGCCGCAACCTTGTGGTATGTTTCGCAAAATGTCGTGATCGAGCATGGCGCTGCCGTGCTCGACCGCGCGCTGGATACCGTCCTGGCAGCTCGTGAGGACGTCTCCTCAACCGCCGGCTGAGCCGGCCCAGTTTCAATCCAATGGCCACCGATCTTCGACTGCCGACCGATAGTATCGTCAATCCCGATAAGGACCTTTTTCTTCATGAGGAGAACCCGTTCGAGGCGATGATGAGTCGCTTCGACCGCGCGGCGCAACTCCTCGATCTCGAGCCGGGCCTCTACAAGGTCCTCCGACACCCCGAAAAGCAGATCATCGTGTCCATGCCGGTGATGATGGACAATGGGGAGGTCGAGGTCTTCACCGGTTACCGTGTGCTCTACAACACCTCGCGTGGACCGGCGAAAGGTGGCATTCGCTTCGACATGCAGGTGAATCTGGATGAGGTGAAGGCGCTGGCCGCGTGGATGACCTGGAAGTGCGCCGTTGTGAATTTGCCCTTTGGCGGTGCAAAAGGCGGCGTCATCTGCGATCCGCTCAAGATGAGCGCCGGTGAACTCGAGCGTCTCACGCGCCGTTACACCATGGGCATCATTCACACGCTCGGACCTGATTCCGACGTGCCTGCGCCTGACGTCAATACGAACGAGCGCGTGATGGCGTGGCTCATGGACACCTATTCCATGCATCATCGTCACACGGTGACCGCCGTCGTCACCGGCAAGCCTGTTGAGATGGGCGGGTCGCTCGGCAGACGTGAAGCGACGGGCCGTGGCTGCATGATCGTGACGAAGGAAGCGCTCAAGCACCTCGGAATGAAGGTGTCTGGTACGACGCTCGCGGTGCAGGGCTTCGGGAACGTCGGCTCCATCGCGGCCGAGTTGCTGGCGAAGGAAGGTTGCAAGGTGCGCGCAATCAGCGATCGCACCGGGGCGTTCTACAACAAGGGCGGCATCGACATCCCGGCAGCCATCAAATACGTCCAAGCCAACCGTACGCTCGAGGGGTTCACCGGCGGCGACGCGATCACGAACGAAGAATTGCTGACGTGCGACGTCGATGTGCTGCTGCCAGCTGCGCTCGAAAACGTGATCACGAGCAAGAATGCGTCGAAGATCCAGGCGAAGATCATCTGCGAGGGCGCGAACGGCCCGACCACCGCTGGAGCAGATTCGATTCTCGACGAGAAGGAAATCTTCGTCATTCCAGACATTCTCGCGAATGCGGGCGGCGTCACGGTCTCGTACTTCGAGTGGGTCCAGGACCGTGGCGGCTACTTCTGGTCGGAGGAAACGGTGAACGAGCGTCTCACCGACATCATGACCCGCAGCTTCGCCGATGTCCTCAAGCTGTCCATGCAGCACAAGGTGAACATGCGCACGGCGGCCTACATGGTGTCGATCAGCCGAGTGGCGACCGTGCATCGGCTCCGCGGCATTTACGCCTGAACAGGCGTGCGCGTTCTGATCGTCGTCGTGGGGAAGCCGCGAGACCGGCACCTCGCGGCGGCGATCGCCGAGTACGAAACACGAGCGGCGCGCTACTGGCCGCTCGAGGTGGTGGAGGTGAAGGAACAGAGCGGACGGGGCATTTCACCAGAGATGGCGCGTGAGCGCGAAGCCGAGCGTTTGAGCGAGCGCATTCCGGTTGGCGGAACGTTGGTCGTCTGTGACGAACTGGGTGACCGTCTCACGTCACCCGCATTTGCCACACTAATCGCAGGAGCCCGAGACCGCGCCGCCGATATCACATTTGTGATCGGTGGCGCGTTCGGCATCGCACCGTCGCTACGTGCGCGCGGGCAGCGCTCGATCCAGATGGCCCCGTGGACATTGCCGCACGAGATGGCCCGACTCGTTCTTGCCGAGCAACTCTACCGCGCCGGCACGATCGTGAGGGGTGAGCCGTACCACAAATGAGCGGCGACCCTGCGGCGGGAACCGGAATCGTCGTTCCCGGCTACGCTGTCGGGGATCCCCATCATTAACTTCGCACCACCATGACGCACGTCCGCATCCTCACCGAAGCGCTCGGCGGCTCTCCGCTCTCGCGATTGATTCAGACCGGCGATGCGCCGCCCGCGTGGGTGGGCGTACGGCCACGCTCTGCGGCGGAATGGCGCGAGTTGGCGCTTGCACGCAGGGCCGAGCGCGATTGGGGTCGATGTTGGGACGCACTCGCACCGGCGATCGGCGCGACAGGTGCCGCCGCGGAGCGGCTGGAACGCGTCCGTCAACAAGGTGGTGTGGTGGTGACGACGGGGCAGCAGCCGGGGCTCTTTGGCGGTCCGGTCTACACGTGGAGCAAGGCGCTCGGCGCGCTGGCGTTTGCCGATGCGCTGGAACGTGAAACCGGCGTCGCGACTGCGGCGGTCTTCTGGGCGGCGACGGACGATGCCGATTTCGATGAAGCGGCCTACACGGTGCTGGCACGAGCGGGTGGCGCAGAGAAAGTGCGGAGTGAGCATGCGCCTCCGGCCGGCACACCGATGTCGCTCGCCCCACTGGGCGACGTCTCGTCGCTACTCACGCGGTTGCGTGATTCGGCGGGAAGCATCGCCGATCCGCGGGCGCTCGAGGCGAGCGTGGGCGCGTATGCAGATCCAAGACGCTCGGTGGGAGAGGCGTACGTCGCCCTGTTGCGTGAGTTGCTCGCGCCGCTTGGCATTCCGGTGATCGACGCATCACATGCGGCAGTACAGACCGTAAGTCGTGACACATTGGCAAGCGCTCTCACCAACGCCGGCGGCGTAGCCGAGGCGCTTTCGCAGCGTGGGCGCGAAATGCGTGCTGCCGGCTTCGAGCCGCAAGTCGAGGAGATGCGCGAGTTGTCCCTCGTTTTTGCGCGCGAGGCCGGAATCAAGCGACGGCTCTCGATTGTCGAGGCTGCAGCTTTTGCAGCGGACGAACGTGCCGTGCTGACTCCGAACGTACTCCTGCGCCCGCTCGTCGAGCGCGCAATCCTTCCGACGCTCGCGTACCTCGGCGGCCCAGGCGAGCTTGCATACTTCGCGCAGGTGTCGGCCGTCGCGGATGCGCTCGGCGTCGAGCGTCCGTTGGCGCTCCCGCGCTGGTCGTGTACGCTGATCGAACCGCACGTCCAGCGATTGCTGGACGCATTTGGTGTGGGGTACGAGGCGCTGGCCCAGCGTGACGCGCTCGAGGGGGCCGTCGCCCGAAAGGCGATGTCCGAACGCTCGGCGGCGGCGATTGGTGGCCTTCGGGAGGCAATCAATGGCTTGACCGCAGACTTGAGTGGCGAAGCGACTCCGCTCGGACTCGACAAGGCGGTTGAAGGCGCACGACACTCCCTCCAACACCGCGTGGATCGACTCGAGCGACGGCTCGTCGCTGGGATCAAGCGACGGGAACAGTCATTGCTTCAGGATGTGGGGACGCTCCGCGCTGCACTGTACCCGTTGGGGACGCGGCAGGAGCGCGCCCTCAATTTGATCCCGATGCTCTCCCGTCACGGCCTCGACCTGCTCGACGAAATGCGCGATGCCGCCGGAGCGCACGCTGGCGCATTGGTTGCCCACGGGTGAGCGAAGTCGCCCCCGCGCCCGCGGCTCGCACCTCTGGTCAGAATTCCGCACTCATCGGAATCGGAATTCTCCTCTCGCGGCTGCTTGGCCTGGTACGCCAGAAGCTGATCGCGTACTATCTCGGCGCGGGGTGGGTCGCGGATGCGTTCAATGGCGCGCTTCGACTGACCAACTTCATCCAGAATCTCTTCGGCGAAGGCGTTCTTTCGGCATCGTTCATTCCGGTGTACTCGAAGGCGCTCGAGGAGGGAAGGGGAGAGGATGCCGACCGCATCGCGAGTGCGGTGGCAGCGATCCTGGCGCTCGCGGTCTCCCTGCTCGTGGTCGTCGGGATTTTGCTTGCACCGCAGTTCGTGACCCTGGTCGCCGGTGGGTTTCTGGGAGAGAAGCGGGAACTCGCGGTCCGCCTGACGCGGGTTCTCTTCCCGGGCGCCGGGCTGTTCGTCATGGGCGCGTGGTGTCTGGGGATTCTCAATAGCCATCGGCGCTTCTTTCTCTCGTACGTCGCGCCAGTCTTCTGGAATCTCGCGATGATCGGGGCTGCCCTCTTTTATGGACGGAGGGTCGGTGAGGTCGATCTTTCGGTGGCCCTCTCCTGGGCGTCCGTCATCGGGGCCGCGCTCCAGTTTTCCGTGCAATTACCGACGGTGTTCTCGCTGGTCGGCCAGTTCAGACCGCGGATCGATTCAGCATTCGCCCCGGTTCGGGAGGTGGTTCGCAATTTCATCCCGGCGTTCATCTCGCGTGGTGTCGTGCAAATCAGCATCACGATCGACATGCGGATCGCGAGCTACATCGCGGACAACGGCGTGGTGACGCTGCTTCAGAATGCGTCCACCATCTACATGTTGCCGATCAGCCTTTTTGCGATGGCGGTGTCCGCCGCGGAATTGCCGGAGTTGGCGCGCGACTCCGGCGGAGACGAGGTGGCGTTCGGTCGTCTGCGGGCGCGTCTCAATGCCGCGCTTCCCCGCGTGGCCTTTTTCATCGTGCCGTCGGCGGTGGGATTCCTGGTACTTGGTCGAGCGATAACCGGAGTGTTGCTCGAGGGTGGGAGGTTCACCGAGGAGATGAGCGTCCGCAGTTGGGCCATCCTCGCGGGTTCCGCAGTGGGGCTTGTCGCGAGCGGTCTCGGCCGCCTCTACTCGTCGACCTTTTACGCGTTGCGCGATACCAAGACGCCGCTCGCCTTCGCGATCGTCCGCGTAGTGCTCACGGGAACCCTGGGCTACCTGTTCGCGTTTCCGTTGCCGCGGCTATTAGGATTGCCGGCGTGGACAGGTGCCGCCGGCCTGACCGCGTCCGCCGGTATTGCCGGCTGGGTGGAGTTCTATCTGCTTCGACGGATCATCACCGAGCGCATCGGCAGGACCTCCTTGCCCGAAGGGCGGTTGATTCGCCTCTGGGGCGCGTCACTGCTTGCAGGCGGCGTGGGATTCGCGGCGCTATCCGCACTGAACAACGCGGGTCACATGTTGCGGGGGGTGGTATCGCTGTGTGTATTCGGGGCGGTCTACGCGGCGGCGACGCTTGCGCTCAGCATTCCCGAGGCGCGCACGCTGGCGGCGCGGATACCGGGGCTTCGGCGGCGCTAACGGTAGCGCGCATGTCATCGATGCACCGTAATCAGATGTGACAGGTGCTCAGTGATCAGCCGCAGCCAACAGATTTCAGGGGGTGTGGCGCAAGGGTGCATCGCGCCCTGATCGCCTCACCCCCTGTCGCTCTGTAAGCTGCGGCTGCCTTCTGAGCACCTGTCACATCTGAGGCCGGCGGCACCGCCACTCGAGGAATCGGCAGTTTCGCGGCAAAGCTATATTTCGTCATGACTGTCCCGGCTGCGATCCTCGATAGGATTCCCCATCTTCCCGAGTCGCCAGGCGTCTATCTCTGGAAGGACGCGGACGGCAAGGTGCTCTACGTCGGCAAGGCGAAGCGGCTGCGGTCACGCGTCCGCAACTACGTCGCGACCGACCAGCGCGACAGCGTGAAGACGTGGCACCTGATGCAACAGGTCCGCGCGCTCGACACGATCGTGGTGCCGAGCGAAGCGCATGCGCTCATTCTGGAAGCGAACCTCATCAAGGAGTACAAGCCGCGCTTCAACATCGCGCTGCGAGATGACAAGTCGTATCCGTACATCAAGGTCACCGTGCAGGAACCGTTTCCGCGCGTCTGGGTGACGCGGCGCCTGGTCAACGACGGCGCACGATACTTCGGGCCTTATACAGACGTCGGCATCATGCGGCGCTCGCTCGAAGTCGTGAAACGGCTCTTCACGGTGCGCTCATGCAACTACGACATGCCGGCGCAGATGCCCGAGCGCCCATGTCTGGACTATCACATCGGCCGCTGCAAGGCGCCGTGCATTCTCGCGCAGACGCAGGGCGAATACGGCGCGATGATCGACGAAGTGGTCGACTTTCTCGCGGGAAAGCCGGAGGAAGTCGTGCGCATGGTGAAGGAGCGCATGGCGCTTGCCGCCGAGTCGCTGGACTTCGAGCGTGCGGCGCAGTTGCGCGACGTCCTGGCGCATCTGGAGCAGATGGAAGAGCCCACAATCGTGCTCAAGACCGAAGGGGGCGACCAGGATGTCGTCGGCTATGCCCGCGATGGGGACGACGCCGTGATTGCGCTCATGCGCATTCGCGGTGGCAAGCTGCTGGCGCGGGACCACCAGTTCGTCGCGAACCTCGAGGGCGAGAACGACGCCGACATTCTGGAGACGTATCTCGCGGGGCCGTATCGTCTCCTCGAGGAGCGTGCACCGGAGCTCGTCATCCCGTTCGACGTGTGCGACCGCGGCGTCGTGGAGGAATCGCTGGAGCGCACGAAGATTCACGTGCCGCAACGCGGGCCGCGACGCGAGCTGATCGACCTCGCACAACAGAACGCACGACATCTGCTCGAGGAGGCGCGCCTCACCGGCGACGAACCGACCGAGGAACGCGCGGGAGATCCTGTCTACGAGCTGCAGCGCCAGCTTGGCCTTCAGAAGGTGCCACGCTCATTCGTGTGCTTCGACATTTCGCATGCACAGGGCACGGATACCGTTGCGTCGTGCGTCTGGTTTCAGAACGGCCGGCCGTATCGTGCCGAGTATCGGAAATTCAAGGTAAAAACGGTGGACGGCATCGATGATTTTGCATCGATGCGCGAGGTGGTAGCCCGCTATTTCACGCGTCGACTGGAAGAGGACCGGCCGCTTCCCGACCTTGTCCTCATCGATGGAGGAAAGGGCCAACTCAGCGCCGCGGCGGCAGCGCTCGAGCCGCTCGGCCTCGCCGCCATGCCACTCGCAAGCCTCGCCAAGCGGGAAGAAGAAATCTTTCTGCTCGGACGGAGTGAATCCTTGCGGCTGCCTCGGCGCTCGCCCGCGTTGCGGATGCTTCAGCAGGCCCGCGATGAGGCCCATCGCTTCGCGATCACGTTCCAGCGAAAGCGTCGCTCCGTTCGCACGATCACGTCGGAACTCCTCAAGATTCCCGGCGTGGGAGACAACAAGCGCCGCGCGTTGTTGACTGCGTTCGGCAGTGTCCAGGCCATCCGCGAGGCCTCGCCCGAACAGATTGCGGAGGTTCCGGGCTTCTCGGTGAAGAGCGCGCAGCGTATTCTCGATGCACTGCGCGCCAGCGATGCACTTGCTCCCGGTGCGCCGGTTCCTCCCGTGCTTAGCGAGCCATCGAGCTTGCCAGAGTCCAACCTTCCCGTCACCCACGACACCGCATCCCCGTGAGCCTCTGGCACCTCGACTGTTCTGCGTGCGATCATACCCAGGCCGGAGATACGATCGCCTCGGTATGTCCGGCGTGCGGACAGCCGCTTCTCGTCGGCTACGACTCAGCCTGGCCCGAACGCGGCGCGATTCTCCCGCGGTGGGACATGTGGCGCTATGCGTCTGTGTTACCGCTGGCCGACGGCGAAACCCCGATCTCTCTCGGCGAGGGGGGAACACCGATGCACGAGTTGCCGCACGTGGCAAAGGAACTCGGTATCGCGCGCCTGTGGGTGAAGGACGAAGGACTCAATCCGACGGCGTCGTTCAAGGCGCGTGGAATGAGTGCGGCGGTCACGCGGGCTGCGGCGCTTGGTGTCCCGGGCTTCGTCGTACCGACGGCAGGCAACGCCGGCGCCGCACTCGCGGCCTACGCCGCCGCCGCGCGTTTGCCGGTGCGCGTCTACGCACCCGCGAGCACGCCATCACCGATTCTTGCGACCATCCGCGCGCTCGGTGCCGATCTTCAGCTCGTCGACGGACACATCGGCGATGCCGGCAAACTCTCGCGCGCGTTCGCGGCGGAGCACGGGTTCTTCGACACATCGACACTGCGCGAGCCCTACCGCATCGAAGGCAAGAAGACAATGGGAATCGAACTCGCGGAGCAGCTAGGCTGGCGGCTACCAACGCACATCATCTATCCGACGGGTGGCGGCACCGGCTTGATCGGCATGTGGAAGGTGTTCGCCGAGATGCGCGATGGCGGCTGGCTCCCGAGCGATGTGGCGATGCCGCGGATGGTTGTCGCGCAGGCGGACGGCTGCGCACCGATGGTGCGCGCCTTCCACGCCAAATCCGATCGTGCGGTGCCCTGGGAAAACCCGGAAACGCACGCGAGCGGCCTGCGGGTCCCGGGGCCTCTTGGCGACCGGCTCATCTTGCGCGCGCTCTACGAGAGTGATGGCGATGCTGCGTCGGTGGACGAAGACACCATACGCGCCCAGACTCTTCGCCTGAGTCGCGCCTCAGGGATCGACACGGCGCCGGAAGGCGGCTGTGCCCTTGGTGTTCTCGAACGGCTGGTGCGCGAGCAGCGAATTCCCGCAGACGCGGAAGTCGTGCTCTTCAACACGGGCTCCGGCGCGTCGTACCGCTTCTAGCCACATAATGCGCCGGCACATTGAACGCGGATTGAGCGGATTTGAACAGCAAAAACACTGATTCTAAAGTGAGCGGCGACAGCATCTCGCTCTGAACCTTCAAGAAAACGAATTTCGTGTTTCATGCTTGATCATTGTTTTTCCTTTCCATCCGTTCAATCGGCGTTCAAGGTGCCGGCGAGATGGTGCTGCTGTAGACCCTTCCACCGCTAGTTCATGCGCATCGCGATACTCGATCCATTCAGCGGGATTTCCGGCGACATGACGCTCGGCGCGTTGCTCGGCGTCGGGCTCGATCCGGAATGGCTTCGCGCACTTCCTGGCCGTCTCAACCTGGATGGGGTCACTGTCGACATCACGAATGTGAAGCGTGGCGACCTCATGTGCTGGAAGGTCGATTTTCAGATACCGCCGCAGCCGCATGGGCGGCATATCCACCAGATCAGGAAGCTGGTGGCGGAGTCCAGCGCACCGGAACATGTCCGACGCAAGGCGGATGGCGCTTTCTTCAGTATTGCCGAAGCCGAAGGAGAAATTCACGGCCAGGCCCCCGAGAAGGTTCACCTGCACGAGGTTGGCGCGGTGGACGCGATTCTCGATGTTGTGGGGGCCATCTGGGGGCTCGACGAGCTTGGCGTGGAGGCCGTGTACTGCGGGCTGATCAGAACGGGCGACGGAACGGTGCAGGCCGCGCATGGCCTGTTGCCCGTTCCGGCGCCAGCAACACTCAAGCTGCTCGAAGGCTACCGGGTGAGTCCGGGGCCGGAGGGGTCAGGTGAACTTGTCACGCCGACGGGCGCCGCACTGGTTCGCGCGCTGTCCAGCGGGATGCCGCCCGCGGAGTACATCCCAATCAAGAGCGGCTTCGGAGCGGGGACCAAGGATTTCAAGGGTCGCGCGAATGCACTGCGGATCATTCTGGCTGAGACGGAGTCGGCAGCTGCGGTCGAGAGCGATGCCGATGAGCTGATGCTCCTCGCGTGCGACATCGACGATATGTCCGCAGAGTACCTCGCCGCGGCAGCAGAGCGCGCACGTTCCGATGGTGCCCTGGACGTGGTGCTGATTCACACGGCTATGAAGAAGGGCAGGCCGGGTACGCGGGTGGAGCTGCTCTGTGGTGTGGGGGAGGCGATGCATTTCGAGCGTTTTCTATTGCTGGAAACGACGACGATCGGTGTACGGAGCACGAGAGTCACGAGGCGGGCTCTGGCACGCTTGGAGGTGACGGTGCACGTTCTTGGCGAGTCGGTTCGAGTCAAGATCGTCGTGCTCCCGGATGGCTCCGAGCGCTCCAAACCGGAGTTCGATGACGTCCAGCGCGTTGCACTGGCGAGCGGACGCCGGCCAGCCGATATTTACCAGCTTGCGCTCGCGAATGCGGAACGGCAACGCGCCGCGAGGGGTAACGTGAACGACCCGGTCAATTGACCGGATTCTGCCCGAATTCTTCAGGAGATTTCTGATGGCTCTGCACGGTACGAAGTATCTCGCTGCGGCCTCGTTGTTCGTGTCGGCTGCGCTCGGTGCGCAGGCTGCGCCCGCGAAGCCGTCGTGTGACGTCGGTGAATCGGCCAAGGGCAACGCTGCCCGTGCCACACTCAGCGTCAACCTTGCTCGCGAGGCCGCCTCGCCAGCGGTGGCGGCCTCGAACCTCAAGAACGCCGTCAAGCTCGTCGAGACCACGGAGAAAGGCGACGATCCGGTCGTGAACGCCTACACCCTTGGTACGGCGCTGAGTCTCTTTGCCAATCAGCCAGGCATTGGGCTCACGCCTACGCGTGGCGCGGTTGGGTTCGTCGCCCGCCCGACGGAAAAGCTCGACATCCCATCTACGCTCGACTCGCTGTTCAAGATCGTCGAGACGGCGAAGCCGCTGTGCGCCGACTACACCGCATACTGGCGCGCCGGCCAGAAGTTCTATCTCGACGTCGTGAATGGCGCGATCAACGCGATGAACGCGGACAAACTCGACTCCGCCGACTACTATGCGAAGCAGGCGAACACGCTCTACCCGCCGTCCCCCTACGGCAACATGATTCTGGGTGGCGTCATGAGTAAGCGGAACAACGAGGCCAAGGCGATCGAGTATTGGACGCTTTCCGCTGATCTCGCGGCAAAGGATACGAGCTACCGCGACGTACGCCGGCAGATGTTGTCGAACATCGGCCAGGCGTATTCCAACATCGCGATGACGGCCACCGGGGCGGCAAAGGTCGACGCTGCCAAGAAGGGAGCCGCGTCTTTCGAGCAGTTGCTCGCCGTGCCCGGCACGAAGGGATCATACGTGAGCATGAGCCGGCAGCAGCTCCAGACCCTCCTCCTGTCGATCGGCGACACGGCTGGTGCCGCCAAGAGCTGGGAAGCACTCATCGCGAACCCGTCGGCGTACGAATACCAGGATCTGCTCAACTCGGCGGTCAACGCGGCTCGCGCCAACCGGTCGGGCGATGCGGGAAAGCTCTTCGAAGCGACGCTTGCCCAGAACCCATACAGCCGCGATGCGCTGTACAACGTGGCAGTCACGTATCTGACAATGGAGCAGAACGAGAAGGTCGGGCCGATCGTCAAGCGTCTGGTCGCCGTAGATACCGGCAATCCGGAGAACTATTTCCTGGCTGCGCGTGCGTATCTGTCGTTGGCGAAGGTAGCGGAGAAGGCGAAGAAGACGCCTATCGCAGCTGCCTTGAACGACACGACGCTGACGTGGTATTCCACCGGCAACAAGCTTCCTGTCGAAGTGACATTTCAGGAGTTCTCGCCGAACGAGAAGGATGCCACGATTGCCGGCACGGTGATGGACCGCCGCGACAAGGCGGACGAGAACGAGAAGAGCAACACGCCGGCGCCGGCACCAGCGCCCGCCAAGGGCGCCAAAGGAAAGGCTCCGGCGAAGGCGGCTGCTCCCGCGCCGCCGCCGCCGAAGACGTTCCCGCCGAAGGCGGTCACCCTGACGTTCACCGGCATCGACAAATCCGGCGCCGCCGTTGGAACGCAGACGGTGACAACGGAAGCCCTCGCGCCCGGCCAGTCCGCCAAATTCCGCTTCAAGATTACGGGCGCAAACGTCGTCGCCTACAAGTACACGATCGACGGCTGATTCCTTGCTCCACACGAAGCGCTCGCCTCATGGCGGGCGCTTTTTTGTTGCCTATATGCGTGATAAAGAAGACTAGGCGAGAGGCCCGAAGTACTGGATTCTTCTTGACTTCCGCCTCTGTAGTTCCTAGCTTGCATGAGGGAGCGCGACAGGTGCTCCCGAGACGTCTGTGCAGGGGGAAGCATCGTGCAGTCTTGGCGATCTTCCCCCGTCGCTTCGGTGGAGGTCGTTCGCGCTATGGTTCGTGTCAGTCGAGTTCTCCCGGGCAGCATCTGCGAAGAGATGGGTGTCGTTCGCGGAACGGAGCTCCTGACGGTGAATGGGCGCGAGCTGGCCGATTTCCTCGATTGGGAATTCCTGACCGCCGACGAGGAGCTGATCATCGAGGCCCGCCTTCCGGACGGCGAGGAAATCGTCTACGAAGTCGAGCGGCCCGAGGGCGAAGCGCTTGGCGTTGAGCTCGAGCCGCCCAACGTTCGTCGCTGCGCCAACCGGTGCGAGTTCTGCTTCATCGAGGGCCTGCCGAAGGGGCTCCGGAAAACGCTCTATGTTCGCGACGACGACTACCGGCTGTCGTTCGCGTACGGGAATTTCGCGACACTGTCCAACGTGAAGGAAAAGGACATCCAGCGCATTCTCGAGTATCGTCTCTCGCCGCTGTATGTGTCCGTGCACGCCACGCCGTGGGAGGCCCGGAAGGTCCTGCTCAACAACCCACGCGTTCCCAATATCGTCGAGCAGTTGACGCGGTTGGCAGAAGGCGGAATTCAGTTTCACGGGCAGATGGTCATTGTCCCGGGCCTCAACGACGGCGACGTGCTCGAAGCATCGCTCACGGATCTCTGGAACCTCGGCGATGCGGTGCTGAGCGTCGCGCTGGTGCCGGTTGGTGTCACGCAGTTTTCTCATCTCTACGATGGCAAGCCGATGGATGCGGATAACTCGAATCGCATCCTCGCCGCTGTCGAACGTTGGGAAGAGCGCGCGCTCGCGGAGCGCGGGGACCGGTGGGTGTTTGGATCCGACGAGCTGTATCTTCTCGCCGGCCGCGAGCTGCCCGACGCCGAGCACTATGGCGACTTCTCGCAAATCGAGAACGGTGTGGGAGCAGTGACGTCGCTCCGCCAGCGTGTGCGCGCCGGCCTCGGCGACCTCCCTCGCCTCGACGGCAAGCGCATCGGCGTCGTTACCGGTGTTTCCATGGCGGCGCTCATGCCCGAGCTGCTCGACGCGCTGACCGAGCAGACGGGTGCTGTATTCTCCCTGATCGTGATGGAGAACTCCCTCTTTGGCCCCACCACCACGACGGCAGGACTGCTCGTTGGCGCAGACATCAGGCGCGCTCTCGCAGACAGGCACGACCTCGATCTCGCGCTCATTCCCGCCGAGACGATCAATGATGATGGACTTTTCCTCGACGAGGAGCGCTTCGTAGCGCTCCGTGAGACGCTTCCGATGCCGGTATATCCCTCGTACGACTTCATCGACGTATTGACCCTTGAAGGCGAGCCCAGTATTCCCGGGCAGCGCGCAGCATGAGTGTCCCCGTCGTCGCCCTGATTGGACGCCCGAACGTCGGCAAGTCCGCACTGTTCAACCGTATCATCG
Source organism: Gemmatimonadota bacterium (assembly GCA_040389905.1). Lineage (GTDB taxonomy): Bacteria > Gemmatimonadota > Gemmatimonadetes > Gemmatimonadales > Gemmatimonadaceae > AG11. The sequence goes on along the minus strand of JAZJZK010000004.1, from coordinate 53,919 downwards.
GTGAGGACGAGGCCATCGTCTCCGAGGAGGCGGGAACCACGCGTGACCGCCACTTCTCGAAAGCCGAGTGGAATGGTCGCGCCTTCTGGTTGGTGGACACCGGTGGGCTGTCTGACGATCCGCACCTGCCCATGGACCTCGAGATCCGGCGGCAAGTGGCCACGGCGATCGAGGAGGCCGACCTGTTTCTCTTTGTGGTGGACGCACAGATCGGTGTGCACCCCAGCGATTCCCGCGTTGGCGAAATGCTTCGGACCTCGGGCAAGCCGATTCTGCTCGTCGCGAACAAGGTGGACGACCCGAGCCGCACGGATTACTACGAGTTCTATCGGCTCGGCGCCGGGGATCCCTTTCCCGTTTCCGCGCAGAACGGCAAGAACTCGGGTGATCTCCTCGACGCCATCGTCGAACGTCTGCCAGAGTCGATTCCGGAAGACGAAGAGGCGCTTCGCATCGCGGTTGTCGGCCGCCCGAATGTGGGCAAGTCGTCGTTCGTGAACCGGTTGCTCGGTGAGGAGCGTCTCGTCGTGAGCGACATCTCCGGAACGACGCGCGACGCGATCGACACGCCGATGACGTATCACGGACGGAAGTTGATCTTCGTCGACACGGCGGGGCTCCGCCGCCAGTCGAAGATCGACGACGGCATCGAGTTCTACTCCTCGCTACGTGCTCGGCGCGCGATCGAGCGAGCGAACATCTGCATCCTCGTCATCGACGCGACCGAAGGCGAGTTCCACAACCAGGACCTCTCCATCGCCCATCTCGCGTGGGAAGCTGGCCGCGGATTGATCGTCGTCGTCAACAAGTGGGACCTGGTGGAGAAGGACGACAAGGCGACGCACAAGTTCGAGAAGAAAGCTGGGGAGAAGGCGCCGTTCCTCAAGCACGTTCCGTTTCTCTTCACGTCAGCGCTCACCGGCCAGCGCGTCAGCAAGATCCTCGATGTCATCCAGCTTGTGGATGAACAGTCGAAGGTGCGCATCTCCACATCACTGGTGAACGAGCGGCTCGCCGAGTTGCTCGCGCGCCGCCAGCCCAACCAGGCGGCGGGCCGCGAAGTGAAGCTCAATTATGCAACGCAGGTCAGCGTCTCTCCGCCGACAATTGCCTTTTTCGGCAATCATCCAGACCTCGTGGAGGAGCACTACATTCGATTCCTCCACAATGGCTTCCGCGAGACGTATCCGTTCACGGGGAATCCGCTGCGTATCCTCATGCGCCGGAAGAGCGGCGCCAAGACGGAAGCGTAATCGTGCATCCAGCGGTCGCGCTCGCAATGGCGTACGCGTCGGGCTCCATCCCGTTTGCGCATCTCGCCGGAAAGGCGAAGAGCGTGGACCTGCGAAAGCAGGGCTCGGGAAACCTTGGCGCAACCAATGTGTTCCGCGTGCTCGGCTGGAAGATCGGCGTAGCCGTGTTCCTCGCCGACGCATTGAAGGGCGCGATTCCCGTACTGTTGCTCCCTTCGCGGATCGAGAGCCCACGTGACCCGGCGATCTGGGCGATCGCCGTTGGCGTCGCGGCGATTGCCGGCCACGTTCGTCCGCTGTTTCTGAAGTTCGGAAAGGGAGGGAAGGGGGTTGCAACATCGGCCGGCGTGTTCTTCGCCCTCGCGCCTTTGCCGATGCTCATCACCTTCGGCGTCTTCGTTGCGCTCGTCCTGGGTTTCGGGTACGTCTCGCTCGGGAGCCTTGCGTCGGCGATCCTGCTGCCGACGCTGCTCGCGGTTACGCGCGGCGTCGATTCTCCACTGTTCATCATCAGCGCAGTCATCGGCGCGTTCGTGTTCTGGACGCATCGCGCGAACATCGGCCGGCTCCGGCGGGGTGAGGAGCACCGCTTCGGCAAACGGAGCCAGGCATGACGCAGTGCGCGGTGATCGGCGCCGGCGCGTGGGGCACTGCACTGGCGAACGTGCTCGCCGGTAATGGGCACGACGTGGTGCTGTGGGCGCTCGAGCCCGATGTCGTGTCCAGCGTGAATGAGCGCCACGAGAACGCGCGCTTCCTAAATGGCGTGCGTCTGAACGCCCGCCTGCGCGCGACGGCGTCCCTCGCGGAAGCGACCGGTGGTGCGTCGCTCGTGTGCGTCGCAGTTCCGTCACAGCATGTGCGCGCCGTGCTCCGTTCCGCTGCGTCGGGGCTCGGGCGCGAGGCATCGCTGTGCATGGCATCGAAGGGCATCGAACAGACGACCCTCGAGCTCATGAGCGACATCGCCGAGGAGGAGGCACCGCACCATTCGGTCATTGCCCTCTCGGGCCCGAGTTTCGCCGCGGAAGTCGCCGCCAGCCAGCCGACCGCGATCGTCGCAGCGTCGAAGAATGTTCTCGCCGCGGAGGCCGTTCAGGACGCACTCAGCAATTCGCACCTGCGCGTTTACACGCTCGACGACGTCATCGGCGTGGAACTTGGCGGCGCGTTGAAGAATGTGATGGCTGTTGCCGCGGGAATCGCGGAGGGGACTGGGCTTGGGGCCAATTCGCGCGCGGCGCTCATCACTCGCGGGCTCGCCGAAATGACACGGCTCGGTAGCGCGCTTGGTGCACAGCCTGCGACGTTCGCAGGGCTCGCTGGAATTGGCGACCTCGTCCTCACGTGCACCGGCTCGTTGAGCCGCAACCGGGCGGTTGGCCTCGAGGTTGGGCGAGGTGCCACGCTCGATGAGGCGCTTGCCGGAAAGGAAACCGTCGCCGAGGGTGTGGCAACGACGCGCAGCGCGTTCGAGCTTGCCCGGCGCGAAGGCGTCGAAATGCCAATCGTCACCATGGTGCATCGCATTCTGTTCGACGGCTATCCGGCTCCAGAGGCGCTCACAGAACTGATGTCGCGAGAACTACGCTCGGAGCAGGACGCATGAGCGCCGCCGAGCCCGTCCAGGAATTCTTCAGCATCGGCGAGGTGTGTGAGCTCACCGATCTCAAGCCGCATGTGCTCCGCTATTGGGAGAGCCAGTTCCGCTTTCTCAACCCGGCGAAGAACCGGTCAGGAAACCGGGTCTACCAGCGCCGCGAGATCGAGCTCATCCTCCTTGTGAAGCACCTTTTGTACACGGAGAAATACACGATCGAGGGCGCGCGTCAGAAAGTGGATGAGCATCGCAAAGGCGGCGAACTTCGTGGAGCCGCTCGCTCGGCGCTCACCGTGCAGACGCTCGAGTCACTCGAGACCGATCTCAAGGAGCTCATCCGCTTTCTCTCGGCGGATACGTGATAGTTTGTCTCGGGGATGACGATCGGGCCACCGTGCGCACGCGAGTAGAATGAGATTTCTTATTACCAACGATGACGGTATTCTCGCGCACGGCATCGAGTGTCTGATCGAGGCGGCCGAGCCGCTGGGAGACGTGACGGTGGTTGCCCCGGATCGGGAGCAAAGCGCCACGAGCCACTCGCTGACCCTGCACCATCCTCTGCGGCCCGTGAAGCGGGCAGACAACCGCTGGCAGATCGACGGCACGCCGACTGACTGTGTGATGATCGCGGTCGAAGCGCTCATGGAGGAGCGCCCTGACTTCATCCTCAGCGGCATCAATCATGGCCAGAACATGGGTGAGGATGTCCTGTACTCGGGCACCGTTGCTGCAGCCATGGAAGGATTGGCGCTCGGCATTCCGTCCATCGCGTTTTCCTTCGCGGGTGGAGATCTCCGGGCGGACCTCACGTACCTCAAGCAACAGGTGAAGGTGCTGACGCCGTTGATCGCGCACCTCACGTCACTGCCGAGCTTTCCCGCGAACACGCTGCTCAACGTGAACCTTCCCCCCGTGCCAGTCGAAGGCGTGAGGGGTGCTCGCTTGACGCGGTTGGGGAGCCGAGTGTATTCCGGTTCACTCAAGCCGATGCGTGATCCGTGGGATCGCGACATCTTCTGGATCGGTGGCGGTTCGATTACCTGGACGGGCGAACCGGACTCGGATTTTCGCGCCATTCAGGATGGGTTCATCTCCATCACGCCACTTCACCTGGACCTTACGCACTACAGCATGTTGGAATCATCGGGGAGTTGGTGGCGGGATCTGTAGACGGGCAAATGGGCGGCGCACGCCGCCGGCTCGTCGAGACACTTCGGGAAAAGGGCGTGCGCGATCTCGCCGTTCTTCGCGCGTTCGATATGACACCGCGGCATGCCTTCGTGCCCACTGGCGTCAGGCATCGCGCGTACGAAGACGCGCCACTTCCCATCGGGAGTGGCCAGACGATTTCGCAACCGAGCATTCACGCGCGCTACCTCGAGCTTCTCGGCTTGAAGGGAAGCGAGCGGGTCCTCGAAATCGGTACCGGTTCCGGCTACCAAACCGTCCTCCTGTCGCACCTTGTTGCCCAGGTCTTCACGATCGAGCGGATCGCTGCGCTCTATACGTCGGCACGTGACGCCATCAACAGGGCGGGCGCGACGAACGTGTCGATGCTACTCGGTGACGGTACCGTCGGCTGGCGAGAATACGCACCGTACGACGCGATTCTCGTGAGCGCAGGCGGGCCAAGCGTGCCGCCGGCGCTGGTGGATCAGCTTGCGGATGGCGGACGAATGATCGTCCCGGTGGGATCGAAGGAGGAGCAGACGCTCGTCATGGTCACGAAGCAGGGAGGGAAAGTGACGGAGCGCAACGTCGCTCCCGTTCGCTTCGTCCCATTGTTCGGAACCCAGGGTTGGGAGCAGCAATAAGGATGCACCGCATACACCTCCGGATTGGTGGGAAGGTGCAGGGCGTTGGTTTCCGGTGGTTCGCGCGCGAGGAGGCGCGTCGCCTCGGGCTGAGCGGCTGGGTGACCAATCTCGCCACGGGCGAGGTGGAGCTTGCCGCGGGAGGCGAGGCGGCATCACTGGAGCGGTTGCGTATCGCGCTTGGCGTCGGTCCTACCGGTGCGAGCGTGACGATTGTCGAGAACATCGAAGGCGAGCTCGACGGCTCGCTGCCGTACCCTTTCGCCATACGCCGATGAAAACAGAGCTGGAGTCATCCGGAGATGCGGCGCTCGTTGAGCGACTCCGCGCCACTTTGCGCGATGTACCTGACTTTCCCAAACCGGGCATCCTGTTCAAGGACATCACGCCGGTGCTCGGTAACGGTGAACTGTTGAGCGACGTCGCGCGCGCCATGGCGGCGCCGTGGCGTGCATCGGGCGTCACGCATGTCGCGGGTATCGAGAGCCGCGGCTTCATCCTTGGCGCGCCGGTGGCGATCGAGCTTGGTGTAGGCTTCGTGCCGATCAGGAAACCGGGGAAGCTGCCGTGGCGCGTGACGGAAGTGGAATACGCCCTCGAGTATGGAACCGACCGCCTCGCGATGCATGATGACGCGTGCGCCGCGCCGGCGCGGGTGCTCGTGGTCGACGACGTGCTTGCCACTGGAGGTACCGCCGCGGCGGCGTGCCAGCTCGTTGAACGGGGCGGCGGCACCGTGGTCGGGTGTTCCTTTCTTCTCGACATCGCTTTTCTCGAGGGAATGAACCGACTGGGAGCACGCCGGTGCACGTCCCTCTACTCGGTCTGATGACTCGAGGTTCTCGCATCACAAACGAGTGTTCCGCGCGGCGAACGCTCTTGCTAGTTTGAGGGAAGTCGTTGCCCTCGTAGCTCAGGTGGATAGAGCAGCGGTTTCCTAAACCGTTGGCCGGCGGTTCGAGTCCGCCCGAGGGTATTTCCTATCCGCACGACGTCGTCGGTTTCCATCTCTCCCAACGACAGCATTCGTCTCTAGCACGCTCCGAGGCCTCGCCTGCGGAGCCCGGAAACCTCCATCATGGCTGGCAACCCGCGCCGCCTCTTTCGCGCTGTGGCGCTCGAGCGACTGTCCAGCCCGGAGCGGTTGGACACGCTCATGGAGGTCACTACCCTCAAGGGCTGGATGGCACTGGCAGCGCTTGGTGCTGTGGTCGTTGGGGCCCTGAGTTGGGGAGTGTTCGGGCGAATCCCCGAGGCCATCGCCGGATCCGGCCTGATGATTCGTGAAGGCGGATTGTTCCGGGTCCAATCCAATGGCGCCGGGCAGATCGAACAGATGGTCGCGCGGCCCGGCACGCCAGTGCACAAAGGGGAGGTGGTCGCGATCCTCGCACAGCCCGAGTTGCAAACCGCCGTGGCGCAGACAGAGGTCACCCTCGAACAGCTGCGCCGAAACCGCGCCGCGACGGTGCCCTTCGTCCAGTCCAGCAAGCGCCTCGAGCTCGCGTCGATCGACCAGCAGCAAAAGCAGGCGGACGCGACAATCGTCGCCGCTCGCGACCGGGTGAAGTACCTGGATGATCGGATCGCGCTGGAGGCACAAGCGCTCAAGCGCGGACTGTTGACGCCCGATGCGGCGCAGGGCACCATCGCACAGCGCGGTGAATCCGAGCAACAACTCATGGGGGCGTTGGCGCGGAAGCAGGAACTCGCCGCCAGAGTCTCTCAACTGACGAGCCAGAGCAGTCAAACGGTCTTCACGCTCGACCAGCAGATCTGGGAGGCGGAGCACCGGTTGGCGGCGCAGAAGGAACAGTTCGCGGCGGCGGCCAACGTAACCAGCGCCTACGACGGCGTCGTGGTGGAGCAACTCGTCGATGCCGGTCAGGCAATTTCCAGCCACACACCGATCGTCACGCTGGAGTCGTCGACGGTACCCATTCAGGTCTCGCTCTTTATTCCGCTGGAAGGGAAGCGGATACGTCCGGGGATGCGCGTCGAAATGGTTCCTGGCGGCGTCAAGCCAGAGGAAAGCGGTTACTTCCTGGGAACCGTCCATTCCGTCTCGTTGGCACCGATCAGCGGCACGGCGCTTCATCGCTACCTGAAGAATGACGTGTTGGTCAACCAGTTCACGTCGCGCGGCGGCGCATACCTCGTGGACGTGACGGTAGACCGAAATCCAGCGACGCCAAGTGGGTTCGCGTGGACGACCGGCGACGGACCACCGATGACCTTCGGCAGTGGAACGCTTCTGGACGGAAAGATCGTGATTCAACGCCGAGCGCCGATTGCGCTGGTCATCCCAGCGCTGCGCAGGTGGCTTGGTGTCTAGGCTGCAGCGGCTGCGGGCGTTTTTCCCCCGCCGCCCAGAAGGTACGCGTGTCAGAACGCCGACCATCCTCCAAATGGAGGCGGTCGAGTGCGGTGCAGCCTCACTCGCAATGGTGCTCGCGTTTCACGGACGTCGCGTGCCACTCGAGGAGTTGCGCATTGCCTGCGGTGTTTCGCGCGACGGCTCGAACGCCGCGGTTCTTTTGCGAGCTGCACGAAGTTACGGACTGGAGGCGAAGGGGTTCCGGCGCGAGCTGAAGGACATGGGCCGCACCGTATTTCCAGCCATCGTCTTCTGGAACTTCAATCACTTTCTCGTCCTCGAGGGCGTCCTCGACGATCGCTACTACCTCAACGACCCGGCGCAGGGCCCCTATAGCATCACGAAGGACGAGTTCGATCAGGGCTTCACTGGAGTCGTCCTCGAGTTCGCGCGCACATCCGAATTCACGCCGGGTGGCGCGCCGCCAAATCTCGTCGCGCTCCTGCGCGAGCGTGTCCGCGGTTCCGAGAATGCCCTGACGTTTGCGCTGCTTGCCGGCCTCGCGCTGGTCGTACCGGGACTCGCGCTTCCTGCATTCACGCAGGTGTTCGTCGATCAGGTGCTCGTGCATAACCTGCGCGACTGGCTCCGTCCGCTGCTGCTGGGCATGGGGCTGACCGCCGTCGTGCGCGCGGCCCTCGGGTGGCTGCAACACTACTACCTGTTGCGGCTCGATACGAAGCTTTCCATCAGCTCCTCGAGTCGCTTCCTCTCGCATCTGCTCCGGCTTCCTGTCGAGTTCTATGCGCAACGCTACAGCGGCGAGATCAGCTCGCGTGTGGCGATCAACGACACCATCTCGGAATTCGTGTCGCGCAAGCTGGCCTCGACGGCGATCGACGCCCTGCTCGTCGTGTTTTACGCCGCCTTGATGTTGGCGTACGATCCGCTGCTCACCCTGTTCGGCGTGCTGGCGGTCGCCGTGCTGGCGGGATCGACGGTCGTCGTCAACCGGCGCAGAGTCGACGGCAATCGCCGCGTGCTGCAGGAGGCAGGAAAGTCCACGGGAACACTGATGGCAGGACTCAGCGCGATCGAGACGCTCAAGGCCGGCGCTTCGGAAAGTGACGTGTTCGCGCGATGGGCCGGCTATCAGGCGAAGTATCTCATGGCGCAACAGTCGTTGGCGCGTGTCACGCAATCCTTCCTCGTGGTGCCGGCGTTCACGATCACCATGACCAATGCGATCGTCCTCACGTTCGGCGCGTATCGCGTCATCGAGGGTGATCTCACCATTGGAATGCTCGTCGCGTTTCAGAGCTTGATGGCCAGCTTCCTTCAACCCGTCGCGTCGTTCGTGCAGCTCGCGAGCTCCGTCCAGGAAATGCACGGCAACATGGAACGAGTGCAGGACGTGTTGGAATACCCGGCGGACAGCCGGATTGGGCTCACCGCGGCAGAGGATCAGGAAGGCGCGGAAGACCGGCTCGAAGGGGCATTCGAGCTCCGCAGTGTCACCTTCGGTTATTCGAGGCAGGCGGCGCCGCTGCTCAAGAACTTTGATTTACGCATGCGGTCGGGGCGTCGTGTTGCGCTCGTTGGCCCGTCGGGCTGCGGAAAGAGCACAGTGGCACGACTGGCTACGGGTCTCTACGACCCGTGGGAAGGGGACGTGCTGTTCGACGGCAAGGCGCGTACGGCGTGGCCGCGACGCGTGCTCGCGAATTCTGTCGCGCTGGTGGACCAGGAGATTTCGCTGTTTGCCGGGACCATCCGCGAGAACCTGACCCTCTGGGACTCGACGGTTCCCGAGGCGGTGCTCATGCAGGCCTGCCGCGATGCGTCGATTCACGACGACATCATGTCTCGGCCGGGCGCGTACGAGAGCCAGGTCGAGGAAGCCGGAGCCAACTTCAGCGGCGGCCAGCGGCAACGGCTGGAAATTGCACGCGCGTTGGTGCTTTCTCCTCGGCTGCTGGTGCTGGACGAAGCCACGAGCGCGCTCGACTCGGTCACCGAGCACAAAATCGACAGGAGCTTGCGTCGGCGCGGCTGCACATGCGTCATCATCGCGCACCGGCTGTCGACGATCCGCGATGCCGACGAAATCGTTGTGCTCAAGGAAGGTGCTGTGGTACAGCGAGGCACGCACGACACGCTGATGCGTGATCCGGACGGCCTGTATGCCACGCTCGCCCGGGAGAGCTAGCGTGCGCCAAGCGAGGTCAGACCTCATCCAGCCGCAACTGAGCGACGCGGCATTGCCGGGGGCAGTGCGCACGCTACCCGGGAACACGCCACTCCCACTCGATGATCCGGACACACTCTGGGTCGTGCTCAAGGGTGAAGTCGACATCTTTTTCGCGGAAAAGAGGCCGGACGGCGAATTCGGGCCGCTCCACTTTCTCACGACGCTCTGGGCGAACGAGGTGGTCCTCGGCGGAGGCACCACAGACGGCACCGCGACGCTGATCGCTGTTGCGGCCGGCGCGGCTCGGATCCGTGCGGTTCCGGAATCGGCGCTCGACGATCACAGCGGCTGGTCGGCACCGCTTGCCGAGCGAGTCGCTGAAACGTTCGCCCGCGCGATGGCGGCCACGTCGCACGGACCAGTGGTGGATATCGAACTCGACGCGGAACCGCTCAGCCTCCAACGCGCTGCGTCGGTTGGAGCGCCGCGCGCAGTGTGCTGGATTTCTGCCAGCGACGGCGAGCTTGCCTTCGCCAATGATGTGCCTCTGGAGGCTAGCGCCGCGCTGCCGTTGGCGCGCGGCATGTGGTACTCCGTCACGTCTGCCAAGGCCACGCTCACCGCGGTGAGCACCGAAAACGCCTTGGCACACGGCAATGTGCGGCCGGCGCTGAAGATCGTCCGCGGCGCGTTTCTCTCCTGGGCGGCGAAAGGTACCGCGAGCGCGATGCAGGCCGATCGCGAGCGGCTGCGACGGAAGGCGGATCAGGAGCGAGAACTCGAGGCGCTGAGCATGACTGGCCTCGCGAGTGTCCTCGGCACCTCCCGCGGCGCTGCTCCACCGTTGCTCGAAACGTCGGATCCGCTGCTCGCGGCGTGTCGGCTTGTTGGTGATTCCGCACGCATCGTTTTCCGGGCGCCGCCAAGCTGGGAGGAGAGCGGACGTTGGCGCGACCGCCTCGGCGCGATCTGTCGGGCTTCGCGCGTCCGCCATCGGCGGGTGGTCCTGCGCGGCGAGTGGTGGAGCACGGATTGCGGGCCCCTCCTCGCTTACCGTTCGGAAGGGAATGCTCCCGTCGCGCTGCTCTCCTCGGTCGAAGGGATCTACACGCTCCGCGACCCAGCCACCGGAACGAGTGAAATCGTGACGAAGGAAGTGGCCGGCACGCTCGAGGCGGTGGGATACATGTTCTACCGCCCCGCGCCGAGTGGACCGATCGATCTCAAAGTGCTTGCCCGCGTGGCGGGCATCGAGGCATGGATCGATCTTCGACGCGTTCTGCTGTTTGCGGTGGCATCGAGCCTCCTGAGTCTCGCGCTTCCGATCTCCACGCAGAAGATTTTCGACGCCGTCATTCCGAGTGCGCAGATCAGCAATGCGCTCGCGTTGTTTGGCGCACTGGCTGGTATGGCGATTGGCGGCGGCCTGGTGGATCTCGCGCGCGCGATGGCGCTCGTGCGCTTCGAAGGACGTTCCAACGCGACGCTCCAAGCCGCACTCGTGGATCGGTTGTTCGCGCTTCCGGTCCCATTCTTCCGGCGCTTCAGCGTCGGCGATCTGTCGCTTCGTGCGGGGGCCATCAACGGCGTGCGAGAACTCCTCAGCGGCGCCGCCATCACTGCGTTGCTCGGCGGCATGCTCGTAGTGGCAAACCTGTTTCTGATGATCAAGTACAGCGGCAAGTTGGCGCTCGTCGCACTTGGCGTGTTCGTCGTCTCTGTCCTCGTCACTGGCGCGTTAGGTGTGCACACCCTCCGGCTCGAGCGACAACGGCAGGAAATACAGGGACGAGTGGGCGCGCTGCTTTTCCAGATCCTCGGCGGCATCGCGAAGCTTCGCGTCGCGGCCGCTGAGCGTCGTGCCTTTGCCGTGTGGGGCGCCATCTTCCGCGACCAGAAGGCGGTGTCCTACCGCATGGGGCTCAGTCAGGCGGCCGTCACCGTGTTCAACGAAACGCTTCCGACGGTCGCGGCGATCGTCCTCTTTCTCGTGTTCATCTCCGGCTCGGACGCCGGGGCCGGCCAGACGCTTTCGACCGGAGACTTCATGGCGTTCTATGCGGCGTTCGGTGCGTTCCTGACCGCTGGCACGCAGATGAGTACCACAGCCGTCAGTCTGCTGAACATCATTCCGATGTTGGAGCGCGCACGGCCGATCCTGGTCACGCCGCCCGAGGTGGACGAGCTCAAGCCCGACCCGGGCCTCTTGACCGGACGGATCGAGGTATCACACGTCACGTTCCGCTATCTCGCCGACGGGCCGCCCATCCTCTCGGACGTCTCATTCCAGATACGGCCAGGCGAATTCGTGGCATTCGTTGGCGCATCAGGGGCAGGGAAGTCCACCATCCTGCGGCTCCTCCTAGGCTTCGAACGTCCCGAGCGTGGAGCCGTCATCTTTGACGGGCAGGACCTTTCCTCCGTGGACGTCTCAGCGGTCCGCAGCCAATGTGCCGTTGTGTTACAGCAGAGTCGCATCCTCGCCGGTGACATCTTCACCAACATCGCGGGCGCGGCTCCGCTGAGTCTGGACGACGTGTGGGAGGCGGCGGAGATGGCGGGACTTGCGAATGACATTCGGCTCATGCCAATGGGAATGCATACGGTGCTCAGTGAGGGCGCGACGGCGTTGTCGGGTGGCCAGCGTCAGCGGCTGCTGATCGCGCGAGCCCTCGTGAAGAAGCCGCGTATCATCTTCTTCGACGAAGCAACAAGTGCCCTCGACAACCGGACGCAGGAAACCGTGAGCAAGAGTCTCGAGCGGCTTCAGGCGACTCGCGTGGTGATCGCGCATCGTCTCTCCACCATCAGGAACGCCGATCGCATCTTCAGCATGCACGAAGGCCGCATTGTGGAGGAGGGTCGTTACGAAGACCTCGTGGCGCGCGATGGTCTGTTCGCCAAGCTGGCGGCTCGGCAGACCACATGACGCGACGACACGCTGCCGCGATTCTTCTCGCGTCGCTCCTGGCCAGTCGCGCGATGGCTCAACCGGCGCATGACGAATCGGTGCACGACGACACGCTCCGCATTCGTCTCGCAGACATGGTGCGCATCGCGCTGCAGCGAAACCTCGATGTTCGTCAGGCGGGCGTCAGCGCGCGTGCGTCATCGAGTGCCGTCCTTGCCGCGCAATCGGCGTTCGATCCGGCCATTCAGATTGGACCGACCTACACCTCCAATGGACGCGTGCTGGCCGGCCAAAGCTCCGAGTTGGCGAGTCGGCTTTACACGGGAGCGGTGCAGGGTGCGTTGCGCACCGGCACTACCTATCAGGTCGGCACGGGCTTCCAGTCTGCGCTCCCCGGAGAACCGCTCGCCCAGAACACTTTCTCGGCCAGCGTGGTGCAGCCGCTGCTGCGCGGATTCCGCAGCCGAGCGACCACGGCTCCGACGCGCGCCGCGGAATTCGGCGTCGATGCCGCGCGCGCCCGCCTGGCGCAAATCCAGAACGAGACGGTAGCGCGTATCGAAGCGGCGTATTACCTACTCGTCGAGCAGGAACGGGCGCAGGCCGTAGAAGAACGCTCGCTCAAACGGGCTGAGGATCTGCTCGTGGCGAACCTCGAACTGCGTCGCATCGGCCGGATCACGGAGATCGACCTCACGACCGCTCGACTTGGCGTTACCTCTCGCCAGGCGGCGCTGTTGAGGCTCATGCAGGCACGGCATGATGCACAGGATGCGCTGGTCTTTGCGGTGTATGGAGAGAACGCGCCCGCAGAATTGCTCAAGGACGACGAGTTTCTGCTCGCGGTCGATACGGCAGTCGTCATTCCCGAATTGCCTCCACTTGGTACGACGGTGAGCGCCGCGCTGACCGAGCGGCCGGATATCGCCGTGGCGCGAAGCGAGTTGGATCAAAGCCGCGTGTTGCTGGACCTCGCACGCGACAACCTTCGGCCGTCCGTTGGGCTGGCCGCAGGGTTTTCCACGCTCGCGTTCACGAGAGACGCCGCCGGATTCTCGGCGCGTGATGCGAATGAGGCACGGTTGACCGACTGGCGCGCGGGACTTCTCGTCACGTACCCAATCGGGAACCATGCGGCCAAGGCAGAAGCCGAGCGCGCGGATGCCATTGCGAAAGGCGCTTCGTTGGCGCTCCTGCAGGCAGAGAATGCCACCCGCGTGGAAGTTCGGTCCGCGTATCGCGGCATCACGATTGGACGCCAGCGGTTGACCCGCAGTACCGAGGCAATGCGGCTCGCGCGGGAGCAGTATGAGGGGGAGCGCGAGCGACTCGCTCTGGGACTTTCGGATATCTTCCGCCTTCTTCAGTACGAGGAGCAAGAGTCACAGGCAGAGTTCGAGGAGGCGCGCGCGTGGTTCGACCTCGTGAATGCCGTGGTGCGCTATCGAGCAGACACGGGCCAGTCGGTCCGCGCTTACACGAATCCCTAGGACCACGCGATGTTGTCCGATGCGGAGCTGAGGGAGATAGTCGCGCGCGCTACTTCTCTCACGGAGCGGCTCGCCGTTGGCACCATTCTCGAAGACGAGCCAGCGCGTGCGGCCGACGTCGACTCGCGATTCGAACGGTGGCGTCGCTTCGTTGCCGGTGGAGACCAAGCCCTGTTCGAGCGCCGTCTGGCGATGGATGGTTTGACACCCGCCGACGCGCGCCGACTCTTCGGCAAGGTGCGTCTTCCAGCGGACACGCCGCTCCCCGCGTGGACCGCGACACTCGCTGCCGTGCTATCCGACGAGTCATGGGTAGAAACGGACCGCAGTATGGATCCGCTGCGCCCGGTCCCGATGGAGGAGGCGCTTCTCCCGTTCGTGCGTTTCGCACGGACTCGCCTCGCAGCACGCACCAGGGCGAGCACCATGTCGGACGTCGCGCTCGCCGCCTTCGAGCAGGACCTGCTACGCTCGATCTCGAGCATCTGCGCCAACGCGCTCGTCCAGGAGTTCTTCGCATTTCGCGCGGCGCAGCAATCACCCCTCGAGCGCGGACTCGCGGGGAAGCGCACCCCGCCGCAGCACCTCTACAGGCGTTGGTTGGAGCGGATGCGCACCGGAGGGCTGACCGAATTCTTCAGACGCTTTCCCGTTGCCGCGCGCCTCACCGCCACGGTGACTGATCAGTGGATTGACGTGACACAGGAGACAATCGATCGGCTCGTTGCAGATAAGAACGATATTCAAGCGCTCTTCGCCGACGGGGTGGACATTGGCGGCGTCGTGTCGGCGAACGCTGGACTTTCCGATGCGCACAGCGGCGGGCGTACTGTGGCAATTGTGACATTTGCTTCTGGGTTGCGTGTCGTTTACAAACCGCGCGATTTGGCGTTGGAGTCCCGCTGGTTCCGGTTGCTGCAGTGGGCCAATGATCGCGGTGCGTCGCCGCCGCTTCGGCCACTCAAGGTTCTCGCCAGGCCAACCCACGGCTGGGTGGAGTTCGCCGAACAGCGCGCCTGTGCTGACGTCGCCGAGGCGGAACGATACTATGAGCGCGCCGGAATGATCCTCGCGCTCATGCATGCGCTTGGCACAACGGACCTCCACGACCAGAACCTCGTGGCGAGCGGCGAGCAACCGATGCTCATTGACCTCGAGATGCTGGTCTCGCACGAAGAGCGTCCGCTCAATGGTGGGGCTGAGCAGGAGCCCACGGCATTCGTCGTCGCCGACCGAATGCTCGCAGACACGGTGCTGTCAGTCGGCCTGCTCCCGCGCTGGGTATTCGGACCAGATGGAAGCAGTCAAGACATCAGCGCCCTCGGGGGTGGCGGCGATCAGAAGACGCTCGATCGGATGGCCACGTGGCAACATCCAAACACCGACGACATGCGTCTCGTCCGTGAACACGTGGATGCACAGCCGCAGCAAAACGTTGTCATCCTGGACGACCGCGCGTTGTCACCGGTGGACTATGCCGACTCTCTCGTCAAAGGTTTCCGCGGGCTTTACCAATTGTTGCTGCGTAATCGCGACGCGCTTCTCGATCGCGGTGGCCCATTGGAAGGGCTCGAGAGTGAGCGGGTGCGTTTCCTGTTCCGGGCGACGCGCGAGTACTTCCTCAACCTGAACGCATCCTACAATCGGACGTTGCTTCGCGATGGTGTCGATCGATCCACGGCGATCGATGCGCCGAGCAGAATCCTCGTTGAGAATCCGTCACTGCACGCTTTCTGGCCCGTGCGGAAAGCCGAGGCCGAGGCACTCGAGCGCGCGGATATTCCGCTCTTCGTCGCGAATGCTGGTTCCAGGTCGCTTCCGCTGGGCGAACATGGGGAAGTGCCAGACTGCTTCGGGGTCTCACCTGCAGCGCGCGCACGGGCGAGAATCGCGGCGCTGAGCCTCGAGGACTGCGAGCGCCAAGTCTCGTTCATTCGTGCGACACTGCACCTTCGCGTGGCGCGGGAGCCGCGCCCGAGTGATACCGTCGCTTCGCCCGCCGTTGCAGCACGACCCTCTGGAACGCTCGAGCCGGAGATGCTCGTGGCTCGCGCGGTTGCCATCGCTCGCGAGCTGGTCAACAACGCCGTGCGTGCACCGCACGGCGGCGCATCGTGGATCGCCGTGCAGTTTTTCCCGCAGGCAGGGCGTTACGAAATGCATCCGCTGGGTTACGGTCTCTACAGCGGATGTGCCGGTGTGGGACTCTTCTTCGCGGCGTTGTGGCGCATCACGGCGTCGGAGGAATGGCGAACGTGGGCATTGGAGGCACTTCAACCGCTTCGTGAGGAGTTGCATCGCCAGCCCCAACGTCTTCGCTCAGCCGTAGGGATTGGCGGAGCAGATGGCATTGGCTCCACGATCTACGTTCTTACCCTGGTTGGCGAGTGGCTGGGTGAACCATTGCTGTTGAACGCGGCACGTACGGCGGCAACGCTCATTGACGAGACGATCGTCGCGGCCGACACACAGCTCGATGTGATTGCCGGAAGTGCGGGCGCGGCGCTCGGATTGCTTGCGCTCTACGAGGCATCCGGGGACGTGAACGCCCTCGCGCGCGCGCAGCTGTGTGCTCGTCACCTCGTTGCGAAAAGCGTCGTTCCGGGGCAGGGACTACGTGCGTGGAATACGATCCGTGACCTTCCGTTCGCCGGCTTTTCACACGGGGCGGCTGGCATTGCCGCAGCGCTGTTGCGAGTGCACGCCCTCGGGCCGGATGAGACGCTGGTCACGGCAGCCGAGCAGGCCGTAGCGTACGAGCGCACGCTGTTCCTGACCGCCCACGGCAACTGGCCGCGACTCGGCGAATCAGCGCCGGATGGAGGTCCCTCGATCTGGACGTCGTGGTGTCATGGCGCTCCCGGCATCGCACTCGGGCGTCTTGTGGGACTCCACGCGCTCGACACCGCAGCAGTGCGTGAAGACTTGGACATTGCACTGTCCACGACGCGCGCCCACGGACTTGAAGGCGTAGACCAACTGTGTTGCGGGAACATGGGGAGGGCGGACATTCTCCTCGAAGCAGCGGTCGATCTCGGGCGCGCGGATCTCGCGGCGGAGGCTCGGGAGCTGACAAGTCGCGTTCTCGAAAAGGCGGACGCCGGCAGCTATGAGCTGTTGCCAGGATTGCCGCGGGAAGCCCTCTTTCCCGGTTTCTTTCAGGGCAGTGCCGGCGTTGGCTACGCGCTGCTTCGTCAGGCGTTCCCGGGACGCCTTCCATGCGTCCTCGCGTGGCGTCGCTGACGGCGGCGAAAAGCAACGGGCGCGCCCCCGCTGTGGGAGCGCGCCCGCACCATCGGCATGAGAGTCGGTTACTTCGACTGCGGCCAGTTCGTGCCGGTGCAGCCACAGCAGCTTGCCGTGTGTGCACCACCTGCGACCGAGGCGAGATCTTCCTCTGAGAGCGCAAAGTCGCCCGTTTCCTCGGAGGGCGGAAGAATGAGATAGAAGGTGTTGGCGTCTTCCTCGATGACCTTGACGTTCATGCCTTCGGGTAGCGCGCCGATCTCCTTCTCGATCGCAGCGCGAGGATTGCGGCGAAGGGCTTCCGCGAACTGCTCGTCCTTCTGTGCGAGCTCGACGAGTTTCGCTTCCAGATCCTTTCTCGACTGTACTTTTTCGTCCATGACTGTGCCTCTGAAGGTGTGGGGCGGCGCGCGAGCGCGAATACGACGCCGAGAAAAAAACGAGCGCGCCCCCGATTTGGGGAGCGTTCGCGCGAGCCAGTTACTTTGACTTCGGCCAGTTCGTGCCGACGCACCCACAGCACGTTGCCGTATGTCCACCCAATCCACCCGCGACCGAAGCGAGATCTTCCTCGGAGAGGGCGAAGTCGCCGGTCTGCTCCGCCGGTGGGAGGATCAGGTAGAAGGTGTTTGCGTCTTCTTCGATGACCTTCACGTTCATGCCTTCGGGTAGCGCGCCGATTTCCTTTTCGATCGCCGCGCGAGGATTGCGACGAAGGGCTTCTGCGAACTG
This sequence comes from Gemmatimonadota bacterium, assembly GCA_040389905.1. Lineage (GTDB taxonomy): Bacteria > Gemmatimonadota > Gemmatimonadetes > Gemmatimonadales > Gemmatimonadaceae > AG11. The sequence goes on along the minus strand of JAZJZK010000004.1, from coordinate 36,362 downwards.
CTCGTCCTTTTGTGCGAGCTCGACGAGTTTCGCTTCCAGATCTTTCCGCGATTGTACCTTGTCGTCCATGACTGTACCTCAGAGCTTATGGCGGCTTGACGTTCGTTTCTGTCGGGCCAACGTTAGTTCGCCATTCGCGACAATTCAATGTAGTAGATCACACCGCGTGCACAGCGCGCGAGTCAGGAGTCGAGATTGCCGAGTCATTCGAAGCTGACGGATGCAATGGATCGCGCGTTGTCCTTTCTCGCGAATGCGCAGTCGACCGATGGTGGCTTCCGTACCGAGGTGTCGAGCGCGCCGCGACTGGTTGGCGCGCGCCGCATCGAGTCTCCCTACCTTCACGCGATCGTTGCCGATGCACTCGCGGCGATGGAACCACGGGCGCCCGCGGCGACGCCGATGCTCCGACGCGCCGACGCCTACCTCGCTCGAACGCAGGAGTCCGATGGATGGTGGCGCTTTTTCGGACCAGCCTTTCCAGAGCGTCTCCCGGATCTCGATACGACGTCCGTCTCCTACGCCGCGCGTCTTGTCGCGAATCCAGGTGACGAAAGGATTGCGACGCAAGCCAACGCGTGGCTCGACTCGCTCGAGCCCCTGCGCGCCGAATGTGGGTTATTCAAGACGTGGCGAGATCCGGAGATCAACGCCCATGACTTCGAACTGCCGGACTCCATGGTCAATGCCAACGTGCTCCTGCTACAGGGGCTCCTCAAGCGGCCTGATCCACGGTTGATCGCGTTCTTTCACCACATTGCAACACGCTCGACCTACCACATCCTCAATCGTTGGGGCGTTGCTCGCTTCGCGGTGCCGTACCTGATCGCTCGTGCCTTCGCGCGAGGTGCAGTCACCGAGTTGGAAGGCACAATGAACCCGATTATCGCATGGCTGCGACACACCCAACATGCGGATGGCGGGTGGGGAAGTGATCTCGAAACAGCGCTTGCGGTCATGACGCTGCTCTCCGCCGGCGCGGAAGGGCCGCGCGATGAGGAGTCGGCTGACTGGCTTCTCGCTCGGCAGCAGCCGGACGGCGGCTGGGCGACGGGGACTTTTTTTCGCGACATGTTGCCTGAATTCTACGGCGCTCGCGTATTCACCACCGTCGTTTGCGCGCAGGCCATTGCGACGGTGCTCGGTCGCTTCGTTGCCGAACCGATGCAGACGTGAGCTGGACACTCGATCAGATGCTTCGGCCGGTGGTGGGCCGAATTCAGCCAGCGCTCATCTCGCACGAGAACATGGCGAGGATATTGGGAATCTGTCGCCACATGCCTGGGACGCTGAGCGCGCGAGTCGGCTTCGAGTGCCCGCTGGGTTCGCCCGAGCCGCGCGCCGATTTGCTGGTGCTGATTCGAGGGGAGGGGAGCGAGCGCGAAACACTCGCGGGACAGAATCTGGCGTATCCCTTCGCTCCAGCCGGCGGCGGAGCTTCGACGTGGGGACGTATCCAGTCACTCGCGGCCGGCTGGTTGTCGCCCGGCTCAGCCCTGGAGCGCACCATGAGCAATATGTGGCTGGAGTTCGACGTGGATGATGGGTCCGATTCGGAGTTGCCAACGGAACCCAATGTCTTCATTGGGCCGACAGAGGGAATCGACGGCGGGAGTTCCTTCGGACCATGGCTGACTGAGGATGCGCTTCCCGTTCTGCTCGGCGCGCGCTTGTCACCGCGGGCTCGCGCGACGATCGAGAAGTGCGTCGCAGAACAGCCTCCGGGAACCAGTGTGACGCACGTCGGCGCCATGCTGCAGCGGCCATCATCGGCATTGCGGTTGGTCGTGAGCTACATCAAGGCGGAGGACATCGTCCCGTATCTCGCGCGGATCGGCTGGCGCGGTTCGCTTGCGGCGGTGGGGGCGGTTATCCAGCGTCATTTTCAGCTTCCGGACGTCCTCCTTCTCGACCTCGATGTCGGCGAGGAGGTCGCTGTCCGAATCGGGATCGAAGGGATGTTCTCCACACCGTATTTCCGGGAGCCGCGCTGGCCGGTCTGGCTTGCCGAGCTCGAACGCGACGGTCTGTGCCTTCCTGAAAAGCGCAGGGCGCTCGCCGCGTTCAACGGGTGGATGGACGAGGTGAACCACCGAGATGTCTGGCCGGACGCACTGCTTCGGGCATCGGCGGTCCTCAATCGGCGCTCGCTCAGTACGATCTTTCTCTCGCTTCACCATATCAAGGTTGTCTACGAACCGCAGCGGCCGCTTCGCGCAAAAGGCTACATCGGAGCGGGCACCCAATGGGTCCGCTCGACGGCGAACGGGGTTTCCTCACTTGAGGGCGGTACCACCTAGAGCAGCGCGGGAATGCGCTCGCGCCTCGATCCGATTACATTTCATGGCTTCACATCCGCCTCCATCCCGCCGCCTACGGCGCCAACTGCGCGCACTTGAGACGCCTCAATAATGACGAGCCCGATTCACGATCCCGACCAGCCAAAAGCTGAGAGTTTCATCGACTGGTTCCACGTCAACTCCCGGATAGTCACGATCGGAGGCGGAGTGGTCGTCGTCGCCGCGTTCGTGTTCTGGTTCATGCAGCGCACCGCCATGAACGAGACGATCAATTCGGACAAGCAGCTTCTCGTGGCCAAGCAGTCGCTGAGTTCCGGGAATGCGCCGTTGGCGGAGGCCGATCTGAAGAAGGTGTACGACAAGTACGGGAGCAAGCCGGCGGGCGCAGAGGCCGGTTTGCTGATCGGGCAGCTCCGGTTGGAGAAGGGCGACAACCAGGGCGCACTGACATTCTTGCAGGCGATGGCGTCGAAGGTGGGGGATGGTCCGGCGGCCGCGTCGGTTGGCGGGTTACTCGGAGACGCCCTCGAACAGCTTGGCAAAACGGCTGAGGCCGCTGCGCAGTATGAAAAGGCGGCCGGTCTCACGAAGCTGACGAACGAAAAGACCTTCCTCCTGTCGAAGGCCGGTCGAGCCTACCTGGCGGCGGGAAAGCGTGCCGAGGCGCAGAAGGTGTTCGAGGGATTGGCGAATCAGTCGGATAACCCGGCGCTCGCCACGGAAGCGCGCGTGCGGCTCGGTGAACTCGCCGCCGGCAACAAAGCGTAGCACTCTTTCAGTTCTGAAGACATTGGGCGGGCGCCACGAACGGCGTCCGCCCGTTTGCTTTACATAAGCAGATTACTGTGGAGCGGGGGCTGCCAGCATACTGCCAGCAGCGATAAGAAGACGTTGGGAATAGTACGTATAAGATGTATTATGTAAACTAGCGGCCGTGGATAACTGTGGAGAACTGATCCCACTCAGCCAACCGCTGCCGATGTAACGCTCCATGCTTACGCTACTTAGCATCGCGATGTGAAGTACTTTCGCTGCCGGAATGTACGTTCGGGGAGAATTTCAACAGACGACTCCTACCGATCAGCTGCTGTCGCATTCGCTGGCGCGATCAGCCCTCGCCGAACTGCCCGAGGAACACGATTCGGGCCTCCCCCGACAGCGACGGACGCCACGCGGCCCCTTCGCGTGCCAGGCGGACGCTCAACACGCGACCGGACCTGGTCGTCATGGCGACGCGATCCGCCGCTTCGCCGGCGTCCGCCAAAAGGATGGCCGTCGCAACGGAGCCCGTTCCGCAGGCCAGCGTTTCGCCCTCGACCCCGCGCTCGTACGTCCGGATGTGCCAGCCGCCGCCAGCTGCTGGCGACACGAAATTCACATTCGCTCCGGTGGCCAGCGACTCGTGATGTCGCAGCGGACGGCCGCGACCGACGACCTCTACCGCCGCCACGTCATCCACGCGGACCACGAGATGCGGCACGCCCGCAAGCGCGAAGCCGATCCAGTGCTCTCCAGGGTCCAGCCGAATTGGCAGCCTCGGACGGACGTCGGACACCGCTTCGAGATCGACTTCAGGGGCCAACTCCATCAGGCGCGTCGAGAGAATGCCCGCGTCGGTCTCCATGCGGAATTCCCTTCCCGTCACAATACCGAGCTCGACGGCAAGCCGCGTCGAGCACAGTGAGGCGTTTCCACAGAGGTCCGCTGGCGAGCCGTCGCTGTTCAGGTACGTCATCCTGAAGTCCGCAACGCCGGATGGTTCGAGAAAGACGATGCCATCGGCGCCGATGCCGGTCGCGCGAGCGCAGAGCGCCTGAATCGTCTCGGGCTCGCCGAGCGAGCCCGGCGGTTCGCGCATCGCGTCCACGACGATGAAGTCGTTTCCGGATCCGCTCATCTTGAAGAACGCCCGCCCACTGGGAAGCATCGGTGTGCTTGGTTGGAGCTCGGTCTAGACGGCGCCGGTCAGCGCCCACCACCGCAGGCGCCACACCATCCAGAACGCCTCGATCTGGATGTTCCGGGACATCTTGCTCGTTCCTTCGGAACGATCCACAAAGACAATCGGAATCTCCGCAATCCGGAAGCGCTTTTTCCACGCCCGGAAGCTCATTTCGATCTGGAAGGCGTAGCCATTGGAACGGACGCCCTGAAGGTCGATGGCCTCGAGCACCGACCTGCGAAAGCACTTGAACCCCCCCGTGGCATCCCAGAGTGGCAGGCCCGTCACCTTTCGCGCGAAGATGTTCGCGCAATAGCTGAGCAGCAGGCGGCCGATCGGCCAGTTCACAACGGTGACTCGGCCCTGCTGGTAGCGTGAGCCGAGGACGAGATCGGCGTTTTTGATGGCGTCGAGAAACTGCGGGAGGTGGATGGGATCATGTGAGAAGTCAGCATCCATCTCCAGGACATACTGGTAGTCGCGCTCCAGTGCCCAGGCGAAGCCTGCCAGATAGGCCCGTCCCAGGCCCATCTTCTTCTCGCGATGCAGGATGTGCACGCGGGGATTGACCAGCGCGACCGCATCCACCGTCGCACCGGTGCCGTCCGGAGACCCGTCATCGACGATCAGCATCTCGATGCGTCCGTCCTGCTGAAGGACCCGCTCGATCAGCCGTTCGATGTTTTCCCGTTCGTTATACGTCGGGACGATGACCAGCGCGCGCTCAGGCATCAATTCGGTGCATCCAGCATTTAGTCGATGGTCGTCGGGCTCGGCTGTAAGCGATGGTGCGTCCAGAAGATAAACGCTGGCGTGACCTCGAGAAGCGTCAGCCAGACGCGTGAAACGATCATAATCAACGCTGCCTGAGGCGCCGTGCCGAGCATCGCCGCCTCGATCACCCTGCCCATCAAATACTCGCGTACCCCAACACCCGCGGGCGCGAAGAACGCAAGATAACCACCGAGATAGGAGATCGTATACGCCGCGAGGTATGCCGCGTAATCACCGGTGGCGCTGCCGAGCAGCCCGATCATCAACAGCTGAAATGCTGCACCGTAGATCAGCCACGCAATCACGTTTCCAATGAGAGAATAGACAACGGCACGCACCGGAAGGGTTGTGTCGAGCCTGCGCCCCACGAGCCGCGCCAGCACTGGGGCCAGGCGTGGGACGAGAACCGGCGCGAGCAGAAGGCCCGTGAGTGACACGCTCACGATCAGCGTCGCAGCCGAACTCCAACCGGGATGCGTCTTCTCCAATAGAACTCGCCCGCACGCCAGAGAAATCACAAACCCGGCGATGACGTTGACGATAGCGCCAAGGATTGCGGCCGCCGAGGCCGCAATGGGTGAGACGCCGAGGCCGCGCGACATGGCGCTCATGGCGCCGATCTGCCACACCTTCCCCGGCACATACTTGCCGAGGTTCGATACGCTCCAGATCCGCGCGGCGCCCCAGAACGGGAGCCGCTGGTCCCAACAGGAAAGAACGCTTCGCCAGGTCTGAACGAGCACGGCGTGCGCGCACAGGAACAGGACACCGGATGCGGCGATGTTGCCCCATCCGGGCCGCGACGGCATCGGTTGCGTGGCGAGCTGGCGCAAACCTTCGGCGAGACTTCTCGCGACGTAAATAACGACGACGGTCGCCGCGACCCAACCCGCAATCCGCAGTAGATGCTTACGACGTACCGCGTCCAAGCGCCGATTCGTAGATGCTGATGTACCGCTTGGCCACGGACTCCGGAGCAAAGGTCGCGAGTGCGTGCAGTCGCCCGGCCTGGCCGAGGCTCGCGCCGCGGTCGGCTCTCGAATAGAGAGCCGCGATCGCCGTCGCGAGCGATGCAGCGTCGCGCGAATGGACGAGCAGGCCGGTGCGATCGTGCTGCACAACGTCCGCCAGGCCGCCAGAGTCGAAGGCGATGACTGGCGTTTCGCACAACTGGGCCTCGACGCCAACGAGTCCCAGCCCCTCGAGTGCCGATGGAACGACCAAGGCCAATGCGCTCTGATAGAACCGGGGCAATTCGAACTGCTTCACCGGAGCGTGCCACGCCACTCTCGCAGACACGCCGAGTGACGCTGCCCGAGCCTGGAGCGCCGCGCGTTCGGGACCATCGCCCACCACGTCCAACTCGATCTCCGCGGGCAGTTGCGCGAGCGCATCGAGCAGCAGGTCGAGCCCCTTCTGCGCCATCAAACGCCCGATGAACAGCAGCCGAGTCGAACGCTGGGTGTTGCTGACGTCGAACAGCTCGGTGGCCACGGGCATCGGTGCCACGATCGGACGTTTGGTGCTCACGATCGATTGTGCTTCGTCGGCGAGCCAGCGCGAAACGGTCGTGACCGCGGCCGAGTGCTGAAGCACACTCCGGAACGCGGGACGCGACATGGAGATGTTGCGCGCCATGCGGACGTCCGTGCCGTGCATCGTCGTCACGAGTGGAATGCCGCCAAGTTTGGCGACCCACCGCGCAGCGACGCCATTGGGGAACCACCAGTGTGCATGCACGAGATCTGGCTGCTGTGCTCGGCGCGCTTTGACGCCGCACTGAAACTCCGCACCGAGAAAGCCAACGAGGGTAAAACGGGCGGACCATGAGTCGCGCACCTGCGCCGCCATGTTCCCGCCATAGGCGAGCGTCTCGTAGCGACGCGGTGCGTACCGAAAACGGTCGACCGGAATGCCGCCGAGGTCCTCGTGCGACGCGAGTCCATCGGCGCCGGGCGCCACGACGCGCACGCCAACCCCCTCCTTCGCGAGCGCCACGGCAAGCCGCAGCACGAAGGAGCCCGCCGCATCACCGTCGTTGCGCGGATACGAGTGCGTGAAAAACAGTACTTTCATCCGCTACTTCTCTCGCACGCGTTCAGCGCGCGCCTCGTCGAGCTGGCGTCGCATCTCCCGCAACTCTGCGCGTAACCCCGCGATCTGTTCGCCGAGCAACCCGGTGGCGAAGAGAATGCTGCCGAGAATGAGGCAGGTCGTGATGACGGTCCACGCCCAGCGTTGTCCGACGTGGGTAAGCACGAGCACTCCGAGCGCGAAGACGCCGGCGAGAACCCCGACGAGAAAAAGCCCAGCGCCGAGCATTCCGAATAGGAGCAGTGGCTTCTTGCCGAACTTCAGCTCGAACCACACCGACAGCATGTCCAGGACGCCAACGGGAATACGCGAGAGCCCGAACTTCGAACGGCCGGCGTTCCGCGGATACAGTGGAACGGGAATCTCGGAAACGGTGAAGCCCTGCTCCGCCGCGATGACGATCATGAAGCGGTGCCAGTCAGGACGAACGGGAAGTCCGTCCATGATCTCGCGCCGGTACGCCTTCACCGAATTGAGGTCCTTGACCGGAATATCGAACAGCACGCGGCTCAACCCGTTGTAGATCTTCGAGACGAACGCCTTCTCGTATTTCCCTTCCTTGAATCCCGTCACCATGTCCGCGCGATTCGCGAGAATCGGTTCGACCAGGCGTGGAATATCTTCCGGCTTGAATTGGAGATCGGCAGGATAGAAGACGAGGATCCGTCCGCTGGAATTCAGGTAACCCGTGCGCAGCGCGTCGGCGATGCCGCGCCTGGAGCGGTGGCGAACCGCGGTGAGGAACGAGTATTCGCTCTCAAGCCCCTTGAGCACGCGCCAGCTGTCATCTGCGGAACCATCGTCGATGACGACAACTTCGTAGCGTGTTTCCGGGTGCGCCGCGAACGTTTCAGCGGCAAGCTGCATGAAGAGCGGAAGATTCTCCGCTTCATCCTTGGCGGGTACGAGTACGGACACGTCGGCTTGCTGTACCGGCGCACCAACGTGTGGTGGCGCGTACCGCGGGACTTGCTCCGACATCATACCCGCTTGCGCATCCGTGCAGACAGCACGCCCAGCTGATCACGATACTTCGCCACGGTGCGGCGCGCGATCTGGACGCCGGTTTCCTTGAGGATATTGACGATCGCCTGGTCGGTGAGCGGATGCTTTGGGTTCTCGTCGGACACGAGCTTCTCGATCTGTGCCTTGATGCCGCGCGCCGAAACGTCCTCGCCAGCGGTCGTCGAAAGGCCGGATGAAAAGAAGAACTTGAGTGGCAGCACACCGCGCGGCGTCTGGACGAACTTCTCGTTCGTCACACGACTCACGGTGCTCTCGTGCATGCTGATGACCTCCGCGACTTCACGTAACGTCAGCGGCTTGAGGAACTGTACGCCCTTCTCGAAGAACTCGCGCTGCCGCTCGACGATGTAGTTCATCACCTTGAGCATCGTTTGCCGACGCTGCTCGATGGCCTGGATCATCCAGTTGGCGGAGTTCAGCTTGTTGGAGATGAACTCCTTGTTCTCGCCGTCGAACTTCTTCTTGTCGCGCGCGATCTCCTGGTAGGCCTTGCTCAGCTTGAGCCGCGGCAGGTTGGCGTCGTTCAGGAAGACGTGGTACTTGCCGTCGATCTTGTCGACGATCAGGTCGGGAATGATGTAATTGTCGCTGGCGTCACTGTAGACGAGCCCCGGCTTGGGATCGAGCTTCGCAATCTCGTCCGCGGCCTTCTGCACATCGTTCGGGCTGATGCCGAAGCGCTTCGAGATTTCGCTCCAACGGTGGGCGATCAACTCATCGAAGCAATCGCGTACGAGGCGAAACGGCACCGAGTGTTCCAGCCCTGCTTCGCGAAGCTGCAGCATGAGACATTCGCGAAGGTCGCGCGCACCTACCCCCGGTGGATCGAGGCTCTGAATGACCGAGAGCATGTCCTCGGCTTCGGCGACGGTGTAGAGCGGAAGGTCTCCCAGGTCGCGATCCGTCTCGTCCACGGCCTTCTCGACGGTCTCGTTCACGCCCTCGACGATCTTTTCGAGGCCGCACGCGAGATAGCCGTCCTCGTTGATGTTGCCGATGAATTCGTCGGCAAGGAACATCTGCCGGCCGTCGAGGTCCAGGAGCGACACCTGATCGCGCAGGTGGTCCGCGAGGTCGCGCGTATCGACGGTGACGGGTTCGTAGTACTCCCGCTCCTCGTGCTCCTCGCGCCGCCCGCCCGCATCGAAGCCGTCGAGCAGAATCTCTTCCCAATCGATCTCGCCCTTCTCGTCCTCCTCGGCGGTTTTCTCCGCAGTCTGCTCTTCGAGGGGCTCGAGCCCCTCGTCGTCCTCGTCCTCGTCTTCCGGCTCGACCATGTCGAGGAACGGATTGTTGAGCAGCTCCTGCTTCAGGTGATTCTGCAAGTCGAGCAACGGCATGTACAGGAGATCCATCGCCTGATACAGGCGTGGATTGATCTTGAGCTCCTGCTTGAGCTGCGTATGCTGCCCGAGACCTGGTCTCATTGGCCGCTCCCCTCTGGGTGTTCTGGCGCCGCAAATGTCTCCGGCGCTACTGACTCCGGCGCAACGGCCTCGGGGGCTGCCTCTGGCGTTACTGCCACCGGCACTTCAATCTCTGGCGCTACTGCATCCGGCATTTCAACCTCGGGCGCCACTGCGTCCGGCACTTCAACCTCCGACGCTACGACCTTCGGGGCTACTATCTCTTGCACCGCTGGCTCGTGGAGCACTTGCTCCTGCGGCACTGGCTCCTCCAGCACTGGTTCTTGCATCAGCGGGTCCGTCGCAACTCGGACTTCCGCAGCCGTCTCCGGGGCCACGTGCCCCTGCTCCATCTCGGCCGTGAACCGGGCGCGGAGACGCGCCGTCAAGGTCGGTCCGAGGTAGCTCTCTGCCACGGTTTCGTCGAACACGAGTTCCCGTACCGTTCCCGATACGATGACCTTGCCATCGAACATGATGTAGGCGCGGTCGACGATGTCCAGGGTTTGCTCCACGTTGTGATCGCTGATCAGGACGCCAATTCCGCGCGTCCGCAGGTTGGCGACGATGGTTTGAATGTCATGCACTGCGATGGGATCGACTCCCGCAAACGGCTCGTCGAGCATCATGAACTTCGGCTCCGTCACGAGCGCGCGCGTGATTTCCAATCGACGCCGCTCGCCACCGGACAGCTGATACGCCTTGCTATGCCGCAGATGCTTGATGCTCAATTCGTCCAGCAACTTCTCCAACCTGGCTGACCGCTGCTCCTTGGACAGCGGCAACGTCTCCAGGATCGCAACGATGTTGTCCTCCACGGACAACTTCCGGAAGATGGACGGTTCCTGGGAGAGGTACCCGATCCCCTTCCTCGACCGCTGATACATGGGCATGGACGTAATGTCCGCGCCGTCCAGCAGGATGCGACCGTGGAGCGGTTGAATGAGTCCCACGATCATATAGAAGGTGGTCGTCTTGCCCGCTCCATTCGGACCCAGCAGTCCGACGATCTCTCCCTGTTGCAAGCGAAGGGCCACGTCATTCACGACCTTTCGCCGCCGGTACATCTTGGAGAGCCCCTGCGCTTCGAGGAAGCTCCCTTCCCCGGTGATCGGCGGCGCCACGACTGGACGCACCTCCCGGACGGGGCCCAATTCTCCTGTGTTCCGAATGGCGTCGGCGACGTCGGCGCGTGCGCCACTGACTTCGGCCCACAGCGCCGGCGAAATGCGAATCCGCGAATCGGGCTCGAGGGGCGCGTCTGGTAGTTCGACCACACCTTCGGAGACGAGACGCGGCATGACGGAGGACATCAGGTGCGCGCGGACCTGGTCCATGCTCAACTCGCCCGCTTCGCGCTCGGCATCGCGCCCCGCGGCGCGCTGCGCGTCGAGATGATCGCGCCGGTAGGCGAACGCGACGTCATCGAAACGCGCATGACCTGTTTCGTCGGTGGCACTGATCAGGGCGTGGATCGCAAGCGCTGTGGAGCGGTCGCCGCGACTTGCCTGATCGACGAGCGTCTGGAGGCCCGCCGGGATGATCGGACCCGTCACGACGGCCTCGCGTGGACGATGGTATCCTCGGGTTTCGCCACCGGAGGCGTGCTCGTGGCCGCCGGACTCCGCGGTGGCGTCGTGCCTGCTGGAGCGGGTGGCGGTGCCGCCTTGGCGTCCTTACCGAGCGTGCCGTTGCAGGTGGAATCGGGCTGAATCATGGTGCCAGTCGCAGCAGCGGTGTCCTTGATCACGACTTTGCTGATGACCGCGGCTTCGAAGGCCACTTCGATCGTTCGACCCTTCACGTAGTTGATCGCAGGGAGGTGGCACGCAGTATCGCGCGGCGCGAGATGTTGGAGGGACGATGCGTCGCCGATGGCGAGAAGCGACTTGATGCGTGGCTTTGCCGAGTCGCCCGCAGCGAGCGTCTCGAAGACGGCGTGAATTGTGTCGCCCAGCAACCGGTCGCGCTCCTTCGTCTTGAACTTCGTGGTATCCGGCATGCCCTCGGCGGACGCCTTTCGGATGGCGTGCATTTCCTTCATGCGTTGCCCCGGCATGACGACGTCGATCGAGTCGCTGACGACCGTTTGCGATTGCGATGTCGCGGTCGCTCGGTTCTTTCCCCAGGCGATGGCGCGCTGGAGCAAATCATTCGTGACGCGCATGTCGATCGTGTCGGACTTGAGCTTGAGGTCCTCGCTCTCGGCCTCGGCCTTCGACTTCGCGAGGACGCGCTCGAGCTTCTTCTGTCGCGAGAGCAGGTCGATCGTTTCGCCGACGAGCGTGAACGGACGCCCCTTGGTTCCAACGATCTTCGGGTTTCGCATGATACGGAGCATGCCCTTGCCGCTGTCGAGATAGAGTGAGTCGCCCGTTGCGGTGAGTTCCGGCCGAACAACGATGACGTTACCGACGGCCGACACGAGGCTGTCGCCTTCCATGACGACGGTGTTGGCGGTGACTGTGACGGGCGGTTGCGCTTTCCCTTGGGCGTCCTTCTCGACGAGCGTGATCGTCGGCCGGGTGATGGCGATTACTTTCGGTTGCAGACGGACCTTGGGAATGACGCGGAAGTATTCGAGCGACGTGCCCTTCATGGTGGAGCCCGTCGGCATGGTTGCTTCGACGGCCTGGCCGATTGCGAGCAGTCGCTCTTCACGCTGGAAATACGTGAGAAAGTCGGACTTCAACGTGATGCGTTTTGCATCCTTATAGTCGACATGACCGATAAAGAAGTAGCGGCCGTCGTCGCCATAGACTTCGAGGCTGTCGGACTTGAGCACTAGGCCTTGCGACGGGCAGCGTGCGATAACGCCCTGTCCAATAAACGAGTTGTACTGCTTGCTCGGCAGTTGAAAGGTTTGCAGCGTCGTCGTCGGCGTGTTCTCGAAGATGAACTTGCACCGTCCCTTTGGCGCTGCGGCGCCCTGAGCAAACGCGGAGCTGGTTACACAAACCGTGGCGAGGATTGCAAGAGCGCGCATGTTCATTGGCCCGGCAACGAGAAAGACCCGCTTGCCTTCATTCCCTTCTTGATCGAGAAGTGCGTCAACTGTGGATCGGACCGGAACCCGACACCAGACATCGTGTTGCCGGGGCGCACGAAGGTGAAGTTCGTATCGCTCGAGACTTCATTCAGGCCCTGCATGTACTTGAGCTGCGGCGACGTCAACCGCTTGCCGTCATTCGTGACGATCACGACGTTACCGAAGCCTTCGAGCGTCTGTTGCGCCAAGTTGTAGGTTCCCCGGTCCGCGCTTAGCACACCGTCCCTCACGCCAGTGGCGGTATTGAAGGATGCGCGCACCCTGCGGAGCTCGAAGCGGGAATTGCCATCGAAGACGTACATCGTGTCGGCGAAGAGCTCCCCGCGCTGGACGCCGCCGTTCGTGAGCAACGTGCGCACATTGAAGAGCACCTGCTCCGCACTGTCGGCCATGGTCGCCTGCGCGACAGGAGGCGCATCACCCTTCTTCGTGCAGCCGATCGCGGCGATCAGCGCAACGGCGACTGCGAGTCGCCGCCTCATGCGACGCGCGCCCGCAGCAGGTCGTGCAAGTGCACGACGCCGGCAATTCCCTCGTCATGCCCAAGGACGGGCATCGCCATGATGCCATGCGTTTCCATGCGGAACGCGATGGCACTCGCCAGCTCGCCGACGTGCGCAACCTTCGGCGTGCGCGTCATGATCCGTTCGACAGGTTCCGGTAGGACGTCAGCTTCGCGTTCCATCAATCTCGTCAGGTCTCCAGCTGTGAGTACGCCGAGCAGGTGCCGCTCCGTGTCCGCGACCAGCACAATGCCGCGCTGCGACGCGAGCAACACCACTGCCTGGCGAATCGTGCTCCCCAGCGCCAGCAGGGGAAGTGGCTCGCTCACCATCACTTCTTCAACGCGCGTGACGAGTCGACGCCCCAACGCCCCGGCAGGATGCAGCCGCGCGAAATCTTCGCGGCGAAATCCCTTGTACTCGAGCAACGCAACGGCGAGCGCGTCACCGAGCGCGAGCGCTGCCGTCGTGCTGGTCGTTGGAGCAAGATCGTGCGGGCACGCCTCTTCACGGACCCACGCGTCGAGTGACACGGTGGACAAACGCGCCAGTGCCGACTCCTTCTCGCCGGTAATGGCGACCGTCCGTACACCGAGACCTTGTAGATGTTCGAGCAACCCCAGAAGCTCGTCCGATTCCCCAGACTTGGAGAGGAGAATCCCCACATCGTCCTTGCCGACGATGCCGAGATCGCCGTGCACGCTGTCGAGGGGATGCAGGAAGATGGCGGGCGTTCCCGTGGACGTCAGCGTCGCCGCGATCTTCCGGCCGATCAGCCCCGATTTCCCCACACCGGTGACAATGACTCTGCCCCGCGACTCGGCGATCATCGTGACGGCGATCGCAAAGGACTCGTTCAACCGATCTTCGACAGCCGTCAGCGCCTCACGCTCGAGACGCAAGACGCGCCGGCCCCGGTCGATGATCTCGGCGGCGTTCATGACCCGCGCTCCTTAGGAGTCTGTGAGCGCTCGGCGACATAGCGGTCAGTGACCGTTTCCCATTCACCGCGCGCGCTCAGGAGCAACTCGGAAAACTCCCGCACGGCACCGCGCCCACCGGTGCGCGTGAGCTGCGTGGCGCAGATGCGCTTCACTTCGGGCACTGCATTTCCGACGGCAACCGGCAACCCAACGAGCCGCAACACCGCCACGTCTGGAAAATCGTCGCCGATAAATGCCGCTTCAGACGGCGCGACGCCGTGTCGCTCGAGTATCTGGAGGAAGGCCGGCAGTTTCTGCGCATTGGGATCCTGCGCGAGGTCTTCGACGTTCAATTCTGCGGCGCGAAGGCGGACGCTGTCCGAAACGCGCCCGGTGATGATCGCGACGCGGAGGCCGGCCATCTGCATGAAGAGCACGCCGAGCCCGTCCTGGATATCGTATCGCTTGAATTCCATGGGCTGACCGGAGACGGCGCCGAGATAGACACCGCCATCCGTGAGAACGCCGTCGACGTCCAGCACGACGAGACGAATGGCGCGCGCCAGTACGGGGTCGATCACGTGCGCGCGTACGCCCATACGTCGACCGCTCGCCGAATCAGATCGTCGAGCTGGTCGAGCGGAATCATGTTGGGCCCGTCACTCGGCGCGTTCGCGGGATCGGGGTGTGTCTCCATGAAAAGTCCATCCACGCCGATCGCGCACGCAGCCATGGTGAGCGGCGGAATGAACTCGCGCGCACCGCCACTCGCTCCTCCTTCTCCGCGTCCCGGTTGCTGCACGCTATGCGTTGCGTCGAAGATGACGGGGGCGTCGCACGCTGCGCGCATGCGAGGCAGCGCGCGGAAATCAACGACGAGATCCCCATACCCGAAGAAGCTCCCGCGTTCAGTGGCCGCCACTTCGGCATCGCCGGCATGGTGCTGCGAGAACCCATCGCGAACCTTGGCGAGTGCACCACGCATACCCTCGGGGTGCATCCATTGTCCTTTCTTGACGTTGATTGGCTTGCCTGTGGCTCCGGCTGCGAGGAGCAGATCGGTCTGTCGGCAGAGGAACGCAGGAATCTGGAGGACGTCGGCGACCTGCCCCGCGGCTTTGCACTGCTCCGGCAGGTGGACATCCGTAAGAACAGGAAGCCCCGTTGCCTGCCGAACGCGATCAAGGGCGGCAAGTCCTTCGTCTAGACCTGGTCCGCGAAAGGCGCCTGCGTTCGACCGGTTGGCCTTGTCGAAGCTCGCCTTGAAGATGATGCCGCCTGGCACAAGTTCCGCGAGACGCGCGAGGTGCTCACCGACGCGCAGGTTTAACGCATCGTCCTCGAGGACACATGGGCCGGCGATGAGGAACAGTCTATCGCGGTGGAAACGAGTAGAGCTCATTGGGCGCGCCCACTCAAAGAGTTGCCGGCATTCAACCTTTTCTTTGAACCGCAGAGGACGCAGAGGAGCAGAGGTGCGCAGAGGAAAACCGACTGCTGTGACGTTGTCCTCTGCGTTCCTCTGCTCCTCTGCGTCCTCTGCGGTGAAATGATAAATGCCCTTTCCGTAACACCGAGTCTCATGAATGCACCACAGCAGACTCCGAAGACTGCGGCTGCTCAGCCGTCTTACGCCGCTTCGCCGCCGCGGATGCCGCCACGAACCCAGCAAAGAGCGGATGCGGACGCGTCGGCCGCGACTGAAGCTCGGGATGGAACTGGCAGCCGATGAACCACGGGTGCGCCGGAAACTCGATGATCTCGACGAGTTGTCCGTCGGGAGACAAGCCGCTCAGCCGAAGTCCGTGCTCCACGAACATCTCACGATACTGGTTGGCGACCTCGTACCGGTGGCGATGCCGTTCGCTGACTTCACCAACGCCATAGACCTCTGCGGCGCGAGACCCGCGTGCGAGCCGGCACGGGTACGCTCCGAGGCGCATGGTACCGCCCATGTCAGTCACGTGTTGCTGCGATTCCATGAGCGCAATGACGGCATTATCGCACTCGGGGGCGAACTCGGAGGAGTGGCTATCGTCGAGGCCGCAGACGTTGCGCGCAAACTCGATGATCGCCGTCTGCATGCCGAGGCAGATGCCGAAGAATGGGACACCATCTTCGCGCGCGGCGCGAATCGCTTCGACCATCCCTTCGACGCCGCGCACGCCGAATCCACCAGGGACGAGGAGTCCATCATGCGCCGCAAGGATCTGGCGCGCCGCGGTTGCATCGGTGAACGAGTCGCTCGAGACCCACGCGATATCGACGCCGACGTCGTTGGCAATACCGCCGTGGATCAGCGCTTCCTGCACACTCTTGTAGCTATCCACGAAGTCTGTGTACTTGCCAACGACCGCAATGCGCACGCGCTCATGCGGTGCGATGACGCGCTGCACCATTTCGCGCCAGGGCGCAAGCTCCGGCGCGGGGCGCTCGATGCCGAACTTCTGGAGCACCTTCTCGTCGAAGCCCTGCTCGCGGAACGAGAGCGGGATCTGGTAGATCGATTTTACGTCGGGCGACTCGATGACCGCTCCAAACTCGACGTTACAGAACAGTGCGATCTTCCGCTTGATGTCGTCGGACAGCGCCCGTTCCGTGCGGACGACGAGAATGTCCGGTTGAATACCCAGTTGCATCAGTTCGCGAACGGAGTGCTGCGTCGGTTTGGTCTTGAGCTCGCCGGCGGCTGCGATGTACGGGATGAGTGTCAGGTGGACGAAAATCGCGTTCTCGCGACCGACATCGTGGCGGAACTGCCTGATTGCCTCGAGGAATGGCTGTGATTCAATGTCGCCGACCGTGCCGCCGATCTCCACGATGACGATGTCGTTCTCCGGCGCCATTCGACGGATCGCGCTCTTGATCTCATCGGTGATATGTGGGATCACCTGCACCGTGGAGCCGAGGTACTCGCCGCGTCGCTCCTTGGTGATGACGTTCAGGTAGATGCGGCCCGTGGTGACGTTGTTGGCCTGCGACAGCGACCGATCGATAAAGCGCTCGTAATGGCCGAGGTCGAGGTCCGTTTCGGCACCGTCGTCGGTGACGTACACTTCGCCGTGCTGGAACGGCGACATGGTACCGGGATCGACATTCAGGTACGGGTCGAACTTCATCATCGTCACGCGGAGTCCGCGCTCGACGAGCAGTCGCCCGAGGGACGCCGCGGCGATTCCCTTGCCGAGCGAAGAGACAACGCCGCCGGTCACGAAGATGAACTTCGTCGTCTGCTTCTGTTTGGAGGTCTGCATCAGCTCTCGGTCATGGTAAAGGTCGGCCAGTCACGATTGGCACGTTCGAGATCAGCTTCGGTATCGATGCCGCTGCGCACCGGTCCCTGCACGATGGCCACGCCCATTCGCATGCCCGCGGCGAGTGGGCGCAGCTGTTCGAGTCGTTCGATCTGTTCGAGTGGGTGCGTTGGCAGCGTGACCCACTGTGCGAGCGAGTCCCGCGTGTAGGCGTACACCCCGATATGGTGCAACACACGTGCGTCACGCGCCGCTCGATCGCCCGCGTCCCGCAAGAACGGAATCGGCGCGCGCGAAAAGTACATCGCGGCACCATCGTCGGTGGCGACGACCTTCACGATGTCTGGTCGCTCCAGCACGTCAGGCGATGCGCTCACGGCGGCCGTTCCCAACGGAAAGGCCTTGTCCGTGACCTGCGCCAGTGCGCCACGAACGGCGGCGCCCGACACGAACGGCTCGTCACCCTGCACGTTCACAATCGCGTCAAAGTCGTGGAATTGGGAAGACGCCGCGACTTCGGCGATGCGATCGGTGCCGGATTGATGACTGTCGCGCGTCATCACGGCCTCGCCACCCGCTTCGCGCACTCGATCGGCAATCTCAGCACTATCCGTGGCAACGACGACGCGGTCCGCCACGCGCAGCGACGTGACGCGTTCGACGACGCGGACGATAATGGGGACTCCCGAGAGGAGGCGGAGTGGTTTTCGGGGGAGCCGGGTTGCGCCCAGTCGAGCTGGGATGATCGCGAGCGTCTTCACTCGGGGCGGCGGCGCGATGCAACTTTCACGCCAGTCAAGTTAATCGACGATCACACAGACCGCCAGCCGTTCAGAGCGTTCGGTTCGGTTTCGCCGTGCAACCGAAATCGCATATCCAGGCATTCCACAGATTGAGGAACGGATTCGAACGGATGCGACGGAAACTGCCTGATCCGGCTGTTTCCGTCGCATCGGAATCATCCGTTCCTAACTCAGCTGCGACTCACGCTCGTTTTGTCGCCAGCCATCGAGGAGCGAAGCGAAGGCCTGCCCCTCACTCCGTCCGCGCCTGAATCACCCCAAGCTGCCTCCCCTCATCTCCCGCGCGGTGCGAATAAAACCGGTCGTTATCGCACTTCGTGCAGAACGGGCTGATCGAAATCCTCCGCACCCCTGCGGCGCGCGCATGGTCGGCAATGAGCGAACGCAAGTCGACGCGCGTTGGCTTTCCGGGGTCGGTACCGGTGAGCTGCGCATAGACGTCTCCGCTCACCTCGTAGCAGTCACCGCAAATTGCCGGTCCGCAGTGCAGAACCAGCTCGGCGGGAGCACATCCGCCGGACGCGAATCTCGCGATGGCCTTCTCGGTGATGCGCGCCGCTGTTCCCCGCCAACCGGAGTGCAACGCGGCCACCGCGCCACTCGCATGCGCGATGAATACCGGCACGCAGTCCGCAACCGTGACGGCCATGGCGATTCCGCGCTCCCACGCCAGGTGCCCATCGGCGTTCGGGCCGCGGAGCCAGCCCTGCCAGCTACGCTCGTGGTTCAGGATCGCGGCCCCGTGCACCTGGGCAGACGTCGCCAACTGCGCGTCGTTCCCGCCGATGAGCGTCCGAAGAGCACTCCACCGTGCGGTGACCTCACGCACCGGGTCGCTCGTGAGCGTACCGAACGACCCGACAGTCCGGCTTGTGGTAAAAGCGAGAACGCCGAGTTCCGCAAAGGAATCGACGACCTCGCCTCCCTCTCGTACATCCACCGCCGTCACTTCGTTCGACGATCCTCGACGCGCTCGACTGCCGCCCCGAGCGCGCGGAGCCGCTCGTCGATTCGCTCATAGCCCCGCTCGATCTGTCCGACGTTGTCGATGATGCTCTCGCCGTCGGCGCACAGCGCCGCGAGGAGCATGGCCATACCGGCGCGAATGTCGGGAGACTCCACCCGACCGCCGTGCAGCTTGTTGGGCCCGACGACGACCGCCCGATGTGGATCGCACAGCACGATGCGCGCGCCCATGCCGATGAGTTTGTCCACGAAAAACAGGCGCGATTCGAACATCTTTTCGTGAATGACGATCACGCCGCTACACTGCGTCGCCGTGACGAGCGCAATCGACATCGTATCCGCGGGGAACGCCGGCCACGGCTGATCTTCCAGCTTCGGGACGGCGCCGCCGAGGTCGCTCCGAATGACCATCTCCTGATTGCCCGGCACGATGAGGTCCTTCCCTTCGACACGACATACAACGCCGAGCCGCTCGAAACCCATCAGCGTCGAACGAAGGTGTTCGACACCGGCCTGCTCGATCGTGATCTCGGAACGCGTGACGGCAGCCAGCCCGATGAAGGACCCCACCTCGATGTGGTCGGGTCCGATCTCGTGGGTGCATCCGTGAAGCGGCCGGCCCCCGTGGATGGTGATCGTATTGGTGCCGATGCCCTCGATGCTGGCGCCCATCGCCACCAGGAAGCGAGCGAGATCCTGGACGTGGGGCTCGCTGGCCGCATTGCGCAGAACCGTCGTTCCCTCTGCCGCCGTGGCCGCCGCGAGCGCGTTCTCCGTCGCCGTGACGCTGGGCTCATCGAGAAACACATCCGCGCCCTTCATCTTGTCAGCGCGCAGGATGAAGGCCTCGTCCATCTCGAACGAGGCACCAAGCTGTTGGAGCGCGAGAAAGTGCGTGTCGACGCGTCGCCGGCCGATGACATCTCCGCCAGGTGGAGGCAGGACGATTTCCCCACAGCGGGCGAGGAGCGGGCCCGCGAGAAGAATCGAGGCCCGGATCTTCCGGCAGAGCTCAGGATCGAGTTCGGCGGCACGCACCGTCTGCGCGTGAATGGTCAGTTCGTTGCGCGCGGTCCATTCGGCGGTGGCGCCGACCGATTTGAGGAGAAGGACGAGCGTTTCGACGTCCTTGATCCTCGGGACATTCTTGAGGTGCACCGGCTCGTCGCACAGCAGCGCCGCCGCGACAATGGGGAGCGCGGCGTTCTTGTTCCCGGACGGGCGAATGCGTCCCGCGAGGGTGTTTCCGCCCTGGACGACATACTGCATGGCTGGCATGTGGTGCGTGCGATGGGTCGAGCCGCTGTTCTGACGCGGCGGTGAACGGCCGGAAGATAGTGCGTAGATGCAAGTAAGGGACTAGGAGCTAGGTCAAGCGCAGTTGCTAGCACCAGCACCTGGTCCCTGTTCCATATCTTCCCCACATCCACTATCGTCTCGCCATGGCCCCGCCCTTGCACATCGCGAAGCCGGCGGTTCTCTAGCTCAGGTTGCCGATGATCGTTTCGTTCGTTCGCGCTGGTACGTGGCTACTGGTGCAGGCGGCGCATGCCGACACCGTGCTGATGCGGCAGGTCGGACAGGAGTCGGGATGGTTCGAGAAGACGGCAGCGGTCACGAGCGCATTGATGTCCATTGCATTGCTCGTGCTGGCAATCGTATTGACCCCTGCCGCGTGGAATTTCAGGAAGAGCTACAAGAAGACCAGCGAATTGCTCGACCGGATTTACGGCGACATCAATCCGATCGTGCGGCACGCCAGCGCGATTGCCGACAACGTGAACTACATCACGACCTCGGTTCGAACGGACGTGCAGCAGGTCCACCTCACGATCGCGGCGGCCAATGAGCGTCTGCAGCAGGCCGTGGCACTGACGGAACGGCGGCTGAACGAGTTCAACGCGCTGCTCGAGGTGGTGCAACAGGAAGCAGAAGGAGTGTTCGTCGCGACAGCGTCAACAGTGCGCGGGGTGCGCATGGGAGCCGCGTCGCTTCACAATGAAGACGATGAGGAGGACGCGTTCGACGCGGGCCTCCCGACGTCAGAGGAGCTCGAAGATGGCTACGACGATCCCGATTCGGCCCAAGCGGGGACCACGCGTCCGCGAGTCCGCCCGCGAAGGCGGGGACACGCGTGAAGCGCAGTACGACCTGCTCACCGCAGCACTCATCGGGGCAGCGATCGGCGCAACCGCAACACTGCTCATCAGGCGCGGGCCCTCGGGCGAGCGTCCGCTGTTGCCCGTCCTCCGCGGAGCCGGGCGAGCGGGCAAGTCGGCGTTTCGGGCCGGCGCGGCGGGAGCCGCGTGGGCGCGCGAGCATGGTGGTGAGCTCATCGATCGCATCCCCGCCGATGAAATCGAGAGCAATGTTCGCGAAACGGTCGGCGCGGCGCGCGACCGCATCGATGGCTTCATGCGGAACGAACTGCGCGACCTCCGGCGCGCGCTCCGCCGCCAGCGAAAGAACTTCGGCATCTGATCGTTCACGCCGCTGGCTGACGACACTGGCGCGACTCGGCGGACTGACCGCCGTCGCGCTGTGTGTCGTCGCGCTCTTCCCCCACCCCGCCTACGCCTGGACGCCAGGAACGCACGTGTTCCTCGGTGACGCGGTGCTGCGCTCCCTGCATTTTCTTCCTGGCTCGATCGCCGACCTGTTGCGCGCCTTTCCGCACCAGTTTCTCTATGGCTCGATTGCCGCCGACACCAGCATGGCAAAGAAATACGTCCCCACCGGACGTCACTGCCATTCCTGGAACATCGGCCTCGAGATTCACGCGGCGGCGCCCGACGAACCCCTGCGCGCCTTTGCGCTTGGGTATCTCGCGCATCTCGCCGCAGACTCGATCGCGCACAACCACTTCGTGCCCAAACAACTCGCGGTCACCGCCAGCACGTCGTCACTCGGTCACAGCTATTGGGAAAGTCGTTTCGAGACACACCTCGGGCCGGCCTGTGCGCGACAAGCGCGTGACCTCATTCTGCTCGACCACTCTCGCGCCGACGGACTGCTCGATCGGATTCTCAGCCCCACCATCTTCAGCACGCAGACGAACCGGCGCCTGTTTCGCGGAATGGTCCATGCCGCCGACAGCGATGGCTGGCAGAAAATTTTCGGACTGATGATGGAGAACAGCCGCTGGGACCTCGCGGATGCTGAGGTCGCGCGCTACGTCGCCTGTTCCTACGACTACGTCATCGACTTCCTCATCCATTTCGAGCATTCGTCACCGTACAAGCTCGATCCCTCCGGCGACGAAGCACTGCGGCGAGCCAAGCAGGTCCGTCGTGAAGCGATGCGTGCCGGCGGCGCGGTGAAAGTACTCGCGGAGGCAGAGCGGCACTTCGGATTGCCCGCAACCGGACTCGGTTACGTGGAACGCCTCGACAAGCCCATCTACTCGGCCAACTTCCCCAACAACTGAGCAAGCTTCTTCGGATCGGCGCGACCCTTGGACTTCTTCATCGTTGCGCCGATGAGGACGCCCTGGAGCTTCGTCTCCCCCTTTCGAAAGCGCTTCGCTTCAGCCGGTAGCTCGGCGAGGACTTCGTCAAGCCACGCTGCGAGTTGCGCGTCATCGTCGACCTTGATCAGTCCTTCGCGTACCGCGATCTCGGAGGGCAGGCCACCCGTTGCGAGCATGTGATTGAAGATTTGCTTCCCGGCCGTGTGGCTGACGACACCGTCGCGCACGAGATCGAGCAATTGGGCAAGATCCGCTGGCCGAACGTTGAAGCTGTCGAGCCCCTGACCGGTGGCCTTGAGCTGGCCGAGTACCTCACCCATGACCCAGTTTGCCGCGACCTTGGGGTCTCCGTGCGCCCGCGCGACCGCCTCGAAGTATTCGGCGAGACGAGGGCCAGCCGTGAGGACGTCGATGTCGTACGCTCCCAACCCGTATTCGCTGGCGAAACGCGCGCGGCGCTGTGCCGGCAATTCGGGAAGGTCGTCCCGCTGCTTGTTGATCCAGTCGGTCGAGAGAATGAGCGCCGGCAAGTCTGGCTCGGGGAAGTAGCGGTAGTCGTGACTGCCCTCCTTGGTCCGGCTCGGTCGAACCTCGTTCGCCCGCTCGTCCCAGAGCATCGTCTGCTGCTCGACTCTTCCGCCGGCGCTCAATAGCGCGACCTGGCGGCTGAACTCGACCTCAAGCGCCCGCTCGACGCCAGAGAATGAGTTCAGGTTCTTCACTTCCGCCTTCGTGCCGAGCGTCGTTTCGCCACGGCGGCGCGCAGAGACATTTGCATCGACGCGAAGGCTTCCTTCCTCCATGTTGACGTCGCTGACCTCGATGTACTCGAGGATTTGCTTGAGGACACGCAGATACGCGCCCGCTTCCTCCGCCGACCGAATGTCGGGTTCGCTGACGATTTCGATCAGCGGCGTCCCCGAGCGATTGAGATCGATCGCACTCACCTCAGCGAACCGGTCATGGATGGACTTGCCGGCGTCCTCCTCCATGTGCACGCGCGTTACGCAGATACGAATGGGCGATCCATCGGCGCGGTGTCCGATGTCGATGAAGCCGCCTGTCGCCAGCGGCTTGTCGAATTGCGAGATCTGATAGCCCTTCGGTGAATCGGGATAGAAGTAGTTCTTTCGCGCGAAGACCGAGGTGGGATTTACCGTGCAGTTGATGGCCAGTGCCGCGCGCGCCGCGAGTTCGACGGCGTGCGCGTTGAGGACCGGCAGCGCGCCCGGCAAAGCGAGACAGACGGGACACGTGTTGACGTTCGGCGCCGCGCCGAAATTCGTCGCGCACGCACAGAAGATCTTCGTGCGCGTCTTGAGCTGCACGTGCACCTCGAGCCCAACCACCATCTCCCAGTCGTCAAGCATCCGGGCGGTCGTCATACGTGCACCTCGCTCCCGAGGGCATGCTCGAGCGCATACGCGGCCGTGAACATCTTCATCTCGTTGAAATGCGCGGCGATGAATTGCCCGCCCACCGGAAGCCCGTCGACGCGGCCGATCGGCTGTGACATCGCCGGGACGCCGGCGAGGTTGGCCGTGACCGTGAAGATGTCGCTCATGTACATCTCGTACGGGTCCGAGATCGCCCCGATCTTGAATGCCGTGGTCGGTGCCGTCGGCGTGAACAGGACGTCAACGCCGCTGGCGAATACCGTGCTGAAGTCTCGCGCAATCAGCGTGCGAACCTGCTGCGCCTTGCGATAGTACGCGTCGTAGTAGCCCGCACTCAGCACGTACGTGCCGAGGAGGATTCGTCGCGTCACCTCGGCGCCAAAGCCGTTCGAGCGCGTCGCTTCGTACATGCCGCGCAACCCGTCGCCCTCGATGCGCAAGCCATACCTCACGCCGTCAAAACGCGCGAGATTCGACGATGCCTCTGCCGGTGCGATGATGTAGTACACCGGGATGGCGAGCTCGGTATGCGGAAGTGACACGTCACGAATCTCCGCGCCGAGTCCCCGCAGCCGCTCGAGCGATGCATCGCAGAGGGCGCGGATGCGTGCGTCCAGGTTCTCCGGGAAATACTCCTTCGGACGGCCAACCACCATTCCCTTCAACGGGAAGGCATGCGCGTTGTAGTACTCCGGCACCTCGCAGTCGACCGACGTCGAATCGCGTGAATCGTGGCCCGCGATGACGTGTAGCCCGCGAGCCGCATCATCCACCGTTGCGCCAAGCACGCCGATATGGTCGAGCGACGAGGCGAAGGCGACCAGGCCGAATCTGCTGACCCGACCGTATGTCGGCTTCACACCGACGATGCCGCAGAATGCCGCAGGCTGCCTTACCGAGCCGCCCGTTTCGGAGCCGAGCGCGATTGGCACGATGCCGGCCGCAACGGCTGCCGCCGAACCGCCCGAGGAACCGCCCGGGACGCGGTCGTGTGCGAGGGGATTGCGCGTGGGCCCGTATGCGCTGTTCTCGGTCGACGACCCCATCGCGAATTCGTCCATGTTCGTCTTTCCGAACGGAATCGCGCCCGCAGCGCGAAGCTTGGTGACGACTGTGGCTTCGTATGGGCTGACGTACCCTTCAAGTATCCGCGAGCCGCACGACGTCGTGAGCGTCGTGGTGGCGATGTTGTCCTTGATCGAGACCGGTACACCGCACAGCAACGCCGGAGTCTGATCGCCGAGCATCGCCGCCGTTGCTGCCGCGTGACGTCGCGCATCCGCGGTATCGGTCGAAACAAAAATGTTGAGGTGCTCCTGCCCCGCCCCGACGGCGTCCGCACGTGCAATCGCGCAATCGACGGTCGACGACGGCGAGCAGCGCAATCCGATCGTATCCTCGATCAGTGCCTTCGCGGCGGGAGACGGCTGACTCATGCGTCCGCCGGCGATTCGTGCGTCGACAACCGCGGCACCAGCAGAAATCCCTCGCGTACGCTCGGCGCAAACGTGTGCAACGCACGCTCGAGTGGCATCGGCGGGCCGCTGTCGCTGCGCGTGGGCAGGCCGCGCGCCCCAACGCCGATGGCCTCCTGCACCCCCTCGGTTTTGACCTGTGACAGGGCATCCATGTGGCTCAGGATCGTGTTCAGCTCTCCCACGATGACCGTCGCGCGCTCGTCCGTCATCCCGAGGCGAGCGAGCGCCGCGATGTGCCGGACGTCTTCGATTGTTATGGCCACTATTCGATGTCCCGCTCCAGGTTCGCCTGTGCGACAACGAGCGTCTTGCGGCCAATCTCCTCGTCGTCGAAATCAATCTTTGCCTTGAGGTCGCGCCCCGCGCCAGCGAGCTCCACAATCTTCCCGCTGCCGAACTTTCGATGTTTTACCCGCGAGCCGACGGCAATGACCGCAGCGTCCTGCGACTCTTCCGCGACATCGTGAGACGCGAAGCGGGTCACGGGCGTGCCCGGACGGCGCTGCGACGCGCTCGGCGGAAAGGCGCTCTCGCGCTGGCTCCACTCTTCCCGCACAGGATGGTCCACTCCGCGGCCGCGAGCGTTTCCCCACTGGCTTCCACCGCTGAGTGATCCCATGAAGGACCGCCCGGAACTGCGCACCTTGATCGTCTTTTTCTGTTCGAGCATCGTCGGCGGAATGTCCTGCAGGAAGGTGGAGGCCTTCGACTGCATGAATTCGCCGTTGCGCCTGCGCCCCTCCGCGTACGTCAAGAACAACTTACGTTCCGCGCGCGTGATGCCGACGTAGAAGAGGCGCCGCTCCTCTTCCATCAGTGGCGGGTCGTCGAATGCCTTGGCGAGCGGAAAGAGTCCGTCCTCGAGTCCGGCAATGAAGACGACCGGAAACTCGAGCCCCTTGGCATTGTGTAACGTCATCAGCGTCACGGCGTCGGCGTCCGGACCCAATTTGTCCAACTCCGCAACGAGCATCGCTTTCTGGAGGAAGTGGTCGAGTGGCGTCAGTCCAACCTCACCCTCCTCGTCCACGACCTGCTCCTTGGCGCTGGTCACCAATTCGCGAACGTTCTCGATGCGGTCCGCGCCCTCGGGCCCCTCTCCCTTCAGATACTCGTCGTATCGGATGCCTTCGATAACCTGCCGAAGCAACTCGTCCACCGCCGCTTCCCGCGCAGACTCGCCGAAGCGCCGAATCATCCCCGCAAACTCAGCCAGGGCATTGCGCGCAGCCGGCCGGATCGCGCCGAGCAGTTCGGGGCGCTCGGAGACGCCGAGCATGGAGATACCCGCCTCGCGCGACGCGAGGGAGACTTGTTCGATCGTGGTATCACCAAGCCCGCGCTTTGGCACCGCAACCGCGCGGCGGAATGCTTCATCATCCGCTGGATTCGCGATGAGCTTGAGATACGCCATGAGGTCGCGCACTTCGCGTCGGTCGTAGAAGCGCACAGTGCCGACAAGACGATAGGCGATCGCCTTCTTGCGCAACGCCTCTTCGAGCGCGCGACTCTGTGAATTGGTGCGATAGACGACCGCGAAGTCGCGCAGCGTACTGCCTGACGACTGCGAACGGCGTGCAACGAGTTCCTCGACGATGAAATCCGCCTCGTCGCGCTCGTCGAGACAGCGGACCGCCGTGACCAACTCGCCACTCGCGCGCGTGGGACGCAGCGTCTTGCCCATGCGCCCCGTGTTGACACTGATGACGACGTTCGCAAGCTCGAGTACCTCGGGCGTACTGCGATAATTCTCCTCGAGCCGAACGACGTGCGCGTTTGGAAAATCCTTCTTGAAGTCGAGGATGTTTCGGATGTCCGCGCCGCGCCACCCGTAGATCGATTGATCGTCGTCACCGACGACGCACAGGTTGCCATGGCCTCCCGCCAGATGCTTCACGAACATGTACTGCGCCCGATTGGTGTCCTGATACTCGTCCACCAGGATGTAGCGAAACTTGCGCCGGTACTTGTCCAGCTCTGCGGAATTCTCCGCAAGCATCCGCACGGGGAGCAGCAGCAGATCGTCGAAATCCACGGCGTTCGACTTCCGCAATTCGTCGCCATAGTCGCGGTACACGACCGCCACCGCGCGGGCGAAGGGATCCATCGCCAGCGATTCGTACTCGGCAGGAAAAACCAACGCGTTCTTCGCGTCGGAAATCTTCCCGTGAATGCCGCGCGGCGTAAAGTTCTTCGGGTTGATGCGGTGCCGCTCCATGATGCGCTTCACGACGCCCTGCGCATCGTCCTGATCGTAGATCGTGAACGACTGGTTGAGGCCCACGAGGTGCGGTGCAGCGCGGAGCATGCGCGCACCGATTGCGTGGAAGGTGCCAACCCACATGCCGGTGGGCGCGCGGCCGAGGAGCCGGCCGATGCGGTTCCGCATCTCTCCCGCTGCCTTGTTCGTGAAGGTCACCGCGAGAATCCGGCTCGGATCGACGCCGTGGGTGTCGATGAGGCGTGCCAGTCGCATCGTCAGGACACGCGTTTTTCCCGACCCCGCGCCGGCGAGAACGAGGAGCGGACCATCGACGTGCAGTACCGCTTCGTGCTGTGCCGGATTCAGTCCCTGGAGCAGCGTTTCTTCAGTAGCAATATCCATCAATGCAAGATAATCTCGAATGCCGCTCCACGGTCCGTCGGGAGGAGGCGAAGCGTACCGCCGTGGTTTTCTTCCACGATGCGGCGTGCGAGGGAAAGACCGATGCCCCACCCGCTCTTCTTGGTGGAAAAACCGGGATCGAAGATCCGGGTCCGCAACTCGCGCGGAATACCGGGCCCATCGTCCGCCACGCGAATGGATGCCCCGCCCTCGGGCCGAGGCGCGGTCGACAGCGTGATCGTTCCCCCACGTCCGGCGAGCGCGTCAACGGCATTCTTGACGAGCACTTCCATCGCCCATTCGAGCAAAACTGCGTCACCGAGTACGCTCACGGGCTCACCGGGGCCCAGGATGTCGATCGTCACGGCGTTCGCGAGTTTCGGAACACGTGCACGAAAATACTCGCCGATGACGTTGACCAGCGCCGGAACGTCGACCTTGTCACGACGCGGCTCTCGGCCGATGCGTTCGAAGCGGTGCGCGACGCGATCGAGGCGCAACATGTCCGCACGCATGTTGGCCACCACCGATTGCGTCGCGGCGTCCGTTCCGCGGTCTTCGATGATCTCGATCCATCCGCTGAGACTCGAGAGCGGCGTCCCAAGCTGGTGCGCGGATTCCCTGGCCATGCCCGCCCACACGCGTTCGCGCTCCGCGTTTCCTCTCGTACGGACGATGTACAGGGCGGCGATGAGCAACATCAACGCGCTGGCGGCTTGAAGTGCGGGAATGATGCGCAGCCATTTGACCAGCGACGTGTTGCCGAAATGGATCTGGCCGATGGTGGAGTCCGCGACTGGCGGATTCTGGCGGTCGAGCACACGCACATAGGCGCGGAGGTGCGCGTCGTCCACGGTATCCGCAGGGGGAACGTTGGCGTGATACGCCGGAGTTCCCGCCACGTCGGTGACGATCATCGGGATGCCCTGTTCGCGAATGCTCCTGGTCAGGTCAAAGAGCAATAGAATCCCAGCGTCCGCACTGGTGTCATTGCGGGCGCTGAAGATTCGCGCATACATCTGACTCGAACGCTTCGCCTCGAGCCGAAGATCGTGCACGACGCGTTGTGTGTAGACGACGAACGACGCGAGCAGAATGGCGAGGAGAAGGCCGATGAGCAGCTCCGGCTGGCGGCCGCCGCGGCGCATCAATTACCCGAGCCGGTCGGTCCCTACATACGGCCGCAGCACTTCCGGAACGATGACCGAGCCATCCGCCTGCTGGTACTGCTCGAGAATGCAGGCGATCGTCCGAGGGAACGCGAGCCCCGACCCATTGAGCGTGTGCACGAACTTGGGCTTTTCGCCCTTTGCGGGCCGGTACCGAATGTTCGCGCGCCGCGCCTGAAAGTCCGTGAACGTACTGACAGAACTCACCTCCAGCCACGCACCAATTCCCGGAGCCCACGCTTCGAGGTCATACGTCTTGGCGCTCGAGAAGCCCGTGTCACCTGCGGCGAGGAGCTTGACCCGGTACGGCAAGCCGAGCGCCTGCAGCATCGCTTCGGCATGGCCGAGCAGCATCTCGAGTTGGGCGTCGCTGTCGTCCTGTTTGCTATAGCGCACGAGTTCGACCTTGTCGAATTGGTGCATGCGCTGAATACCGCGCGTGTCCTTGCCCGCCGACCCCGCCTCACGACGGAAGCACGGTGTATAGGCCACGAACGCCATGGGTAGCGCGTCCGCTTCGAGGATCTCGTCGCGGTACATATTCGTGACGGGGACCTCTGCGGTAGGGATCAGGAAGAGGTCGTCGCCCGCGATCTTGTAGGCATCGTCCTCGAACTTTGGCAGCTGCCCGGTGCCGGTCATCGTGGCGCGATTCACGAGCGACGGCGCCCAGATCTCCTCGTAGCCATGCGAATCGGCATGACTATTTACGAAGAAGTTCATCAGGGCGCGAACGAGCCGTGCCCCGCGGCCACGATAAAAGGTGAAGCCCGATCCGCTCACCTTCGTGGCCCGCTCGAGGTCGAACAGACCGAGCGCCGAACCGATGTCCCAATGAGGCTTCACACCGTCCGAGGGACGCGGGTCGCCCCAACTCCGCAGGATGACGTTGTTCTCCTCACCGCCTTCCGGCACGTCGGGCAGTGTCATGTTCGGCACTTCCATCAGGATACCGTCGAGGGCTTGTTCGGCCGCGGCGAGTTCGCGCTCGAGCCGCCCGATTTCCTCGCCCAGCTCGCGGCCGCGCGTGATCAGTTCACTCGCGTCGTCGCCCGCCTTCTTTCGGCGCGCGACCTCCTGTGAGCCGGCGTTTCGTGCGGCTTTTCGTTCTTCCACCGCCTGAATGAGGAGGCGACGCTCCTTTTCAAGACCATCGCACCGCTCGAGCTGGCCGGCGAGCGCGCCGAGCGCACCGCGCCGGCGCATCGCCTCGCGCAGCTCGTCGAGGCGTTCCCGGACCACACGTGCGTCGTGCATCAGTTCGTGGGAACCGAATCCGGGACCACCATACGATACCCGCAATTCGGGTCGATGACCGTGCGCAGGAACAGCCGCCGCGTGGACAAGTTCACGCTGTCGATCACCATCTTCGCATAGACGAACTGCGAGGTGATCGAGTAGATGTTGGAGCTGTAGCACGCCGCAGGGTCGCGCATCTCGACGGCGACCGTTGCACCAACGGGGACCGACTTCGCGCTGACCGTGTCGTAGCCCGTCGCCGGCACCTCGCGGAGATCGTTGAACGTGACCGGAATGATCTGCAGCCCGATGCGCTTTTGCGTGCCCGCCGGCGCGCCCGCGAGGGTGGCGACCGGATAGATCACGGGCTTTCCGTCGGCGTCGAGGTCGAACGCGACGTCAAAGGAAAAGGTCGAGGTCGCACGCGTCTGACCGCCGAGAAAGAGCAGCGCATTCGGCACCGCAGGTGGCGAATTGGTCAGCGTATACAGGGCAAACGAACCGAGCACGCTCGTGTACGTGGCCTTTGCGCGAGTAATGTCACCGCAGGCGATCGCGAGGACGGCAAAGGCCACGACAGCGACGCGCCCATATCGGGTTGGCGGCATGATGTGGCAGGAATGGGAATGCACTGTCTGTCCGTATGGAGAATAGGGGTGGGTGCGATCAAACTCAAGCGATTGTCATAGCTTGACTTCACCCACCTCACCCTTAAGCTTCGCAGCACTTTCCGAGTGGAGCAGGAATGCCGAGCATTCGAGACCTTGTTGGGACGATTCGACAGCGGGAGGGAGTGGAAGCCGCCGTCGTGCTCGGTCGCGACGGCCTCTTGATCGACAGCCAGAGCGTCCCGGGTGTTGATACCGAAAGTCTAGCCGCTTTGATCCCTGCCATCATCGGCCCGGCCGATGAGCTGGGGGCGAACATCGCGCGTGGTCCCCTGACCACGGCGGTCCTCGAGCACGAACACGGGTTGGCGATCATCTCAGTGCTGAACACGGACGCCATTCTCGTCGTGCTCGTCGCGGCGGGCGCGAACGTGGGTCAGCTGCTGTTCGAACTCCGCCGCAACCGTGAACGTATCGCGGCGCTGGTTTGACGTGAGCGATGATATTGCAGTGAAGCATGCGCTCGTTGCGGACGATGAGCCACACATCGGCCGCATCATCAAGATGAAACTCGAACAGGGGCCGTTCCGGGTGACGCTTGCGTACGACGGGCGCGAAGCACTCGATGTGCTCCATCGCGAACACGATATCGCGATCGTGCTGCTCGATCTCATGATGCCGTATCTCAGTGGACTCGACGTGCTCGCCGAGATGCAGAAGGATGAGCGGCTCAAACTTCTGCCGACCATCGTGCTAACGGCCGCTGGGCAGGAACAACAGCATCGGTTAGCGATGGAGTTGGGCGCGAGTGAATTTCTCACCAAGCCATTCAGTCCGAAGCGACTCTATGCGCGCGCTGCGCAACTCGCCGGCATCGCCACCGAGCCGAATTCCGAGGCGTGATGAACAGATGGGCCGTCGTGTTGGCGGGCGGCGTGGGCTCGCGCTTCTGGCCGGTGTCCACGCCGCGCCGTCCGAAGCAGTTGCTTCCCCTGGCCACTGCACATCCCCTACTGACGGACACACTCAGTCGATTGGGCCCGCTGGTGCCGGCGTCGCAAACGCTGATCCTCACCAACGACAGCCTGGTCGAATCGATTTCCCTGCTCGCGCCCGAAATTCCGCGCGAGAATATCATCGCGGAGCCACGTCCGGCGGGAACGGCGGCGGCACTGGCATGGGCGGCACACGAAATTGCGTTGCGGGGTGGCCCTGACGCGGTCATGATCAGCGTCCACGCCGATTGGGCGGTACTGGATGCCGAAGGATTCCGCGCCGCGCTCTCCCGCGCCGCCGACGCCGCCGAGCGGCACCATGCGCTCGTTACCGTCGGCGTGGTCCCCGTTCGCCCTGACCCAGGTCTGGGTTACATCCAGCCGGGTGAGGAACAATCGCCCGGTGTCAGGAAGGTCGCGCGCTTTATCGAAAAACCCGATCGCGCGCGCGCCGAAGTCATGGTGCGCGACGGATTTCTCTGGAACTCGGGCATCTTCGTGTGGCGCGTCGGCGATTTCCTCGACGAGCTCAGCGCGCTGACTCCCGAAGTCGCACCCTACCTGGTGGCGAATTCGAATAGCCTTCCGGGCTTCTTCGGCGCGCTTCCCACATCAATTTCCATTGATGTCGGTCTGCTGGAACGGAGCACGAAGGTTATGGTGCTGGCCGGTGATTTCGGTTGGGATGACGTTGGCACCTGGGCCGCCGTCCGGCGCGTTCGCGAGCTCGACGCCGCCCACAACGCGCTCAACGGCGATGTGCACGTCGTGGCATCGAACGGCAACGTGGTGCATGCCGAGGCGGGCACGGTCGTGCTGTTCGGCGTGTCCGATCTCGTCGTGGTCGTCCATGACGGACTCACGCTGGTAACGACGGTTGAACGGGCCACCGATCTCAAGTCCCTGATCGACGCCTTGCCGGCCACGGTGCGTGACATCCCATGAGCGCGGTCTATCTCTACGATGACGCGTGCGCCCGCACCTTCGAGCCGTTCGCTCTCACGCGACCCGCCGGCGAGATGCGCGCGGGAGCGCTGCTCGTGCGCGAACGCTGGGCAATGGCGCTCGGGAATCCGGTTGCGGGGCACGTTACCGCACCGCACCTGGCCGGCTTCGAGGAGCCAGGATCAGCACCTGTCATTACCACCGGGGTGATCCCGCGCGGGAGCTGGTTGGCGAACGCGCGCTTTGCCCCCGCCATCGTGCCGGTTGGCGAGCCCGATGAACTGATTGCCGGAGAAAAGCTCGTCGCGGTGCGGCTGGCGAACGATGTCGACGTGTCGCACCTCCTCGATGGCACCGCCAACATTGGCACATTTGCGTATCGGTCGGAGACGATTCACGAAGTCGCGTCGGGGCATGGCTGGTGGATGCGCGAGGTCTGGGACTATGTCGGCCAACTTGTCGAGATGCTCCAGCACGACCTGCCCATCCTCGGCGCTTCGATGAGTTCTGCGCTGCCAGCGGGCTCGTTCGCGACCGGTGAGCACTCCCTCTACGTCGAGGAAGGTGCGGTGGTGGAACCGTCGGTGTTCTTCGACCTCACGGCGGGTCCTGTCCTGCTCCGCGCCGGCTCTCACGTGCAGGCCTTCACTCGCCTCGTCGGCCCGTTGCACGTTGGCAAGGACAGCACGGTCACGGGCGATCGGATCGCGTCGTCATCAATCGGCGATGTCTGTAAGGTGCACGGGGAGCTCAGCAACACGATCTTCATTGGCCACGCCAACAAGGGCCACGACGGATTCGTCGGTCACTCGATACTCGGCAGGTGGGTCAATCTGGGTGCGGGAACGATCACGAGTAACCTGAAGAACACATATGGAACGGTTACGCTATGGACGCCGGACGGCGTCCGCGACACCGGACTCCAATTTCTGGGCACCATGTTCGGCGACCACGCCAAGACGGGTATCGGACTCCGCCTGACGACGGGTTCTGTGCTCGGGACCGGCTCGAACGTCTACGGATCGGAGATGCCGCCCAAGGTTGTGGCCCCATTCTCCTGGGGCGAGGCCGGTGCATTCTCGGAGTACCGCCTCGACAAATTCCTTGACGTCGCCGCGCGGATGATGTCTCGACGGCACATCACCTTGAGCGCGACCGGGCGCCGCCAATTGGCCGCGTCGCATGGCGCGCGCTGGACGGTGACCGAGTGAAGCTGTGGGTACTCGGAAGCGGGAGTGAGGGGAACGCCGTCCTCATCGAGGCCGGTGAAAGCCGAGTCCTTGTTGATTGTGGATTTGGAACGCGGACGTTGGCGGGCAGGCTTCGGACGATTGGCATTGCTCCAGGGTCGATCGAAGCATGCATCGTCACGCACGAGCACGGTGATCACATCCGGGGCGCCGCGGCCGGCGCGGCCAAATGGGGATGGTCGCTGTTCGCGAGCCCGGGGACCATCGCATCGTGGGAGGAGTTGCAGGCCGCCAACTGCACCAGCGTACAGTCGGGCGAGAGTATCATCCTCTCGCGCATGACCGTGACGACCTGCGCCACGCCGCACGACGCCACCAGCCCCATCGGTGTGCGCCTGACGTCGACGTCGAGCGGCGCCTGCGCCGTGGTGTGCACCGATATCGGCCACGCGAGCGAAAGCGTGCGGAACATCTGCAAGGATGCCGACATTCTCGTCGTCGAGTCGAACTACGATGAGGGGATGCTGCGCGACGGCCCATACCCTCCGTCCGTTCGTGCGCGCATTGCGTCGCGCGTCGGGCACTTGTCGAACCGCGCATGTGCGGATCTCGTTGCCGGTGCGGTGAATCGCAATTTGACGCAAGTGGTGCTCGCGCACTTGAGCCAGCACTGCAACGACCACGGACTCGCGCATCGCGTCATGAGTGAGACGCTTCGTCGAACGCGATTTCGCGGAACGACGAGTGTGTCGATGCAACATGGAGTCGTGGGCCCCTTCCACCCGCGCGCTGCCCGGGTTGACGCCGAGTCGCAATACGCGTTGGCGTTGTGAGCGTTCGGTTCCGCCCTTGGTGTCCGCGGGCGTCCCGACCTGTGCGAACAGCAACTGACCGCCTTCGGCGAACGCGGATTGGGCGGATTGAACGGATGACGCGGATTTGTCCGGTGCGCGTTCGGACAAGCGCTACACCATGCAAGGACGAAGACCACCTTTAGATGGCGCACGCGAAAGTATGCGGCGCCAAAGATCAGATCGTATCCGCCTCAATCGTCGGGAGATCCGCGTTCCTGTTCCGGCGCGCAGGAGTTCTTGCTTCGTGTGCCAGTTGCTACTCGCTCGTTTCGCCTCTGGGAAGTGACACGGTAAACGCCGATCCACCGCCGGGCCTGCTCTCCAGCGTGATCGTGCCTCCCATACCCTGGGCGAGCTCTCGACTGATCGAGAGGCCAAGGCCCGACCCTTCATGGGTGCGCGTCAGGGATGAGTCCACCTGTACGAACGGTTCGAATACCGCCGTCTGCCGATCGGTTGGAATTCCGGGGCCAGTATCGATGACGGTCAGCTGCACGGTCGGTCCGACGACCGCGCAACGAAGGGCGATGTGCCCGCCCTCCGGGGTAAACTTGATGGCGTTGGCGAGTAGGTTGAGCAGGATCTGCTCGAGCTTTTGGGCGTCCGCGCGGACCGTGGTACCGTCGACTTTGGGGCCGCAGTCGAAGTCGATCTTCTTTGCCTCCGCCTGCGGACCGACGATGGCCGCCAGCGTGTCCACGATCTCTCCCACCGGGACATCGTGAATGTCGTACCGCACCTGCCCCCGCTCGAGCTTGGATAGGTTGAGCACGTCATTCACCAGCGTCAGCAGTCGCACCTGTGCGGACTGGATGCGTGCCAGATCCTCGCGCTGCGCCTTGGTGAGCGGCCCGTGAATGCCGATCTCCAACAGGTTCGCGAATCCGCCAATGGCGTTCAGCGGCGTGCGGAGCTCGTGGCTCATCGTCCGGAGGAATTGGTCCTTGGCCGCGTTCGCATCATCGGCGGCGGAACGTGCTTCCTCGAGCTCCTGAACACGATCGGCCATGCCTCGCAGCGCAGCTTCGAGATCCGCCTTGGCTCGCTCCAGATCAGCGCGCTGCGCCTCCCGCTCGGACGCGTCGCGCATGCCCGCCAGGATGCGGCGCGTTTCCTCGATGTTTGAGAGCGAGTCCACTGCCCCCTCGACTGGGTGAGTTCGCATCGCGTTCTGGCGGCGCGCGCTCGCGAGCGGTGGGGGGATCTGGGAATCCGTCTTGGGCATGACGCTTGGTGAAGGTGGCTAACATCGCCACTTGCAAGCGGTTGGCCACAATCATTGCGTGTTCATGAATTGTGACGGGAATATCTAGCTGCGTAACGCAGTAGAGATTCTTGCCGCGCGAAGCCGCGGTAAAATCTCAAGTTGAACT
>JAZJZK010000003.1:0-64508 GCA_040389905.1 Gemmatimonadota bacterium | reverse complement strand
ACCCAGTCAGGCGCAGGCACCGGAAGACTAAGTAGACAGTATTGGCCCTAGCCCACGCCCGCGCCCAAGCCCGCGGTTGGCCCGAGCCGCAGCCCGGGCCCGCCCTACAGTCGTTCGATACCGGGTCGTCCGCGGGTGACCTGCCATCGCGTCGGCGTGTCGCGCGCCGCTCCGGGTTTCGATACGAATGCCACCGATCGGTATTCCGCGGTCCATGCGTCCGAATTCACCGAACAGGAGATGTAGCCGCGCCGGTTCGCCTGCCACTTGATGTGAGGATTCTCCGACCGTGCCGCGGCCGTGCCGATCGAGCTCGCGTCCGATCCGTCGCCTCCTGATGTGATGCTCGTGCCTACGAACTCTGCTGCGACGCTCGGTTGCTCCGGACGCTTGAAGTCCGGCCGCAGCTCGTTCACCCAACTCGAATGGATGTCCCCGGTGATCACCACCGTGCGGTTCGCCGACACTGTTGCGATGGTTTTCAGCAGACGATCGCGCGCGGCCGGGTAGCCGCTCCATTGGTCCATCGACGTGCGCTGCTGCGCTCCTTCGAGGTTGTCGTAGGGCGCCAGCATCACCTGATTGGCGAGTACGTTCCACCGCGACGTCGAGCCGGTCAGCCCATCGGTGAGCCACTTCTCCTGCGGCATGCCGAGCATTGTGCGGGACGCATCGGCCCAGTCGCCACAGGGTACGACCTTGTTGCCATCGTCACACGCCTGGTCGCTTCGGTATTGGCGTCCATCGAGCACGAAGAACCGCGCGAGGCTGCCCCAGTCGATCGTCCGAGTGATATTGAGATCGCTCCATGACTTCGCCCGCGGCACGCGCACCGGCTGATTTTCCCACCATGCCTGATATCCGGCGGCGCGGCGCGCGCGCATCTGTTCCTCGGACTCCATGAGGTTTTCACCGGCGATGCCGGCGTAGTTGTTGTCCACTTCGTGATCGTCCCACGTCACGATCCATGGACACCGTGCGTGCGCCTTCTGCAGCGCGGAGTCGGACTTGTACAGCGCATACCTGCGCCGATAGTCGTCCAGCGACCGACATTCGAAGCTGTTGTGCGCGCGAACGCGACCCGGCGTTGCGCCATATTCGTAGATGTAGTCGCCGAGATGTGTGACAAGGTCGAGTTCCTCTTCCGCGATGTGGTCATAGGCGGTGAAGAGTCCCGTCTCGTAGTGCTGGCACGATGCGACGGCGAACTTCAGCGGGGTGACCGCATTCGTTGCCGGCGCTGTCCGAAAGTGACCCACCGGGCTCGTCGCGCCGCCGGCAGAGAAGCGATAGAAGTACCAGCGGTCAGACCGCAGGCCGTCGACGTCGACGTGAACCGAATAGCCGAGCTCCGGCGCCGCCGTCGCCCTGCCCTGCTTCACGATGGTCTTGAAGCCCTGGTCGTCAGCAAGCTCCCACGTCACGACGACGCGTTGCCCATCCATGCCGGCGTCGATTTCCTGCGGTCGCGGCGCGAGACGCGTCCAGAGGACGCCGCCCGCCGGCGTGGGATCGCCCGATGCGACACCGAGGAGAAATGGGTCGTCTGCGAAGCGCGGACGTGAGGTGACGCGCCAGATATTGGGGACGACGGCGCATAGTGCCGCTGCGCGCGAGAGGTCGGCCAGGAAATCGCGACGTTGCATTGCATTGTTCCGGTGAAGGGTGGGAGGACGTTGGCCACTTCAACGGGAGCACGCTAGACCGTGCGATGATTCGAGTTAAAGTTGTGACCATGCGTGACACTGTGGCCGCACTCGGCCAGCGAGAATTCGACGTCGTGATCATCGGCGGGGGCATCACGGGTGCCGGCGTCGCACGCGACGCCGCCATGCGTGGGCTCCGCGTCGCGCTCGTCGAGCAAAACGACTTCGCGAGCGGCACCTCGAGCCGGTCGTCGCGGCTCGTCCACGGAGGCGTGCGCTATCTAGAGCGTGGCCACGTGGCGCTCGTCTTCGAGGCGAGCCGAGAGCGACGCACGTTGCTGCGGATTGCGCCCCATCTTGTCCGGCCCCTCCGCTTCACCTGGCCGGTGTACCGGGGCGCGCGGATCGCGCGATGGAAGCTCGCAGTCGGATTGGCGCTGTACGATACGCTCGCGCTCTTCCGAAACGTCGGGCGCCATCGACGCATGAACGTGCGCGACGTCCGTGCGAGCGAACCGTTGATCCGCGTAGAGGGGTTGCTCGGCGGCGCGTGCTACTGGGACGCCTCGACGGACGATGCTCGGCTGACCCTCGCGAACGTGCTCTCCGCGCGTGACGCGGGCGCCATCGCGGTGAACCATGCGCGAGTGGTCGCCCTGTTACGTCATGGCGAACGGATCACCGGCGTCCGCGTCGCCGATCTCGGCGGCGACGGTCGGGTAATCGACGTGCGCGCGCGCCTCGTCGTGAACGCAACCGGCCCCTGGAGCGATGTCGTCGAGTCGCTCGCCCATCAGGAGGACGTACCCGCCGTGCGCAGTAGCAAGGGCGTGCACATCATCGTGCCGCGGGGCCGCATCGGCAACTCCGCCGCGCTGACGTTGACTGCGCCGAGTGATGGGCGCGTGATGTTCGTCCTTCCCGCAGGGGCATTCGCGATCATCGGCACCACAGACACGTATGACACGGTGAGTCCGGACGACGTTCGCGCAGGTGAGGACGACATCGCGTATTTGCTCGATGCCGCGAACTACTACTTCCCCGACGCGCACCTCGCGCGGACAGACGTCGTGAGCGCGTGGGCTGGGCTCCGCCCATTGGCCGCATTCGGCGGCTCACGTGCGGGGACACCGAGCTCGGCGTCGCGCGAGTATGCGATCGCGTTGACAGTGCCCGGCCTCCTTCGGGTCACTGGCGGAAAGCTCACCACGTACCGGTCGATGGCGGCACAGGTCACCGATGCGGTGGAGCGAGCACTCGGATTGCGACCGACGCCATGTACAACCGCCCAGTGGGCGCTTTCGGGCGGTGCTATTCCCGACCTCGACGAGACCATCGGCGACGCGATTGCCGCCACGGGCGACAGAGCGATCGCCGAACGGTTGGTCGGTGCCCATGGGTCGGCGTGGCGCGCCGTGTGGGCGGCGGTGGAAACCGACGTCTCCATGCGTGTGCGAGTCGTGTCCGAGCTACCGTACTTGCTCGCTGAGCTGCGCTATGCCGTCGTGCACGAACTGGCATGCACGCTCGGGGACTTGCTTATCCGGCGTACGCCAATCGCATTCGAGACGCGAGACCACGGTGCGGACGTGGCGCGCATGATCGCTCCGGCCTTTGCGCGTTGGCTGGGACACCCTGCTTCGTGGTGTGCCGACGCCATCGCGGAATACGACTTGGAAACACGACGCATGTTCGGGAATGGACCGACCACGGGCACCGGCCCGAGCGCGGGGTAACTGTTGGCCGGGCCGGGCTGTCCGCGGTCAGCTTGCGGTCTACAGTTCGTCTTCCTTTAACTCGTGGATGGTCTTCAGCTCCGTGATCTTGAGCTTTCGCACCATCGCCGGAAGCTTGAGCAGCGCGACTTCACCGACCTTCTTGCCAAGCAGCGACCGGCCGATCGGTGACGACATGGTGACCTGGCCATCCTCGTATTCGATGGCATCGCCGAAGACGAGCGCATACGACTCCTTCAGGCCGGTCTTTTCGTCTTCCACGACGACCTTCGAACCAAGACCCACGGCGTCCGTCGCAATCTGCGTGACGTCAATCGAGGACAGCTTGCTGAGCCGCTCGCGCAATTGGCTGAGGCGTGCGCGCACGAATTGCTGGCGCTCGAGCGCAGCCTTGTATTCGCTGTTTTCACGCAGGTCGCCCATCTCCACGGCGCGGCGAATCTCGCCGGGCAGCGTCACATTGAGCTCGAACTGGAGCTTCTCGACTTCTTCTCCGAGCTTTGCCTTGAGTGCTTCGATCATCTGAATTCCCACCGTCTATAAAAAGGTGACGCCCGACCGTGGGTCGGGCGCCGCGTACTTTGATTCTACCTATTGCTCATCCTGCTGGCAAATCGTCGAGGGAGCGCGTCGGGTTTGCCGGATGGGTACGCTGAAAGTATTCGCAGTACTCGCCGCTCGAGATAATCGCCGAGAATGGCCGTTACCACAAAGCAGGCTCGTCCGTCAGGACCAAGCCAGATCGCATTGAGGCACGTTGAACTACCAGCACGACCGGAGAGTACGATGAACCGCCAGACCTCGACCCTCGCCGTTTCAACGATCGCGGCGCTTTCACTTCTGAGTGCGTGCGCGACCAATGGCGCCCTCGAACGCGGACTCGCGGCGCAGCGCGCCGTGATCGATTCGCAGCGTGTCGCGATCGATGCACAACGCGCAGCACTCGAGAGCGAGCGCGTGGCGCGGGCGAGCGCGGACAGTGTCCAGCGCGCAGAAACGCGGCGCGAGATGGCGGCGCTTCGCAGCGATCTCCAGGGCCTCCGCACGGAGTTCGGCGCCAAGATCGCCGAGGTGGCGCAGGGTCTCCAGTTCATGCTGCCGGTCCACTTTGCATTCAACGACGCAACGGTGCGGCAGGCAGACCTCCCGGCGCTCGACCGCTTTGCGGCGGTGGTTCGCAAGCACTATCCCGGCGCGCGCCTCACCGTGGAGGGCTTCGCGGATCCCTCCGGTGGCGCAAGCTACAACCTGAAGCTGTCGAAGCGCCGGGCGGACGCGGTGAAGACGTACGTTGCGGGCAAGGGAGTCGATGCCGCACAGATTACGGCGATCGGGATGGGGAAGGCCCGGCCAGTCGTCCAGGGCGCCACACGTGACAAACCCGGCGCAGAGTTGAACCGCCGGGTGGTCTTCGTGATCGAGACGCCGCCCAACTCCGGGATACTCGCGAAGGTCGCGGCCTCGGGGCTGTGACGCTCAGGCCGACGGTGGCTTTCCTTCGTCCGCCGTCGGCCCGTACATCTGGGGCACCTTCTCTCCGACCAGGCGCAGGTACAGCCCGAGTTGGGCACGATGGTGCACCAGGTGGTTGAGCACCGAGCCTCGTAGCGCCTGATACTTCGACTGCGTGAACATCGCGACGCCGGCACGCTTGAAGTGCCACGGCTCCTCGAAGCGCTCGTCCGTCATCCGCGCGATCGCCTCGCGACCCGCCGTGGCGTTCTTATCGAACTCTGCCAATAACGTCGCGGTCGTTTCGATGGAATAGCCGGGATGCTTTGGGCCGTCCTTCGGCATGATGTCGAGTTCATCCTTCTCGGTGACCATCGCGACCCAGCCGGGCAAGCGCGCCACGAGCTGTGCGAGATGCCCCATCGGAAAAGACTTCTCATGCGGCTTCCATTCGCCTTTACCGTCCGGAACGCGCTCGAGCACGGTGCGCGTGACGCGGATTTCGTTGTCGAATTCTGGAAGAAGCAGGTCGGCGATTGGCATCGGTGTGCGCTCCGCTGCGAGTAATTGTTGTCAAAGTCCACAGGAACTGCAAAAGCATTGAACCGCAGAGGTCGCAGAGGAACGCAGAGGACAAACGTCTTGAAATGAAGTACTCTGCGACCTCTGCGGCTTTTTCGGTTCCCTGCGACCTCTGCGTTAAATCAGTTTCAGTTCTGCCGCTCTTGTCGTTCTCATCGATGCATCGGGAGCTTCGAGTCGGTTTGCGACGGCTCAGCAGGATGAGCGCCGTTGGCCTTCGCAAATTCCGCGCGCAGGGTATTCATGTTCTTCTCGCGCTTGTCGAGCAGTCGCTTGAGCTTCCTTGGTTTGTGCCGCGCGTGCGCATAGGCGGTCAGCAATGGCAGAGCGACGGTGTTGTCGAGGTAACACACGACGGCGTCTGGGAGCCGGTCTGGATCGATCTTGCCCCAGCTCACCGCTTCCGCGGGCGTGGCACCGCTCAATCCGCCAGTGTCGGGGCGCGCATCGGTGATCTGCAGGAAATAGTCATGACCCTTCTCGTCGATGCCGAGCACTTCTTGTATTTGCGGCTCGGTCTGGAGCGCGAAGTTCTTCGGGCTACCGCCGCCGCAGATGAAGATGCCGCTCTTGCCGCCACCGCGCTTGGCCGCGAGGACGATAGACGCCGTCTCGTTGACGTCGGCGTTGGGGTCGATCACGCACTTGTTTCCCTCGAGCGCAAGCGCGGCCACGTTCATCCCGATGCTCGAATCACCCGGCGACGAGGTGTAAATGGGAACGCCGCACTCATATGCGACACCGAGCAGCGACTTGTTGCCGATACCGAGTGCCTTCTCCCGTTCGCGGATGTACTTGCCGCAGAGCGCATGAAATTCGGCGCTGCTCATGGGCCGCTGGAACTCCGGACCCTGGACGATCTTCCGAAAGAACGCGTCGGTGCTGAGCAATACGTCGTAGTCGAAGAAGATGTCATAGATGCGAACGATCCCTTCCTCGCGCAGCACGGTGTCACTCGCTTGCGGATTGCCACGATGCATCGATAGTCCGAGACCGAAGTGTGCATCGTGATAGAGGTTCGCACCGGTGGAGATGATCCAGTCCACGAAGCCGGATTCGATGAGCGGAATGAGGGCTGCCATCCCTAATCCGGCCGGCGTTAGCGCGCCGGTTAGCGTCATACCGATCGTGACATCCTTCGCCAGCATCTTTTTCGTGAAGAGCTGGCACGCCTCACGGAGCCGGGCTCCGTTGTAGGCGAGGAAGGTGCCGTCGATGAGGTCAGCGGCTGACTCCGTGCCATCGATCGGGCGCGGGGCAATCCGGCCGCCCTGCAGGAACTTCGACGTCTCATGCGACGTATGCTTCGTGCCCGCCTTCTCGCGCTCCTCGGCCGCTCGCTTCTGGTGGCTCTTGTTGCCGGCTGCCGAGGCCTTGGTGCCGTGTCGGGAGCTCTTGAAGCCCCCACGTTCACGCGCGCCGCTCTCGGTTTTCTTCGTCGGTGCCATTCTATGTCCTGTTAACGGCGTTAAAAGCTTCGATCACCGCGTTGGCCGCTTCGGCGGGGTCATCGGTGAGAAGCATGAGGTCCATGTCGCCTGCAGAAATCTTGCGCTCCGCCAGTACGCGGGACTGAAGCCATCGTACAAGGCCCGCCCAGTAGTGGCGCCCAAAAAGAATCACGGGGAACTGGTAGATCTTGCCGGTCTGGATCAGGGTGAGCGCTTCGAAGGCTTCGTCGAGCGTTCCGAACCCACCCGGGAAAATGATGAACGCGCTCGAGTACTTGATGAACATCGTCTTCCGCACGAAGAAATAGCGGAAGTTGACCAGCGTATCGACGTAGGGATTCGCGCCCTGCTCGAACGGCAATTCGATGTTGCACCCGATCGAGCGGCCTCCACCCTGCTTCGCACCTTTGTTCGCGGCTTCCATGATGCCGGGACCAGCGCCGGTGATGATGGAGAAACCGGCCACCGCGAGGAGCCGAGCGGTTTCCTGGGCGGCGAGGTACTGCGGGTCGTCGGGCGCGGTGCGCGCGGAGCCGAAGATCGAGACGCCGCGGTCGACGGTCGCGAGGTTGTCGAAGCCTTCGATGAACTCGCCCATGATGCGCATGACGCGCCAGGTGTCGGTGCGTGTGAAGTCGCGCAACGGGTTCCCGGGCGTGACCTGACCGGGCATCTGGAGGAGCTTCTCGTCTTCGGTGACGGGTCCAACGAAGTCGCGGAGGTCGTCGTCACCCTTTCGTGCCGCGCCCGACTGTCGCTTGTTGCTCGTCACGGAGGGAGGCGTACGGCCCGCTGCGCGGTGGCCTTCTTCGGTCCGCTCGCGAAGTCCTTCCTGCGCCTCGGCCTGCGCGACGGCGAGCTGTGCTGCGTCACCTCGCTTGCCGCTCGCGGTCCGCGGAGTGCGGGGCTTGGCTGGCGACTTCGCCTTGCCGAGCCGCTCGGCACGCTTCGGCTTTGTCTGCTTCTTTTTTCGGGACGCGTCGCGTCGTGGAGTTGCCATGCGTGAGCTTAATAGGGGACAGGACGTAGGGGACAGGGGTCAGCAGTCAGCGGACAGGTAACCGCGGGGGGACAGGACACGGACGGTGCGATGGACTAAGCTTGTTCTTCCTGTCGCCTGTCACCTGTCCCCTGTCTCCTGTCTCCCGTCATAGTTCTCGTCGCCGACGGTGCGCGGCTCGATGCATTCGAGGGCGCCATGCAAGGCCTGCCCGCGCTTCGCCGACTGCGAGAAGAGGGCGGACTGAGCGCCGTGACCAGCGTGTTTCCCTCGGTGACGGGGCCCGCGTACACTCCCTTTCTCATGGGCCGTTTTCCGGGACGCATCGGCATCCCGGGACTGCGCTGGTTCGATCGCGCGCGTACCGCGACGACGTGGCCCGACTTCGCGCGCAGCTATGTGGGCTACCAGTTCTCGCGCTTCGACAGTGATCTTGCCGCCGACGCGCCGACGATGTTCGAGTTGGTCCCCAACAGCGTGGCAGCTCTGAGTGTCGTGACGCGCGGGCTCGAGAAGTCTCGGCGGCACGGCACGCTGACGGCCCGCTCCGCACTCCGCGTCGCCCTCACGCATTTCCGCGGACGCGCGGAGCGGTGGCTCGACGTGGACCGTGAGGTGCTCGACACCATTCCGCGACGCATTCGCGACGACCGTCCTGACTACGTGTTCGCCGCGTTCACGGGCGTGGACAAGGC
The DNA here is from genome assembly GCA_040389905.1 of Gemmatimonadota bacterium. Classification (GTDB taxonomy): domain Bacteria; phylum Gemmatimonadota; class Gemmatimonadetes; order Gemmatimonadales; family Gemmatimonadaceae; genus AG11. The sequence continues at coordinate 55,946 of JAZJZK010000003.1, read as the reverse complement.
ATCGCATGCACGCGGACATGGCGGGGCGCTCGTGCACGAGGCGCTTGGCATCGTCGACACGGCAGTGGCCCGGATGCGCGACGATGCCGAGCGTGGTGGGTGGTGGAAGGACACGCATCTGTGGATCGTGAGCGATCACGGGCATTCCCCCGTGCATTCGCACGAGGATCTCGCGGGTCTCGTTGCGTCGACTGGCCTGCGGACGGCGGCGCATCCCTTCATGCGGGTATCCGGGGTGGACGTAGCCGTCATGGTCGGCGGCAATGCCATGGCGCACGTCTACGTCGATGTAGGAAGTCGCACGCGTCCCTGGTGGCCGACGCAAGGTGTGCGCTGGGAAGCGCTGGTTTCGTCGCTTTGTGCACGAGATTCCGTTGACCTCGTGTTGCTACCACACTCCTCGACGCACTGCGAGGTGCGGAGCCGTTCACGCGGATCGGCATTCGTGTCGTGCGTCGACCGCATCTACCGATACGAGCGCGCGACCGGAGATCCTCTTGGCGCGAACGCCGACGTAAGCGGCGACGCGGATGAAGTGCACGACGCGATGCGGAGCACCGACTACCCTGACAGCATCGTGCAGATCGTCAGTCTCGCGGGCTCGGAACGGTCGGGCGATATCATTCTGTCGGCGGCGCCGGGTTGGGATTTTCGTTCGCGATACGAGCCGATTCCGCACCTGAGCGCGCACGGCTCGCTGCATCGCGACCACATGATGGTGCCGTTGCTCACAAGCCGCCCACCCGCCCGGATGCCGCGACGGACGACGGACGTCTTCGCGAGCGCACTCGCTGTACTCGGCGTTTCGCCACCGTCGGTGATGGATGGTCGGTCGTTCGTGTGAACGCGCCTCGATTCGTTCGCGTTTTGAACCCTTTGCTCGGCGAGAGCCTACCGCAGAGGGCCCAGAGAAAGATGCCGCCGCAGTCTTTGTTCGGTTTCCTCTGCGGCTGTTGCAGTTCCTCTGCGACCTCTGCGGTCAATCTTTTGGCGTTGCCAGTGGAGTGTCACCGAAGTTCCGATAGCAGGCCGAGTGGAAGCGCCTGGTCCGAGTCGGCCGGCGCGCCGGTACATTGAACGCGGATCGAGCGGATCGAAAAGAAAAACAAGGATCACGCGTGAACCCACGAGAGGCATTTGCTTGAAGACGTCACGGTCAACTGCTTCGGTCGTGCCTCGCCGAACCATCACTGTTTCGCTGGTCAATCCGCTCAATCCGCGTTCAATGTGCCGGTGCTCCCTCTTGCTATCAGAACTTCGGTGACGGTCCATTGACGCATTGGCATTGTTAGCGCTTGCTCGGCTCGCGCGAACTCCACACACTTGTTGACGCACGAGGCCGTCGTGAAAAGATGCGGCGCACACTCGCTGGACCACGAACAGACAGGGATGCCATGACGAGATCGAGCGTGGGAGCAATGGTCCTCTTGCTGGCATGCGCCACAACGGTGCGTGCGCAAGTGACCGGCGGAACTCCGCCGGCAACGACCCCCGCGCCGCGACCCACACCTCCCACGCGCGACCCCAACACCCCCGGCTTTGTCGTCGCCAAGGAGCTTCCGGACGGCACCATTCCGCCAGTCGATGCGGAGGGCAACTTCATCATTGGGCCGACACACGCGCCGGCCCCCGAGATGATCGTGAAAGGCGGCGTCCCGCAAGGAACCGTTTACGAGTTCACCATGAGCTCGGCCGACAGCAAGATCTACCCCGGCATCGCTCGCGATGCGGGAACGTTCGGCACCCCCGATCCGAATGACCCGACGCGACTGATCGTCACGACCAGCCGCCCCGCGCCGTACACTCGGCGTGTCGCGGTCTACGTGCCGAAACAGTACGTGCCTGGCACGGTCGCGCCGTTCATCGTCGGTGCCGATGGACCCGACCGATTGCTGTTCACGGCGCTCGATAACCTGATCGACCAGAAGCTGGTTCCCGTCATGATCGCCATCTCGATCGGGAACGGGAGTGGCGACGCGCAAGGAAGCCAGCGCGGACTCGAATACGACACGATGTCCGGTCGCTACGCGGAATTCGTCGAGACCGAAGTGCTGCCGCTGGTCGAAAAGCAGTACAACGTCAAGCTCACGAGAGATCCCGACGGGCGTGCCACGATGGGCGGAAGCTCGGGTGGCTCAGCGGCGTTGATCATGGCGTGGTACCACCCGGAGCTCTATCACCGCGTGCTCGCCTACTCGATCACTGCCGTGAACCAGCAGTGGCCGCACAGCGACGAGACGCCGCACGGCGCGTGGGGCTTCCACGAGACGTTGATTCCGAACAGCCCGGTGAAGCCGATTCGCATCTGGATGGCGGTGGGTGATCGAGATCTCTTGAATCCCAACGTCATGCGCGACGACATGCACGACTGGGTCCTTGCGAGCGAACGCATGGCGAACGTGCTGGCAGACAAGGGGTACCACTATCAGTTCGTTTTTACGCGCAACGCGGGACACACCGATCGCGCGATGAAGCTCGAGACCCTTCCGCTCGCACTCCAGTGGCTGTGGAAGGGTTATCCGAGATGAGTTGGAACCACTTGGCCCTGTCCCTCACGCTGCGTGCGCTGCGCTCTCCATCGGACGCGCTTGCGCTGCTGCGCGTCGGCTGGCGCTTTCGGAGACGTCACTGGTGGCGCCGCTTCCCATTCCTGCCCCTTCCCGCCACGGACTACGTCCGGTGGCGCATGCACACGGCGTACGGTGACGACGACCACACACCGCCAGCGGACGACGTCATCCGCTACGCGCGATGGGCGGTGCGCGACCCGTGACCGTTGCATCGGCCGGCGCGGAACTGGGAGCGAGAACACCCGTCGAGCTGGCGGCGTTGGCGAAAGCACATGCATTTGCACTCGGCTTCGATCTCGCCGGCATCACTACGCTCGGCCCCGCCGAAACGGCGCCGGCATTCAATGCCTGGATCGACGCAGGATACGGTGGAGAGATGGCATACCTCGCCCGCGGCGCCGAAAAGCGGAGCGATTCGCGGTTGCCCCGTCCGGGAACGACGCACGCCATCGTCGTCGCGCTGGACTATGGTGGGCGCGAGCCGAGTGGCCCGGTGGCGCGATATGCGCGCGGTGACGACTACCACGACGTCATGGAGTCGCGCCTGCGCGCGCTGCACGCGCGGCTCGAATCCGACGTCGGCCACTCGATTGCGGGAAAGCCGTATGTCGATACGGGGCCAGTCCTCGAGCGCGACCTCGCGCGACGTGCGGGGCTCGGTTGGTTCGGCAAGAACACCAATCTTCTCAATCCCGCGCTCGGATCGTTTTTCTTCCTCGGTGCGCTGGTGCTCGATCTCGAACTGGCGGCGGATGCTCCGTTCGAGTCGGACCACTGCGGAACGTGCACGCGTTGCCTCGACGTGTGTCCCACCGATGCATTCATCGCGCCGCGCACGCTCGACGCGACGAAGTGCATCTCGTACCTGACAATCGAAATGAAGGGCGATATCCCGCCGGCGTTGCGACCGCAGATCGGCGAGCTGATCTACGGCTGCGATATCTGCCAGGACGTCTGTCCCTGGAACGTGAAGTTCGCGCGGGAATTGAAAGTCCCTGAGTTTGCGCCCCGACCGGTGCTCGCATCGAACGACGCGGTGACGATCGCGCGCGAGCTGCTCCGGATGTCGCGGCAGGAGTTCTCGGTTGCGTTCAAGGGGTCACCGATGAAGCGCGCGAAATTACATGGACTTCAGCGAAATGCGGCGATTGCGCTCAGCAATCTTGGCGTGCGTTCGCCACAGGAAAATCAGGGGCGAGGACCGTAGCCCGCGACCGGCGTACCGTCCGCCGCCAGCTTGCCGACCGTCCACAGGAGTCCGCGCGTCACCATATCGAGGTACGCAGGCTCGGACATCGTCCGGTTGCTGTGGCCCATCGTCGTGGCAAAGACGCGCGCCTTTCCGTAGGTGTTCGTCCAGACGACCGGAAAGTGCTTCTCGCCCTCGATGCTCCACGCCTGCACCAGCGGGTTCGCCGTCGGCCACATCCTGTCGATGTTGTACAACTCGTCGCTCCCGGGACCCCATTCCTTGGGCAGCGCCTTCACGATCGGGTTGTCCGCGACGAGTCGCTCGATGCGGAAGTCGCGCTGCGTGTCGTGACGCATGCTGGCGACACCCATGAGCTCGCGCCATGCGTCGGTCGTAGACCGGCGATAGCTGTGCGTCGCCCCGTGGAGGATAACAACGGCCACGCCCTTGTCGCGGTGCGCGTACGCGATGCGTTCGATCCACTGCGGGTCGACAACGTAGGAGAACGACATGTTGTAGACGACGACATCGAACGAGTCCGCCCACGCTATCGTCGAGTGGCGCGCAATCAGCTTCGCCGTCGACGTGTCGGCGGTGTGGTCGATCGTCCAGACGATGTTGGTGCGCGCGGAGATGCCCGGCGGAACGATCTGCTTCTGCGCAGTAAAGTCATGGAAGCCACCGCCCGTCACGTACAGCGCGCGAATGGGAGCCTGCGCGTTTACGGACGCGGCCACGGTGCAGAGGCACGCCAGCAGAAGCTGTGCGCGGCGGCGAAACGTCGCAGGTGCGGGCCGCAATGAAGTCGAGTGGCGTGGCTGGGTCATTGTAGTTTTGAAGTCGAGGCCGAAAAACGTTCTCGAAATTGCGCGCGCGCCCTGATGTCCACCACCCCTCCGAACCGTGCTGGCGCGTTAGGCGAGGTCTCGCTCGGCACGACGCGCAGCCTGGACCACTGCGCGCTGCTCTGCCGCCGTTAACCGTCCCGCCGCGCTCCATTCGGTCGCGACGCGCTCCACGACCGTCATGAACCGGCCGTGATCAGCGAACGGTGCGCCCGCCCACACCGCGTCCAGAAAGGTCATCCCGTCATCGCGCTTCGAATTCATTACGCCTGAATCGTCGTTCCTGAACACAATCGACGGCTCATGCCGACGGATGTACATGTGATACGCCTGCGTGTTCCCCTCCTGCGGGTCGGCTACGAAGAGCGGCGCCAGCGTCTGGCCGTTCGCGGTAAAGTGCAACGGCTTCCCTGGCACAGGCATCATCCCTACTCCGAAATCTCCCGTCAACGTGAAGTGCTTGTACAATGCGACGTTGATGAGGCCCGTCTCGAGGGTGTTCCCCACCGCCGGCGATTGCAAGGTCAGCAGCGTTGGCCCGTAGAAGATCGATTGCACCGCGGGGTCATCGATCGTGCGCTCGGCGCGGAATGAGAGTGGCATCGCGATCTCGATTCTGTCGCCGGAGCGCCATTGGCGGTCGATCCTGACGTACTGACCGGGTATGGCGGCGAGCGCTTGTCGAGCGCCGTTCACCGAGACGCTGTAGCCGCGGCGCACCCAGCTTGGAACGCGCAGCATCACGGCAAGCCGCCCATTGCCACGCACCGTCAGGACACTCGAGCCCTCGAAGGGATATCGAGTGGCCTGTTCGATCGTGAGGCCCTTCTCACGCCACGCGAGCGTGGACGGGATGTAGAGATTGACGTAGAGCGTCGCATCATCTGTCGAACGGAAGTAGATCGAGTCCTGGTACTTGGTGTGATTCTCCATTCCGGTGCCGCCGCAGCACGTCCCCGCGTTGCCGTATTCGCGACGCTCGCCTGAGCGCACGGGAATGAAGTACGTGACTTCGGGACTCGTGGTACTCTCCGCGTCCCTCCGAGAGCCCAGGATCTGATTGAAGAGTCCCTGTTCGTAGTAGTTCATGTACTTCGCGTCGGGCTCGTGAAAGAACAAGTTGCGGCTCAGCTTGAGCATGTTGTACACGACGCAGCTCTCGGCGTGGTCGTGGTTGTTCGGCTCGGAGTAGAGTGATCCCGCAATCACGTCACGCTTGCGGAGGATCTCACCGACGCCCACGCCACCGTGGCTGTACACGCGGTGCGGCACCACCATGTCCCAGAAGTTCTTCGCGGCGGTGTGGTAGTCCCGTTCGTCGCTCTGCTCGAAGATGCGGAGATAGCCGATGAACTGCGGGATATGCTGGTTCGCGTGACGTCCATCGAGGATGTCGTTGTTCGCGACCGTCGGGTCCTTCACGTTGCGGTTGTCGAAGAATCGCGCGACGGTGAGGAAGTCCGGCTTGCGCGTGATGGCGTGCAGGCTGGCGAAGGCGTCGTTGGCGCCGCCGTACTCGCCCGCGATATACATGTTCCACATCCGATCGAACTGCTCCGGGCGCAGCTTCGACAATCGGCTGTGCGTCCAGTCGCCAATCTTCGTCGCGACGTCGAGCGCCTGCGCGTTCCCCGTGAGCGAGTGCGCGTCGAGCAGGCCGGCGAGAATCTTGTGGAGCGTGTAGTAGGGCGCCCAGATCCCCTGGTTGCCGCCATACGTCGCGAACTCCTCGAGCCGCATGAACTGCGTCTCCGGGTACGCGGAGAGGAAGCCCGGGTGACGCCGCCCGTCGGTGGGAGCGACGACGATGCCGTGGCGTCCCTTGCCGGATGAGTCGACCACGCGCGCGCCATCGGCTTCGTCGAAGCGATAGCTCAACACGTTGCCGCTGCCGGCGGATGTCATCAGCGCGCGGACGTCGGCCTGCGCCAATCCGCGGTCGAAGATCTGGAACTCGTCGAGCTGCGCGTTGAGATACGACACGTTGCGCTGCGGGAACTGACAGCGTCCGAGCCAATTACCAGTCGTCGGCCCAAGGTCGGCGGGCGAGACCGTCATGTCGGAGTTCGTCGCAACCGGATCTCCATCGACGTATAGCGTCGCGACGGACCCCGAGCGCGTAATGGCGATGTGCGTCCAGCGATCCACGGCCAGCGGCCGCGCGGCGTCGAGACGTTGCTCGCCAGCAGCGCCGCTCGTGGTGATCGCGAAGCGCGGGACCGGCTTGTCGTTGCCAGCGCGGACGGTGAAATACATGCGCGTGAGCGCCGGCTCGCCGAACTTTGGGTTCGGGTTTCCGAAATCGAAGACCGCGGTGCCGTTGGTGAGTGTCGCCAGGTCGAGGGTTGGTCTGCTGTCAGAGAGTTTCGCGCGGTCGTACTGTGATGGATTGATCCAGAGTGCGATCGTGAAATCCCGCAACTCGCTCACCAGCCCTGCAGGGAGCGAGACGTGCTCAGCGAGCCCGATGGGCGAGCCAGTGAGTCGTAAGGCGTTGCCGAACTTGCCGGTGGCACGCGGAGTTGGCCGGCGTGCTGATGCCGCGAGTGCGGACTGACATTCTGCCAGGCCGCGTACGATGTAGTCCAGCTTCTGCTTGAAGATCGCGTCGCCGGTGCTTGCGTACGCCTGCGCCAGCATGCTCATGAAGTGGCCGGCGTAATGCCCACGCAGATATCCGGTGCTGTTTTCCCAATCGCCAATCGCCTCGGCGCCTTTGGTGTCGAGCCCGGCGTTGGCGCGGAAGATCGAGAGCACGCGATCCGGCCCCGCGTAGACGTCTGCATCGCCACCAAAGCCACGCGCGTAGGCGAGCATCCGGTCGCGCTTCTGCGTGAAGAGGCTCTCCGTGAGCTTTACCTGGGTCAACGCGAAGGGCCGCACCGTCATCACCGGCCGTGCGGCGGCCGTCGCTCTGGCGATGCTCGGGCTCAACGCGAGCGCGTCCATCTGCGGCAACAGCAGTGCGCCCACCGCGGCCGCGCCGGCCGACTTGAGGAAGTCGCGGCGATCGGGAAGAATGGTGTTCTCTGGCTCGCCAATCATCGTCCCCTCCTGAGGTCATGCACACGGAATGTTGAAGCTATGACGAGCGGGTTGCAACTCGCTTCTTTTCTTTACCCTCGTAGATTCACGTTGGTACTCGATGCGGAGGCAGCACACATGGGCAGTTCTCGACGGAAACGGGCACCGCGCGCCGCTGCGCGCCGCACTGCAGTCCCGCGTGCGTCGCTCGTCGTCCGTACTCGCGGGTTCATCATGGGCGCGCTTCCCGTGCTGGCGATCTTCCTCGGCACGCGACAACTGCTCGCCGAGGCGTTCCGGATTCCGAGCGGCAGTATGGAGCCGACGCTTCTTGTCGGAGACTGGCTCTTCGTCAACAAGCTCAAGTTCGGCCCACACGTCCCGTTCACGAGCCACTCACTGCCCGGGTACGCAAGCCCCAAACGCGGAGACGTTACCGTCTTCGTCTCGCCGCCACAGGATGTGACAATTCGAATATCTCCCGCCGACGTCACGCCCACACTGGTGAAGCGCATCATCGGGGTCGGGGGTGACACGATCTTCATGCGACACGGGCAACTGACCGTCAATGGCGCGGTCGTCCCATCACCGAACTCGTTTGTCCTTCCGGACTCCATTGCTGACCAACCACAGCCGATCTTCGTGTGGCAACATCAGATCGAGATCCACGGCTCTCGATTCGGCCCGCCAACGTCGGCGCCGAGCGTCCACGAGTGGGGGCCGCTCGTTGTGCCCACCGGGACGTTCTTCATGATGGGCGACAACCGAGACAATTCCGTCGACAGCAGATATTACGGACCCGTGCCGCGCGCGAACCTTCGTGGGACGCCGATGTTCGTCTACTACTCGTACGATCCGGATCGAGGCGTCGAATACGTCCGTGCCGCGACCGCCATCCGATGGGAGCGTCTCGGCGCCTGGATTCGCTGAGCTTCCCTACTGAAAACTGAATCGCCGACAAGAACCGATTTCGATGTTCAAGCGCATCTTCAAGAAGGTGCTGATCGGAGTGGCCGTGCTCGCCGTGGGACTCGTCGGCGTGGCAATCCATGTCTCCCGGACGTGGGATCGAAGCTACGACGCGCCGCTCCCGGAGGTACACGCGAGCACCGCTCCCGAGGTGCTGGCGCGAGGCGAATACCTGGTGTACGGGCCAGCCCACTGCGTCGCGTGCCATACATCGTCGTACAGCGATATGGCGAAACTGGCGCGGGGCACGAAGGTACCGCTCAGTGGTGGTCTTCGACTTTCGGCTGCTCCACTTGGCGACATCTACTCCAGAAACCTCACACCGGATCCCGAGACCGGAATCGGTCGCTACTCCGACGGACAGATCGCGCGGATGATGCGATGGTCCGTGAGACCGGACGGCCGCGCGACCATCGAGCCGATGATGCCGTTCGGCAACATGTCGGATGACGACGTCAATGCGATCATTTCGTATTTACGGTCGATGCCGCCGGTGAAGAATGCCGTGCCGACGAACGAATGGACCATACCCGGCAAGGTCGTCCGGACCTTCTTCAATATCATGAAACCCAGAACGGCGATTCATCCCGCATCTGCCACGCCGGCTGGTGTTGGCGCCGCGCGCGGCGAATACCTGGCTCGGTCTGTCGCCAACTGCGTCGGCTGCCACACGAAACGAGATGAGGCGACCTTTGTCGCGACAGGGACGGAATTCGCCGGTGGATGGCAATTGGAACCCGACCCCAATCCCGGCGCCGACCTTGCACTCTGGTTCATCAGTCCGAACCTTACGCCGATGAAGGGCAGTGCGCTCCTCAAGTTTCCAAACCGTGAAGCATTCATCACTCGGTTCCGGAGTGGCCGGGTCTACGCGGGGTCTCCGATGCCGTGGGAGGCCTTCGCACGAATGTCCACCGAGGACCTGGAGTCACTGTACGAGTTCCTCCACCGCCTGCCCCCAAGCGCGGGACCATCCGGGCAAGCGACATTCAAGAAGGGCAGCTGATTTTTGTTACTCCGCCTTTCCTTCCCAAAGCCCCAGCGCGGCCGCGTCCTTATTCCCCTTGAGCAATTCTCGGCCATGTGCCCGTCTGGCCAGGGCCAGCGAACCCCGCAGCACAGCTCGCGGCAGCAAGTGAGACGACGGGGCCCACGACGACCAAATACTTGAGAAAGGCGGGATCACCTCGGGAGACGGCCCCGCTACTGCCCAGAACAATCCCATCCCAATGGCGCCGCGTATCCGTCTCAACCACTTCTTCCACCACTTCCCTCCTAGCCATGGTTTGGCTCCGATCACTCGCCGCCATTCTAATCGGTGGCGTCCTCAGTACGCTTCTGACGTGCGCCGGTGAAGCGACGCACTCGTCGCGCGGCAACAACCGTACTGAGAACGCCAGCGCAGCACACTTTCGCCAATTACGGCGCGAGGGTGTAACGGACGATTCCATCGCGATACTTGCGAGCCAGCCTGGTACCGTGGTGACGGCACTGGAGCCCGTTCCCAGGGGCGCGCATCTCATTGCATTGGTCTGTGCGGCAATGATCGCAGGCTACCTCGCCGCACGCATCGCCGGCCGTGCCTACGTACTGCACGGCGCACTCATCGCGTGGCCGACACTCTTGCTGACGCTGGCGTTTCTCATCGCGGACGCCGCGCAATTCGAGTGGTCACCAATCGGTGACGTTGCTCTCGGTGCACTCTCTGGCGCTGCCGGCGGCTGGTTCCATCATCGCCAGCACGTCGGTCGCATGGCGTCTCAGTAGCGTGTGACGGCGCACGGAGGCCCCGGAGAACACGTGAGCGTTCTCCGGGGCCTCGATGTCATTGCGCGTCGTTTTCGTGGATGCTCTCGTGGGTCGCTACGGCACGATCGGCTGCTTCCTCTTGCCCCACTCGCTCGGCGGCGGCTCCTGCATGTCACGCTTCGGCGGATGCTCCTTCAACTGGCGCATCGCCTCCTGCGTTGCTCGCTCGAGCTGTGAGTCACGGCCAGCCAGAACATCCTTCGGCCAGTTCTCGACGTCGATATCGGGCATCACGCCCTTGTTCTCGACTTCCCACGTACCATCCTTGCCGAAGAAACCAAACCTCGGCGCGATCGCCGAGCCGCCGTCCACGAATGGTGGCGTATCCGTCGTCGCGACGAGACCACCCCACGTGCGCTTTCCAACGAGCGTTCCAATCTTTCGCTTGTTGAACATGTACGGCATGAGGTCACCGCCAGAGCCAGCCATCTCATTCACGATCATGACCTTTGGCCCCCAGATGCCATTCGCGGGGCTCGTGTACGGACGACGATCGCCGACGGGATTGTTGAAGTAGCCATCGAAATCACGCCCCAGCAAATCGACGATATAGTCGGCCGCCGAGCCGCCCCCGTTGTACCGCTCATCGACGACGGCGCCCTGACGATCCTGTTGCGCGAAGTAATAGCGATTGAAGCTCGTATATCCGGGCTGCCCCGTATTCGGGAGGTAGACGTACGCGACGGTACCCTTGGAAACCGAATCCACGTACCGGCGATTGTGTTCGACCCAGGCGCGCGTACGTAAACCCTGCTCGTTGGCGATCGGGATGACGGTAATCTGGCGCGCGCCGTCCATTGCCGGCCGAGCCCCGACGGTGATCACCGTCTGGCGATTCGCGGTGCCGTCGAGCAGACGATAGAGGTCGTCGCTGCCACGCAACTCGGTGCCGTTCACGGCGAGGAGATAGTCGCCACTGCGGACGGTGACGCCAGGCATCGCGAGCGGCGCGCGTAATTCCGGATTCCAGCTCTCCGCATCGTAGATCTTCGCAATGCGATACCGGCCATTCTCGACGGTGAAGTCGGCGCCGAGGAGTCCGCCGGTTGCGCGCGGCACTTCAGGGAGATCGCCGCCGCGCACGTACGAGTGCCCGATGGAAATCTCCGCGCCCATCATGTCCATCACGTAATTGAGGTCGGCGCGATGGTTCACGTATGGAAGCAGTTGCGCATACATCTTCTTCATGGCCGGCCAGTCGCTGCCGTGCATGTTGCGCACGTAGAGATTGTTGCGCTGGTTACGCCAATCTTCGTTGAAGATCTGCTCGAACTCCTGCTTCGGATCGACATACGCGCGTAGCGCGACGTTCATGCGCCCCGTGCCCGCCGTCGGCGCGGCACGATCTGCGTCGACGAGAAAGAGCTGGCCCGCCGCACCCGGCGTGCGGTAGAGGAGCTTGTGTCCATCGCCGCTGACGACGAACTGCGCGACGCCCGATGCGAACACCGTCGCGCGACGCGAGCTGAGTTGATAGCGGTGAAGTGTGTTGCCCGCGGCGGCCGGTGGTCCGTTGAGATCGGGTGTCGGCTCACTCGTTCCGGTGGCCGGGTTGGGTTCGAGAAAATACACCATGCCGGGCGCACCAGCGCGAAGCGCAGTGTAATCGCGTTGCGCAACGTTCTGCACGGCGATGATGCGCTGTTGCATGCCGTCGAAGTCGATGTGCACCACGTTGGAGCGCGGTGGAACGACCCGATTCGTGTCACCAGCCGCGCGTGCCGAATCCGGTCGCGCAGGACGCGCCGTGGTGTCGCGCGCACCTCCACCGGTGCGAGCGGCCTCCTCGTCACTCTCCGGCAAGAGCGGCGACGCTTCCGTCTTCGACAAGATGGCGAGGTACAGTCCTTTCGTCTCCGGCCGATCGTACGAGGACATGTCGAGCAGGCCGGAATGCAGTCCGTAGTTCGTGGAGGCGAGGAACCACAGGTACTTGCCGCTCGCATCCCATGCGGGAGCGGTTGCGTCGGCGAGACCGTCGGTCAGCTGATGCTTCTCCCCGGTGGTGACGTCGTACGCGTAGATAGCGCGATAGTACGACGGCAATCGCTTCGGGTACGCGACATAGCGGGAATCAGGGCTCCACACGGGGAGCAGCGAACGCTCGCCCTTGAAGTACGGATCCGTGTCAGCAACCGATGCCTTGCCCGTCGCGACATCCACGAGCCACAAGCGGAAGTGCGTATCATGGAATGCAATGCGCTTCCCATCCGGACTCCACGCCGGCGTGTACGGACGGCTCGGCTCCGGGAGCACGATCTCGCGCGGTGGGGTCAGGCCTTCCTGCGCCGAGATGTACATCTTGTATTCGCCGCTACGGTCGCTGAAGTACGCGATCGACTTTCCATCGGGCGACCATGTTGGCCAGATGTCCGAGGCGTTGCTCGAGTTCGTGATGTTGCGGACGTCGCCCTTCTCCGCCGGCACAGTGAAGATTTCGCCGCGCGCTTCCACGGCCGCACGCTTGCCCGTTGGCGAGAGCGCGAGGTTCGCCATGCGATTGTTGACATCCTTCCACTGCGCCATCATCCACGGGAAGTCACCGGCCGCGGAGATATTCACGATCTTCTGCGTACTGCTCGCCGGATCGAGCGTGTGGATGTAGCCCGCCTGCTCGAAGACCACGCTGTTCCCGCCGGCGTCGAGCGCCTTCACATCGAAGTCCGAGAAATGCGTCTGCTGCTTGAGCGCCTTCGACTTCGTATCCCACGACCAGACGTTCGCCACGCCATCACGATCGGAGATGAAGTACACGGCATCACCGACCCAGACGGGATCGATGTCCTTCGAATCGGTCCACGGCGGCGATACCACATCGAGCGTCGCGAGGTCAGCGACCCAGATCGGGCGATTCTGCCCACCGCGATAGTTCCGGCGCTCTTCATCCCACGAATTGTTCATGCGGTAGGCGATGCGCTTTCCGTCGGGAGAAATCTTCCCCTGGTAGGCGCGCGGCATCGGCATCGCGACTTCCGGCCCACCCTCGGTCGACACGGTGAAGAAACGCGGCGCACCGCTCGGCGCCCATGCGGCGCGCGTCGATGAAAACACCACGTTCTTTCCGTCAGGCGTCCAGCCCTGTACCATGTCCGCACCGGGATGCCACGTCAGTCGCTTGGGTTGGCCACCCTCCACGGGAACGATGTAGGCGTCCGTGTTGCCACCGTATTCGGCGGTGAAGGCAATCCATTTTCCGTCGGGCGAGAACTTCGGATTCTCCGTGGCGCCCTGAAAGCTCGTCAGCCGGCGCGCCGAGCCGCCAGCGCGGTCAACGACCCAGATGTTATTGGCGTACGCGAACGCGATGTTGCGGTCGCTGATGGTCGGCGACCGGAGGAGCCGAGTCTGGGATTGCGCGTGTGCGGTGGAGACAAACGCGAGAAGCGCGAATGCGAGGAATCTGAGAGATCGCATGGGAACCGTTGGGGGGAGATGGGTCGCGTTGAGAATACGACATTTGGCTCCCCGTGACGAGTTCCGTCGCCTGCAGCTGCAACCCCAGTGAACGCGGATTGGGCGGATTTGAAAAGAGAAAAACACCGATCAAGCACAGGGCTGGCTTAGTGAACCAAGGTCAGCCCTTCGTCATTCAGGATTCAATCTCTGATGGTCCACAGGACGCAATCGTCACGAGCCATTCGGCCGAGGTCGCAGAGCGAATCGTCGTTTTCGCTGTTCAGATCCGCTCAATCCGCGTTCCCCTGTGCTTCACGCAGTTCGACATCGTCAGACGAACGAGATCGGTCACTTAGTGCTCGCGATTCGCCTGCGCACGTACAGTACCGCTCCCAGTGATGTGCCAAGCATCGTGATCGTCGACGCCGTGATCTGATACCAAGCGGCCATCGGCGTCCTCGGCAACAGTGCGTTCATCAAGAGCGCCGCAATCACGACAACGAGACCGAGAACAATGGCACTGATCAACGGCGTCCGTTTGTCGAGCCACGCTACGACGAAACCACCGGTCACGGAGCTCATGGAGACAATCGCCAACCCAACTGGAGGAATGACCGTATGTTCCTCCGCCACGGCGAACTGGACGCCGAGTGCCATCATGACGGCGCCCACGACACCGGTGAGCGCAAACACGAGGGCCGCGCCGAAGATGTACGACGCGAATACCACGTTCGCGATGTGCTTGATGTCGCCCTTACCGAGTCCACGTGCCCAGTGACCGAGCAAGTGGGGAACGGTGCGAATGGACTCGCGATAGTACCACGACCGCGCGGCCGGCACGCCGTCGGCTTCGGCTCGGCGCGCGAATTCTTCAGCGAGATCGCCAAGGACGGCATCACGAAAGTCCGACTGTTCGCTGAGCGCTTCGAGGAGCCGCTCCGCAGTGAGGGGCGGCGCGATCATGCGAGCTCCGGACGGATGGTGGTGGGCACACCTGCCCATGCGGACTCCACGTTTCGTTGCGCCTCAACGAGCGCGCGCTGACCCTCCGCCGAGATCGTGAACTGCCGCCTGGCACGACCACCACGCACGGGGAGGGGATCTGTCATGCGGGAGGTGACGAATCCCTTGGTCCCGAGCCGTTCGAGTGTCGTGTAGATGGCGCCGATGGAGTAGTCGTGGCGCAAGCGCGTCGAGACATCGGCGCGAATGGCGAGGCCGTGCGCCTCGTCACCGAGGCGAACCACGGCAAGGAGGACGGTGAGCTCGAGCGAGCCAAGGGTTGGGGTAGCCATAGTTCTATCTTGTAGAACAAATACGTGAAGCGCAAGGGCCATTTTGCGCCCTGCGCCCGGCAATGAGCAAAACGAGGGTCGACCGAGCAATCGTCATGTCCACAAGGATACATTTGCCGCGTGGCAACTGCGCGACCTGCGGCCCGCCAGCACTTCTTCGCATGACCAACCCATCGGCACGACTGCTGGAAGGCCCGATCCTCCGATCGCTGATGGCGCTCGCCATTCCGATCGCGCTGGCGAACGTCCTTCAGGCAGCATACCAACTCATCGACGCATTCTGGGTCGGCCGGCTCGGGGGAAGCGCCGTTGCGGCCGTGTCCGCGTCGACGCCCGTGCTGTTCCTCAGCATCGGACTCGGCGTCGGCCTGGCGATCGCCGGTTCGACCCTCGTCGCCCAGTATTACGGCGCGCGGAATCAGGAGATGGTGGATCACGTCGCCGCACAGACGCTGATGATGATCGTCGCCGTGTCCGTCGTGCTCGGCACGATTGGTTTCATCGCCGCGCCGGCCTTGTTGCACCTGATGGGCGTCGCACCGGACGTCTACGATGGCGCGATCGGATTCCTGCGTGTGTCGTTTGTCGGGCTCGTGTTCAACTTCTTCTTTTTCATGTTCCAGTCGCTGATGCGCGGCGTCGGCGAGGCGAAACTTCCGGTGTACATCGTGCTCGGCACGGTGATCCTCAATTTCATCCTCGACCCGCTGTTCATCTTCGGGTGGGGCCCATTTCCGCCGCTGGGTGTGATGGGCGCGGCGTTGGCCACGGTGGGAACGCAGAGCATCGCGGCAGCGATCGGGTTGGCCGTGCTGTTCGGCGGGAGATACGGTATCCACCTTGCGTGGCACGACTTCATTCCGGATCGCGCGTACATCAAGCGCGCGTTCCTGCTGGGTTTTCCTGCGTCGATCGAGCAGTCCGCGCGGGCACTGGGCCTCACGGTGCTGACCTTTCTCATCGCGAGCTTCGGGACGCTGACGATGGCCGCGTATGGCGTGGGCTCGACGATTCTTCAGGTGGTGATGATACCCGCGATGGGTTTGTCGATGTCTGTGTCGACACTCGTGGGCCAGAACATCGGCGCCGGCAACATCGAGCGCGCCGCGCGGATCGGGCGGCTGGGAAGCTGGATGGGTTTCGGCATCCTGAGCGGATTGGGCGTGATTGCCTTCCTTACGGCGCCGCAGCTCGTTCGCTTCTTCGTGCCCAACGACCCCGACGTCATCGCCGCGGGCGCGGTCTACCTTCGCACGATGGCGCTCTCATGGGGATTTCTCGGCGCGCAGTTTTCGATGACCGGGGTGCTCCGTGCGTCGGGCAACATGGTGATGACGATGATGATTACACTCGTCTCGCAGTGGGTACTTCAGTTTCCGCTCGCCTACATGCTGTCGATGCATACGTCCTTGCACGAGCGTGGTATCTGGTGGGCGTTTCCCATCTCGAACGTGCTGATCGTTGGTATCACGCTGGCCGTCTATGCCAAGGGCGACTGGAAAAAGAAGCGGCTCACAACGCCTGATGAAAAGCTTGCCGGCCGGATTGCGGAAGAAGTCGAAACCGAGGAGGGACGAGTCTCATGACACTGGAGCTTGATGCCCAACGAATTGCGCTCGTCGTCATCGATCTTCAGAACGGGATCGTGGCGCGTGCACTCGCGCCGCATTCGTCCGGGCAGGTGATCGAGCGCGCGGCGTCGTTGGGCCAGCGCTTCAACGAGATTGGCGCACCGCTCGCGCTGGTGCATGTGTCGTTCGGAAGTTCCGGTGTGCTTCGGCCGCCGCAGGTGGTCGACGAACCGATGCCCGCGCCGCCGGGCGGATTGCCGCCGGACTGGGCCAACTTCGTGCCCGAGATGGCGAGCCTGCACGCCGACATCCGGATCACGAAACGACAGTGGGGCGCCTTCCACGGCACGGAGCTCGACCTGCAGCTCCGTCGCCGGGCGATCACGTCGATCGTGTTGTGCGGGATCGCGACGAACTTCGGCGTCGAAGGCACGGCGCGCGAAGCTTGGCAGCACAACTACGACGTCATCGTGGCGGAAGACGCGTGCTCGAGCATGTCCGCCGACATGCATGCATTTTCGATGACGCGGATTCTTCCGCGAATCTCACGCGTCCGGTCGACGGCTGAAATACTGGCCGCCCTTGACTGAGCCCCCGGTCGGGGTCGGAGTCGTTGAAAAATGGTACGCGACTACGGCAGCCTCTCGATTTTCAGCGTGTACTTCTGACCCTTCGCGGCCTCCAGCGTCGTCATGATGACTTCGTAGTAACCACTGAACGTTGTCGTCCAATCGAAGGTCACCGTGCCCGGCGCCGTGGCGCGCGCCGTCTGCAGTGTCGGTGACGCAGCCGCTTGCCGGTCATCACGGAAAACGAGGAAGGGTGCCATTTCCGTCGACGACAGCGTGAAGCGAAGACTGAGCCCAGTCGGCAACACCATCACGAGCCGATCCTCGTAGCCACCGAGAAAGAAGCAATCGGTCGTGGGACTCACGCTGTCGCTGAGCGTGATGTCGTAGGTTCCGAAGATGATCGGCGTGCACGTCGCGGTGTTGTCCAGTGCGGTCGAAAGCGAATAGGGGCCGGTTGCGCCTGCAGTGGGAGACTGCACTTCGATGACGTATGCGCCCGCGGCGAGGGCATACTTCATCTCGAGCGTCGTTGTGGCATTGGATGGATTGAAGGGCGTCGAGCCCATTTGTGCCACGATCTCGCCGCTGGTCTTGCGCCTGATCCGGAGCGAGCGATCAACGGGTCCCGTCACGGTCGCGCGAAACTGCGTCTGGGCGGTGAGCACAAGGTCGTACTGGTCATATAGCGCGTTGGCGGGGTCGAAGATGCCCCGCGCTCCGGGGG
This sequence comes from Gemmatimonadota bacterium, assembly GCA_040389905.1. GTDB lineage: Bacteria > Gemmatimonadota > Gemmatimonadetes > Gemmatimonadales > Gemmatimonadaceae > AG11. Next base: position 37,979 of record JAZJZK010000003.1, on the reverse strand, counting down.
ACTTGCAGTCGTCGGTGGCCCATGTGCCGGGAATCGTCGCGCCAATCGCGTACGGTGCCGCGATACATCCGGAGGGAAGTGCTGCGGTCGCCGAGAGCGTTGTGGAGATTGATCCATTTCCCAGACGGGCGATGAGCGTTTGAACGCCGGGAACGATGCCGAGTGTCCACCCGCCGACGGTCGCAATGCCAGTCAGGTCGGTGGATGCCGATGCACCGGTGACGGTACCTCCACCACTCGCGACGTCGAACCTGACGCTCGCTCCCTGGACCGCATTCCCGAACGCGTCCCGGACTACGACGGCAGGCTTCACCGCGACAGCGGCGCCGGTGAGGGCGGTCTGACCGGAACCAGTGGACGGGGCGATTTGTGCAGCAGGACCGGCGAGTGCCGTCGCACTGAAGGTGACGGGCGCCAAGCCGTTTGCGGCGGCGCGAACAGTCTGGTTGCCGGCCGTGGTGCCCAACGTCCAGCTTCCCGCTGAGGCAATGCCGTCTGCGCCAGATGTAGCGGACGCGAGCGCCACAGTGCCGCCGCCGCTTTCAGTCATGAAGGAGACGGAAACGCCGGAAACGGGCGCACCGCCCGACGTGACGACGCGGACGGCGGGCGCGACAGCAACACTGGTACCGACCGTTGCTGATTGCGAAAGACTTGTGGTTGCCTGAAGCGACGCCGCCACGGGTGCAACGGGGGCGGCCGCGTCGCTGCAGCCGAGGGCAAGCACAAGACCCATTGAGACGGCGGCCTGGCCGATGATGGGAGAACGTGAAAAGCGGTGCATCGATGTGACTCCGGGTTGTGAGCGTGCGGAACACTCACGCGGAGTCATCAACTGATTGTGCTATCAACTCTCAATTCTCGGGCACGCGCGGGATCCCGGACAGAATCAATGTGCTCGCGCTCGCTTAGGGAGCGGATGATTCCGTCACGCGACGGAGGCCGTCCATCGCCTCTACACGGAGCGACGCGAGCTCGCCGTCGGGCGTTTTCCAGAGTTCAAGGGCCCGCTGGAAATGGCTCTTCGCCGCCGCTCGATTTCCCTGCCGTTCGCGAATGCGGCCGCGGGCCAGATGCGAGGGCGCCAGATAGAGGTAGTCCAACCGCCCAACCGATGTGGCCGCTGAATACCACTGGTATGCTTCGTCCAACCGACCTGCCTGTTCGAGCAGCATGGCTCGCAGGTATCGCTCGCGCGTGCGCGCGAAATACGCGGAGCGGCCAGCGAGCTGGTAGGGAACTCGCATCTCCATGTGCTCGAGTTCACGCAGGGCATCCGCCGGCCGCCCTGCCCTTCGACGCGATTCCGCCGCGACTCCGCGTCCGAGATCCGTACAGAGGGCGGCGAGGGTGGCTGGCAATTCCGGCGGGCAACGAAAAGCGACATCGCCATCGCCGCGTGGACTCAGCCCAAGCAAGGCGAGCTCGTACGCTTGAAGAATCCGCGCGGCAGGTGCGTCCACCGCGAGCTCCAGGTAGAGCGGAACCGTCGTGGACCTGGGCACCGCGCTCGCAAGCACAGCCTTTGCCCGCGACTGGCCCGTGTCGGATGGCGTCAGGAAGGGAAGCGTTTCGAAGTACGCGCGCCACCATGCGGCGGCGATGGGATCATTCGTCGACAGCGTATCGAGCTGCGCGTGCGCCGACCGGCGGTGGCCTTGCGCCATCGCAAGATGCGCGAGCGCCGCGTGCGCTTGCGCGCGCACCGCAGCCGGCGCGTCCGGTGCGGCGAGACGACGGGCAATGACTTCCGCTTCAGTCGGACGCTCGAGCAGGCTGGCGACCACGGAATGAACGAAATAGGCGCTGGCGTCGGGGAGGCTGATTGACGCGCCTCGGCCAACGGCGATGTTGCCGATCGCGCGCATCTCCGCAAGCAACGAGACGTTTCCGCCGATCGACTCCGCACGATCGAGGAGCGTAGCGACCGCGCGCTGATTCCCGCTTCGTGCCTCGAGCCTGAGCGCGTGCATGAGCGCGGAAAAGTCCCCGCTGTCCAGCGCGACGGCCTGACGCCAGGCGTCGCGCGCTTCGTCCAGTGTGTGGCCAATGAGCGGGCCGCCATGATAGGCGACTTCAGCGAAATGAACCCACGCCTCCGCGTCGTTCGGTCGAGCGCGGACCATCAGGCGAAAGAGCGAGTCCGCTTCTGCGATGTCGCCGGAGCGCCATACCACATACGCCTCGACGATTCGACGGGAACGCTCGTCGAGTCGACCGGCACCTCGCAACGCGGTGGCGGCGGAACGATTGGCGTCGTCGAGACGATGCGCATCTTCTGCCGCCATGGCTCGACGATACCAGACATACGCGAGCGAAGAGTCTCGCTCCGTCACCTCGCGAAAGGCGTCATGCGCTGCACCGAATTCGCCTCGCCGAAACGCGGACTCTCCGTCGAGGTAGCGGCGAAGGGTGGACGCCTGGGCAAAGCTGCGCGCGGCGGTCGTGATACGCTCGCGATCCAACCCGGGATACAGCCTTGGCAGGAGTTCCCGCGCCACGCGATCGAGCAGCGGAATGACGCTGTCCGATGGCGCTGTGAGCGTGACGCGATAAGCTCTCGCGCGACCGGCGCCGCTCAACGTCACATCCACGCGAAGCTGGTGGCCCGTGGCTGTGACAGCGCCGTCCGCACGGGCCCATCCGTCCGCGCGATTCTCCGTTGACGTGACGGCGGTATCGACAACAAGGCCGGCCGCTCCATCGAGACTCGCAGCGAGCATGGTCGCCATCGCGGACGCGAGCGCAACGGACGACGAATCACCCTGCGCGCGAAATGTCGGGATGACGAGGACGCGACGCGCTGCGGCTGTGTGTGGTGGCTCGAACGACCGCAGTCCCGCAGCGACGATGAGCACGGTCGCGGCTGCGACGATTGCGCGCCAGAGCGGAAGTCGGCGAGCGCGGCGCTCGACGAAGGCCGGCGCCGAGGACGTGGCAACGGCGACCGCCTTTGCCGAAGGTGACGTGCGGGCCGCTGTAACGAGTGTCGGAGTCGGCGGGGCGTCGAGTGCCGCGCGTGTTGCGCTCCGAACGCGTGGATCGGGCGCGAGTTCCAACTCGTCGCGAATGCGACGCTCGTACCGTTCAGCAATCCCGATCGCCGACGCCGGATCTCCTGCGCGTGCGTGCAACGTGGCACACCGCTGAACAAGTTCTGCGTCAAAGGGAAAGAGTTCCAGCAGGCGCGCTGCCCACTCGATGGCACCGCGAACGTTGCCGTCGGCCTCATCGCGGTCCATCAAGCACGCGAGTGCACGCCGAAGATCGCGTTCCGTGGCATGTCGCACGGAGGAGAGCCACCGGTCGAATTCTCCGGCGCCCTTGAGGTGGAATCCGTCGAGCAACGGCGCGCGATACAATTGAGCCGCGCGCTCGAAGTCGCGCTGCTCCATGGCACGCCGAAAGTCGATCAGATCGACGGCGAGCGCTGAAGCGTCGATGCCGATGTCTCGTCCAGACGACCGTGTGAATTCACCAAGGGCTTTGCGCAGTTCGTACAGGGACTGCGAAAGCAGTCTCCGCGCCCCTGCCTCGTCCTGCTCCGGCCAGACGAGACCAATGATGGCGTCTCGCGTCACAGGCGCGGGCCACGCGTCAGCGAGTATGGCGAGGATCGCAAGCCGGCGAGGCTGCGCCGATGATCCAGAGATGAGCGCTCCATCGCCTGTCAGTAGCGACGCGCCGCCAAACAGGCGCAATTCAACAGTCATCTGCAACAACGAAAACGGCTTGAAAGAACGGGAGCGGCAACCGCGAATATCAATTGTAATCGGATGTGTATTTCGGCGGAATTCGCCATGCGTCTGACATTCGATACCATTCCATTGTCGGCCGACACGGTTCACCCCTTCCCAGGGACTGCATGGAAACTGGATTGACAGCAGCGGCGCATGTCGCGATCAATTTTTCAGAGAAGCTGGCACTGATCGGCGAACTCTGGCGGCCCAAAGTGATCGCGGAAATGAACGACTATCAGTTCAAGCTCGTCCGCATCGAGGGCGATTTTGTCTGGCACAGTCATCCGGACACCGACGAGTCGTTCATCGTGCTCGATGGCGAGTTGCGAATCGACTTTCGCGACGGAAGCGTGACGCTGCGAGCGGGTGAGATGTTCGTTGTCCCCAAGGGCGTGGAGCACAAGCCGTTCGCGGCGCGCGAAGTCGGGATGATGCTCATCGAGCCGCGCGGCGTGGTGAATACCGGTGATGCGGGTGGAGCGCTGACCGCTCCGAACGACGACTGGGTGTAGTACATTCGTCGCCATGCGAATCCTCCCTGCCTCTCTCCTCACGGTTGTCGCGGTTGCCGCGGCCTGCGCCTCACCTGCCACGACGTCGTCGACGGCCAACGATCCGCCAATTGCCGGCAAGCGCGTGGAATCGCGACGGGGTGTCATCGTCACCAGCGCCACGGACGCCTCGGCAGCCGGGCTCGCGATGCTCGAGCAGGGTGGCAACGCAATCGATGCAGCGGTCGCAGCGTCGTTTGCCCTCGGTGTGGTCGATCCGTCGCAGACGGGGCTCGGAGGATACGCGGTCGGCGTCGCGTGGCTGGCCAAGGAGCATCGCGCCGAAGTGATGGAGGCGATGGGCCAGGCGGGTGCGGATCCGGCGTGGGGACTGCCCGATCCGCCGCGTGCCGGGCCCGCATCGGCCTCGCTGAATGCGGCGACGAACGAAGGTGGCGACGCGCGCGATCCACGCACGGCGCTGGTGCCGGGGTTCGTCGCCGGATTGCTCGAGTGGCAGGCCGCACGTGGCAAGCTGACGCGCGCCGCGGTGTTGGCACCCGCGATCAGGTTGGCGCGCGATGGATTCATCGTCGGTCCGCTGAATCATCGCCTCTTCACGTCATCCATCGAGAAGCTCAAGGCCGATTCGGAGGCGGCGGCGCTGTTCATGCCCGGCGGGCAGGTGCTTCGCGTCGGTGACAGGCTTGTGCAGTCCAGGCTCGCAACGCTGCTCGAAGCGATATCACGCGATGGCGCGTCGGCCTTCTACACGGGCGATGTGGCGCGAACGATCGCGGAGAAGACGCGCCGCGTCGGCGGGCTGCTCGACGCGGCGGATTTCGCCGTCTACAAGCCCGCGATGCGACGGCCATCATGCAGCACCTTCCTCGGCTACACGGTGGTTGCCGCACCGTCACCCGTGTCGGGGCCCTCGATGTCGGAAGTGCTCCATCTCGCCGAGCGATCCGGGCTGACCAGCTTGCCGAATCCGACGACCGATCCCGGTGCGGCGGTGAAGATGGCGAATGCGATTCGCGTGTCGCTCGCCGACCGCCGAGTGGTTAGCGGCCACCCGGAGTGGGCGCCAGGTCCTGTGCGCGGGCTCACGAGTGCGGGATTCGCGGCATCTCGTGTGGCGGTGGTGAACGCGCCGTACCGCGACACGCTGCCTCGCGGCGACGCGTGGGCCTACGAGCGCGATGCCGTGCCCGCGGCATGTTCGGCGATCGACAGCTATGCGGAAACGACTCGGCCGATGTCCACCGGTTCCACGACGCGCGACGACGCCGAATTGCTCGGCAGCCAGACGTCGCACATGGTGGTGATCGACGCTGACCACAACGCCGTCTCGTTGACGTCCAGTGTCGGCGTGCTCTTCGGTTCCGGCGTCTACGCGAATGGCATCTTCCTCAATTCGAGCGGCAACCTCTTCTCACGCGGCGATCGCAAGCCGCTGCGGAAACCTGGCAGCTCGATCGCTCCGACGTTGATGCTCGAGGGAAATGAGGTGCGCTTCGCCGCAGGCGCTGGAGGTGCGGCCTATATCCCGACGGCCGTTCCGCAGGCGTTGCTCCGCATGGCCGCCTGGGGACAGGATCCGTACGCGGCGATCGCGGCGCCGCGCCTGCATCCGGCGGCGACCGGGCCAGCGATGGAGATCGAGCAGGGCTTCGCGCTGCCGGTGTACGGAGCGTTGCGTGCGTACGGCTACGTGCCGATCAACAAGGTCGCCAATCTGCAATTCGCCGGCATTGCGGCGGCGGCGGTGCGTCGTGATGGTGTGATCATCGGCGCGGCCGATCCACGTCGCGATGGAATCGCGGCGGGAGTTCGTTAGACGTCACATGCAAATGCAACAACGTAAACATTAACCACAGAGGACACAGAGGTCACAGAGAACAACGCGTGCAGCCCTCCGTGTCCTCTGTGTCCTCTGTGTCCTCTGTGGTTCATTCTTTGTAGTTCCGCTGTCGTCCGCGACCTCTGCGTCAAATGTTCTTACAGCGCCACGCTCATGGCGCCGCAGCGCGAACGCGACGCAGAACTCCGAGCTCGTCAAGCTCGAGCGTTGCCACGCGGGCCCGGCTATCCAAAGTGAAGGTCGCAAACGACCGACCGAAGCCGGTTCGCCGCCACTTCGCCGAGAAGGTGTCGTGGTGCCAGTGCTCGAGATCTGCGGTGTAGTCGTCGGAGTATCGCATGACGAGATGCCCGTTCTCGACGACGATCGACACATCGCCATACACCTCGTTCGTGTAGTTGCCCGCGTACTGCTCCAGCGCGAGTGAGGGTGTGGTGTTCTTCACCCGCGCCGAATCGAGCGCACGACTCTGCGCAAGCGATCGTTCATCGCCACGCTTGGCCACCTCGAGATACTCAGCGCTCCAATCTCGCGCGGGAAGCCCCATCAGGGCATCGAGCACGCGGTACATGAGCGCCTGCTGCAGCCCGCTCGTGTTCAGGTTGGCGATGGCCACCACACCGATGTGCTCCGCTGGAATCATCGCGACGTGTGTACGCGTCCAGTTGATCGAGCCGGAATGGTGCACCAGCTTGCGGCCGTTGTAGTCCTGCAGGAACCAGCCAAAGCCATACGCACGAAAGTTGGTCGTCGGAAACATCCGCTCGGCAACGGTATCTGCGCGCATCGTTGTTTGCGGCGTGTACATCTCCTTGAGCGTGGCCGGTTGGAGGAGACGCTTGCCGGCATAGGTGCCGCCGGCCAGATGCATGCGAATCCACTGCGCCATGTCGTGCGCACTGGAGAAGATCGCTCCCGCACCGCCGATGTTGTCGTAGTTGCGCCGCGCCACAGCGACCGGCTTGCCGTCGACACGAATGTGCGAGGCGGCGACGTTCGCGTCTGCATTGGCCACGACGGAGCGCGTCGTGCTGCGCGTCATGCCGAGTGGCTTGAACCATCGCGTGGCGATGAGGTCGTCCCAGTTCGACCCGCTCGCCGAGCCAGCCACCTCGCCCGCGAGAATGTACGCGAGATTGTTGTAGCCGTATTCGACGCGAAAGGCTGGCGGCGGCGCGAGGAAACGCGCGTGCTTGATGACCTCGGCGCGCGTGAACGGCGCGACGATCCACAGGTTGTCGCTGCGACTGAGTCCGATACGATGCGTGAGAAGGTCGCGCACGGTGAGCTGCTGCGTGACGTATGCGTCGGAGAGCTGAAGCGTGGGAAGGTACGTCGACACCTTGTCGTCCCATTTGAGCTTCCCTTCATCGACGAGTGTACCGAGTGCGCCAACGGTGAATGCCTTGGTGGTCGATGCGATGGGAAAGATGGTGTGCTGATCGACTGTTCCTGCCTTGCCAAGCTCTCGCACGCCGAAGCCGCGTTCGTAGATGACGGAGTCGTTTCGCACGATGGCAATCGAGAGGCCGGGCACTTGCCAGTCTGCCATCGCCTTCGTGATGTAGGCATCGAGGCCGACGATTGGTGACGATTGCGCGGCGGCTGAGGCGGACGCCGCGACGACCAAACATGCGGCAAACAGGCGTCGTGAAAGGCGCATCGTTTTCATCGATAGTGTTTGGTTGAACGGGAAGAGCTTATTGCGGAGCAAATAGGGTGGATTGGCTGCCGAACAGCAATGGCGCGCACGACTTGACTCGGCGAGGTCGCCGAGGGTAGGGTCAATGCAAGGAATTGATGCGAATGTGCGCTATTTCGGTGACGCACTTTCCTGTGGGGCATTACACCCTTGGCCCATGCCCACAGTTCACCAGTCGCCAAGGAAGGGTGTGGAATGCTCATGGCCACGGTCACCAAGCGGTGGACGCTCGCCGAGGTCCATAGTCTGCCGGACGACGGCAACAAATACGAACTCGTGCGCGGGGAGCTGTTCGTGACTCCCCCGCCCACGGACCCACATGAGACGATCGTCGCGCGCCTTGCGCGCGTCCTGGATCCGTATGTCGAAGAGCATGACCTCGGCTTGGTGTACCGCCCCCGTGCCGTCATGCGCTTTGACGGATCGGAAGTCGAACCAGACCTCATGGTGCGTCAACCGCAGACGGCGAAGACGGCCTCGTGGGACATCGCCCCAGTTCCGATTCTCGTAGTGGAAACGTTCTCCCCCAGCACACGCCGGCGTGACCAGCGCGAAAAGCGCAGTCTCTACCTGGACGCCGGCGTTGCCGAGTATTGGATGGTCGATCCGGAACGTCGCTCCATTACGTCGGTACGCGCAGGCCGCGATGACGTCATCGCGACCGTCCGGATGCAGTGGCGTCCGCTTGACTCGGCGGCACCCCTCGGTTTCGCGCTAACGCGCGTTTTTGGAGATGATTGATTCTCTCCTGTGATGTGCGTCACTATCGCGACTGATGGCGTGATAAGACTCGCGCGTTTTCGGTAAACAATCACCTCGCTGCGGTGTACTCATGAGGACAGGGTCCCGACCCTGTTGTGTGTCCAGTTCATGAGTCACATCGCCACAGTGCCCGAGCGAGCGCGACGATTCCGCCTCGCGATCCGGGCTCGTCCGCGACATTTTGCCGAGCGCATCCATGCCTTTTTCGCGATCCCTTCGCGTGCTATCAAGTTGTGCCGTCGCGCTACTCGCCGCGTGCACCGATGCAACCACGTCCGTTCAGAACGTCTCCACCGTGGCGTCCACTCCGACTCCCACTCCAACCCCCACGGCAACCTGTGCGGTCGTTCAAACGCTGGCCGTTGGACAGGTGGTCACGGGATTGTCTGGATCGTCCGCCTGCATCAGCGGCGTCTCTACGGCCGCCGAGTACGCGCTCGTCGCGTACAATGGTTCGACGACGGGTGCCTCGTCGGTTTCAGTTTCTGCGACGGGCACATCCGCGCCGAGCGCTGCCGCCGACGCGGTACCAACGACGACCGCAACGCTGTCATCTGCCGCCTCCGTCGCACCGTCCTTTCGCGTGTCGCGCAGCTTCGAAACGGGATTGCGCATTCGCGAGCGTGACGCGCTGACGCCGCTCATTCCGTCCGCACGCCGGTGGATGACCTCGCGTCTGTCCGCGCACGCGGTCTACGATCGAATTCCCACCAGCGTGACCGTTGGCCAGCTTCTCCGGCTCAACGGCAATTCGAGCGACGCCTGCGCAGCGCCGAAGTATCGCACCGCCCGCGTTGTCGCCGTCACGAACAAGGCGATCGTCGTCGCCGACACGGCAAATCCGGCGGGTGGCTATACCGACGCCGAGTATGCGAGTGTGGGGAACTCGTTCGATACGCTGGTGGATCCAATGGACCGGCAGGCGTTCGGCGATCCGTCGGATATCGACGGTAATGGCCGCGTGCTGATCTTCTTCACGAAGACGGTGAACGACCTGACACCGGCGACGAGTTCGTCGTATGTCGGGGGCTTCTTCTTCTCGCGCGACCTCTTTCCAGTCACATCCACGGCCGACTACGAGGCATGTGCCGGCAGCAACATGGGTGAGATGTTCTACATGATGGTGCCCGATCCGGCACGCGGCGGCGCCTTCACCAAGGCCAACGTGACGACGGAAGTCACGGCCACGATTGCCCACGAATACCAGCACCTGATCAATGCGTCGCGCCGCATGTATGTGAACACCGGCGCCGTGGATTTCGAGGAAACGTGGCTCGACGAAGGATTGGCGCACATCGCGGAAGAGCTGCTGTTCTACCGCGTCTCGGGATTGAGTCCGCGACAAAATCTCAGTGCGAGCACGATCGGCTCATCGGCGAGCGCGGTTGCCGCGTTCAACAACTACGCATCGAGCAACTTTGGTCGCTATTCCGCCTACCTGGAGAACCCGTCGTCGTACTCGCCGTACGCCGACAACGATTCACTCGCGACGCGCGGAGCCGCGTGGGCCTTCCTCCGTTACGCCGCTGATCGTCGTGCGTCGACGGATGGCGCGACGTGGTACGGTCTCGTGAACTCCACATCGACCGGCATGGACAACATGAGGAGCGTGTTCGGTGCGAACGTCGCGGATCAGATCAGGGACTGGGGCATTTCGGTCCTGAGCGATGACCTCACGGCTGCCTCGTCGCAGTACCAGCAGCAGAGTTGGAACTTTCGTTCGGTGTTCGCGGCGCTCGATGGAGCGAATGGGTTTCCGCTTTCGACGCTCTCGCTCGTGTCCAGCCCTCGCACGGTGGCGCTCGATCGGGGAGCGAACTCGTATCTGCGGTTCAGTGTGGCGGCGGGTGGAACGGCCACGGTTGAGTGGACGTCGTCGGCATCGTCCGTCCAGTTTTCGTTGGTGCGGACTAAGTAACGTTCTCACCAGACGGGCATCCGCGTTAGGTGAAGAGGGTCGTCATCTTACCGCAGAGGGCGCAAAGGAGCAGAGGTACGCAGAGGAGCTACAGAACTCCGCAACAAACATGCGGGCCCTTCACTGCGCTCAGGGCGACAAAACGGGCGGGAACGTCGGAATCCTTGTCACCCCGAGCGAGCGAAGCGAGTCGAGGGGTCTGCACCTGCTGTTCCGCTTCCCTCTGCGTACCTCTGCTCCTCTGCGTCCTCCACGGTAACGTGCGGTTCGAGACTTGTGCCGTCGACGATGTTGTTAGGCGGTAGTCGCCTCACCTACGCGTTGCCCACGGAAGCCACTGAGAAGTAGCCCCACCACGACCACCGTCACCGCCCCGATGACATTGTGCCACAGAAACGCCACCTGCGGTGCACCGAAGTTGACCGCGGCGACGGTGGACATACCGACGATCAATCCGACAAACGCGCCAGTCGCGCGCGCGCGCGGAATCATCGCGAGCAGGAACACGCCGAGTATCGAACCGTAGAAGAATGAGCCGAAACGATTCACGACCTCGATGAGTGAGCCGAGTGTCGCGGCATACGATGCGACGATACAGGCGAACAAGCCCCAGAACGCCGTCGCGCCCTTGGACACGGTGAGAAAATGGGCGTCGGGTGCTTCCTTCCTGAACCACCGGCGATAGAAATCGATCACCGTCGCCGTGGCCAGTGAGTTCAACTCCGCGGCGATCGCGGACATCGCCGCGGCCATGACGCCCGCGATGAACAGTCCAGCGAGGCCAATCGGCAATTGCTCGACGACGAAGGTCGGGATGATGTAGTTGACGTCCCGCGACCCTTCACCGGTGGTTTTCTCGACGAGCGTGAGCGCTTCACCGCGAACGGCGGTTGCCACGGAGTCACTGCGCTTGAATGCCGCAGTGGCGACGCTAGCCTCATCGTCGCCGGCCTTGCGCGCGACGGAAACGGCGCGAGCCGCGGCGGTGCGCGTGGTGACGGCGGTGTCATAGCGCGACTGCAGTGCGGCGAGCGCCGCGGGCTGCGCCTCGCGCACCTTCGCCGCCTGCACCGGATTGTACAGCATCGGGGGCGCGGTGAACTGATAGAACACGAACACCAGCACACCGATCATGAGAATCAGCGCCTGAAGGGGAATCTTCCAGTACGCACTGATGAGGAGTGAACTGCGCGCTTCATCCACCGAACGTGCTGTGAGATACCGCTGGACCTGGCTCTGGTCTGTTCCGAAGTAGGAAAGCATCAGGAACGTTCCGCCGATGATGCCGGACCAGAACGTGTAGGTATTCTTCAGGCTGAAGCTGAAATCGAACACCTTGAGGCGGCCCGCCGCGCCGGCCAGGTGCAGCGCATCTCCGGGCGAGACGGGAATGCGTATGAGCAACACGGTGACGACCGCCGTGATCGCGACGACGATGAGCACCATCTGCTTCACGTCGGCCCACGTGACGGCCTGAACGCCGCCGATCATCGTGTAGAGCACCGTGGGAATACCCATCAGCAACACGCACCAGCCGAGGGGCCAGCCGAAGATTGCCGAGAAGACCACGGCCGGTGCGGCGAGAATCGTCCCGCACGACATGCCGCGCGACAGCAGAAACAGAAACGCGGTGAGCGACCGGGTCTTCGCGTCGAACCGGCGCTCCAGGTACTCGTACGCGGTGAACACCTTGGCGCCATGCAGAAAGGGCACGAGCGTCACGCCGAGGATGACCATCGCGAGCGGAAGGCCGAAGTAGAATTGCACGAAGCGCATGCCGTCGACGGCGCCTTGCCCCGTGGTGCCGATCATCGTGACGGCCGACAACTGCGTCGCCATGACGGAAAGTCCGACGGCCCACCAGGGAAGATTCCGGTTGGCGAGGAAGTACCCCTCGATGTGCTTGGTGCCGCGGGCTCGTCGCAGTCCGTCGATGGCCACGTATGACAGCCACGCAATCACGACGACCCAGTTGAGCGGGTGCATGGCGCGCATCAGCGGGAATACCTGTGCTGGAGGAGCCAGAGGAGCACGAGCGTGATGATCTGCACGCTCATGACGCGAATCAGGTTCTGGCGGAAGCGGCCAGGCGGAGGGGACTCGGTTTCGGCGTCGGTCATGGGACGAGAATGTATGGGGAGAGTCGATGTCGGGGGAGCACCCGCCTCGATCGACCGGGCCGCCACATGCGTCCCGTTCTTGCAAGGGTCTCAGCGAGACTCTGTGCGGACACCCTCATCGCGACGACCTGACATGACCGGAGCACACCTGCACCTGCTCATCAACCACGTGCCCATCCTCGGCGCGATCCTCGCCGTTCTTCTGTTACTCGTATCGCGATGGTACGGCGGTGAAATCCTGGCACGGACTGCCCTCGTACTTCTCGTTGTGGTTGGCCTGGCCGGCACTGGCGCGAAGTACACAGGCGAGCCTGCGGAGGACGCCGTGCGCGGGTTGCCGGGGATCACGCGTGCCGCGATTCACGAGCATGAGGAGATGGCGGATACGGCGTTCCTCGCCGCGGTGGCCGTCGCCCTCGTTTCTGCGGGAATACTGGCACGCTGGCGGCGCGAGCCGATTCCCGGTGCGGCGTTCACCGTCGCGCTCCTCGGCAGTCTCGCCGTTAGCGGGTTGATGGCGTACACCGGGCTACTCGGCGGACAGGTTCGGCATACCGAGGTGCGACCTGGCGCGACGCCTGCGGACGCGTCGGCAATCGAAGCTCCACGTGCACGACCGTCGAGCGCCGTCGCGCCATAAGCGCAGCGTAGTGGCAGGGACGCAAAGAGCGGGGGAGATCCAGGCCCTTCGCTGCGCTCAGGGCGACAAAACGAGCGGCATGAAGGGCGACAAAACGAGCGAAAATTAGGGCAGCGCGAAGGCGACGTACGTGCCGCCACTGGGCGCACCGTTCTTCCCGCCGCCGCAGGCGATGACCACGTACTGCTTGCCATTCACCATGTAGGTGGATGGCGTGGCATTGCCAGCCGCAGGCAGGGTGGTCGACCAGAGCAGCTTTCCAGAGCGCTTGTGGAACGCGCGGAACTTGTTGTCGTAGGTCGTCGCACCAATAAGCAGCAACCCGCTCTCTGTCACCACGGCACCACCGTAGCTGTCAGTCCCCGTGTTGCGAAGGCCCTTCGCTGCAAGCTTCGGGTATTCGCCGAAGGGGATGGACCACTTGATCGTTCCCTTGTTGAGATCGATGGCGTTCAATGTCCCCCACGGTGGCTTGATCGCGGGGTAGCCCTCGTGATCGAGAAAGATGTCGAAGTAGGCATTGCGGTACGGCACGCCGAATGGTGCGGGGTCCGCTTTCGCGGACGCGTCCTGCCCCGTGAGCAGGAAGTTCGCGATGTCCGTGACGGCGCGTCCCTCGAGGGCACTGGCGAATGCGGGCATGCGACCCGTCCCGTCGCGAATGGTCTGGAGGATTTGTTCGCGCGTTCGACGCGTGCCGATGTCCACGAGCGAAGGGGCCATCGCGTTCCCGCGACGATCGTCGCCATGGCAGCTCGCGCAGTTTGCGGCATACAGCGACTGGTCGGTCCGCGGAACGAGCTTGAGCAACCACCCCATTTCATTGGCGTTGACGTAGAGCAATCCGCTGGTGGGATCGAACGCCGGCCCGCCCCACTCACCACCGCCGTCGACGCCGGGGAAGATGATGATCCCCTTTTCATTCGGCGGATCGAAGGGATGCTTTGCGCCGAACTCCTTGAACACTTTCAGCGCCGACGCATGTGCCGCCGGTGTTCGCGTCGTGAGGTCCCTGAGCGTGATCTGTTGCCGCGAAAACGCCGGCGGCATCACGGGAAAGTGCTGCGTCTCCGCGGTCTTGTCGCCCGCGAGCACCGCGGCGGGCACCTTGAACTCCTTGACCGGAAAGAGTGGCGTTCCCTTCTCGCGATCGAGCACGTAAACGTGGCCGGTCTTGGTGATCTGTGCGATCGCATCGATCACCTTGCCGCTGTGCCTCACCGTCACGAGCACGGGAGCGGCGGGAAGGTCGCGATCCCATAGATCGTGCTTGATCACCTGATAGTGCCAGACGCGCTTTCCGGTGCGCGCATCGAGGGCAATGACGCTATTGGCAAACAGATTGTCGCCGAGCCGATTGCCGCCATAGAAGTCGTACGACGCCGATCCTGTCGCGGCGAACACGATCGCGCGCCTGGAATCGATCGTAACGCCCGACCATGCGTTCACACCTCCCGCGTACTTCCAGGCGTCAGGCGGCCAGCTCTCGTAGCCAAACTCGCCCGGATGCGGAATGGTGTGAAAGCTCCAACGCAGCGCACCGGTCTTCACGTCGAACGCACGAATATCACCGGGTGAACTGGGCAGCGCTTCGGGCACCGTACTCCCCATGATCAGCATGTCTTCGAAGATGACTCCCGGCGAGCTCGCGCTGACGGAAAGCCCTTCGACGGGACGCCCCAGGCCAGCGCGCAGGTCGATCCAGCCGCTATCGCCGAAGGTGCGAATGGGCTTCCCGGTCGTCTTGTCGAGGGCGTAGAGCCGATTGCGGTAGTTGAAGATCACGCGATCGCCGGTGACGATGACGCCGCGGTGGCGAATGCGCGATGTCGCCGGCGCGCCGTTCTGCGGATCGAAGCGCCAGATCTCCTTACCGGTGGCCGCATTCAGTGCGAAGACCTGAAGCTTGGGGGTCGTGGCGTACAGCACGCCATCGACGACGATCGGATTGGCCTGCATCTCCGAGCCGGAGAATTCATCGTGCGTCTCGAAGGTCCACGCGACCGTGAGTTTCCGCACATTGGCGGGAGAGATCTGCGTAAGCTTCGAGTAGTGCGAGTGCTCTTCGTTACCGCCGTATACCGGCCAGTCGGCGGAGGTTTGGGCATGCGCGATACCAGCGCCGGAGAGCATCGCGATGAGCACCGCCTTCACGCACGAGGACATTCTTGCACCTGTTCGAACGCTGGGATGAACATGGGTACGCGGACTCCGAGCACTCGCCGAGTTTAGATGCTGGCGCCCCGGGGCATGATGGTCGGAACAACCAGACGCCGGTTGCGACGATAGACAAGAAAGTCGTTATCGAGCGTGAGGACAGTACTCTTCGGCACCAACTCCGTCATTCGCACCAGGCACGCATCGGCAAACGACATTGGCACGCTCTGAAATCTGGACATGAGCGTCCGTACTTGGGCGACCTCAACCGAGAAATTGAAGTCGATCCGGAGAATGTCCGCTGCCAGCAACTCGAGGATCGAGTCCTGCCCCCCTGTCACGTGTCGGAGCAGAAAGCAGGCTTCGGTGACGACGGCGTCGCACGTCCAGAGTGGTGGCGCGATCGTATCGAGCACCTTCCGTGTCCATGCGTGCTTTGCGTCTCGCCGGTTCCGTAGGGCGACAAGAGGGCCGGTATCGACGACGATCCGAGTCACTTCCCGAAGCCGGCCATGTAGTTGGGGTTCGTCGACAGGTCAGGCGGCCCCTCGACGTCGCTGCTCAATTCATCCACGGCTGACGTGATCGATCGCGGTTTGTCCAAGGTGTATGCGGCAAGTGCCTCCCTGACCAACGCCGAGCGACTGGCGCCGCGACGTCGCGCCAATGCCGTCAATGCATCGTCGATCTGCTGCGTCAGTTTGAAAGAGGCCGTGTGCATGGGTTTTGACATGGTATTACCTCCTTGGTGAAAGGTAATACCGATGGGGCCTGCACGCCAGTTTCGCAATCCAGTGGCTTCAGACGACTCCCAGCAACCTTGCCGCGACGCACGCGAGCCGTATTATCCCTTGCGGCTGCGGCGCCCAGCTGCCTTCACGGATTGATCAACACCGCCGCCGAACTGAACGGAGCGATATTTCCGTCGGTGATCGCGACGTAAAACACCTGCAACGCCAGATCGCCCGTCGGCGCGACGATACTGAAGTCATCGATGTACCCGCGCGCCGTCGCGTTCAGCGGCGAGCCGTCAGGCCAGAGGAAGGTGATGATCCTGCCTGCCGCCGTCCCCTCCCAATCCTCGAAATCCACTCGCGTCGCCGTGCCCGTGAGTGCACCGTCGGCGTACATCAACTTCTTCGGTCCGAGAAAAGGCAGCGGCGAGGTGGTCACCTTTCCGTTCGCATCGGAAGGGTCACCGTAGTAGAGCTTGTACTTTACGCCGCCCAGGTGCAGCGGATGTGCCGCCTGAACGCTCTTGAACAATTTCGGGCATCCGCCGGCATCGTATTGGACGTCCCACCGCGTTCCACTCCACACCGCATATCCGTGGTTCTGCGGGAACGTGGAACACGCGCCTAACGCGTCGGTGGTGAAGAGCATGTAGGTGCCCGGAGATCCGTCCCAGCGCCAGTCGGTTTGCGTTGGATATCCAATCTTGTGTTGCCGGGCGTTGGTGATCCGCGCATTCGGATTGACGGCGTCGCCTTCGAGACCGATCACCACGCTTGGCGCACAGCCTCCTCCAGTCGCGTAATCGGCAGCCGTGGCGCAGACTGTGCTCGCGCCGGAATTGAAATCGAGACCGGTGTACCCGTCCTGCGAATCCACCGAAAGAATTCGCGTCTTATTGGTGGCGTCCGTCGCCTCGTAAAACAACCGGACCTTGCCGCCCGCAACCCCCGACAGCGGAACGCCCTGCCCTGTGTTGACCTCCTTCACGAGCGCGGCTGCGGTCGGTGGCGAAATGAGGCCCGACGACCCCGCTCGGCTGGAGAACGACAGATAGCTGCTACTCGTGCCAACCGACGCCGAGAGCACCGTCACTCCCGCTGCGAGCCCTTTGGCATTGGCTTGCATCGGACCGTAGTACATCAGCAACCGGCCCGCGAGCGCCGGCGGAGCGTCCTGTCCGTAACGCATCACGTGCAGCTTCACGTTGCCATCCGACACAATCCGCAAGAGGCCGACAACAGACGCTCCAGTCCCCTGGAGTTGCCAGACTTCTCCCGCCGTGGTCACCGTGGTGCTGGCGACGGCAGTATCGGCGCACGCGTCTGTGGTGCACGCCGTGACGTCGATCTTGTAGGGCGTTCCAGCCTTGAGCTCGCTCAGTCCAAAACCGAGGGTCGTGGTCGTTCTCACAGCGCGCACCTTGGCGATTTGATCCGTCCATGCCACGGCGTAGCGCACCGCACTCCCGCGCGCTGGAGCCGTCCACGACACGTTGAGCCGCGTCGACGAGAAGTACGCCGTCCCACCCACCGTGACTGCCGCGACCGGCGTCGCGGCAAGGCTCGTTACCGCGTTTGGTGACGCCGACGACGAGGTCGTAACACCGTCGGCACCACCACCACAGGCGCACAGCACGAGAAACGATGGAAACAACTGTCTACGCAGGCGGGTCATTCGCGCTCCAGGCAATCCATATTGGAGGGGGACGATAGCCGATGGTCGCACACTTCGTGAGAGCTTCGAATGCGCCTCCCTTGTTGATGTGCCGCGCCGTGCGCGCTACGTTTGCCAACCCTTCCTCCCAGGACACACACCGACATTGCTTCGTCTCACGACCTTCGGTGGTCTGGCGCTCAATAGCGACGGCGTTCCGATGTCGGGAGCGGCGGCGCAACGGAGTCGTCTCGCGCTGCTCGCGCTACTCGCGTCCGCCGGCACAGTGGGCATCAGCCGCGACAAGCTGCTCGTCTACCTCTGGGCGGAAAGCGACACGGAGCGGGCGCGGCACGCGCTGAAACAGGCGGTCTACTCACTCCGCCGCGATCTGGGCAGCGATGACGCCATCGTCGGCACCGCGACCCTGTGCCTCAACGCCAGCGTCGTCGAATCCGACCTGCGCGACTTCGAGCTGGCCGTCGCGCGTGGTGACGATGCTGCCGCTGTCGCCGTTTACACGGGCCCCTTCCTCGACGGCGTGTTCCTCAAGGATGCTCCCGAGTTCGAGCGCTGGGCCGCCGACGAACGCGCGCGGCTCGCGCATCACTGGAGCAACGCCGTCGAGCGACTCGCGACCCGCTCCGAAGCGGAAGGCGACTGGCGCGCGGCAATTTCCTTTCGACGTCAACTCGCCGCCGCGGAACCCATGAGCGGCCGAGTGACACTCGCCCTCATGCGTTCGCTCGCGGAGTCCGGGGATGTCGCGGCCGCACTCCAGCACTACCGCGTGCACGAGATGCTCGTCCGCGAGGAGCTCGACGCGGCGCCGGAGTCCGATGTCTCGTCGCTGGCAGACGCAATGCGTGCCGGCACCTGGCAGCGCAGTGTCGCGGTCGTGCGACCGTCGCCGCCGAGCGTAACTGCCGTGGCCACGGTCGTCGAGGGACCCACGTCACCCACGCGTGAGGCGCCTGGCACCGTCGTGGCGCCAGCGGCGCGGTTCCGCCGGTGGCCAGTGGCCATTGCGGCCCTAACGTTGATCGTCATAGTCGGCACTCTGCTCTACGCGCGCGTGCCCGAGAGGACGCGGTCGATTGCGCGAACGATGCTGACTCGCGGGCCTGGCGCCATCACGCCAGGCCTGTACGTGGTCGCGCCCCTCGAGAACCTCACCGGCGACACAACGCTGAACATGTTCGGCGACCTTGCCGCTGAAACGGTCATCGAAGCGCTTCGTCGAGCGAACGTGGCAGTGGTGTCCGCAAAAACTGCCTCGGCCACCAAGCAGATTATCGATCGCATGCCGAGCGTCGTCCGACCGCACGAGCGAGGCCTTGCCGTGGCGAGCGAGATCGGTGCGAACACGGCCGTTGTTGGCAGCTACTACAAGAATGGCGACACCCTCCGTGTGACGCTGCAGTTCATCGACATGGCGACCAGGCGTGAAGGCGCGAGCTTCCCCCCGATCGAGGGCGTCGTCAAGGGCACCGTCGGCTCCATCCCGCTCGCCGAGCGATTGGGACGCGCGACGCTCGCTCGGGTCGCGCAGGCCGCTGATACGACTGCGGAGGGCCGGACGCTCGCGCTGGTACCCGCGTCGTCGTACGAAGCCTACACCTATGTGACTCGCGCGTACGGCCGCTTTTTCCAGGATCCCGCCGACACCGCTGGGGTGTTTTCCCTGCTTGGAGAGGCGCTGAAGATCGATCCGGACTACGTGGCGCCGCTTCTCGTACGAGCCTACATCCTCGACGTGAAGCGCATCTGGCCGGCAGCCGAGGAAACTGTGCGGAAGATCAGGCCACATGCGCGGAGCCTGAACGCCGTCGAACACGAATGGCTCGAGCTATTCGAGTCGGACCTGCGGGGTGATCCATACGGCCGTCTTCGCGCGGCGCGACGGAGCATGCAACTGAGTCCCATGTCCACGGAAATGGCGCTCGCCGTTGTGCTTTCCGCCCTGTACGTGGGAAGACCCGAGGAAGCCCTGGCCGCCCTCAAGACCTCCGATCCAAATCGCGGCATCAATCTCATCTCGCCCGTGTACTGGCAATGGCGCGCGGAAGCAGAGCACGAGGGAGAGAAGTACGCCGCCGAAGAAATATCGGCAAAGTCGGGAATGGAGCGATTCGCATCGGCGACTCCCTCGATTCAAACGATGGCCCGCGTACTCGCGACGGCCGGCCGAACACAGGCCTTGCACGACCTCCTGTCCGCCGGACTACCGACCGATAGCAATCCTCGCGCTGGAAAGATCGAGCTGTCGCTCGCATCCGCGCAGGAGCTTCGGCACCACGGGCACGCGGCAGCGGCTGATTCGATGCTGCGCGCACTCGCCGATGAGCAGCGGAGCACACCCGTATCGGCATCACCAATGGAGCGGAACTTCCAAGCGACGGTGCTATACGATCTCGGCCGGTATGCGGAAGCGAAAGTCGTTCTCACCGCCCTCGCACAGGCCGATCCGTCGGACCTCGCTGCCAAGGGCAGGCTTGGAGCGATCGCCGTCCGAACGGGAGACAACACAACAGCCGCGCGGATCGACAGTGAGCTCGCTGCCGTTCCCCAGGCGTATTTCATCGGCGAGGCCAACACATGGCGAGCGCACCTCGCGGCCGCCGGCGGCAGGATCGATGATGCGGTCATGCTGTTGCGCGCGGCAGTCAAGCGCGGCTACCGGCTGATGGATATCGCGCCGGGCACGGTGCACCTCGATCGCGACTTCGTGGAGTTGAGCGCGAGCCCAGCCTATGCCGAGCTCAAGCGTGAATTGGCGCGGGCGGCTGTTCCATAGGCCAATCAGCCTCGAGAATTCGTGGCACAAAACTTTAATAGGTCAGCTCGGTCGCCCAACCCTCAAGGCCAACCGGACTGGCAATGCAGAACCACGAATCGACCGACAGAACCTCCGAACTCGAGCACACGGCAGCGCCCGGCATTGCCAAGGCGGAGACGCGGATCAAGGGCTTCGATGAAATAACCGGCGGAGGAATTCCCCTCGGGCGGGTGACGCTGCTGCTCGGCGGGCCCGGCGCCGGGAAAACGGTCTTCGCGCTCGAAACGCTCGTGAACAGCGCGAGAGGAGACCGCCGGCCCGGCATCTTCATCGCCTTCGAGGAGAATTCGCGGCAGATCATCAACAACGCGGCGACCTTCGGGTGGGACCTCCCCGCACTCGAACGCGAGCGCCTCTTCTTCCTCGACGCACGACTCTCGCCGACGGTCGTTCGCGCCGGCCAGTTCGACCTCGCGGGCATGCTCGCCGGTGTGAGCGCCAAGGCGAAGGAGATGGACGCAACCTACGTCGTCTTCGATGGCATCGACGTCCTGCTGACGCTCCTGGACGACCCCACGGCCGAACGTCGCGAAATGTATCGCATCTACGAGTGGCTTCAGGCAGAAGGCTTGACGGCGTTGATCACCGGAAAGTCCGCGGAAGCCGACCGGCCAACGACGGAGCGGTATGCATTCATGCAGTTCATGGTGGACTGTGTCGTGGTGTTCCAGCACCGCCTCGCCGACCGCGTGTCCCTCCGCACCGTCCGCGTCATGAAGTACCGCGGGTCCGGCTTCAGTGAGAACGAATTCCCGCTCGTGATCTCGAAGACGGGTGTCCAGGTGTCCACCTTCGCTTCGGAAGAACACGCGCTGGATGCATCCACGGAACGCGTCTCCACCGGCATTCCGCGAATGGACACCATGCTGGGCGGCGGATACTACCGTGGCTCGAGTGTGCTGATCTCCGGGGCACCCGGTACGGCCAAAACAACGCTGTCGGCAGCGTGCGCCGCGGCGGCCTGCGCGCGAGGAGAAAGAGCGCTGATCATGACGTTCGACGAGAGCGCGTCGCAGTTCGTGCGCAACCTGCAGTCGGTCGGTCTCGATCTGCAACCGTACGTCGGCAAGGGGCTGCTGGTCATCAATTCCGCGAGGACAGAGTCGCAGGGTGCGGAAGAACATCTCCTGAGCCTGAAGGGATTGATCGACCAACACAACCCGCAGGTCCTCGTCATCGATCCGATCTCGGCGCTCGCGAAGACGGGAGGTCACGTTGCGGCGTCGCATGCCTCGGTCAGAATCATGGACTTCGCGAAGGCGCGCGGGATCACGACGATCTGCACGAGTCTCGTGACATCCGACGTCGTCGATGCCGAGTCCACCGCCACACAGATCTCCACGATTGCCGACACGTGGATCCACCTCGCGTATCTCGTGAAAGGTGGCGAGCGCAATCGCACGCTGACCATCGTGAAATCGCGCGGCACGAAGCATTCGAGTCAGGTCCGCGAGTTGATCCTGTCGGATGACGGCGTGTCGCTCGCCGATGTGTACAGCGCGGGAGGCGAAGTGCTCGTCGGAACGGCACGCTGGGAGCGCGAACGCGAGGACCGCGAGGCGGAGGAACGGAAGGCAGCCGAAATACGCCGCAAGCGTCTCCACCTCGAGTTGGCTGAAGCGGAAGTGGTTGCCCGCATCGCGGCGCTACAGCGTCAGCTGGAATCACACCGAAGCGAGCTCCGGACGGGCGAGGCCGAGGAGAACGAGCGCGTACGGCGCCGCGCGAGCGACACGGCGGCCGTTCTGGAACGGCGCACGGCGGACGTCGATGGAAAGGAGGTCGGTGCGGGAGGCGTTCATGCGTCCACCGGACATCACAAGTGAGGGATGACGCTGAGCGCCCGGCAAAACTGCAACTTCGGCTGTATGTCGTGACGGGCGCGCCGAACTCGATTGCCGCCCGCTCCAACCTCGCGGCGATTCTTTCGCCCCTCGCCGCGGAAGATTACGCGCTCGAAATCGTCGACTGCCTCGCGGAGCCGCAACGCACCCTGGCGGAAGGCGTCCTCGTCACGCCGACACTCGTGAAGAGTGGCCCCGAGCCGCGAGCCACGATTGTTGGATCGCTGTCGGATCGAACGAGTGTCGTTGCGGCACTCGGCCTGCAGGCGCGGGCGGGGGGAACGGATGACCAGTAGCAACATCGTCCCGCCGGCGGTTGCACCGGGTACTTCGGACTACCGAGATCACGTCGCCAAGCTGATCCGGACGCTGAGTGAAACGGACGGTGCGCTGTCTGCGCTCACTGCCGGTGAAGTCGACGCGGTGCTCGATCCCACCACGGCATCGCCAATCCTGTTGAGTCGCACCGCCGAGGCGATGGCCCGATCCGAAGCGCGGTATCGGGACCTCATCACGCGCGCGCCATCGATCGTGTGTGAGCTTTCGCCGGGGGGCGTGGTGTCGCTCGTGAATGACGCGATTCGCACCACACTGGGATGGGAGCCGGCCGCGCTCGACGGCCGAGTGCTGTGGGATGTCGCGATCGGGCCTGCCGAGCGTGGTGACCTCGATGATTTTCTTCGCGCCATGCAGCGACAGGACGTTACCGGCTACGAGTTGGCGATGAAGGCCGCGAACGGAAGCACGCGCTGGATTGCGTGGAATTCGGCGAACCGGTACGGCGCCGGCGGCGAACTGCAATCGTTGGTTCTCTTTGGCATCGATGTCACCGACCGGCGTGAGGCCGAAGCCAACGACCGCCGCCTGGCGAGTGCGGAGCTCGCGCGAACGCGCGCGGAGGCAGCCAACAAGGCAAAGATGGAATTCCTTGCGGTGATGAGTCACGAGCTTCGCACCCCGCTCAATGCGATCGGCGGCTACGCGCAGTTGCTCGAGATGGGTATCAAGGGCGCCGTCAGTGACGAGCAGATCGTTGACCTTCAGCGTATCCGCCGCAGTCAGGCGCACCTGCTCGGCCTCATCAACGACATGATGAACTTCGTGCGCCTCGAAACGGGACGCGTTCTGTTTCACGCGGCGCATCATCGCGTACGAGATATTCTCGACACGATCGAGGCGCTGACCGGTCCTCAGATCCGGGTGAGTGATCTCGTCTATCGCGTGCTGAATTGCGACAATGGCCTGATGGTGTGGGGGGATCGCGAGAAGATCAACCAGATCCTCATCAATCTCGTTTCAAACTCCATCAAGTTCACGCCAGTGGGGGGCGAGATACTCGTTGACTGTGAGCAACGCGACGGAAATACGCTCTTCCGCATTTCCGATACGGGAAAGGGAATCCCCGATGAGAAGCTTGCCGAGATCTTCGATCCGTTCGTGCAGGTGAATCCGAAGTTCTCGCGTCCGCAGGACGGCGTCGGGCTGGGACTGGCCATCAGCCGCGACCTGGCGCGGGGTATGGGTGGCGACCTGACCGCGGAAAGCACGGTCGGTATTGGATCTCGTTTCACACTCGCGCTGCCGACCAATCCTCCACCGACGGGCTGAGCGCCCGCGCTGCACTTGCGGTGTGCCACCCTCTATTCTCCGTGAGCCTGCTGTTCCGCCCGTCTCGGAGAGATTCGCCTGAGGACGTCCCGCGTTATTCAGATCATTCCCGGCGTCCTCGTCGCGGCGCTTGTGGGTCTCGCCTCCGTCGCCCTCGCCAGCGCGGAGGAACGCGTCTTCGGGCATCCGATCATCGAGGGCCTCGTCCTGGCGATCCTCCTCGGGATGGCGATTCGCACACTGTGGTCCGTACCGGAGCGGGTCGACGCCGGTATTGCCTTTACCAGCAAGGAAGTTCTGGAGGTCGCGGTCTTCCTTCTTGGGGCGTCCGTGGACTTGCCGCTCCTCCTCCGCGCCGGGCCGTCGCTTGCCGTGGGCATCGTGTTGCTGGTCGTGCTTGGCATCGCTTGCAGCTACGGCATTGGACGAGCGTTCGGGCTGCCGCCCAAGCTGTCCGTTCTGGTCGCGTGCGGGAATTCGATTTGCGGCAACTCCGCGATCGCAGCGATTGCTCCCGTGATCCGCGCGGAGAAGGAGCATGTCGCGTCGGCTATCGCATTCACAGCGATTCTGGGCGTGCTCGTGGTCGTCGGCCTGCCGCTTCTGATCGCGCCACTTGGCCTGAGTCACTACCAGTACGGGGTCCTCGCCGGCCTGACCGTCTACGCAGTCCCCCAGGTGCTGGCAGCGGCGTTTCCGGTGAGCGTGTTGTCCGGACAGGTCGGCACGCTCGTGAAGCTTGTGCGCGTGCTGATGCTCGGGCCGGTGGTGTTGTTCTTCGCGCTGCGGCACCGCCACGATGCGGACGCGCCTCCAGTTGACGCAGCGCGCTTTCAGCTGACGCGGTTTGTCCCCTGGTTCATCGTCGGCTTTCTCGCGCTGGCGGGGCTACGGTCCAGCGGGGCGATCCCGCCTGACGCGGCGGCAGCGCTGAAGCGACTCTCATCATGGCTCACGGTTGCTGCGATGGCCGCACTCGGACTCGGCGTCGATCTCAAGGCGATCGCCAAGGTTGGGCGCCCGGTGGTGCTCACCGTGACCGCGTCGTTGATCGTGCTGATACTGCTCAGCGTGGGGCTGATTCGGGTGCTTAGAATCGCGTAGGCCGGCTCGCGGCGAACGTACGTACGAGGTACCTGGAACTGGGTATCCGGACTTGCGTCCAACCCAAGAGGAGCCTTCGACACGATTGATGGCATCGGTGCAACGCCACACGCCGTTCCGCGGTTGCAAACAGCGTTATTCGTGACACCACCTTCTGATGGCTCTTCTTGGCCAGTATGCCAGTCAGGGTACAAGGTTCCGGGTACTTCGTACGTCTGTGGTTGTGCGGAGTACTTGGTACGGTTGTCATGAGGAGTAGTACGCCGCGTTCTCCTCGATGTACCCCTTGGTGAGATCGCAGCCGTACGCCGTCGCGTCTGCGTCCCCCACGCCAAGCGCAATCTCGAGATCAACGTTCTCCACCTTCAGTGCGTCGCGGACGATCGCGTCATCGAAGTCGAGCCGAACGCCGCCGCGAACTACCTGGTAGCCGTTGATCCAGGCGTCGGTTGCCTCAGGACGAATGCTGCAGTCGAAGCACTTTCCGACGGCCATCAACAGCCGGCCCACGTTCGGGTCGGCGCCATGGACCATCGTCTTGACGAGCGGAGAATTGAGAACGGACTTCGCGACCTTGCGCGCCTCGTCCGGGCTCGCCGCCCCACGCACCGTGACACGCAAGAGATGCTCGGCGCCCTCGCCGTCTCGCGCCAGCAGCTCCGTCATCCGAATACTGCCCGCGATGAGTGCATCTGAAAACGCAGATTGGTCTACCTCGCCTGCGAGACCATTCGCGAGAATGACGCAGGTGTCCGATGTGCTCGTATCGCCGTCGACGGACAACATGTTGAAGCTCTTTGCCACGGCACTTCGCAACAACCGATCGAGCGTCTCGGCGTCGACTGCCGCGTCGGTAAAGATGTACGCGAGCATGGTGGCCATATTCGGCTCGATCATTCCCGAGCCCTTCGCCACCCAGGTGATCGTCGCGTCGCCGACCGAGCACGATAGTGCCTTGGCGTACGTGTCGGTCGTCATGATGCCCTCGGCGCCCACGATCGGATCATCCTGCAGGTCGCTCGACATGCCGGCCAGTCCGCGCTCGATCTTTTCGACGGGAAGCGGGACTCCGATCACGCCCGTCGAACTCACCAGGATCTTGTCCGCAGACGTCCCTAGTTCTGCGGCGGCCGCGGAGGCCATCCGGCGGGCATTTTCGACGCCAGGAGTGCCTGTCGCGACGTTGCTCACCTTGCTGTTCACCACGACGCCCCTCAGCAGGCCTCCGCGGATGGTTTCCCGACCGAGGATGACCGGCGCGCCGGGAAAGTGGTTCTTGGTGAACACCGCGGCGGCCGCGGCGTCCACGTCGCTGGCAAACAGCGCCAGGTCCTTGGCAGTAGGCTTGAGTCCGCAGTTCCGGCTGGCGCAGCGGAAGCCGCGCGGGAAGCGGGGGGTGTCGTGGAAGGACATGCGGAGAAGTTAATATGTCCGTCAGGGGTCGAGACCGGCTGGCTTCGAACTCCTCGAAAAAATGTGTCGGCCCGTGTCGATCTGGCGAATCCTCGCTCGTCGTGTAAGTAAGCCCGTGGTTCAGCGGTCACCTCCGATCGAACGCCCCGGGCGCAACTGATGCCATGGAGACAGGACAATGCGAGTCATGATGATCGTCAAGGCGAACGCGGACAGCGAAGCAGGTGTGATGCCGCCGGCGGAGATGCTGATCCAGATGGGTCGGTTCAACGAGGAGTTGATCAACGCGGGTGTCATGCTCGCCGGCGATGGCATTCAGCCAAGTTCCAAGGGCGCGCGGGTCTATTTTGACGGGGACAAGCGGACCGTCGTGGACGGGCCGTTCGCGGAAACGAAGGAATTGGTGGCCGGCTTCTGGATGCTTCAGGTGAAGTCGCTGGAAGAGGCGGTCGAATGGGCGAAGCGCTGTCCCAATCCGATGGGCGGCGGCGAAGCGCAGATCGAGATTCGCCCCGTGTTCGACTCCGAAGATTTCGCACCGGCCGTCGAAGGATCGGAAGAGGGAAAGAGGATGCTCGAGGCGGAGAAAGAGTTCCGCGCCCGCACGAATACCTGAACCGAGATCTCATGATACTCCGGCTCGCGCTGGTCGCCGCCGTTCTCGCGGCCGGCGCACCGCTCCAGGCACAGACGGCGCCCACCACCGTTACGATTCCGTTGTGGGCGTTCCCGACGACATCCGAGCCGTTCGCGGAGACGAAAGCGCCGTTCGACACAGTGACGCCGCTTCACGTGCCGGGCAGTGCCCGATCGTTCACGATGGCACAGGTGAAGGACCGATACGCTCCGCCGGACTGGTTCCCCAGCGCGCATCGGCCGATGCCGGCAATCGTTGCCGCCGGGCGCAAGCCTGCCGTGTGGGCCTGCGGATACTGTCATCTACCCGACGGCCAGGGTCGCGCCGAGAATGCGACGCTCGCGGGACTGCCGGCGGCGTACATGATGCAGCAGGTCGCCGACTTTCGCACGCGCTCCCGCCGGGGGCTCGTGGACAGCTATGCGCCCACCGCGAACATGCTTCGTGCCGCGGACAGCGTCACGGACGCCGAGGTCGCAGAGGCTGCGAAGTACTTCTCGCGGATCAGGATGAAGCCGCGCTTCACCGTGGTGGAGCGCGCCGAGGTCCCGCGAACGATGCAGATCGGCGGACTGTACGCGGCGCATCCGGCAGGTGGAACAGAGCCCATCGGGCAACGAATTGTGGAGCTCACGGAAAGCGCGGAGCGGCATGAGTTGCGCGACCCCAATACGAAATTCACCGCCTACGTTCCACCCGGCAGCATCGCGCGCGGGAAAGTCCTCGCCACGAAGAAGACAACGCCGGCGACCGCCTGTTCGACCTGTCACGGTCCCGACCTGCGTGGTGCCG
Organism: Gemmatimonadota bacterium; assembly: GCA_040389905.1. Taxonomy (GTDB): domain Bacteria; phylum Gemmatimonadota; class Gemmatimonadetes; order Gemmatimonadales; family Gemmatimonadaceae; genus AG11. The sequence goes on along the minus strand of JAZJZK010000003.1, from coordinate 9,960 downwards.
GCATCGTTCCGCCAATCGCGGGGCGGTCGGCGTCATATCTCTTCCGTCAGCTGTTGGCGTTCAAGACGGGCGCTCGCGCCACGCCGGCGAGCGCGCCGATGCAGCATGTGGTGTCATCGCTGAGCGTGGAGGACATGATCGCCGTGGCGGCGTACGCGGCATCACGCCGGCCGTGATCTGGGACGGCACCTACTCCGGGTATGGCTGCCAGCGGCGCAGTAGGCGATCCATCTCCGCGTCGTCCATTTTCTCCTGCCACAACGGCGAGGGAAGCAAGCGACTGGTGTAGAACAGCGTCCAGCGTTCCGGGGTCAGCATGCGCTGCATGGCTGCGACCTTGAGCCACTGTGAGCGCTGCACGAAACCGACGGCCTCGTGCCATCGTGTCATCAACACCGACGGGTCCGCGTTATCACCGGCGTTCGACAGGTAGTGCGCAAGCGCACTATAGACGGAATCGCGAACAGCTGCATGGCGAAGGTCCATCGCGAGCAACGAATCCTGCTCGACTCGAGTCAGTTGCAAGGAGTCGCGAACTTCGAGCACCCTGTCAAAGAGTGATCGACTCCCGCCGTTCAATCGGCGATAGATCGTCGCACTGTCGGCAGACGCTTGTTGCGCATCGGCGCGCGGCAAACGCATCTGGATGACCGCTGCGCGCTCCGTATTGGGGCCAAACTCGAAGCGGAAATCCAGCGTGATTCTGAAGGGAGCGAGAAAGACCGAGCGCATGAGGCTCGTGTTTCCAAATTGCGGATTCACCGCATAGACATACCGCCGTCTCACGGGATCGAACCCGCGCACTTCCAGCAGTGTTGGGTCTGCGTACGCGACCTGCCCCCAACCGCGCATGTCACCCGGACCATGCAACCATTGGTCAATGCCCGCAAGCACATTGGTCATCCGCAACGTAACGGCGCCTCGATTCTGCAGCCCGAAACGGTCGGGATTCAGTGTAACGTGTGCATTGAGCGACGACGTCCACGGGCCGGAGCAGGAATTCACGGCTGCAACGAAGCCCAGCTGAGCGCGAAGGCAACTCGCCACGCCGTCGGATGAATTCAACAGTCGGCTCACACCCGAGGCGATCGCCGTATCCGGTGCGCTGGCGGGATTGAAAACGAACGCGCGATCATTCGCCAACCCATCGCCATTGATGTCTCGGCTTACACTCGGAGTGAAGGCAACCCCTGAGCGCAACTGGTAACCAATGGTGACCCGGGCGATGTCCGGAATTTGGACGATGGTCGAGAAGAGCAGCGCATGCCGGTTGAACTCGCCGGGTCCAGTGCTCGTCAGTCGGGGATCTCCCCCGGTGGTTCCCGAGAATCCATTCGTCTCCCGGCGTATATCGCTCAGCGTATACGAAACGGTGAACGGCAAATTGATTCCCGACGACGTGAATGAGAATCGTGGTTGATAGGACACTATTGCGGTGACCGAGTGCGCCCGAGAGCGGAGCGTCGCCGTGTGGGCGTTCACGCGCTCGAACGCCGACGAGCGGCGCGAGTCGATCGTAGACAAGGCTCCCGTTGATCCCACGATACTTCCTGGCGAGACATATACGGGTCGCCCACCTTCCTCCGACAGTGCGAAGCGTTGAATGCCCGAGAAGTTCAGGTCGATGGTCGACGGCTGGTTGGTGTTCACCGCGCTCATCCCCTGGAGCGACATTTTCAGCGTGGAGGACAGGGGTCGCGTCCAAGCAAGGTTCGACCGCCATGAGTGCCCGACGGTGTATCCGGGCATGAGCAGCGAAACCGGCGGTGCAGCTTGAGCGAATGCCGTTCCTGTCGAGCCATCCGCGCACTGGGATGGTATCGACGAGGAAGATGCCTGGTATGCTGACCACGCCGGAACGGGCACAGCGGACCCGACGCAGTACACGTTTTGCGCCGCGTTGGACTGGCCCGTTTGCTCCGCGAGAAGCTCCAGGCTTTGAGGCGACAGAACGCCACGATAGTCACGAATGCCGCCGCTCACCGAGCGTCCGTCGCTGGCATAGCCCCGGGGATTCCGCCGTCCATACCCCCACGTGACGCCAACCATGGGCTCGACGAAACGGATACTCGGTAGGCGCCCGGCACCGAGACCGAAGATGGAATCGAGCATGCCATTCGCCGTCGCTCCGCTACGGTAGTTGTGACTCTCCGCTCGCACACCGTATTGCACATTCAGGTTCTTGCGATGCGCATAGACGTCGCCAAGCGCCAGCACGGCATGTCCCCCGGTGATCGCGGTCGATGCTGGAGTGACACTGCGAGAAAAGGTCGCGGGCGTATTCGCCGCGAAGTCGGCAAGTGAGTTGTATGCGAAGCTTCCATACGACGCGCTCCGCGTTCGGTCGGTGCGATCGAGCATCACCTCCCCGGCGACCTTCAATTCGTGCCGCCCATTCGTGGTGACCCAACGCGTCTCATTCGCCGTTTGCCACGACCACGTGCGAGCGTGATACTCCGCGCCACCGGAGCCGGCAGCCTGCACTCCGCTCGTGAACGGTTGCCCACCATTCGACTGGGAGGACGCGATCGAGATGGTGGCACCGGGAATCGCGGCAATTGGAGCGGACTGGCTGCTCCGCACCGCGAGCGCGGAACGCGTTTCATTCAGGACTTTGTCGCCGAGAAAGTAGAACGAATTGAAGCCTTGAATTCTCGCCCCGCTTGCGCGGCTGTTGCCGGCGAACAGCGACAGAGTTGCCGGGCCGACCGATTGACCGCGGCTGTCACTCCAGTCTCCGCCAAGCAGCAGGTATGTGTTTCGTTCAGCGCCGAAGCCGTTGGAGTTTCCCAGTCGCTCGCCATTGGGCGACTCCCTCCGCGCACCCCCACCGAACCCCGCCAGGTCCACGCGCGAATAGCCACTGATGCTGATCCCTTCGCGCTGATTGACGGTGTGTCCGCGATATTGAATTCCGAGCCGGTCGAGCGTGGTGAGCAGCCGAGCAACTGAATCACGGTCGATGCCGTACGCGTCGAGCGTTGCACGATTCGCGGTGTTCAACGTCGTCACGCCGCTCGCGTTGCGTGCGATCTGGTACGATGTCTCGATGAAGGTGGGCCAGGAAAGCGCCGGATGATTCTTTCGCGTTGCGCGCTCACGAAATGCGTGCGTCATCTCACCGCTGAAGATGGCATTCGATGAACGGCGCCCAAATTGGTCGGCGACGGGCGTCGTCCACTGTAAAGACGGCGTATCGAGCGTCAGGTGAGCAAGGCGCTCTTCGATGAAGTTTGCACCCGTCAGAATCCAGTCAGTGTTGATCGCACTCGCTGCCCGGGCTGGATCGTATGATGCCGTCGATATCCGTATGTAGCCGCCCTCTCGTGGTGTTGGGCCTACGAGATCAGCGCCGTTGATCGTGATGCGGTTTTGCTCACTCCCAAGTCCTGCCAGCGAATAGGAGACACGCCCGTTCGCATCGGCGGCGGCATTGAGGCCGGGCATACCTCCGAGCACGGCGAGGAGATCACCGGTGAAGTCGCCGGACAGGGCTTCGGAAGCGCTGCCGACGATAACCCGGTTCTCTCCGGGACTGGGAGCGAGACTCGCCTGCGTCCGCGGAGCCATGGGCCGGGTTGCGACCGTGCGAACTTCTGGAAGCACCTGCGTGCTCCTCGCGAGTCGCAGGTCGGCGATCTGCACAAGGGTGTCACTCCCACTGACGGTGACGCGAGTGAAGGCGGAGACGTAGCCGGCGAGCCGCGCGGCGACGGCGTAGGCTCCCGCTTTTCGCGCCACCGTGATGCGGTACATTCCGCGCGCGTCGGTGCGCGCAAACGCTGGCGTGGCAAAGTCTGCGTCCGTCGCATTGGCCGTCACGTTCGCCCCTGCCAGCACCGCGCCGTCCGCCGAGAGCACTCGTCCAGCGAGAGTCGTCACCGCTGGTTGTCCCTGCGCGGCTCGCCCGAGCAGCACGCAGAGTATGGCGGTTCTTAGCGCTCGCAACGGCATCGGTCCTGAGGTTTCCATGCGCCGCCAGCGTAGGCGTTCCCGCTATCAGAGTCAAGCATATGCCGGAAGGCCGAACCCCTAAACACTTGCCTCGCCTCGGCGCGCTCGCCTGATTGGTGCGATGACCGCGACCAACGTTCACCGCGCGATCGACGCCGTGTGGCGCATCGAATCGGCGAAGCTCATCGCCGGCCTCGCGCGCATGACTCGAGATGTGGGCGCTGCCGAGGATTTGGCACAGGACGCGCTCGTGGCGGCGCTGGAAAAATGGCCGGAGACAGGCGTCCCGGATAATCCAGGTGCATGGCTCATGGCAACGGCGAAACACCGCGCCATCGATCTGATGCGGCGCAATGCGCTGCACGACCGGAAGCACGACGTGATCGGGTATGAGCTCGAAGCGCAACTCGAGCGCGCCGTGCCGGACCTCGATGCGGCACTCGACGATCACGTCGGCGACGACCTGCTGCGTCTCGTCTTTACATCGTGTCATCCAGTGCTGTCCACGGAAGCGCGCGTCGCCCTCACCCTTCGCTTGCTTGGCGGCCTGACAACCGACGAGATCGCACGCGCATTCCTGGTCCCTGAGCCGACAATCGCGCAGCGCATCGTGCGTGCGAAGCGCACGCTCGCGGAGGCTGGTGTCCCATTCGAGGTTCCGCGCGGCGCTGAGTTCGAGGCACGACTCGCGTCGGTACTTCAGGTCCTTTACCTGATCTTCAACGAGGGATACTCGGCGACTGCGGGCGAGGATTGGCTCCGCCCCGCACTGTGCGAGGATGCGCTGCGCCTCGGCCGGATTCTCACGGGGTTGGTACCGGATCAGGCGGAAGTGTTTGGCTTGGTCGCGCTGATGGAGATCCAGGCGTCGCGTTCGCGCGCGCGTGTGCGAGCGGATGGAACGCCCGTACTGCTGCTCGAGCAGGATCGGTCGCGATGGGACCAGCTGCTCATTCGTCGAGGATTCGATGCGCTCGCCCGCGCCGAGGGGCTCGGTGGTTCACTTGGACCGTATGCGCTCCAGGCGGCGATCGCCGCATGTCATGCCCGCGCACGCCGAGCGGACGAAACTGACTGGAAGCGCATTGCGGCACTCTACGACGTGCTCGCACGTGTGACGCCGTCGCCGATCGTTGAGCTCAACCGCGCCGTGTCACACGGCATGGCGTTTGGTCCGGCTGCAGGCCTTCGCATCGCTGATGCACTCACCAGTGAGCGCGCGCTCAAGAATTATCACCTGCTGCCGAGCGTGCGCGGCGACTTGCTTCAGAAGCTTGGCCGGTTGGCCGAGGCGCGCGCTGAGTTCGAGCGCGCCGCGTCGCTCACGCGGAATGCACGCGAGCGCGACCTGCTGCTCTCGCGTGCGAAGCAGTCTTCGAGGACAGAATCTACGGACAGCTGAAGCCCGAAATCGTCGCACCCGGCGCCGCCGAGCAACTTCCCTTGGTGAAGGTGCCAAGGTTGGTGGTCGTGGACGTTACCCCCAAGGTGACAGTCCCAGCGACCGTGACGGTGCGAGACGCCGGGATGGAGAACTTGCCGGTGTTGACGAGGCTGCCGAGCACCGACATGCCGCTTGCGACTGAGAAGCCGGCGCTGCTGGAATTGGCAATCTCCACGTTTGCGAATGCGCTCTGCGTGCTGCTGCCGCCGTAGAGGAAATTCAAGGATTGGGCCGCGCCGCCATTGAAGCGTGCGAGGTGATTACCCACGGCGCGGAACGGCTGTGCGCAACAGGCGTTCAACGCCTGAACGTCGCCCCGGAATTCGAGCACGCCGTTGGTCAGATATGTGTTGCCCACATCATTGGCCGGGTTGAAGTCCGCGAGACCGTCGATGCGGAAGAACGCCGCTGCCTGCGTCATCTTGATGCGACTGCCGCTGTACATCCCGAAATTTCCGCTCACCGTCAACGACTTGGCTTCGAGATCGAGCGTCGTGCCATTCGTCAGCGTCAGCGCCGATGAGAGCGTCACCGTGTTCGCTTGCAGCGTTACCACCGCACCGCTGCCAAGCGTGACCAGCTGCGGTGGGGCTCCCGAAATGATCGGGAAGGTTGTGCCGCCCGAGATCATTTCGGTGGCCGCGAGCCCGGAGAGATCGGTCGCGGCGGCGGCGGTGAGCTGGCGACCATGATACAGCCTGGTGCCGATGAGCGCCGTGGTCCCCGTAACCGACACCGTACCGAACGCGCGGAGTCCATTTACCAGCGTGACCGTGTTGTTGCCGATGAACTCGACGCGCCCAAAGCTGCTTTGTGCGTTGTTGCTCGTGTAGGTGAGGTTCACGGACTGCGCACTACTGCTATTGAAGCGCGTGAGGTGATTGCCGACCGCGCGGAATGTCTGGCCGCAGCAGCTGTTCAACGACTGCATATTGCCGCGCAGTTCCAGCGTGCCGTCCGTCATGTACGTGTCGCCGATGTCGTTGGCTGGATTGAAATCCGCGAGCCCATCGACGCGCAAGTAGGCGGCAGCCTGTGTCATCTTGATCCGAGAGCCTGAATACATGCCCAAGCCTCCGGTCACCGTCAGCGACTTAGCCTCCAGATCGAGCGTGGTGCCGTTCGTCAGCACGAGGCCCGTTCCAAGCGTGATGGTGTTCGACACCAGTTTGACCACCGCGCCGCTGTTGAGCCGGACCACGGCGGGCACCGAGCCGCCAATTTCCGGGAACGACGTCCCTCCTGTGATCAACTCGGTCGCCGCGAGCCCCGCGAGGCTCGTGCCGGACGCCGTGGTCAGTGGCCCACCATGATACAACGTCGTGCCGGTGAGCGCCGTGGTCCCCGTGACGGACACCGAACCGAACGCGCGGAGTCCGTTGACCAGCGTGACCGTGTTGTTGCCGATGAACTCGACACGCCCAAAGCTGCTTTGTGCGTTGTTGCTCGTATAAGTGAAGTTCACGGACTGCGCGTCGGTGCCATTGAAGCGCGTGAGGTGGTTGCCCACCGCCCGGAACGTCTGGCCGCAGCAGCTGTTCAACGACTGCATATTGCCGCGTAACTCCAGCGTGCCGTCCGTCATGTACGAGTCGCCGATATCGTTGGCTGGATTGAAGTCCGCGAGCCCGTCGACGCGCATGTAGGCGGCTGCTTGCGTCATCTTGATCCGAGAACCGGAGTACATGCCCAGGCTTCCAGTCACGGTCAGCGACTTGGCCTCCATGTCCAGCGTGGTGCCGTTCGTCAGGACGAGGCCCGTTCCAAGCGTGATGGTGTTCGATACCAGTTTGACCACCGCGCCGCTATTGAGCCGAACCACGGCGGGCACCGAGCCGCCAATTTCCGGGAACGAGGTCCCTCCTGTGATCAACTCAGTCGCCGCGAGCCCCGCGAGGCTCGTGCCGGACGCGGTGGTCAGTGGCCCGCCGTGAAACAGCGTAGCGCCATTCAGTGCCGTGGTCCCCGTAACCGACACCGAACCGAACGCGCGGAGCCCATTCACCAGCGTGACCGTGTTGTTGCCGATGAACTCCACCCGCCCAAAGCTGCTTTGTGAGTTGTTGCTCGTGTAGGTGAGGTTCACGGACTGCGCGTCGGTGCCATTGAAGCGCGTGAGGTGGTTGCCCACCGCCCGGAACGTCTGGCCGCAGCAGCTGTTCAACGACTGCATATTGCCGCGTAACTCCAGCGTGCCGTCCGTCATGTACGTGTCGCCGATGTCGTTCGATGGATTGAAGTCCGCGAGTCCGTCGACGCGCATGTAGGCGGCGGCTTGCGTCATCTTGATCCGAGAACCGGAGTACATCCCCAGGCGCCCGGTCACCGTCAATGACTTGGCCTCCAGATCGAGTGTGGTGCCGTTCGTCAGTACGAGGCCCGCTCCAAGCGTGACGGTGTTCGACACCAGTGTGACCACCGCACCGCTGTTGAGCCGAACCTCTGCCGGCGGCGCGCCACCAATGGCGGGAAACGATGTGCCCGCTGTGATCAACTCGGTCGCCGCGAGCCCCGCGAGGCTTGTGCCGGACGCCGTGGTCAGTAGCCCGCCGTGGTACAGCGTACCACCAGTGAGTGCCGTGGTCCCTGTGACCGACACCGAACCGAACGCGCGGAGCCCGTTGACCAGCGTGACCGTGTTGTTGCCGATGAACTCGACGCGCCCGAAGCTGCTTTGTGAGTTGTTGCTCGTATAGGCAAAGTTCACGGACTGGGCACTACTGCCATTGAAGCGCGTGAGGTGGTTGCCCACCGCGCGGAACGTCTGGCCACAGCAACTGTTCAGCGCCTGAAGGTTCCCGCGCAGTTCCAGCGTGCCATCCGTCATGTAGCTGTCGCCGATATCATTGGCGGGATTGAAGTTGGCAAGACCATCCACGCGCAGGTATCCCGCCGCCTGCGTCATCTTGATTCGCGAACCCGAGAGCACGGACAGATTGCCGCTCACCATAACCGAGGCCGTACCAACGTTGAACACCGATCCGCCCTGCGTCGTCAATTGGGCGATGGTGACACTGCCGCTCGGATTCACCGTTCCCGAACAATCGGTGACGACGGAACCCAGGCTACCCGCTACCTGGTGCGCGCCGCTGCAGAGATACACGGACCCTGCTCCGGCGATACTGCCGCCCGTGGCAATGACATCGCCGGCGACATTCAACTGGAACGTCCCGGTATTGAGCGTGGCACCGCCGGCAATGGTCAGGTTCCCCACTGACGTCGTCGCCTGCAGCGTGGGCGCATTGGGCGTTCCGGCGGGGACCAACACGGCAGCGGTGGTGGCCGGTACCACCGCGGGGTTCCAATTGCTCGCGGTGGTCCACGACGCGCTGGTCGCACCAGTCCAGGTGGCGGGAGCCGTGACGAATACCGTGGTGCTGATCGTTTGACCGGCAGACGTCGCAGAGATCGTGGGCGCGCCCGCCGAGATTCCGGTCACGACGCCGGAGGGGCTCACGGTCGCCTTGGTGATATCGCTGCTGGTCCAGGTGACGGCCGCGCATCCCGTCAGGGCGGCCGCCGTGGCATCTCTCGGTTCGGCGGTCAGTTGCGTAGACCCGCCGACGGCGATCGTCGGTGTGGTCGGCGACATGGCGACCGACGCGACGGTAGGTGGCACACTCACAGGCGTGCCGATCCGCGCGGGCGCTGGCAAGCCCACCGTGGATCGTGAGACCTGTTGGGCATCGATGACGTTGATGTTCCCATCACCCGTGACGTCGCCCCTCGCACGAAGCGCGGCGTCGTTCAGCACCGTGAGCCCAACCGTAAAACGCGCGATTTGTTGCGCATCGATGATGTTGGCCGCTCCGTCGTCATTCACGTCAGCCCACAGGCCAGTCGGTGCAACGCAGACGGCGAGCGCGCGTGTCCAGATTTTTGCCAGCATGCTGCCGCCCGATTCATTCGCGGCTGCCGTGGGGGCGAGCGAGACCTCGGTGCCTCCGCTGGTTGCGGACGCGGTAAAGTAGAGCGTCGAGAGCGCGACGGAGGACGTCGCTCCGCTGGCGTTGGAAATGGAGAACGACGCCCCGCCACTCGCCGCGTTGCTCGTGTTCGCCGAGAAGGTGCCGAAGGTACCCGCCTTGATGGAGTCGAGCGTCAGACGGCTGGTGCTCCACGCAATCCCCGTCGAGAGCGAGGCGAGGTTCATGCCCGCACTCGCCGCGGAGAAGTCCACGATCACGGGCACGATCACCTTGCTGTTCGGCACGACCTGGACGAGTGGGCTCGTTCCAGCGGCAATAATGACCACGCCCTGGGCGTGTGCTGCGCCAGCCAGGACAAGTGCGAGCGCTGCCGGGCATATGAGCCGAGAGCGGCAACTGGTCAGGGTCGAATGTCGAGGACTCACGGAGGGTGCCGGCACTATAGCGTGAATGAATCAGTCGTCGGGCTCAATACTGTCATTCAACGGCCGGAAACACCACAGGCTGCGCCCCAGCTCGACGCGACTCGCGGTACTGGCGCAGGCCGCCGCGAACCGCGTATACCGGGACCGGCGTGCCACTAGACCTACCCCAAGCGTGATGTAGCTGCCGCAGGCAGCAAAAAGAACCGGA
>JAZJZK010000002.1:87410-146808 GCA_040389905.1 Gemmatimonadota bacterium | reverse complement strand
CTCCGGCGGCCGACGAGAGGCCGTGGTCGCACAACTCGCTTATTTTAGGACTAGACTGTAGTCATGAGAATAATCTCCGGAAAGTTCGCTGGCCGTGACTTGATGTCGCCGAACGATGCTCGCGTGCGCCCGACGGCAGAACACGTGCGGGGCGGCATGCTCGACATGCTTGCCGATGACCTGAAGGATGCACGGGTGCTCGACCTCTTCGCCGGCACCGGGGCGCTTGGGCTCGAGGCCATTTCGCGCGGGGCACGCAGCGCGGACTTCCTGGAGATTCGTCCGTCGAGCCTGCATGCATTGAAGGCAAACATCGCACTGCTCCGCATGACCAAGCGCACGCGCATCTTCAAGCGCGACGCGCTTCCCTTCGCCGGCGCATTGTCGCTGGGCAGCTACGCCATCACGTTCGCTGACCCACCGTATGAGTCGCGCATGCTCGACCGCCTGATCGAGACGTGGTTCAAGCTTTCGTTCTCGCCGGTGCTCGCTGTGGAGCACGCGCGCACGCACGAGCTGCCGAAGGGCGCGCAACGTCGCGTCTTCGACGAGAGCGTCGTCACGATCTATCGCACCAGCGCTCCCGCATAACCCCGCTCGACACCACGGCGCGACAAAGCGTTGCATGCGTAAAAGCGCCGCAACGTTGACACGCACGCGTGAAACTCGCATCGGACTGCCCTCGTAGAGAGCGTCAGTCGCCGCGCCCACACAATCTCGCGCGACGCGCTAGTGGCTCACATCTTCTCTCGAGAGGCGTCCGATGCGCATCCCCACCGTGTTCCGTTCCGTTGCCCCGATGCTGTTCAGCGTCGCTATCCTTGCGCTACCGTCGGTGGCGAATGCCTCCACGCCGACTCGGCCCGCGGTCACGACCGACGCCGATGCGAAGAACGCGGCAGGTCTCTTCAGCCTCACCGTTCGCGCTCGGCACGCGGAGCAGCGCGTCGATCTCGTCGTCGAGAAGAAAGGTGATGGCTACACGGGGGTCTTCATCACGCACGATCAGCAAGCGCTGCTCGAGAACGTGAAGGTCGAAGGCGACATCATCACCGCGAGTCTCTTGACCAACATCGGACGCGGCGACTTGAAGCTCCGCATCACGAACAAAGGGCTCGTCGGTACACTGCATGTCGGGAAGGGCACGCTCAACGTGGGTGGGGAGAGAGTCTATTAGGAGCTAGGGGACAGGGGACAGGGGACAGGGGACAGAAAGAGCAATCCCATGACGTTCCTGTCCCCTGGTCCCTGTCCCCTGTCTCCTATCTCCTAAAGGGACGTAAACAACTTTCGATCGATCTTTTTCGGGTCACCGATTACCACGAAGCGCGCATTCTTCATGTACCGCACGGACACACGCTGAACGTCCGCGGGTGTCACAGCGCGCATTCGTTCCACCGTCGTCAGCGCATTGCGCCATCCGCCACCGGCGAGCTCCCAGTTTCCGAGTTGCTGCGCCTGGTCCATGTTCGTTTCCTGGTTCATCCAGTAACCAGTCACATATTCGTTCAGCGTCTCATGGAGTCGATCAACGGGAACGAGCTCATGCTGCATCCGCCGCACCTCGGCCAGGATGACCTTCAACGTGGTCTCCGGTTGAACGGCCGTCACATACAGGGTACCGCGACCCACGAGACCTGAGCGAACGCCGGCGCCAACGGCATAGGTGAGATTCCGCTTCGTGCGGACCTCCTCGAACAGCCGGTCGCCAAGCACCCGCGTCGCCAATTGAAGCGCGGGCAGATCCTTGCTCGCGCGGTTCGGAGCGACGTAGAGGCCCTGGATGTAGTTCGTCGGAAGGTCGCGCTTCACGATCGTCAACGAGGGTTTGCTCGGCGGGAGCGCCGGGACGGGTCGCGCCTCCCCACCCGTAGCCGGCAAGTCGCCAAACGACTCCGCGATTCGCGCCGACAACTCCTCCCGGCTCACGTTCCCGACGGCGACAATCAACAGATTGGCCTTCGTGAACCGTCGTTTGTGCCAGCGGGCGAGATCGTCCCTCGTCATCTTCGCGACCGATGTTGCCGTGCCCTGCGGATCGACGCGGAAGGGATGCCCCGCGAACGACACGCTGTCGCTTAGAAGGTTGAGAAAGGTATCTGGATCATCGACGCGCTGTTTCAGGCCATTCTCCGCCTGGCCGCGCGCGAGGTCGATCTCCTCCTTCGGAAAAGTGGGATGGGCAACCGCCTGCGCAAACAGTTCCCACGAGTCCTTCCAGTTCTGTCGAACGGCGCGCAGGGACATCACGGTATAGTCTGTGCTCGTCTCCCCGCCGATCGCGGCGCCGTTCACTGTGGCCAGCGCTGAAAACTGGTCCTTGTCATACTTCGCCGTACCGAGCGTTGCCGTCGAAACGATCATCTGCTCGATGCCGGCCATCGCCGGCGTCAGCGCCGCCGAGCCGCCTTTCAGGAAGAGTCGCACGGCAACGACGTCATTCGCCGTATTCAGCTTGTGGATGACATGTATTCCGCTGACGTCGAACGCGTCGATGGCCGGCGTGGCCTGTGCGGCGGCTGACTGCGCCATCGCGGCGAGCGCGAATATCGTAAGACAGCGTCTCATGGTACGATCGCCTTTGGTAGGAGTGCGTCAGCGGTGAGCCCGGTTTTCTTCCTGGTGTCTTCGCTCATCAGCACGCCCACGACATACGGCTTGCCTGCCATGTACTTCTGTGCATAGCGTGCAAGATCACCGCGGGTGACGCGCTGCATGTTCGGCACATAGTTGCGGTAGTAGTCCAGGCCCGCGACGGACCACCAGAAACCAACGGTGTGTGCCCAGTTCGTAGCCTCCTCGCGTTCGTACAGCGCGTTGATGCCGAGTTCCTTCTGTGCGTCGAGCAGTTCCTTCTGCGTGACGTAGTTCGAATCGGTCATTCGCGCGATCTCGTCGAGCGCGGCGCGCCGCGCATCTTGAATCTTGTCCGGTGACGTCTGGAGAAAGAGTGTGATGGGCCCGACGTGGCTGAGCGTGTAGTAGCCGATGCCGGCGCCGAAGGAGAGCCCGCTGTCGACGAGACGTTTCTGGAATCCGCTCGTCGGCTTCGCGAGGATCGTGCTGAGCACGTCCGCGGCGTACGTCGACACAGGGTCTTTCGTCACACTCGGGCCCTGCAGTTCGATCTGAATCGTGACGGAATTCACGGGTTGTGTGACGATGACCGCCTGAGTCTTCGTGAGCGGCGGCGGATCCGGAATCGGTGTCGCGAAGGGATCCGCGCCACGTGGCCAGTCGCCGAGGACCTCGTTGGCCATGCGAAAACCCTGGGCGGACGTGACGTCGCCGGCGAGAATGATCGCGGTATTGTTCGGCACATAGTACCGCCGTTGGATCTCCCGCATCTTTTCCTGCGGCGTGCCGAGGATGACCGTGCGGTCGCCCATCGTGTTCTTGTGCGAGTAGTACGCCGGCGTCCACAGGATCGTGTCCATCCCGCGGCCGAGATGGAAATACGGGTTCGCTTCATTGCGATCGAATTCTCCGATGACCACCGGCCGCTCGCGCACGAGCTCCGCCTGATCGAACAACGGATAGCGGATCGCGTCCTCCATGAATTGGAGCGCTGGGCGCATGCTGTCGACGCCGACCGTGAGGAAATAGTTCACGCGTTCGTCCGACGTCGTCCCGTTCCACGACGCACCGATCTGGCGCAGCCGCTGGAGATATTTCTCCTGTGATGTAATCGTGCGGTTGGCCTTGAAGAACATATGCTCGTACAGATGCGCCAGCCCTTCGTATTCCGGCGTCTGCGTATATGCGCCGTTCTTCACGTTGAATTCGACCGTCACGAGCGGCACAGCGTGATTCTCGATGACGATGACGTGCAATCCGTTCGCAAGCGTCGTGTCGTGAATGGGCATTGCGGGTTGGGCGGACGCGCGCGTCGCAAGTAGCGCGATGCCCATAAGTGTTAGAAAGCCGTGAATTCGTCGCATGCGGTGGGTTCTCCGGAAAGTGCGGTACTTTAGCGCGAAGCTGTCGGACAATCGGTACTCTCGCAAGGTGGTCGCCCAGCAGGCTACCTTGGTTGCCAAGCCCCTACCCAGAATCGATGGAACTCACGGCTGTGCTCCTGGTGCTCGCCTCGACGGCGACGCACGCGTACTGGAATTTTCTCATCAAGCGAAGCGGGGGCGGCTCGACCTTCATTGGGCTGAGCAAGGTTGCGGAAGTGTTTCTGTTCGCGCCGGTCTTCATCATCTGGTACTCGCCTGTCTTTCGCGATGTGCTGCACGCCTGGCCGCTCATCGCGATCGGCGCGTTCCTCACCCTCACCAACTACGTCGCGTTGGGACGGGCCTACGAAACGGGAGACCTCTCCGTCGTCTATCCCGTTGCTCGCGGCGGCACACTCATTTTCCTCCCGACATTCGGCTTCCTCGTTTTTGGTGAGCGGCTCTCATTCATTGGATGGGTTGCTATCGCGTGCATCGTGGCCGGTATCGTCACCATTCGGCTTCCCGCGTTCGACCTCGCGTCGGTGCGGCGACTTGGTCGCATGTTGTGGCATCCGTCCATTGCCTACGCACTCCTCGCGGCGCTCTCGACCGCCAGCTATACCGTCTGGGACAAACGCTCCGTCCAGATTCTTCCTGCCTTTGCCTACTTCTATTCGTATTCGGTCATCGTCGGCGTTCTCTACGCGGCCTTCCTTCGAACGCGCCACACGATGCCCGCGCTCCGCGCGGAGTGGCGAATTCATGGTTGGCCGATCGTCCAGGTTGGGTTCTTCAACACCACGTCGTACTGGCTGGTCCTGATCGCGCTCAAGTCCGGCACATCGAGCTATGTCCTGGCACTTAGACAGCTCAGCATCGGAATTGGTGTCCTGCTTGGCTGGAAGCTGCTCGGAGAGGATCTCGCGCCGCCGAAGCAGGTCGGAGTTGGGCTGCTCGTTGCGGGGTGCCTGTTGGTCGCGCTCGCGTAAGGGCTCGGGCTCGAGCTCGGGCTTCAAAAACGCGGGCTGGGGCGCGGGCTTGGACCAGGGCGTGGGCTTGGGCCGGCCTGCAGGCTCGGGCACGCGCCCGGGCCCGGGCTCGGGCCTGTCGGCGAGCCCAGGCACACGCCCTAGCCTGCGCCCGCGCCCAAGCCAGCGGTTGACTCAGAGCACCAATGAACCGCCTCCGATCTCCGACACCGACGCGCATCCCGCCAGCGCCATCGTCAGCTCGAACTCGGCAAGAATATTGTCGAGCACGTCGCCCACACCCTGCTCTCCCGCGACCGCGAGCCCGTATGCGTACGGTCGACCAACGCCAACCGCTCTCGCACCCAGCGCAAGCGCGCGAAACACGTCCGCCCCACCACGCACACCGCTGTCGAGCAAGACCGGCACGTCGCCGCCAATGCGCTCCACAATCGATGGCAGCGCATCGAGCGACGCGATGCTTCCGTCAACCTGGCGGCCGCCGTGATTGGAAACGATGACCCCATTCATTCCAGCGTCCACGGCGCGCTGAGCGTCGTCCGGGTGGAGAATGCCTTTCAGGAGGATGGGCAGCTTGGTTCGCTGCCGGAGGAACGGGAGTGCGTCCCACGTCAACGACGGTCGCGAATACGTCGCCGTGAAGCGGCGGACCGCCGCCATGCCGATGCCCGCGCGCAGATTTGCAAACGTGCCCCCGGGAACGGAGCGCGCCATTGCGAGCGCCGTTTGAATCGCTGCGAGCGTCACCCTCCCGCGCGCGGGCGCTGGACCCGGAAGCGGCTCCGCAAGTTTTCGCATGAACACCGGGTCGCTCGTGTACTGTGCAATCCCCTTTCCGTGCATGAACGGCAGATGGCCAAGCTCGAGATCGCGCGGCCTCCAGCCGAGTAGCGTGGTATCGAGCGTGATGATGATCGCTTCACATCCACAGCGTTCGGCCCGCTGCACGAGACTCTCGACGAGTTCGTCGTCCTTGCTCCAGTACAGCTGGAACCAGCGCGGCGACGCGCCCATTTCGGCGGCGCACTGCTCCATGGAAACCGACGCCTGATTGGAGAACGTCATGGGAATCGCACGCGCAGCGCTCGCCCGTGCAACAGCGGCATCCGCATCGCGATGCATGAGCTCCAGCACACCGATCGGCGAAAGAAACAGCGGCGACGCGAGTCGTCGTCCGAACAACTCGATGCTGGTGTCGCGCACGGAGACGTCGCGGAGAACGCGCGGCACGATGCGCCGAGCGTCGAACGCCGCGCGGTTGGATCGCATCGTTGACTCCATGCCCGCGCCACCCGCGATGTACGAATACGCGGCGCGAGACAGCGCAGCCTGCGCCGCGGCCTCGAGCCGCTCGGCGTCCACGGGAACACGTGGGAGAACACCACGTGCTCCGTCGAGGTAGATGCTGGTCTGGCGTCGAGGAGTCGGTGTGGAGTCGGACATATCGTTGAATAGTGACGTACGACAGTACCTCGTACAACCACTGACGTACGAGGTACCCGGGCCCCTGTACCCTGACTGGCATTCAGTCCAAGAGGAGCCCTCGACACAATCCCTGCCTACCCACGCGACGCCGAATTCCGTTTGCTGTTGCGAACGGCGTTCGTCGTGACCCCACTTTCTGATGGCTCCTCTTGGCGAGTATGCCAGTCAGGATACGCGGTACCAGGTACCTCGTACGTCACTCAGAAGATTGTGTCCTCAGAAAATTGTGTATATGAACGGCGCGAGTGCCGACCCCTGCGCGAACACGAGCAGCGCACCAACGAGCAGCAGGATGATCAAAATTGGAAGCAGCCAGAACTTCTTCCTCACGCGCATGAAGTCCCACAGCTCGCCCATCAGTCCGCGTTGTGCCATTCCGGTCCTCATTGTCAGAACTGTCGTTCCATCCGTTCACGCACCGCGTCGCTCGCGGGGTGCGCCTGCCATCGCGATGCGTCTCGAGCAGTCCGCAGAATCGGAGACGGGCTCACGCGCCGCCTGATGATGCCGATCGGCGTCATGACGAGGAAGTAGACGATGCTCATGAATATCGGCGTCGTCACTTTCGACAGCGCGTGCGCGAACCCCATCCACGCGCGCTCGACGGGGCCGAGCATCGTCGGTATGAGCAGTCCGGCGACGGCGAGCGACGCGCCCAGCGACAGCGCCACCGTGGCGCGAATCGGGTGACTGCGCCAGACCAGCAACAGCCCGATGGCGATGAACGCCACCCCGACCGTCGTGCCGAACTTCCGGCCGGCCGCCGCGCTCAGTCGGGTTGGATTTCCGTCTGCCATGCGTCGCCCTCTGTCCATGGTTGTTGTTGCGACTTTTCCAGCAGGAACGGACCGAGCACCAACGTATCGATGTGCGTCCGCATGAAGCATCGATACGCGTCTGCCGGCGTGCACACGATTGGCTCACCGCGCACGTTGAACGATGTGTTCACCAACACGGCGCAGCCAGTTCGTTCTCGAAAGGCAGCAATGAGATCGTAGTAATCTCGGTTCGTTTCGCGATTCACCGTCTGCACACGCGCCGAGTAGTCGACGTGCGTGACGGCTGGAATGTCGGAGCGCACGAGATTGAGCTGTTCGATTCCCCACAATCCTGCATCCGCACCCGACATCGGCACTCGGCGCTCTTCCTTCACCGGTGCCACGAGGAGCATGTAGGGTGACTCGCACTCGAGGTCGAAATACTCCTGCGCGTGCTCCAGGAGCACGCTCGGCGCGAACGGCCGGAAGCTTTCACGAAACTTGATCTTGAGATTCATCTGCGCCTGCATGCGCGGACTTCGAGGATCGCCGAGGATGCTGCGCGCGCCCAGGGATCGGGGCCCGAATTCCATTCGGCCGTTGAGCCAGCCGATCACCTTCTCGTCAGCCAGGTGCTGGGCGGTCTCGGCAAGCAGGTCGTCGCGTTCGAGACGGCGGTAGGTTGCACCCGCTTCTCGAAGATATCCCTCGATCTCGTCGTCGCTGAACGCGGGACCCAGATACGAGCCTTTCATTGCATCGCGTGTACCGAGTGCGACTCGCGGCTGCTCCCGATACCGATGGTGAATGAGTTGCGCAACGCCCAGGGCACCGCCCGCGTCGCCGGCAGCGGGCTGGATCCAGATGCGCTTGAAGGGGCCCTCTCGCAGTAGTCTCCCGTTCGCAACGCAGTTCAGCGCGACGCCACCGGCGAGACACAGGTTCTCCAGCCCCGTCTCGCGGTGGAGCGCTCGCGCCATGCGCATCGTGACCTCCTCGGTCACCACCTGCACGGACCGGGCGAGATCCATGTCGCGTTGCGTCAACGCCGATTCCGGGGTTCGCGGCGGACCGCCAAACAGTTCGTCGAACGCCTCACTCGTCATCGTGAGGCCGCTCAGGTAGTTGAAGTACGTCTGGTTCATCGTGAAGGAGCCATCGTCACGCACATCGAGCAGATGCTCATAGATGCGGTCGACGTACTTCGGCTCGCCGTACGGCGCGAGGCCCATGACCTTGTACTCGCCGGAGTTGACCTTGAAGCCGGTGTAGTACGTGAACGCAGAGTACAACAGCCCGAGTGAATCCGGCCACCGCAACTCGCGCAACAATTGAAGATCCGATCCTTTGCCGACGCCCATCGCCGCCGTCGCCCACTCGCCGACGCCATCGATGGTCAGGATCGCGGCCTCCTCGAAGGGCGAGGGAAAGAACGCGCTCGCGGCGTGCGACTCGTGATGCTCGGCGTACAGCAGGAGTCCGTCGTATCCCCCCAGAGATTTCCGAAGATCCCGGTCCGTGAAGAGCTTCTCTTTCACCCACATGGGACCGGCCATCAGGAATGACCTGAAGCCCCGTGGTGCGACGGCGAGGTACGTTTCGAGAATCCGTTCGAACTTGAGCAGCGGTTTGTCGTAGAATCCCACGTAGTTCACGTCGGGCATCGCGATGCCCGCCTCGCGAAGGCAGTACGCGACGGCGTTCGACGGAAAGCGCTCGTCACCCTTCTTTCGAGTGAAGCGCTCTTCCTGTGCGGCGGCAATGATCGCGCCGTCTCGGAGCAGGCAGGCGGCGCTGTCGTGATAATAGGCCGAAATTCCGAGGATGTACTCGTGTGTCACGGCTCCACCGCGTCGATGAGCGTAACGGCGCCGATCGGCGCCGCGACGACCAGCGCGGCCGAGTACCCCGGCGCGACCGAAAGCGTCATCATCGTCCAGCGCGTCGTGGCCGATGGGTCGCGCCGATCGCGCACGAACAGTGGCGTTCCGTGCGTGTCATGCGAGACGTCGAAGGTGGAGAGTCCACGAGTAATGCCATCGCCTGTGGCCTTGATGTACGCCTCTTTCCGTGCCCAGACGGTGTAGAAAGCTTCCAGGAGCGCATCCGTGTCGTGCGTCAGCTGGTGCAAGGCAGAATGTTCACTCGACGAAAAGAAACGCGTCGCAAGCTCTCCGAAGGCAACATTCTCGCGCCAGCGCTCGAGGTCCACTCCCACTTCTCTCTCACGCGACACCGCCAGCAGCGCCAGATCGCCGGAATGTGAAAGGTTGAAGCGCACCGGATGGTCACCCTCGTCGCGATGGAGGTACGGCTTGCCGTGGCGGCCCGCGCCGAAGGATATCTCGTTCGCGGCGACGTCCAGATACTGGCCAAGTATCGCTCGCACGTGCATGCGCGTCAGGATGTACGCGCGGCGATGCACGTCGGAAAGATACCGACTCGCTCGCTCCTGTTCGGACGCGGAGAGCACCGCAGGCGCCTTCGCTCCCCAGTCCCCCGACAGGCGCATGCGCCAGACATGCACGTCGCCGTCGGCGAGGGGCGGTGCGGGCCGTGTTGACCAGGTGCTCGGGAGTATCACGCAGTGAGCCTAACCGCGCCCATCGCGTGGCAGCAAGTGCCGGGTCATATTGCATGCTGATGAGAATCTCGGCTGAAACCGTCGGAGGATGTTCCACTGTTGGCACACGACACCAGGACAACGCGTTGATGGGCGACGCTCGGCCCCCTCGGGGCGCGTATCTCTCGGCGAGCTCGGACGTGCCGGTCGTTGCGAGCAAACGCAGCCCGTGGACCGATCTCGCCGAGGTCATCGAGGAGTTGCGGGGAAGCCGGGATCTCATCCAGCAACTCACGCTGCGCGACATTCGCATTCGCTACAAGCAGGCGATCTTCGGCTTTGCGTGGGCGCTCCTCATGCCGATGTTCGTGGTGCTCTCGGGGCTGGCCATCCGCCTCGCATTCTCCGTGGCGGCGGGGCGCGGCATCGACAAAGCGCAGGTCGTCGGACTCGCCATCAAGGCATTGGCGTGGAGCTTCGTCGTCGGATGCCTCAATCAGACGACGCCGAGCCTGCTCACGAACAAGTCCCTCGTGACGAAGATCTACTTTCCGCGCGAGGTGCTGCCCCTGAGCGCCGTGCTCACCCAGACGGCCGATACGGCGATTGGCGCGCTGCTGATCTTTTCCGTTTTCCCGTTTCTCGGCATCACGCCCTCCTTTCAATTGCTCTGGATTCCCCTCCTCGCCTTGGGCCTCTGGATTCAATCCGTGGCCGCGGGACTCTTTCTCAGTTGCGCCAATATTTTTTTCCGGGACGTGAAATATCTCGTCCAGGTCTTCCTGACCTTCGGCATCTTCACCACACCCGTCCTGCTCGACGCCACAATGCTCGGCGAGCGGGGCATGCGCATCATCATGCTGAATCCGGTCTCCCCGCTGCTGGAGGGACTGCGACTCTGCGTCGTGCAGCACCACAACCTTCTTCGGCCCCTTTCGAGCGCAACGGGCGTACAGTTTTGGACTCCCTGGTACCTCGCGTACAGCGCGCTCTGGGGCATCGTCGCGCTCCTGGCGGCCACGGTGTGGTTCCATCGTTCGGAGCGGCGGTTCGCCGAGCTGGTATGAGGCCGGCATCCGCGTGAAGGAATCGCGCATCGTCTTCAACCACGTCTGGAAGAAGTTCCATCGCGGCCAGCTGCACGACAGCCTGCGCGATCTCATTCCCGCGATGGTTCGAAATCTCGCGGCGCCGCGCAATCCGGCAGAGCTTCACGAGGGTGATTTCTGGGCCGTCCGCGATCTCTCGTTCGAGGTCATGCCGGGTGAGACACTGGGGATCATCGGACCGAATGGATCCGGAAAGTCCACGACGCTCAAGCTGCTCACCCGCATCCTCGCACCAACACGCGGGGCCTGCCAGGCACGTGGGCGCGTGGGCACCCTGATCGAAGTGGCGGCGGGCTTTCATGGCGATCTCACCGGTGGAGAGAATGTCTTTCTCCAGGGCGCGATCATGGGCATGCGCCTCGAGGACATCAGGCGGAAGTTCGACGAGATCGTCGAATTCGCCGGAATCGCCGATGCGATCGGGACACCGGTGAAGCACTACTCGAGCGGAATGAACGCCCGACTCGGATTCTCCATTGCCGCGCACATGGAACCGGATGTCCTGATCATCGATGAGGTCTTGGCCGTCGGCGACCTCTCATTCCAGGAACGCGCCTTCGGTCGCATTCGCGACCTGGCGCGCAGCGGCATTCCGGTTGTCATCGTCTCCCATCAACTCGATCGCATCGCCGAACTCTGCACGGACGCGATTCTGCTCAACCGGGGCGAGGTTGCCGCGCGTGGCACTCCCGACGACGTCGTGGCGGCATATGTATCGAATCATGACGCGGCCAAAGTCGTGTCGAGTACGGGCGTCGTTCACCTGGATCGTGCCACCTTGATCGGCGGCGGCGTCGTTCAGTCAGGCGGGCACTTCGCGGTGCGGATCGATGGTCGCCTCTCGGAATCCTTGCCCTCCGACGTCGAGCCGATCCACCTGCGGTTTCGCTCGCTCCAGAGCGGAAATGTGCTCTTCACCTCCGGCACCCGGCGACTCGGCGTCGACCTCAGCGTGCCTGGACCGTTCGCCGTCACGGCGGAGTTTCAGGCGAACGTTCCCGCGGGCAGCTATGTGCTGGAGGTGAGCGCGCACGACGTCGCGTCACATCGCGACATCGCGACGGGCCCGTCCACGTTGCTGCGCGTCACAGATGCCGGAACCTTCGTTGGCACAGTGCAGCTGAATGCGCGAATGGCGCGCATCGAAGGCTAGGACCAATACGGTTCAGTTAGCGCTGTCATCCCGAGCGGAGTCGAGGGATCTGCACTTGCCGCCGGAGTACGAGGTGCCTCGGGTTTGCTCTCGATTGTCGCTTGCCGAACAGCAAGAGCAAAGCTTACCGCAGAGGACGCAGAGGTTCGGCCTTCCGTGCCTTCGTCAATGCGCCGGACCGCAGAGGGGCGCAAAGGACTGCGGAACGGCGGTGGGGGGTTTGGTTTGGTTCTGTTCTCGTAGTCCTCAGCGACCTCTGCGGTCCGGCGCATCGTAGGTTGCTCTGGGTGCGCATGGCCTCTGCGTCCTCTGCGGTGAAGCTTTTGCTTTGTGCGGTTGCGGTAAAGCTTTTGCTTTGTACAGCGCCTAGCTGAACAGTATTGCGTCTAGGGCACCGTCTTGAGTGCGCGACCCACGACGAGCGTAATGTTGTCGGTGCCACCACGTTCGAGCGCCAGCTGCAGCAGCGCGCGCGAGACCTGCTCAGCAGACTCCATGGCGCCCAGATGCTCACCGATTTCCACATCGGTCACATGCTTGGTCACGCCATCCGTGCACACGAGGATCACGGAACCGCGCTCCCGGACGTCGACGCGCGTCACGACGGGTTGCGCTTCCGTCGCGCCAATGGCACTCGAGAGCACGTTGTTGAGCGGGGACATCTTCGCGTCTTCCCGCGTGAAAACACCCTGCTCGACGAGGTCCTGCGCGAAAGTTTGGTCCCGCGTCAACTGACGGAGGACGCCGCGCTGGTACAGGTAGCAGCGGCTGTCACCCACCTGCATGACGTACAGCCATGGCCATACCACGATGCCGAGTGACAGCGTCGTGGCCATCCCGCGTTCACCAGGCACAGTCGCTGCTTCGTTGCGGACGAGCTCGTGGGCGTCGATTGCCGCGGCCCGCAATGTCTCCTCGAATTCGCCGTCGGAGACGTTGATATCGGTGTGGTAGCAGCGAAGGGATGACGCCACATACCGGGTCACGGCTTCCGTCGCAATCCGGCTCGCGCGCTTGCCAGCCGCACTTCCGCCGACGCCGTCGGCAACGAGCATGATGGTGGCGACGCGCTGACCTCGCTGCGCCAAGTCGGCGGCGTCCGGCAGGCTGGTTGCGTGCACCACGACCTGCGGGTGCACCGTGCAGAGAAGGAATTGGTCCTCGTTGTCGGAGCGAACGAGTCCCGGATGCGTCAGTCCAAAAAGATCGAGCTCATCATCCTTCGGGCGGGGCTCGGTGGCGGTGCGGCTGGAGACGGTAATGGGGGGCGCGAAGCTCATGTCCATCTCCGGTAGTGTATTTGACCGAAGTAGCTTGGCCAGTGTGGGTTGGACACCGCAAGCCCGCTCATCGCCTCGCAGCGACCGTCAGACCGGTTTGCACAATCCTGACACTCCACCGACGGAACCGCTGAAACCTTCCAGATCTACAGGCGTAGTAGTCGGACATCGCTCCGACGGCAGGAGCGGGAATCACCCACAATCCCGTCCCTCGCATGCCCCGCTTCTGGCTTCCCCTTCTCATCGTCGCCGCGGTCTGCGCGCCCGAAACGATTCTCGCCCAGAATACATCGGCCTCTGTGCATCCAACAGCGGCGCCCTCGGCGTCCGCGTCGCCTCGGAACGGAGCAATCCTCATTGACGGGAAGCTCGATGACGCAGGGTGGCAAGGCGCAAAACTGATCACACAATTCACCCAGACACAGCCGAACGAAGCAGCGCCGGCCACTCAGCGTACCGAGGTGCGGGTCCTGTACGACAACGACGCGATCTACATCGGTGCGCGCATGTTCGACTCGCTCGGACGAACGGGTGTACGTGCCCCGCTCGCACGGCGCGATCAGCTGCTGAACGGCGATCAGTTGACGACGGACAAGATCGCCATCGTGCTCGACCCCTATCACAATCACCTCGATCGGGTGTGGTTCGAGGTCAATCCTGCAGGCGTGAAGGGTGAGCACTTCAACAACGACAACTCCTTCGACCCCATCTGGGAAGCGTCCGCACAGATCGACTCCCTCGGCTGGACCGCCGAGATGCGCATCCCGTTGTCACAGCTCCGCTTCTCGCGTGATTCGATCCAGACGTGGGGGATGCAACTCTGGCGCTACGTCGACCGGCTCAACGAACAGGACATGTGGTCATTCTGGAAGCGGAACGAAGCCGGCGGCCCGCCGTATTTCGGTCACCTCGAGGGATTACAGTTTGCCGGCCGCACGCGGCAAATCGAACTGCTGCCGTACGCGATTTTTCGTCAGCAATACAAGTACGCCGATCCGTTCGACCCGTTCCACAAGAGCGCGAACGGAATCGTTCGGTGGGGAGGCGACGCAAAGGTGTTGCTGACGTCGAACCTCACCCTCGACGCGACCGTCAATCCGGACTTCGGACAGGTGGAGGTCGATCCAGCAACAGTGAACCTCAGCGCGTTCGAGACATTCTTCAGCGAGAAGCGCCCCTTCTTCGTTGCCGGACGCCAGGCGTTCAGCTTCGGCAACTTCAATTGCTTCTTCTGCGACAACGTCTCGAGCCTCGACCTGTTCTACACGCGACGCATCGGTCGCGCACCGCAGCTCAACGGCCTCGTCGATAGTCGCGCCTCGTTCGCGGATCTCCCCGAGAACACCCAGATCCTCGGTGCCGGAAAGGTCACCGGTCGAGCCAATGGGTTTACCGTCGGTATCCTCGATGCCGTCACCAACCGCGAAGCGGCGCGCTATCGCACGGGCGCCACCGCAACGTCGCCCACGCTCACACAGGAGGTCGAGCCGCTCAGCAACTACTTCGTGGGCCGCGTGCGCCGAGACTTCCGCGACGGTGCGACGACCTTCGGTGCGATCCTGACGTCCACCACGCGAAAGCTCGAGGACTCGTTGCTCGTGAACCGGCTTCGTAGCCACGCCAATGTCATCGGCTTCGACATGGAGCATGCGTGGAGCAAGCGAGACTACTCCGTGCTCGCCAGCGTCGCACTGTCGGATGTCGGCGGATCCGACTCGGCGATGGCGGCGACGCAGCAATCGAGCGCGCGGTACTTCCAGCGCATTGACCGTCACCAGACCAGCGATGGTCTCTTCGACACGCGCTACGACCAGACCCGAAACAGCCTGCGCGGATACGGCCTGTACGCGCGGCTCGGAAAGGACAATGGCGATTGGCTCTGGGAAACGGCACAGAACTGGAGGAGTCCCGGCTTCGAGGTAAATGACATCGCCTTCCTCAACCGTGCCGACTACAAATGGATGTTGGCCAACGTCGTGCGGCAGTGGACGACACCAATGGGACCGTTCCGCTATCTCAACATCACCGCGGGTGCGCAGCGGCAGTACAACTATGACGGCGACGTCAACGATGAAGAAGAACACTATGGCATCTTCTCGAACCTCAAGAACTACTGGGGGGTGAACACCTTCTACATCCACCATCCCTCCTCGCTCGACGAAACCATCACGCGCGGGGGCCCGGTGGTGATGCGCACGGGCTACGACTATTACTCCAGCAACGTCTCGACGGACAATCGAAAGACGACGGTGCTGAGCATGCGGCTGGATTACGGTCACGGGATCAACTCGCTGACCAACACATGGCGGATCAATCCCAGCATTGCCATCAAGCCGGCGACGAATGTGTTCGTCAGCATTGCTCCGAGCTACAATGACGATGACGACGCCGCGCAGTACGTTCGGTCCGTCGCGGACGCCACCGTTCCCGCCTTTGGCGGCACGCGTTACGTGTTCGCCTACCTGAAGCAGAAGACCGTCTCGATCGACACTCGCGTGAACTGGACATTCACTCCTGACTTGACGCTCGAGCTCTTCGCGCAGCCATTCGTCGCCAGCGGCGCCTACTCGCAATTTCGGCAGTTCGCGCGGCCACGCAGCGTCGACAAGCAGATCTATGGGCTCGATGTCGGGTCGATCGCGTATGCATCCGCGACCAGACGCTACACCGTGGACCCCGATGGCAGTGGGCCCGCTGCCTCATTCTCGATCGACGATCCGGACTTTACGGTTCGGTCGCTCCGCGGCAACGCGGTGCTTCGGTGGCAGTATCGGCCGGGATCGACGGTGTTCTTCGTGTGGACGCAGGAGCGCAATGGCTTCGACGCGGTGGGCCAGTTCGACCTGCGCAATCAGTCGAGTGAGATCTTCCGCGATCGGCCGGTGAACATCTTCCTCGTGAAGGTCAACTACTGGCTCGGGAGGTAGCCGTACCCGCGCTTCTCTTCCACGAACTCGCGGAGAGGGTCGCCACGACACTATTTTCGTGCGTCGATCACCTGCTGAGGGGAAGCATCATGCGTTTCGTCACTGTCGCTGCCACGTCGCTCTCGATGCTCGTCGCAACGACGAGTTCTGCTCAGCGTCCGCTTTCTCTTGCGGGCCGGTCCGTCGTCTACGCGCCACACGGCATCGTCTCGACGAGCCAGCCACTTGCGAGCGAAGCGGGACTGGCGGTGCTGCGCAGCGGGGGCAACGCCATCGATGCTGCGGTCACGGCTGCAGCCGTGCTCACCGTCACCGAACCGATGATGACCGGCATCGGCGGCGACATGTTCGCGATGGTGTGGATCGCGAAAGAACACCGGCTCGTCGCGCTCAACGCGAGCGGGCGCGCCGGAGCGCTGAGTACGCGCGAAGAATTGTTGAAACGCGGGCGACAGCGTATGCCAGCGCGCGGTATCGAAACCGTCACTGTGCCCGGTGCGCTCGCGGGGTGGGACGCCCTGCTCAGGAAGTACGGCACGATGACACTCGCGCAGGCGATCGCGCCCGCCATCCGGTATGCGGAGGAGGGGTTCCCGGTCACACCGATCATCTCGGACGAATGGAAGAGCGAGGAGCGCTTGCTTGGGAGCGATCCGGCGACGAAGGCGACCTACATGCCGAACGGGCATCCCATGGAGCCCGGCGAGTGGTTCACCAACCCCGACTACGCGCGGACGCTGCGCGAGATCGCGAAAGGTGGGATCGGCGTGCTGTACGGGGGCGCGCTGGGCCAGCGCATCGTGAAGCACTCACAATCGCTCAACGGGTTCCTCACCCTCGCGGATTTCAAGGCGAACAAGCCCGAGTGGGTCACGCCGATTTCGGTGATGTTCAAGGGATACCGCATCTGGGAGATGCCGCCGAACAATCAGGGCGTCGGTGTGCTGGAAATGCTCAAGATCCTGGAGCCGTACGATCTCAAGTCCATGGGTCACAATAGCCCGCAGTACCTCCACTACCTGATCGAAGCGAAGAAGCTCGCGTACGCGGACCTCGCGAAGTACGTCGGAGACCCCGATCATCTCACCGTACCGCCGGACCGGCTACTCACCGACGACTACATCAACGAGCGGCGGTCACACCTCGATACCGCGCGGGCACAGCAGCGCGTCGATCCTGGTTCCGCGCGTACGGCGAGCGAGACGATCTACCTCACCGCGGCTGACAATGCCGGCAACATGGTCTCGTTCATCAACAGCATTTACGACCACTTTGGTTCGGGCATCGTCGTACCGGGAACGGGCTTCGTTCTCCACAATCGCGGAAATGCCTTCTCGTTGGAGCCGGGCCTGCCGAATACGGTCGCGCCGGGCAAGCGGCCATTCCACACGCTCATTCCAGGATTCGTGACAAAGCCTGGCGCCGTGCCGAAGGCCGATGGAAGCACCGATACCCCGTACATGAGCTTCGGGCTGATGGGTGGCGGTATGCAGGCACAGGGACACGCGCAGATGCTCATCAACCACATCGTGTTCGGCATGGACATCCAGCAGGCCATCGATGCGGCGCGCTTCCGACATACCGATGGCTTTCGCGTTGAGTTAGAGCCGCCGTTTACGGATGCCGTTCGCGCGGCACTGTCAGCGCGCGGTCACCAGCCCACGGATGGACTGCGAACCCAATTCGGTGGTGCACAGGCGATCATCCGTCTCACGAAGGGCTACGCGGCGGGATCGGATCCGAGAAAGGATGGGTACGCGGCGGGGTACTGATGGTGGCGAAGGGGTGCGCCCACGTGACGAAAACAGCCGGATTGAAACCCGTAAAAAGCAGTTCAATCCGGCTGGTTCAGGTGCATCAGTTAGATCCGCTCCTCAATCGACCAAATCAGGTACCCTTCGCCTGCTTGATCGCAGCCGCGAGCTTGTCATACCCATCCTGCGCCAACGCATTGAAGCGGGGTTCGGCGTAGACGATCTTGCCGTCCTTACCGATGACGTAGGTCGAACGGCTGAATGCCCTGCCCGGCGCACGCTGCGCGCCGTACTTCACGGCGACATCACCCTTGGTGTCGGCAATCATCGCGAACGGGAAATGTGCATCCCTTGCCCAGCTGGCGTGCGAGGCCACACTGTCGATCGACGTGGGGAGAACAGCAACGCCATCGCCAAAGAGCGTCTTGTACTCGTCACGAAACTTGGTCAGCTCGGCCGTGCAACCGCTCGTGCGGTCTGCCGGGTAGAACGCGATGACAACGACCTTGCCGCGCATTGACGCGAGCGAAACCGGGATCGTCTTGCCTGTGGAATCAGTTGCCGTCGCGGTGAAATCAGGCGCGGCATCGCCGACGGCTGGGGTGGCCGGCGCGGGCGGCGGAGGAGCAGCCTGGCCAGCTTGGGTCTGAGCGGCGGACGGTGCGAGCGCGACGAGCGCCATGACACTTGCGAGCATCGTTGCGCGAAAAGCGACGGACGTTGACATGACGAAACCTTGGTTGGGTGGTGGAGGCAGTCTGAAGATACCCCATTTTGGATACCCCCGCCACAGAGCATTGCTCCGCTCGTGATATCGTCGGAGCCCTTCGTCGCTTGCGCTCCTCGAGGGCAGGCGCGAAACGCGTCTACGTGATTTCACGGCTCAATGCTTGACGACGCGATAAAGTACAAAGCGAGTACCGTCCTTCTTGTGGTAGTAGACCGATCGCTCATCGGGCGAAAGCGTTGCCCCCTCGACAAAGCCCGTGATCGCCGCAATGCGCTTCGGCACGCCGAAGGGCGACGATGTGTCCGGCCGGGTCGCGAGAAAAATCGCCGTACCCCCGAACAGCCCAACGCGCGTTCGGTTGAAATACAGCGACAGCCCATCCGCCGAAATGCAGGCTGCGTACTGAAGCAGACTCGTGTTGACGTTGCGCAGAAGCGCGTCGCTGTTCGCCTTCCGCCGAAACTGCTGACCGACGCGTTCGGCAATCACCAGCTTGGCTTCCTTTGGCGGCCCGCCATTGCCGAACAGCCCGTCCACGAAATACAGCGTGTTCCCGTCGGGACTGACGTCGACGTCGAAGTTCACCCTGCCGAGCTGGTTTCTGGAGATACCTGGTACGAGCTCGACGGTGGTCACGCGTCCTGCGTCGAAGCTGCCGCGATAGATCGTCGAACGGCTTTGCGCATAGCTGCGCGGGGAGACGAAATAGATCGTTCCCGCGCGGTCCATCGTCGGAACTCCCTCCAAGGCCACTGTGTTCGCGCCGTCGAGCCGCCCGCGATACTGAAACGTCACGTCGTCGACACGCTCGGCAAAGTGAAGATCCGTGTTGACCGACGGTTCGTTGAGGTTGTTGAAGAGGAGGTACTTGCCATCGCGCGAGAGAAACGGCTCCATGGCATCGTCATCGTACCCAACGATGCGAACACGCTCGGGAGCGCCAAACGACAGCGTTGTATTGGGATCTGACGCGGGCCGGTATGCGCATGCCGAACCAACCGCCAGGGCGAGCGGCGCCACCCTCCGCCAGCTTCCATATTGACCGAACACGACTCAAGATACGCAGGACACCACCGGGAGCACCCATGCTGATCAAGACCATCGCGATCAAGTCCGCCCTTCTCGCCGCCGTCGCGCTGCCACTGATGCCCCAGCGAGCGGCCGACCCGCTCTACATGCCCCGCGCGGTCACGACAGCGTTCAAGAAGGGCACGCGATCGCCCGACGGACGCCCCGGTGCAAAATACTGGCAGAATCGCGCGCGATATGCGATCGAGGTCAACGCCGCGCCGCCCGCGCGAACGGTGCGAGGCAGCGAGCAAATCACCTACTGGAACAACAGCCCTGATACGCTCAAGAGTCTCGTCGTTCGCCTGTTCGTGAATATTCACAAGGCCGGCGCGGCACGCGGTGGCGCGGCATCCTCGGATTACATCACCGACGGCACGCAGATCGATGCCTTCTCCGTGAATGGGCAACCCACGCGGTGGCCAGGCAACGAGGGCACCACGACCGTACAACGCGTGACGCTCCCCTCGGCGCTGGGCCCGCGAGACTCGGTTCGCCTCGCATTCCAGTGGCACTACGACGCGTCACGCGAGAGTAATCGCGAAGGCATGATCGACTCGACGACGATGTTTCTCGCGTACTTCTATCCACGGATCGCGGTCTACGACGACTACAATGGCTGGGACACGATGCCGTTCGTCGACCAACAGGAGTTCTATAGCGATTTCAACGACTACGATGTCTCGATCAAGGTGCCCGCGAACTTCGTCGTGTGGGGCACTGGCACGTTGCAGGAGCCCGAAAGTGTCCTCCAGCCGGAGCCACTGCGGAGATTCCAGAGCTCGTTGAGCTCGGACACCACAATCCACGTCGCGACGAGACAGGAGCTCGCGTCGAAGTCAGTCACCCGGCAGAACGCCACCAACACGTGGCATTTCACGGCGACGAACATCCCGGACATGACGTTCGGTGTAAGCGATCACTACGTGTGGGATGCCGGCAGCGTCGTGGTCGACGACGCAACGCACCGGCGAGCGAGTGTGCAGGCGGCGTTCAATGACACGGCGGCGGACTATCATCACATGGTGCGTTTCGGTCGTCACGCGCTCGACTGGCTCTCGCACAACTGGCCTGGGGTGCCCTACCCCTACGAAAAGACGACGGTCTTCCAGGGTTTTGCCGGCATGGAGTATCCCATGATGGCGAACGATGAAGCGTACGCGGATACGGTCTTCTCGCGCTTCGTCGCGGAACACGAGATCGCGCACACCTACATGCCCTTCTACATGGGCATCAACGAGAGCCGCTACGCGTTCATGGATGAAGGCTGGGCGACTGCCTTCGAGTTTCTCATCGGTAGCGCCGATCTCGGCCACGATCGCGCCGTCGAGTTCTTCAAGCAGTTTCGTGTCAGCGGGTGGATCAATGATCCCTCTCCGCTTCAGGATCTGCCGATCATCACGCCGGCCGACGGTCTCCGGGACGCGGCGTATGGAAATAGCGCGTATGGGAAGGCGGCGCTCGGCTATCTCGCGATGAAGGACATGCTGGGTGACGCACTGTTCCGAAAATGCCTCCACGAATACATGAGTCGTTGGCACGGAAAGCACCCCACCCCCTGGGATTTCTTCAACACGTTCAACGATGTGAGTGGGAAGGACCTGAATTGGTTCTGGCGGAGTTGGTATTTCGAGAACAGCTACATCGATCTCGCGCTGACGTCCGTGCACAAGGTGGTGAACGGCTATGCGCTCACGATCGCAAATGTCGGCGGAATGCCCGCACCGGTTGATGTCGTGGTCAATTACGCGGATGGCACGACGGAGACAGTGCATCAGTCGTCGGCGATCTGGCTGCGCGACAGCAGGAACGCCGCGGTGACTTTCGCTGCGAGGAAGCGGGTCAAGTCAATCGACCTCCGCGGCGGCATCTGGATGGATGCAGATACGACCGATAGCTCATGGACAGCCAAATGACGACCATTGCACGGCCTGAACGATCCGAGGCAGCGGCGTACTACTTCGAGTACATCGACCAAGTTGCGCCGGGAGACATTCGCGATGTGCTGGCAGAGCAGTTGAAGGCGACGACGGGATTCCTTCGCGGGATTTCCGAAGCGCAGTCGCTTTCTCGGTACGCTCCTGACAAGTGGAGTATCCGGGAAGTCCTCAATCATCTCAGCGACTGTGAGCGACTGTTCACCTTCCGTGCATTCTGGTTTGCTCGCGGCTTCGAGTCGGCACTGCCGAGCTTCGATCAGAACGTGGCGAATGCGGCTGCCGGCGCTGACAGTCGCTCATGGAACGAACTCATCGAGGAGTTTTCCAACATCCGGCTCGCCAGCATTTCCTTCTTCCGCTCGCTGCCTGTCGATGCGTGGTCGCGCAGCGGGGTCGCGAGCGGCAACCCCTGCTCCGTGCGTGCACTCGCGTACATGGTGGCCGGACACGTGACTCATCACGTATCAATTATTCGAGCGAGATACCTGTAGCGAAGGTCGGCGCAGAGGGGTAACGCGTGACGGCGGACACGGCTATTATCTGTCGTCTGTTCACCCCACCGTACGAGGCATGTCGTGAGCCTACCCAAACACATCGTCATTCTACTTGCCGGCAGCGGATTCGCCGCCGCGTTGTCCGCTCCGACCGTTTCGCGCTCGGAGACGGCAGCATACCGGGCGTACGGCCGCGCCGTCGCCATCGCCGGCGAGTTCGCATTCGTCGGGGAACCGAACGTCGTCGTTGGCGGACGCGGTGGGCGGGGCGGAGGGCCGCCGGCCCCCGGTCTCGTTCATATCTACCGACAGAGCGCGGCTGGTTGGAAGGAAGCGGGCCAACTCGTCTCCGCCGCATCGGTCGGCGGTGATGGATTCGGCTCGGCGCTCGCGGCCGAGGGAACAACATTGCTCGTCGGGCAAGTGAGTCCGCCGCCGACGGCTCCGGTAGGACGAGGCGGCCGCGGGGCGCCGCAGCCTGCAGGCCCCGCTCCGGTCGATACCGCAGTGGGGTCGGTGCAATTGTTCAAGCGCGGCGCGGACATGAAGTGGACGTCCGCCGGCAATCTTTCGGCCACGCGAACTGGCGGCGCACAATTCGGCGCGGCGCTCGCTGTGCTTGGCGATCTGGTCCTCGTTGGCGCGCCCGGCGAGACGAATGGCGGTGCCGTGTACGTCTTCCAGCGCGGCAAAGATGGAAACTGGTCCGGTGGCGGCGCCTTGCCTGCGCAGGGGCTCGTCACCGGTGATCGGTTCGGATCTGCAATCGCCATCGATAGGGACCGTGTCGCGATTGGCGCGCCGGCGAGAAAGCTCAAGGGCGCGGTCTACGTATTCCGTCGCGACGCGTCGGGGCGGTGGATGCAGGAGACCGAACAGGTTGCGCCGCAGAATCTCCCGGACAACTCGCTCTTCGGTGGCGCGGTCGCCGTGAAGGGAGATCAGGTCATCGTCGGCGCACCCGGCACGAACTTCACGCCGACGACGCTGCCCAACCCCACGCGCGACTCGCTGCTCATTCAGCTCGCGAGCAGCTCGGCGGGTGCGGCGCGTGATTCCATCGTGGCCCGGCTTGCAGCGCTTGCGCCGAGCGGCCGTGCAGGTGGCTTGGCTGCCGGCGGTGGGCGTGGCGGTGCAAACATCGGCCTCGGCGCCGGTATCGTCATTACCTATGAACGCGCATCGTTCGGTTCATGGCGGATGATCGGCACCCTCGCGCCATTCGACTTCGGTAATGTTGCGTTCGGATCAGCGATTGGCGTTGTCGGCGACGAACTCTGGATCGGCGCACCAGGCAGCGACGGCTCGGGACGGATCTACCGAGCGCATGCGAACAAGGATGGCGCCTGGGGCGGCATGACGAAGCTCGGCGTCGACTCGCTCGAACCCGGCGCGCTCTGGTCAGCGTCGTTCGCCGTCAGCGGCAATTCCGCGATCGTGGGCATGCCGGGCGATGGCGGCGGCGGGGGAACGGTTGGCTTTCTGAGCAAGGCCAAGGGCGGTGACTGGAATCTCAAGAGCCTGATCATGCCGCCGCCACAGGAACGGTTTCCCGCGGTGCTCGGCAAGGAAGTGCATTGTGAAAACGGAATGGCTACCGCATTCGAATGCGGCAACACCGGACTGCTGTCGTTCATGCCAATCTCGGCCGTGGGCGGCAAGCGTGGTGTGAATCTCAGCGGAAGCTGGGGTTGGACCGATCCCGTCACGGGGCATGACATCTCCATCATCGGCCGAACTGACGCGGCCGCATTCGTCGACGTCACCGACCCGACGCATCCGCGGTATCTCGGCGACCTGCCGCGCACCAAAGGAGCGAATGCGTCGAGCTGGCGCGAGATCAAGACGTACAAGAACTACGCGCTCATCGTGTCCGACGGTTCAGGCGATCACCATGGCATTCAGATCTTCGACCTGACGAAGCTCCGCAACGTGAAAAAGCCGCAGCACTTCACTGAAGACGCGCACTTCGACGCCGGAAGCATTCACGACATCGCGGTCAACGAGGCGAGTGGATATGCCTATGCCGTTGGCACGTCTTCCGGTGGTGAGCGGTGCAGCGGCGGCTCGCTGATGATCGACATGAAGGTGCCACTCAAACCAACGTTCGCCGGATGTTTTGCCGACGTGGGAACAGGTCGCGCCAAGGGCGGGTACACGCACGACATCCAGTGCGTCATGTATCACGGGCCGGACAAGCGGTACACGGGCCATGAGATCTGCATGGCGTCGAACGAGACGACCGTCTCCATTCAGGATGTCACCGACAAGAAGAACGTGAAGGTGCTCTCGCATGCGGACTATCCGACGCCGGGCTACACGCACCAGGGTTGGTTCACCGATGACCAACGGCACTGGTATCTCAACGACGAGCTCGACGAATCTGCCAACCTCGGACGCTCCGCTGAAGGCACGCGCACGATGGTGTTCGACGTTGCGGACCTCGAACAGCCGATCATGGTGAAGGAACACATCGGCCCCACGCACGCGATCGATCACAACCTGTATGTGAAGGGCGATCGCATGTACCAGTCGAACTACAAAGCTGGGCTTCGCATTCTCGACATCTCCGATCCGAAGAACCCAAAGGAAGTCGGCTTCCTCGACACCAGCCCGGGTGAGAACGACGCGAGCTTTGCCGGGACGTGGAACAACTATCCGTTCTTCAAGAATGGCGCGATCGGCGTGACGAGTATCGGAGAAGGATTCTTCATGGTGCGCGACGGCACGCGGAAACCGGTTCCGTAATGGGCAAGGCCTTTGTCATCCCGAGCGCAGTCGAGGGATCTGCACGTCGGTGGTGCAGGCCCTTCGCTGCGCTCAGGGCGACAAAACGAGCGGCTTACGGAACTGCGTTCACGCTACTCATTCCCTGCGCGACTACCGCGCAGGGCGCCAAGCTGTATATCACCAACCAGAGCGGCGCGTCGATCACCGTCGTCGACCAGACGAAGCTCGTCGTCGACACCGTTATCGATCTCACCAAGCTCGGTTTCTCACCAAACGCGAAGCCGCATCACGCGATCGTCGAGCCTGACGGTTCGTTCTGGTACGCGACGCTCATCGGTGACGGCAAGGTTCTCAAGTTCGACCGAGCCAATCGCCTCGTCGGGCAGGTGTCCATGGAGACACCCGGTCTCGTCGCGCTGGATCCAGTGCACGACACGCTATACGTCGGGCGCTCGATGACGGCCGTCAATCCGCCGAAGTCGCTCGGCGTCATCAAGCGTTCGACATTCACGATGGTCGAGGAGCAGGAGATTCAAATTCCGCGTCCGCACGCGCTCGTCACGACGCGCGACGGCAAGTGGGTGCACACCGCGTCACTCGCCGAGAATCGGTTTGCGTCGCTCGAGACGGCCACGGGTCGCGTCACGCTCACGACGTTGCCCGGAAATGTGACGCGCTCCATGGTGCAGTTCGCGGTCAGCCCAGACGGCACGCGGCTCATCGTCGGCGGGGAACTGTCCAACACCGTCCTCGTGTTCGATCTCACGAAAACACCGCCCCTTGCTCCGATTGCGGAGTTTGCTGTTGAAGGCAAGCCATGGGACCCGGTGTTCTCCCCAGACGGTAGGCGCGCCTATTTCTCACTCTTCGGTGGTAGCGCTATCGCCGAAGTCGATCTCGCTGCCGGCAAGGTGGTGCGGACGTTCAGCGGAGCCTTTGCGCAGCCGTATGACATGATTCTTCGCCGCGACGGGAAGTATCTCTTCGTCGTGAACCAGAACACGGGTGCGGTATCGGCGAGCAAGAGCGCACACGACAACATGCCTGGCATGGCAGGAATGACCGGGATGCCCGCTCCCGCACCGAAGACGGGTTGGTTGTCCGTCGTCAACGTCGCCACTGGCAAAGTCGAGAAGACCCTGCCGCTCGGCATCGGACCCAGCGGAATGGGCGGTCCAGGCGCCCGATGAATCTTCGTGCGGGCGCCCTTTGCCTTTTGGTCGTCGTAACGGCAGGTGCGGGCCTCCCCGCTCGGTTTGTCGCCCTGAGCGCAGCGAAGGGCCCGCACCTCCTCGCAGTTAAATGGGATTTCACAGCACGCGTGTCCGGCATCCCCGTCACCGACATCGCCGGTACACTGATCCCTGCACCGTTCATCGGCGGCTTTGACGTACCGCGTCCGCAACTCATTGACATCAACGGCGACGGGAAGCCGGAGTTGTTTGTGCAAGAACGCTTCGGCAGCCTGCTGTACTTCGAACGGGTTCGTGACGAGTGGATCTGGCGCTCGGACAAGTACCAGAACCTCGACATCGGTGAGTGGTATCGCTTTGTCGACATCGACGGCGACGGCAAGGTCGATCTCTTCAGTGAGATGCCGACTGGTTACGTGCGCGCGTGGCGCAACGACGGCACCGCCACAACACCGCATTTTGTCACGCTCGGAGACACGGTCCGCGACGTCGACGGCCGAGCCATTGCGGCCGATCGGCAGAATATCCTCACCGCCGTCGATATCGATTGCAATGGCCGGCTCGATCTGTTCATCGGACGCGTTCAAGGCGTTGTCGATCGGTTCGAAGCAGAGGGCAAGAGTCCCGACGGCTCACCCCGATTCCGCCTGATCGAGGAAGCGTGGCAGGGAATCGAAGTGCTCGGACCGGAGGTCACGGGCGGGTCGATCGTGCCGGATACCGGGAGTTCGTTCATGCGTGAAGACGACGGTGCGCCGCATCACGTTCGGACGCCCTCGGCTACGACTCGTCTGCACGGCGCAAACACGCTCGCTTTCGCCGACGTGAGTGGGAAGGGACACGGTGTGCGCGACCTCTTCTGGGGCGACTTCTTCGAGCAGGGACTCCTGCGATTCGAGAACACCGGCTCCTGTTCGCAACCCGATTTCAGCAGCAAGCCAACACGCTTTCCGCTGGCAAAGCCGGTGCTGACATCCGGCTACAACGCGCCGACGTTCGGTGACGTCGATGGCGATGGGAATGTCGATCTCGTCATGGGCGTCATCGGCGGAGCCTACGGACCGTCGCGGACGTCAATCGAGAATCTCTATTCCGTGACCCAGTCGCCGAAGGCCAACTGGAGCGTCAAGACAAAGCGTGCGATTCCGATGATCGACGTCGGCAGCGATGCGGCACCGTCCATCGCGGATCTCAATGGGGATGGATTGCTGGATCTCGTTGTCGGGAGCAAAGCCGATCCGGCAGACCGCACGACCGGATCGGTGTCGTGGTACGAGAACACCGGCTCCGCGGCGCAGCCCGCGTTTCGCGAGCGGGGGCCGTTGCCCATTCGTGGACAATTCAGCTATTCGCCGTCGGTCGTCGATCTCGACAGCGACGGTCTGCCCGACATCGTGGTCGGCACGTGGACGGACCACATCCAGTGGTATCGCAATACCGGGACACGTGCGGCGCCGCACTTCTCGCTCGCGGACAGTGCGCTCGTCACGATTACGCGCGGCAGCAACACAGTGCCGAGCTTCGGCGACCTGGATGGCGATGGGCTGGTGGACCTCGTCATTGGAAAGGCGTCGGGTTCGATCATCCTGTACAAGAACGTGGGAACGAAAACGTCACCGAAGTTTCAGTTGGTGAGTGACACCTTTCAGGGGATCAAGGTTCCGCGGCGCAGCGCGCCGACCTTGGCCGATCTCGACGGTGACGGGAGGCTCGACTTGCTGATCGGGTCGGACGATGGGACGCTCGAACTGTGGCGTAGCGTGGGCAGCGCGGCGCAGCACGAAATCACGTTCGAGCGCGACTCGACGTTTGTGCTGAAGAGTTATTCGGGCGCGATACCCGCAGTAGGAGCCCTGCACGGCCAGGGGCGTCCGGACATTCTCGTCGGGACGTCTGCAGGCGGGTTACGCTGGTTCGAGAATCGGTCGACGCAACCGTAGCAGCGCTACGCCTCGCGACGATTCTTCGGGCGGCCGAGCGTCTACGACGGGCGTCCCTGGGTGCGCCGTCGCGTACTCGATGATCTGAGCATCTGCCGTTACCAACGGCAGGTTGTTGAGCTTCGCCGCGGCAATGAGCATCCGATCCGCTGGATCGTTGTGCATCTCGCCTGGCAGGCTCGTGCTCGCGAGCAGAATTTCCCGATCCAACGCCAACCCGCGCATCCCCGGCGCACGCTCGGCACGACGGAGCCAGACGAGTGGGTCCACGGAGAAATGGAGCTTCCCCTTTCGTGCCTTGATCGCAATCTCCCACGCGGAGATATCGCAGACATGCAGGCCAGCGGCGGTTCCTGCGCGATCGAGAAGCGCGACTGTCCCAGCTGCCATCTGCGCCTCGTCACCTTCCAGATGCCAGATCCAGATGTGCGTATCGAGTAACAGCGGACCGTCGTACTGCGGACGTTCCGATGGCGTCCACACGGATGACGCGCGCATCATGCGCCGAGCTCACCCCAGGGCTCGAAGTCCGGCGACACGATATCGCCGTGCGCAAGCAACGTTCCCCGCAGGAACCCGAATGCGCTTGGCGCCTGCACGTCGGGCGCCACGAGCTTTGCGACGGCGGTGCCGTGTTTGGTAATGACGACCTCCTTCCGATGCGCGTGCACGTCATCCATCAACTCGAGACACGTATTCTTGAACACGCCGGCCTTCACTTCAACGGTGACTGGACTATTGGCCGCGCTCGAAGAAGTGGGCGTCGGCGACGATGATTTGTGTGACACCGACATTATTACCTCCTGACATTCCAAACGCGTTACCGTATCTCCGCACGTGGTATCATTTATTGCGTCCAAAACATATGTCTATGGCCATAATTATATGGCCATTTCCCTCCAGCGTCAACCCCGCGTGGCCGGTCACCCTCATCAAGATGAGGCGAACTTGGGTAACTCGGGGTGTCTGGACTTGAACGCCTCGTAGATCCACGCATCCGTGTAGTCCCGCATGTCGCAGATCTTCTCGTCGCGGAACGTGATGACAACGCAGGTACGCGCGTCCATGACGTCATCCGGCGACTCCTTCAGCCAACTCCGCTCACGGATTTCGACGATCACGCGTTCCTCGGCCGTGTACCACTCGCGCCAGACTTCCTCATAACCCCAATTGGCGGCACCGAGTCCGAATTCGCGCTTTGTAAAGGCACGGACGATTGCGTCAGGACCATGCCATTCTCCGCCGATGGGTGGTGCACCTGCGACCCAGTAGCTGGCGTCCATCGTGAAGTATGACGCCACCTCGTCCATCCGTCCGGCAAACAGTGCGCGCTCATATGCCTTGGCGATGGCAAGCCTGTCCGTCATCTGTCCCTCCGGTTGCGAGCGGTGATGTTGGAGTGGGAAGCTGCAACGCTGCTTCGCGCTCTGCGAGATCCCCTCACTACACGATAGCGTTTGAAGGTCGCGTGCGTTCCGTGTACCTTGGCGTCGGATGACAAAGACGATCGCGCTTATTGCGCTCGGTTCGCGGGGTGATGTGCAACCTATCCTCGCTCTTGCGGCCGGCCTGCGCGATGTGGGGCACAGCGTGCGCATCGCAACGCACGAAAGCCTCCGACACTACGTCGAACGGCATGGCTTTGCGTTCCGGCTCGTCCGTCCGGACCTCGGCGGCATGCTCCAGGAACCGCGTGTTCGCGACAGCATGGAGCGTGGAACCTTCGACATGATCGTGAAGTTTCGCGCGATGATGCAGGAAATTCGGCCCCAGCTCGACGGCATGGCCAACGACATGTTCGATGCCTGTCTCGGTGCAGACCTGATCGTTCATCCAAAGGTGTATGGGTCGGCATGTCACTATATCGCACGGGGACTTGGCGTTCCTTCCGTTGCGTTCGGTCTCCAGCCTGCGGACCCCACGGGTGACTTTGCGACGCTCGCACTGCCGCCACGCACGCACCTCGGCCGGCGAATGAATGCGTGGTCGCATGCACTCGCGATCAACGCGCTCGCGTGGCAACCGTTCCGGGCGAGCACGAATGCAATGCTTCAGCGGCGTCTGCCGACGATCCGCGCAACACGCGCCGGGCCATTCGCGGAAATGCAGCGACACGAAATTCCGATGCTGTACGCATTCAGCGAGCACGTGGTGCCGCGTCCAACAGATTGGTCCGACGCACTCCATCTCACCGGCTATTGGTGGTTTGACGACGCCGGGTGGCGTCCGCCCGACGAGCTGACACGGTTCCTCGAGGCAGGACCGCCTCCGGTGTACGTCGGATTCGGAAGTATGCCGTCAGGTTCACCACGAATTACGAGAGTCGTGCTCGACGCGCTTCGCGGCAGCGGCCAGCGCGGGATTCTCGCGGGCCGGTGGGAGGGCATTCCGGATTCAGAACGCGCGTGTGTCTTCCTTGCCGACGATGTGCCACATCGGTGGCTCTTTCCACGCACGGCGGCCGTCGTCCACCATAGCGGAGCCGGAACCACAGCGGCTGCCCTACGCGCCGGCGTGCCGTCGATCAACGTGCCTTTCTTCGTGGATCAGCCGTTCTGGGGCGAACGGGTTCGCGCGTTGGGCGTTGGGCCAAATCCGATACCGATGCGACACTTGAATGCGGATCGTCTTGCGATGGCGATCAAGCAGGCGGTGTCGGGCAGTGCGATGCGTGATCGATGCGTTGCCCTTTCCGAACGATTGGCATCTGATCGCGGTGTTGCTCGCGCGGTGGAGGTCATCGAGGCGGCTCTGACGTAACGAGCGTCTGTCCCGGACCGCCTATTCCGGCGCGCACGGCCTTGGTTGTCATCCCGAGCGAAGTCGAGCCATCTGCACTTGCCGCCTGTATGCGAGGTGCAGACCCGCTCGACTCGCGGAGTTTACCCCGCGCGCTGTATGCGGGGCTGAAACAGCGCTCTTCAGGATTTGTCGCCCCGAGCGAGCGCAGCGAGTCGAGGGATGACATCCAAGGCCATGCGCTCCAAAATGGTGGTTTCAGGACAGACACTAGCTCAGCCGCTCAGCCACGAGACGCATGTGATGCGCGTTGTGGTAAAGCGTGAACAAACACATCTCACGCACGGTAAGCTTGCCGAGCGCGGGGTGCGGTAGGTGCAACCGGTCAAGTTGTTTCGCGTCCCAACGCTGTATGGCGGCTCGCAGGTCCCCGCCCGCCGAACGAAAGCGGCCAAGAATCGCCGCGCGACCACCGTCGCGATCGCTGGGCGTGGGGCGTGGCTCGGGAGCAAATTTCCCTGCGGAGACGCCAAGTGACAGTCTCGCGCGATAGACGGCGGTCACTGTAGCCAGGTCGCGTGACGGGCCCACGTGCACACCGTACAGCATGCGCACGACGAGCTTCGGCGCGACCAGCCCTTTTGCGACCGCACCGATGGACTTGGTGAGATGGCGCGTATGGTCGGCGGGTGACCAGCGGTCACCTTGCGGCGCGAAGAAGATGTCGGACGGAAGCGCGGCGAGAAAGGCGTGCGAGCGCTCCTCGAGTGCGAGGAGCGCGTCGATGATCGCCTCGCCGGAGTACGGTGCCTCGAGCGGAAAACGCTCCGTCATACCACCTCGACGGCCGAGCAGCTCAGTGCGAGGCCCATACCGCGCTTGATCGTGGGATACGTTCGCGCTGCAGCGATGGCCATGGCCAGCTCCACCATCGCCTCATCGCCAAGGCGCTCGGCGATCAGCGGTCGAAGTTCGCCGATGGCTGCGTAATCGGCGATCACGACTGCGGTTGTAAACGCGACGACACGGGCGATGTCGGGCGGGAGCTCACCGGGACTGCGAGCGATGAGTCCGCGCACGATTGCGGCATCAACACCGGCGGCGCGTGCGGCCGTCACCGTCATTTGCACGCACGTGCCACAGTCCTCGAGCTGCGTCGCCGTGATGCGTGCCGCGTGGTACATCGTGGCGTCGAGCGCGTTGCGATAGCCGAGGAAACGACGCGCGAGCGCGAATCCCCAGAATGCGCCGCGCGCATCGCGCCACATGATCCGCACATAGTCCATCGTCCCGGCGCCAAAGAACCGTTCCTGCGCCGCCAACTCACGAGCGACCAGCTGGGTCAGCATGACAACCTCCGACGCCGATGCGCCGTTAGAAATTCAGGCGGAAAATCGATTCCATTTGCCGTCGGCCGACGGATTCCGGAACCAGCCTCAGCGCGATGTTGCGGAGGCGACGGGCGAGAGGATTTCGAAGGTGTCCGAGGTGCCCCATTTGTCTCGATCGTTCGACGATGCGTCGCGTTTTCTCCACGCGCCGCGCTTCGAACTCTGTGAACGCCGCCCGAGAGTCGGCGCAGTTGGCCAGGCGATCTGCGAGAAACCACGCGTCTTCGATCGCCTGCGCACCGCCCTGGCCGAGGTTCGGTGTTGTGGCATGCGCCGCGTCGCCAATGAGAACCACTCGCCCACGATGCCATGGTCGCATAGGCACGAAGTCGAAGAGATCGGTATGGATGATGTCGGCTGGCTCAGTGGCTGCGATGAGTGCCGGGACTGGAGCTGGAAAATCCGCGTAGAGCGCAGTGAGCCGAGCATGAAGGTGGAGAGGATCTTCCCGCTGCCCTGCCTCGGTATCCATTGCGGTGAACCAGTAGACCTCGTCCGTCGCGATCGCGCCGAACCCGAAGCGACGCCCCGGTGCCCACAGCTCGGTGCCCGATCGCAGGGCGTCGTTGGGAAGTGAGAACCGCGCGACGGCACGATGCGATGTCTGGCCTGCGTAGCGGAGGGGCATGCCGGGCCGGACATACTCGCGGACGATGGATCGGAGTCCATCCGCGCCAATCACGACGTCCGCGCAAAGCTCGGAACCGTCGGCGAAGCGAATCCGCGCGCCGACCGGAGTATCCTCCACCCCAACGCAGCGGCGGCCGACGTGCACCGATTCGCTTGGAAGCTGCGATACCAGAATGCGCTGTAGCCGAGCACGATGAATGGCGAGTGTTGTCATGTCGGCGCGATCGACGCGGCCAGACAGTTCGAAGCGCTGGAGCAATCCGTCCCGCACGTCGCGCACCTCTCCGGAATCGAGCAGGAATCCGTCTGCGCGCACCGCGTCCGCCAGTTGAAGCCGGCCGAGTACCTCCATGGCGTTCGGCGGAAGCATGATGCCGGCGCCGACAGCGGTAATTTCTGGCGCGGCCTCGTAGATATTGGCGCGCACGCCTCGTTGCTGGAGGGCGATTGCCGTCGCCAACCCGCCGATCCCTCCGCCGATGATGGCGATGTTCATCGGATCAACTTCCTTTCTGTTCCGGCGTCTGGCAAGCGTGGATCGGGGTCCGTACGTTTGGCGGCATCCTACCATGTTTTCGCGGAGAGATACTCGCATGAATCGCAGCGTCCTCGTTGCACTGCTGCTGCCGGCACTCGCGTCGGCGACAGACGCCCAAAACGCGTCGGCAACACGGCCGATGACGTTCCTGGACATGCAGAACATGCGGCAGATCGGTGCACCGGTACCGAGCCCGGATGGCAAATGGGCGCTGTACACACTCAGTGTTCCTGACTGGAAGGACGCACGCCGACAGACCGACCTGTACCTCGTGTCGCTAACGCAGGGAGTCAGCAATACCCGGCGGCTGACCTTCACGACAGACAAGAACGAGAACGCACCAGCGTGGTCGCGCGACGGCGCGTTCTTCGTCTTCCTCTCCGATCGCGATCCCGCCGCGGCAGCTGGGCGAGGAGGCAGTTCCCTACCGACGAGTGGTCCGGGTGCACCGTATTTCCCGCCCGCTGTCGGGGGAGGGATGGGTGGTGCCTCGTATCAGCTCTATGCCATGCGACCCGATGGTGGTGAAGCGCGCCGAATCACGGACGCTCGCGATGGTGTTTCGACATACGCGTTCTCGAAGGATGGCCGGGCACTTGTCTATCGTTCCGGGCCGACGACGCAGGAACAGCTCTACACGCTGCCAACGGCCACAATCGCAAGCGGCGATTCGGCGCGCGCGCTCCAGATCACGCGGCACCCGACAGGTGTCGGACTCTGGCGGTTCGCGCCGGATTCGAAGCGCATCTATTTCGTGACAGCCGATACCATCGACGTCGACGAGA
The DNA here is from genome assembly GCA_040389905.1 of Gemmatimonadota bacterium. GTDB lineage: Bacteria > Gemmatimonadota > Gemmatimonadetes > Gemmatimonadales > Gemmatimonadaceae > AG11. The sequence continues at coordinate 112,668 of JAZJZK010000002.1, read as the reverse complement.
AGCTGCGTCTCGAAAAGCGGTTCGATGTGCGCGTGCGAAATGCGGAGTCGCCCGTGTCGAGTCTTTGGGCGCTCGACCTCGATTCGGACAGGACGACGCGAATGACGCGTGACACCTCATACAGTGTCGGCGAATTCTCGATGTCGGACGACGGCAAGTGGATCGGGTTTCGCGGCATCTCGGCGAACCGATACGAGCGGAACGTGCTCGAGCAGAACAACAATGCGGATCTGTATCTGATGAACGTTGCGTCCGGACAGATCGAACGACTGACCAGGAATATTGATATCGCCGAAAGTGGCGTGGAGTTCTCGCCCGATAGCCGGCTGGTCGCGTTCTCGGCGCCCGACGACTTCGTCTTCATGCACAACAGTCGTGTGTACCTGCGGGATGTGTCCAGCGCTGGCGGATCGTTCAAGAAGCTCGGCGCTGGCTTCGATGGCGATGTGTCTGTGGGTTTCTGGTCGAAGGACGGAAAGACCATCTATTTCGACGATGGCGTGAAGGCGACAGATCAACTGCTCGCGCTCGACGTGGCGGCGAATACGGTGCAGCCGGTCGTTCATGAGTCGGCGTCAGTCCATGTTACGGAAAACGAGGATACGGGACGGCTCTTCATTTCATACAGCGATCCAAAGACGCCCTCGACCCTCTACACCGTTGCGAGCGTGAACGACTTGGGAACGCGAAGTGCCTGGCTTCAACTCACCGACGGAAATCCGCAAACGCGACAATTCATGCTCGGCGACGCACGGGAAATCACGTGGAAGTCCGCAGATGGACGCAGCGTGGGCGGTGTACTCACGCTACCCGTCGGATACCAGCCAGGCAAACGCTATCCCCTGGTCGTATCGATTCACGGCGGACCAGCGTCAGCCGACGTGTTGGGCTTCAACGGCACCGGTCAGGTCTACGCGGGTGCGGGCTACGTGACGCTGCAACCGAACTACCGCAACTCGACGAACTACGGCCAGAGGTTCAAGACGGAGAGTCAGGGCGACTATTTCACCAAGGGCTATCAGGACATCATGACCGGCGTGGATCATCTCATCGCGCAGGGGATCGCTGACAGCACGCAAATGGGCGTGTTCGGCTGGAGCGCCGGCGGTCATTGGTCCAACTGGATCCTGACGCACACGAACCGCTTCAAGGCCATCTCCACTGGAGCAGGTGTCTTCAACTGGGTATCGATGTATGCACAGAGCGACGTCCAGCGCGTTCGCCAATGGTATCTCGGCGACAAGATGTATTGGGATGACGCCGAGCATTGGTGGAAGCAGTCGCCGGCCGCGTACATCAAGAATGCAAAGACACCGACGATGATTCACGTCGTCGACAACGATCCACGCGTGCCGAGGCCGCAGAGCGAGGAATTGCACATGGCGTTGAAGAAGCTCGGCGTGCCCACGGAATTCTTCGTGTATCCTGGCAACACGCACGGCATCCCGGATCCGCGCAATCAACTGGTGAAGGCCACCGCCGAGATGGCGTGGATGGACTACTACGTGCGGCACTCGGGAAAGAAGTTTGCCTGGCGTGATGTGCTGAAGACGCTCGAAGACACGAAAGAGACGAAGCCGATCTCGATGGTGCCATGACCTACGTAACAGGTGCAGGCCCTTCGCTACGCTCCCTTCGTCGCTTTCTCTCCTCGAGGGCAAGCAGGCGACAACACGAGCGGACCAGCCTACTCGCGATTATTGGATGGTTACTCCCGGCGGTCGTGGGCGCGCAAGCGCCAATCACGGACGCGGTGCGACCGTTCGTGAGTGTCGACGCGCCCGTGGTTGCGATCACGCACGCACGAGTCATCGACGGGACGGGTGCCGCGGCGCGCACGGACCAGACGATTGTGTTCGAGAAGGGCGTCATTCGAGCCCTCGGCGACGCCGATCACGTCTCCATTCCGGCCGGCGCGCGCGTGATTGATGCAACGGGCAAGTCCGTCATGCCTGGGCTCGTGATGATGCACGAGCACATGTTCTATCCGTCGGGCGGCGGGAGCGTCTACAATGAACAGGGCTTCAGCTTCCCGAGGTTGTATCTGGCCGGCGGCGTCACGACGGCGCGCACGGCGGGCAACATGGCTGGGTACGCAGACCTCGAGCTCAGGCGAGCCATCGATAGTGGGAAGACCGTCGGCCCCTCGCTCGACGTGACCGCGCCCTACTTGAATGGACCTGGGCTTCCGATCTATCAGGTCCATGCGCTCACCGGCCCGAAGGATGCCACCGAGATGGTGTCACACTGGGCGGATCGCGGCGCGACGTCGTTCAAGACGTACATGCAGATCACTCGCGCCGAGTTGGCCGCGGTCGTGAAGGAAGCGCATCGCCGAAAGCTCAAGGTGACGGGTCACCTTTGCTCCGTCACATTCCGAGAAGCCGCGACGCTCGGCATCGACAACCTCGAACATGGCCTGGTCGTCGCGAGCGATTTTGTCACTGGGAAGAAGCCGGACGAATGCCCGACGGCGAATGGCGGCGTCACCGCTTCGTTGATGTCGCTGGACGTGAATGGCGAGGCGGTGCAATCGCTGATCAATTTCCTCGTATCGAAGCGTGTTGCTCTGACGTCGACACTCACCGTCTTCGAGACGTTCACGCCAGGTCGTCCGCAAGCGCCGCAGGGGGCACTGGATGCCATGCTCCCGGAAGCGCGCGATCAATACACGCGCAGATGGACGGCTATTGCCGGGCAACCGACATCCGCGTACGCAACGACGTTCCCGAAGGAGATGCAGTTCGAACTGGCGTTCTTTCGCGCCGGAGGGCTGCTACTGGCTGGTACCGATCCGACGGGCTATGGCGGTGTCGTGGCAGGCTATTCGAATCAGCGACAGCTCGAGCTACTTGTCGAGGCAGGGCTCACGCCGCTCGAGGCAATCAAGGTCGCGACGTTGAATGGTGCCGAGTATCTCGGCCGCGCAGCGCGTATTGGATCGATTGCTGTTGGCAAGCGCGCGGACCTCATTCTCGTGAACGGTGATCCGTCTTCGCGTATCGCCGACGTCGAGAAGATGGAAATCGTGTTCAAAGATGGAGTTGGGTTTGATTCGGCGAAGTTGTTTGCGTCGGTGAAGGGACAGGTGGGGCTTCATTAATCTTTGCAAGAGCACTTACCACAGAGGACACAGAGGACACGGAGGACAGCGGGACTTCATTCTCGTTCTTCCGCAGTCCTCCGCGTTCTCTGTGTCCTCTGTGGTTCATTTGTTTTTCGGGCATTTCACACGCATAGTTCATGTTCGCTAGATCCCGCCTATTTCTGATTTGTCTCGCGGTCGCTGTTAACGTTGTCGGTGCCCAGCAAGGAGCAACGGCGCGCAACGGCGTCCGCACCCCTCGACTCGCGATCCGCAACGCCACGATCGTCGACGGAAATGGCACGCCCGCGTCGGGGCCTGCGGACATTCTCGTCGAAGGCAACCGGATAGCGAGCGTGACCTTCCTCGATCCGGTGGCCGTGCGATCCGGAACTGCCAGGCGCCCCGCTGCCGACGCCGAGATTGACGCGACCGGCAAGTACGTACTTCCCGGCCTCATCAACGCGCACGCGCATCTACAGGACGAACGCGCCCGCGTGCCACAGCCGTATGACTACACGCTGAAGCTGTGGCTTGCCTCCGGCATCACCAGTGTCCGCGAAGTCGGCGCCGATACGACGGAGAAAATCATCGCGATGCGGGATCGCGGCGCGCGTGGTGAGATCGCCGCGCCACGGTTATTCGTGTACGGGCGGTTCTCGAATCAGCCAGTCCCGCAAACGCCGGACGCGGCGCGTGCGCGCATTCGCGAGCTCAAGCGAATCGGCGCCGATGGCGTCAAGATACTGGGTATCGACCGCGATATCATGCAGGCAACGCTCGACGAAGCACACCGGGCAGGACTGCGCGTCGCACATCACACCGGCGTCGAGGAAACGAACGCATTCGACGACGCGCGCTTTGGCACCACGAGCATCGAGCATTGGTATGGTATTCCGGACGCGGCAATTCCGGATGGTCGCCAACATTTTCCCTCGGGCTACAACTACCGCAACGAGACCGATCGCTTTCGGTGGGCCGGACGCTTGTGGCGCGAAGCAGACCCTGTCCTCCTCGGCAAGGTCCTCGACACACTGGTTGCCGCGAACGTCGCGTGGGTGCCGACCCTCGACATTTACGAAGCATCGCGCGACCTGCAGCGGGCCCAAACGCAGCCGTGGTTCACCGATTACCTGCACCCAACGCTCGAGGCGTATTTCCGCCCCGATCCGGCCAATCACGGATCCTATTTCTTTGGATGGAGCTCGACGGACGAAGTTTACTGGAAGGAGAACTATCGGATCTGGATGTCCGCGCTCCGCGACTTCGAGCGCAAGGGTGGCCTCATCGGCGTTGGTGATGACGCGGGATTCATCTACCAGATGTATGGTTTCGGCCTGATCCGGGAGCTGGAGCTACAGCAGGAGGCCGGATTTCAGACGCTGAAGGTCATCCAGCACGCCACGGGCAACAATGCGCGCATCCTCGGTCGCGAGTCGGATCTTGGTCGCGTCCGCGCGGGGTATCTCGCCGACCTGATTGTCGTGAACGGTAACCCGGTCGAGAATCTCAAGGTGCTCTACCCCACCGGCGTCGATGAAGTGCGCGATGGAAAAATCGTCCATGGTGGTGGCGTCGAATGGACCATCAAGGACGGCATTCCGTACCATGCGCCAACGCTATTTGCCGACGTCAAGGCGATGGTCGCGAAAGCGAGGCTGGAGCGCGTAAAACCATAGGTGCAGACCTCTCGACTCGCTCCGCTCGCTCGAGGTGACACTGTTGTCGCCCCGAGCGAAGTCGAGGGGGCTGCACGTCACGCCTTACGCGTGTGCCAATCCGCCAACGCCTGCACTTCCTGTTCAGGCTGAATGGTGAACTTGGGCGCATTGCGCCGGGCATCCGGAACCGTAGGCCACCAGGCAAGTGTATCGCGCACCGTGGTCTCGAGTGGACGGTACTTCAGTCCCGCCGCACGGGCCTTTTCATTCTTGATCGACATCATGCCGTCGTCGTTGCCCTTGAGCATCGCCCACGGAATTGCCTCTTCGATTTTGTGCTCTGAGAGAAACGCATAGTCGTCGATATACGTAAGTTGCGCCTTCGAGCCGAGCGCGGCACGCGCCTGTGCATAAAACTGGCGCGACGTCATCAGCTTCTCGGGGCCTACCGCGTTATACGCACCGTGCTGGCCGTCTTCGAGCAGCTTGATCATGAATTCCGCCAAGTCACGCACGTCGATGAACTGCACGGGGTCGTCGCGTTTGCCGGGCGCCAACACCTCACCGCCGCGCGCCAGGCGTTGTGGCCAGTAGGGGAAACGATCGGAGGTGTCATCAGGCCCGACGATGTACGTGGGTCGGACGACGACGCCACGCTCGCGAAAGACTTCCATCATTTCCAGCTCGCACTTGGCCTTGGCAACACCAAAGGTGGCCGAGCCGTCCTTGGGGTCATCCACCTCGGTCTTGATGGGACCGAATTCGTCCAGGCCTCGCGTGAGGTACGGATAAAACACGCCGGTGGACGACGTGAAGAGATACCGACCGACATTGTTACGCAGGAGCGCCGCAGTCGCCGCGACCCATACCGGGTTCGTCGCGGAGTCGTCGATGACGACGTCCCACTTCTTTCCTTCCAGCGATTTCAGGTCGCCGTTCCGGTCGCCGATGAGACGCTCCACGTCTGCGGGTAGCTCGGCGTCACGGCGTCCTCGCGTGAAGATCGTGACTTTGTGGCCGCGCCCGACCGCGTGGCGGACGAGATGCGGTCCGATGAAGCCCGTGCCGCCGAGTACAAGCACCTTGAGACTCGCCGCGGCACGCGGTGTTTTCTCACGGAAGAGCGCGTCCTGCGCGCGCAGTGCATCTGCGCCGAGAATCACCGCTCCGCCGGCAAGTGCACTGGTCTTGATGAAATCGCGACGACTGGTCATCACGTTACTCAATTCGGGTTGGGTGAAGACTGGAATTGGTCATCGATTCGACGGTCGCGACACAGACCCACTTTCGTGGCGGGGACCATACCGGTTTCGTGGAAAGGCGTCACCAGCAACTGCGTTGACCGTTGGGGATTACGGATTGTACGGAGTTCGGCGATCGACACGGATCCTTCAACGCTCATTCTAGAACAGAGTCGCAACGAGTCTTTGCAGGAATCGGTGCCATTTTCTTGTCGCATCCGGTTAATCCGTTCCTCAGGCTTTGATGACTCTTTAGGAACGGATGCGACGGGATGCCACGGAAACTGCCGAAATTCAACAGCGTTGAAGCGTCAGTTCAAAGCGTCAACGCCATCATCGTGATTTCGCGTGTTGGAGAATCCGTTCAATCCGAAGAATCCGAAGAATCTGCTTCATCTCACACGACGAACGCCCCTCCTCAACGCCGTTCGATCCGAAGAATTCAGTAGTCTCAGATGTGCGCGTGCCGCGACGCGATGCGCGACGAGAGTATCGTCGCCATCGCCATGATCGTTTCCTGCGGATTCACGCCGGGGGCCGTCGGGAACAACGACCCATCGATCACATAGAGCCCTGGAACACCATGCCGCTCTCCATCGGGCGTGCAGCCGCTCGTCGCGGGGTTTTTGCCGATCCGACAGGTGCCGTTCATGTGCGCGGTGAAGAGTCCCAGTTGATTCGGTCCCGACGGGCGAGATGCGATATCGACGATGTCCGCTTCGGAACGCAGGCGCAGCATCGGAGAATGCAGTGTCGTCACCTCTTGCGCGCCGGCCGCAAAATGCAGACGCGCCGTCGCCGCGATTCCTCGAACCAATGTCTCGCGGTCCGCCGTTGTCATTCGATATGAGATATGCACGCGCCCGGTGCGGTCGACCGAGACGCCACCGCTGGAATGCTCGCGTTGCGCGCCGTCTCGCGTCAGAACGATCAGGCTACCAAGCCGCGTGAAGTCGCGCATGACCGCGGCATGCTCGGCCCCGAATCCCGGTACGGCAACGGAGGCGAGTGCGGGGAGCAGCGCGGGGCACTCGATCCAGAAGCCATATCCCTTGCCGTCCTCGCCCGCCATGAACTGGTCGCAGAGCGACGACTGCGGTATCCCCGCGGTGCCATACATCTCGCGGTCGTATCGCCCCACCGTGGCGGACGTCGGATGCACGCGCAGAAAACGACCGACGCCTCCACCCCCAAGACCGGAGCGTTGCAGGATCGACGGCGTGCCCACGGCACCAGCGGACAGCACGACGATCGGCGCGTCGACCGCAATGGTTCCACGCGCCTTTCCCGTTGCGCGATCAAGGACAGTGCCGGCAACACGCTTGAGGTGCGCTCCGCTATGCGGGGCCAACTGCTTGACCGTTTCAACGCGTACGTCGCTGAATACCCGTGCACCGGCCGCGAGCGCGCGCGGCATGAATGTCACCAGCGTGCTCTGCTTCGCACCGTACCGGCACCCGACGCCGCAGAACCCCGCGCGAACACACTCCTTCGCATTGATGCGCGCGTTTGTCGCATGCCAACTGAGTGCCCGCGCGCCATCGAGGATGATCCGATTGTTCGGCGCATGCGCGTCGTCCGGGACGAAGCGTGCGTGCACCTCCGCTTCGATCTGTTCGTAGACAGGCGCGAAATCCGTCGCGCGCATACCCTCCGCGCCATGTTCCTCTGCCCATTCATCGAGCACCTGCTCCGCGGCGCGCAACATGATCATCCAGTTGATCGTGGTGCCTCCGCCTATGCATCGGCCTTGAAGGATCGAGAGCGAGAGATCGTCCGTCGCGCGCGCGCCGGCGTCCGCGTACAGGCGCGGTACCATCTCCGACTCGCGTTCGGTGAAATCGCTCGCAGTCCAGTAGCCACCCTCTTCGAGGAGCACGACGTCGAAGCCACGTTCCGCGAGGCGCGCTGCGGTGACCGCACCACCCGCACCAGAACCGACGACGCATACATCCGCCGTGATGCTCGTGTGTCCGGTCAGCGAGTCGCCAGGAGTGACGCCTGCGGGGACGCGATTTGCCTCGCGCCACGCGTCGTTCTCAGTAATCAGAGGAACATTCGCAGCGCTCGGCGCACGCTTGATTGGCTCGTCATCTGACTGAGTTCCGTGCAGCGCGCCTTCCCAAGCGACCTGCGGCTCGCGCTCGTACAGCGGACCGAGAAAGCCGATGGCCGCCGTCGCCGATTCGTGCGCATAGTACGTCGAGAGGATGAGCTTCCGGAACGCCTGGAAGATCGTGCGCATCGGAGGCAGCGCACTCGCCTCCCACGTACGGAGCCAGGCGTCCTGGTCCGCTGCCGGCCACGCCGAGAAGCGGCCGACGCGTAGTCCGACCAGCAGTGATGTTGCTGGGGAGTCGAACACGGTGAGCAGCATGGACACCTGACTGCGCAGAACGGGATCGCCGGCCGCGAGTCGCGCCTCCACTGCGGCAGCGAGTGTCGTGGGCGCACCGGCTGCGTCGCGCGCCTCGGTGACGATCCGAGCACAGAGTGCCTCCAGAGTCCGTCGCTGAGCGTCTGTCATTGGCTGGTAGTGATATGAGGACTACGGACGCCGAGGACCGACTGCATCTCCGATGGTTCGTACGATCTCACTGTTCGGATCGCGCGTCCGGCGCAAGGTGAATGATCCCGTTGCGCCGATACGAAGCCATCGCATGCCTTTGTCCTCCGTCAGCATCGCGGGCGCCGGATGCAGAAACAAGCCCCTCGCGTCGAGCGTATCGAAGGCGACGACGAGGGACAGGTCGCCAACTTCGCGAACCTGCGGGCGCAACTTGTTCAGCAGATCGCCATAGTTCAATGCAAGATCAACCTGCATCGGCTCGATACCTGGCAGCACAACCTGCGCACCCTTCACCATCAAGTCGACTGCGGCACGGTCGTTCATTGCGAGATTGTCATACACGCGCGGATCGGCGGATCGGTACCGCTCGGTGGCAATGGCCTGCAACGCCGAAAGGATGCCGATGACGTTGATCTCGCGGAGCTTCTGTTTTTGCGGATCATCAGGCAGCGCGCCGCTCTCGATGAGCACCGTGCTGGTGCCCCACGCCTGCATCAGATCCCCGAAGGCGCGTGGATTGAATGCGTCCTCGTACTTCGCGACGCGGCCGGGAATCTCACGTTCGATGATGGACACGAGCCCGGATGCGACGAGACGCGCGTTGGCTCGGGCGCCCTCGTAATCTGCAGCGTCGTTCCGTGCGGGAGCAAGCAACGCGATCGCGACCTGCTTCCCCGCTCGTCCACTCAGGATGCGTCCGTTCTGATCATGCAGGTTGAATCCAAACGCGGGCTTGATGGAATCGCGAAGCGCTTTCAGCGTTCTCGCTTCGGGTGTCGCCAGCCGAGCGGCATCGCGATTGACGTCGACACCGACGGCGTTTTCGCGCTGGAATAGCTCAGCACCGTCGGGGTTGAGCATCGGCACCATCACGACGGTCAGTGCATCGGCAATGCGCGTTCGGAGTGCCGCAACCTCTGGCGTTGGTGCGGTCATCCAGCCGAGAAGATCCGTCAGCGCCATCGTCGCCGTTGATTCGTCGCCGTGCATCTGGGACCACAACAGCACAGTAGTCGGCCCGTGTCCGAAGGTGATGGCTCGGATCGGACGTCCCTGGATCGACCTGCCGATGTCGGTGACACGCACGGCCGATGACTTTGTTACCGGTTCGAGGGCTGTCCACAGCTCGGCGTGGGTGAAGCGTCGCTGCGAGATGGCAGTGTTCCGATAGCGGCTCGCGATCGCCTTGCCTTCGGTGGTGCAGCACGCGAATGCTGACGCGTCAGTTGGCAGCGCGGCGGAACTCGGCGGCACATTGGCGCACGCCATCGATGTACCGACGAAAATGCCCGATATCGCTGTTACCAGACTTCCGTGCTTCATTGCACTGCCTCTCGACAAATCAAAGATCATTGAATGGACACTGGCCGGAGAATTAGGAGCGGATCGAGCGGATGCAACGGAAACAACCGGATCTCAATTCATCGAGCGGAAAGAAGTAATCCGTGCAGTTTTCGTTCAAGTTCGTTCAGTCCGCTCCTTAGGCAGTTCACGCAGTTACAGCATTCAAGGCACCGGGCGTGCGCCCCATGCCTTTCCCATCCCCGCCAGCAGCGCCGAATACATCTCGATCCCATCCCACAAGTTCTGCATCCGGAGATTCTCGTCTGCCGCGTGCTGATTGTCGTCGTAATTCGCCATCGGCAACGAGATCATCGGCACCTTGAGGATCTGCTCGAACATGTACGACGGGCCGCTCCCGCCCACGGTCGGGATGACGAGTGGCGCTTCCTTGGCGCCATCACTCAGCGCCGTGAGCACCGCCTTTCCAAACGGCCCATCCATCGGCGCGCGCGATGGCGGATAGCCGGTGCCCCAGCGCAGATGTGCGACACGCGGATGCGACAACCTCATCTCGAGCGTCACGCTGTCGTGCGTGATGAAGTAGCCCTGCCTCTTGATGTGCGCTTCGACAAGCTGTCGCACGCGTTCCGGCTTCTGGTTCGGGACAAGCCGGAGGTCGAAGGACGCGTACGCCTCGGACGAAATCGTGTTCGATCCCGTCTCGCGCACTCCTCCCACACGAATGCCCCGCACATTGAACGCGGGAAGCATGATTCGCTCGGCCAACAGTGCGCCGTTCGCTTCTGTCTTGCCGAGACCGAGAGCGACCCGGAGCGTCGAGTCGTACGCCGGCAGCGCGGCGATGGCCTTGCGCTCGGCGGCGGAGATGGGCTTCACGTCATCGTAGTAGCCGGCGACCTTGATGCGACCCTCATCGTCGCGCATGCTCGCAATGAGGTTCGCAATCAGCGCGGCGGGATTGGGTGCCCAGTTTCCATAGTGACCGCTGTGCAGTGGACGCGTTGGTCCGAAGAGCGTGAGGTCGAATTCGGTGATGCCGCGTTGTCCGAAGGAGAGTTGCTGGCGCCCACTCTGGTGAACGGGGCCGTCGCAGAAGAGCCACGCGTCGCCGGCCAGTTGTGCCTTGTAGGTCTCGAGGATCTGGCTGAGATGTGGCGAGCCGGCTTCTTCCTCTCCCTCGAAGAACACCTTGAGGTTTACGGACTGCTTCACGTTGCCCGCCCGCATCGCGTCGATGGCGGTGAGCATCGTGATGATCGAGCCCTTGTCGTCACCTGCGGAACGTCCGTAGATGCGCGCCTCACCGTCGATTCGGCCGTTGGCGGAGGGGATCGGGATCACCTTGCCACCGGCATTCACTTCGGCGGTTCTCAACACTGGTGACCAGGGCGGCGTTGTCCACTGCTTCGGATCCAGCGGCTGGCCGTCGTAGTGGGCGTAGAGAATCAGCGTGCGCGCGGCACCGGGTACGAGCAGTTCGCCGTAGACGGCCGGCGGAGCGCCGGGCACCGTCAGCAATTTGGTATTCGTGAAGCCGCGCTTGCCGAGCATCTCGAGCAGGTGGTCGGCGTTACGGCGAATGCCGACCGAATCGGAGGCGAGATTCGGGAGCGCGAGCAGTTCGGCAAACTCCGTCGCGATCGCGCCTTCATGCGACTCGCGGTAGGCGCGTGCGGCGGCGCGCGCCGCGGCGCCTGTGTTCGCCTGCGCGGGTAGCGATGGCGTGGCAACCACCACCGCGGCGAGGAAGGCGAGCGTCGATCGAATGTGCATTGTGGTCACCTGGCGGGAATAACAGCAGTGCAGACCCCCTGGCCTTCGCTCGGGGTGACAATCGTGCTACTCGAAAGGACTGCGCCACCGCAAACCTGGAAAACGAGCAAAGCCGCGGTCTGCGGTGATCCACTCGCACCCGTGTTCGATCGCGAGTGCGGCGTGATACGCGTCCGCAATCATATTGCCCTTTGCCGCGCCCTGGGTACAGAGGCGCGAGAAAATATCCCAATGACGCGAGCCGGGGTTGACGATGACGCAATTGCTGCGCGATCGGAGCGCCGCGATGAAGTGCAGCGCGTCGGGCAGCGGTGTCGGGGGGACGAAGACGCGCGGATGGGTCAAGACCCGCAGCGCACCACTGAGTACGAGGTCTGAGACCCCAACAGGCTCCTGTCCGGCGAGACGGTCTTCGAGCCACGCCTTGTACTCGCTGTGGCGGGGCGAGTCCGCGCGAAAGGCGTACACCACGATGTTGACGTCGAGCAGGAGCACCGGAGTACCTAGTGCGCGGCGTTCATGATGTCGAGCAGCGCAGACGACTCAGCGAGATCGACGCCCGGCTGCAACCCGGCGCCGGCGTAGACGGGCAGGCTGGCTTCGCGAACCCGTGCGCCCGTCGCACGCGGAGCGAGCGCCGCACGCACGGCGTCTTCGATGAGCTGGTTGAGCGTAATGCCATTTGCGGCGGCAGCGGCTTTTGCCTTCCGTAGCAGGGCATCATCGAGGCGGATTGTGGTTCGCATACATTTAAATGTCATCGGTTGACATTTTAATGTCAAGCGGGCGGGCTTGTAATATTGCGGGCTCATCGATCACAGAGTAGTTGGGCGAAGATCCTGACGCGTCATCATTTCCGCGACGATGTGAATCGAATTGTTGCACCCAGACCATTTTTTCTGGCGGCCTCAACGTGACGGCGCTATCCTCAGAAACGGCGACGCAGCCCGGAGCGAACACCCTTCGTGGAGATTCAATGCGGATCGTTCTCTTTGCTCGCGCTGCAACCTGCTTCTGCCTTTCAGGACTTCTCTCCACCGCGGCGGCCCAGACCGGCACGGTGCGCGGCCGCGTGCTGGATTCAGCCGGCGTTGCCATTGCCGGCGCAATCATCACCGTCGATCGTGCCGCCGTGCGCGCGCAGACGACATCATCCGGCAACTATGAGCTGCGCGGAGTACCGGCCGGCCTTCAGACCATTCGCGCCAGGATCATCAGCTACGCACCGGTCGCCGCCGAGGTCACCGTCCGCGCGGACCAGAGTGTAACGCTGGATTTTTCCCTCCGGCGTTCCACCGTGCAACTGGCGCCGATCGCGGTCGTCGTCGGATCTCGGGCGCATCACAAGGCCGCCGACGAGGTCGCCGTTCCAGTCGACATCATCCCCGCGGATGTCATTACGAAGCAGGGAACCTCCGAACTCTCGGCAATTCTCCAAAACGTCTCGCCGTCGGTGAATTTTCCGCGACAGAGCGTGACGGATGCCGATGACATCGTCCGTCCATTCACGATGCGTGGTCTGTCTCCTGACCACACGCTCGTCCTCGTGAACGGAGTGCGTCGTCACCGGTCCGCCCTCGTGCACACGTTTGCCTTCGGCATGCCGGCCGGGTCGACGGGGGTCGATCTCAACGCCATGCCCGCCAGCGCGATCGAGCGAATGGAGATCCTGCGCGACGGTGCGTCTGCACAGTACGGCTCCGACGCCATCGCCGGTGTACTGAACCTCGTGATCAAGGATGGAGCGTTCGCCCCCTTTGCGAACGCGGATTTCGGACGCTACTTCGCCGCCGATTTCCCCTCCGATGGCAATACCCTCAACGTGAATGGCGGGTGGGGGCTCAAGTTGGGACGCGGATCGCTCGGACTGTTCGCCGAGTATCGCAATCGGCAACCGACGAATCGCGCGTGGCCGGAGGCGGCCGATCAGCTCGTGACCGGCGACGCAGATGTCGTCGATGACAACGGACATATCCTGCAAAAGAACAATCCCGTCGATCAGCCAAATCATCACCTCGGCGACGGCCTGGCCAATGACGTCCTGTCGTTCGCGAACCTGCGGTTGCCGCTCAACGAGAAAGGTACGAGCGAACTGTACGCATTCGGTGGATATACGCATCGCATCGGCACGGGCAACGGCTTTTACCGCCAGGCGATGTCCGAGCGGAACTGGCTGGCGATCTATCCGCTCGGCTTTCTTCCGGAGTTCCGGCCGACGGTGCTCGACTGGTCGGCGGCGACCGGCGTGCGCGGCGACGTGAATGGTTGGAACTATGATGCCGGTGCGTCCTTCGGCCGTAACTCCTTCGACTATCAGCTCCGGAACACGCTCAACGTGTCCCTCGGTCCATGCCTCACGCGAGCGTGCGCCCCCGGACTCGACGGCATCTTTGGCAACAGCGACGACCCGGGTATTCCCAATAGCACGCATTTCTTTGCGGGAGGATTGCGGGCAGGCGAATTGGCCGTGAGTGCAAACGTCACACGCGCCGTGCACACCGCATTGCCGAGCCCCGTCAATGTCGGCGTGGGACTCACCGTGCGCCGGGAGACCTTTACGCTGGTGGCCGGCGAGAAGGGGTCATGGATCCAGGGCGGCTATCCGACCGCCAACGGCGACCCGGCGCCTCCCGGATCGCAGGTCTTCAGCGGATTCCTGCCATCCACCGCGGTGGACGTGGCGCGCAACAACTCCGGCGCGTATCTCGATCTCGAGACGAATCTGAACCCGCAGCTGCTGGTCAACGCAGCGGGACGATTCGAGAACTACAGCGACTTCGGTTCGCAATTGAGCTCGAAGCTCGCGCTCCGTTTTCAACCGGCAAGGGACATTGTCTTCCGCGCCGCGGTGAGCACCGGATTCCGCGCACCATCGCTCGCGCAGAGCAACTACGGCAGCCGGATCACCAACTTTCGGCTGGACCCGGCGACGGGCAAGCAGACACCGTTCGAGGTTGGCATCTTCTCCGTGTCCGATCCCGCGGCGATCGCGCTCGGCGCGAAGGCACTGAAGGCGGAGAGCTCCATCAACGTCAGCGGTGGCACGGCCTGGAGTCCGACGGAGAACTTCACGCTCACGCTCGATGGCTACGTCATTCAACTGAACGATCGCATTCTCCTCAGCGGCTTCATCGGAGGAGACAGCGTCGAGTCCATTCTCGCAAAGAAGGGTCTCGCCGTCACCGCGGCGCAGTATTTCACGAACATCATCGATACTCGTACGCGCGGCGTCGATCTCACCACGAACTACCATACCCTCGTGGGAAGCGGCGTCTTCACGCTGACTTCCGGTGTGAACTACACGACCAACCGGATTGTGGGCCAGCGTCCCGATCCGGTGCAGCTCAACGGCACAGGCGCGGAACTTGTCGACCAGTTCATGACGATTCAGGTCGAAAAGGAACGCCCCGATTGGCGTGGCACCGTGACCGCAGACTACCTGCGGGAACGCATGAGCATTCTCGTTCGTGCGTCATCGTACGGATCCTTCCACTCCGCGCCTGGCCTGTGCGGCACGTGCGATCAGACGTTCGGCGCGAAGACACTTTTCGATGTCGAAGCGGGGCGGCAATTCAGCGGCATCAAGTGGTCCGTCGGCGTTCGGAACCTGCTCGATACCTTCCCGGACAAGAACACGCTCGACAACGGGTATGGCATTTTTCCGTGGGCCGGCGCATCGCCATTCGGGTACAATGGGCGATTCGTGTACACGCGCGCGGAGATCGTGGCGGGACGATGACTGCTTGATCGAGTGCGATGGAGACTGCGTTCATGAACAGCGTTGCTCGTAGGGGGAACGACAATTTGACGGATTCTACGGATTTGCACGGATTGCACCTTCGCGCCAGTTCGATTGCATCCGTAGTTGCCGAGCATTGGGCGAACGAATGTCTGTTGCCGCATCGAGAGCAATCCGTGTAGATCCGTATGAATCGCTGTTCCAATCCGCAAATGAACACGAACAACGCTGTCACGTTCCGCAGTTCAACCGCACTCCGCATAAATCGCAGATGAAGATCACACTTTCAATTGCTCTCCTCGCTTCCGCGACGATCGCCGCTGCACAATCTCCATCGACATCCGCGACGGGTGCGAGTTGGATGCGCTATCCCGCCATCTCGCCCGACGGCAAGACGATCGCCTTCACCTTCAAGGGTGATCTCTACAAGGTTGCGAGCAGCGGCGGCACCGCGGCACCACTCACGACGCACACGGCGAATGATTTCATGCCCGTGTGGAGTCACGACGGCAAGCAGATCGCCTTCGCGTCCGATCGCTACGGCAACTACGATGTCTACGTGATCAGCGCCGACGGAGGAGAGGCCAGGCGGCTGACCTATCACTCAGCAAGCGAGTTTCCGTACAGCTTCTCTGCCGACGACAAGAACATTCTCTTCGGCGCTGCCCGCCAGGATGCCGCCGCCAACCGCCAATTCCCAACGGGATCGCAGCCTGAGCTCTATCAGGTCGCCGCGGCGGGTGGGCGTCCCCTTCAGGTCTTGACGACGCCCGCGGAGAACGCGCGATTCAGTCGCAGCGGACAGTACATCGCGTACGAGGACCGCAAGGGTGGTGAGAATCAGTGGCGCAAACATCACGTGTCTGCAATCGCACGTGACATCTGGATCTATGACACCAAGTCAGGCACCCATCGCCAAGTGACGACGTTCGCCGGAGAGGATCGCAACCCCATCTTCGCCGACAATGACAAGACGCTGTACTATCTCAGCGAGGAGAGCGGCACCTTCAACGTGCACAAGCTCGGCATAGACGGCGGCAAGTCGCAGCAGTTGACGTCGTTCAAGGGCGTCCCCGTGCGATTCCTCAGCATGGCGGACAACGGCACGCTCGCCTTCGGATTCGACGGACAGATCTACACGATGGCATCCGGCGGACGACCTGCGAGGCTCGACATCGCCGTCGCCGCCGACAGCAAGGCGAACAACGAACGCATCATGGCCGTCAATTCCGGCGCGCAAAGCCTTGTTGTTTCGCCAACCGGCAAGGAAGTCGCATTCACCTATCGCGGAGACATCTTCGTCAACAGTGTCGAAGGCGCGGGTACCAAGCGCATCACGACGACACCTGACGCCGAGACCGGCGTGAAGTTTTCGCCTGACGGCAAGTCGATTGTCTACGCATCGGAGCGAGACGGCAAGTGGGCGATTTACGAGGCGCGCCGCCAGCGCGAGGCGGAGCCGTACTTTTTCGCCTCCACGGTCGTGAAGGAATCGCCGCTCGTGTCCAACGAGCACCAGAATATCCATCCGAGCTTCTCGCCGGACGGTAAACAGCTCGCCTACCTCGAAGACCGCAACACGCTGAAGATTCTCGATCTCGCGTCGAAGCAGACGCGCACCATTCTCACCGAGAAGCAGTTGTTCGGTAGCGATCACCAGTTCGAATGGAGCCCGGATGGCAAGTGGATCCTATTCGACATGGACGTGCCGGGCATCGCACCGGGAGAAATTGGACTCGTGCGCGCTGATGGCCAGGGTGACATCCTCAACCTCACACAGAGTGGATTCAACGACAGCCGAGGCAAGTGGATCCTCGGCGGCAAGGCGATGCTGTGGTTCTCCAATCGTGATGGCCTCAAGTCCGTGGCTCAGGGAGGCCAGACGCAGCAGGATGCCTACGCGATGTTCTTCGACCGAGACACGTGGGAGCGTTTCCGATTGACGAAGGACGAGTTCGCCCTCGTCAAGGAAGCCGATGAGAAGATTGCGAAGACGAAGGCCGATTCCGCCAAGGCGAAGGCCGATAGCGTTCGGGCGGAGAAGAAGGACCTCGTACTCGATCTCGACAACATCGACGCACGACGAGCGCGGTTGACGATCCACTCCTCAGCGCTGGGCGATGCGCTCGTGAGCAGAGACGGCGAGACCCTGTATTACCTCGCGCGATTCGAGAAAGGAATGAATCTCTGGTCCACGAGTCTCCGCACGAAGGAGACCAAGATGATCCTCTCGCTCAATGCCAATGGCGGCAACATGGCGTGGGACAAGGAACAGAAATACATCTTCTTGCTGGCGGATGGTGGGATCTCACGCATCGACCCCGCGCCGGCGACGCCGAAGCGCGATGTCGTCGCGGTGGCTGGAGAGGAAGCGCTCGACGTAGACGCGGAACGCGCCGCGATGTTCGACCACATCTGGCGCCGTACGCGCGACACCTTTTATTCGAAGGGCTATCATGGCGTGGACTGGGTTGGGCTCCGGCCGATCTATGCGAAGTACCTGCCCTACATCGGCAACAACTTCGAATTCGCCGAGATGATGGCGGAGATGCTGGGTGAGCTGAACATCAGCCACAGCGGCGCAACGTTCACGACGACCAACGCAAACGACGACGCAACCGCGTCGCTCGGCCTGTTCTTCGATCAGACCTATACGGGTGTTGGCGCCAAGGTCGTCGAAGTAATCAAGGATGGCCCGCTCGACCGGCACGACGTCAATATCAAGGCCGGAACCGTGATCGAATCAATTGACGGTGTGGCAATCGCCGCGAGCAAGGACATTGCCGAGTTGCTCAACCGGAAGGCTGGCAAGAACGTCTTGTTGACGATGACGGATGGCGGCTCAACGAGCGAGATCGTCGTAAAGCCTGTCCCGCTGGCTGAGGAGAATCGCCTGCTCTATGCGCGATGGGTCAAGCGCAATGCGGACGAGGTAACCAAAGCGAGCAACGGCAAACTTGGTTACGTCCACATTCCCGGAATGAACGACGGGGCGTATCGCACGACCTTCGAGGACATCATGGGCAAGTATGCCACGCGCGATGGCGTGGTGGTCGACACGCGTTTCAATGGCGGTGGCGACCTGGTGGCGGATCTCGCGATGTTCCTCAGCGGCAAGCGCTTCTTCGACTACACGACCGACACACGCAGCACTGGCTACGAGCCGAACTTCCGCTGGACGAAGCCCACGGTCGCGATGGCCAACGAGGCGAATTACAGTGACGGACACTGCTTCGCGTACACCTACAAGGCGCAGAAACTCGGGCCGCTGGTGGGCATGCCGACGCCCGGAACCTGCACGTTCGCGGGCTGGGAGTCGCTGCAAGACGGCATTCGATGGGGCGTACCCGGCATGGGTGTGAAGGACGCCGTGACGGGGAAGTACCTCGAGAACCTCCAGACCGAGCCAGACATCACGGTGATGAATCGCTATGAAGTGGTCAGCAAGGGGAAGGATCAGCAACTCGAGGCGGCGATTTCCGCGCTGATGAAATTGGTTCAGGGTGGACCTCTACCCTGATCAAACAAGCAAAAGCAAGACATTTACCACAGAGGACACAGAGGACATAGAGGACACAGAGACATGCAGTTCTCTGTGTTCCTCTGTGTCCTCTGTGGTTCATTGCTGTTGCAGTTTCCCGCAGTCCTCCGCGACCTCTGCGTTCAATCTTTGTTCTTACACAGCCAAAGAGGCTACGGCCTTCGCGTACTCGGCGTGAGCAGCAGATCCTGAAAGTCAAACGAGAAATCCACGTCAGGCGACGCCGGCGCCATCTTCAGCTGGTCGATCGAACCATCCGGGTTGAGCGCGAAGGTCGCGTACGCATCGGCGCGCAACTCACGATCTCGCCAACGCACGAGAAACGAATCGTGCTGCCAGTGCGACAGGTCGCCCACGAGCTGAGGCGTGTGCCCAAAGCGCATCACCAGTTTGCCCGCTTCCATCGAAAGCGTGACGTCGCCGTACCAGGCATCTTCGTAGCGGCCGGCATACTTGGCGAGCGCCAGTGATGGGCCCGACATCGAATCACGCGATGACCGAACCTGCTTCGCCTGTCGCGCGTCACGCGCCCGCGCACTGTCGCGCAGGACTGCGAAGCGGGATGTGTAATCGATCTCCGCCGCGTCGAGATACGCATCGATGGCGCGCAGCGTTATGGCGTTGAAGGCGTCTCCCGATTCCTGATTCGTGAGCACCGCCACGCCAAGCCGCGCCGAGGGAATCATCGTCACAAGCGACAAGTAGCCGGGCAGGCCACCCGAATGTTGCAGGCGAAGCTTGCCACGATAGTCGGAAACGCCGAGCCCCAACGCATAGCCCGAGAGATTGGGCCGGAGGTGCTCGAGGCCCGGCGTCACGCGACTACCAACAGGAATCGGTGTGACGATCGACCAGATCTGACGCGTACTCGCGGGCGAGAACAGCCGACGTTCGGGAGCGCCGTTCGCCGCCGGAGCGATGCGCCCAGAATCCATCTGCACGATCATCCACTTCGCCATGTCGGCGGCGGACGAATTGATCCCGCCAGCCGGATTCGTATTGTCGCTCACCATCGGAGCGATGACCTTCACGACGCCATCGACCTCCGCGTGCGTCGATGCCACGTTCCCGCCGGCCATGGCGTCCGAATGCCGCACAGTGCTCCCCGTCATCCCTACGGGCTCGAGGATCCGCGTGCGCACGAAGTCTTCCCAACTCTGGCCCGATACCTTTTCGATGAGTTGGCCGGCGACGAGATACAACACATTGTCGTACGCGTACGCGCTGCGAAACGACGTGGCCGGCTTGATGAAGCGCAACCGCCGCGCGATCTCCGCGCGATCGTACGTGGACGCGGGCCACCAGAGCAGATCGCCCGCACCGAGTCCAAGTCCACTGCGGTGCACGAGCAGGTCGCGGACGGTGAGCTCGCGCGTCACGAAGGGATCATACATCGCGAAGTCCGGCAGATAACGGATCACCGGCGCATCCCACTCCACCTTCCCTGCCTCGACCAGCATGGCCAGCGCCGATGCGGTGAACACTTTCGTGTTCGACGCGATGCCGAAGCGCGTGTTGGAATCGACACGGTCAGGCTTCCCGAGTGTACGAACGCCATACCCCTTGGCCAACACGACGCGACCATCTTTGACGATTGCGACGGAAACGCCGGGAACGTCGAACGTCTTCAACACGCGCTCGACGTATGCATCGAAGCCCGGAACCGGTTCCGTCGGCGCGGATCGCTGTGCCGTGAGCGGAGCACTCGCCAACACGATGGTGGCGACCGCGACAACGACCGCCGTGGCGAGTCGCATCCGCGACCTATGCGTCCACATCCTCGTCCACCCAGTCCAGCGTTCTCGCAACCGCCTTCTTCCAGTTGCGAAAGAGCTTGTCGCGCTTCGCGCCGTCGAGCGCGGGCGTCCATCGCTTGTCCTCCTGCCAGTTGCTGCGCAGGTCGTCGAGATTCGCCCAATACCCGACGGCCAGACCCGCCGCATACGCCGCACCGAGCGCGGTCGTCTCGGCAACGACCGGCCGGACGACGGGTACATCGAGAATATCCGCCTGGAACTGGAGTAGCGTATCGTTCACGGTCGCTCCGCCATCGACCTTGAGCTCCGTCAGCGGGACGCCAGAATCCGCATTCACGGCGTCGAGCACTTCCCGCGTCTGATACGCAATGGCCTCGAGCGCCGCACGTGCGATGTGTCCCTTGTTGACGTACCGCGTCATGCCGACAAGTGCGCCGCGCGCATCGGAACGCCAATGCGGCGCAAACAACCCCGAGAACGCCGGGACGAAGTACGCGCCGCCGTTGTCCGTTACCGTATTCGCCAGCGCTTCGATCTCGGCCGCTGAACCAATGAGACCAAGATTGTCGCGCAACCATTGCACGAGTGAGCCGGTGACGGCGATCGAACCTTCGAGCGCGTAGTGGGTCGCGCCATCGCCCAACTTGTACCCAATCGTCGTGAGCAATCCATTCTTGCTCTTCACGATCTCGGTCCCGGTATTGAAGATCAGGAAATTGCCGGTGCCGTAGGTGTTCTTCGCTTCGCCGGGGCCAAACGCCGCCTGCCCGAACGTCGCCGCCTGCTGGTCGCCGAGGATGCCCGAGATCGGCACGCCACTGAGCAGGCTCGATGCTTCCGCTTTCCCGTAGACCTCTGACGATGAGCGTACCGCCGGCAGCATCGAGCGCGGCACATTGAACGCCGCGAGAATTGCGTCATCCCACTCGAGCGTCGCGAGATCGAGAAAGAGCGTGCGGCTTGCGTTGGTCACGTCGGTGGCGTGGACGCCGCCGTCGATGCCGCCGGTGAGATTCCACAAGACCCACGTATCCATGGTGCCAAAGAGCAGGTCGCCCGCCTCGGCGCGCGCACGTGCGCCCTCGACGTTCTCGAGAATCCACACGATCTTCGTGCCCGAGAAATACGTGGACAGCGGAAGCCCCACCTTGTCCTTGTAGCGATCGACGCCGCCATCAGCGGCAAGGCGATCGACGATGGGTTGGGTACGCGTATCCTGCCAGACGATCGCGTTATAGACAGGCACACCGGTATGTCTATCCCACACCACGGTGGTCTCGCGCTGGTTGGTGATCCCGATCGCTGCGATCTCATGACGCGTGATGTCCGCTTTCGCGAGCGCCTGTCCAATCACTTCGCGAACGTTGTCCCAGACTTCCTTTGGATTGTGCTCGACCCATCCAGCCTTCGGGAAGATCTGCTCGTGCTCCTTCTGGCCGACGCTGACGATGCCGCCGGCGTGATTGAAGATGATCGCACGAGTGCTGGTCGTCCCCTGGTCGATCGCGATGACGTGCTTGTCTGTCATCGCAGCACCGGCAATAGCATAGTCGACGCCCAACCGCCGAGGATGCCGCCGATGATCGGACCGACGATCGGCACCCACGAGTACGACCAGTCACTCGTCCCCTTCCCGAGAATGGGAAGGACTGCATGCGCCATGCGCGGACCGAGATCGCGCGCCGGGTTGATCGCGTAGCCGGTCGGTCCACCGAGCGACGCGCCGATGCCGATGACCAGCAATGCCACCGGAAGCGCGCCGAGCGCCGCAAGCCCACCGCCGGCGGGATGACGTCCGAATCCGATGACGACGAAAACCAGCACGAACGTACCGATCGCTTCAGTGACGAGATTCCAACCCAGACTGCGTATGGCCGGACCGGTCGAAAACACGCCGAGCTTGTTGGCGGCCTCGGGCTCGGCATCGAAATGCTGCTTGTACGCCAGCCACGCGAGCACCGCGCCGAGGAAGCCGCCGGCGAGTTGCGCGACGATGTACGCGAGCACCGACGTCATGCTCACCGCAACACCCAGACCGAATTCCGTTGCGCCACTCGCGACGAGTCCGAGCGTCACCGCAGGATTCAGGTGTGCACCCGAATTGTATGCGACGATCACGCCGGCATACACCGCGAGACCCCACGCAAAATTGACCATCAGGAAGCCGCCGTTGTTTCCCTTCGTCTTCGCGAGCGCGACGTTCGCAACGACGCCGCAGCCGAGCAGGCACAGGATGGCCGTGCCCACCAGTTCCGAGAGGATATCGATTCCGAGATTGCCCACGTTCACCTTGTTTAGAGTTCTGGCGATCGCACCGGTGCGCGACGCGTACTGTCTGCTGCCGTTCCCGGGGCCGCTGGCGCTGGTGGCGGTTCGTATTCCTTCTCGGGAATCCGGAAACCCTTCGCTACCTCCGGGTCACCTTCGATGCCCATCACCCGCTGTGCGGCGTACTCTCCAACGACGGGACTGAACTTGAAGCCCTCCGCGTTGCCGCCGGCCACGATCCAGGCATTCGCCATCTGTGGATGCACATCGATGATGAAGTTGCCGCTCGACGTCGACTCGTAGTGACACGAATGCGTCTGCGAGATGGGCGCGTCCTTGAGCAACGGAAAGCGATGTGTGACGAAACGCCGCGAACCTTCGATGCGCGCGGCATCTGCCCAGCGGTCACTGGTGTCTGGATCGAGTTGTGCGGGTGGCGTCTCAGGCTGCGTCGCTGCCCCGGTTCCCGCCGCGCCGCCACCACGCCCTCCTCCTCGGCCGGCCGTCCCGGGCGCTGCGGCGCCACTGGCGCCGGGTGCAATCGCGCGTGGAACGGTGGGTGGAAACGTGCCGGGTACCGTTTCAGGAGCGCCGGGACCACCTGCTCTACCCGCTGCCGCCACCTCACCAGGTGGCGTGGGCGCCCGCTCGGTCCCTCGCACGCGAAAGCCGCGGTTGTCGATTGGCAGCGCCGGCCAACCCGTCACGCCGGGAAAGTTGTAGCTCGGCAGGTTCGGAAAGGTGAAGCGATGATCGTTTACGGGGGTCGCGAAATAGCAGACATATCCGATCGGTGCCCGCGTCTTCTTCGCGAGTAGTTCGGGGAACGTCTTCGCCATCCACGGACCAACCGCGAAGACGAACTTGTCCGCGCGCAGCGTGTGGCCGGTGTCGAGTGAGATTTCTTCCAGTCGGCCATTCGCGATCTTCGCGGGCGTCGCTCGGCCGATCACGATCTTCCCACCCAGTTTCTCGAACACTGCGGCCGCCATCTGCGTCGCTCGGCGCGCCCGCACGACGCCGGCATCCGGCTCATAGAGAATGGCAGTGATGTCGTCGATGGCGAGGACTGGGAACGACTTCCGAACGTCGTCGGGACTGAGAATCTGATAGGGAATTTTGTTCTTGTCCCACCACACTTTGGTCCGGAGCTGAAAGTTGTCCCACTCCGTGCGCATGATCAGGTCGCCGGTCGTGTGGAACAGGTTCAGCCGAAACTCGCGTCCCCACTCGTCGTCGAAGGCGATCCATCGCTTGATGGATTCGCGCGCCCACAGGGTCCAGAGTTCGCCGAGCGCACCTGTCTTGTCGCCGTACGAGGAGCGTACGCCGCGGGTCTCGTCACCGGAGGTCGAGCGTGCGTTGCCCGGTCCATAGGCGTCGACAAGGGTGACCTTGGCCCCCATCTTCTGAAGGTTGAGCGCGGTGAAGCTGCCCCACACGCCGGCACCGATGACGACGATGTCGGGAGAGGAACTCGCGGAACGGACGGTCGTGACAGCGTGCAGGCCGGGAACGACGGGACTGCCGGTGACGCTCGTACCACCGACGACAAGGAGGCCGGCACCTGCACCGGCTTTTTTCAGGAAGTCGCGGCGGGGAAGCGCGTTGGAATCGGGTGTCGAGTCGTTCGTCATGGTGGGAGCGTCTGGTGGAGAAGCCGCGCAAAGTTGCAGCGTGGCGAAGACGAAATCAAACCATGGTCGCCAAAGTGCAACCGGGCTGTATTATTGAGGCGTTCGTGAACAGGTCTTTGGAGGCTCTTGATGCGCACGTCCGGTTGGAGTGTATTCGCAGCAGCCATGATCGTCGCCGCCTGCGCGGGGACGATGACGAATGTCCGCGAGCCGATCGGCGCTCGCCTGTCTCCAGCCGCGAAGACTGGCGCGACGACGCCCCTTCGCGCGGACCCCAATGCGAAGGTGATCCTCTCGAGCGCTGCCGAGCTCCCGCCGGCGTCGTTTCTTCCGTCGCAGGCTGCGCGAGGCCAGGCCGTGTACAACGCGACCTGCGCGTCCTGCCACGAAACGAGCAAGTTCGTCGGACAGGCGTTCGTCGAGTCGTGGAAAGACCGCCGCGTCTACGACTTCTATGCGCTCGTCCGTGGCACAATGCCGCTCGACAATCCGGGCGGCCTGAAGGAGCAGGAATACCTCGATGTGGTCGCGTACGTCCTCCAGGCGAACCATGCGCCCGCCGGCGCCGACTCGCTTCGCGCCGATACGCTCGCGCTGCGCAAGACGAAGATCGCGGTGCGGTATCCGTAGCCCGGGGATCATGAAAATGCCTTATGCTTGTTTTGTCGCCCTGAGCGAAGCG
>JAZJZK010000002.1:0-87400 GCA_040389905.1 Gemmatimonadota bacterium | reverse complement strand
CTCAGGGCGACAAAACAAGCGGAATGCGTCTGCTCGTTCTCGACGAAACGAGCGTGGGTGTTCGCGGCAATAGCGCTCATGATGTCAATGTCCGCGCACGCGCAGAAATTCGAGCCGGTCATCGACTCGTTGATGGCCCGCTACGCCGTTCCGAATGGGCCTGGCGCGAGCCTCCTCGTGGTCCGCGACGGGCGTGTACTCTTTGCGAAAGGCTACGGCCTCGCAGACGTCGAGTCGAACACGCCTGTCACCGCCGAATCGAACTTTCGGCTCGCGTCGCTCACGAAGCAATTCACCGCAACGTCGATCATGCTGCTCGCGGCGAAGAAGAAGCTTCGCTACGATGACCCGATTGGCCCGCTCGTTCCAGGGCTGCCGGCGTACGCGCGAAACGTGACCATCCGACAGTTGCTCAATCACACCGGCGGCCTTCCCGCCTACGAGAACTTCGTCCCCGACACCCAGACTGTTCAGGTGCACGACAGCGAGATACCGTCGCTGATTGCCCACTCTGACACCGCGAAATTCGCCGCTGGGACACGCTACGACTACAGCAACACCGGATACGTGCTCCTTGCCCTGGCCGTCGAGCGCGTGAGTGGACAGCGCTTCGCCGACTTTCTCCACGACCACATCTTCGTGCCGTTGAAGATGACAGCTACCGTCGCGCTCGAAGAGGGTCGTTCGGTCGTTCCACACCGCGCCTACGGCTATCGTGTCAACGCCACCGGCGTTCGTCGCACCGATCAGAGCAACACGAGTGCGACACTCGGCGACGGTGGCATCTACTCATCCGCGATCGATCTGGCGCAGTGGGATCGTGCCTTGGAAAAACACACGCTCGTGAGCGCGAAGGAACAGCAACTCGCATGGACGCCGGGCACGTTGGCGAGTGGACAAAAAACAGAATACGGTTTCGGCTGGTTCGTCGATCGCGATCACGGTACGCTCCGCGTGCGCCATCACGGAGAGAGCCGTGGGTTCACCAATGGCATCATCCGGTATCCGGAACGCCGGCTCACCGTCGTCATCCTCTCGAACCGAAGCGGCGGAGCGCCGTGGGATACAGCTCAGCGTATTGCTGAGCTGTACCTCGGTTCCTCGAGTGCCGGCCCCGCACCTGCGTGGCGTCCCTGATCAGGGTCCCTTCAGCGCGAGGCAGGCAGAGTATTTGAACGGTGGCAGCCCCGCGTCGTCGCGACGGAGATCGACGTGGGCCGAATCTTCCATGGGCGCGAGCACAAGCGTGCCATTCTGCCGCGTCATGCGCGTCCCATAGATCTGCTTCCGGCCGGACGTCAGTCGAACGCCGTCCTCCAGCATCGCGACATCCGCTGAATTCGATTCTTCGGGGCCTGCCTCCATCGTCCGCTTGAGCGTCGCACGAGCGAGCGCAGTGTCTTTGAGCGACAAGAGCCATACCGCGCGAACGCCGGCCGCGCCGACGACGCTCTTCGTCGGCCAGGTTGTTCCGCGCGTTGCCGCCGTGGAACGTAGCTGGGCAATCATCGCGCTGTCGCCAGCGATTCGCTCATCGTTTGGTTGCATCCAGCCCTGCTGCACCGGAAGCTCGCGCACCTGTTCGAGACCAGCGGCGCGCAGAAGCTTCAGCCGCAACGTGTCGTCACTCCATGCATGACGCGAATCGTCGAGCCACTCGCGTTGTTTGACGTACCAACGCGCCGAGGAGTCGAGCTTGCAGATGATCCGTCCGCCGGACGTTGCTTTCCTTTGGGCTGAGGACGCGAGCAAGGGAATACACGCGACCGCCAGCGCAACCGCCAGCACTCTCACCATTCTCATGGTACGCTCGGCGTTACGGTGAAGTCGTCGAACTCCGTCATGCTGTCGGTTTTCGCCCAGACGCCGACCTTGCCGGATACAGGCTCGGTGAGCGTGTACTCGAGCATCAACTTGCCGTCGAGATACCCGCGAAGCTGCGTTCCCAACACGGCGATTTTCAACGTGTGCCACGTCCCGAGTTCAAGCGGCGCCAGCTCCGGAGCACGCTTGACGAACTTTCGAACGCCCTTGTTGAACGTCCACAGCACGACGTTGTCTTCCGTGCCGTTGAAGCGCACCGTCAGATAGTCGCCGTTGGGCTTCACATTGAAGAGAATGCCTGCGCAGCGATCGAGCGTTCCGCCAACCATCTGGAAACGCACCGAGATTTCGCCATTCTGAAAGTCGTCGATGCCTTTCGCGACCGCGATCGGGAAATACGCGAATGCCTTGATGCTCTCGATGAAGTCCTCGTTTCGCGCGCCGTAGAGCGCGCGTGCCTTGTCGGCGAGCCCTCCGGCCGGCTGCCCGCGCTTCCAGACGCGTCCATCGATGAAAAGCACGTTCTTCGCACCCTCCCTCGCGACGACCCAGCTTCCGACCATCGGCAGGAAATTGGTCGGCTCGTGGCCGGGCTTGTCCTTCTCGACGCCGATCGTACGCGCGCGTTGGGCCGCGGACGGAGTTGCAAGCGAGGCGATCAACACGACCGCCAGAGCGGACGAACGTTTCATGGCAACGATGGATGAGTGATGAATGCGCGCCTCGACTGCCACCATGCGAGTCCCACGATCAGCGGCCAGAGTGCGAAGAAAGCGAGTGATGCATGCGCCGGGGTGGCGCGTAACGGGTACCCTGGATACGGCTCGGCCGCTGCAGAAACCGGTGGCGTGAGCGCTGCGACATCATAGATCGTTTCCAGGACGATTTCCTCTGTAGCGGAACGCGTCATCGCGCGCCGACCGGCGATCTGATACCAGACCTCACCATAGTGATCCGCATCCCGCTCGAACAGCCCACTTCGACCACGAGCCACGTACGTGATCCGAACATCTCGCATCGTTCGGCGAAGTTTCGCAAATACCCCGCGCTCGAGATCTGATCGGCGAGGATCTTCAGGCGAAAGATGGACTTCGATCGAGAGAGGTGAGTCGATGCGACGCAACGCCAGTTCATCGGCGCCAGAGAACGAATTGCGCCGGTCTTCGCTCACATCTGTACTCGAGCGAAAGCGCGAACTCGCGAGCGCCGCTGCCACAACGACAACGAGAACGGCGCCCAGCCCCTTTGCGCGACGAGCTGTCGTACGACCCGTTTGGAGCCACTGAACGGCGACGGCGAGGCCACCGCCGGTCATCACCAGCATCACAGCGACGGTGCTGGCACGAAGCTCCCCCTGTTCGAACGTCCGCAGGGCCGCCGACGGCGTGTACGCCGCGATCAGTTGAAACCAACCGCCGCGCGCCGCGGCCGCATAGTCCAATGCCCACGTACCGAGTGTGAAGGCGAGCGCGAGAATGGCGGCGCTGGCGGCGCTGGCCGCGAGCGCTCCCGCGGCCGCTCCGATACCGATCGTCAACGCACCGCGAAGCAGGTGGCCCAACAGCACCGTCGCCACTTCGGGTGCATGCAGGTGTCCATGCATGGCTCGCCACCACAGCAGCGCGAGCAAACCAGGAAGGCCCGCCGCGATCCATCCCATCAGCAGCGCGACGCCTTTCGCGACAATCAAATTGTGCACACGGACCGGTGCCTGCAGGAGCAGCACCAGAGCACCAGAGTCACGCTCCGCGGCAATCGAGCGGATCACGACAAATGGAAAGAGCAGCATTCCCGCGAGGTCATATGCACCAAATACCGGCACCACGATCCCGCTCAATGGATTGAGGCCCTGTGACAGCGCGGCAGGTCCACCGCCTGCCCCACTCGCTTCGGCATAGCTGCTCGTGGCGTCAATGAATGCGTGGCCAACGAGCAACCCAACCAACACGAGCAGCAGCCACCATGAGCGGGAATTCGCCAGTTCCTGCAGTTCCTTTCGCAGAAGGAGCCACCACTCACGTGAGGGCAAGGAAGACCTCCTCGAGCGTTGCCGTAGGGCGACCCACCGCGCCGCGCAGGTCGTGCAGGGTTCCCTCGCCGACGGTGCGCCCTGCGCTCAAGAGCACGAATCTGTCGCACACGCGTTCCGCGTCCAGCAACTGATGAATCGAGAGAAAAAGCGTCTTTCCCCTTTCGCGCTGCGCGCGGAGCACGTCCATCATTTCACGCGTCTGCCGCAAGTCGAGTCCTTCGAACGGCTCGTCGAGCAGCAGCATCTGTTGGGTCGCCAGGAGGGCGGTCGCGAGCATGACGCGCTTGTGCTCGCCCTTTGATAGCGAACGCATCCGTGCACCCAGGTGGGCACCGAGCCCCAGCGCCGAGATGATCGCTAGCCGATCGGGAACGCTGACGCCGTACAGGTCACCAATGAGCGCGAGCACCCACGAAACACGCTGGTCCGGCCAGGGCCGAATTCCATCAGGGAGATAGAAAAGCGCGGCCTTTCTGCGCGGTTGCCCGAGATCGACGTCGCCGAGCGCGACCGAGCCGGAATCCGCGGGAATCACCCCGGCAACGCATTCGAAGAGCGTTGTTTTTCCGGAACCATTCGGGCCGATCAGTCCGAGGATTTCCCCCTCGCGGACCTGCAGGCTCACGTCGCGCAGCGCGGCGATCGTGCCATAGGAACGCGACAGATTTCGTACGAGGAGCGCAGCGGAATTGGAGGCCGACATAGAGGCATTCTCACCTGCTGGACGCCTCGGCGCAACCAATTCAACGGCATTGCTGTTCATAACGTATTCATGAATACTTCACGCCCGACCTTTCGTCCGGACTCAAACCTAGAATAGCAGATGCGAGAATTCCGTCGGCCCCTTCGCGCCATTTTTCGTGCTGTCGTCGTGCTGACAATGGTTGCCGTCCCGCTCGCGGCGCAGAGCCGGGGTGGAGACATCCGCGGCGTGGTTCGCATGGCGGACGCGAATGCGCCGATTCCGAAGGCGCATGTTCAGGTTACGACGCCGGCACGTGCCGCCATCAGCGATGAGCGCGGCGTCTACCTGCTCCGCGACTTGCCCGCAGGCAGGTACGAGGTCGTCTTCACGGCGCTCGGCCGCGAACCGCGCCGCGACTCCGTCGACGTCGCTGCCGGCCAGACTACCACGCATGATGTCTCGCTCGTGCGCGGTTCGCTCATGCTCTCCAGCGTCATCGTTTCTGCGACCCGCACGCCAACGCAGGCGAAAGACGTCGCCTCGACCGTGAACGTGTTGTCGACCGAGCAGATCCAGACGAGCCCTGCGCGCGAGTCGCAGGACATGCTGCGCGAGATTCCCGGCATCGAGCTGCCACGGACGAGCAGCCTCGTCGGTGGAACGGCGCAGATCGTCTCGATTCGCGGTGTAGACGAAGGTCGAACTGGCGTGCTGTTCGACGGCATCCCGGTCAATGACGCATGGGGTGAATGGATCGACTGGGGACGCGTGCCGAAGGGGATGGTCGACCGCGTCGAAGTGATCGAGGGCGGCACGTCGAGCCTGTACGGAAACGGTGGGCTGGGCGGCATCATCTCGTTCTATTCACGACCACTCGCACCTGGCGCGGTCAACGCCACGATCGAAGGGGGCAGCCGAGAGACACGTCACGCGTTTTTCTCGGCGGGCGTGCCGATCTACGGGGCGTTGACGGCGAACGTGAGCGGTGACTATCAGCAGGGTGGTGGCTACACACTGCTCGACTCACTCAAGCGCGGCGCGGTGGACGGTCCGTCGGGGATCATCCAACGGAATTCGTATCTGCGGCTGAACTACGGACCATCGGCGGATTGGTCTGCCTTCGCCACTGGGCATCTCTTCGGCGACTCACGCAATCTCGGAACACCACTCACATTCGCAAACCGCAGCCAGAAGCACGTCGATGTGGGGTTCGATCACAACCGCATTGCGGGCGGCGTGCTCTCGATTCGTGGATGGGACGGTGAGCAGGACGAACGTCAGCGCGCATCCGCCATCCGCACCAACCGCGTGGCAGAAGATTCGAGCCTGACCGTGCTCATTCCCAGCCATGATTGGGGCGCGTCGGGGCAATGGACGCGCGGAAATCTGTTTGGGCTGGAAACCGTGGCAGTCGGCGCAGACTATCGAAAGATGAGCGGGAACTATGACGAGGTGGATTTCAACACGACGTGCCCCGGCGCCAACTGCGGGACGGTGTCTCGGCGGGTGATCTCCGGCGGTGATCAGGCGCTGAGTGGCGTGTTCATCCAGACCGTCGCGTCGCCCGTCACCAACTTGCGTGTGGAACTCAGCGGCCGCGTTGACAATTGGCAGAACAATAACGGCACGTCGAACGACAACACCGCTGGCGCTGTGTGCTACCCGAACAAGAGCAAGTCCGGGTTTTCCCCGCGCGCCGGCGCGCGATATCAGTTCCTGAAATCGTTCGCGCTGCATGGTGCGGTCTACAAGGCATTCCGCGCGCCGAATCTGGCGGAGCTGTACCGCAAGTCGATCAGCCCGACGCAGATCACACTCCCCAACCCCGACCTCAAGCCGGAGTCGGCATTCGGGCGGGAAGTGGGCTTCAACTTCCAGCCGATCGATGCGTTCCAGATGAAGGGCACGTACTACGTTGCGGATTACAACGACTTCAACGTACCGGTACAGATATCTGCCGGCCCACCGGCGACTCGTCAGCGACTCAACGTCAGCAAGGCCAAGAGCAAGGGTGCGGAGCTCTATGTCGCGGTGCGTCCGGTCCAATCGCTGTTCATCAGCGGCAGTGTGAATTACGATGACGATCGCGTCGTGGACGGCCCGACCGGCACGGTGGTCGGTGCGCACTTCAATCGAGTTCCATCACCGAAGCAGAACGTTCGCCTGACGTACACGTCGCCGATCGCTGGCGATTGGACTGTGATCTACCGTCATGAGGGACAGACGACGACACTCGGTGGAGCTCCTCTGGAGGCGTATACGCAAGTCGATGCGAACGTGCGGCGCGAACTCGTGCCGGGCCTGCGCGCCTTCGTCTCCATCGAGAATGCCGGCGACGTGCGGTATCAGATCAATCTCTCCGGTACTGGGGCGAGCACCTTGATTTCGTATGGGATGCCGCGGACGGTGCGCGTGGGAATGGAGGCCTTCCGGTATTAGGCAGCGCTCGGCATTCAGGCTCATTTCTACCGCAGAGGACGCAGAGGAGCAGAGGTTCGCAGAGGAAACGCGGAAAGCAGGTGCAGACCCTTCGACTCGCTTCGCTCGCTCGGGGTGACACGTGCTCGTTTTGTCGCCCTGAGCGCAGCGAAGGGCCTGCACCTCCCTTTTCCTCTGCGTTCCTCTGCTCCTCCGCGTCCTCTGCGGTTCAAATTCCGAAGACTCTGTCCTTGAACCCCCGTTCTTCTCGAACCGGGCTGTAGCTGATCCCTAGAGCGGACCCCGCCCGCTCGGATGGTGTATCGGGAGCATGACAAGGAATTCTCTTGCTGGCGCACTGCTCGTCGGCATCGCACTGGGCCTACGATCGCGCGTCGCAAACGCCCAGTCAACGACCCAGGCCCCCGACACAACCATCCGCGAATACCGCGGCGCCTATCAGCGCGGCTTCGAGCAGAGCTGGTTCATCCCGTGCCAGTTGCCCGCGGGCGAAACACGGTGGTGGGTGACGCTCACCGATGAAGCGCTCACGCAGCGGGACAGTCTTCTCGCGACACTCTCCGCGCGGCCGACGGGCGGGCTCGAAATGCGCGTCCGCGCAACCGTCGGTCCGCGGACGGAAGCGGGAATGATGGGTGGTGGCTCGAGATATATGCTGATCACGAAGATCCTCGAGATCCGCGCGCTCCCGAGCAATGGAAAGTGCTCGCCCCTGAGCTCAGCGTAGTCAGCGAATCCGGTCGAACGCGATGTTGTTGATTGGGTATTGCTGCCAATCGGCGTAGTCGAAGTGCCACCATTCCGTTTTCACGACGGCGAAGCGCTCGGCTTCCATGGCTCGCCGGAGGAGCGCGCGAAACCATCGCTGTCGGGTAGTTCCGCCTGGATAGTCGGAATAGGATCGGACCGTTGTCTCGTCGTACGTGCCAGGCATCTCGACGGGAGCGCCCGTCGCGAGGTCGAACAGCGTCAGGTCAACCGCCTCTCCGCGGTTGTGCTTCGAGCCTTGTGCCGGATCGGCGACGAAGATGCGCTTGTCGACAGGAGCCGCCTCCCAGAACATCTTCGTCACGAACCACGGGCGGTATCCATCGTGAATGAGCAGGCCGTAACCCTGTTTGCGTAACGCACCGTTGACGCGCACGAGCGCCTCCGCCGCCGGACGTTGCATGAACGCGCGCCCCTCGGTGTAGAACGGAGTGCCGAAGAGGTTGTTGCTCGTGGCGTACCGGATCTCCAGGCGGATGGTCGGGTCCAGCTTCGTCAGCTCCACCAACTCGACCGCCTTGAATGGCCCCGTCTCCACTGGTGGCGTCGCGGCCATCGCCTCTCGTCGCAGCTCGTCGATTGGACGGACGGGCGTAACAACGAGTTGGTTTCCCGACTCAGGTCCGAGCGGCCGACGTTCGAGTGCAACGCCGCCAATGGAAACGCGCGCGGCTCGGCCCGAGGATGCGCGAACGAATCGTACCACACTGCCGCCGCCGTCGAACGCGTCGTTCCCAGCGGCCTTCAGCGTCAGTTCGGTACCCTTGGCTGAGTGCATGATGAGCTGGCCATCACGCTCGAGGACAATCTGGACGGCCGAGTCCGGACCGTATTCGCCAAGCAAGCCGACCCAGTTGGCGGGAGGCTGTGACGGAGGGACCGCCGCGCCCTGCGGCGACGGCGCGACCGACGCGCCTCCCGACCGGCATGCTGCAAGAAACAGCAGTGCGGCGACGAGCTGGACCTTCCTCGCGTTTGGCATTCGCGAAGATTAGCCGGAATTTCGCCGCGGTGCATCCTCCCGGCAGAAGGTCAGCCCCCGAGCCGAACCTGGATGCCGCGAATCCTGTACGGGGCGGCGCTTTCCATGTCGACCAGGAACGTGGCCCTCGGACCATCCCCGGTCGTGACGCGCATCTCGATTGGCCCCTTGTCGAAGGTCTCGACCTTCTCGATCGCAAGCGCGCCGAGGCTCTCGTGCATCTTCCCGAATCGCTCAACGCGTTCCGCGAGCGTTGGGCTTCCGGCATCCGACGCGAAATGCGCGGCAATGAATGCGCGCAGTTTTGTTGCGTCACCGGTGTTGATGGTCGCAATGAGCTCGGTGAGCACGGTTGCGATCGCTGCGGCCGGCGGCTTGCCTCCCGGCCGGCTCGCGACGGCATCCTCGGCTCCATCATCGGGGTTTGGCATACCGAGCACGGCCCCGAGTGCACGACGGACTGCAGGCGATTTTACCGCGCCGTTCGTCGATGCGATGATGATCTCCATGCCCATTCCGGGGAAGCGATCGTAGAGAAAGAAGTTCACGCCGTCGGAGCCGGCGAGACCGATCGGCTCATTTGGATCGAAGCGCAGCGCCCGCGTCGCTGCCGTCATGAGCGTATTCGTCTCGAACAATGTCTTGTAGAACGTGTGCATGTCGCCGACGGTCGAGAGCATGCCACCGTTGCCGCGAAGGTTCCACCACGGCCCGTCTGCGGCATGTGGTTTGGCGAGCATGGTTCCGTGGTCATCGCCGGACGCGGTATAACCGTGCGCCAGTTCCGTGGCCTTGAAACCTGGAAGGTGGAAGCCCGTGCGCTTGAGCCCCGCAGGAGTGAGGATCGCGTCTCGCACATATTCGTCATACGACTTGCCGGTCACTTGCTCGATGATCGCGGCGAGAAGGCTGAATCCGGTGTTCGAGTAGCCCTCCTTGGTGCCGGGCTTGAAGTTCAGCTCCGTTCGCATGGCGCTGTCCACGAATGCCTTGCGGCCGATGGGCGCGAAGTCGGGTCCGATACCGAGTGGAAAGCCGGCGCGGTGATTCATGAGTTGCCGAATCGTGATGGCACGCTTGTCGGCCGGCGCGTTGGAGAAGTACTTGACGATCGAATCCGTCAGCGCGAGTCGGCCTGCCTGTTGGAGCTGGAGAATCGCGATGGCGGTAAAGTCTTTGGTGTTGGAGCCGATCTGTACGACGGTTTCGGGTGTGAACGGAATCTTCTGGGCTCGATTGGCGAAGCCGTAGCCTTTGTTCAGAAGCACGGTGCCCTTCCGTTCGACGCGCACAACGCCGCTGAATCCGGCTTTCTCGGACGCCTTCATGACGGAGTCGAGGCGCGCGGTGAGGTCCTGCGCTACGGCGGGGCTGGAGATCAGAAGCGCGAAGACTGCAAGTCGTCGGTACATGTCGGGGGCCGGCTCGAGGTGGGTGGGATGAATGTCCAACAGTTGTTGGACACGCAAGGTTCGACTGGGGTTTACTTGAACTGCGGAAGAGCCTTAACCACAGAGGACACAGAGGACTGCATGGTTCTCTGCGTCCTCCGTGTCCTCTGTGTCCTCCGTGGTTCATTAGTTCAGGCCCTGGTGCATATTCACAGTCCAGACCCACCCTTCTTCTCGTGGCCTCGCTATGCACCTACTCCGCGGACTTCGCCTCGTTTGCCTGCTTCTCTGCACGCCATTTCCCGCGGCCTCGGCGCAGCGCCCCGCGCCGCGCACCGTTGATACGACGTCGGCGATGGCACGAGCGCAACGGACCATCACAACCGACGGTCTGCTGAACGATATCAGCACCCTCGCCTCAGACCGGTTCGAGGGACGCGCGCCGGGCACGCGCGGTGAGGATTCCGCCGTCGCCTACATCGCCTCGCGGTTCCGTGCAATCGGACTGCGCCCCGGCAATGGCGAGAGTTACCTGCAGGCGGTACCGCTGATCGGAACCAATTCGCTCCTCGATGCGAGCATCAGCGCGAAGGGGCAACGGCAACCCTTGCGGCAACTCGAGGATATCGTGGCTTGGTCACTGCGCCCCGATACGCTGATTCAGGTACGCGCCGCTGATCTCGTTTTCGTTGGATATGGTGTCGTCGCACCCGAATTTGGCTGGGATGACTTCAAGGGCGTCGATGTTCGCGGCAAGACGGTCGTCTTTCTCATTGGCGACCCTCCCGTTCCAGATCCTCGCGACAGCACCAAGCTCAACGCCAAAGTGTTTCGCGGCGACGCGATGACCTACTACGGCCGGTGGACGTACAAGTACGAAACTGCCGCCGCACGAGGTGCCGCGGCCGC
Source organism: Gemmatimonadota bacterium (assembly GCA_040389905.1). Classification (GTDB taxonomy): domain Bacteria; phylum Gemmatimonadota; class Gemmatimonadetes; order Gemmatimonadales; family Gemmatimonadaceae; genus AG11. The sequence continues at coordinate 76,370 of JAZJZK010000002.1, read as the reverse complement.
CATCATCGTGCACCAGACCCGACAGGCCGGGTACCCATGGACCACCGTGCAGAGCAACGTGCACGAAAAGTTCGAGGTCGCCGGCGGCACGGCGCATACCCCTGTCGAAGGGTGGATTCAGCTCGACGTCGCGAAGAAGCTGTTCGCCGCCGATGGGAAAGACTTCGACGCGCTCGAACGTTCGGCACGCACGAGATCGTTCCGGCCGGTGATGCTCGGCGCATCCGCGGACTTCACCGTGCGCAATACCGTCCGGCCGGTCCAGTCGCGCAACGTGATCGCAACACGACCCGGCTCAGACGCAAAGCTCCGCGATCAGTTCGTCCTCTTCTCCGCGCATTGGGACGCGTACGGCATTGGCCGACCGATTGGTGGAGACTCGATCTACAATGGCGCGCTCGACGATGCGTCGGGCGTCGCGTGGCTATTGGCTACTGCTGGCGCATTTGCGTCACTGCCGGTGGCTCCGAAGCGCACGCTCGTGTTCCTCGCCGTGACCGCGGAGGAACAGGGCCTGCTCGGCTCCTCCTATTACGCCCAGCACCCTGTCTACCCGCTCGAGCGGACGCTCGCGAACATTAACATGGACATCATGAATCCATGGGGACGCACACGATCCATCGTGAGCCTCGGATACGGACAGTCATCGCTCGAGGAACTGCTCGCGCGAGAGGCGGCCCTCGATGACCGCACGGTCAAGCCTGATCCGGAGCCGGAGAAGGGATACTTCTATCGCGCGGACCATTTCGCATTGGCACAGCGCGGCGTTCCGGCGTTGTCATTCCTGTTTCCCGGCGCGGACTGGCTCTTGAAGCCGCAAGCGTTCGGGGCCACGAAGCGCGGCGAGTATGTCGCGAGGGACTATCACAAGCCAACCGACGAACCGAAGGCCGACTGGGATCTGTCAGGCATCGTTGACGATGCGCGACTGTTGTTCCGCGTTGGACTGAATGTGGCAAACGGAACCAAGTGGCCAACGTGGAATGCCGGCACGGAATTCCGCGCGCGCCGCGAGGAGATGCTGCGCGCCGCGAAACGACACTGATTGCGTGGAAATGGTGACGCACTGGCTTCGTTGACTCGATAGGATGACATCATCTCCGTGATGTGGCTATCCTCCAGCAAGCTTGACCAACTTGACCAATCCTACTAGATTCGCTGTCGTCCCTTTCAGGAGCGGACGGATGGCGAAGCCAATGAACATTTACGACGCCAAGACGCATTTGTCGGAGCTCGTTGACCGGGCGGCGGCGGGCGAAGAGATCATCATCGCCAAGGCGGGGGTTCCTGTGGCGCGGCTGGTTCCGTTGCGCGCGCTTCATGAGAACCGCGCTCCTGGGCGATGGGCGGGAAAGGTCACGATCGCGGACGACTTCGACGCACCGCTCTCGGGCGATATCCTTGCGGCGTTCGAGGGCGAGCCCGCGTGACTCCGGCGCGTACGCGCACTCGAAAGACGGCGTCCGCCGATGCGGCGTCAGTGCTCGAACTGTCGCCGCGACGGCTTCTGCTCGACACGCACGTGTGGCTTTGGTGGCAGGCGAACGACGGCCGTCTTGGCGCCAAGGCGCGACGACTCATTCAGCGTGCGTCGGAGGTGCGGTTCAGTGCCGCGTCGGCCTGGGAGATCGCCATCAAGACATCGATCGGGAAACTTGCACTCCCGACGAACGCGGATATCGCTGGCGAGTTGGCACATAGTGGATTCCTGCCTCTTCCGGTCGAACTCGCTCACGCCGAAGTGGTGCGGGCGCTGCCGTACATCCATCGTGATCCATTTGACCGGCTACTGGTCGCGCAGGCCCGATACGAGGCGCTGACACTCGTATCGGCGGACCGCGCGCTTGCCGCGTACGGTATTTCTGTGGAAGACGCAACGGTGTGAACGGCGGCCGTGTCCCTACCGCTTGTTTTGGCTATTCCCCGAGTTGCTCCTGGCGTCGATAGTGACGCAGCAGCAGGAACATCATCCCGCCATCGCCGACCAGCAGGCCGCCCCAGAAGGCGATTTCGGCCCAACCAGCGTCCGTGGTGTGCACCGCCCACGACACGAGCAGAATCCCGAGTGCACTACAGATGGCGCATCCGAGCAGCGTCTGGATCAGGAGACGCCTCGCCATCCGCTCAGTTTCGCGTTCGTTCGCGAGAAGCTCGGCCGCTCGTTCTGCCGGCGACTGGCGAAGGAAGGGTGTCCGGGTGGTTGCGGGAATCATCCGTCGTGCTACAGCGCGTGATCGCGTTGGTTCCTTTCACCGGAGGAGCGCCTCACGACTCACGCCGACCCTGAAACTCCGGTGGGAGTTCGCGCAATGCGTCGGCCGCGCGTGGGTCTGCACCGAGTGCCTGCATGATCGGCAAAGAGAAGTCCAGTAGCTCTCGCGCGCTCAGCAGGTAGCACCACGCGTCGCCAACTCGTCCACCCGCGTTGCCAGACGCCGCGATGAAGCTATCCGTGAGCAAGGCGAAGAACCGATCTGGCCAGTTCTCATGCAGGCCGTCGCTTGCGCTGTTGAATTCCTCCATCGTGCGCCAGACACGTACGCCATCCTCGAGCACGGGCACCTGAAAGCGCGCGACGCGCTTGCCCGGAATATCCACGATGTGTTCGGCGTAGTGCAGAAAGGTGACGGTGTCGTGATCTGACCCGAGCAGCAGGATCTTGCCGTCGAGTTTCACGAACCGTTCGAGTGCGGAGCCATGGCCAAAGGCGTAGCTCCACGGCTGTTCCGACAGGAGGAACTCCGCGCTGCGGCCCCATGTCGCGAAGCGCGTGACGTGCTGGTTGACGTGGGTGCCCGGATAGCTGCGAAAGAACTCGACGAGCGTTCCGTTGCTGCGGTCAGCACGTGCGGTGTTTGCGTCGAAGGGTGGGAGCTTCTCGATGAGCTCCGCTTCTTGCGCCGCGGTCAAATGACCGCGGCCGACTTCATCCGCATACTGTGGACACCCGGCATACATCATCAAGGTGCCTTCGTCGCTTAACGCATCCTTGATCGCGAGATGGATCTCGTCCGGACCGCCGGCCACTTCACCAATCGATCGAACGGACGCGTGCGCCATGATCACATCGCCCACCACGACGCCGAGTGTCTCGAGATCAGTACGAAGTCGGCGTCGCGAGTGCATCGGTTCGAATGACGAAAACCAACTCCTTCAGGGTACTGGTTTCTGAGCAGCCTTTGCTTTCCGCTCGGCTACGAGCTTGGTGAATTCGTCCTGCTCGAGATAGGTGACATCGATCCAGTTGTGCGCCATCTCGTCCACGGTGCGGTCTCCCCAACCGACCCACTGCGCGGGATCGGGATTGTTCGGGTTGTCCGCCGTGTTGTCGTGCCACGCCGTGAATGCCAACGTCGTACCCTTCGGGAGCAATGGTGCCACTCCGTCTGCATAGACATAGTTGACGTGCCAGTTCCATTGGAAGTTGCTCACGGCGCTGAGCGTTTCCTTCCTGCCGTCGGGATAGATCGCCTCGAGCGACATTGCCTTTCCGCGCATGTGCATATGCGGCTGAAAATTCTCGAGTCGCGCCGGCGCCTGCAGCACGTAGAAGTTCTGCGTGATGGTCTTCTCGTTCGGCGGAATGTCGAGGTCCGATCCACGCGCCATGTTGAACATCGTGAGCACGGTGCGGTGCTTCGGAACGAAGCCCTTCGGGTAGAAGTAGACCGCCAACTCGACCTGGCTGTCCTTGTACTCCTCGCCGATGGCATGCATGTGAACTTCCCACCGAATGCGCGATCCGGGCAGCATCAACTTCCCTGCATCCTCGGCGAAGATCTGTCCTGTCTTGCCGACGGCCCACTCCATGAACAAGCCAGCGTTCGACTGGTGGTCGTGCGCGGTACTCGCGAGGCCGGTGACTTCCGGCTCGTCCTGGAGGAGATAGGCGAGGACGTGGTGCACGATCTTGCGGTCGTCGGGCCGCACCGGCTTCACTTCGATGGCGCGCACCCAGCGCGGCTCCGTGAGGCCCGTTTCGACAGTGGGGCGGAACCACTTGTCCTGCGTGCGTGCGGCAAGCGTGTACGGCGTCGAGCGAATCACGAGATCCGGTGCCGCGCCGAGCTTCTCGGCGAGCTGCCAGCGGTTCGGATCGGGAAATTTGATCGGCGCGGGCATGTCTGCGATGCTGCCGAGTGGCGTACCACCGTCCACCCAACTGACGATGGCGTCAATCTGGGCGTCGGTCAGGCTGCGGTCGTTCTTGAATTGCTGAATGCCGACCGTCTTGTCGATGTGCCATGGGGGCATCAGACGCGAGCTCACCTTCGCCTTGATGCGCTTCGCATACTTCTTCGCGTCTTCGTAGGTGAGGAGCGACATCGGTGCGATGGAGCCGGGTTGGTGGCACTCCTGACACTTCTGCTGAAGGATCGGTGCGATGTGCTTGGCGTACGTGACCACTTCCGCGTTCGGCGCTCGCACACTGGGCCCTTGCGCGGCAGCTGGTGCTACGGCCACGGTCATCACGAGACAAAACGAGCGAAACGGCGTGCGGATCATGGCATCACCCTCACTTTGACGAATGCGTTGGACCAGCAGCACTGCGCGTGACCAGCCGTTGGTATCGCTGAATCATTGGCACGAACTCGAAGCACATACTCGCCCGGGGCAGTGAACGAGACGCTCGTGGTCGCCGTGCCACCGGTCGGCGTCAGCCTGGCCACGCTTGGCTCGAACGTCGCCTGCGTCGGTCCCTGATGTGTGAACCAGGCGAGCGACACAGGAATCGCCGCACGCGCCCCGCCAACGCCCTTTCCGTCATCCTTCACGAATGCGGTGATGGTGATTGGTTTGCCGACGCTCGTGGCGCGGTCGACCGTGATCCCTCCGGGGCCCTTCCCTGCAACACCGTTGGCATCGAAGCTGATCGCCGGTGGCGTGTTGTCGGAACCGGCTTCTCCTTCGAGCGCATCGATCTGCCAGTCGCGGTGCAAGGTGCCGGGGATCGCGAACGTCTTCCCGCGAACCTTTACCGTCCAGACGACGCGTTTCTCGCCGAAATCGGCGGGCACCTTGACCGCGAAGACGCCCCAATGCCGCTTCGGAAAAAAGTACGTTGGCTGTCCCTGATTCGAATCGCCCGGCGCGATGAAATTGTCCGGACCGACTGGAATGGACAACACTTCGGACTCGTTGCGGTTGTAGTAGCCGAACGAGAGGCTGAACGTCCCGTCGGGGTTCTTGTACCAACCTTCGAACGCCGGCGTCGCGGTCTGTCCGGACGCCGTCGGTGGGGAGAGGGACACTTGCGCGAAACTGGCCGCGGGCGCGACTGCCGCCGCGCAACCAGCCATAGTGATTCCGAGCGAGACGCGGCGAAGGAGCATCCAGTCAGCCGTGGTGAGAGGGCAGCACAAAGCTGCGGATATCTGGTGGCATACGGCAAGGGAGGCTCCCTGCCCGATCCCGCGTGGGGTAGCCCGCTGGCGCACGTTTCCGCCGACCGCGACTTTGAGGCGTGCCGATTTCGACCCCTGGCCCCGTCTCCGTTTTCATCCCCATCAACCACTATCACGAAGGGTTCCTTCGGCAGGCGGTTGATAGTGTCATGCGGCAGACGCGTACTGACTGGCGCCTGCTCATCGTCGTGCACGCGGAGCGCGCGCAGCACTTCAGTGAACTGCTGCGCGAATCGCTCGCCGATGAGCGAGTGCGACTCATCATCCGCACGGGCCGTCTTCTCGCAGGTGCATACAACTCCGCGATGCGTGCGGCCGAGACGGAGTTCATTGCGCCGCTGCTCGGAGACGACCTCTGGTCACTCGATGCCGTCGAGGTACTTACCGACAGCATCCGTGCGCACCCGGAGGTCGACTTCTTTCACAGTGGGCGGCGTTTCATCGATGGGGCCGGCCGCTCGATCAGCTCGGAGTATCTGCCCGACCGCCCGGTGACGGTGGACGCGTTCCTCGACGCGCCACCGGTAAAGCACCTGCTCTGCTGGCGCGTCCGCACTGGATTGGCGTGCGGGGGCGTGGACGAAACCCTGAACAACCACGGCTCCGACGACTACGATTTCCCCTGGACCATGCTCGAGCATGGTGCGCAGTTCCGCGCGATTCCGAAGGCCCTGTACCTGTTCAGGGATCACCGTGATGGTTATCGGCTCACGACGCACGTGCCTCGAAACGTGCAGATCGAAACACTTCGGCGCATCCTCACGAAGCATCGCGTCTCGGAGGAGCGCATCCAGGCGCGTCTGCGGAAAAGCCGGCGCAGTTATTTGCGTCAGAGCCTGTTTCGCAACGAGTTCCATCGCTGGATTCTCGAGCGTCTCGGATTCGATGCCAATCGCGGTTGGCGCGAGTCGTACCGATGAGCGCTGGCCCTGACGTGACCGTGATCGTCCCGGTCTACAACGGCGAGACGACGATTGCCGCGTGCGTCGCATCGTTGCTCGCCAGTGATTTTTTGCCAGGGCGGGTCGAGTTCCTCGTGGTCGATAACGCCTCTACCGACGGTACTCGATCGATACTCGATCGCTTCGGCGAGCAGGTCACCGTGTTGACAGAACGGACGCGTGGCGTTTCGGCGGCGCGCAATCGCGGCATTCGCGAAGCACGTGGGCACATCGTGGCGTTCACGGACGCCGACTGTGAGGTCGAACGCGGATGGCTTGCGGCATTGGTCGCTCCGCTGGGCGATCCGTCGGTCGGTATCGCGGGTGGCCGGATCCTCAGCCGGCTCGATGGCAATCGCATCGAGCGATATGGCGAACGCATTCACGATCACCGACGCGCGATCGTCGAAGATGAATTGCCGTACGTGATCTCAATGAACTGGGCGTCGCGTACGGAGATCTTGCATGAAGCTGGACTCTTCGACGAATCGCTGCTTCGCGGGCAGGATGTCGATCTTTCGTGGCGAATCCAACGATGTGGGTATCGGCTGGCGTACGCGCCGGACGCGGTGATCCGCCACCACAATGAGCGCACCATCAGGGGCCTCGTGCACGAAGGGTACGTGCATGGCCTCCACAGCGTTCGCCTTCGAGAAAAGCACGCGGCGCTCGACGCTCGCGTGCAGCCGCCGCGCTCGGCTGCCGCGCGCCGAATGCTTGGCGACCTGCGACGCCTGCCGCGCGGTAACGTGGTCGACGGCCTGCTCACGCTCCTGTTCGACGCCGGGAAGTCGGCCGGTGAAATCGTGGGCCTGGCGCGCGCAGCGGATCGCAACCGGTGAACGGCGCCTCGATGCTCAATCCCTTTCGCCCCATCCGGCGGCGGCACCTGGTGCTGATGCGGCAGGTCGCATCCATCCAGCACAAGCTGCTCGATCAGAGCACCTGGCTCGGCTTCCTCTGGAGCTTTCTCAGTCCGCTCCTGATGCTCCTCGTGTTGTGGGCGTTTTTCAGCCAGCGCGTCGGGGCAGGCATTCCGCACTATCCGGTGTTCCTGCTCCTCGGCATCGTGCAATTCACGCACTTCTCGAAGAGCCTTGGTTCAGGGATGCGTGCACTTCACATGATGCGGAGCCTCGCGACGAGCGTGATTTTTCCAAAGGAGGTACTCGTCTACAGTGCGCTCCTGGCGGATCTGCCGGAATTCCTCATCTCGATGGGACTCGCCGTCGTGATTGCGCTCGCGAGCGGCGTTCCGGCCTCATGGTCGTTACTCGCGCTGCCGTTGGCCCTGGTGATCCAGGTGTTGCTGGTGACCTGGATGTCGCTGCTCCTCTCGATGCTGTTCGTCGTCGTTCGCGATCTCGAGCATATCTACGAGGTGGGCATGCGGCTGCTGTTCTTCGCAACACCCGTCATGTACAGTCTCGACATCCTGTCGCCGCGCATGCGAATGATCGCACAGGTGAACCCGCTCACGCACGCGATTGGAATCACTCGGAGTCTGGTGCTCGATGGGCAGCTTCCCTCCGTACCGTTGCTCGCTGGCTTTCTTGTCCTGAACATCGTGCTCGTCTACGCGGCCATATTGCTGTTCCGCCGTGCGGAACTCTCGATTCTGGAGCGCTTGTAGTGCCGGCGGCGAACGATGTCGTCATCCACGTGCGCGACGTCACCAAGGCGTTCCGCCCACAGCGTGAACGCCGCACGCTCTTTCGTGTCCTCCGAGACGCGGTACGAGGCCGGCCTCCAGAACCCGCTCGACGGCCGGCACTGGAACGCATCAACGTGTCCGTAGTACGCGGTGAGAAGATTGCCGTGATCGGAAACAATGGCGCCGGCAAGAGTACGATGCTGCGCATCGTTGCCGGCTTGCTCCGCCCAACCTCCGGTTCCGTTGCGGTCAAAGGAGAGATGGTCCACTTGACGGCGCTGGGTGTCGGCATGATCGACGACGTCAGCGTGTTGGACAACACACTGATGTACGGCGCCATTTACGGCATCGAGCCGAAACGTGTGCGTGCCATTTTTCCCGAGGTCCTCGAATGGGCAGGGATTTCCGGCTACGAGCACGCGACGCTGAAGACGCTCTCGACGGGCACGCGGGCACGGCTGGCATTCTCCATCGTCCGGTACATCGGAACGGACATCTTTCTCATCGATGAGGCGCTGTCGGCAGGTGACGTGTCGTTTCGCGAGAAGTGTCGTGCGTTCTTCGATGAACCGCAAAACGCGTCGCGCACCTTTCTGGTGGCGACACATGACATGGCATTCGCGCGATCGTTCTGTTCGCGGACGCTGTGGATCGACCGCGGCCAGATCAGGGCATTCGGTGCGAGCGCGACGGTCGTCGAGGAATACCTCGCGGCCCAGTCGGCGACGCCACGCGCGTAAGATCGATGTCCGCGCAACGGCCTCCGCGCTTGCTACTCGGCGCCGCCGAGGTGCCGACGGTGGGCGGATTGAGTACGGCGGCGTATGATCTCTTTCGCCACATGCTCGCCGAGGGCCAAGATGCGCACTACCTCACGGTCATCGAACCGGAGGATGCGCCGTCCGTTCGCGCTGCGTTTGGCGAGCATCCTGGTAACCCCGATGCGCTGCCGAATACGCATCTGTGCTGGCTTCGCGAGTCACCGCACGTGCCGCAGCCGGAGTTGAGCACGTTGATGACAACGCTCAACGCCGATGTCGCGCTGGGGTTCGGCTTTCGGGCCGCACGGCAACTCAAGCGCGCTGCCCCGGAAAGGCGCACCGTTTTCCTGACCGGCAATTGTAGTCAGGCACAGGAGTACGTCACCACGGGCCGAGCGGCGGATGCCGTCGCGCTCGGCAGCATGTTGGCGAACGGAACGCTGGCACCACGCATCATTCATCGCGGTGAAGACGATGCTGTCAGGGCGTGCGATCTTGTCGTGACGCATTCTGCGCAGACGCTGGAAATGATCACGCGGTTCTTTCCTACGGCACTGGGAAGAGTGTATCCCAACGTCATCTCATTCGCGGAATGGATCAGCGCCGGTGCAGCAGTGTGGCACCACCTGGCGCGCCCCTTTGGCGATCGCGATATCGACGTGTTGTTCATCGCGAGCGATTGGGCGCGCGCGGAGAAGGGATATGATCTCGTGAAGGCTCTCGTCCGCATCCTTGGCGACGTGCGCACGCACATCGTGGGTCGCGTTCCGTTCACCCTGCCGTCCGTTGCGCATCACGGGTTCCTTGGCGATCGACGCGCGATGTTCGAGCTGATCGGACGCGCGCGGTGTGTGGTTTGCCCATCGCGAATCGACGCCGCGCCTGGCATTCTGTTCGAAGGCGCTGTCATGGGCAGCAACGTCGTCGCGTCGCGGAACTGTGGAAACTGGGAGCTCTGCCATTCAGAGCTCCTCGCAGATCCGTTCAACGCGGAGACGATGGCGGCATGCATTCTCCGCGGGATCGCGCACAAGTACGATGACAACCTCGCGGGTGCGTTGCGGAATTCTTCGTACGACGAGCTGATGGCATTGGTGGCGGCATTCACGCGTCCGTTCGTGCCGGAGGTGGTTGGATGAGCGACGTCACGGCCGTCGTTCTCTCCGTCGGCGAGCCGTTCGTGCAGCGCGCCCTCGGCAGCATTGCGGCACAGACCGTTCCCGTTCACGAGACGATCGTCATCGAGAACGTGTCGCCGTACTCCCGCGCGGCGAACGAAGGCGCACGTCGCGTGGTGACGCCCTTTTTCATCTATGTCGACGCGGACATGATCCTGGATGAGGACTGTGTCGAACGCCTTCTCGGACGCATGCGGGACGACACGGGAATTGTCGTCGCAGAATTGCGCGATCCGCTCTGTGGCCAGGTTGTCGGGATCAGACTGCTTCGCACCGAGTGCTTTCGCGTCGCACAGAAGCCCGACTCCATCGCACCGGAGACCGACTTTGTTGCGCTCGTGCAGCGGTTCGGTTGGCATACAGTGTACGTCGAAGATCCGAGCGCCGAGCGAGGAGCGGCGCGCCCCACCGTGGGGGAGCACCGGCCCGATTACACGCCGTCGTACACGTTGAGAAAATTCGTGCTCGAAGGTGCACGCATTCGATATCGCGGCGCGCGCTCCGGACTATTCACCTGGATGGGAGACCTCGAGGGTAACAGGCACCCGCAGTCGCTGCTGGCCCAGTTGGCTCTGGGTTACGGCGTGTTCGCCTCGTTTACCCAAGACGAGTTGAAGCCGTCGTCGGTTGATCCTCGCGCTGAGGAACTGGCGAACTGGCTTGTCGGAGACGGAACCGCCGTGCTTCCCGGCCTGTTGCCCCTGCAGCGCCACGAACGGCTGCGCGATGTCTATCGTGCTTTTCTCGCGGCGGGGAAGTGTGTAGCCCAGAATCGGGCCGGCGCGACGTTGCGAGACATCATCGCGCAGTCGACGGGTGCTGGGCACGATTGGCGCGCGCTCGTCGCCAAAGTTGCCCTTGGGCGCGGCGTCCTCATGGACGCGAGAGATGGCGCAGGTGCCACGCGTGATGAGGCGATGTTGGGGAGGTTTATTCGGCTCAGCCTACGCTCCCAGGCCGGATGGCGGGAGCTCCTGCGCGCGCAGGTAGTAGACATCGCACGTGGCGGACTGCGGCATCGCGCCAACGTCGAATGGTGACGTTCGACGCGTTCTACCGGATGCTTGGTTCGGTCCTCGTGCGTTCGTCGTTCGACGGACTTCGTGCGCGGAGCCGGCGGCCGCACGCTGGTCCCGGTCGCATCGCATACGTCTTGTGGCGATATCCCTGGCTCTCGCAGACGTTCGTGCGCCGCGAAGTTGAGACGCTTCGCGAGGCAGGCGTTTCGGTTCTGGTATTTGCGGTCGAATCCGGCGATCAACCCGACGTGCCTGGTGCGACCGACTCTTCTCCTGGCACGGTCTACTTCGGACCCATCGACGACGCCGTCGGAAAAGCGGCCATTCGCGCCTATGCGCGGCGCACGCCCTGGACGGTCGTTCGCCTCGTCCTGTTCGTCATCCGACATGGCGCACTGCTCCACTGGCCATGGTGGCGTGACCGCGAAATCGTCATCGAGGCAGCACAACTCGCGACCGTGCTGTCGTCGCACGGCATCACGCATGTGCATTCCACGTGGGCGGACCGGTATGCCTTGATTTCCTTTGTCGCCTCACGCCTGATCGGTGCAACCTTCAGCGTGCAGGCCCGCGCCTCGGAGATTCACCGGTTTGCACAAGCGCCGCAGATCGCCGATCGGCTTCGTTTCGGAGCGTTCATCGTCACGAACTCCCAGTACAACGCGCGGCATCTCGCGGCGCAAATGCAGGGGCTACGCACTCCACCCATTCACGTCATCTACGACAGTCTTGTCCTGGCGCCCTTTCGCGCCCTCGCGATGCAATCGCACGAGGCCCCGTTCCGAATCCTCGCGGTTGGCCGTCTGGTCGAGCCGAAAGGGTTTCGACACCTGCTGCGCGCCTGTCACCGGCTCCGCGAGCGCGGGCTTGCGTTCACGTGCGAAATCATCGGCGGCCCAATGGAGCCCGACGACATTGTCACGTGGCTCGAGCTGCGGATGATGCACACCGCGCTCGACCTGCACTCCATCGTGCACTTTCGTGGCGCACAGCCGTTTGCAACCGTTCTCGACGCGCTCTCGCGCGCCGATCTCTTCGTTCTCCCATGCGTGCGGGCTCGCGACGGCTCACACGACATTACCCCGAACAGCCTCATCGAAGCCATGGCGGCCGGTCTGCCGGTGATTTCGACGACGAGCGGCGCAATTCCAGAGATCGTCGATGATGGCATCGATGGGCTGCTGTTGCCGCCGGGAGACGACGAGGCCCTGGCAGACGCGATCGAACGACTGGCGAACGACCCGGCGCTCCGGCGCGCACTTGGCGCCGCGGCATGTCGAAAAGTCGAAACGCGCTTCGATAGCGCACGGACCGTGGCTGCACGCGTGCGGCTCTTTCAGTCTCTCTCCGGTGGCGGCGAGTTCTCGTCAGTGGAATCGGCGCTCCCACCAGCGCCGCCATGACGAGCGCGGCGGAGTCACGTCCAACACATCACGATTGAACACGTCCGGTGCCAGCCACCCTGAGGCCAGTGCGGGATGAAGGCTGAACCAGGTCGTACAGTCCGCTGACACGGACGGATGCGGAAGGTCGTCGCCGAATGGGACCGCGAACAACGGTGCGTCGACACGGAGTTCACGTTGCAGCCACGCACGACCACTCGCGATTTCCCGCGCGCTATCCTGCGCCGATAAGTCGCGATGCGAGGTGTGTGACCAGCCATGGTTCTGAATGTCGACCCCCGCATCGCGCAGGGCGATCAGGTCGTCGCGCGTCAAGGTCCGCAGGTGAGGCGGCACCGTGAACCGAGCCGTTCCCCATTCCGCACCGAGGTCTGAGAGCATCGCGAGCCGCGCGCGTTCGTCCACGATCGCCCGAAGGCGCGTCTTGATTGCCGAGTGCAACTGCTGTCGGTTCGCCTTGCTTCTGCTAGGATACCGTTCTCCCCAGAGCGACACCGGCCGGCCGCCAAGCGTGTCGAGCATGAGATGCATGACGAGAAAGGAGTGCGGCGTGCCGAGTTCGACCTGCTCGGGGTTCACGAACAGCGTCACGGCGTGTCCAAGATTCCTTGCCAGCATCGCCGCCGCCGCCGCGCCGCCTGTGGCGTCGTCGATCGTCAGCCCAATGCCCTTGCCGGTAAGTGCGTTAGCAAGTGGAACGAAGGGGGCGGCGGCGCGTAGGAAGCGCCCAAGATCATTCTCCTCGCACATGTTGCGAAAGGAGAACAGTCGGTGGTCCACATTCGTGGCGACTCCGTGCAGTGAGAGGACCCGCGCGCTCGTGCTCACGGGCACAAGATTGCATTGTGCGCTTCTTTTCTCCAGAATGCCGTCGTGAGAGATGCCATTGTGTGGCGCCTGCGCAGAGCACTGGGTGCGAAGACGAGAACTGCGCTCAGGAAGCTGTCTTCGTTTGGACTTCGGTACGTGTGCCCCTTCTGTCGCGCGCGGCTTCGACGCTTCGTTCCCTTCGGAGCCACCTTCCCCGTGCTGCAGGAGCTTGCGGTGGTGGGCGGTGGGTATCGGGAACAGGCGCGCTGTCCCGTCTGTCGTTCCCTGGATCGCGAGCGACTCCTTTATCTCTATCTCCTTCAGCAAACGGATCTCTTCGCGAAGCCACAGAAGGTGCTGCACGTGGCGCCGGAACCCAGACTCGCGGCCGCGCTGCGGGCCAGCGCGAATATCGATTACCTGTCGGCCGATCTCGACCCCTCCGAAGTCATGATCCGGATGGACGTCACCGACATCCAGTTTCCCGACGCCACCTTCGACGTCATTCTCTGCAACCACGTGCTTGAACACATCCCCGACGACCGTCGCGCGATGTCCGAACTCCATCGAGTGCTGAAACCGGGGGGCTGGGCCATTCTTCAGGTCCCGCTCTCGGAGACGCTCGAACACACGTACGAGGATCCGTCAATCACGTCGACGGCGGGTCGGGAGCAGGCCTTCGGCCAGGAAGATCACGTGCGCATCTACGCTGCCGACTATCGCAGCCGGCTTGCCGGGGCAGGTTTCGCGGTGACGGTGTTCCGCTGGGTCACGAACCCAACGGGGTTTGGCGGCGCACCAAACATTCACGGCCTCAACGCACGGGAGTCCGTTTACCTCGCGGCGAGGACGGTGTGAGCTGCTCCAATAGCATCGCCTCGTAGTCCGCGACCCGTGATGCGAGACCGAACTGGGCCACGTGAGCAGTGCCCCGCTGGGAGAGGGACGCGGCGAGCGCCGGCTCGGTGAGCACACGGTGAAGCGCTCTGCTGAGCGCAGGCCCGTCATTGGGTGGAACCAAGAGGCCCGCATCGCCGTCGTCCAGACATTCCCGGATTCCCGCAGTGCACTCGACGGCGACGGTAGGGATGCCGAGCGCCATCGCCTCCACCAGTGCATTCGGGAAAGCCTCTGTTCGCGAGCAAAGGGCGAGCACATTCGCGCGCGCGAGGTAGCGCCACGGGTTGCTTTGCCATCCCACGAAGCGGACGGCGTCCTCCAACCCAAGTTGACGGGCCTGTCCGGAAAGCCTTTCTCGCTCGGGGCCATCGCCAACGACAATGAGTCGCGTGGCCAGTGTTGGCCTCAGCGCCGCCATTGCGTTCAGGAGTATGTCGATACCCTTGAGGTACACGACTCGGCCCAGGGCGCAGATCATCGGCCGGTTGTCGTCGTCGGGAAAGAAAGGCGACACCGGCTCTCGGGAGAGCGCGCGAATTCCTTCGAGGTCGACCGGATTGCGGTGAACCGCAATCAGGCGCGGGGAGGCTCCGAAGTTCGCCGCAAGATCGCGCTTCAGTTCATCTGCGACGACGACAATCCGGTCTGCGCGTGGAAACAGCTGCGTGGCGACCCACCGTGCGGCGAGGCGGGAGCGCGGCGTTGGGTAGAGATAGCCGAGAGACTCCGACATGTGCTCATGGATGTTCAGCACCACGCGCAACTCCGGACGAAATAACTGCTTGACCATCAACGCGATCAGGTGCGTTCGCATGACAAAGGAGGACACCACGCGGATGTCCAGCGTGTCAACGAGTGTTGTCAGGCGCCGGCATTCGCGCAGGAGTTGTGGGATTGACGCGCCGGGAATTCGTTGCAGCAATTCCGGTGTGCCGGAGTCGTTGGCCTCGTTGCCGGCGAGCGAGCGAACATCCAGATCCGCTGACAGCTGGCGGAGTAGGTCACCTCGCCGTTCGAGTAGAACGAGCACTGGCGTTACGTGCCGCGTGTGATTCGCCAGATTGAGATAGGTGCGTTCTGCGCCCCCAACCATCATGTTGCGGGCCAGAAATGCGACGCGTGGCCGGTGTGACGTCTCGCCGATGTCCCTCACCGGAGTGCTCAACGTTCAGTGCCCAGCGAATGGCGAGAATCGTTACGGTCTACAACACAGAGCGGGACATCTTCCGCCAGCCGCGAGACATGGCCCACATCCGATGGATCAGGATGTCCGAGGCCCTCGCGCGCTGCGGACATCAGGTCGACATCGCGAGCGCGGAGTTCACCTTTCGCCTGAATCGGCGCCCGGTGCAGATGGCCCCGAATCTTCGCCGGATTCCACTGGGGAGTGTTCGCTGGAACGAGTACGACGTCGTGAAGACACTCTTCCACCAGGGGTTCACCACGCTGCGGCACCGGGGCGGCGCCGACCATCCGTTCATCATCGCGAAACTTGGCTCGGTCGTTGGGCCGGCGGACATGGCCGGCATCTACTTCTACGGCGCCCAACGTCGACGGATGTTCGAGGTCCAACGCGACATTCACGCGCGGGCGCGGCACATCACCGTGCTCTCGCCGCCGGCGCAAACGCTCTGGGAACAGTCCATCGGCGCGCACGCGGGCTTTCTCCTCGTTCCCGGTGCGACCGATGCCGAGTTGCCTCCCTTGGGGCCGGATCCTTTTCCCCCGCGACGAGGAATCCGTTGCGTCTTTTCCGGGAACCTGTACAACAATCAACCGGAGGCCACGCGAGTCCTCTCGCAAAAGCTGAACGAGCTCGGCGCGCGAATCGCCAGCCGGGGAAGCCTCTACGTTCTTGGCGGAGGCGATCGCTCGAAGCTCGACCCGCGATTCGTCACGCACCTTGGTAGCGTGCCGCATGAATCAGCATGGGATCACATGCGTTGTGCCGACGTCGGCGTCGTCGTGTCGGCAGGCCCGTGGATGCATAACAACGAGAGCACCAAGATCTACTATTACCTGCGCGCGGGGCTTCCCGTTGTGAGCGAGTCCGGTTTTCCAAACGACCATGTCGTGCACGCCTCCGGCCTGGGGTATGTCGTTGCCAATGGCGACATCGAAGATATGACCGCGCGTGTCATCGAGGCATCCCGGCAGTACTGGGACAGGGACGCCGCGCAACGCTACATCCTCGCGCACCATACGTGGGACAAGCGCGCGGCGGTGTACGACGACGTCCTGCGTGCCGCATTTCCCATCGACCGCAACGACTGACGCCACCACCCTAACGCACCACGACATGATTGCGCGTGATCGCGCTGATGGTAGTCGTACCGCTCTGCCGCATGACAACCTCGAATTCCTTCCGCAGGATCGCCAACACGGCGTCGACGCCCTCCTGCCCGAACGCGCCGAGCCCCCAGATGTACGGCCGACCGATTCCGATGGCCGTCGCGCCGAGTGCCATCGCCTTGAAGATGTCGGTGCCACGCCGGAAACCGCCGTCGCAGATGAGCGGAATTCTTCCCGCCACTCCCTGAACAACCTCGGGGAGCGACGTCACCGTTGCGCGCAACGAATTGTCCGCTCGGCCGCCGTGGTTCGATACGAAGAGTCCGTCGACGCCGTGTTGCACGGCGATCTCCGCATCCTCTCGCGTGACGATGCCTTTCACGAGCACCTTCATCTGGGTCGCGTTTCGGATCCGGTCGACGTACTCCCACGTTGGGGTGCCAACCTCGGGAATCGGAGTGCGCTTTTCGTAACCATACAGATTCGGCTTGCGACGATTGTCGCGATCGACGTCGACCTTCCCCGTCAAACCGGGAAGTGGTGCGCCCCCGAGATGACAGTTCTTGCAGGTGCGCGCATCGCGACGCGCCTCACGAAGCATCGTCTCGCGATTGCTCCCGCCGATCAGGTCGACAGTGAACACGATGGCCGGCGCACCCGCACGCTCGACCCGCTGGATGATCTGCCGCGTGATGGCCCAGTCGGACTGATGATAGAGTTGGAACCACACGGGGGCCCCGCGCGCGGCAATCGCGTCCTCGATTGACGTCGTCGCCACAGTGGACAAGACCATCAGGTGATCGCGCGCCTTCGCCGCGCGCGCCACCGCGATCTCCCCATCGGGATGAAACGCCTTCTGGCTGCCGACGGGGTTGATGACGATCGGCGTTGGATAGCGATTTCCGAACAATGTGACACCGGCGTCGACTCGGCTCACCTCGACGAGCCGGCGGGGCCGCAATGCCCAGCGGTCGAAGCCTTCGCGGTTCGCGCGAATGGTGCCGTCATCGTCGGTACCAGTGCTCAGGTACCCCCAATGCGCCACGGGAATCTTCTGTTTGGCGACCGGTTCGAAATCGAAGACGCTCAACGCTTCGTTTGCGGATCGGATCGGAGTTGGCGCCTGATTCTGTTCGACGAGGCGGTGCGCGAGTGCCAGAGCGTCCGTGCTCCGGCGTGAGTCATTGGCGACGAGACGCGTGACGAAGTCTGAATCGAGTCCCGCCGCGGCGAGCAAGGGACTGCCCGCTAGAAAGGCAAGAAACTCACGGCGCGATGGGTCGTGGTCTGTCATGCGGTGAAGAGGCACGACTCACGCAGGGTTGTCCAGTACCGTGTCATCGATCGAACTTTCAACTGCCCGCATCCTCAGCCCAACTGTATGCATATCAACTCCCTGCAGGCCCCGCGGGCCGTCGTCATGATCCGCCCGCATCGCTTTCATCCGAATCCCGAAACGGCCGCGGACAACGCCTTCCAGCGGACGAGTGCCGACGGCACTGCGGCCGACATCGCCCGTCTCGCCCGCGACGAAGTCACGATCGCCGCGGCTCGACTCACCGACGTCGGCGTGCACGTTCACGTCTTCGACGACCACGGTGAGCGACAGACCCCGGATTCCGTGTTCCCGAACAACTGGTTCTCGACGCATCCCGGCGGACATGTGGCGCTGTACCCGATGTACTCACCCAGCAGGCGGCGTGAGCGGCGCTCCGACATCATCGAGATGCTCAAGTCCGAGTATCGCGTCCAGGACGTCATCGACTACTCCGGTCTCGAGTACGATGGCGTGTTTCTCGAAGGTACGGGGGCGATGGTGCTCGATCACGGCGCGCGCATCGCCTACACGGCGAAGTCCAACCGCGCCGATCCGATCGCGCTCGAGCGCTTCTGCACGCACTTCAACTTCGAACCGATGGCGTTCGCGACGGCGGATCGCTCCGGTCACGCGATCTACCATACGAACGTCATGATGTGCGTCGCGACTGAGTTCGCGCTCGTCGGCCTCGACCTCATCGCCGACGATAAGCGGCGTGCGGAGGTACGGGCGCGCCTCGAGGAGACCGGGCGCACCGTGATCGCACTCGACCAGCAGCAGATCACGGAGTTCGCGGGCAATGCCCTCGAGCTGTCGGCAACGGAGGGACGCGTCCTCGCCATGTCGGAGCGCGCGGCGGCAAGCTTGACGGACGCGCAACGGCAGGCAATTTCGCGTTCGGCGCAATTGCTCCCCCTTTCCGTCCCCACGATCGAGTTGGCGGGGGGATCGGTGCGTTGCATGCTCGCGGGCATTCACCTCTCCCGGCGGTGACCCTTGGGCGTTCCAGTTCCCATTCTTGGAGACGAATGATGCGTGTGGTCCCGCTGCTGCTCCTTTCGCTGTGCGCCTCGCACTCCCTCGCGCACGCGCAGTCCGCGCCCACGCAGGCTCCCTTCTCCACGCGCACGGGGGAATGGCCGAGCTACACGGGTGATACGCGTGGCTCACGCTATTCACCGCTCGATCAGATCGCCGCGAACAATTTCAGCACGCTCGAAGTGGCGTGGCGCTTCAAGACGGATTCGCTCGGTCCGCGCCCCGAGTTCAAGCTCGAAGGGACGCCGCTCGTCGTTGGTGGCGTGTTGTACACCACAGGCGGCACCGGCCGAGCGGTCGTGGCGCTCGATGCTGTGACGGGCGAACAGCGCTGGGTCCATCGGGAAGACGAGGGCGAGCGGGGCGCAGCGGCGGCGAGAGCGCTTTCCGGACGCGGACTCGCCTATTGGACCGATGGTAAAGAGGCGCGGATTCTTTACGTCACACCGGGCTACCGCCTGATCGCCTTGAGTGCGGCGACGGGCGCGCGAATCCCGTCGTTCGGCACCGACGGCGTGGTCGATCTCAAGACGGATATCGACCAGACGATCTTGCCCGATCTCACAACCGGAGAGATCGGGTATCAGGGAGCGCCTGTCGTCGGGCGCAACGTGGTGGTGATTGGCGCGGCTTTCAAGGAAGGCTCGGCGCCGAAGAGCTACCGGAACAACAAGGGCTACGTGCGCGGTTTCGACGTGAAAACGGGCAAGCGCCTCTGGACCTTTCATACGATTCCGGTCAAGGGTGAGCCGGGCTACGACAGCTGGAAGAATGGATCCGCCGAGTACACAGGAAATACTGGTGTGTGGACGCAGGTCACGGTCGATGAAGAACTCGGTCTCGTCTATCTCCCGGTCGAGTCCCCGACCGGTGACTACTATGGCGGCCACCGGCCGGGGAACAACCTCTATGGCGAGAGCCTCGTGTGCCTCGATCTGCGCACGGGCAAGAAGAAGTGGCATTACCAGATCGTGCACCATCCCATCTGGGACTTCGATCTTGCCTCGGCGCCAATCCTCGCGGACATCAAGGTTGGCGGGCGAGCGATCAAGAGTGTCGCATTGCCGACCAAGCAGGGAATCCTCTACGTATTCGACCGTGTGACGGGAAAGCCCGTGTGGCCGTTCACGGAGACCCCGGTCGAAAAGGGTGACGTACCCGGCGAGTGGTATTCACCCACACAACCCATTCCGACGCGCCCCGTTGCGTATGCGAAGAATGGTGTGTCCACCGATGA
Source organism: Gemmatimonadota bacterium (assembly GCA_040389905.1). Classification (GTDB taxonomy): domain Bacteria; phylum Gemmatimonadota; class Gemmatimonadetes; order Gemmatimonadales; family Gemmatimonadaceae; genus AG11. The sequence goes on along the minus strand of JAZJZK010000002.1, from coordinate 56,414 downwards.
CCTGATCGACTTCACTCCAGAGCTCAAGGCCGCCGGATTGGAGATTGCCTCCAAGTACAAGATTGGTCCGATCTTCACGCCGCCGGTCGCCAGCAAGGCCGAGGGACCATTGGGCACCATTGCGCGCGGTCCGACCAATGGTGGCACGAATTGGCCCGGCGGCGCTTATGATCCGGTAACGCACACGGTCTACGTTGCATCGTCGAACGCCGCGGCCGTATCACTCGGCCTCGTGAAACCGGCGGACAAGGAACGCTCCGACATGGATTGGATTGCCGGTGTTGCGACCGGTGGGCGCGGCGGGGGATTCAATGTGCAAGGCCTACCGATCTTCAAGCCGCCCTACGGCACCCTCTCGGCGATCGATCTCGACAAGGGCGAGATCAAGTGGCAAGTGGCTCACGGAGAGACGCCAGATGCGGTGCGGAACCACGCCGCACTCAAGGACATGACCATCCCGCGCACCGGACAGCCCGGGTTCATCGTCGGGACCCTCGTGACGAAGACGCTCGTCATCGCCGGAGACCCACAGGTGACGACGCTCGCGACTCGGCCGCGCGGCGCGATGCTGCGCGCATACGACAAGGCGACCGGCAAGGAGGTCGGTGAGGTGCTGCTTCCCGCACCGGTCAGTGGGTCGCCGATGACCTATGCTGTGGGAGGGAAGCAATACATTGTCGTGGCAGTGAGTGGTGGCCCGTATTCTGGGGAATTCATTGCACTTCGCCTTCCATCCGTTAATGGACGCTAAAGCGCGATGCGTGAGATGAGAGGTAAAGCTCTGAGGTGCAGACCCCTCGACGCGCTGCGCTTGCTCGGGGTGACAACGCTTGGTGTGATCATGCTCGTCGCCATCGCTGCCTTTACGGTCGCGCCGCGGCACGCACTCAGCCAGCGGCCTGGTCGTACGGTCTGGGACAGCGTGTACACCGAAGACCAGGCGACGCGTGGGAAGACCGGGTACAACCAGAACTGCGCCAAGTGCCACCAGGCCTCGCTCGAGGGCGCCGACGAATCACCCGCGCTCGTCGGCGGTGCCTTTCTCGGCAACTGGAACGGCTACACCGTCGGTGACGTCCACGAGCGCGTGCGCACGACGATGCCGAAGAACGATCCCGGCATTTACGGACGCCAGCTCATCAGCGATGTGCTGGCGTACGTACTCAAGTCGAATGGCTTTCCGGCCGGGAGCACAGAGCTACCAACGGAACTTGCTCCACTCAAGGAAATCCGGATCGAGTCGAAGAAGCCATAGCGCCCAATCCGGGCAAATGTCACCCCGAGCGAGCAAAGCGAGTCGAGGGGTCTGCACCTGCTGTTGTTACGCTCTCCACCCCTCCGCAGACAGAGCTTCCTCCAGCGCACCGACAAAACGCTCGACGCGCGCGTCCTGCGCGTTGTAGCCCATCACGCCAACTCGCCACACCTTCCCCGCCAGCACACCAAGGCCTCCACCCATTTCGACGCCAAGGTCCAGTAACCGGGTGCGGACCTTCGCTTCGTCGATGCCCTCAGGCGTGTTGATCACGTTGATCGTCGCGCACCGGTTTGCGGCGGGCGTGAAGAGCGATAACCCGAGACGATCAAGTCCGCGCAGCAGCGTTTCGTGCGCCGCCTGATGGCGCGCCCAGCGTGCCTCGAGCCCTTCCTCGAGAACGAGCCGCAACGCCTCGTGAATGCCGTAGATACTCTGGATAGGCGCGGTGTGGTGGAAGGCGCGCTTCTTCGTGGCGCCGTCTTCGCCCCAATACTGAAAGAGCAGTGAGAGATCGAGGTACCAGGTGTGCGGCTTCTGCTTCCGTGCGCGCACCGCAGCCATCGCGGCGGGCCCTACGGTGATCGGACCCAATCCAGCCGGTGCGCCGAGCCCCTTCTGGGTGCACGAACCAGCGGCGTCGACACCCCACTTGTCGATTTCGAGCTCGATACCGGCGAGCGACGTGACGCAGTCCATCGCCACCAGTGCGCCGTGCTTCTTTGCGGCGGCAACCATCGGTTGGATCGGCTGGCACGCGCCCGTCGTCGTTTCGACATGCACGAAGGCAACGAGCTTCGCTGGTCGCTCGGTAAGCATCGCGTCGAGGGCGGCGGGATCGATGATCTCGCCCGGTCCTGCTTCGATGGTGCGGACATCTGCGCCCGAGCGCCGCGCGAGCTCGGCAAGCCGATGTCCGAAGTAGCCCATCACGCAGACGACCGCACTGTCGCCTGGCTCGAGCAAGTTGAGCATGATCGCTTCGAGGCCCGCAGACCCGGTGCCAGAAATCGGCAGGGTGTGGTGGTTCGCCGTGCGAAAGACGCCGCGAAGGGCGCCCATCGTATGGTCCATCAGGTCGACGAAATACGGATCGAGGTGACCGACGGGATTCGCACCCATCGCGGCGAGCACGCGAGGGTCCGGATTGCTCGGGCCGGGTCCCATGAGAAGACGCTCGGGAGGATTGAGCGGCGGAGGCGGTGTCTGTGTCATCCGAGTCCCAGTTTCTGTGCGAGGCCAATGCGCTGGAGCTTTCCGGTGGCACCCACCGGAATCTCCGTGAGGATGAGGATCTTTCGCGGAACCTTGAAGTCCGCGAGACGAACGGCGGCGAACTGACGGAGTTCCTTGTCGGTGACGTCAGCGCCTTGCTTGAGCACGACGGCCGCCGCGACGTCTTCGCCGAGCATGTCGTGCGGCATGCCGAAGGTAACGCATTGGTGGACGCCGGGATGCTCCATGATGATCTCGTCCACCTCGCGTGGCGAGATCTTCTCGCCGCCGCGGTTGATGATCTCCTTGAGGCGCCCGGTGATGCTGACGTAACCGTCCTCGTCCATCACGCCCTGATCACCGGTGCGGAACCAATCGCCGTAGAACGCTTCCGCGTTGGCCTTCGGATTGTTCTCGTACTCCGTCATGACGTTGGGTCCGCGGATGACGATCTCGCCGGTTGCGCCGGCAGGCACCGTGGCGCCGGTCTCGTCGGCGATGCGGATTTCCGGCCCGCCGGATGGGCCCACGCTACCCGGCTTGCGAACTTTCGGTGGAAGCGGATTCGTGGCCATTTGATGTGCCGCCTCGGTCATCCCGTACGCTTCGATAATCGGGACACCGTATAGCGCTTCGACTTCCGTGATCACTCGTGTCGGCAATGAGGACGACGACGAACGGATGAAGCGCAGTCGGTGTGACTTGATGATGTCGGCGTTGTTGGGCGCGCGAAGGAGGATCGCCTGATGCATCGTGGGCACACCGGAGTACCACGTCGGCTTCACTTCATCGAGCCAGGTGAAGAACTTCAGTGCGTTGAACCCTGTCGTACATGACACCTCACCGCCTGCGGAAAGCGGCGCGAGCAACGCGGCGATGAGTCCGTGAATGTGAAAGAGTGGCATGATGACCATGCCGCGATCGTCCGCCGTGAGCGCGAGTGACTGGCGGATATTGCGCGCCGAGGCACAGATGTTCTTCTGGGCGAGCGGAACGATTTTCGGGCGGGAGGTCGTGCCGGACGTGTGCAGCACGAGTGCTGTGTCGTCGGGGGTGACTTCTCGACTTGCACCAGCGCCTTCTGTCGGCGAGAAATCACCGAAGTCGATTGTGAAACTACCCGCGCCCTTGTCTGGATGGGGCGTGAGGCGGGCGATGGGAACGCCGAGTTTTTCTGCCACGCCGATCGAGGGCGATTCTTTTCCTGCTCCGACGATGAGCAACTTTGCACGCAGATCGGTGAGGTAGAACTCGTATTCGTCGGCGCGGTAGTTCGGATTGAGCGGGGCCGCTGTTGCCGCGGCGCCGACACAGAGGAACGCGGCGGCCATTTCCGGGCCGTTGTCGAGGACGATCGCGACACGGTCGCCGGCGCCGATGGCCTTTTCGTTGAGCGCCTTGCCAGTGTCGGCTACGAGTTGGCGGAGCGCGTTGTACGAAAGTGGCGTTCCGCCAGGGGTGCTGAGGGCGGGCGCGTCATCTGCGCCTGCCTTCAAGAGATCTGTGATCGTTTGGGGTGAATGGCTCATCGCTGGCTACAAAGACGAAGGGTTCTATGCGGATTCTGCGGATTTAGCGGATTATGCGGATGGTTCCGAGTTTCGTTGCGTGGATTTGCACCGCGGCCGTTGTTTTTTGATGACGCATGGCAGGCATTGATTCGCAAGATTCGGTCATGCCTAAAGGACAACTACTCGAAGAGCGGCTCACACGCTCTGTGATCGGTGCCTTCTACGAGGTGTACAACACCCTCGGGTTCGGATTTCTGGAGCGGCTGTATGTAAAGGCGTTAGAAATCGAGTTGCGGGAGCGCGGTCATAAGGTCGTGCGAGAGTACAGGGTTTGTGTCATGTACAAGGGTCACGAACTTGGCACGCAACGCATGGATCTCATCGTCGACGACAAACTCATCGTCGAAACCAAATCGACGTACAAAATGAACAAGATCTCTATTCGCCAAACGTACAACTACCTCAAATCCACCAATATTGAAGTGGGCATGGTCCTGCACTTTGGTCCCGAAGCAAAGTTCTACCGACTTGTCTGCACCGCCAATGAGAAGCGTCCCGTGAAATCCGCTCAATCCGTCGAATCCGCATGAGCCCTTCGTCTTTGTGGCCAGTCAAGGACCAGCAATAATCAGACGTCCGCCAGAATCTGAGAGTGTCTTCGCCAGCAACGACGCACACGCATACACGGCATCGATATGCGGTGTCGGTGTCTCAGTGAGAACTCCAAGCTCGACCACCGCACCAACCAACGCTTCGAGCTCGATCGCTTTCCCCGACTCCACATCCTGCAACATCGACGTCTTGTGCGCCCCCACCTTCTCGGCGCCAGCGATCCGCTTGTCGATACCAACCCGGAACGTGATGCCGAGCTTCCCGGCAATCGCCTCCGCCTCCCTCATCATCTGAATGCTGAGTTCCCGAGTGAGCGGAAACTGCAACAAATCCACCAGGGTCGCATGCGTGAGCGCGCTAATCGGGTTGAAGCTCATGTTGCCCCACACCTTGAGCCAGATCTCATTGCGAATGTCCGCGATGACCGGCGCCTTGAAACCCGCCTTCACGAGACGCTGTGAAATCGCCTCCACACGCGCGGACCACTGCCCGTTCAATTCACCCAATGCAAAGCGCCGGCCCTCCACAACATGCACAACACCGGGCGCGACGAGCGTTGCCGCGGGATAGACAACCGACCCGATAATTCGTTCTGAATCCACATGACGGCTGATGACACCATCCGGATCAGCGGCGCGAACAGCAGCACCATCGTATGGCCCACCGTGCTTGTGGAAGTACCACCATGGAATGCCGTTCTGCATCGTGACGATCGTCGTCCCCGAATGACAGAGCTGCCCAAGATCCTCGGCGACTGCAGCCACCTGATGCGCCTTGACGGTCAGCAACACGACGTCGTGCGGGCCCGCCTCGCCCATGTCCGCGTAGGCGCGCGTGTCGGTTGCGACGACCTCCCTGCCATCCTCACCGACGACGCGCATGCCATTCGCCCGAATCGCGTCGAGATTCGCCCCTCGCGCAATGAAGGTGACATCCTCCCCAGCGGCGGACAGCCACCCTCCCAGGTACCCGCCGATCGCACCGGCACCCACGACGGCGATCTTCATGTCCCGTTCGTCATGCGCGTCCGCATCGGTTTGAGCACAAGGAGCGCCAGCGCCGCGGCCAGCAGGTTCATCACGGCGGCCGCCATGAAGACCGCGTGCCATCCGCCCATCGCGGCCGCCATCAGGCTGCTCAACGGCACCAGCAATGACGCTGTTCCCTTCGCGGTGTAGAGCAGCCCGGCGTTCGCGGACGCGAAGCGACGACCGTACGTATCGGCGCATGTGGCTGGGAAGAGACTGTAGATCTCTCCATATCCGAAAAAGACCAGCGCGGTGAGCAGCACGAACGCAAGCGGCGAACCGCCGAACTGGTTCAGAAGAAGAATGGCCACCCCTTCGAGCCCGAATGCGACAAACATCGTGTTCTCGCGTCCGATATGGTCGGACATCCAACCAAAGAACGGTCGGCTGATGCCGTTCAGCACACGGTCAATCGAGAGCGCGAACGTCAGCGCCGGCAGCGTGATCCCCAGGATGAACACCGGTGACTCGGCGATGCCCATGTCCTTGGCGATCGGCGTGAGCTGCGCCGTCGCAATCAAACCACCAGTGGCCATGAGGACGAACATGAGATACATGAGCCAGAATGCCGGCGTCCGGAGCATCTCTGTCGGCGTGTACTCTTTCGTTGCTGCCACAGCCGCCGCACCTGACTTTCCTGGCACCTTGAGGCCCGCATTCGGCGCGAGCAGGAACCACCCGAGCACGAACACGACGGCGCCCTGCGCGATGCCGAACTTGAAGAACGTCGCCTCGTAGCCGGCCGTCTTGATCATCGCGGCAATGGGAAAGACCGTGAGCGCCGACCCCGCGCCAAAGCCCATCGCGGTGAGTCCGGCTGCGAGCCCACGCCGGTCTGGAAACCACTTGAGCGCATTTCCAACGCACGCGCCATACACACCACCAGCACCGATTCCGCCGACCGCCGCCCCGACGTAGAACAGGAACAGCGAATCGGCGTACGAAAAGATGACCCACGAGGCGCTGACCAGTATCCCCGATACGACCGCCACCATCTTGGGCCCGACTCGGTCGACGAGGTAGCCTTCCGCGGGAACGAGCCACGTCTCGACCAGCACAAAGATCGTGAACGCCACCTGAATAGCGGGCCGCCCCCAGTGATACTTGTCGTTGATCGGGTTGACGAAGAGCGTCCAACCGTATTGCAGGTTGGCGATCATCGACATGCAGATCACGCCGAGAAACAGTTGCCACCAGCGCCCCAGTGCGGGCGCGTGGCCCCTATTTCCTGGACCAGCCTCGAGCTCGGTCATCGATCCGGATCTACTCCATTTAGTTGGCTGCGGCGACAAACGTATTGTGCCTCACGTTCGTCGGCTATGCTCGCTCGGCGTTGAATGAAAAACGCCAGCCCAAAAGGGGCTGGCGATTTCAAGTGCGCGGTTGGTACTCAGGTTGGAACAGACGAGCTACCAAGCGTGGTGAGTCGGTCTTCGCTCGTGAGTACGGGCGCAACGAATGGCTTCTTCATCATTGACTCTCGAAGTTCTGGAGGGACTATTGTGGTGGTCGCGGCAGGCAAACGCAAGCGTTTCCGACCTCACGGTACTTCGATGACCAAAACGTTGCATCGTCAAGTGTTCGTTCTTGTGGCCTTCGCACTTTGTCTTCCGCCTGACAACGCACTCGGGCAGCGGCAACCGTCGAACGGAGCGACGGACATCGTCTACGAAGCGAGCATTCCCGACCTGCAGGCCGCGATGAACGCCGGCCGTCTCACGTCGCTCGCGCTCGTCGACGCTTACCTCGCGCGCATCGCAGCCTACGATCATCGCGGACCCTCACTGAATGCGATGATCGCGCTCAATCCGAACGCTCGTTCCGAAGCATCGCGGCTCGACGGTGAGCGTCGCAGCGGGAAGTTTCGTGGTCCGTTGCATGGCATTCCCATCATCCTCAAGGACAACTATTCCACCACCGACATGCCGACGTCGGCAGGCTCGATCGCCCTCGCCGGCTTGCGCACCGGCTTCGACGCCTTCCAGGTTCAGAAACTCCGCGACGCCGGCGCCATCATTCTTGGGAAGTCGAACATGCATGAGCTCGCGGCCGGCATCACGAGCATCAGTTCCCTCGGCGGCCAGACCTGCAATCCGTACGATCCCGACCGGAATCCGGGCGGCTCCAGCGGAGGTAGCGGAGCCGCGATCGCCGCGAGCTTTGCCGCCGTTGCCATGGGCTCCGACACCTGCGGATCGATTCGAATTCCCTCGGCGGTCCACAATCTCTTCGGGCTGCGACCGACCAAGGGTTTGTCGAGTATCAGTGGCATCGTTCCGCTGTCGCACACGCAGGATGTGGGAGGACCACTCGCGCGTACCGTGACGGACCTCGCGATCACGCTCGACGCGACGATCGGAGCCGATCCGGCTGACTCGGCAACTCGACTGCTCGACGGCAAGCCACTTCCTCGCTTCGTTGCGTCGCTCGACTCGGCGTCGTTGCGCGGCGCGCGTCTCGCCGTGCTCACGGCCCATTTTGGCACCGAAGCGGATGATCAGGAGGGCGCCCGGGTCGTTCGTGCCGCGCTCGAACGAATGAAGGCACGCGGCGCCGTCGTGACGGATGTCGTCATTCCCAGCCTGGACAGCCTCATCGGCGCGGCCGGCGTCATCGACTATGAATTCAAGTTCGATCTGCGCGATTTCCTTGCGACCATTCCGAGCGCGCCGGTGAAGTCGCTGACAGAGATCCTCGAGCGCGGGCTGTATCACACCGCATTGGACGTCGCCTTCCGCAGGCGAGACGCGATGGGCACGCGAGATAGCGACGCGTATCGCGCCGCGCTTGCGCGACGGAAGGTTGCGCGCGATCTCGTGGCCGCCTTCCTCGACTCGAATCGCTACGACGCGCTCGTGTATCCGACGATGCGCCGAAAGGCAGCGCTGATCAACGAGCCCCAGCGCGGCGCAAATTGCCAACTCAGCGCGGTTACGGGATTGCCTGCCTTGAGCATGCCGGCGGGATTTACCCCGGATGGCCTTCCAATCGGACTCGAGATGCTCGGCCGCCCGCTGGCTGACGCCCGGTTGCTCGCACTCGCGTACGATTATGAACAGTCAGTGCATCCAAGGCGCGCGCCGAGCACAACGCCTCCGCTCGTAGCGGGCAAGGCGCCGGCGCCTCGGCAGTTCCGGGCGAATGCGAAGGTCGGGTCGGCAACCGCACAGGCTGTTCTTACCTTCGACGCGACGCGCCGGTCCCTCGACTACGTCGTGCGAGTCGCGGGCGTCCCGGCCGATCGGCTGTTTGGCGTGAGCCTCGACCGGGATAGTGCAGCGCACAAGGGGCCAGTGCTACGGCGGCTCGCTGGGCCCGGTGCTGTGTCAGCGCGTGGCACGCTTACACTCGGTGAGGTCGAGAGGAATGATTTGCTTGCGGGGCGAATCGCCTTGGCGCTCTACACGTCGAGCGGAGTTGGTATCGGCAGAATTCGGGAGAATGGCTCGCACAAACAGTGAACTGAATTGCACGCAGAGGACTGCATGTCGGCTGCTCGCCCGCTCGTTTTGTCGCCCTGAGCCCTTCGTCGCTTGCGCTCCTCGAGGGTAAACTCCGCGAAGGGCCTGCACGTGCTTTGGCTTTGGGATGCACGCGCTCGAGTCCACGCTCGGTCGAGGTGACAATCCTGGAGTTGTCGATCTAGGTCTAGGAGCAATACGGTTCAGTTAGTTTAGTTAGGACCTGCAGCAAAGCGATAAGCTTTACCGCAGAGGACGCGGAGGCCATGCGCACCCTGAGCGACCTCCGATGCGCCGGACCGCAGAGGGTCGCAGAGGGACTGCGAGAGACCGGATACCGAACTCCCGCTAAATCTGTTCCGCCGTCCTCTGCGCCCCTCTGCGGTCCGGCGCACAAATGAGTGCACGGAGGGCAGAGCTTCTGCGTCCTCTGCGGTAGGCTTTGCTTTTGCTCTTCGCCGAGCGACAATCGAAAACAAAGCCGCGTCGGCGGGGTCTCACCGTAACTGAACAGCATTGGGTCTAGGAGAGGGTTCTACGGATGCGACAGAAACAGCCGGATCAAGCTGCTCGATAGAGTCGCTTGATCTGGTTGTTTCCGTTGCATCCGTTTGATGCGTTCCTCAATCCGTGGCGAGGCTTGTGTGGCGCCGTTTATCGCAGCGCCTGGATGACCGGCATCTTCGACGCCCGGCGCGCTGGGAAAAATCCGCCAACCACTCCCATGACCACCGAAAAGACGATGCCCGCGAGCAACAGCTGAGGCGTCACGCGAAAGGCGAATGCAATCTCGCTGAAGCTCGCCCAGTTCGTCGTGCTGGTCACGACACCGTTGATCGGCAGCGCCAGCAGGCACCCCACGATACCTCCCACGAACGCGATCAGCGCCGACTCGGCGAGAAAGCTCGTGAGGATGCTGCGCGGATGAAAACCGAGGGTGAGCAACACCGCAATCTCCGGCGTGCGTGAACTGACGGCGGCATACATCGTATTCACCGCGCCGAACACCGCACCCACCGCCATGATGCTCGTGATCATGATGGCGAGGAAGCGAAGGATGTTTCCAAGGAGTTCCGACTGGCTCGCGTAGAATTCAGATTCGCGGTGCGCGTCCACCTGAATCCGCTGGTCGGCGAGCATGGCGCGCTTCACCTCGTCGAACGCCGCCGGATCCTTGAGCCGGAAGGTGAGCGACTGGAAGCTGTTCCCCCGGAAGACGTTCTGGAATTGCTCGTTCTCACCCCAGATCTCCGACTCGAAGCTCGAGCCGTCTGCAGTGAACCGGCACACGACGTTCCAATCGCGATTGCCGAACCGCAACACGTTTCCAACCGCGACGTTTTCGAAGCGGCCCGCCAGCTTGGAACCCACACAGATTTCACTCTGCCCAGAGCTGATCTGCTTTCCCTCGATGATCTTGATGTTGCGCCGCACCTCGAATGCTTTCGCCGACACGCCACGGGCGACTACATTGGCGACCTCGAATTCGGTTCCGCCGGCGCGCCGCAGATTCAGCACCAGATACGTTTCCGGGCTGATGAGCGGCCTGTTGTCCGCACCGATGGCAATGTGGGGCGAGGAGGCAATGATGCTCACCGCCTCACGCGGAATACCACTCGACAACTCGCTGTCCGCGCCGCGACGCAGCAACAACACGTTGTCGGGCGAACCCGATTCCACGAGCGCCGCGATGAAGCCATTCGCGAGCGCAAGCATCGCGACGAACACCGCCACGACGAGCCCAATGCCCAGCGCCGTCAGCGCCGTGGACACGGGGCGCTGCATCACGCTCCGGTAGTTGTACACAAAGGGAATCTTCACTCGACCCTCCGCAGCGCCTGCACCACCGGAAGCTTCGCGGCCTGCCACGCGGGGAAGACGCCGCTGGCGACGGTGAGCAATACGGCGACGAGCGCGCCAATCACCTGCGTTCCCGGCGTCACGTGGAAGCCGGGCAGGAATCCACCCTCGCCGAATCCGGTGACGATGGGCAGGATCGTCGCGGCCCCCAGTCCGAGCACCGCGCCCGTCAATGAGATCACCGCCGCTTCGATGATAATGAGGCTGAACACGCGCTGATCGGAGAAGCCGACGGTCTTCATCACTGCGACTTCTGAGCGACGCTCACGCTGGTTCATCATCATCGCGTTGGCCGTCACCAGCAGGATCGCAAAGACGACGGCCATACCGATGGTGCTCATCAGCAGCTTCACATTGCCCCACATGCTCGCGAAGCCCGCCGCAAACGCCTTCTCGGTTCCCGTCTTGGTCGGCGCGCTCGAATTCCGGAACTGGTCGTCGATCGTCTTGGCGACCGTTGGCCCCTGTGCGGGATCATCGATCTGCATGATGAACCAGCCCGGCGAGACACGCGTTGGCTCCTTCTCGTACAGATAGTCGTAGTGGAACATGAACGAGTCGTCGCCGTACGCCTTCTCGGTCGGATGATAGATGCCGCGAATCGTGAACGTCCAGTCACCGGGGAAGATCGTGCCCTGGATCGTCACGTTGTCGCCGATCTTCCACCCGAAGGCACGCACCAACCCTTCGCCGATCACCGCGGCCGATCGTTCCTTGAGGAACGCCTGCTTCTGGTCTTCAGGAATCGCGATCTCAGGATAGATCTTGAGATAGGACTCCGGCTCGATGGCGAACTGCGCGAAGAACTTCTTGCCATCACCGTACTTGCCGCCGAACCAGTTCGCCCACGTCACCCGCTGCACGTGCGGAATAGACGCGATGCGCGTCGCATAACTCTGCGGCAACGGAATGACGAAGGCCGTCGCGTTCTGGACGATCATGCGGGACGCGCTGCTGACCTCCGACCCCGCCGCAAGCGTCGTGACCACCGTTCGCAGTGATGCGAACAGGAAGAGCGCCAACGCAACACTGCAAATCGTCAGGATCGTTCGCAGCTTGTGCCGCCGGAGATTCGCGAGAACGAGCGGGAGGAATTTCATGCACCGACTCCTTCGCGCTCGAGCAGCACGCCCTTCTCGAGGTGAAGCACGGTCTTGGCATTCTCCGCGGCCTTTGCGTCGTGCGTGACGATCATGATCGTCTTCTTGAACTCCTCGTTCAGCCGGCGCAGCAATTCCAGCACTTCCGCGGAGCTCTTCGAGTCGAGCTGCCCTGTCGGCTCGTCGAGCAGGATCAACGTCGGGTCGGCGACGATGGCGCGCGCAATGGCGACTCGCTGCTCTTGCCCACCGGACAGTTGGCGAGGGTAGTGGTCCATGCGATCCTGTAGACCGACGACGCCCAGCGCGATCGCGACGCGTTCGGCTCGGTCTTTCTTCCCGAGACTCGTCAACAACAACGGCAGCTCGACGTTCTGCTCCGCGGTCAGGACCGGCAACAGGTTGTACGATTGAAAGACGAAACCGATCATCCGCGCGCGCCATGCTGCAAGCTGTGCCGCGTTCATGGCACTCACCGTTTCGCCGGCGACACGCACCGTGCCGCTCGTCGGTTTGTCCAGCCCCGCCACGAGGTTGAGCAGCGTCGACTTCCCGGATCCCGATGGGCCCATCAGCGCGGTATAGCTGCCCTCTTCAAAGTCGATCGTGAGGCCCGTGTAGACGTCAACGGTCTGCGCTTCGCGCTTGAAGGACTTGTGAACGTCACGAATTTCGACGAGTGCCATGACACGATCGGTGGGGGTGAACTACTGAACCTTGACCTTCATTCCTTCCACCGGCTTCTCGACGCCGCCAGTGAGCAACTGTTCGCCGCCATTCAGGCCGGTGCGGACCTCGAGGAATCCACCGCTCACCGGTCCCGTGGTAACGGCACGCTTCGTCAGCTTTCCATCGCGCACGATCCAGACGACGCTCGTGCCACCCTCTGCCTTCACGGCCGCCGATGGCACCCGAAGCACGACGCGTTGCGCTGTGCCTGGCGCAGCAGCCTTCACCGTGTCGGGCGCGAGGAAGTCCACCTTCGCTCCCATTTCCGGCAGGATCCGCGCATCGTGGTCGAGGATGGAGACTTTCACCTGCACCGTCGAGCGCTGCCGGTCAGCGGTCGGAACGACTTGCCGCACCGTGCCTCGGAACGTCGTATCCGGATACGCATCGAGCGTGATCCGCGCACCGCGCCCGCCGTGCACGCGACCGATGTACGCCTCGTTGACGTCGACCTCCACTTCGAGCGTGGACAGATCCGCCATCGTGACGACCGCCCCGCGGGTCAGCCCTCCGCCGACCGACGGCGCAACCACCTCGCCGACTTCCGCGTCCTTGCGAAGGACCGTGCCCGAGAATGGCGCGCGTATGATGGTATTCTCGGAGTTCACCTCCGCCATGCGGAGACCGGCATCCGCGGACCGCTTGCGCGCTTCCGCTGCACTGAGCCGAGCCTCGGCTTGCGCGGCGCGGTTCGTCGCTTGCTCGAGATCCTGCTGCGAGATGAGATTCGCGTTCTTCGTTCGAATGTCGCGAATGCGGTTGGCGTCTCGCACGAGTTGATCGCGATCGGCGCGCGCTTCGATGATGCTGGCCTCCGCCGTCGCGATGTTCGCCTGCGCCTGCGCGACCGCCGCGAGATAGTCGGCGTTATCGAGTCGCGCGATGACGTCGCCTTGATGGACAAACGACCCTTCGCTGACGCCAAGGAACGCGAGGCGCCCCGGCGTTTTCGCGGACACCGAGGCCTTCGTTCGCGCGACCACGTAACCGTTCGCTGTGACGCTCGTCTCGCCCGCCGACGCGGCGCCGGCACTGGAACCGGCGGCGATTGTGACGACCTGCACCGTCGGCACGGCGCGCGCCTTCATGATCATCACCCCCGCCGCTACGAGCGCGATCGCGACGACGAAGATCAGAAGGTTCCGGACGAACGCATTTCGTTCGGGCGCCGACGGCGTGTTGCGGTCGATGCGAAGTTTGGAGAGATCAGCGGGCGCAGCCATGGGCGACATAGTAACCCTTCGGTTTCCGTTCGCCAAGGTAAACGTTTGAATCGATACACGGAAACGTTGTCGCGTAAACGGTATCCGCCCTGCCGGAAGCGTTGTGCGACGAACTCGCCGCCCTAGCAGGCATACCGCCGCATCCATACAATTGCCGCGACCGTTAACCGGAGATGCGATGCCCTGGGCGCAAAGCTACGATCCGCTGGGCAATCCTCTCGCGTCGACCCTCCTCGCCGCGGTGCCGGTCGTCGTCCTCCTCGGCTTCATTGCCACGGGACGCCTCAAGGCGCACGTCGCGGCGATCATCGCCCTCGCCGCCGCATTCGCGATTGCCGTCCTGGTGCTGGGCATGCCGGTGCAGTCCGCACTCGCCGCAAGTGTCACGGGCGCTGCCTACGGGCTGATGCCCATCGGTTGGATCGTCCTCAACATTCTCTTTCTCTACCAGCTCACCAAGGAACAGGGCGCGTTCGACAAGATGCAGGCGAGCATCGGGGCGGTGAGCTCCGACAAGCGCATCCAACTCGTGCTCATCGCCTTCTCGCTCGGCGCATTCTTTGAGGGCGCTGCGGGATTCGGAACCCCCGTCGCGATCACCGGCGCCCTGTTGATCGGACTTGGATTCACTCCGCTGCAAGCGTCGGGGCTCTCACTCATCGCGAACACGGCACCCGTCGCGTTTGGTGCGATGGGTACGCCGGTCACCGCACTCGCCGGTGTCACCGGCATCGACGTGTTGGAGGTGAGCAAGATGGTCGGGCGACAGACGCCGATCTTCGCGCTCGTCATTCCCTTCTGGATCATCGGAGCATACGAAGGGTGGAAGGGCATCCGGGAAACGTGGCCCACCATTCTCGTTGCCGGCGTGAGCTTCGCGATTCCGCAATTCCTGATGTCCAACTATCAGGGGCCGTACCTCGTGGATGTCACTGCGGGAGCCGTTTCCATTCTCGCCGTCTCCGCCTTTGTGCGCTTTCGCGGCCGGAGTTCGGCCGCCTCACCGCAGGTGCAAGCATCGTTGGGATCGATCAAGCCGTGGATTCCATGGATGCTGCTGTCGGTCTTCGTTCTCGTGTGGGGGCTCCTGCCGGTCAAGAAGTTCCTGAATGGTCTGTTCGCGCCGCAACTGCACGTCCCGTATCTCGACAACCTCATTCAGCGGGTTCCGCCCGTCGTCGCCGCGCCGACGCTCGAACCAGCCATCTATTCGTTCAACATCCTCTCGGCGACGGGCACGAGCATTCTGCTTGCGGCGATCATCGGTGGACTCGCCATGGGCTGTTCGTTCGGAGAGCTCGGGCGCGTGTATCTCAGAACCTTGCGGCTCGCGACGAATTCGCTGATGACGATCTCGGCGATGCTGTCGCTCGGGTATCTGACTCGATTCTCCGGACTCGATGCGATCCTGGGACTCGCCTTTGCGAAAACCGGATGGCTCTATCCACTCTTCGGCACGTTGCTCGGATGGCTCGGCGTGGCGTTAACGGGATCGGATACGGCGTCGAATGTTCTCTTCGGCAGCTTGCAGACGATCACCGCCCGCACACTCGGACTCTCGCCGATCCTGATGGCCGCGGCCAACAGCTCTGGCGGCGTGATGGGCAAGATGATCGATATGCAGTCGATCGTTGTCGCGAGCGCGGCGACGCGCTGGTATGGGCACGAAGGAAAGATCCTGCGTTTCGTCTTCGTGCATAGTCTCGTATTGGCGATTCTTGTTGGCATCCTGGTGATGCTACAGGCGTACGTTCCGCTCTTCATGCGGATGGTGCCGTGATCCGCCGTTGGCAGCACGTCGCCCTCCCGGTGCTGCTTGGCCTGACCGCGCGGACTGACCTCCTTGCGCAAGAGTTGAGCGCCCGACCGCCGGAGACCGTTCTCTTTGTTTGCGAGCATGGTACGGTGAAGAGCCTCCTCGCGAAGGTCCTCTTCGAGCAGTACGCCGCGGATGCTGGCTTGCGGATGCGAGCGCTTTCCCGCGGGACGCGCGCCGATTCGCTCGTTCCGGAGTGGATGCAGAAGGGACTCCACGCGGATCACGTGGAACTCGGCACGTGGCATCCCCAGACGCTGCGACCGGCCGACCTCCGCAACGCCGCCTTTGTCGTGTCATTCGATGTGCTTCGAAGCTTCACGGCTGGAGCACACGCTCGGCAGACGAGTTGGGATGGGTTGCCGTCAGTGAGCGCCGATTACGCAAATGGACGAGACGCGATCAAACTCCGAGTTCGCGCGCTGGTCGATTCCCTCGTTCGTGTACAGAAAGCAAGGAAGCCTCGCGGGCGACGGGGTCAGAGTGGTTTCCGATAGCAGGTCGGTTGGAACGTCGGGTCCGAGTCGGTCGGCGCGCGGGCACATTGAACGCGGATCGAGCGGATCGAAAAGAAAACAATGATCAAGCGTGAAACACGAGAAGCACATGCTTGAAGACTTCACGGTGAACTGCTGCTGACGTGCCTCGCCGAACCAATCACTGTTTCGCTGGTCAATCCGCTCAATCCGCGTTCAATGTGCCGGTGCTCCCTGCTGCTCTCAGAACTTCGGTGACGGTCCGCTAGCTACTTGTGTGTAGGAGGAGGCTCGCATGCTTCACCATCGGAACCCTCTGCGCCCCAGGCTCACTTGCATCGCAAGTCTGGCGTTCGCCGCGGTAGCGGGAAGCTGCGGTGGTGACGGCGTCTCGCCGGAGGGCGGAGTGACGCTTGTCGCGTCTGCCGCCGCCAGTATTGCCACGGGACAGCTGGTGACATGCGCGCTGACCAGTGTCGGACAAGGTTACTGCTGGGGCGCCAACAACCTTTCCCAACTCGGCACGGGCAGTACGAGCGACGCACCTGCTCCGGCCGCCCTGGCAGGAACCGGCACCTACCAGGCCATTGACGTCGGCGTAGGGGTCTCGTGCGCGCTGGGACGCGATGGCATTGCGTATTGCTGGGGCCAATCGAGCGGCGTCACGAATGCGCAACCAACGGCCATCATCTCTCCAGTCAAGTTTGCTCAGCTCGCGACGGGCGGGCCAACGTCATGTGGCCTGACGGCGGAGGGAGCGGCGTACTGCTGGGGTGGCAATCAATACGGGCAAGTCGGGAACAACTCGGTAGACGTACAGGCGAATCCGGTTCCTGTTGCCACAACGTTGAAGTTCACGTCGATCTCCGTGGGGCTCATCCATGCCTGCGCGCTCACCAGCTCGAATGACGCATACTGTTGGGGACACAACGGCTACGGTCAGCTTGGCATCGCGAGCACGCTGGCCATCAGTACAGTGCCCGTGCTGGTCGCCGGCGGCATCAAGTTCAAGATGATCAGCGCAGGCGGCGCGTACACCTGCGGTGTGACCACCGCGGGTGCTGGGTTCTGCTGGGGACTCAACAACAGCCGGCAACTCGGCGCGGCGCTGGCTCAAGCACAAACACCAACGCCGTATCCCGTTTCCGGGAATGTTGTCTTTGCGTCGATCCAGGCGGGAAACGCGAACAACATCAATATGCCGACGTGCGGCATATCGACCGATGCGGAGCTGTATTGCTGGGGATACACCAAGGATGGTCAGACCGGTGGAACTGGCACGATCCAATGCAGTGCGGTTTCTGGTATCCCGAGTGATCCTCTCGATTGCGTGCTCAGTCCGACGAAGGTGGCCGGCGTCGCGAAAGTGGTGGCTGTTTCTCCGACAGCGTCTCACACCTGTGCGATGCTCGAGGATCGTCGCGTCGCATGTTGGGGCGATAATTCTCGTGGCCAACTGGGCACTGGCACCACGATATCGTCGTCGGTGCCCGTTATCGTTCGAACGTTCTGAGCATGTGAACCGGCGCATCGTCCTCGTTCGGCACGGTCCGTCAGCCTATCGCTATCCGACGGCGTGGGTGGATCTCGCGGGCGTCGAGGACTGTCGCGAGGCGTATGATCGAACGGACATCCACCCGAGCGCGCAACCTCCTCACGCCATCCGCGCGTTGGCCTCGTCGTGCGCGCACATTGTTTCGAGCGACCTGCTCCGTGCACTGACATCAGCCGATCGCATTGCACCGGGACGGCAGGTGAAAGAAAACCCTGCCCTGCGCGAGATACCGCTTCCGATTCCCAAACTTCCTGGCCGCCTTCCGTTGTTCATGTGGGAAGCACTCATTCACCTCGAGTGGGGTCTACGCGTCGTGCGACACATCGGATTCGACGAACGATTCGAGCAGCAGGCTCGAAGTGCCGTTCAGGACCTCACTGAACTCGCCGATGAGCACTCGACAGTTCTCGCGGTGACGCACGGCGTGCTCCGCACCGCGGCTGCACGCCATCTCGTAGCCGCAGGCTGGCATCAGGTTGGCCCGCGACGGAGCTACGCGCCGTGGAGTGCCTGGTCGTTTGAACGCTGATTGCAGTTCTGTCATCCCGTGCGAAGTCGAGGGATCTGCACTTGCGGCCGGCATACGAGGTGCAGACCCCTCGACAAAGCTTCGCTCGCTCGGGGTGACAACCTGCATGTCGCACAACAACCAGTCACAGGAGGGCGCCATATGAGTGGATCGTGCGGATGGTTTCCCATGCGGCACGAAGAAATCGTCGCGTGGGTCGAGGCTCACCGAGACAAGTTGCCGCGGACACTGGCCGAGCTCTCCACGTTCCCGATTCCGTTCCGCAAGGTAGTCGTGAACGCCGCGTCGCACGAACAACGTCTCTCTTTTTGGCGCGAGCACTTCCGTACGTTTACAGGTGAGGACTCGTCGCTCAACGCCGAGCAGCGTGCGTTCGTCCTCGAAGCGTCGGAGATGTTGCCGGAGCTTTTCGGCGGCACGCGAGAGTCGTTTCAGGCACGAGCGCGTGAATTCGAGGAACGGATGTTGGGCGTTTTCTCGCGGGAACAAGCGGGATTGATTTTCGCTGTGCTGGGCCCGCCGGAACCGCCGGGTGGACTTCCACTGCCACCGGACGCTCATCCTTCGACGCAATCATAAAGAGCGGCCTGGTCAGTCGCTGGCATGGACCGTGCCTTCCAGCCGCGCATGCTAAACGCGCGACGAATCGGATGAATCGGCTATGCCCAGCGTTGGTTCTGACGGCGATGCTCGGCATCAGCGTAACGGCTCCCGCCCAGAGCACTCTAGGCCCTGAACGCCGCGACATCGGGAACTTCGGTGGCGACATCTGGTCCGCGTGGACGTCACCGGCAGGTATGCGCCGTCGTGATCTTCTCAGCACGGCGGCCGCACTCGGCGCCGCGGCCCTGACGTCGCGGATCGACTCCGCAGGGTACGTATGGATGCGAACGCACGAGCGAACATTCGCCATGCGCCTGCTTGCCCCAACTCGGGAAGGCGCGAGGTTCTCACCGTACGAGATGGGAAGCGGGCAGTATCTGCTTCCCTTCTCCGGCGTGCTGTACGTCGCCGGACGATTGTCCCACTCCGTGAATCTCCGCGACGCGGGACTCGGCTGCGCTGCGGGTCACCTCGCGAGTATGGGACTTCGGCAAGTGGCGTTTCGGGCGGTCACGCGGAGTCGACCCACGGTGACGGCGGACCCGTTTGACATCTCGATCCCGGGTACGTCCGATTGGTCCAAGGAGTCGTTCTACAGCGGCCACATCTCGAACTCGATGGCATGCGCGTCCTTTCTTACCCACCGCTACTCGCTGGGACTTGCTGAGCCAATTCCCTATGTGTACTCAGTTGCGATCGGGCTTGGCCGGCTCGCTGACGGACACCATTGGGCCTCGGACATGTTCATCGGCGGCGTCATCGGCTTCGCCGTCGGGAAGGCGATTGCTGAGCGCCAATTGCATCGCGAAGCGCCGCCTGCCGAGGCTGGCGCGCCACGCCCGCAGCGTGCGAATTGGCAGATCCCTGTCGTGCAATGGTCCATCGTGTTCTAGGTCACCGATACCTGCAGTTGCAGGGCGTTGGCGGCATCGTTCTCGCCACGCTGTTGCTGTGTGCGTTCGCCGCCCTCGCGCGCGCCATTCCCGAGAGGGGAGCCACCGTGCTCGACGCCATGGTTGTGAACTGGATGAATCACCACCAGGCGGACGGCTTCGCAACATTCTTCACATGGGTGAGTTGGCTCGGCGATACTGCGCTCACGGGGCTACTCGCTGTGGCGGTTGTCATTCTCATCCATCGGCGTCGATGGGCGGCCGCGGCAACGATTCCCGTCGCGAGCATCGGCGGCATGTATCTCGATATTGCTCTGAAAACGCTGTTTCATCGCGGCAGGCCGGACGCTGCCGTCGAGTTCATTGCGGGCACGACATGGAGCTTCCCGAGCGGTCATTCGATGGCATCGCTCGTGGGATATGGAATCGTCGCGTATTTCCGATTCGAGAACGAGCGCAACACGCAGCATCAGTTGCGGATCGTCCTGTCGACATGTTCGATCGTCGCGGCCGTCGGTCTCAGTCGCCTGTATCTTGGCGTACACTACATCAGCGATGTGCTCGGCGGATTTCTCGCCGGCGCGATTTGGCTTCTGCTGTGCATCGAAGGCTACCGTCTTGTTTCTTCACGCTGGCTCGGGCGCCAGACCGACCAACAGTCGACGACTACCTAGCCTGCCCAACCCGGAGCACCTATGCTTCAGAATTCGCCGGTCTTTGCGTACATCCCCGTCTCCGACCTCGAGCGCGCGCGCCTGTTCTACAAGGAGAAGATCGGCCTCGAGCCGAGTGATCACAACAATGGCGGATACACGTACACGTGCGCCGACGGGACCGCCATCTTCATGTATGTGTCCGGTGGTGCGGGTACCTCGAAAGCCAGTCAGGCTTTCTGGCACGTCAGCGACATCAAGGCGGAAGTAGAAGAACTGCGAGCACGCGGCGTAGTGTTCGAGGAATACGATTTCCCGGGAATGAACATGGTCGATGGTATCGCGACTGGCGGCGGCGCGATGGCTGCATGGTTCAAGGACAGCGAGGGCAATACCATGGCCATCATACAGAGCGTTTGACCTCCGACACACCGCGACTGAGCGATGAGGCGCAGCGCGCGCTGGCCATTGGCTTCGCGCTGGCGGTCGTGTTGTCGCTGGTTCCCTTTACGCGCATCCTGTTCATTCCCCTCGTCACGATTGTGCACGAACTCGGGCACGCGGGAACGGCGTGGCTGTTCGGATATCCTGCGATTCCGTCGTTCGATTTTTCCGAGGGCGGTGGTGTGACGACCACGTTGGAGCGCGCGCCGTTTCTGCTCGTCATTCCGTACGGGCTCTTCGCCGCCGCGCTCTGGAGAGTGCGGCGCCATGCTCCGACAGTGATCGCGCTACTCGTTCTCGTGGCGGTGTATTCACGCATCGCGTCTACCGACGCGCATAACGCCGTAATCATCGGCATGGGCCACGGCGCGGAACTGCTCATCGCACTCGTCTTCCTCCACCGCGCCATGAGTGGAACGACGCTACTCCAGGCGGACGAGCGACCGGCCTACGCCATGTGCGGATTTCTGATCTGGCTCCATGACGTGCACTTCGCGTGGACGCTCTCACGAAGCACCGACGCCCAGGCAGCCTACGCCGAGGGCAAGTCGTCGGTCGAGAACGACTTTGTCGTGCTGGCAGCAGACCACGTCAACATGTCGGTGCCCGCCATCGCCAGACTCTTTTCGCTGATCTGTTTGTTGAGCGTGTTCCTGCCGTGGCTGCTGTATCGATACGAGGGCGCCATTGCACTCTGGTGGATGCGCGCCAACGACTCCGATTAGAGGAGGACTCGTGCCTATTGCGCAATTCACCGGGCGATATTAGCCTCCTATGGGAATCCAATAGGATGGCACCGTGGCAGAGAAACTCGACGTCAAGCAGGGCACGCTCGCCCTGATGATCCTCAAGACCCTCGACGTGCTGGGCCCGATGCACGGATACGGTGTCGCGCGCCGCATCGAGGAAACGAGCAAGAACCGCCTCACGCTCAACTACGGCACGCTCTATCCCGCACTGCTCAAGCTCGAGCAAGAGGGCTTCATTGCCGCCGAGTGGGGCCAATCCGAGAATAACCGCCGCGCGAAGTTCTATGCGTTGACGCCATCGGGGCGCAAGCAACTCGCGCGTGAGGCGCGCGAGTGGCACCAGACTGCCGATCTCATCGCTGCCTTTCTCTCGCCACGAACGGACGCACCATGAGCCAACTCCGCGCCGCTTTCGCACGCATCGCCGGGGTTTTTTCGAAAGACAACGCCGACGCTGATCTCCGCGCAGAACTGCAGGCGCATCTCGAAATGGAGACGGCGGAGAACATCCGTCGTGGCATGCACCCAGCGGAGGCGCGCCGACTGGCGTTGTTGGCGTCGGGTGGGCTGAGCGTCGCCACCGACGCGGTCCGCGCGCAACGCGGCATACCGTTTATCGAAGGGATCGCCGCTGACGTCAGGTACGCGTTTCGCGCGCTTCGGCGCAGCCCGGCGTTCACCGCCGTGGTCGTAGTCACCCTCGCACTCGGAATCGGCGCAAACACGGCGATCTTCAGCGTCGTGCGCGGCGTGCTCCTCAAGCCGCTCCCTCATCGTGATGGCGACCGGCTTGTGTACCTCCGTCAGTCGGTCGACGGTCCCGGCGGAGAGAACGTGAGCTTTTCGGTGCCCGAGATTCGTGACTTCCGGAACGGTGCGCGATCACTCGCTGGAATTGCCGAGTACTCGCCCTGGTTTCAGACGTTGCTCGACGAGAACGACGCCGTCCGCATCGACATAGGCCTCGTCACGGGCAACTTTTTCGAAGTGATGGGACTGTCTCCTGTGCTTGGGCGCTTGACATCGCCGAGCGACGACGGCGCGGGAGTTCCCGCGGTGATGGTGCTGACGCACGAATTCTGGATCAAGCGATTCGGCGGCGATTCGAGCATCGTGGGAAAGCAGGTCAAACTCAACGGTACGTCGGCGACCGTTATCGGCGTGCTCCAGCGCGCGCCCTTCTTTCCCGCTCGCGTGGATGCGCTGACGAACATGGTGGTCAGTCCGCACCACGTCAGCGCGCAAATGGTCGAGGCACGCGTGCATCGGATGACCGAGATGATTGCGAGGCTCGCGCCGGGTGCAACGGTCGAGCAGGCGCGGAAGGAGGTCGCGGCTCTACAGACACGGGTCCACAGCGAACACGCCGATGCATACGATCCCGCAGTGCACTATCGCGTGGCGGTCATTCCGTTCAAGCAAGCACTTGGCGAGCGTGCGTCGCTCACGCTCTGGCTCCTGATGGGCGCCGCTGCATTCGTCATGATCATTTCTGCGGCGAACGTCATCAACCTCACGCTGATGCGCGGCGTGCGGCGCGAACACGAGCTCGTGGTGCGCGCGGCGCTCGGCGCAGGCGTATCGCGCTTACGACGGTTGATCCTGGTCGAAAACCTCGTGCTGTCGCTCGTGGGTGCGGGACTCGGGCTTGCCATCGCCATTGGCGGTGTGGGGCTGCTCATCTCGCTCGCGGAGCGCTATTCGACTCGCGCAAACGAGATTCGACTCGACGGCGTCGTCCTTAGTTTCGCCTTGGCGTTGTCAGTAGCGCTGGCGCTGTTGCTGTCATTTGTCGCCTCGCTGCCACAGGAAGGCACGTTCGCGTCCGGAATTTCGGCGGGCGTCAGGAAGATGAGTGGAAGCTTGAAGAACCAAAGGGTGCAGCGTGGACTCGTCGTCGCGCAGATCGCCGTGTCGGTGGTGCTGCTTGCCGGCGCTGGCCTGCTCACGCGTAGCATGATCCAGCTCGCCGACGTCAATACGGGCCTGCGCACAGAGGACGTGCTCACGATGCCGGTTCCGCTCATGAATCCGGCTGGCCCCGATAGCTCGAGCGACGCGGCGAACAAGCAGTCGTACGATCGCATGCGAAATGAGATCGCCGCCCTGCCCGGTGTCATCGAGGTTGGGCTCGGCTCCACGATGCCGCTTCGGAGCTCGGAGGTCGGCTTCGACCTCAAGACGGAAGGCAAGGCCCTCGACGTCGGCACGGCAGCTCCACATCCCGATTATCGAACGGCAAGCCCCGAGTACTTTCGCGCCGCTGGGATACCTTTGTTGATGGGACGGGAGTTTTCCGTCACGGATCAAGCTGGATCTGCACGCGTGGTGATCATCAACCGCACGCTCGCCAACGAGCTCTTTCCCGGTGAGGATCCGCTCGGAAAGCGCGTCGCGTGGACAGGCGAGATCATGAAGTTCACTCCCATTTCCACTGATTGGCGAACGATCGTCGGCGTTGTAGGCAATACGCAGGACGGCGGGTTGGACGCGGTGCCACGAGCGGTGGTGTTCGCGCCCTTCGTGCAGGAGTTGTCGTTTGGCGGCGGACTCGTGATCCGCGCTGATAGCAATGTCTCTGCCCTGGCCACCGCGGCGACGCGCATTGTTCGTCGCATTGCACCCACGGCGCCCATCGAGAACGTGTTGACCGTATCGCAGATCAAGGATCAGAGCGTTTCACCGCGGCGGTTGAACGCAGTGCTCGTGTCTTCGTTCGGAATTCTCGCCGTCATCATCGCTGCTGTTGGAATCGGGGGTGTGCTCGCCTTCTCCGTGAGCGCGCGGACGACCGAGATCGGTATTCGTATGAGTCTTGGTGCGGAGAGCGGACGAGTGCAGCGGATGATTCTGAAGGAGGGCGGTGTACTGCTTGCGATTGGACTCGCCCTTGGCGTATCGGGTGCGTTCTTCGCGGGCCGAATCATTCAAAGTCTGCTTTTCGGCGTCGCGCCACACGATCCGCTCACGCTCGTTGGCGTGGCCGCGATGATGGCGACAATCGGAATCGCCGCCTGCTGGATTCCTGCGATTCGCGCCGCGCGAATCGACCCGGCCATCACCATGCGTTCGTAGAAGACGGGATCCTCGGCGAGTCGAGCGCAAGCGACGAAGGGAGCGAAGGGCCCGCACCTGCTGTTACGTTCGGGCCACGTCGGCCTTCGCACCCATGTAGCGGCGCCGATCATCCGGCCCGAGTCGCTCGATCGCGTAGCGTAGCGCCGTCCGAGGCATCGTCGCGGCGTGCGTGTCGAGGAAGGCGCGAAGGACAGTGACGTCGCGATTCCCCGCTTCGCGCAGCATCCACCCCACCGCCTTGTGGATGAGATCATGTTCGTCGTCCAGAAGCTGCTCGGCAATGCGCAACGTCGGCGCGAAGTCGTCGTGCTTGATCGACCAGAAGGTGGCAATCATGGCGATGCGCCGTTCCCAGAGGGAGTTCGACCGGGCAAGCTTTTCGAGAAAACCCGTTCCCCGCTCTGGAACGTGGGAACCGACGATCTCTCCAGCCGATGAGTCGACCAGGTCCCAGTTGTTGATGTACCTGGTGTTCGCGAGGTACTCGCGATGAATCTGTCGTTTCTCCGTCGCCGATCCGCGTGCGTGCGCGTCGACGAGCAGAAGCAACGCGACGGCGCGCTCCTCGTGCCAACCCGACTGGAGGAGCGCGAGCGTATCGGCAAGCGACAGCCCTCGGTGCGCGCGCACGATTCTCCGGAGATCGGGAACGCGAATGCCAAGAAACTTGTCGCCCTCGCCATACTCACCCCGACCGGTCTTGAAGAACCGAGCGGTGCCGAGCGCGCGTTGAGGATCTCCGGATGAGCGCAGGATGGTGCGGATGCCCTTGAGCGTAGGCTCCGGCATTCCGTATCCTCTACGGATGCAGCGTCAGCTTCTGCACGCGCCAGTTCAGCAATTCAGCGACATACAGCTCGTTCTCGGAGGGGCACGCAATTTCATGCACCCATCCGAACTGCTTCACCGCCTTCCCTGCTTCCCCCAGCACGCCGAGCACTTTTCCGTCGAGCGTCAGCTTGTAGATGCGTCCCGGAACCGCGTCGGCGACATAGAGAGACTGTGTCGGTCCGGGGGTGATGCAGATGGCCCAGGGGGCGCCCGATACTGACAACGAATTCGCGTTCGGCATGCCGCCGTTGAGAACGTTTGGTAGGCCGTTGAACGGCACGTCGATCGTAATGATTCGCACCGGGTTCCCATCGGGATCGAACACCTGGATGCGCCGATTGGTGCGGTCGCCGATGTAGATGTTGCCCTTCGCGTCGTTCGCGATCGTGTGAAGGATGTTGAACTGCCCCGGCTCGGAACCACGCGTTCCCCAGGTCTTCACCCACTTGCCGTTCTTGTCGACTTTCACGACGCGAGAGTTTCCATAGCCGTCGGCGATGAAGACGTTGCCCGCGAGGTCCCAAGCGACGTCCGCCGGCCGGTTGAACGTTCCCCACCGCGGTGCCGGTGGTGGCGCGTTCGGGGCTACGGGCGCCTCTGCTTCGACGGCTTCCGCGCGGCGTCCAAGCACCATCGTGACGCGACCGGCAGGGTTGAACTTGATGATCATGTTCGTCCCTTCGTCGGTCGCCCAAATGTTGTCATCCTTGTCGATCCGCACGGTGTGCGCGAAGGCAAAGCCGTAGAGGTCCTTGCCGATTTCACGGATGTAGGCGCCGTCGGGGCCGAACTCGTAGAGCTGGGCGGCTGTCGCACCGTGCACCGTGGAGCGCTCGCCGCTGCGGTCGTAGACGAAGATGTGCCGCTTCGAGTTCACCGCCACGCCGGCGACTTCACCGAAGTTCTTCCCGGGAGGCAGCTTCAGGAAGTTTTCATTGGCATCGAAGCGAATTTCCGGCACACCCTGTTGCGCTGGAGCGGACGGCGCGAGAGCGACGAGGGCGGCAAGGACAAGGTATTTCATCGAAGCACCGTAGTTCGAGGTGGGGATACGGTACGCTCTTTCGACCGTGATCTCAACTCGCACAGGTAGGCTGCGCGTGTCGCCGTTAGCTTGTGCGCAATGTCTCGCGCCGATTTCATCGCCTTTCGTCGCTCGCTGGGGCGCACCCCCGCATTGGATCGCATGTCGGTGCCCGTCCGCGGCCTGCAGTTCGCCGTGTGGACCACGGCTCCCACGACGTCGGCACCTCCACTCCTGCTCGTGAACGGGGGCCTGCTCTACGATCATGCCTTGCTCTGGCCCGCACTGTCACCACTCGCCGAGGGACGGCAGCTCATTCTATATGATCAGCGCGGCCGCGGTGAATCGGAAACGCCACGAGACCCGTTGGAGGCGCGCATCGAGGACGATGCAGCGGATATTGCCGCCCTTCGCCGGGCACTCGGCATCCGGCAGTGGGATGTGCTCGGTCACTCGTGGGGCGGCGGTATCGCCATGTTGGCGGCGGCGAGCGATCCCTCCGGCACCAGGCGGCTGGTGACGGTCGATGCCATCGGGGCAACGAGCGACTGGATGCCGCTGCTCCACGCGAACGCCATGGAACGGATTGGCGACGCAGGTCGCGCAACCCTCGCCGAGACCTATCCACGATTGGTCGACCCCGACCCCTCGACGCACGCCGCACACTCGCGCACGAGCTATCCCGCCTGGTTCGCCGACGCCGATTTTGCGGCGTATTTCGCACCTCCCGAGGCGGCCAGCCTCACCGGGACGGCGGTCGCGGCCCGTTTGCGGCGCGCGGGGTATGATTGGCGTGACCGGCTGCGTGCCCTTTCGGCGCCGACGCTCGTCATACATGGAGAACGAGACGCGCTTCCAGCAGCGGTGGCGATCGAGCTGTCCGCGCTCCTGCCCCACGCACGGCTCGAACTGATTCCCGACGCTGGCCACATGCCGTTCTGGGAAGCGCCCCAACGCTTCTTCAGCGTGACCGACACCTTTCTCGTGACTGGCCGCACAGGTCCGCCGCGCAGTAACCGATGACGCCTCGCCTTCGCCACGCCTCCCGCCTCGGCACTGTCGCCGCTTTCATCCTCGCACTCAATCCTGTCTCGTCGCACAGCCATGTGTTGCGCGGCCTCACGAGTGTCGCCAGCGGTGGAGCGGTTGGACCGTCCATGGTGTCGGACAGCACGGACCCGACGCGCGCCGAGGTCCGGCGGCGACTCGCCGAAAACGCTTCGGGTACGTACATCGGCGAGATGCTCGCTGAGCACGACAGTGCGCTCTCACGCTGGCCGGATCGCGCAGGCGAGCCGCTCGTTGTCTGGGTGCAATCGAGTTCGACGGTTACCGGCTGGGTACCGGACTACGTCGAGGATGTGCAAACCGCCTTTCGCCAATGGGACCGGCTTGGCCTTCCCGTCCGCTTCACCTTCACCACCGACTCCGCCGCCGCTGACGTCCACGTCACGTTCATCGATCATTTCGATGAGGAAATCAGTGGCCGCACGAAGTGGACGCGCGATGATGATTGGTGGATCACGGACGCCGACATCGTGCTCGCGGTCTACCATCGCGGCGGGCCGATTCTCGACAGCGACGCCATGCACGCCATGACGCTCCACGAGATCGGCCATTTGCTCGGCCTCGATCATACGCGCGATTCCACGAGCATCATGGCGCAGAAGGTTCGCGTTCGCGCGCTGTCGCACACCGATCGCGCGACAGTGCGGCTCCTGTACCAGCTCCCGCCGGGGGGCGTTCGCTAGACACCACCGTGTCATCCCGCAGGAGCGAAGCGACTGTCGGGATCTACCGTCCCTGCTCCGTAGCCTGATTCTGCGAATGGACGATAGATCCCGTCACGCTGACGCGTGCGGGATGACAACGGACTAGGCCCGCATGTTGTCTGCACGCCAGTCCTTGATCAGCGCCTTTACCTGCGAGCGCGTCGTGATCTTCTCGTCGAGGACTTTCTTGGCCAGCGAAGGAAGTTCCGCGTCCGACGCGAACCGAAGTGCGATCAGCTGATCCGCCGTGAAGGCCGCATGCTGCGACTGCAACTCGGGAAGCAGCTTCTCCAGGCGGAGACGCTCCTCGAGACGAATCAGGCGATCCTGAACGGCCAGGGGGAATGCACGCAGATACCAGAACTGAGCGAGGAGCACCACGCCGATCAGTGCGCCAAGCACTTCGGTGGACGTCCGAATCGTCGCGGCCCGGTACAGGGTCCAGCCAAACACCACGATCGTGAGCGAACCGGTCACGAAGTGAAAGCCGGGAACATAGCGAGCGTGGTTCGCGAGATTCTGGTCAGCGGTCTGGGCACTCATGGGAAGCCTCGGTTCGATGTGTGTAGCGAGCGGTAGTGCGTGGTCGGCTTAGCTTTGTCGAATAGCGACGGCCCAAATCGACAGCTGGAATTCGTCAGGGCTGCCGGAATCTTCAAGACGAACACCTCGGGAGCGCGCACCGGCGATCTCCCCGGGTGAGTTACACATCCACGGAGGAGTCCGCCAGTCCGTCTTCGATTCGAGCACTTGCCGCTGGTTCTGATCGTCGCGCTCACCGCATTCGTGCTTGGCGCCGCGGCTCGCACCGCTCGCTTGCGTCAACAACGCCGGTCAGTGTCGGCGTTGACGCGCGACACGACGGTCGTCGCCGCTGGGCGGGTTCAGGGTACCGTGCGTCGGGAACTGATCCCAGCTGACGCGAGTCCCGTCACACCCCCGGCGGAAATGCGCCGACGGGTACAGGGTCTCGCGCCCGGGACCTATATCGAAGACGTCCTGGCCGAGCAGGACAGCGCACTCTATCGGTGGCCCGAGCGCGTGAGCGATGCGCTGCGCGTCTATGTCGAGCCGTCTTCGGCAATCGCCGGATGGAATGCGCAACTGCCGGCAATCGCGCAGAACGTGTTCGCAGAGTGGAGCCAGGCTGGCTTTCCGCTGCGCTTCACCTTCATCTTCGATACGACGAGCGCCGACATCCTGATCCGGTGGGTCGATCGGTTTCCGTCCGAGGATGGCCAACGGATCGGCGTGACCGAGCGCCTCCAGACGAGCGCGTTCCAGATCGCGAAGGCACGAGTGTTCATCGCGAATCGCGACAGTCTTGGCCGGCCCCTCTCGCTGACCGTCATGAGCGGAACTCTCCGTCACGAGATCGGACATGCGTTGGGATTGAATCATTCGCGTGATGCGAGCAGCGTGATGTACCGGGAGTCGGCGACCGCGCAGATCTCGGCATCCGATCGGTCGACCTTGCGGCTGATTTATCTCGTGCCCCCTGGATCGTTGCGCTAGCGGGCGTGCGCGGCGCTTTTCTTGCCCCGCTCGCTATCAATGCATCCCGAATCGACCCAGGTATTTGACGTTGCGATTGTCGGCGGAGGGCCCGCCGGCCTGACGGCCAGCATCTGGCTCGCTCGGTATCTCCACACGGTCGTCGTCGTGGACTCTGGCGATCCGCGCAATTGGGAAACGCGCGGCGTGAACGGCTACCTCGGATTGCCGGGCATCAAGCCCGCTGACCTCCGCGGCCGAGGGCGCGATGAAGCACGAGCGGACGGCGTGGAGTTGGTCGACGCCGAATGCGTGCGGGCAACGAAGCATGGCGCCGACGACTTCGAGCTCTGTCTGTCGGCGGGCGAGAAGATCCACGCGAAGCGCCTGCTGCTTGCCATTGGGCTGCGCGATGTCTGGCCCGACCTCCCGGGAATCTCCAACGTGTACGGCGCGAACGCGCATGTGTGCCCGGATTGCGACGGCCGCGAATGCGTGGACAAGAAAGTCGTGGTGATCGGGAAGGGGCGTAAAGCGGTCGGGATGGCACTCAACCTCACGACCTGGACGCGGGACATCATCATCTGCACCAACGGCGCCCCTGCGGATTTTGACAGGGACGAGTACTGCCGCAAGCTCGACGCGCTCAACATCCCCATGATCGAATCGGCGATCAAGTGCGTGCAACATCGCGGCTCGAACGTGACGTCGATCGAGTTCGAGGGCGGGATGCAGCTCGACGTCGACAAACTTTTCTTCGCCATCGGACAGTATCCCTCGGACGACCTCGGCTCGCAGCTCGGGTGTGAGCGGGACAGTGGCGGGCACATCCTCGTCGACAAGGGATATCACACCTCGGTGCCGAACTGCTTCGCGGCCGGCGACATTATTCCCGGCGCGCAACTCGCGATCGCCGCGGCCGGCGACGGGGCGATTGCGGCGCTCTTCATTCATAAGACACTCGTGCCGGAGGGGCGACAGCTCAAACCGCTCCCTCCGATTCCCGTGTCGGGCAACGGTCAGGAGCCACTGACCGCGGTCGAGTCGAGTGATCCAGCCGACCTCGCGAGCGTTGAACCAGAGAAGAGCTGCGCTACGTCTAAGGAATGCGTGACGTAGTTCCGATCGTGCTGTCGCCCGGAGCGGTTGTGCGGTTGCTCGGTTCCGCTCGTTTTGTCGCCCTGGGTGCAGCGAAGGGCCTGCACCTGTGTTACGCGGTTTCCTCTGCAGTTCCTCTGCCCCTCCGCGTCCTCTGCGGTAAGAACGACGCCGCCGCGCTGCCTTGGCCGGATGCCTTATGCGGAGCGATGATAATCGATTACACGAATTGCTTGACCCTCTCCAGATCGACATTCCCGCCGCTCAACAACGCGACCACGCGATCCGACGCACGAGTCACGACCTTGCCGGCGAGCAGCGCCGCCGTCGCCGCCGCACCAGCCGGCTCCGCGAGCAGCTTGCACCGAGAGAGCAAGACACCCATCGCCTCGGCAATCTCGTCGTCCGTCACAAGCACGACGTCATCAACGTAGCGCTGAACGATCTCGAAGTTGCGCTCGCCTGCCATCGGCGCTGCGAGACCGTCGGCAATCGTGTTCATCGACGCCATGCGCGTGGCATGCCCCGCGTCGAGGCTTTGCCGCATTACCGCCGCACCCACCGGCTCCACGCCGATCACTCGCGTGAGAGGTGACGCCTCCTTGACGCCAACTGCGACCCCGCCGATCAGACCTCCTCCTCCGATCGGAACGACCACCACATCGGGCGGAGAGTCGCACTGCTCCAGCAGTTCCAGCGCGACGGTGCCTGCCCCGGCGATGATGCGATCGTCGTCAAAGGGGTGGACGAAGGTGAAGCCTTCGGACTCCGCGAGCCCAAGGGCCATGACGAATGCGTCGGCGCCCGTCCCATACTGGATGACGTTGGCCCCGTAGCCTCGGCTCGCCGCGACTTTTGTCGCCGACGCGTTGGCAGGCATCACGACCGTGCACCGAACGCCTGCGGCGCGTGCACCCCACGCGAGAGCCTGCGCGTGATTCCCCGCGGAGACACTGACGACTCCTCGCGCTTTTGCCTCGTCGGAGAGTTGGCTGAGCGTATTGAGCGAACCGCGCACCTTGAAGGAGCCGGTCTTCTGGAAACTCTCACACTTGAGGCCGAACTGGGCGGCGCCGATGCGGTCCGCAATCGTCGCCGATCCCATGAGGGGCGTCCGATGCACTCGGTCGGCGATTCGCTCGCGTGCGGCGCGGATATCCTGGAGATTCACCATGGTGCTAGAGGCTATCCACCGCAGCCGATTCGCACAATGTGGACTGTACTCGTGCGCCGAGTGTCTGGTGCGCTGTGAACGGCGACGGAAAAGGCGTTGGTCGAGGCTGCGGCGTTGTGAATGCGATCGAAACGGCTGGAGTGGCGAGCAAAATGAGTGTGAACGGTGGTTGGAAGGGTGTGGAACGCGTCTGGAACGGCGGGGATGCCGGCCATCAGCTTGGGTATGGCTCCGGTGGGGGTGTGAAAGGACGTTGGAAAAGTGTGAGACTCGTCTGGAGAGCTGTGAACGATCGTTGCACGGCTGCGGATCGAGGCTGTGCGGCCGCAGGTCGGGGCCTTGCGGCTGCGGATCGAGATGGAATGGGTGGGTATTCCGTCTGGAGCACCGACAATCCACGTCGAGAGGCGTGTGGAAACGAATCGCCTCAGCGCTATCTTTAGCGGATGCCGGACGATGCTCGACCACCGCAAGTGCAAACAGGAATCGACCGCTCTGCTGTCGAGCGCGTGCTCGCGCGCGCCTTCGAGTTGCAGTCCGCCGGCTCCGTAGATCCAGAGGGTCGTCTTTCAGAGACCCAGCTCGAGGCGCTCGCCAAGGAGGTCGGCCTCGACGTCGTCAACCTCCGGCAGGCGCTCGCGGAAGACCGCACGCGGAGTATCGTCACCGAGGAGCACGGAATTCTCGCCAGCCTCTATGGTGGCGCCGCCGTGAGCGCACAGCGGACGATTCGCGGGACCCCTGCCGAAGTGCTCCGCGCGCTGGACGACTGGATGCAGCGTCAGGAATCGCTCATGGTGCAGCGCCACTTCACCGACCGAATCATCTGGGAGGCGCGTCGTGACCTGCTGGGGCTCGTTCGCCGCGCCGTAAGTGGTCGCGGTCACGCGCTCGCGCGCGCGACGAGCGTGAGCGCGACGGTCGTTGCCGTCGATGCAGCGCGCGTCGTCGTGCGGCTCGATGCGCAACTCACTGGGCATCGCACCGTAATGGCGCAGCAGAATATTGCGTTCGGCGGCGCGAGCCTCATTGCGGGCGGGATTCTCGCCGCGCTGAACTTCCCCCTGTTTGCCGTCGTCGCACCGGCCGCGCTCATCGGTCCCGGCAGCTACTTCATCGCTCGCGGCGCACATCGCAATGCGGCAGTGCAGGCGCAATTGGTGCTCGAGCAGGTGCTCGACCGTCTCGAGCGACGCGAGGCGGATCGCCCGCCGACGCTCATGAGCATGCTGGCCGCGGCGGTCGGAGGGAGGAAGCTGTAGGTTACCTACTCGCCCTCCTGACACTCCCATTTCGCGATTGTCACCCTGAGCGAGCGAAGCGAGTCGAAGGGTCTGCACCTCGTACACAGGCGGCAAGTGCAGATCCCTCGACTTCGCTCGGGATGACATCAACGGCGCGGCATTCCAAAAATGGCGGTTTCAGGACGGACGCTACCTGACCCCCGCCACGACGAACGGCCGCCGCATCGCCCGATCCGCTAGCCATCCCAACCCGCGGTTGGACAGAATCACCAGGAATCCGATCAGCGTCAGCGACTTCACCTCTCGCCGCGAAATCTTCACCACCTCGCGCCGCGCGAGCGCCTGCGGCGTCCCCGTGAGGTCGCGCAACGTCGCGTAGGCAAAGAGTAGCGGCAACACGCAAAAGAGACGAATTGAAATCGCCCGGCGGGGAATCAACAGCAGGTAGCTCCTGGCACTCTCCAGGTCGTTCCACGCCAGTTGCACGAGCGTGGCGAGGGCTTCGCGTGTCCCGCGAACGCGGTCCGGCGAAAGGATCATCGCGTGGCTGCTCCCGTGCTCGAGCAGCAGGTCCTCCGGGATATAGATGGAGTTTTCCTGCTCGGCGTCCGTCGCGACATCCTTGAGGATGTTGACGGTCTGTAACGCCTCCGCGAACGCACGGCACTTCTCCCGCAGCACGCGGTACTGGCGGTCGCCAATGCTCGGCGCGTGTTCGTGCCACAGATCCGTGAGTAGATACCCCACGGTCCCCGCGACGTAGTAGCAGTACTCCTTGTACTCCTCGAGATTCTTGATGCGAATGCCGTTCGGATACAGCATCACGAATTTTCTCATTCCCGCGATCATTTCTCCGACCCAGCGCCGCAGGTGTGCCTGCGTCCCCGGTGGGAGGGAGCGATAGAGGACGAGTACGAGATCCGTATTCTTCGTCAGTCGCACGTGCGCGGCGTCCCCCGAAATTTCATCGACCGCCGCGGGAAATGCATTGGCGCGCGATGCGTCGTCGAAGCAACGCGCCAGCTCGTCGAGCAGGGCAGCCTTCGCCGGCGCCGCCATCACCGGTTCATCCTCGAGGGTATCCGCGATGCGGCAGAGCAGATACGCCACGAGCACCGCTCGGCCAAGTTCTCCCGGCAACACGCGAATGCTCAGCGCGAACGTGCGCGACACCGACGGAAGAATCTCCCGCCCGAATCGTTCTGCCTCGGCCAGCCGGCCATCTACCGGCATTAAACTTCTCTGCACGCTGAACAAGATACCCCCAGATGCCCCTTCTGTCGTCCATCCCGTCTTCCTTTCGCGGCGCGTTTCGGCGTGACGCGGCCGCCCGCGCCGTCTACAGCGAGGCCGCCGGCATCGCTCAGATCATCCCATCGGCCGTGGCCGTCCCCGTCGACGCCGAAGATGTCGTCGCCCTTGTGCACTGGGCGGTCGCCGAAAATGTGTCGCTCATTCCTCGCGGATCCGGAAGCAGCATGGCCGGCGGCGCCATCGGCGATGGAGTCGTCGTCGACCTAAGCGGGCTGAACGAAATCGGCGAGACGGACGCGCGCGCGAGAACGATTCGCTGCGGACCGGGAGCGATTCGAAATTCCGTCGACGCCCGAGCGCGCACGGCGGGACTGACATTTCCCGTCGATCCATCCAGCGGCAAATTCTGCACGGTCGGCGGCATGGCGTCCACGAATGCGGCGGGTGCGCACACGCTCCTGTATGGCGCGATGCGACCGTGGGTCGAAGCCCTCGATTGCGTCTTCGCCGACGGCTCACGTGGCGAAGTGCGTCGCGGTGCGCCACTGCCGGACGTCGTGCCGATGCGCCGCTTTCGCGAAATTGCCGATTCCCTCGTGGATGCGGAGAGACACAGCCCATCGCGTCATGCGGGTGTGAGAAAGGAGGCGTCCGGTTACGGCCTGTCCGCATTTGCCGACTCTCGCGACCCGATCGACGTGCTGGTTGGAAGTGAAGGGACGCTCGTGCTCGTCGTCGGTGTCGAGTTGCGCCTCGCCCCCGTGCGTCCTGCGTCGGCCAGCTTGCTCGGCGCGTTCGATTCGCTCGACGACGCTGTCGTTGCGTCCATTTCCGCCCGCGAGGCGGGAGCCAGTGCATGCGAACTCCTCGACCGCACTTTCCTGGACGTCGCCCGCAAGGGCGGAGCGTCGGTGCCGGTGCCCGAGGGCGCCGAGTCGGTCCTTCTCATCGAGTTTGAGGGCGACTCTGCAGAGGAATGCGCCGCTCGCGTACTCGCGCTCGAGGGGAAATTCCGCGCCGACGGTGCGACGCACGTGTCCGTCGCCCTCGATGCGGCAACCGAGCATGCGATGTGGGAGCTGCGACACGCCGCGAGCCCGGTTCTAAGCCGCCTCGACCCCGCGCTCAAGTCCATGCAATTCATCGAGGACGGCTGTGTCCCGCCAGATCGGCTTGCCGAGTACGTGACCGGCGTGCGCGCCGCACTGAAATCACAGGACATCCGCGGCGTCATCTTCGGCCACGCCGGCGATGCTCACATGCACGTGAATCCACTGGTGGATGTCCGGCTGCCCGATTGGCGCGCTCGCGTCGATGCACTCCTCGCCGAGGTCAGCGCATTGACGGCGCGACTTGGCGGAACGCTCTCCGGTGAACACGGCGACGGGCGACTCCGGGCGCCGTTGATGAGCGAGATGTGGTCACCGGAAACGCTGGAGCGATTCGCGGCGGTGAAGCGCGCGTTCGATCCGCAGGGCATTCTCAATCCCGGGGCCAAGCTGGCCGCGCGCGGCGCGCGTCCCGTCGAGCGAGTCAAGTACGATCCCGCCCTCGCCGCGCTCCCGTCGAGTGCTCGGGACGTTCTCCGAGTCGTCGAGCGTGATCGCGCCTACGCTCGCCCGCGGCTGGAAATGTTGGCCGAGGTGGAAGAAAGCGTGGAGAAAACCGACGTATTAACTTTGCCCCTGTCATCCCGCAGTCGCGAGCGAAGCGAGTGACTGTCGGGATCTATCGTCCCTTCGCAGGAACTGGTCACACATGTCCGCTACCGCACCCGCCGCCCAGCGTCTGTTCTACGAGCCAAGAGTGACAGTGCTCGCAAAGCCGAGCTTCGCCACGCCCGAGCATATGCCGGTACACTGGCAGGGCGACAGCACTGACGGCGAGCGGCTCGCGGAATTCGCGGGCCGGCTCTGCTACATGAGCCAGCACAATCCCGCAAACCGGAATACGCGCGACTACCTCGAGAACATCAAGAAGCAGGGCCACGGTAGTGTGCTCGAGCACGCGAACTATTCGTTGCTGCTCGAGGGAGTCAGCCGCTCGCTTACCCACGAGCTCGTGCGCCATCGCGCCGGGTTTGCGTACTCGCAACTCTCACAGCGGTACGTCGACGAGAGCGACGCGTGTTTCGTCGTTCCCCCCGCCATCGCGGGGGATGAAGCGCTCGAAGGGGCGTGGCGTGCGCAGATCGACAGCGCGCAGAGCGCGTACGTCGCGCTCGTCGCCCAGCTGATGGAGCGCTACGGCTGGGTCGCGGACCGGGTGCATCGGCGGAAAATGGCGCGTGAAGCTGCTCGCGGCGTGCTGCCGAATTCCACCGAGACGAAGATCGTCGTCACGGGAAATGCCCGCGCGTGGCGCACGATGCTCGAGCTTCGCTCCAGCGAAGGCGCCGAATTGGAAATTCGTCGCCTGGCTATCGCGGTGTTGCGTATCCTGCTCGTCGAGGCGCCCGCCTTCTTCTCCGACTTCGAGATTTACGACGCCGCCGACCGCCGCGAAGCCGCGAGAATCGGTTACCACAAAGTTTGATCGCTCGAGCGCATTTTTTTCATTGCGCGAAAAATCCTGAATGCGTATCTTCGGCGTCGTTACACGTGGCGTGTGTTTTGCCCGCACGCGTGTTCGTGGAGATGGACGCCTGAGCTAAGGCGAATCGCCGTTGAGTGGCGCCGCGACGTAGTGCTGTACTCCAGTTCCGGGATTGGATGACGCGCATCGGTTTCGCGTACAATCAGAAGCCTGAACCCATCGCCGCGCCACACGCGGCCGAGCTGGCGCGCGCCGACGACGAGCCGCCCAGTACCGGCGCGGGCGTCGCCACCCTCGTCGCGCCCACAGATGTCGCGGACGACGAATTCGCCGAGTGGGACTCCCCCGCGACGATCAACGCCGTCGCCGACGCCCTCGCCACGCTCGGAGACGTCATTCATCTCGAGGCGACGGACGACTTCCCGTTGCGGCTTCGCGAAGAACGCCCGGACATCGTCTTCAATATCGCCGAGGGTCTCCGCGGACCGAATCGAGAAGCCCACGTCCCGGCGATCTGTGAGTTCTACGGAATTCCCTACTCCGGCAGCGATCCCTTTACCCTGGCGCTCTGCCTCGACAAGGCGCGCACGAAGGAAGTGCTGCGCGCTCGGGGTGTCCCGACGGCTGACTGGTGGCTCGTGCGCTCTCCCGCGGAGCTCTCGGCCCTCGTCGCCGCCGCCGCCGCGGCCTTGCCGTTGTTCGCCAAGCCCGTGCACGAGGGCTCGTCCAAGGGAATTACGGAACGAAACTTCATCGCCGCCGCGGAACGGATCGAACCGGTCGTCCTCGGTCTCCTCGAACGCTACGACCAGCCGGTCATCGTCGAGACATTTCTCCCCGGAGCGGAATTCACCTGTGGTGTGCTCGGCAACGGCGCCGCCGCGCAGGTTCTTCCCCTGGTGGGCATCAACTTCGGCTCCCTGCCCGACGGCGCTCTCCCGATCTACGGCTATGAAGCCAAGTGGATCTGGGACCGTCCCGAACAGCCGCTCGACATGTTCGACTGCCCCGCAGACGTCAGCGAGCAACTCCGCGTCGAGATCGAAGACGTCGTGCTGCGCGCATACGACGGGCTCGGTTGCCGCGATTGGTCGCGCGTTGACGTGCGACTCGATGCCAATGGCCGAGCAAACGTCGTCGAGGTGAATCCGCTGCCTGGTATCCTTCCGGACCCCGCGGACAATTCCTGCCTGCCCAAGGCCGCTCGCGCCGCCGGACTCGATTACGACGCACTGATCTGCGCATGCCTCCGCGCAGCCGCCGAGCGTCAAGGCATCCCGCTCACCAGACGGCACGCATGAAGATTGGAATCCTTTATGACGCCGCGAGCGCCACAGGGCTCGCCGCTGACGCAGCGATTCTGCGCTGCGTCGATGCCGTGGAGAGCTGCCTCGCGGGCGAGGGCAACGCGATCGTCCGCGTCCCTGTCTATCCGGACTCGAAGTGGATCGATAAGCTGCGCCGCGCCAGCGTCGACCTCGTCTTCAATCTCTGCGAGTCCGTGGACGGCGTCGCCGCGCTCGAACCTCCGGTGATCTCGGTCCTCGAACTTCTCGGCCTGCCATACACCGGCAGTTCGAGTTGGACGACCTCACTCACGCTCCGGAAGCACATCGTCAACGGCGCGCTCGACCGCGTCGGGCTCCCCGTTCCCAAGTTCGCGGTCGTACGCCGCGGCGGGACAATTCCAAACGTCGGCTTTCCCGCGATCTGCAAGCCGGCGGCGGAAGACGCCTCGATCGGAATCGAACAGCGGTCGGTCGTGCGTACGACGCGCGCGCTGACGGAACGGGTCGATGCGATGCTGGGCCGCTGGGACGAGGTGATCGTTCAGCGCTACATCGAGGGGCGCGAGGTGAACGTCGGTATCTTGGGCGACGCGGTGCTGCCCATCGCCGAGATCGACTTTGGCAACATGCCCAAGGGGATGTGGCGGATCGTCACGTACCGCTCCAAGTGGGAGGACGGCTCGGACGAGGACCTCGGATCCGCGCCACGTTGCCCAGCGCGGCTGCCGGCGAGCGTCGCATCGCAAATTCGGAAGATCGCTGTCGCGGCATGGCGGATCGTTGGCGGCGCCGGCTATGGTCGCGTGGATCTTCGCATCGACGAGCGCGGACGTCCCTGGATTCTCGAAGTCAATGCGAACCCCGACATCTCCCCCGACGCCGGCCTCGCGCGCATGGCTCGCGTTGCGGGGATCGAGTACGGGGCGCTGGTCCGCAAGATGTGCGAGCTCGGGCTCGAGCGTACGCGACAGAGCGTCATGACCGCCGAACGCTGGGCGCTCGCCAAGCATCTCTCCGGCGTCGCCGTCACGGCGGATGAGCTGCAGCTCTTTCCCGCGGGAGAGGTCTGATGCGTCTTGGTCCGCTCGAGCCTCGGCATCGCGCGCCGGTCGCCGCTGTTCTCGAGGCGACGAATGTCTTTTCGCCGGACGAAGTCGCAGTGGCGCTCGAGCTGTTCGATGATGGGGTGAGTGGGGCCGAGGTGCAGATCCCTCGACTCGCGTCGCTCGCTCGGGATGACAAGTGGGGAGGCGCCGCGCACGACCTTGTCACCCCGAGCGAGCACGAAGTGCGAGCCTTTGTCACCCCGAGCGAGCACGAAGTGCGAGTCGAGGGGTCTGCACCTCAAGTTCCGCAGTCCGACTACGAATTCCTCGGTGCCTTCGGCGACGACGACACGTTGCTCGGCTACGCCTGCTTCGGCCCCACGCCGTCTACCGACGGCACCTACGACCTGTATTGGCTCGCCGTACACCCTGATGCGCACGGCCACGGTGTTGGACGGGCACTGGTGCGTGCCGTCGAGGAAACACTCACGGCGCGAAGCGTGCGCATGCTCGTTGCGGAAACGTCGTCGCGCGCCGACTACGAAAACACGCGAAGGTTCTACACCCGCGCGGGCTACGCCGAGGCAGCCCGAGTTCGCGATTTCTACCGCCCGGCCGACGATCGAATCATCTACACCACACGCCTCACCTCACGAGAGCGCGGAGCAGCCACACGATGAGTGACTGGCAAAAGTCGTTGCGCGACGAGAGCATCAGCACGCTCGAGCAACTCCATTCGTACGTCACCGAGCGCTTCGGCGCCGAGGTGGCCGAACGCGAAATCGATATCGCCGCGCTCGGACCGGCGTTCGACAACTTCCAGATGCGCATCACGCGAGAATCCCTCTCGCAGATCAAGGAGGTCGGCGACGCAAACTGGCAGCAGTTCATCCCGAGTGTCCAGGAGCTCGAGATCGTCGACGGCGTCATCGACTCCCTCGACGAGGAAGGTGACTCCCCGGTCCCGAACATCACGCACCGCTATCCGGATCGCGCGCTGTTCCTCGTGAGCCCCGTCTGCGCGAGCTACTGCCGCTTCTGCACTCGGCGCCGCAAGGTCGGCGACCCCGAGAAGATTTCACTCAAGGAATACGAATCCGCGTTCGGCTACCTCGCGGCGCATCCGGAAATCCGTGATGTCATTCTCTCCGGTGGCGATCCGATGATGCTGAGCGACCAGCGTCTGGAGTACATCTTCCAGCGCCTGCGCGCCATTCCACACATCGAGATCATTCGGCTCGGCAGCCGCATCACCTCGCATTTGCCGGAGCGCGTGACGCCGGAATTCTGCGACATGGTGCAGAAGTACCATCCGATCTTCATGAACACGCACTTCAACCATCCAAGCGAGTTGACGCCGGCCGCGGTCGCCGCCCTCGATCGGTTGAGTCGCGCCGGTGTTTCGCTCGGCTGCCAGACTGTGTTGCTCAAGGGCGTGAACGACGACCCGCGCGTCATGATGAAGCTCATGCACGAGTTGCTCAAGGCGCGCGTTCGTCCGTACTACATCTATATGGCGGACCAGGTCGCGGGTGGAGAGCACTTCCGCACGACTGTGCAGAAAGGACTCGAGATCATCCAGGCGTTGCGCGGGTGGACCTCTGGCCTGGCCGTCCCGCAATTCGTGATCGACGCGCCCGGTGGCGGCGGAAAGGTGCCGCTGCTTCCCGAGTACGTCGAGGAAATCACGGACGACGAGGTGATTTTCCGGAACTATCAGGGCCAGCGCTTCACGTACAAGCAGCCGAAACAAGTGCCGGTTCCGTCGGCGGCGCCGGGCATTGCAGCCGAGCAGGGCGTGGTGCCGATCGAAGCTGGCAAGGCGGCGAAGAAGAAGAGGGTGGCTCGGTCGCGGAAGTCAGCGAACGGATAAGGCCAGCCGCAGCTTACGGCCTTTCAGGGGGTGTGGCGTAACGAGTGCGATGCACTTGAGCGCCACACCCCCTGTTGCTCTGTAAGCTGCGGCTGATCACCGAGCACCTGACAAAGCTGATTGACGGTGCGACTCACTCGTTCGAAATACCCAACTGTTCGCGTACGACCGCCATCGCCTCATCCGTGATTGGGTACGTGTGCT
Source organism: Gemmatimonadota bacterium (assembly GCA_040389905.1). Taxonomy (GTDB): domain Bacteria; phylum Gemmatimonadota; class Gemmatimonadetes; order Gemmatimonadales; family Gemmatimonadaceae; genus AG11. Next base: position 14,786 of record JAZJZK010000002.1, on the reverse strand, counting down.
CCACCGCCGGGTACGTCCGCGCCCGCACATCCGACGTCCACGCGCGCACCGCAGCCGACAACTCCTCACGCGCAGAGGCATACTGGCGAACGAATCGCGGCATCCGCCCCTCGCTGAATCCAAGCAGGTCGTGGTACACGAGCACCTGCCCCCCTGCCTCTACCCCCGCGCCAATCCCAATGACCGGGATGCCGATTCGCGCCGTGATGATCGCCGTCACGGCCGCGGGTACCGCTTCGACAATCAGTCCCGAGCACCCGAGTGCCGCGAGTGCGTCCGCATCTGCGACGATGCCCAGGGCCTGCTCAGGATCTCGGCCGCGTGCGCGATAGCCCTCTCGCGTGCGAACGGATTGCGGCAAGAGCCCCACGTGACCAAACACCGGAATCCCCGCTCCAATGATCGCGCGAACCCGCGAGACCATCTCGCCAGCCCCCTCGAGTTTCACTGCGTCCACACCAGCCTCGTCGACGAAACGGCGCGCCGAACGAACGGCCAATTCGTCGCTTGCCTCGTATGACCCGTACGGCAAGTCGCCGATGATCGGCACCGTATCCGTCGCGCGCCGCACAGCCTTCGTGAGAACGAGCAGCGCGTCGATCGAAATCTCACGCGTCGAGGTGTAGCCAAGCACTGTCATCGCCGCCGAATCGCCGACGAGGATGATGTCGACTCCGCCGGCAACGGCAATGCGCGCCGATGGGTAGTCATACGCGGTCAGCATCACGATCGGCGTGTCCCGCGCGTACAGCTCCTGTATGGCTCGCAGCCTCGATTCAGGCATTGATGATCACGTTGTCGATGAGGCGCACGCTCCCGAAGCGCGCCGCAATGGCGACCAGCGTCTCACCATCGAATGCATCGACCGGTGCGAGAGCGTCCGTAGAAACGGCCGCGAAGTATTCTGGAATGATGACAGCCTCACTGAGAATCCGTTGACCTGCGTCGAGCGCCCGCGCCGCATCGCGCACTCCACTCGTGACCGCTGCCTCCACTGCAAATAGCGCCGCTGAGAGTGCTGGCGCGCGTCGTCGCGCGTCGGCGTCGAGCAGCACATTGCGACTCGACATCGCAAGACCATCCGCTTCGCGAATGGTTGGGCACACTTCCACGCGCACCGGCACGTCGAGATCGCGCACAAGGCGCCGGATGATCAACGCCTGCTGCGCATCCTTCTGGCCGAAGAACGCGACATCGGGCTGCGCCATGTTCAGCAACTTCGTCACGACCGTGGCGACGCCACGAAAGTGCTGCGGACCGCGCACCACGCCCTCGAGCGGCGCAGCAAGCTCGGCTACCTCGACGCTCGTGGCGAAGTGCGGCGGATACACCTCGTCGACGGGCGGCATGAAAAGGACGCCGACACCTGCTCCCGTCGCAAGCGCCATGTCGCGCACATCGTCGCGAGGGTACCGCGCCAGGTCCGCGGCCTCGTTGAACTGCATCGGATTCACGAACAGCGAAACGACGACGAATCCGCAATCCTCGCGGGCTCGGCGCATCAGCGCGAGGTGACCATCGTGAAATGCGCCCATGGTTGGGACGAGACCGATGCGCTCATCGCGCGAACGCGCGGAGGCCACTACCTCGCGGAGCTCGCGCACGCTTCGAGCGACGATCACGTCGCTCGCTCGCTCGTCGCGAGCTCCCGGGTTGCGTGCGCAAGCGCGTCCCAGAGTGCCGTGAGTTCCGGTGCGGTCGCGATGACCGCCGCTCGCTGCCGCGCAACGGTCTCCGCGTCGCCTCGCGCGATTGGGCCGGTGAGCGAATCGCGAGCACCCCGTGCCGACCAGTTCTCCACGGCGCTGCGCACGAGCTGCGCAAAGGCCGCGCGTTCGAGACCGACGCCGGCTCCCAGGATCTCGGTCATTCCCAGGACGGTCGTGATGTAGTTGGACGCCGTGGACGCCGCCGCGTGGTAGAGCGCACGACGATCGTCCGCGACGTGGCGCGGTTGCATGCCGAGCAGTGATGCGAGCTGCTCCACCGTCGCGAGCGTCTGCTCGTCACTTGCATCGATCACGCAGGTCGCGCCACTGAAGGGAGCGCCCGGCCCGATGATGCTGAGGAGTGGATGCAACGAAAAGCGATGGACATGGGGCTCGAGCAGCGACAGCTCCGCGGAGGCGCTCATGTGACCCACGCAACGCTGAGGACTTGGCGCAATCGCCGCGCACGCTGCGGCAATCTCTCTGTCCGGCACGCACAGGAGGACGACGTCCGCCGAGTCGGCGGCGGAGCCGCGCTCCAGTGGGCCCTCGACGGACAGATGCGGTCGCATCGCCGCAACCATGGCGCGCCCCATCCGGCCATTTCCAACGACGGCATACGAGGTTCGGCTACCCATCTCGCGTGGCTGCACGATGAGGAATGTAGTGGAAGGATGAATGCATTCTTTCGACAATGTCGTGGCCCGAGTCTCGCCTTTTCATCAACCGCGAGCCTGTCCAGTTCCTGTGATCCTGATCACCCAGAAATCCAATGTGACCATCCGTCGAGTACTGGAGTCACGCTTGGCACGCAAAATTCGTTAGGGACACTTGCGGGCGCTGCGAGTGCACGCCGGCGAAACTCTACACCATTCCCCAGGGCGACTGCCGCTGAGGAATACGGAGGGTGTCTCAATGTGGCGGCGCCAGATGATGGTCGCAGTGTTGATCGGTGTGCCGGCGTGCGCGCCGGTCACGATGGCTGGCAAGGGTGAACCGGTCGGGCGGAACTCCGATGTCCTCACCATCGCTGAAATGCGCGGAACAGATGCCACCGACCTCTATCAGGCCATCACGCGATTGCGGCCCATGTTCCTCAATCGCGGACGCGACTTCTCGGCCTTCCGCCCGAACGTGTCGCTCGTGACCGTGTTCCTCGACAATGCGCGGCTCGGAAGCATCGAATCCCTGCGCTCGATACCAGTCGAGTACGTGAAGTCCGTCCAGTACCTGAGCTCCAGTGAAGCGACGATTCGCTGGGGCACGAATCACACCGGCAGCGTCATCCTTCTGACGACCACTGGGCGATGAACATGACGCGGACGGGTCATCCCGCACGAGCGAACGACTTCACTCCTGCGGGATGACGAAATCCGCTACTGCGCAGCCTCCGCGTGCTGTCGTGCCGACTCGTCGACCACACGTTGAGCCGCGTCACTCGGCATTTCTTCGTAACCGCGGAAGTGTCGCCTGAAACTGGCTCGTCCATGCGTCATCGACTGGAGCGCGCTCGCATAGAGGTGGAGTTCCGATTGCGGCACGATCGCGCGCACCCTGGTGCCCGTTGAATTCTCCGGCACCTCGGTTCCGAGAATGTGCCCTCGCCGCGACGACAAATCACCGAGGACGTCGCCAAGTGATTCCTCGGGCGTGACGATCTCGACTTCATCGAGTGGCTCGAGCAGCACCGGTTTGCACTTCGGCGCCACCGCCTTGAACGCCTGAATACCCGCCATCTTGAACGACATCTCGTTCGAATCCACGCTGTGGTACGAACCATCGAACAACTCGACCTGGAAATCCACCAACGGATAGCCCGCGAGCACACCGCGTTCGGCGGCCTCGTTGATCCCCTTCTCCACGGCAGGAATGAACTTGCTCGGGATCGAGCCACCGACGATGCAGTCCTCGAACTTGATCCCGTCGCCACGCGGCGTCGGCATGATTCGCACCCAGCAGTCGCCGAACTGGCCGCGGCCGCCCGACTGCTTCTTGTGCTTCCCCTGCCCTTCAGCGCGCGTCCTGATCGTCTCGCGATACGCGATCTTCGGCTTGGTCAACTCTGCCGTGACGCCAAACTTTCGCTTGAGCTTCGAGAGTGCGACCTCGAGATGCCGCTCTCCCATACCGGAGACGAGCGTCTCGTGCGTCTCGGGATTCCACTGCATTTCGAACGACGGATCCTCGTCGTGCAACCGGTGAAGCCCCAGCTGGAGCTTCTCTTCGTCGAGGCGATTCACGGGATGAATCGCCATCTGCACGAGGGGCTCCGGAAACTGGATCTGCGGCAGACGCACAGGGTGTGCGCGCGTGGACAGCGTGTCGTTGGTGTGCGTGTTTCGCAGCTTGGCCACGCAACCGATGTCGCCCGCATGCAGCCGTGGCACTTCGAGACGGTCCTTCCCCTGTGAGACGGCGAGGTGATTCAGCTTCTCGATCCCATCGCGCGTCGCGTTGTACAACTCGTCGCCATTTCTGACCGAGCCCGAGAGGATGCGGAAGATGCTCACGTCGCCAACGTGTGGCTCACTCGCCGTCTTGAAAACGATCGCCGCGAAGGGATTCTCGTCTTTCGCGTGAATCTCGACCGTGAGGTCACCCTCGGCGCCCGTGAATGCGTGAATCTCCTCCATTTCGTACGCATTCGGCATCAGGTCGACGATGTGCGACAGTACGGCACGCGTGCCGTAGTTGAGCGTCGACGACACACAGAACAGGGGGAAAAGCTCCATCCGCTTCATGGCGTCCTTCATCGCCGTCATCGCTTCTTCGCGCGTGATCTCCTCGCCGTTGAGGTATCGCTCGAGCAGCGTGTCGTCGGTCGCCGCGATCGTCTCGATCAACTCGGCGTAGTAGCGATCGAACTGCGCTTGGACTTCGGCGGGAACGTCGGTCTCCTCGTAGGCGCCACTCTTTGCGCCGCGCGCATACACGTGCGCTTTCTTGTCGAAGAGATTCACGATGCCGTGAAAATCCGCCCCCTGCCCGACCGGCACCTCGATCGGGATCACCTTGTTCGTGAGCTGGCTCTTGATCTGTTGGTAGATGCCGTCGAAGTCGGCGTGCTCCTTGTCCATCATCGTGACGACGAAGAGCACCGGATCCCCTCGCAGCACGGCTTCGCGAAACATTCGCTCGCTCCCGACTTCGACGCCGGCGGTCGCGCTGATGGCGCAGAGTGCTCCATCTGCCGCGGCCAGCCCCGCGATCGCGTCGCCCTGAAAGTCGAGAAAACCGGGCGTGTCGAGCAAGTTGATCTTCGTATCCATCCACTCGGCATGTGCGCAACCGAGGTTGATGGTGTATCCGCGTTCGATTTCTTCGGGTGCTGTGTCGGTGAGCGTCGTGCCATCACCGAGATTGCCATGCCGTTTACTCGATCCGGACACGAAGGCGAGCGCGTCGACCAGGCTGGTCTTGCCGCTCCCTCCGTGTCCGACCACCGCGATGTTGCGGATTTCCGATCCCTGATACTCTCGCATGCGTGTACCTCGTGATGCTAGGAGAGGAGGCCGATGCGTGGGGCGTTCCCGAGCCAGATGCGGAGCACGTCGTCCACGGCGTCGCGGAGGGCGAGCGGGTCCACCGATAGGGCGCGCACAGATTGGCGTCCGTCGCTGATGCAGCGAAAGACCAGGGCGCCACTGGGGTCATCGCGCCGTTCGAGCGCGGCACTCCAGAGGCGGCCCTGGTCATCGGTGAACACTCGCTCGCCACCCGACGGCCGGAGCGGCGGTTGGCGCATACTGGTTCTCGGCATTCGTCAGCCCCACCTGATCGTTGGTGTGGCTTAGGAATGGAGTCGGAGATCGGCAGTGTCAAGCCAGCTCGGCCTCCGGGTGCCAGGCCCGGAAAGAAAAACGACCCGCACGGAAGTCCGTGCGGGCCGCCCAGCCACTTCTCTGACAAGAAGAGTTCCGTTAGTCGCCCTCGTAGTCGAAGGTGAGTCCATCCGCTTCGCGCAGCCTGTCCAGCAGCGACTCGAGCGGAGCGAACACCGGTGCCGCCAATCCCACGACGGGACTCAGCGATACCGTGATTGCGCGACGCGCGCCCTCCGGCCAATCGGGCATCGAGAGTCCGGCCACCAGACGCCGGATCAGCTGCCCACACTCGCCGAGCAACTGGCTGGCGGTGCTGTTGAGAATTTCCAACGGGATCTCGAGATCATGCGTGACGAGCTGCCCCGTCAACACATCGCGCCATGCGGCATCTCCGACAGCGCCCCGCTCCGCCCATACGCCGAGGTGGCGAATGGCGTCCAGATTGTCATGCCCCTGACCGGTGCGGTGGGACTCCACCGCTGCGGCTAACGCGAGTGCGAGCAATTCCGCACTCGGCACGCCGTACAGTGTCACGATGTCCCGCGCCGGCCGCTCAGATGCGAGCGGAGACGGAACGGAATTCACGTGGGCGAGCACCGGCGAGTGATCGGGGCTTTCCTCGAGCATTACGAGGACATCCATACCCCCCTCCTGAAGAGTGTCCTGCTGCTGCATCCCTGCACCTCCCACGACGAGCGTTTTCGACCGGGAGTTTCGCCGACCGTTGTGATCGGGTGTACCTGGTCGAACACGATCATCTCGCCAAAGTTCCTCGACACGCGTCACGGGTGTGTGACGTGTGCGTTCCAACTTGGAACGTGCTCCTCGAGGCGTCTTGCTTACGTCGGTGACCCTTCGGCGGAAGAAAAGGCATATCGCATACCAACGAACAGTGCGATAGCCGCCGTCAGGTACAGTGCGCGGAGCTCTCCAACCGCGAGAAGAGCAGCGAGCCCGCCGGGCGAACGTGCGACGAGGTGGACATGGGCGAGGTAGCCAGCCAGCGCTACTCCGGACGCCGCCATCGCGCAGTGAAAGGTGCGTCGTGACGATATGAGCCTTGCCGTGACGACCGCCGCCACTGCGCTCATGACAAGAACCACCGCAACCCCCGCGAGCGTCACATCGGATGTGAAATCCATCACGCCGTCAGACTGCCCACGAAGCAGCGTGAACGCCGCCGCATTGAGTGCCTGCCACGGCCGGCCGGAGCGGCGCCCGATGCCGAACAACAAACCGAGCGTGGCACTCGACGTGAGACACGTCGCGACGACGACTGCTCTCGGCGGGAGCAACGAGTGCTCCGGCCGCAGGTCCTGCATCTGGTCAGTGGAGATCGAGGGCTGCGTCACGCCTCAAAGCAAGCGGATTGCGTGCTCGCGGGAAAGAAGGTCCCTCCATGCAAAACGCGCCCGCCGGTGAGGGCGAGCGCGTTCCACAAATTCAGACGCGGACAGTTGCTATCGTCCGCCGCCGCCGATGCCACTGCCGTCGTCGATGCAGTTGCCATCGGGACCAGCCTCGCAGTTGGGATCCCAGAAGCCTGCCGAGACATTATAGCCGCTGAAATGCTTGATGCGGCGGTACGAAATGCCGGCACTCTTGTAGACGTACGTACGGAGCGACGCATCCTGGACTGTCTCGTCAATACCCAGCGAACCAATCGCGCTGGAGTAGAGGATGTTAAACTTGGAGAGATCCTTCGAGTTCCGTGCGCTTGGGGTGGACATGTAGATCATCACCCAGTCCGACTCGTTCTTCGAGGGAACGAAGCGGAGGGCCGGCGTGAAATCGACCCACGTCCGCCCATTCGCCGTCTTCACCTCGGCGTGAATCTTCAGCGTGCCATTGAGTGGCGTGCACGGCGAGTCCCACGTGCCTGGACCGTAACTGCTCTTGGCCGGGTCGCAGACCGAGTGATCGGGAAGCACGACCAGCTGACCGCCGACGTACAGCACCCCGCCCCACGACGAGTTGTACGTGAAGTCGGAAGAAGCGTCGTCAGAGTTGTTGCCGCCGAGCAGACCAAGCGCTGGCGCGCCCTGCGGAACCATCATCACCGCGGTCGGCCCAACGGCGCCCGCTTGCGGCCCGGAAATCGATCTATCCATGCAGCCCGCGAGCAGACCCATCGTTACGAGCGTGCTTACGGTCTTCCAGTTTGTACGGCGCATATGGTCGAGTCGCTCAGTGCGACAATGTGCGGGGAAGCAGCGATCCAATCGCGCGTTCCTCGTGATACAAACACGTAAGATGCTCGGCAGGTGCGTCCCCGCCGTTGCAACTTTTCTGCTCCCGACTTCTTTCTGCTAAGAAATATGTAGGCGACCTGCCGTTCGGTCAATACTGGATTAACTGTCCAGTTTCAATACACTCAGCCTCTCACGCATCACTGGGTTGCCGAGCACTTCCGGATGACGAGAGTACTCGAGCATTGCGCGCCGTGTCTCGCGCGGAAGATCATCGCCGAATACCTCACCGACCTCGGCAGTCAACCACGCTGCTCCGTATGCATCACTCGGACCTGCGGCCGCCAGCGCCAGACAGAACGATTCCGCCGCTTCCCCCACCTTTCCCTCGGCCAGCAACATCCGAATGGTGAGGGCTTCCATGAGCTCGCGCCCCTGAAACCAATTCACCAGGCGCTCCATCATCGGTATCGCTCGCCTATATGACGCCTGAGCGGCCGAATGGTCACCTGTGAGGAGCTGGCACAGTCCGAGACCGGCCAGCGCCCCGGCGAGCACCTCCCCTTGCCCGATGCGCTCGGCGAGTTCAGTAACTAATGAATAGGTGTCGATCGCCTCACGAAAGTGAAGGCGTTCACGCTCGTTGTGGGCGAGGTTGTACGTGGCGATCATCTGTTCCTCGCCGTTCTGCGCCATCGACGTCAACCGCAGGGCTTCCATAAGTGACGTGGTCGCACCTTCATAGTCGCCGAGGCGTCCTTCGAGAACGCCAAGGTTGAGCTCCGCCCTGCCCCACGGGCCAACGAGCCGTGCCGTTCGCGCTTGATCGATGGCGAGTTTCAGCGCTTCCCGCGCTTCATCCCAGTTCGCGCGGATCTGCTCGACCACACCAATGTTGTTGAGCGCGCGCACTCGCCGAGCCGCATCCCCGGCCGCCGTCACGATCTCCAGCGTACGGTTGTACAGCTCACGGGCACGTGGCGCGTCCTCGAGCTGAATCGTCACCGCAAGTCGGTTGCATGAATCGGCGATGAGCAGCACATCCGAGCCGCGCTCCGCTATTTCGACACACTCCGCGGCAACTCGCTGAGCCGCGCGAAGGTCACCCAACCTCCAATGCATCTGAGAGATGAGGAGGAGTATTGCGGCACGCTCTGGATCGGCATCCGCGTCGCGCGCTTCGATTTCGAGTGCGAACAGGTTTTCGAGCGTGTCGCGCGTTGCCTGTCCACGCGCGATCTGCACACGCACGCGCATGCACTTGAGCCGAAGTGCCTGCGGCGCGTCACCCTGCGCAGCGTACCATTCGAGCGCCTGTTCAGCGAGCGCGTCGACTTCGTCGAAGCGGCCGCCTTCCTCAGCGAGCGCCGCCATCCGTACCCGTACCTCGGCGAGCTCGGCGAACGATGGGGCATTGCGCGCCGCCACCTCGAGTAGCTCCACAACGGCGGCGGGTTCATGAACGGTCAGCGCCTTTTGCGCGCCCATCAAGGCGTATCGGTAGGCGTCGGGCCGCGCGTTCGCGATTTCGAAGTGGCCCGCCACCTCAGCGAACGACGGACGCTCCTGGGTCACCAGCGCGCGCGCAATTCGCCCGTGGAGTTCGACCCGATCCGGGACGCTCAGCCGAGCGGTCGCCACACGGGCGATCTCATCGTGCGAGACCACATAGGCCGCGCGGCCGCGATCGTAAGTGGGCACAAGCAGACCACACTCCAGAAGGTGCTCCACGCCCGCACGGGCATCCGTCGTCCCGAGGGCGCAGTCGAGGAGCAGCGCCTCTTCCGACTCGCGCCCCAGGACTGCGGCGGCGTCGAGCACCGACCGTGCGGCACGCGGAAGCCGGGACAGGCGCCGAGCCAGCAACTCGCCGAGCACTACGCGTGTCGGCAATTCGTTCACCGGGCTCCACTGCCAGCCGTCCGCATGGATCACGATATGGCCTGACTCCTCCAGATCACGCATGAGATGGACGAGCACCAATGGATTGCCCGCGGAGTGCCGGTAGACATAGGTCAGCAAATCGCGCCCCAGCTCATCGGTGCGCATCGCCGCCTCGAGCCAGCGCTTCACCTCGTCGCGGGTGAGGTGAGTCAGGTGGATCTCAGAATGCCTGGGGCGTGTTGCGAGGTGCCGCCAACGCTCGAGCGCGTCGTCTTCGGCACTCTTCTGCCGTTCGAGCGCATCACCGTCCGACGGCTCACCGATGGTTCCGGCCTCCTCCGTGATGTTGTTCTGCAGCGTCAGCGCGATCAGAATGCGCTCGCTTTCTGATTGCGTGATGAGGTATTCCAGGCCGTCCCACGACGCGGAATCCGCCCACTGGAGATTCTCCAGCAGAAGGACGAGCGGACGTTGCTGCGCGGCGAGACGCATGAAATCTGCGAGCTCCTCGAGCAGATTGGTCTTGCTGCCCCCCCACCGGATGTCATCCGACACTCGTTCGAGGGTTGGATCGAGCGACGGCAGTTCGCGCCAGGCACGTGCGCTCTTGATCGGGAGGCGCCTCACGGCGCGCAGCACCTCGGTCCACAGTGCGTACGGCTCCGCGAAGCGGGTCTGACGACAGCTCCCGACGACCAGCGACCCACCGCGGAGGCGGACTTCCGGGGTGAGGGTCCGCACCAGCGAACTCGTACCCACGCCGCTCTCGCCGACAAGGGCGACCACGCGTCGGACTCCTCTCGCCATGTCGTCGAGATAGCCCGTGAGCTGGGCGACAGTTGCCGTTCTCCCGACAAACCGGCTGAGATCGAGGGAGTTGGGCTGGCGACTGAAGGCGAAGGCACAGCCGTCCTTTCCCGCCTTCGCTCGCGCACCGCGCGCCGCGGACACAAGCGCCGAGAACGACGTCCCGTGCTCCGGAGCACTCGCGAGCCCCATCGAAAACGTGAGTCGGTGGGACCCATCAGCACCACGCGACGGAAAAATGTGCCCCCGGACCGCTGACATCACCCGCTCCGCCACCGCAACCGCTGGTGCGCCGCTGGTGTCGAGCAAGATGAGCATCTCGTCGCCCACCACTGTCACGGCGTCGACGCCACGAAGGTTCCGTCGCACAAAGAGCGTGAGCTCCTGCAGCAGGAGCACGGCACGCGAGTCGCCGATCTCCGTTCGGACGAGATCGAGACCTTCAGGCAGCGCTGAGCACAATACGACGCGCCCAGCGGCGGCAAGTCGCCCGGTGGCGACCTCGAGCTCGTCGAGCGTCAGCAGGCGTGCGAAATCGTCTTGCGGAATGAGCGGACTGATCAACGGCCAAGTTGTTAGCGTCGTCGCCATGCGCGTCGTATGCGAGCGCATCTTCGCGCTCCATACCGTATGACTTCGGTCACCATCTCCGCAAGCCGTTTCCTCGATTCGGTATTAACCTCCACGCGCCGACTGCGTCTTCCGTTCGGACACTTTCATCGGATATCGCATCATGCCTGTGCACCGTAGACGTCTGCTCGTCATCACTGCCGCCCTGAGCGCAGCCTGCTCCGCCGGAACGCAGCAAGCCGGCATGGCCGGTTCCCCTGTTCGGGTGAGCCAGTCGCTGGGCGCGCCAGCGCCGTACATCGTCGTCGCTCCGAGCGAGCCGCGCGAACAGACGGCCGACCAACAGGTGCAGCAAGTGCTCAATCGGCTCGGTTTTGGTCCGCGCCCCGGGGATGTCGCGAAGGTTCGGGAGATGGGTGTGGACAAGTGGATCGCCCTCCAGCTCGCTCCGGACCGTGTCGACGACGGCGCTGCAGATCGCATCGTCGCTTCATATGAATTGCTGGCGAAGCCGACAAGCGAGTTCGTCGCCATGTATACCGAAAGTCAGGTCGCCCTTCGAAAGAACGGAAAGCTTCAGGCGGCACAGGGCGACACCAGCAGCAAGAAGGACATGCGCGCCGAAATGCTGCGCGACGACCCTGCGCTGCGAGACATGGTGCGACAGAACCAGCGCGTGCTCGGCGACGTTCAGTCGGCAAAGCTGGCCCGCGCCGTCGTGAGCGAACGACAGCTCCAGGAAGTCATGACGGACTTCTGGGAGAATCACTTTACGGTGTTCGCCGGCAAGGGGCAGGTGCGCTTCTTCATTCCGGCCTATGACCGCGACGTCATTCGCCCGCGCGCCATGGGAAAGTTTCGTGACCTGCTTGGCGCGGTCGCGAAGAGTCCCGCGATGCTCTTCTATCTGGACCAGTGGCAGAGTGCTGCGGATTCGCTGCACCCGACGTTGGCATCGATGCGAGCGGGACGACTCGGTGGAGCGGCGGCGGCTCGTCGGGCCGCCGCAGCCGGAGCAGCGGCTCAACAGCGCCTGCAGCAGGCCCAGGGCAGGCGTCGCGGGCTCAACGAGAACTATGCGCGCGAGTTGATGGAGTTGCACACCCTCGGTGTCGATGGTGGGTACACGCAATCCGATATCATAGAAGTAGCGCGCGCCCTGACGGGTTGGACGATGAATCCGCGCGGCACCGCCGAGTTCGTGTTCGATCCGCGGGTGCACGATGCCGCTGAGAAAAAAGTGCTCGGCCACGTGTTGCCTGCTGGACGCGGGATCGAAGACGGCGAAGACGTGCTCGACATCGTAGCTCGCGATCCGCACACCGCGCGCTTCATCGCGAGAAAGTTGGCCATTCGGCTCGTGAGCGATGCGCCCCCGGCTGCGCTGGTCGATCGCGCCGCGGCGACGTTCACGCGCACCGACGGAGACATTCGTGAAACCGTGCGCACGATCGTCACGAGCCCGGAATTCTTCAGCCGCTCGGCGTATCGTGTGAAGGTGAAGAGCCCATTCGAGCTGGTCGCATCGGCACTTCGCGCCGTCGGTGCGCAGGCGGACACCTCGATGCGCTCCGCGCAGCTCGTTGGCTTCCTGGGCGCGCCGATCTTCGGGCATCAGGCACCCAACGGGTGGCCCGAGACCGGCGAGGCATGGATGAACAGCGGCGCGATTCTCAACCGAATCAACTTTGGCCTTGGGCTGGCGGCGGGGCGTTATCCCGGCGCGAGGATCGCGCAGTGGAGCGAGGCGGAACGGCTCCGGACCGCGCCGCGCGAACAGCAGGTGGATGGTGTCGTGCTGGCGTTCTTCGGGGGGCAGTCGTCACCGGACACGCGGCAGATTCTCCTGAGTGGCGAGAATCCGCTTGCGGCGAAGCTCGCGACGACGGTGAAGCCCGATAGTGCGTCCACGGAGATGACGTCCATGACGATGGGTGCGCCGCGACGCGATCGTGAGATGCCCCCCGGCAAGGACGGAGCGCCTCGTGCGGCGGCAGGTCGTGGCATCGGTGCCGGGCCGCAGGTGCAGTTGAATGGTCTGGCGCAGGTCGTCGGCTTGGCGATCGGTGCTCCAGAGTTCCAGCGTCGTTGAGCCGAACCCTTTGCTCTTCGTGAACGCGGATTGAGCGGATGGAGCAGATCAGATCTGATACGGCAATCAACAAAAGCGTTTGATCAGATGTTATCCGCCCAATTCGCTCATTCCGCGTTCGTCAGTTGCAGTTTCAAAGAGATGCACAATGAGGTGCTTGTATGAATCGCAGAGTTTTCATGAAATCAGGTGCGCTCTCCCTCGTAACACTGGGACTGAGCCCGAGTTTTCTTCGCCGCACGGCATTTGGGTCGGAGCTCTTGAGTGGCGCGGCCCTCAAGGCATCGCGCGGGAAGACGCTGATCTGCCTCTTTCAGCGTGGTGCGGCTGACGCATTGAATGTCGTCGTGCCGCATGGCGAGCAGGCGTATTACAAGCTGCGGCCGAACATCGCAATTCCACGGCCTTCGATGTCGACCGGCCCCGCCGGTGCGATCGATCTCGATGGGTTCTTCGGATTGCATCCCTCGCTCGCGCCGATGAAGCCGCTGTGGGATCAGGGAATCCTCGCGCCCATTCACGCCGTTGGGAGCCCGAGTGCGACGCGCTCGCACTTCGATGCGCAGGATTACATGGAAACGGGGACGCCGGATCAGAAAGGAACGCGCGATGGATGGCTCAATCGGTATCTCGCGGTGAAGGGGACGTGCGAGGCAGGCTGCTCGCACGACGCGAAGCCATCACCGTTCCGCGCGGTGGCGATGACGCAGCAGACGCCTCGCATGCTCGAGGGCGCGTCACCGACCATCGCCATGAATTCACTCGACGAGTTCACGGTACGCGCGTCGGGGCCCGCGGCGGACCGGCTCGAGGCGCTCTACCGTACCGGATCGGCCGATGTCGTCCACGCCGCGGGCGGTGAGATGTTCGAGGCAGTGAAGATCCTCAAGGCGGCAAACCCCCAGAAGTATTCGCCGCAGAACAACGCAGCCTATCCCGCGTCGCAGTTCGGGACACGGCTGCGGCAGATTGCGCAACTCATCAAGGCGGACGTCGGCCTCGAGATCGCGTTTGCGGACGTCGGCGGCTGGGATACGCACGTCAATCAGGGTGCATCCACGGGCCAGCTCGCGCAGCGGCTCGATGACTTTGCGAAATCGATCGCGGCGCTCGTATCGGATCTCGGTGACCGCATGGCCGACGTGACGATCATGACGATGTCGGAGTTCGGCCGAACCGTTCGCCAGAACGGGAACGGCGGCACCGATCACGGCCACGCCAGCGCCCTGTTCGTGATCGGTGGAGACGTGAAGGGCAAGAAGGTGTACGGGAAGTGGCCAGGCCTCGAACCAGAGCAGTTGTACGAAGGCCGCGACCTCGCGCTCACGACCGACTTCCGCTCCGTCTTCTCTGAAGTGGCGTCCAAGCACCTTGGCGCCACCAAGCTCGAGACGATCTTCCCAGGCTTCAAGGGTTCCGCCGGGCTGGGCATCCTGTAGAGGTCGACGCGTTGGTGGGTTGGCGTGGGGCGCGTGAATCGCGTCCCACGCCGTTTTGTCGATCGACCGATTGTTGACATCGGCGCGCTCGCACGTTAGGCGGGGGATCCGTATTCAGCCCTGAGGCAGCGGCGCGCCGGCCCCAACAGACCACGCGTGTTTTGTCGACCTGAGCGTGAAGGGCCTGCACCTCAGTAGCGCTCTGCGTTTCTCTGCTCCTCTGGTCGCGGTAGGAATGCCGGTCGCCCGACACCCCCCGCACGGATCCGTGC
>JAZJZK010000001.1:0-47385 GCA_040389905.1 Gemmatimonadota bacterium | reverse complement strand
ACTCTTTCATTCGCGACTCCACGCCGGTTTATCCCGGCGCACCGCCCTCTGCGGTAAAACTCGTTGATCAATGTTCGGAGGTTGACACTATACGCCACCGCAACACCCTCCCTCGCTGAGTACTAGAACCGAAAGATCTTCTTGAGAAGATTGCCGATGCCGTTCACACCCTTTCGAATGGGATCCGGCACGCGGATCTCGCGCGGTACGTCGAACACCGGCTCATCGATATGCTCGTCGTGAACCTCACACACTTCGGTTGGCTCGCTTCCGGACTTGAAGTATTCGCGCTTCTTCTCCGGACACCACTGTCCCGCGAGTAAACCGGTCATCGGGTCGATGACGCGCATCGTCAGACCGGCGGGCACGGGCCAGCCCTCCGCAGACGATGCCGGCTCGCGCCAGCCATTCATATAGAAGTCTGCCCACGCCGGCGCCGCGAGATGCCCGCCCGACGCATGTGGCGCGATCGACCGAGGCGTGTCATAGCCAAACCAGACCCCCGCGACGAGCGTGGGCGTGTAGCCGACGAACCACACATCCGTCGCGTTGTTGGTCGTACCTGTCTTGCCAGCGACGGGCCCGACGACGCCCATGTCACGAATCGTGTTCGCAGTGCCGCCGTCGACGACTCCGCGCAGCATGGATGTCACCTGAAACGCGTCACGCGCGTCCATAGCAGTGTCGGCTGGCGCGATCTCCGAGCTCCAGAGCAATGTGCCGTCCGCGGCTTCGATCCGGCGGACGAGTCGAGGATGCACGCGCATGCCGCCATTCCCGAATGGCGCATAGGCCGCGACGATCTCCAACGGCGTCACCTCGATCGCGCCGAGGGCCATAGCGGGAAACTCGGGGATCGGGCTGGTGATGCCGTTGCGACGCGCAGCGTCGATCACCCCCCGCAGTCCAACGTTCTGGCTCACGCGCACCGCCGCGGCATTGGACGACACGGCGAGCGCTTTCGCGAGCGTGATCGTGCCGAGGTACTTGTCGTCGTAGTTCGAAGGACTCCAGACATCATCCCGGCCGCGCGGAACGTCCACCGGCTCGTCGTCGACCATCGTGGCCGGCGTCATCCCGTATTTCATCGCAGCCGCGTACACGAACGGCTTGAAGGCAGAACCCGGCTGGCGCTTGGCGTTGAAGGCGCGATTGAAGCCGCGCTTGCTCCGACGTCCGCCGACGAGCGCGCGGATGTCACCCGTGCGCGGGTCCATCGCTACGAGTGCTCCCTGCGCCGCTTCGCGGACTCGACCGCCCGCATACTGCGTTTCACGCGTCACGGCCGTCGTTTGCTTGAGGACCGCGGCATCCGCCGCGCGCTGCGCCGCGAGGTCGAGTGTCGTGTAGACGGTGACGTCGCCATCCTTGAGCGCGTCGGGGCGGATGGAGTCAATGAGCGCACGCACGGCGTCGAGCGCGAGGGGTTCCGTCTTGGTATCGGGCCGCCATTCGTCCTCGGCGATGCGAAGGGGAAGCGCCTGTGCGCGTGCGGCTTCGTCCGACGAGAGGTATCCCTCGTCTGCCATCAATGACAACACGAGATTGCGACGCTTGAGACCGCGCGCATAGTGGTCACGGGGCGTGTATGAACTCGGGCCCTTGGGCAACGCGGCGAGCATGGCGCCTTCGCTCACCGATAACTGTGAGACGCTCTTGCCGAACAAGTCACGGCTCGCCGCCTCGACGCCGTTCATCCCATTGCCCAGGTAGATGAGGTTGAGGTAGAGCTCGAGGATCTGATCCTTCGTGAGTTCACCCTCGATGAGACGCGTGAGACGAAGCTCGATGAGCTTTCGGCGGAGCGTACGTCCGTAGCGCTTGTTCACGAGGAACGAGTTGCGTGCGACCTGCATCGTGATCGTGCTGAAGCCCTCGCGGACACCACCGTGCCGGAGGTTGCTCAGCGCAGCGCGAAAGAGGCCGCGCCAATCGAGACCATTGTGTGAATAGAAGCGCCGGTCCTCGGTGGCCAGGAACGCCTGGCGTACGTGCAACGGAATATCGGCCAGCGGGACGTTCACGCGTCGCACGAGGGCGATGCGTCCGAGGAACTTGTCGTTGCGGTCGACGATCCTGCCGCCTTCCCCGGGACGGAAACCGCGAACTCCGCTTCGCGTGGGGCAACCCTCGAAACCACACGTGGCGAGCCACGCGTCGAAGGTGATGACGCTCACACAAACGAACGCGAGTCCGGCAAGCGAACGCCAATGCCGTCGCGCCCAGACACGAGCGGGCTCGGCAGTTGGTTTGATTTGTTCGCGAATGAACGCGAGCCGCTCGCGGATGCGGAGGGTGAACACGGTGTGGGGTATGGCGTGTATATCTGTGTGGTACGTCTGGTGCGGAAGCAGGTTTCCGGCCGCGATGCACTATTTCTTCTTCTTTTCACCCCGAAGGCTCCAAATGGATCGCCGTTTTCTGCTTCTCTCGCTCGTGTTGGCCGTCGCCTGCTCCTCAGGCGCCGCGTCCGATAGAGCGGCATCACGTGCTTCGACGACTGATTCCGCTGCGGGCAGCATTCCTGTCCCTGCTTCGGTCGCCACGCCGACGGTGGGTCCGGTCGAAGGGCATCCGCAGGGCCGCATTCCCGTGCTCGAGTACCATGTGATCGGAGGCGACAAGAACACGCTCTATACCAGGACGGCGGAGAGCTATCGCGCCGACCTGGAGGAGGCCTACAAGCGTGGCTATCGGCCGATCACCATCGCGCAGATGCTCGACAAGGATTTCAGCGACGTGCCCGCCGGGATGTCTCCTGTCGTGTTCGTGTTCGATGACGCGTCCGATTCGCAGTTCCGGTATAAGGAAGAGAACGGGAAGCTCATCATCGATCCGACGAGCGCCGTGGGGATCTGGGAGGACTTTGCGAAGACGCACCCTGGGTGGAAGAATCGCGGAGTGTTCTGCATGCTGAACGGCGGTGCCGCGGGCCACAATTTCTTCGGCGACAAGGAGAAGTTCGGCGGCCAGAAGAACGCGTGGCGTTTCCTCAAGGTGAAGTGGCTCGCGGATCAGGGCTTCGAGCTGTGCTCGCACACGTTGTGGCACATGAAGCTGAACAAGTATCCGGACGCTGCCGTACAGGAGCAGATCGCTCGCAACGCGATGGGTATCGACTCGGCGGTGCCGGGCTACAAAATCCGCACGCTGGCGTTGCCCTATGGACTGTGGCCGAAGAACCGTGAGCTGGCGTGGCATGGGAGCTGGACGGATCCGAAGACGGGTAAAACCCATAGCTACAACTTCAATGCGGTGCTCGAAGTGGCTGGTGGTCCGGCAATCAGTCCGTTCGATCCGAAGTTCAATCCGAAGTCGATCAATCGAATCGAGGCGATCGGCGATGACATTCGTCGTGCGTTGGTGAAGCTGGATACCACGAAGACGCGGTTTGTTGTGGAGCGTGCCCAATAGCGGGAAGAGCAGGTAGAGAGCAAGTCTCTACCTGCCCCGACGGCGGACCCATCATCGCGTTAGCAAGGATATTCATGATTTGACTCAGAGCGGCAACCGGCCCATCGATGCTAGAGTGATCTGCGGATCGTGGGTCGTTTACCGTACCCGGGAATCTCCTTCGGGGACGCAGAGAGAAGCTCATTGATCGCTTGCTGCATTGACAGTCGTTCATTCGGCGGAACTGATGGCAGTGCACGGCCATCAGCAAAATACATGTCGACCTGCGATATTTTCGCTTGCCTCTTCGCCGCAGCGCTGGGGACGGTTGCGAACAGAGCACGCAGTAATTCCGGCGACAGTGCAGACCGTTTCACGCCGATTAACAACCTTCCGCTGTTGCCTTTGGTGCGCCGAATAACCGCAGCGATGCCCGGCTTGCTGAAGGACTCGAACAACGCGACCGTCACCTCCTCCTTCTGGTTCGATGGCTCCGTCGCATGATCCATTGCCACCGGCGCACCTACTTGGGCCCCTAAACTCTTGGCCGCGAGCACAGCCGCCACGAGCACCACGATTGATCTATGCATCCACATCTCCGGGAATGAGGTTTCGCTTGATACTGGAGTAATCACATGGCCTCGTGGCAGTTTTCCAGTTCCCAATACTCGCTAGAGAAGTATCCGCCAACCGTTACGACGTAGTGCCACTTCTCGCACACCAGTTCGGTACTTGGATACTGGTATTCCACGAAGTACGCGGTCGTGCTCGATCCTCCCCCAGTGCCAGAACCACACTCTTCAATAGCGCTGGTAAATGGATCGTCACAGGGATGGTCACATTCTGCAGAAAAGAACGACGATGTCCGGTTCAGGGTGCTTCGTGAGCCCGGTGAAGTTCGGAGCGTCGCGTCGCTGCATTCGTCTTCGTTGGGCCGCACGACGATCGTCGCACTCGCTATTCCGATAAGTCCCGCGGCGTCGGTGACGTTGAGTGCAATCGTGTGCGATCCCGTCGCTGATATTCCGCCGCTCCAACTCGTAGAACCGCCCTGGACGGACCCGTCGACGAGCCATTGATGCTGCGATAGCGCCGCCGCCCCCGAGGTGCTCGACGACGAGAAGGACACGGAGGATCCGCCGAATGGCAGCGTGAGCGTTCCGCCGTCATTCGCCGACGATCCCCCGCCCGACTTGGAAAAGTGTACGTTGGGCGGAATGCACGGTTGATTGCCACCGGGCGTGTTCGAACCGCCAACGGGCGCGGCATCGCCCCACCGGACGCTCGGCGTGCCGAATGAGTAGTGGCCGGCCGAGATGGAAACTGATGGAAGCTCCCACCAGGCCTCATGGTCCGCTCGTGCGGTGATCGTCACTCCGCACTTCCGACTTCCAAGATCGATCAGCACCCCCGACATGTACGTGCCGGTCCAGCTGCACATCGGATTCGTGAGAAAACTCAGCATGCAGTTGTTGGCCTCGGGGGTGAGACCCGAGGTTCGGCCGAACGCCGCGGCATCGCGAATGATGAAGCCGTCGCTGGCGACCGCACTTGCGGTGATCGTGTTCGCCCCGTGCGTCCCGAACAGAGTGACCGCCGACGTGACGGCGCCCTCTGCGAGGTACGCGGTCGGCGATGTACTCGTCGCGAGGATGTCAGCGGTCGGAAAGAGGGCTGGTGTCGGCCAGTTGTCGAGCACGGGATCTCCAGCCGGAAGTAACGAGGCAGCAATGGTCGAATGCTTCTGTCGCGCTGCAAAAGCGGCGATCGCGGCGCTGTGCTTCGCCGCGTCGCGCTCGAGCGCGTGCTTGAAGCGGTCATCGCCAAGCGCGGCCCAGCGCGCCGCCGTCGCGGACGCCATCGAGTCGGCCTCGGCTCCGGAGAACACGTGTGCCGCACGGGAACTCGTAGGATTGGGGTGGTTTCCAGCCTGACCGGAGCTGCTGGTATCCGAGCGCGGGGATGTCCCGACGTCGGCGCATCCACCAATCATGGCGTACCCCAACACGAGAGTGGCAGACAGCCGTCGCAACGCCTTCATGCAGGACCTCCTCGAGGGATGAGTTATGCGCGCCCGTTTGGGCGCCGCGCACAGCACTCACCGAGGGGCGCACGAAAGCGTGTGCTCCATCGTCATGAGTACCGGTTGTGGAAGGATCAAGCCGCCAATTTCCGACGGCCCGAATGGCACGCCGACGGCAACGAGCAAGCGGTTCGAGTCGAGAAACGCCATTGTCGGCACCGAGGCGGCGATATGTCCGAGTGGAAGCACACCGGTTTCCCAGGTCGAGCCGGGTTGATCGCGCCGAGAGATGCGAAGCGTGTGCCCGGGTGAGCTGCGTGTGAGTACCCAGGGCACGTTTCCGGGACCCAGGAGAACATCCAGCACATTGCTACCGTCGGCGAACGAGAGTGGTGAATCGATCGTCCAGGAACGAGCGCCAGGATCAAACGACGCGATCGCGATCCGTTCGAAAGTCGACCGTGGCTCATATCTCACGCCCCAGAACAGAGACATTCGGCCTGATGACTCGAGCGTCAGTCGTGGTGCACCGCTGTACTCCCCATTGGCGAACACGTGAACCGCGGATGGTGCCGTCCAGGTGGCACCACCATCGGTCGACTCGACGACGAACACTCCCTGCGTCGCGGATACTCTGGCTTCGACCGACCCTATGAATGCGACCACGGCGTGATTGCCGCTTGCTGCCATGGTGACATAGGTCGGCGGCATCCCTGCAAAGTCGATCCAGGTCGTTTTCCAAGTCACACCACGCCCCCTGACGAAGACGATGCCCTGGTGCCGCGACTGTGGATTCCGATCTGATGCCGCCGCCGCAAAGGCGGGGTCTCCACCGACAAGCGCGGATCCGGCCATGCCGCGCCCCCACCTGATTTCCTGTGCACCGAGAGCGAGAGTGCGCCCCCTGACTCCCGCGCTGGTCAACGTCGCGGTCCAGATCTCCGACGCGATGAGCGTCGGGCTCACCGTCGAGTCGCCCGCTTCCGACCAGAACACCACTGCATGATCGCGCAGTGGCACGGTCACGGGATTGCGCGTCACGTTCGCCCCTAACGGCCTCGGGATGCCTTGCAGCGTCTGGCCTGCGTACACACCAATCCACGGATGCTCTATCGCGCCCGCGAGTCGAATTGTGTCGCGGGTTCCCGACCGCTCCACCTTCGCTCCCCATTCCAGCGTGGGCGAGCCCACAAGCGTAATCCCGTTGGCGGACGGGAGAATCGCGGGACTTTCGACGTAGGCGAGCACTCCAGCATCCGTCTTGATGGCGCGCGGCACGGTCCACTCGGTTAGCGGGCACCGAATCTGTGCAACGCCCGCCTCCGCTCCCGCGACGAGACACAACGCGGCGTACTGTGTCACCCGCGCGCACACGAACCCCTTGACCGTCCTGATTCGTCCGCTAATCGGGGGGAGTACCTTGAGCTTCACGGCGAGTAGGGAATGCTGAGTGTTTGTGGTGATCATCGGTAATGCGAGAATTGCTGTGCTCACTGTACGTGCACCTAAGATTCCCGATCGCCATCGACTGCCACAACCCGTTAACTGAGACACATTACCCCCTTGTTTGAGCCAACTGACCGATAGGCGCGCGAGAGAACAGCACAACGCTGGCTAAGAGACGATGACCCGCATCGCGGACCGACGACCACTGAGACGGTGGGCCGGACGGACGAATGGCATCGACACAATGCGCCCGAGGTGCAAGATTCGTCGCGGCGAACGATCGGCGCAACGGCCGGATGGGACCGATCACCGTTCCCTTTTGCTGAGCGACCTTGCCGTAACGCGGCGTGCGACACAGAATGGATGCCAGATGAATCCAACCTGTTGCGAGCGCGTGTTGTGCAGAGAAGTGATCCGTCCGTCACCACGGATCGTCGGCGGTTGAGTAGTCACCCCCTTCCGCTGCGGCATCTGGCGTTCATCGAGCAGCTAGCGATGCACGGCGATGACGCGCCAACATCCGACCGCGTACGGGCTGGCTTGTTTACGTTGCGCCTGTTCGATACGTGGATGCGCATCGGAGCGACCGCGATTGACCCGGTGACGCGCCTTATGCGGTCCGCCCGCGCGGAGTTCGCACGGATTCCGGACACGTGCGAGATCCGGGCTCATCTCGAGAGTGTGCTTGATGCGGTGAGCGCTCCAAGTGCCGGTGACCGCCATAGGTTCGGCACTCATGGACTACGGCTTTGCCTTGGAATCCGAAGCGGAATGGCACCTCGGACTGGACGTGTATGGCACGATCGTCGAGCACTTCGATGTTCACGCCACTGGTTCGCTCGTTGTCGACGCGTTGAACCGCCGTGGAGCCTGTTTCCGGGAGCTTGGCGAGCTCGCTGGCGCGGCGGCAACGCACGAGACAGCCCGCAACCGGGCGATTGCGATCGGTTTCGTCAGCGGTGAGTTGCGTGCTCAGATTGGAGTCGCCAAGAATGCGGTCAGCCGCGGCAATTTGCCGCGTGCCGATGAGATCCTGACCGACACGGTACACCGTGCGAGTATTCACTCACTGACGGAAGTTTGGTCGCGAGCCACGCACGCACGCGGGGAAACGTCGCGTTTGAACGCGGGCAATACCATCGCGCCGTGCGACTCGGGTACGCCGCGCTCCGAGAGAATACATCAGCATCGGAGCGGGAGCGGATTCTCAGCGACTTTGCGTCGGCGCTGTTCATGCTCGGCGTGCGATCTGCCGCGCGGGACGCGTATACGATTGTTGCCGCGACGGCACGTGAACAATCCCCGCGTTGGGTCGCGACGATCAATTTGATGGAAATCGCAGCGCAGGATGCCTCGATATCGCTTTTCGAGCGATACAAGGAGGAGCTTCTGAGCGCGACGCTTCCACCGGCACTTCGCACGCAGTTCGAACTGCATGTGGGGAGAGGGTATCAGTACCTCGGCAACCGGGCAGCCGCGCGCGAGTGGCTCGAACGCGCCTTGGTGAATGCCTCAGAGTACTCCTTCAATCAACTCATCTTCGCCGCCGAAGATGCCCTCGCCGTCAATGACGCACCGCTAGACCAGCGAATTCCGACGCCGGAATCCATCATACCGAGTGATCTCGAGGAAATCGCCATCGACCTGAGATCGCTCCGCGAACTCGCGGTCGCCGCGATCGAGTAGTCAGGCAACGCGGACGTGCGCATTGCTACCCTGCTTCCCGACGCCTTGCTGACTCGTCTCACCGCGATGGTCGGTGACGCGCACCACATTCAAGCCCTCAGTGATCCGCTGGAAGTCTTTCGGCCGCACCGCGCGGGAGACACCGAGGTCCTGGTGGTGGACCCGACTTGGCGCGACGGAGCATTCACGGATGCCTTCATTTCAGCTGGAGCGCCGCTGGATCATTGTTCTATCGTGATGTACACGGCCGTCTCGGCTGAGGCGATGGGCCAGACCCTCCGTCTGGGACAACTTGGCGTTCGGCATCTATTGCTCTTCGATGTCGACCATGATCCGGCGCTCGTCCTCGAACTGATCGAACGAATTGCGTCGGCTCCTGTCGAAGAACTGATGCTACGCGAGGTGTCCAGGCTCACGTCGACGCTGCCGGATCCGCTGATCCGAGCGATGCCTTGCTCTTTCGAACGCCATCTTCGATACGACACGGTGCCGAGTTGGCGCGAGTCGCCGGTATGACACGGCGGTCAATGTACCGACACATGGCGGCCGCCGGGTTGCAGCCCCGCGATATCGTCAACTGCGCGTATGTCGTGCGTGCGTACTCGCTGTTGCGCATGCAAGGCGGGCGAATGAAGCATGTGAGCGCGAGACTCGGGTTCGCAGATCCGCAAACGCTCAGCGATCTCGTGCGGGAGTGGACCGGAGTCACTCCGAGACTCGTGTGCGACAGTCTGCGCCAAGAAGAATTCGTGGGCATCATGGTGACGAAGCTGCTCCGCTCAACCGCCGCTGCCGAAGGGCTTGTCCTCGCACACTGAACCAACTTCTCGCGGCAAGATGCGGTCGACGTGCGCTCTTTCGAGTGGCGCCGTTGCCATTCTTCGCCGGTGACGATGCCCTGGAGCCCTACCTTCGCCGGTGCCGCAAGGTGCTGGCTGAGACATCTTGCCGTGGTTCTTGAGCCATCCCGCTGCCGCGCGGCACTCTAAGAGGCGTCCGGCCTTGTGCCTTCCTGTCCTGTGGGAAGTCGCGCAATAGCTGATAGTCGCCGCTCATTAACGTCGGGCTTGCGACGATCGGGGCATTGGGACAGAATAGGCACGCTGCGTACGCACGCATAGTGAATCGTCGATTCATTGTTCCCTTCTTCTCGAGGACCCCTTGGGTGCGACTCAGCAGCCGGTGAAGCACCTCATATTCATCGAGCGAATTGCGTCGCTCCAGGATGGCGTAGCGTCGTCAACCAGCGCCCGCGCCGGCCTACTCGCGCTGCGGCTCGTGGACACATGGATGCGAGCCGGCGCCATGGCGCTCAGCGACAACACTCAGTTGGAGAGATCCACTCGCCGTGAACTGGCGGAGATGCCCGGCGTGTCTGCGATTCGCGGTGCGCTGGAGAACCTGCTCGATGCCATGCGCGGCGCTGCGGAGACCGATCGGAGGCCCGCCGGGATTGCGCTGGTCGAGTATGGCGCCGCCCTCCAACGCGCCGGGGAGTGGGCCTTGGCGCTGGACGTGTACGACACGATCATCGAGCATCTGGATGTCGCGGACAATTCGCACGTTGTCGTTGATGCGATGAACCGGCGCGGCGCCTGCCTTCGCGACCTCGGCCGGATCGATGAGGCGGCACTCTCTTATAACGACGCCACTGAACTCGCGCGACGCGGTGCGTCTGTGCGAGGTCAACTGGAGGCGCGGATCGGGCTCGGGAAGCTCGCTTACCTTCGCGGAAACCTGCCACTCGGCGAGCGCATGCTGACGGATACCGCCCGTCTGGCGGAGGAGTCCTCACTCGGCGACGTGCGCTCCGTGGCCCTTCACGAGCTTGCGGCCGTATCGTTCGCTCGGGGACAGTACCACGCGGCCCTACGGTTTGGATACGCGGCGTTGCAAGGAGCGACGGAGCTGTCGCTACGGGAGCGAATCCTCGGTGATCTCGCGAGCAGCTTTGTCATGCTTGGCGTTCGGGCCGCCGCTCGCGATGCCTTCCTGATCCTTGCCTTTACGGCGGAGGAAAACGTTCTGCGCTCGGCCTGCATGATCAACCTGATGGAGCTCGCGGCGGCGGATGGAAACAGGGTAGAGTTCGACGACTATAGAAGGCGCCTGACCGGGGCGGACCTGTCGCCGGCCTTCCGCACGCAATTCGAGCTGCACGCTGGCCGGAGCTATCAGATGCTCGGTGAGCGCGATGAGGCCGACCCATGGATTGTCCGAGCACTGGAGCGCGCCTGCACGCACGAATTCAATCAACTCATCTTTGCCTGTGAGAACGCCATTGCCGTCACTTCGACGTTGACGGATCAGCGAGCACCGGCGCCGGCCTCCGTCGTACCGAACGATATCGAGTCGATTGTCGCTGACCTGAGATCGCTGCGCGAGCTCGCACTCATTGGGTGTGAGCATCGCGGTGAGCTCGATTAGTGCGTATCATCGCCCTGCTCCCCGCAGCGATGCTGACTCGGCTGATCGTCCTGGCTGGCGACGCATACCACGTTCATGCGGCGTGCGACGCGCATGAGGCTCTCTAGCCGAGTTTGTCCCGTGACGGAGATGTGCTCGTCGTGGACCCGACGTGGCGGGACAGTGAATTCGTGGACGCCTTCACGTGCGCGGAAGACCGGCTGGATCATCGTCCCATCTTGATATACACGAACGTCTCCGCCAAAGCGATGGGGCTGACACTTCGCCTGGGACAGTTTGGCGTTCGACATCTGATGCTTTATGACATCGATGATGGCACGCAGCTCTTCCTCGAGTTGATGGATCGCATTCTGCTGGATCCTGTCGAGGCAACCATGTTGCGTGAGATCTCGCAGCTGACGTCTGGCCTTCCCGTGAGACTCGTCCGCGCCATCGAGCTTATGTTTCGGTCCCCGACGCGTGTGAAGCATGGCGCAGAGTTGGCCGAGTTGGCGGGCATGACACGCCGGTCGATGTATCGGCGCATGGCCGCCGCTGGACTTCAACCACGACATCTCATTGACTGCTCTCACGTCGTGCGGGCCTACTCACTCGTGCGCATGCCGGGCAGCCAGATGAAGCAGATCAACGCCAGGCTCCAATTCGCAGATCCGCGCACACTCAGCGATCTCATGCGTGACTGGACAGGGCTCACGCCGACAGCGGCGCGCGACGCCCTTCCGCCAGAGCAATTCGTCACAATGGTCGTCGCCAGACTGCTTCGCTCAGCCGATAGTGACGCGGGCCTTGCGGTCGCGCGGTGAGCGCAAGAGGCCGAGCGATGTGCATCAGTTGCTGTTGGTACGAGCTCACGTCGACGCCGAGGAGATTTTCGTTACCACCTAACGAAGTGTTTCTCGCCTAGAGTTTTCTAATCGCGGAATTCGCCGAATGTTCTTCTGACGAACAATCATTTTGGTGTCACGTGCGATGTGGATAACGTCACAAAACACCGGTGTTTCCGTCAGAAAAACCCCCTTGATGCTTTTGATGAAAGTGCCGACACTCCCCACGTAGTGAAGTGCCCGCTGAATCATCGTGTCGAGGAGAGAAGCTGAGTGTTCGAGCCAACGCAGCCATTGCGGCACATGCCGTTTTTTTCCGAGCTGGCGTCGCTCGACGAGAACGATCCGTCGTGGCGGTCGGTGAGCGCGGGGCTAGTCGTGCTGCGTCTCGTCGACACGTGGATTGAGGAAGGTGCGGCGGCCGTCGCTGCCGATGGCTGGGGTATTCGCTCGGTTGCAGCCGCAATTGAGGAGATGCCGCTGGGCACGCCCGCTCGCGCGATTCTCACGAGTACGCTCGATGCGCTGACGTCAGCGCGCTGTGGCGACATGCATGTCGTTGCGCCGCGACTCATGGCGTATGCGCAGAGCCTGGACACCGATGCCAAGTGGCATCTCGCAGCCGACGTATACGAAACGGTCATCGCGTACACACATCCAACACAGGAGAGTGACGATGCGATTCGCGCGCACGTTCGCCTGAGCATCTGCCGTCGCCAGCTTGGTGAACTCGACGTTGCCGAAGAAGTGGCAGCTCAGGCGGGTATCATCGCGCAGGCCGTCGGCGACTTGGTTGGATCGCTGCACGCGCGTATCGCTGAGGCGAAGGTTTCCGTTGCGCGTGGCAACTATCCGCGCGCCGAAATCATGCTCGACGACACGATTCGGCGCGCCGAGCTCGCGGATCTCCAGCAGTTTCGCGCCGCCGCCATCCAGGAGCGATCGGACGTTGCCCACTTGAAGGGCGACTATGAGTACGCAATTAAACTCGGATATGAAGCGCTCGACAAACTCGGAGACGATCGGGCGCGCGATCGAATGCTCGCGGACATTGCCGGAGCATTTTACAAGCTGGGAATCCGAAGCGCCGCACGAGACGCGTATGTTCTGCTCTCCGTAACGGCGCAGGAGCAGTACGTACGGTGGGCCGCGATCATCAACCTGATGGAAATCGCGTCCGACGACGGATCATTGCCCCTCTTTGAACGTCACCGTCGTTACCTGGATGGTCAGGCGCTGCCGCCGCTGCTCCGCGCGCAGTTTCTCGTCCACGCAGGCGAGGGCCTCTCGCGACTTGGGAACAACGAGGGCGCGCGCCGCAATCTCGTAAACGCCATCGAGTTCGCGCAACAATACGGATACAATCGGCTTGTATTTCACGCTGAAGCTCAACTGGCAGGGCTTTCGGATATTCCCCGAGTTGCGCAGGATGAGTCACCCATTCCAGACGGGCTTGCAGAAATTGTTCGAGAAATACACGCGCGACAGACTGCGCATGTGGTTCTGCGCTAGCCGAAAGGATTTCAGCCCGTGCCACCAACCGTTACGATCGTATCATCACGCTTCGGCGCCGTCGGCGACGACCCACATGCAGAAACCGCAAAGGAGGCCAGCGCAATAACCAGAAAAGCGATTTGACGACGCGACATTGTAGACTCCGGTGGTGGGAAACACGGTTCGATTAGAACCACACCGGAAGGCTAGGCTCGCGAGGCGGCGGGTAAACCGGCATTTTGTGACCAAAAACCCGGTATTCTCGCCAACCCCTCTCCAGCCCGTCATTGCACGTCGTCGTTTTGCTGCCACGCAACCTGTTGACGCATCTGCGCGTTGTGCTTGGGGACTTGCACGTCCTCAATGCGGCCGCAGATCCGGCGGAGCTGCACTCACTCCTCAGGGCCGAGGCGGCGGATCTCCTGATCGTCGATCCGGCCATGCGCGAGGGACAGTTCTCCGACGAAATCGTGGAGATGATCGCGGGACACCCTACCCTCCCCGTCATCGTCTACACGACGCTCGCACCCATGGCCATCCGGCTCGTCGTGCGACTGGCTCCACTCGGCGTTCATCAGGTCGTGCTCAACCGCTTCGACGACGAACCGCGCCGCTTCCTCGACCTCATCGAGCGCGTGCCGGCTCACCCGATGGCGGAGTTGATGTTGCAGGAACTGGCGACTCCCCTGCGGGCGCTGCCAGTGGTTGTGACACGGGCAATCGAGCAGCTCTTCCGCTCACCCGCTCGCGTGAAGAACAGTCAGGAGCTGGCACGGCTGGCCGGAATGGCTCCCCGGTCACTTTACCGGCACATGACGCCGGCAGGATTGCAACCGCGGCATCTCATCATCTGCGCGCGGTTACTCAGGGCCTACACGTTGTTGCGCGCGCCCGGAAGCAGGTTGAAGGAAATATCGGCAAAGCTCGGGTATGCGGATCCCGATACGCTGAGCAGTTTGTTGCACGACTGGACGGGACGCGCGCCCAAGGAGATTCGGCGCTCCGTTCCACCAGAGATGTTCGTCCGGCTCCTGGCGAATCGACTGCGCCAGCCCGATGCGGAGGAAGAAGAATCAACCGATCGTTCACCACCGTAGTGCTCGCGACGCCGCGGCGCTTGGTACCGAACGACGGGCCATGCACGAGGCGTGAGACTACGGGATGCAGTCGGATCTAATACGGGTTCTTGTTGTGGATGACGAGCCGGCAATCTGCCGAGCGCTCTCGATCGCGCTCACGCGTGCAGGCTACGACGCGCGGACGGCCCAGTCGGGTGATAGCGCGCTCGCCACGCTCCGCTCCGAGCATATCGACGTGCTGGTGATCGACTTGCGCATTCCAGATACGCGCGGCGACGTGGTGTTCGAGCTCGCCGCAGCGACACATCCGCACCTGCGCACGCAGACGCTCTTCATGACGGGCGACATCACCGAGCGCGCACACAAGCTCATTCTCTCCTGTCGCTGCCCCGCGATTCGGAAGCCGTTCGAGTTGCGCGAGCTCATCGCCGCCGTCGACACCATCGCGCCGAAACGCGCGCGCGATGCGCGAGGACAGAGCGCCTAGAGTTTCCAGCCTTTCAACTTCGCAATCGTCTCCTCGAGCGCGAGACGCTCCTCCGCACGGCTCGCCTCGGCCCAGAGTCCCTCGTACGTGCGAACGGCGAGATCCAGCGCGAGTGGGTCGTGTTCAGCGCCGGCGAGGCTCGCGGCGTTGTCCGCCAGCGCCGCGCGCGCCAGCTGGTCCGTTGGAAAGTGCGTGGTGACGAGCGTCCACCGTTCGACACGCTCACGAGGATTGGACTCACTTAACGCCCACAGGTGCCACGCGCCCCGGTTGCCCGCGTCCACAGAAATGGCACGCGAGGCCAATGCGCCAACAACATCCGATCCGCGCCCCGTGATCCAGTACGCGTTCGCGAGGATTACCATCGCCTGCGCGTCGTGCGGAGACGCCGCCACCACACGCTCATATACCGGGATCACCACTTCGGGCAGATCGCGATACGGCGCTGAAACACGCCCGAGTGTTTCTGGATCGGTTGCGTTGGAAAGATCCTTTATGCGGTCAATTAGTACTGCGATATCGCCGCGCTGCCGATACTCTTGTACGGCGGCCGCGAACGCGGCAGTCACATCGTGTTGAGAAGAGGAAGCCATGGAACAAAGTTACCTCGATCGGATCGCGAACGGACCCGGCCTGCGAACGTCCGGTGCCGCGATCGTTGCAGAACCCGCGGGCTCGATGTCCCTGGCGCGCGAACTCATCGCGCAACTGCTTCCCGATCACGATGCCGACCGGCTCATCCGCGCGCTCCTCGCGGAACGGGAGTATCGTCTGACACACGGAGTCGAGCGCGGTTACGACGCGGACATCGACGCCGCACTTCGTGAACTCACCGGCATGCGCGCGCAGCTTGCCCTCGGCGGCGCTGCCTTGACGCTTCAACACGCGTTCAGCAATCCGCTCACGGCCCTGCTGGCTGAGGCACAGCTGCTTTCGCTCGAACCAATGCCAGAGGGGCAACGCGCGGCGGTGGGGCGGATTCTCGAGTTGGCGCGGAGACTGGTTGTTCTTTCGCGGCGCCTTGGTGGCGAGTAGCAGCCCCGTTCGCTGCTACCTGAATGCCCGCTCGCTCACGCTCGCTTGACGGCTCGCGGGCGCTTCGCGCCACGCTTGACAGCCCATTCGCTTCGCTCGTTTGACGGCCCGCTCGCTGACGCTCGCTGGACAGATAAAACTGCAGCTCAGTGGCTGTTTGCAGTCAAGCTGGGCGCGTAGCGCCCAGCGGGCTGTTTCTCGCCCCCTGTTTCTCGCCCTGTTTCTCGCCCCCTGTTTCTCGCCCTGTTTCTCGCCCCCCTGTTGTCGGCGGATGATAGTGTCCCCTCGGGACGCGGATAGAACTGTCCCCTAACCTACTGGCCTCTGAGGAGGTTGGTGTGGAGCGGACAGCGATGAGTCGTAAAGAGATTTCCCGAGGATCGGTGCTGGCGCGGGTCGCGGCCGGCACGCTGACATTGACGGATGCCGTGCCGTTGTTGGGTGTGAGCTATCGACAGGCGAAGCGCATCTGGCGCCGGTATCGCGCCCATGGCGCGAAGGCGCTGGTGCATGGGAATGTGGGCCGACCGTCGAATCGCGCGTGCGCGGCGACGGAGCGGGCCGCCGTCCTCGCCTTGATTCGCGCGCACTACAGCGGCCCGCTGGCCAAGGGACCCGGGCAGCGCTTCGGCCCGACGTTGGTGGCGGAACATCTCTGGATCGATCACGCGATGCTGGTGGCGCGCTCGACGTTGCGCGACTGGATGCGCGACGCGGGCCTCTGGAGTCGCGTGCGGCGGAGCCGGCCCACCAAGGTGCGTCGCGAGCGGAAAGCGCACTTCGGCGAGCTGCTCCAGCTCGACGGCAGCTTTCACGATTGGTTTGAAGGCCGTGGGGAGCGCGCGGGCAAACGCAGCTGCATGATGGCGTTGGTCGATGACGCGACCAGCACGACGCTGCTCCAGTTCGGCGCGGAGGAAACGACGTGGGCCGCCGTCGCGCTGCTGCGGGCGTGGATCGACGCGCACGGCGTGCCGCGGGCGCTGTACACCGATTGGAAGAACGTCTACAAGCGGGAACCGACGGTCAACGAGCGGGCGCGCGGCGACACGCCCTACACGGCCTTCGGTCGCATGTGCCAGAAGCTCGACATCGCCATCATCGGCGCGGCGAGTCCCCAGGCGAAGGGGCGGGTGGAGCGGAGTCACGGGACCCAGCAGGATCGGCTCATCAAGAAGATGCGGCTGCGGGGGATCAGCGACGATACGGCCGCGAATGCGTACCTCGGCGCGACGTATCTCCCGACGCACAACGCGCGCTTCGCGGTGGCGCCGGCGAGTGCCGTCGATCATCATCGCGCGCGCGATCGGCGCCTGCGGGACGACGATGTCTTCTGTCTCGAGGAGACGCGCGTGGTGGGCCAGGACTATGTCGTCCAGTACCAGGGCCAGGGCCTGCAACTGGATCGTGCCGCGCGCGGCCGCGTGCCCGCGAAGAGTCAGGTGCTGGTGCGCGAGACGGTCGACCAACGCGTGCGGGTCATCCATGTCGGACGCGACGGACGCGAGCGGGTCTGCGCGTGGACGCCGGCGATCGCGCGCGCTCCCGTCGCCCGGCCGATCGCACCACCGATCGTCGATGCCCCGCCGGTCGCGGCGTTTCGTCCGCCATCACGCCCCGCACCGGATCATCCGTGGCGTCTCTATCCTGTAACGCGCCAGCCGCGCGACCGACGACCTGTTGACCACCAGCCCTGATTTTGAGTTTGCACTCTAACCAAGGGGACATTTCTATCCGCTCCGCGAAGGGGACATTTCTATCCGCGCTTGACAGCTGTTTCTCGCCCCCCTTGCGCGAATCGACCCCCATGCCCATACTCGATGCGTCCGGCGGTCCGATTGCGTTTCGCATCCGACCTGTCGAGCATTGTCCCGCGGCAATCCCAGTGCTTCGTCAACGGTGACGACTGCACGAGGCGAAGCAGCGCCGCCCCTGTAGGATCCTTAGTCTGGCCCCGCGTGTGAGTTCCGCGCCGGCAGACGTACGAGGCACAGCACCAAACTCGCGTCGCACCATTCAGTCACATACGTCATCCGAGTGGCACGGGCCACACGGGATTTCCATGTGACACGAGTACCAAATGACGCGACCGCACGACCGCTCCAGTTGTACGCGGGCACGCCCTCGGTGTGACCCGCGAGCATTCACCCTGAACGAAATAGCTGCATGACCGAAAGCCGGCGTCCTCCACGTCGCGGCCGGGCAACCCGCCCGTCCAAGAAGGCTCCCGTCGATAACGGCGGTGAGGAGAATCCATACCGCGACAGCACCGCCGACACCATCGCCCCGGCGGTCGAGCGAGAGGCCCCTCCCCCCCCAGCACCAGTCGCCGAACGACTCTCGCCCCCGCCAGAGCCTGAGCCGGAGCGAGCATCCGCTGTCGCGGACAGCGCCTCCAGCACCATCGAGGCGAGCCCCGCTACCCCCGCGGCCGGTGACTCCCCACGACCAGAAGGGCATCCCGCTGGCGGACATCGCCACCCCCGGGATCAGCATTCACAGAATGGACGGCGCGGCCGTCGCAATCGCGGGCGAGGACGCCGCGAGCCGGGGCAAGGCGGACCGCCTGGCGAACGTCCGCAAGGCGGACCTCCCCCTGCACCAGTTGCACTGGTCCCGACAGGCGAAACCACAGGTTGGTTCGATCCGGCCCGCGACGGCGGCTTCGTGCGCCGAGCGCAGGCGAGCTATCTCGCCGATACGGGCGATGCGTATGTCCCGCCGCACCTCGTCAGGCAGCATGCCCTGCGAAAGAGCGACGAAATTCGCGGCACCACGGGCCGAGACCAGCGCGGCCGCACGGCCCTGATCGATATCACGTCGATCAACAACGCGGATCCATCCGAGTCGGTTCGCCGATCCGAGTTCAACACCCTCATCGCGACGTACCCTGAGCGAAAGCTCTTTCTCGAAACAGGACGTCCGGCAAAGGCCGGCGCGGAACTCATTCGGCGCGCGATCGATCTCATTGCGCCCATCGGCTACGGCCAGCGTGCGTTGATCGTCGCGCCGGCTCGCGCCGGCAAGACGACGCTGCTGCACGCCATCACGGAGGGGATCGCGCTCAATCATCCGGAAGCGAGTCTGCTGATCCTCCTGGTGGACGAACGGCCTGAGGAAGTCAGTGAAGCGATTTCATGGGGCGTCGGCGAGGTGATTGCCTCGAGCTTCGATCAGCCCGCGGCACGTCACGTCGAAGTCACGGAAATGGTGCTCGAGCGTGCGCGCCGGCTTGTGGAGACGGGCAAGGATGTCGTCATCGTCCTCGATTCGCTTACGCGCATGGCGCGCGCGCACAACACCGCAGAACGGGGCACGGGACGCACGATGTCTGGCGGCCTCGACGCGCAGGCCATGGCGAAGCCCAAGGCGTTTTTCGGCTCGGCGCGGTCCGTTGCGGCGACGTCTGGCGGCGGCTCGCTCACGATCATCGCGACGGCACTCGTGGAGACGGGATCGCGAATGGATGACATCATCTTCGAGGAGTTCAAGGGCACCGGCAACTGCGAGATCAAGCTCGACCGCTCACTGGCGGAAAAGCGCATCTACCCAGCCATCGACATTGCCACCAGCGGGACTCGGCGGGAGGAGAAGCTGTTCCGCCCTGACCAGTTGGATCACGTGTACACGCTCCGTCGCGGATTGGGGCAGATGCCGCCCCAATCAGGGATGGAGTGGCTGATCAAGCGCATCGCGAATACCCCGAACAACGACACACTTCTGTCGGGGCTGTAGCGACCGCCGATTGCCCGGGCCCATCCTTTGCTATAGATAGGCCCGCCATGCACTTGACTCGCTGTCTCGGACGATGGGCGCTCCTCCTGATCGGGAGCGCCTTTCCTGCGCCTTCCCTCGTCGCACAGACCCCGCACCGGGACATCAACCCGACGCCGGAAGTCGTGTCCGTCGTGTTCGCAGGCGCCACGAAGGCAATCGAGTTGCCCGAACTTCAGGCGAGTATCTACACCGAGCCGTCGCGGTGCCGCACGCTCGTGCTGACGCCGTTGTGCAAGTTTACCAACTATCGCGGGTTCGAGGAACGACACTACCTCAACCGCCAGGAGTTCAAACGCGACGTCCTGCGCATCCGGGTCTTTTACTTTCGCGAAGGCTACCGCGAAGCCCAGGTCGATACCGCCGTCACGCAAGTCAACGACGATCAGGTCGCCGTTCGCTTCACCATCGTCGAGGGACCGCCGACGATTGTCACGGACGTCCAGATCGTCGCGGACTCGACGCTCCTCTCGGCGAAAAAGATCCGGCAACTCAATCAGGTGCTGGTCGGCAAGCCGCTCGACCTGTTCGAGCTGGACTCCACGCGCATACAGTTCCAGAACGAGCTGTGGGAACAGGGCTACGCCGACGCACTCGTCGACACGTCATCCGTGGTGGATGCGGAGCATCATACGGCGCAGGTTCAGGTTCGCATCATCGCGAACCGGCTGGCCACCGTCGGTGAGATCGCGATCGTGGGGACGGAACAGGTTGGCGAGAAAACGGTGCTCAACTCGTTGAGCTTCCGCTCCGGTGATCTCTACAAGCGCAGCGCGGTACTCGAGAGCCAGCGGAACCTGTACGAATCCAACCTGTTCAAGATGGCGGCACTCGATGTGCCGACGACATTCGACAGCGTCAAGGCGGTCGCCGTCGTCGTCCGTGAGGCACCCGTCCACGAAGCGCGCATTGGCGGCGGCTTCAACTCCGTGGATTTCCTTCAAGCGGAAGGGCGCTTCACGCACTACAACCTGTTCGGCGGTGCGCGCCGGCTCGATGTCTCCGCGACCGTTGGGAATCTGGGTGCGAGTTCGCTGAACGGCACGCGCCCCTTCCGCAGCGTGAGCCAGGATACGTCCATCACCGGCGATGCGGGCGTCTTTCTCCAGCCGAATTATCAGACGAGCATCGAGTTGAAGCAGGCAGCATTTCTTCAGCAGCCGAAAAACGCGTTGTCCGTTGGCGCATTCGCGCAACGACGCTCGGTTCCCGCCGTGGTCATCGATCGTGGTTTCGGTGGAAACCTCACCTACACGCGAACGCTCACATTGCGGGCACCCGCCAGCTTGTCGTATCGCTACGAGTTGACGCGTGTCGAGGCCGGTGGCCCCTACTTCTGCGTGAACTTCGGCGTGTGCGACACGACGGCAATTGGAGCGCTGCGCTCGCACCAGAGTCTTTCGCCGTTGCTGCTTCAGGGGCAGATCGATCGCTCCGACCAGCCACTCTCACCCATGCGCGGCTACACCGCGCGCGTCGAGCTCGAGCACGCATCGCGTGTGACCGCCTCCGACTATCGCTACAACCGCGCATACGCCGAAGGGACGCTGTACGCACGGATGGGCGCCAAGACTGGCGTGCTCGCCTCGCACCTGCGTATCGGCTTCGCGCGTCCGGCAGCGGGGGGTGGTCCAACCGGTGCGGCGGTTCTTCATCCGCGGAAACGCTTCTACGCCGGTGGCTCGCAATCCGTGCGTGGCTATGGTGAGAATCAACTCGGCCCGCGGATTCTGACGTTGCCGAGAGCCTACCTCCTGCATTCGAAGACCGCGGACGGCCTGCCCTGCGACGCATCATCCGATGCGATCCGTCTCTGCGATCCGAACTTCATCACGGACTCCGCGACCGCCGAAAAGGTCGGCGACGACAAGTTCACGGCGCGGCCAACGGGAGGCACGTCGCTGATCGAGGCCAGCGTCGAATACCGCTTTCCACTCCCCTTCCTCAAGGATCTCGGTGGTGCCGTTTTCCTCGACGGCGCCGCGGTCGGCGAGCGCGTGCTCGATCCGCTCGGCGTGAATCCGCAACAGACGTTGGCGGCGCTCGTACACGGAACAGGTGCAATCACGCCGGGGTTCGGGATTCGCTACTACTCGTCGGTCGGTCCGATCCGTATCGACGTGGGCTTCAATCCGAGCCGGGAGGAAGAACTCGCCGTCGTTACGGAACTCTCGCGAAACGGCAAGGCGGAGATCATCGCCCTCAAGACGCCGAAGCGGCTTTCGGCGGTGGGGACGGCAACGGGCATTGGAGCGATCCTGAATCGCTTCACGCTGCATCTCTCGATCGGCCAGGCCTATTGATGCTGCGCCGACTCTTCCGCCTGCTCGTCGTGCTCAGCGTCGTCGCGATCCTCGGGGTCGTGGCCATCTGGGTCATGTCGAACACGGATTTCGGACGAGAGCGGTCGCGTCGCTACGTACTCGGTATTCTGCAGCGGCAGACACATGGGATCGTGAAGATCGATGCCCTGCGCGGCAATCTGCTGAACGGAGCCACGGCCGTTCGCGTTTCGATTGCCGATAGCGCCGGCAATTCCTTCCTCAAGGCAGACTCGATCTCGCTCCGCTATGTGATTCGCAGCTTCTTTTCATCGCGGCTCGAGTTCAGTGACGTCGTCGTCTACCGGCCCGACGTCGTCATCGCTCGGCTGCCGAATGGACCGTGGAACTATCGCATTCTCTGGCCAGTACCGCCGCGTCGTGCGCCGGGTGACACGACGCACGGCTGGGGCGATTGGGTCAAGTTGACGAACGCCACGATCGTCGACGGACACGTCACGGTGCGCTCACCGTGGGCGCCGCGCACCGGCGTCTCCGCGCGCGTACGCGACAGTATCATCAAGGACGCACTCGGCGCTGGATCACGTTTGTATATCGCGGCCGTCAAAGGCGGCTATCAGAAGGTCGTCACGCTCGAAAATGTGAATGCGAAGGTCCCGTTGCTCCGGTGGGCGGATCCCGTGTTCAAGAACAGGCACATGGAAGTCGCCGCGCTGGCGATGCGGGCCTTTCCCTTCCGGCCGCCCGCGGCGCGGATCACGGCGCTGACGGGCAACTTCGACTTCAACGACGACTCACTCTGGTGGAAAGGCGCGGCCGCGCGGATGCCGAAGTCCGCGATGAAGGGCGACGGCGTCTACAACCTGAATAGCGGTGACATGCGATTGACACTCGCGGTCGCGCCGGCAACGTTCGCGGATTTTCATTGGCTGTACCCGCACTTTCCCACCGAAGGCAGCGGGAACCTGGCGCTCCGCGTCGACTGGAAGGGCGCGACCCAGGACTACATCGTGCGCGACGCCGACCTTCGGACCGGGTCGGCGCATTTGCTTGGTGACATCGGCGTGACCATCGCCGACACGGTGTTCTTCCA
The DNA here is from genome assembly GCA_040389905.1 of Gemmatimonadota bacterium. GTDB lineage: Bacteria > Gemmatimonadota > Gemmatimonadetes > Gemmatimonadales > Gemmatimonadaceae > AG11. The sequence continues at coordinate 24,342 of JAZJZK010000001.1, read as the reverse complement.
CGACGCGAATGTGCGTTTCAGCGGCGTGACGACGAAGCAGATCGAGTCACTCGATCCTGGAGTCAAGGCGCCCCGACAGGGCGTCCTGTCGGGGCGGGCGCAGTTCAGCGGCACGTTCAAGCGTATGAAACTCGCCGGCACGGACATTACGTTCGCCGCGTACAATCGGGGAACGAGCCGAGTCATCGCCGATGGCGTCGTCGGCTTCCAGGGCACGAAAAAAGTCGTTGTCAGCGCGCAGAATCTTCATGTTCGCTTGGAGCCGCTGCAGATCGACATCGTCAAACTGCTCTTTCCCTTGCTGCCCATCGGCGGAACGTTGCGAGGGGTCGGCACATTGAATGGAAGCGGCGCCACGCAACTGCACGTCACTGCACTCGACATCGTCCATCAGGATGGCGAAAACATCTCGCACGCGGTCGGCACCGCGTCGGTGCACACCACAGGGCAGCAGACGCTCGACCTCGATGTCGATGCACGGCCACTGGCGCTCGCGGAAATAACGAAGTTTGCGCCGAAGCTGAAGCTCAAGGGCCTGGCGACGGGACCGGTGCACGCGCACGGGCCAATCGATGCGTCGAACGTGGACACGCGGCTCCAGTTGCCGGGCGGCGGAGAATTCGCGCTCAACGGTACGGTCGACTTCCTCTCCAAGGAACTCGGGTACGACGTCGCCATCGACACAAAGCGACTCGACCTCAGTTGGGTGATGCTGTTCGGACCGAGGACGTCGTTTACCGGTGGTGGTCATGCATCGGGACGGGGATTCATTCCGGCGACCATGACGGCGGATTTGGCCTTCGACTTCGGTGCGTCAACGATCGATACGATTCCGGTGGACTCCCTGTCCATCCGGGCTCATCTCGCGAATGGTCTCGCGAACGTAGAGCGCGCCACGTTGCGTGGATCAGGGGCGAAGGTCGACGTGCTCGGTCAGTTCGGCCTCGATTCGACCTTTACGGGCGCGCTGACCTACAACGTGCAGCTCGACTCGCTTGCGACGTTCGCGCGCTTTATCCCCGGAGCATCGAAGCCCGATACCACCGTGATGAAGCCGCGGCCCCGCGTCGCGTTCGAAGCGATCATGCGTGCGCGTGCGGACTCGGCACGGGTGGCGAAGGCCACCGAGGTCACGCGGGCGATGGCGAACCTGCCGCCGGTGACACTCAAGGTTCCGACGGATACGCCAACCGCGATTCCGAAGAATCTGCTCGCCGGGTCGCTCACGGCCACGGGTACGATAACCGGAAACCTCGACAAGTTCTCGCTCGATGGAACGGCGAAGGGGACGGGAATCGTCCTCATGGGAAATGCCGCGCGCCATTTCACCGCGACATACAACTGGCTCGATGCGCCATCGGTGAGCGGCAAGGTTGGCGTCAAGCTGCTCGCCGACAGCGTGAGCGCGTTTGGCTTTGCGTTCGACAGTTTAGCCGGTGCCCTCGCGTACACGGCACCGAACGGCAACCTCGAGCTGCGTGTTCGGCAGGGTTCGCAGCGGGACTACACGCTCTCGGGTGACTTCGCGGTCGACACGGTACGAAACGAATTGCGTCTCGCCGAGGTCGCGCTGCGCTTCGACACGACGAGCTGGACGTCGTCACATCCCTCGACGATTCGTTTCGGCCCCAGTGGCGTCGAGGTGCTCAATCTCGAGCTGCTGAATGGGCCGACGCGCCGCATCTACGCCAACGGTCTCCTGCCGACCAAGGGCACTGCGAACTTCGATCTCGAGATCAAGGATTTCGCCGTCGAGAACGTTGCCGAATTGCTCCAAAGCGATCTCCCCGTCACCGGGCGGTTCAGCCTCGATGCGCACGTGTCGGGAAGCTCAGACGATCCGCGCGTCGCGGGGAAGATCGACTTCGTCAAGGGAACCTACGACCTGAAGCCAGTGCCTGAAGTGCACGGCACGTTCGCGTACGCCAACAAGGAGCTGACCACCAACGCGGCAGCGGTCGACAGCACGGGTAAGCAACTCGCGAGCATCAACGGAACGATCCCGATCGATCTCCGTCTGTCAGGGGTGACGGGATCGCGTCTCCTCGACCTGCCACTCAACGTGACGCTCGGATCTGACAGCCTTCCGCTCGGCCTCATTCCGCAGTTCACTGCCGCCGTCACGGACATCGGTGGCAAGGCCATCGGCAACGTGAAGGTCGGGGGCACCTTGAAGAAGCCGGTCCTCAACGGCGACCTCACGCTGAGCGAAGTGCAGTTCAAACTCGCGGCCACGGGTGCGTTCCTCGAGCACCTGAACGGCCGAGTGCGCATGACGGGCGACAGTGTGTTCGTGGATTCTATCGCGGGCATCGCGGGCGGACCGGTGCACATCTCGGGCACGGTGGCTGTCGGGGACTGGCGCGAGCCGGCGTTCGATCTCGCGCTGAACGCGCAGGACGCGCAACTCCTCAACAATGAAAGTGGTGACATTCACGCCGACGCGGAGCTGCACCTGACGGGGTCGGTGGTCGCGCCGCATGCGACGGGTACCGTCACGGTGCTGCACGGCGTGCTCTACATCCCCGAGTCGCGTGGAAAGAAGGTCATCGGAGCAGGCGATCCGTCGCTCTTCAGCGTCGTCGATACCGCGATCAAGATGAATCGCGATCTCTTCCCTGCGCGATCGCCGATGTTCAAGAACCTGCGCATGGAGGTGGATTTCTCCGTCGAGCGAAACACGTGGGTTCGTTCTCGTGACGCGAACGTCGAGATCTTCACGGATGGTCCGATGCAACTGACTGTCGTTGGCGACGCGCTGACGTTGCTCGGTTCGGTCGACGCGGATCGCGGCGAGTATACGTTCCTGAGCAAGCGCTTCCAGATCAAGCGCGGGTCGGCGTTGTTCATCGGTACACCCGACCTGAACCCCACGCTGCAGATCACCGCGGAATACCAGGTGAAGCAAGCGACGGGGACGGCGACGAATATTCGGGTCCTCATCGGTGGAACCGTGGAGAACCCGCGCATCTCACTCGAGAGTGATGCGCAGCCGCCGCTCTCGCAGAGTGATCTCCTGAGCTATCTGGCGTTCGGTGAGCGATCGACGTCGCTCTTACAGTTCAATTCGACGTCGGTCACCGGCGGGCAAAGCGGGAACCTCCTGAGTGTGGCCGGAACGCGGCTCGCGGGTGTCGCGCTCGGCGTGGCACTCGACGAGATCAAGGGCAGCGCGGCGCGGTCGCTCGGCGTGGACGTGTTCAACATCACGCCTGGCGATATTCCGATTTCCGCTGGGCAGGGTGGTTTCGATCAGTTCCTCAAGGGGACGGAAGTCGAAGCGGGCCGGTATCTCAATCCGCGGACCTTTGCCAGCCTGATCGTGACCCCCGGGGTATTCGCGTTCGGTACCTGCCGGTCGAAGAACAGCTCGTGCACGATTCCGGGTGTGACGATCTCGCATCGGACGGCGAAGGGCTATCGGTTCGACGCCAACTTCGGGCCGCGGTATTTCCTGGATCCACCCACGCTCGCGGGTCAGACGGCGTCGTCTGGTTCACAGTTGGGGGCATTCATCTTCAGGGAGTGGCGCTTTTAAGAGCGTGGCTCGCTCGCTTGACGGAAGACGGCGACACTGCGAGAGGACGGAGAAGCGTCCACCCCGGAGGACGATCGCGTTGCCGCGGGGCTCGTGTGCGTTCGAGCTAAGATGTGATGCAGCGAAGAGTTAGAGTGCTTCGCCGTCGTGCTCCGACCGTTGGTCCCGGGAATGCCTTGCAGGTACACGACCGCGCCCCTTCCTCGCGGCGAATACCTGGAGCATCACATGCGCATCTCGAAACTCGCCTCACTCGCCCTGATTTCCCTCGCCGTCGTATCGCAATCCAGCAGCGCTCAGCGCCGAGCCGGTCGCCCGGTGGCGGCGACAACCAGTACGCTGTTCGAAATCACGCCGTACGCGGGGTACATGGTTTTCGGGGACTTCCTGTCCGGACCACTCGGCACCTCGCTGAAGAATGCGCCGGCTCCGGTGTTTGGTGCGCAACTGGGGATGAAGATCGCACCAAACCTCTCGATGATCGGCAACCTTGCGGCGTCGACGAGCGACATCCGGATCGGTGTTCCGTTCATCGGCGGCATCGACGTCGCGCACAGCTCGATGGTGTTGTACGACGCGGGGTTACAGCTCGACATCCCGATGACGAATGCGTACGGCTACACCTTCGCGCCATTCGTCCAAGGGGGCGTCGGCGCGATGCACTACGACATCACGCAGTCCCTGGTATCGACGTCCGCGACGAATCTGGCTGGGAACATCGGTGTCGGCGCCGACGTCGCGATTGGGCGTGGCGTTGGCCTGCGGTTGATGGCGAAGGACTATATCGGGAAGTTCAACTTCCAGGATGCGACGTCGTTCGACTTCAATGGTGAGACGACGCACAACTACACGCTGAGTGCCGGACTGCGGTTTTCGTTCTAGCTGGCCCTGTGCGACTGCGTTGGGATGTCATCCCGAGCGAAGTCGAGGGATCTGCACGGTCAGTCTGGGTTTGTGGTGCGGGCCCCTCGACTCGCTTCGTTCGCTCGGGGTGACAACTAAGGTCACCGCGACGATACGAGCAGCTGGTTCCCCTCCGAGTCCTTGAACTTGATCGAGCTTCCCCACCCGGCTTTCTCTGGAGGCCCCAGCGTCTCGACGCCCTTCGCCTGAAACTCCGCGTAGGTTCCGTCGATGTCGTCCGTGGTGAACGCGAAGTTGAAGAAGGAGCCGATGCGCTCCTCCCAGCCGTCCGGCGTGAACAGCACGAACTGCGTGTCGGCACCGGGAATGCGTAGCTCGATCCAGCGTTGTTTCTCATCGAAGGGCTGATCGGTGCTGATGATGAACCCGAGTTTCGTGGTATAGAACTCGAGTGCGCGATCCTGGTCGCGCGTCGGAATGGAAACGAACTTGATGGCCTTGATCATGACGGGCTCCGGCACGTGCCGAGGTGAGAGGATGCGTGTGAGGGTGAATCCTCGCTGACCTTGTGGACCCGTGCAAGTCGCGCATTCTTGTCTATAGCATCCATCACTATAGCATCGGATTCCCATGCGCCAATACGCCATCGACCGGTACGTTCTCGATACACTGATGGCCGATCTCGTGGGCCACGATCGGCATCCGGCCGCATTCATCGTGTATCTCGCCCTCACGGCGCGGAGCCTTGCGGAGGATGGGCTTGCCGTAACGCTTTCGCTGCGCGAGTTGGCCGAGGCCACCGGCCTTTCCAAGCGCGCGGTTCAGGATGCGGTGCAGCGACTGGATCGCCGGAAACTTGTCATGGTCGACCGGGCATCCCCGACGGCGGTGCCTGAGTACACGGTCCTCAAACCGTGGAACCGACGCCGTTGAACGTGGGCATCAGTGCCCCGTGCGCTCGACTGTCTTACCGCCGAAGTTTTCGGTGGTGACGTTCTTACCTGCCGAGAGGGAGCGGACGTAAGAGACGAGCATCCAGACCTGGTCGTCGGAAATGAGGCTGCCCCAGGCGGGCATGCCTTCGGGGCGGCCCTGATAGATCGACTCGAAGACTTCCGCCGGCGCGCCGCCGAAGTGCCAGCGATTGTCGGCAAGGCTGGGACCCATCGCACCGCTGCCATCGGCGCCGTGGCAGTCGATGCAGTTATACGCGAGGTAGAGCTTCGCACCGGTCGCGACGGCGTTTGCATCGCCTTCGTGTGGGTTCACGAGCTTGAGGCCGGCAAAGGGCTTCACGCCGCCCGGTTGGATGTGATCCGCGTGGGAAACGAATCGGCCGGCGAGATCGGCGCCCGCCTGTTGGGGCGCGGGCGGTGGCTGCTCGGCGCGGGAGTCCGCACAGGCTACGAGCGCGACGAGAATCAGGAGTCGGCCGGCCATCTGGAATTCGCGCATCGTGATTACCCGTTGGGGGATTCGGCATCGAGCAGAAACACCAGACCTGCAATTTTACCAAAGAGGACACAGAGAGCTGCTCACTCACGTTCTTCTCTGTGTCCTCTGTGTCCTCTGTGGTTCACTCTGTTGCTGTGACCGTAGAAAATCGCAAGTTCTCGTCCTACAGTGAAAACACGAACAGCATTCCTCCCCAACTCGTCCAGCGCGCGAGGTCTGGGAGTGTCGATCCTCGTTCGCGCACATCGTACGGAAGATTTGCCGCGACGTCGCCAGCGATCAGGAGTCCCATGTCGCCGCCGATGCCAGCGTAGACCGCGACGTACTGCTTTCCATCGGGCCCCGTGTACGTGATGGGATTGCCAACGACACCTGACCCGACCTTGAACTTCCAGAGGACTTCACCTGTGCGCGCATTGGCCGCCTTGAACCATCCATCGAGCGTGCCGTAGAAGACGACGTCGCCCTTGGTCACGAGCCCGCCGCCCCACACGGGGTATGGTTCCTTGATGCCCCAGATCTTCCGCCCCGTTGTTGCGTCCCAGGCCATGAATTCGCCTTTGTATCCGCCGGGTCCAGGGATCTCGGGCGCATTGCCTCCGATGTACGGTGTTCCGGGGATATAGGTGACCTCTCGTGCTTCGAAGTCCATGCAGAGGTTGTTGGTCGGGACGTAGAACAGTCCTGTCGCAGGAGAGAACGCCGCGGGCTGTTGGTTCTTTCCACCTTCCAGGCTCGGACAGATGTTCGAGACTTTCTTCCCCTGAAATGGGGCCTTCTCCGGGTTGATCACCGGCCGACCCGTCGCCAGGTCGACGCCGGTGGACCAGTTCATCGGAACGTAGGGTTTCGCGAGGATGACTTCGCCCGTGGTACGATCCATCGTGTACGCAAAACCATTGCGATCGAAGTGAACGAGCGCCTTGCGCGTCTTTCCTGCAATGGGGAGATCGACGAGGATGTTCTCGTTGACCGCATCGTAGTCCCAGACATCATGCGGCGTCGGCTGGAATGCCCAGACGATCTCGCCGGTGTCGGCATCGCGCGCGATGATGGCGGCGCTCCACTTGTTGTCGCCGGCGCGTTGCGCACCATTCCACGGCCCGGGGTTCGACGTGCCGTGATAGACGAGGTTGAGCTCGGGGTCGAACGACAACCAACCCCACACCGTTGCGCCTCCCTGCTGCCACGTGGAACCCGGCCAACTCGTCGCGCCCTGGTTGGCACTCGTATCCGTGTGATAGAACGGCTTGAAGCGCTTACCGACCTTGATGTCGGCGTCTGGCCCGATGTTGTACGCACGCCAGACTTCCTTTCCCGACGCGGCGTCGATTGCGGCAATCCAGCCGCGAACGCCCATCTCGCCACCGCTCGACCCCACGATGACTTTGCCCTTCGCGACGAGTGGCGCCATCGTCATCGTCTCGCCCTTGGCGAGATTTCCCATTTTCGTGCTCCAGAGCAACTTCCCGGAGGACACATCGATGGCGACCGTGTGTCCGTCGAGCAAGTTGTAGAAGAGCTTTCCGTCCGCGTACGCGGCGCCGCGGTTCACCACGTCGCAACAGGCGAGACCGACGGCTGTCTGCGCGTTTTCCGGACGTACCTTCCACCTCAGCGGCTGGCCTTCTGTCGCCAGGTCGAGCGCGTAAGAGACGTTAGGATATGGAGTCACCACGTACATCGTATTGCCGATGACGAGCGGCTGCCCCTCATGCCCGCGCAGTACTCCCGTTGAAAAGGTCCAGGCGGCATGGAGATTCTTCGCATTCGCGGCCGTGATCTGATCGAGCTCGCTGAAGCGCGACGCCGAGTTGTCTCCGCCGGGAATGGGCCAGTCGCCGGGTGGTCCCGCTCGCGGCGCGGCGATACGCGTGCCGGTCACCGGGGCGAACGCCGCGCTGGCGGAGTCGGTCTGTGGCGTCGCGTCGTCGCGCGTGCAGGCCGTGCCGAGCGTCGCGACGCCGAGGGCGAGGAGAACAACACGAAAGCGCATCAGCATACCTCCCGAACGAGAATCCAGACTTCTGGTAGCGCTTTGCGGTCTTGCTCGCCTTCCTGTTTTTCGCGGCTGTTCCGACGACGCGCCGGTGTACGTGAAGCTCGGAGCTAGAGAATCAACAGCGTCAGGAACGGATGGAAGGGATTTGAACGGAAACTGCCAGACTTGTCACCATATAGTTCGCATGTCCTCTCCGGCTGTTTCCGTTGCATCCGTTCAATCCGCTCCTCGGCAGTTCATACTCTGCCGACTACGGCTTCTTCTCGGCGGGCATCAGATAATCCTGTGAGGCAATGCACTGCCAGTGGCCGTCGATGAGCGCCCACGTATCGGTGTAACGGTACCGATTGGTGAATGGGCCCTTCGGACCTCGTCCCTTCATTTGCAGGATGCCGATGACGACTGCCGTCTTGTCGTAAATCAACGCGCGCATTTTTTCATTCGATGCCTCGCGAACGGTATCCGTTCCGCTCGTGAAGGCCTTGATGCCAGCGTCCCGTTCCATCACGCCACTCTCATCGGAATAAACCCACTTCGTGGCCGTCAGGCGACGGAGCACGTTGGCGTCGCGATGAATGACCGCTTGCGCCCACTCGTTCTCGAGTTTGAAGAGCGTTTGTTCGACGGTCTTGTCGTTCTGCTGTGCTTTGACTGGCACGGCCATCGCGAACAGAAATAACACCAGGAACAGCAGGTGCGGGCCCTTCACTTCGTTCAGGGCGACAAAACGAGCGGAACGAGTGACGCCGTTTCCGCTACTCACCGAACGCGGGTTCATACCCATCCGCCTCCTCGCGAACGCGAAGGTGCTCCAGCGCCCTGGCGCAGGTGTTCCAACGCAGAATCGCATCATCGTTCCCCGGCTGCCGCAACGCCTCGGCCTTCTCGAACGAAATCATCGCGGACCTGAGCGATTCGTGCGCCATGGCTTCGGCATGCATCGCACCCTGCGCCAGTTGCGCATGACCGAGGCGCTCGTCGATGATCCCTGAGTAATAGAACTTCTGGTATGGGTCGGTGAGGCGCTCCAGCACGGCGCGCGCACGCAACGCCAGCTCCCGGGGCTGCGCGCCGAATTGATCGGTGAGCGAGAGCAGGAGCATCACCAGCACTTGCTGGTGTCCCGGCTCGATCTCGAGAATGTCGAGGCAGATGCTCTCCGTTGCCCACGACTGATTGAGCAGCCGGTAGCGCTCCGCTTTCTGGACGGCGCGTGGAATGGCCTCGTGGGAAATACTCTTCAGCGCGACTCCGGTTTCCATGATGTCTCCGTCTACTTCTTCGTGCCGCGGACGAGTCGCACCAGCGCTTTTAACGGATCATAGTGCTTGTCGACCACACGTTCCTTGAGTGGAATGATGGCGTTGTCCGTGATGGTGATATGCTCCGGACAGACTTTCGTGCAGCATTTCGTGATGTTGCAATACCCGATGCCGAAGGCGTCCTTGAGCTCCGTGGTGCGATCCGCAACGTCGAGTGGATGCATTTCCAGCGCCGCGGCGTACACGAGGAAGCGCGGACCGACGAATTCCTCGTGCTTGTGGTGATCGCGAAGGACGTGGCAGACGTCCTGGCAGAGGAAGCACTCGATGCACTTCCGGAATTCCTGCACGCGGTTGACGTCGCGCTGGTCGATCTTCCACGTGCCGTCGGGGTTGTCCGGTGGACGTGGCGTGAACTTCTGGATGCGCGGCTTGACGCGGAAATTCCACGACACGTCGGTGACCAGGTCACGTACATGTGGGAACGCCCGCATCGGCTCCACGGTCACCGGCTCATCGGCAGGAAGCTCATCGAGCCGAGTCATGCACATGAGCTTGGGCTTGCCGTTGATTTCCGCCGAGCACGAACCGCACTTACCGGCTTTGCAGTTCCAGCGCACCGCGAGGTCGTTCGCCTGCTCCGCCTGGATCTGGTGAATGGCATCGAGCACGACCATTCCGTCGTTCGTCTCTGTCGTGTAGTCCTTGAACTCACCGACGCCATCGGCACCGCGCCACAGCTTGAAGTTGCGCGATTGATGTCCGACAGCCGCATCCTGTGCGGCCTGCGCCGCCGTATATGCATCGACCGCGACGCCCGGCGTCGTGGAGCCCGAGTGTGGTGCGGTCACGAAACGTTCTCCTTGATGATCGCTTGAAGGTCGTCCGGCATTGGAGGAATGGTGGCCTGCGACAGTTGCATCTCCCCATCCGCGCCACGTTGCACGACGTGATTGAACGTGCCGAACGCGGGATCCTTGTCGGGATAGTCATCGCGAAAGTGTCCGCCTCGGCTCTCCTTCCGCGCGAGCGCCGATTTGGCGACGGCTTCCGATACGATCATGAGATGTCGCAGGTCGAGCGCCGTGTGCCACCCCGGGTTGTACTCGCGATTGCCAGGGACGCCGACCTTCTCGGCGCGAGCCTTCAGCACCTCGAGCTCTGACAGGGCGCGTTCCATTTCGGACGCGGTGCGAACGATGCCGACAAGATTCTGCATCGTGGTCTGTAGTGCTTCCTGCACTTGATACGGACCCTCCGCTCCTCCGCGCTCGAAGGGCGCGAGTGCGCGGCGCGCTGATTCCTCGACTTCGCCTTGGTCGATCGATGGCGTCGAGTTCGCGCGCGCATACTCCACGGCGTATTCGCCGGCGCGCTTGCCGAATACCAACAGGTCAGAGAGCGAATTCCCACCGAGCCTGTTCGCGCCGTGCAGGCCCGCAGCGCACTCGCCTGCCGCGAACAGGCCAGGCACGTTGGACATCTGCGTATCGCCATCGACGCGAATGCCGCCCATCACATAGTGCGTGGTAGGCCCGATCTCCATCGCTTCCTTCGTGATGTCGATGTTCGCGAGCTGCATGAACTGGTGATACATGCTCGGCAGCTTCTTCTTGATGTGCTCCGCGGCGTTGGGAAGCTTTTCCTTGATCCACGAGATATCGAGATAGACGCCACCGTGCGGTGTGCCGCGTCCTTCCTTCACCTCGCGCACGATCATGCGCGCCACGTGGTCGCGGGTGAGCAGCTCGGGGGGACGCCGAGCGCTCTTGTCGCCCTGCGTGTAGCGCCAACCTTCCTCTTCGTTGTCAGCCGTCTGCGGCTTGTAGTTGTCGGGAATGTTGTCGAACATGAAGCGCTTGCCCTCCTTGTTCCGCAGCACGCCGCCTTCGCCGCGCACACCTTCCGTCACGAGAATGCCGCGAACACTCGGCGGCCAGATCATGCCCGTCGGGTGGAACTGGACGAACTCCATGTCCTGCAATTGGGCCCCGGCGAGATATGCGAGCGCCTGTCCATCGCCGGTGTACTCCCAACTGTTGCTCGTGATGTTGAACGCGCGACCGATCCCACCGGTGGCCATGACCACCGCCTTCGCGCGAAACACCTTGAAGCGTCCGCGTTCACGATCGTAGGCAAACGCGCCGGCGATGCGACCTCCGTCCTTGAGTAGCGTGAGCACCGTGCACTCCATGTGCACGTCCATGCCGGAGTGGATCCCGTGATCCTGCAACGTGCGGATCATCTCGAGGCCCGTGCGGTCACCGACGTGCGCGAGTCGCGGATACCGGTGCCCGCCGAAATTGCGCTGAAGGATGCGACCATCGTCGGTGCGATCGAAGAGCGCGCCCCAGGCCTCGAGTTCGTTGACTCGCGCCGGCGCTTCCTGCGCATGGATCTGCGCCATTCGCCAGTTGTTCAAATACTGGCCGCCCCGCATCGTGTCCGCGAAGTGCACCTTCCAGTTGTCACGGTCGTCGACGTTCGCCATCGCCGCGGCGACGCCGCCCTCGGCCATCACCGTGTGCGCCTTGCCGAGCAGCGACTTGCAAACGACGCCGACCTTGAGGCCGGTGGACGCGGCTTCGACAGCGGCGCGGAGCCCCGCACCGCCGGCGCCGATAATGAGAACGTCGTGATCTACAGTCTGGTATTCAGCCATTTAATCGTTCGAGATCGTAAAATTGGGAACTGCTTAACCGCCGTACATCGGTACTCAGTACAACCCCTAACGTACGAGGTACCCGGAACCCTGTACCCTGACTGGCATCCAACTCAAAAGGAGCCCTCGATCCTACAAACGCCGTACCACCTCCAGACGCCGCTCTTAGCAGAAGCCTTCTAGCGCCAACCACTTTCTGATGGCTCCTCTTAGCCAATGTGCCAGTCAGAGTACTCGGTTCCGGGTACTTCGTACGTTTGTGGTTGTACTCGGTACCGAGTACGTCAGTCGCAGTCAGAGAATCCTGTAGTCACTCCATATCCCCATGGAGCACAGGCGAACGTAGATGTCCGAGAACGCCACCCAGAACAGACTCGCCCACGCCCAGTTCATATGACCGCGATTGAGGCAGCTCACGCAATCGTAGGTCTTCTGGCGCAGCGGACGCCCCGACAACCGGTCGAGATAGCCACCGACGAGATGCCGGAGCGAGTGGCAGCCGAGGGTGTAGCCGCTGAGCAGGCAGACATTGATCGTCAACACCAGTGACCCGATGCCGATACCGAAGTGCTTCACGCCACTCGCGTCGGCGAACCAGTAGCCTCGGTACGCATCGAGTCCGAGGATGACCAGAAAGAGCAGCGCCGCGTACAGGAAGTAGCGATGCACGTTCTGGAGGATCAGCGGGAGATGCCGTTCACCGAGATAGGAATTTCGCGGCTCACCCACCGCGCAACCGGGCGGATCTGCCCAGAACGCCTTGTAATACGTGCCGCGATAGTAGTAGCAGGTGAAGCGAAAACCGGCGGGGAACGGCAGAATCAACAGCGCGGGCGAGATCGCCGGAATGAACCACGGCGCCTGCTTGAACCACGCGTGCGGTGAATCACCGACGATGAGCGGAGAGTAGAACGGCGAGAGGTACGACCCGAACTCGAAGTGCGCGTTCTGGAACGCCGCCCACGTGGCGTAGGCGAGAAACGAGCTGAGGATGACGAAGGCGCCGACTTGCGGGACCCACCATGCGTCCCGTCGCATGGTTTCGCCGAACTTGCGACGGGTGAGCTGAACGACTTGCTGGGCCATCGAGCGCGTGTCTCCAGTGGAGTGGTTTCGCAAAAGTACGGGGCGCGACGCCGGTGTGGGAAGAGGGTTGCGCGACACCGCGGCGCAGCTCGCTTTTCCGAATGGTCAGCTCTTCCACCTCATGAATGTCGCCGCATCGGGCATCATCGTCTCGAGCATCTGGTGTCCGCCGTTGAACTCGCGAAAATCGACGGCGTAGCCCGCGGCCCTGAGATCGCGGGCGATCGGCCGCCCGCAACGATCGATCGGGAGAATCTCATCCTGTGTTCCGTGGGCAATGAAGATCGCAGGCTTGCGCGCGCGCTCACCGGGTATGATGAAGCCCGGCGAAAACGCGACCGCATGCGTGAAGAGTTGTCCATTGATCAGGCCCAGCGAGAGCGCGTAGCTCGCACCATCGGAGAATCCCGCGATGGCGACTCGGGTTGCATCGATGGCGCAGCGATCGAACACGTAGTCCAGCGCCGCGTCGATATGCAAGCAGTCCGCATCGAAATCGCCGCGAATCGCGTCCCATGTGACGCCCTCGGAACTTGGGGCGAGCACGACTGCTCCGAACTGCTCCGCGTACGCTCGGTACCGGGCGAGCTGGTTGACGCCGGCCCCCGTTGCGCCGTGCAGTACGACGACAATGGGGGCCGGCACGTCCGTCTTGTACGACGGCGGAACGTACAACAACGTCGGGCGGCCTCGTTTGAGGGGAAGCGCGTGTTCGCCAGGCGCAATGGATTTGGTCGGCTTCCGAACGCGCGCCAGGATACGTCCGTCGTTCTGTTGCTGCGTCGACCGCACGAACACGGGCACTGCGGCCAGTGCCCCGATCGCCGAAAGGAACTGCCGACGTGAGATCATGTATGGGCGAATCCGATCAGGTCGTCGAGGTCGAGTCCGCGGCGTGAAGCGCCACGCCGTCGCTCGCTCGCTTCCCGAACATGCCCGGCAGTTGCACACCACCGATTTCCTCGGCCACTTGCATGAGCGGAGGCAGCACTTTCACGAGATCCTCGACAAAGCCGCTGACGCCCGCCTGCGCTCCATTCGCACCGGCGCCGCCCCACAAGACGACTTTGTCGAACTTGATATTGGAGATCGCTCCCGCCAGCGTCTGCGTGACTTGTGGCATCTGCTCGAGGAACAGGAGGCGATATGCCGCATTCGGGTCGCCGCCGGCCGCAGCCACCATCTTCTGAAGTCCCTCGGCCTTCTTCTCCATGATGGACAGGTTTCCGCGCGCCTCGGCGTCCAGACGCGCGAACGTTGCCTGCGCTTCCGCCATCGCGGATATCTTGACGCGTTCCGCGTCGGCCTCAGCCTGCACGATCATTCGCGCTTTCTCGGCTTTGGCCGGCGCTTCGAACTCGGCGCGTCGTTCCGCTTCGACGCGATCCGCGCGCGCGATCGCTGCACGCGCCTGTGCTTCGTTTTCCACGCGCTCGATTTCCGCCTTGGCGGTGCGCTGGGCGACTTCGGATTGTTGGGTGGCCTCCGCACGGGCGATGGCGAGTGTCGCCTGCGTGCGAACGACCTTGGCCTGCGATTCCGCTTCGCCGGCGATCGCGGCGGCATCCGCCGCCGCGACGGCAATACGCTTCGACCGTTCCGCCTCCTTTACTGCCACGTCGCGCTCGAAGCCGGCGGCCTGCTCGCCAACGCTCTGCTCCTTCTGGATCGCGGCGATGCGCACGGCGCGCTCTCGGCTCGCCTCTTCGAGGCCGATATCGCGGTCCTTCTGTGCGGACGCGACGCTCACCGATTGTTCTCGCTCCGCATTGGCAACACGGATGGCCCCTTCCTTCTCCTGATCGGCCACATCGCCGCGTGCCTTCTGAATGGCCTGCGCCGCGGCCTGCTTACCGAGCGCTTCGAGATAGCCGGACTCGTCTCGCAGGTCCTGGATGTTCACGTTGAGGAGCGTGAGCCCGACCTTCATCAACTCCGGCTCGAGTTGGTGCTGCACGCGCTGGAGGAACGCCTCGCGATCCCGATTGATCTGATCGATGCTCATCGTCGCGATGACGGCACGCAGCTGGCCGATGATGATATCGCGCGCCGTGGCTTCGATGTGCTCGTGCGTCAGGCCGAGGAGACGAATCGCCGCGTTCTGGCGGACGCTCTCCTCGGTGGCGATGGCGACGGTGAAGACCGACGGCACACTGATGCGAATGTTCTCGAGTGAAAGCGCATCGGGGAGCTTTACATCGATGCGAACGGGATCGAGTTCGAGGAACGCATACTCCTGAACCACGGGCCAGATGAACGTGCCCCCACCAGAAATGCATTTTGCCGCGCCGGTGCCGCCAACGCGACCCGAAATCACGAGAATCTTGTTCGCCGGGCATCGGACGTACCGGCTGACAAAGAGCAGCGCCAGGCTAACGAGAAGAATGACGAACGCCGCACCTATGAGTACGGCGGCGGGGAGAGAGCTGACGTTGTCCATGATGGTGGCGATTGGGGTGTGCCTGAACTTCTTCGACACCCGAAGTTGCTAAGGAAGCGGCACCACCGATAGCGTCATATCATCGCTTGCGTCCACAATCTGGACCCGCGTGCCGGAAACGAGGCGGGTGTCGGCGGGCGCACTCTCCGAGAGGATCGCCGGGTACTCAACGTGCCGCCCGCCAAGGACCAGCGCCACTTTTCCCGTGCGGTGCTCTCCGCCGACGGGGAGCGTCACGGTCGCAGAGCAGCCGATTGCGTGCGCGGCGCGAATGGAGCCGTCAGCCTCCAACCGCGTAAAGCCACGCATGACAAAAGCGACGAACAGGTAGATCGCCACTCCCAGCAGCAGCGCGAGGGCCAGCGCAATCGGGCCACTGAACTGTCGTAACGCCAACAATCCGCCGAGCCCCATGAAGGCGACACCGGCCGCGATCGCGCGCACACTGCGAAAATGGAAGACGTCGAGCGTCGTCCCTGCGCCAACGGCCGGATGCCCTCCGTCCAGCTGATGTTCCGCCACCTGGTCAGGCGCGTCGTGCCCGACAATTCCGACTAACGCGCCGAGGGCTTGGAGCACCCCGATCGAGCCCCCGACGACCGCTAGGAAGAGGAAGAGCGCGTGCACGCTGCCTCTTACGTCGCGCTTGCGCGCTCCGCTTTCACGTGGCACAGCCAACCGTACTTGTCTTCCGACTTACCCTGGACGAGATCGAGGAACGTGCGCTGGAGCAGCTTCGTCACTTCGCCCGTCCGACCGATGCCGACCCTGATCTTGTCGACACTGCGAACCGGCGTCACCTCCGATGCCGTTCCGGTCAGAAAGATCTCGTCGCAGGTGTAGAGCAATTCGCGCTGGAGCGGTCCTTCTCGCACGTCCAGCCCTGCGTCACGCGCCAGCGTCATGATGGTGTCGCGCGTGATACCCGGGAGCAGGGTGCCGTTCATCGGCGTGGTGAACACGACACCACGCTGGACGATGAACACGTTCTGGCCAGAGCCTTCACTGATCAAGCCGTCGGGCCCGAGTGCAATGGCTTCATCATACCCATTGGCGAGCGCCTCCATCTTGACGAGCTGGCCGCCGAGATAGTTGCCGGCGACCTTGGCCATCGATGGCGTGGTGTTCGGCGCCATTCTGTGCCAGCTCGAGACGCAGGCATCCGCGCCGTTTTCCATCGCGTGGTCGCCGAGGTAGGCGCCCCACGGCCAGCATGGGAGGAATACCTCGACTGGGCTGTCGAAGGGCACCATGCCCGCTGCACCGTAGCCACGGATGACCATCGGGCGGAGATAGCAGGAATCCAACCCGTTGCGCTCGACCAATTCGCAGTTGGCGGCCACCAGTTCGTCCACCGAGTAGGGCACGTCCATCCGGTAGATCTTGCAGGAGTTGATCAGCCGCTGGAGGTGGTCCTCGAGCCGGAAGATCGCCGGGCCCTGCGGCGTGCCGTAACAGCGAATGCCCTCGAACGCCGACGACCCGAACTGCATGGAATGCGCGAGCACGTGAACCGTGGCGTCCTTCCATGGGATGAACTCACCATCATGCCAGATCCACTCGGTCGGGCTCAACTTGGCCATTGCTGTTCTCCTGTATTCGAAAGTGCGGGTGCGAGTACGACTCAGGTCGTGGAGGGAGACGCGCCCAGCTCATCCCAGAGCGTGGCAATCGCCCGCATTCCCGTCGTGAAGTTCTCGAGACTCAACCACTCGTCCGGCGCGTGTGCATTCTCTCCGGGCAGGCCGAAACCTACCAAGAGTACCGGTGCTCCGAGAATCCGGGTGAAATCCCCGACGACGGGAATCGACCCGCCCTCCCCGGTGATGACCGGCTCTCGGCCGAACGCCGCCCCCAGTGCCCGGCGGGCTGCGTCGAAGAGTGGTCCCGTGAGCTCCGCCCGCCACGGACGCCCGCCGTGCAGGTGGGTGACGGTGACCGTGACTCCGTCCGGGGCGACCTTCGCGACATGCGCCGCCATGAGCCGCTCGATCTCGGCCGGGTCCTGATCGGGGACCAACCGGCAACTGACCTTGGCCATCGCCTTCGCCGGGAGGACGGTCTTCGCGCCTTCACCAGTGTAGCCGCTCAGCAACCCGTTGACTTCGCACGTCGGGCGCGTCCAGAGGCGCTCCAGCACCGTGTATCCACTCTCGCCACCGAGTGCGGGGGCGCCGGTCTCCTGGCGGAAATGTTCCTCGTCGAATGGGAGGCTGCGCATCTGGTCGCGTACACGATCGTCCCACGGCGAGACCCCATCATAAAAACCTGAAATGGCGACTCGGCCGTCTGTTTCGTGTAGCGTCGCGAGAATTCTCGCGAGTGCCATGGCGGGATTCACGACCGCACCGCCGTAGCTGCCAGAGTGCAGGTCCTGCGCAGGGCCCTGCACATCGATTTGGAAATATGCGAGCCCACGCAGCGATGACAGGACGCTTGGCAGCCCTGGTGCAAACATGGCGGAGTCGGAGATGATGACGGCACTACAGCCGAGTTCGCCAGCGTGTGATTCGACGAACGATGCCAGATTTGCGCTGCCGACTTCCTCTTCGCCCTCGGCGAGCACGATCACGTTCACCGGAAGCGTTCCTCGAACGGCGAGGTGGGCCTCGAGCGCCTTGATGTGGAGGAACAGTTGGCCTTTGTCATCGACGGAGCCGCGTGCGTAAACGCGTCCGTCGCGTACGGTGGGCTCGAATGCGGGAGAGGTCCAGAGTTCCAGTGGCTCGGCTGGCTGCACATCGTAGTGCCCATAGATGAGCACGGTTGGCGCACCAGTGGGCGCGCCGCGCCATTCACCGAGCACCACGGGGTGTCCTTTCGTCGGATGAACGGTGGCGGAGAGTCCAGCCGAGCGAAGTGATGCCGCTGTCCACTCTGCTGCGCGGGCGGTGTCGACATCGTGCTCGGATCGAGCGCTGACGCTTGGAATGCGAAGGTATTCGAAGAGCTCGCTTTGAATTCGCTCCTCGTTGGCGCTCAGATACGCATCGAGATCGTGAGGAACAGCAGTCATCGTAAAGTTTGGTGAAATGGGTGCGGGTCTCGTTGCGTGATAATAGCGCCTCGTGGCGTAACGTGACATTCGTCACAGTTCAACGAGTCGCGATACACCACCGTACATTCTGGTGTCGAGTCAATGAGTTTCGGCGCGAAGATGCGGCGGGGGCAAGACATCGGACCCGGTACGAAGAATGCCGACAAAAACGAGCGCGCTGCGTGACGAGCTGAAACAGACTCGTCCATTTACCTCGCCTGCGCACGAAGCGCTTGTGAGTGTTTTGCGGACGGCGGCCGTTGTCCAGCGCCATGTGTCCCAAGTGGTCGAAGGCAGCGGCGTGACCATCCAGCAATACAACGTGCTGCGAATTCTCCGCGGCGCGGGCACCGTTGGATTACCGACTCTGGCCATCCGGGACCGAATGATCGAGGAAGCCGCGGGAATCACGCGCCTCCTCGACAAGCTGGAAAGCGCCGGGCATGTGGTGCGCGAGCGGTCGACGCCAGATCGCCGCCAGGTGCTCTGCCAGATTACTCCGGCGGGCCTTCGTCTCCTCGCCCAACTCGACGAGCCAGTGGACGCGGCCAATGAGGTAGCGCTGGGGAATCTCGACGATGCAGAAAAGCAGACGTTAGTCGACCTGCTGGCTGCGGTTCGGGCGGGGTTCGCGGGGAAACGGCGGTAGAGGGCAGCTGCACGCCACTCGCCATCCGCGACAGCAGGGTTGCTCAGCACCGCTGCGCCGGCACATTGAACGCGGATTGAGCGGATGGAAAAGAAAAAAAGCGATTAAGCATGAGCACGAAATTCGTTTTCTTCAAACCTCGACGGCGAGGTGCCTCTGCGGCGCCTCACCGAAGAAATCATTTTTTCGCTAGCGCCCAACCGGCCAGCCCCCCCGATAGCCCTCGAGCGTCCAGATTCTCCGCATCGCAACGGTATCGCCCCCGCGCATGAGCGGCGCGAGGCTGCCGCGCGTCACACGGTCGAAATAGGGCCCCAGCTTCGCAGGTGAACCCGCCGACGCCGAGGTATCCTCCAGAGCGAGGACGAGATTGTCGCCCGGCTGCCCGACCGAAGGAAACGACGGCCAGATCTCATATTGATTGTGGCGGCCCGAGAGACAGGTACAAAAGACGAGTGGCCGATCGGGCAGATGGTATGCGAGTTCGCTGACGTCCTGATACCGATCCGCTGCGACGTGCGTGCGTGCGCCGAGTGATGCGCGCACGGCCTGCACTGGCGCTGCCAGGCCGTCCCAGCCGGCACTTCGTGCCACAGGGTCTCTGCGCGCCGGCAATGGAAGAATCGGCACGAGGGAGTGCACGTATATCACGAATACCAGGACAGCCGCGAGCGCGATCCCGCGGCGGAGCCAGCGGTCGTACGAGTCTGTGCGAGTGAGCGCTGCGAGCAGCGCGAGCGCCGGCACATACGCAGGGGCCGGCCAGTTCGCTTCCACGGAACGACGCATCGCACTGTAAACGAAAAAGACCCAACTCCCAACTGCCACCATCGCCAGCAGGAAATGCACGTCAGTGATGGGCCGCCTGACCGCGCGCCACACTGCATGCGCCGCGAGCACGAAGAGAATTGGCGAGACCAGCCCCAGCTGTCCGCCGAGGAGGTCGAGCTCGCGCTTGATCGCCGAACCTTTCGGAGGGGTACCCAACCCATGCTGGAGCTGGAAGCGAAACGAGATCCAGTCGTGATGTGCGTTCCAGGACAGCACCGGCAGAAACACCATCGTGGCCACCGCGCCCGCGAGCCAGGGACCCGGCTCGCGCAGGCGCGTTCGCAATGAAGGTCGAAGCAGCAGTGCGGCCATAACGGTCATGGGCAGCAGGATGCTCGTGTACTTGGACGAGAACGACAGCCCGAGCCACAGCCCTGCGACGATCCACCAACGAAGGCCAAGCGCCGAGCGCGCTGGTGCGTCGATCGCGCGCACCACCGCATAAAGTGCCGCCGCGCTCGTGGCCAACAGCGGTGCATCCGGCGTCGCCAGTACGAGCCCGGTCGCGGCCAATGGCATGAGGGAAAACAGGATCGCCGCGGTCTGTGCAGCGCGCCCTCCACCGATCTGTCGTGCGACCAAAACGGCGAAGTAGGATGCCACGCCGCCGGCGACGACGGGAAAGAATCGAATGACGAATGGTGACGGTTCAGCGCCGACGAGCCCCGCGAGTGCAGTTCCCGCTGCGATCAGATGCGCGATCGCAGGCGGGTGATCGAAGTATCCGCTCGCCAGGCGGCGTGACCACTCCCAGTAGTACGTCTCGTCGGGAAAGAGCGGCAAGAGCGCCGCAAACACCAGCCGGATGACGGCTGCAGCGAGAATCACTGCAACCGCGCCACGAAAATGCCGCGCGTCGTCGGTGTTGCGACCGAGCGCGTCGGGGTGCGGCGTCATCAGGTCAGGCGGCGCGCGTCAACCGATCGCGCAGCCGCGACTCCCGCAGATGCCAGAGCAGATAGAGCATGGCCAGCCATGCGAGCCACACGATTCGCTCATCGCCGGACAGGGTGCGAAACATCTTCCACGCGACGAGCGGCACGGTGAACGGCAGAGCGATTGGGCCATCGGTGTCGGCGATGACGCGCTCGACGACACGCGTCGAACCCCGCCCGCCCGCGCGAAAGATCCGGCTGATCTGCACCGAGAGATCCTCAGGCCCCATGCCGCGCCAATCAGTGAGAGATATCAGTGTCCACCCGGCGGCCGTATGGCCCCACCCATGATGATCGCTCCCGGCAACGAGCGCGAGGTTGAGGCTGTCCGCTCGATGCACGATGCTCGCGCGTTCGCGGCGGGTTTGTCCGAGGCCGCGCGGTGATCCGTCGATCAGCTCGATCGCACGGATGCCGGCGGTTCCCGAGCCATCGGCGGCCAGCGCCTTGTCGGGATTGCCCGGTAATGTCTCGATCACGACGGGTTCGTTTTTCGGAAGCACGCTCGCCATCGCCAGCGCCTTTTCGTCGATGTCACGCAGATCATCCGTCAGGATGCCCTGATACATGCGGTCGGCATCGAGGACGTTGACGTGCTCGCCGCGCCAGACGACTTCGATTCCCGGAAGGAGCGTTGTCCCCGTGCCTGCGGTTTGGGGATTGTTGGCCCAGCCCGCACGCGCGCCCTCGAAGGTGCGATGGTCGGTGATGTACGCGACGGCGAAGCCTGCATCGCGATGCCACGCACGGACGTCTTCCGCCGTCCAGTCCGAGCGGCCGTCGTGTGAATACTTGGTGTGTGCGTGGAAATCGACTGCCACGATGTCCGACGCAGGTTCGAGCTGCGCCATCGGCCTCGGCATGATCGTCACGCCGAGGTACACTGCGAGCCACACGACGAGGCCGACGCCCAGCCGAGCGATTTCGCGGAGCGCGCGGCGAGTGGGGGGCAACGCGCGGAGCGTCAGTCGGCCGGCGCGCCACCACCAGATTCCGTAGCAAACGATGATCGTCAGCAACAGTGCGATGTGCTGGCGAACGGTGAACAGCGTCAGCACGTCGAGGACGTTCGACACCGGTGCCATCGCGACGTACGCCATGGGGCGGTGGAGCGTGACCTCAGGGACGAGCCCGAGCGTGGCCGCGTCGCGAACGGGAGCGAGCGGCAGCAGCGCGGAGAGGAGAACGACCGCGGCGACGGTGACGACGCCGGTTTGAAAGGGACGGAGACGGGGAGTTTTCACGCTGGTGAATTTAAGCCCGCTCGCTCTCGCTCGCTTGACGGTCCGCTGGGCGCTGACGCGCCAGCTTGAGGGCTCCTTCGCTTCGCTCGGTGGACGGCCCGCTCGCTGACGCTCGCTGGACGGACAAAAGCGGTCAAGCTCGGCGCGAAGCGCCGAAGCGAGCTATTAGCTTGCCTGCATGGCCAATCGCCTCGCCAACGAGACCAGCCCGTATCTCCTCCAGCACGCGCACAATCCAGTGGATTGGTGGCCCTGGTGCGCCGAGGCACTCGCGCGGGCGCGCGACGAGCGCCGGCCGATCCTCCTCAGCATCGGGTACGCGGCGTGTCACTGGTGCCATGTGATGGAGCGGGAGTCATTCGAGGATGAATCCGTCGCCGCGCTCATGAACGAGCACTTCGTCTGCATCAAGGTGGACCGCGAAGAGCGGCCTGATCTCGATGCCATTTACATGCAGGCGACCCAGGCCATGACGGGTCATGGCGGCTGGCCGATGACCGCGTTCCTGACCCCGGAGGGGGAACCCTTCTTCTGCGGCACGTACTACCCACCCGAGGATCGGCCCGGACATCCCAGCTTCCGTCGGGTGCTGCTCGGGATCGCGGACGCGTGGACGAGCCGGACGGACGCCATCAGCCGCACGGCGGCGCAGATGCGCGAGTTGTACGCCGCCAGCACGGAGCGCACGCGGGCCACAGGCTCGCTCGATGCGGCGTTGTTGAACCGAGCGGTCGCGTCACTGCAGCAGCGATACGAGCCGCGATTCGGTGGATTCGACGGCGCGCCGAAGTTTCCGCCGACGATGACGCTCGATTTTGCGCTGCGCCAATGGGCGCGCACCGGAAATGAGGCGTGCCTTGACATGGTGCGTCACACCTTCGACCAGATGTCGCGAGGAGGCATTTACGACCAGGTCGGCGGTGGGTTCTCGCGGTACAGCGTCGACGCGTACTGGCTCGTACCGCACTTCGAAAAGATGTTGTATGACAATGCGCTCCTCGTTCGCCTGGGCGCGCACCTCTGGCAGGCGACGCACGATGACGACATCCGACGCATCACCGAAGAGACACTCGGCTGGCTGTCGCGTGAGATGACGTCAGCCGAGGGCGGCTTCTATTCGTCCCTCGACGCCGACAGCGAGGGACACGAGGGACGGTACTACGTCTGGGATGCGGGTGAACTCGACACACTCCTCGGTGACGATGCGGCGCTGCTCAAGGCGTATTGGGGCGTGACGCGTGGCGGAAACTTCGAGGGGCGCAATATTCTTTTCGTCCCGCGCCCCATGGGCGATGTGGCGGCGGCGCACGACGTCACCGTGCCCGAACTGCGCACCGCCATCGAGCGCGCCGTGCGAATTCTGTATGACGCGCGCGAGCGGCGCATTCGTCCAGCGCGTGACGAGAAGATACTGGCGGGATGGAATGGACTCATGCTGCGCGCGGTGGCCGAAGCGGCGCGCGCGTTTGGCGACGATGATCTCCGCGCCATTGCGCTGCGAAACGGTGCGTTCCTCTTCCGCGAACTCGTGCGCGACGGGCAGGTGCTACGGTCATGGAAGAACGGGACAGCCAGAATCCCCGGCGTGCTCGAGGACCATGCGGCCGTCGCACTCGGCGCAATCGCGCTGTACCAACTGACGTTCGATGTCGTGTGGCTCGAACGCGCGCGCGCGTTGGCGGATGATATTCTCGCTCGCTTCTGGGATGAGGAGACGCAGGCGTTCTTCGACACCGCCATCGACGCCGAACCGCTGGTGACGCGACCACGGGATGTCACGGATAACGCGGTGCCCAGTGGAACGTCCCTCGCGATCGAGTTGCTGCTCATTCTCGGTGATTTGTTCGATGTGCCGCTGTACACCACGCGCGCGGCGGCGATGCTCGAGACAATGGTGGAGCCGATGGCGCGCTACCCCACCGCATTCGGGCACGCGCTTGGCGCGGCGGATTTGGTGATTCACGGGGCGATCGAGGTGGCGCTCGTCGGATCTGCGTCGGACCCGCTATTCGGTGCGCTCCAGGCGGTCGTCGCGAGGGAGTATGTGCCGTCGCTTGTCCTGGCCGGGGGTTCGGGCTCGGGGCTCGCGGTGCTGGCGGGACGATCAGATACGACGCCGACGGCGTACGTGTGCCGCGGATACTCGTGCGACGTGCCGACGTCTGAGCCTACAGTGCTTCAGGAACAGCTGCTGGCGGCGCGTCAAACAGTTAGGTAGGTAGCGTAGCGTCCGTTCTGAAACAGCCTTATTCAGGATTTGTCACCCCGAACGAGGCGCAGCGAGTCGAGGGGTCCGCACCTCAAACCCAGACTGAACGTGCAGATCCCTCGACTTCG